>JBAZWL010000078.1:0-2564 GCA_041660405.1 Taibaiella sp. | reverse complement strand
CATAATGTAGCCCAAATGTCAAAAATAAACTATCTTTGTACGGAAATAATTTCACACATGCCCCCTATTAGCCCGAAAAACTATGTTTACGTGCAGATGAACGCATTTTCAGACGAGCTGAAAACCAAAAGCGGGGTAACTCTCTACAAAGATACTACCTACAACCCTGAATGGAGTGCAACACTTAGCGCAACTGCCTTAACAATACCACAGAAAGTAGTAGGAAACAACTTTGACAGCATAGGTTTAAAAGCCTTTGTAAAGAAAGATGACACTGTTTTATTCCGGTATATGGTTGTAATGCAGTGGACACAGGAACAGAACGCCAATTACCATACAAATCAGCATTTGATAGATGGTGATATGTACTGGAAAGTGGATTATAATATGATTTTGGGTGTAATCAGAAAAGGGAAGATGATTGCTGCGCCAGGTTACATTTTTGCAAAAAAGATTGAGAAAAACAACGGCGAAAGAGTTGGGAGTTTATACCTGACAGATATGCAAAAGAGTGAAACGGTAAAAAACAGGGCTGTTGTAAGTTATGTAGGAGAACCGAAGAAAGGTGCAACGGCTATGAAGGTAGTAAAAGGTGACACAGTAATTTTTAACGACAAGTTTGCCGAGAAATACGAGATAGAAGGGGAACAGTTTTTAGTGATACGGCAGGAATATGTAGTAGGTAAAGAATTATAATAATGGATCTAAAAGTAATACATGATGCTATTGATTTCTTCGCTGAAAAGAGCCAGTTAGGGTATCTGTCTCCCGAAGAAAAAGATGCTCAATTAGACAGAGCGCAGATGATGCGTTTTACCGAATTATTCAGTAATCCCAATGAATACGGCAAGGGTGACGGTGTAAGTCATATTTCCTATGCCAAATCTCAAAAGGTGCATGATAGCCTTCTACCCTTCAAAAAGGAAGCAACGTTTACGACTGGAAATTTTACGAGTGGTGTTTATACACTTCCTAATGACTATCTGCACCTTCTTTCTATGGTTATTAATTACACTGATTCAAATGCGCCAAGCGGTGTGAATTACGAAACGGTGGATATTATTTCAGAGGACAAGTGGGCAAATAGAAAGAAAAGTCAACTAATACCTGCTTCATCGGTGAGGCCATTGGGTCGCCTAAAAAATACAACCACCCCTGCAAAGGCAATAGAAATGTTCCCTGCGCAGGGGTACGCAGGTACTTTTTATTATATGAAACGTCCTGTAAAGCCAGTATTTGCTTATACGTTAGTAGGAAGGGTTATTACATATAATTCAGGTACATCTGCACAAATGGAATGGGACGATGAAGAAATAAACAATGTGGTATTTAAAGCCATGCAGTTGTTAGGTATTAATCTGCAAAATGAGGAAGTGATAGGATTTTTTCAAAATAAAGACCAAGCAGGAGTATAAATGTTAAGCAAATACGTACTTGGAGAACAAATACATAGGATGCTTTCAGCAGGTGATCCATCTTCTGCCTCACAGGTTGAGCCGGAAGAAATTACCAAAGCGATTGAGCAAGCTATAAATACATTAACCAAAGCACAGTTCTTTGGCGAAACATTGGCGGGTGGGGAAACGATACCTGAAGGATGCGTATTGGCGACATACGATAGCGTTGCCGTAATAACGTGGAATGGTGTTAGTAAAAGTACACTACCTGCCATTCCTATTAAACTCCCACGTAATATGGGAGTATTTGGGATAACAAAGGTTGACGATCCGTTTGTTTCATTCATTCCTATTCCAATGGGACAAAGTGGATTCATTGGTGCGCAAAGAGGCATGAGTACTTTACTTGGCCAGATAGGTTACGAAGTAAGAGGTAAGGAAGTTATTTACAATGCCGATTTACCTGCCGCCTCCCCTTCTGTTACTGCGGTTGATATGCAGTTGGTAGTAATGGATATAAGCAAGTACAACGACTTTGAAACCTTACCGATTAACGCTGATATGGAGAGTATGGTAATTGAAATGGTTTACAACCAGTTTGCAAAGAATCCTAAGAAGGTAAGTATTAATGACACGACTAAAGACAACGCATAATGAGATTTGCTACCATTGACGGAATTATAAAAGGGCTGCTTATTAAGCAGGGTAAGCCTGTACACTGGTACTTGCAATACTTAAAGTATGCCTGTGATGCAGTACGTGAATTACATTTTGACACCTTACAAAGAATTTATACCGAAGAATTAACCGTTACTTCTTACAAGTCGGTGATTTTGCCATGTGGTTATGTTGATTGGGTACGTGTGGGAGTTATTGCAAATGACAAGGTAAAAAATTTAGTACAGGGCGGTTCTATTAACCGATTAAACAATTACGATTCAGCAGGTGATAAAATAGTTTGGCCGAGTTCTGATAATAACAGCACTAATCCTAATTCTGATTATTTGATTAACCGAATGAGTGGCGGTGAGTTTCAGGGAGGTATTTTTAACAACCGTCCTGATATGGCAAGCTACAAATTCAGAGTATTGCCGGAAAGAAGCGAGATACAGTTTAACAACGATTTCCCTTACGAAACAATCATACTTGAATACATAGGTGATGGCA
>JBAZWL010000077.1:0-2729 GCA_041660405.1 Taibaiella sp. | reverse complement strand
TCAAACTATAATTGTCTTCCAAATCGGGCTGATGCGTATATTCTTCTTTTAACGAAAACCCCTTCGGAATGTTCACTTTTTTTAAGTTGTCAGAAACAGTAGAAATGGCATACGAAGGGCTTTCCAATTCGCCGGCCATATCGGCCAGTACATAAACCACCTCTTTTTGGTTTTTACGATAAATACTTTTGGGCTTGATCTGTCTGGTTATGGTCACCAAATCCTTTACCGGTACCACAACCCCCAGTTGGCTTACTACTTTAAGATCAAGCAGGTCATTAATATTGGCTTTGTCTGCATCGCTCAGTTGAAGCTTAATAGCCGTTTGATTATAAGCGAGCGGTTGCGAAATATTGCCTACAGGCATCCCAGATAGCGCTGCCTGAATAGTAGCTGCTACCTGGGCAGTAGCAATACCATATCGCATGGCTTTTTCTTTATCCACTTCAACATGGATTTCAGGCTGATTATCTTCTATCATCCAATCAGCATCTACCACATCGGGGGTTTTATTAAGCAGGTTTTTTACCTGACTTGCGATTTTAATCTGTTCATTGTAATCGGGGCCGTAAATTTCGGCCACCAAGGTGGATAATACTGGCGGGCCAGGAGGTACTTCCACGATTTTTATATTCGCATTGTATTTTTTTGCAATCTCCTGTATGGGTTTGCGCATATCCTTTGCTATAGTATGGCTCTGCACGTCCCTGTCCTTTTTATCGACCAGATTCACTTGTATATCTGCAATATTTTCTCCTTTCCTGAGATCGTAATGACGTACCAGTCCATTAAAACTTATGGGTGCCGAGGTGCCGATATACGATTGGTAATTCTCTACAAGATCTTGTTCGGAAAGATAAATCCCGATATCTTTCGTTACGGCCTGCGTTTTTTCCAATGTAGTTCCTTCAGGCATATCAATTACAACCTGAAACTCGTTTTTATTATCGAATGGCAGCATTTTTACGGCAACCGCCTTGGTATAGAACATGGATAGCGACGCGAACAGGATAACCACAATGCTAAGGATGAATGCCCAGCGTTTCCATCTCGATTCTAATAATGGATGTATAAGAGAGTGGTATATTTTATAGATTCGGCTTTCTTCCAATAATTTAGGTTTACTTTCTTTTGTCGGTTTTCCATTCTTTTCTTTCTCACGCAGGAAGATATAACCTAGGTATGGGGTAAGCGTTAGTGCGACGATTAGGGATAATATCATAGCGATGGATGCTCCTATGGGCATTGGGCTCATATATGGACCCATCATTCCTGAAACGAACACCATCGGTAACACCGCTGCGATTACGGTGAAAGTTGCCAATATGGTTGGATTACCAACTTCATTGATCGCATAAATGGCAGCCTGCAAAGGTGGCAATTTCTTCATTTTAAAATGGCGATGCATATTCTCCGCTATAATAATGGAATCGTCGACCACAATACCTGTAATAAATACCAGCGCAAACAGGGTAATCCTATTTAAGGTATAATCCATGAAATAATAGGCAAACAAGGTAAGTGCAAAGGTTACCGGAACAGATAAAAACACTACTAGTCCGCCACGCCAGCCCATAGCCAGCATCACAAAAACGGTAACCACCACAATGGCGATAAATAAATGGAATAATAGTTCAGACACTTTAGCAGATGCTGTTTCGCCGTAATTCCTAGTGACAGTTAAATGCACTTCATCTGGTAACAAATCCTTTTTTAGGTAATCAACTTTTGCAAGGATCTGGCTGGATAAATTCATCGCATCAGCCCCTTTCTTTTTGGCTATAGATAAGGTCACGGCTGGATAGTTCGATTTAAAAGCCTGAATATGCTCAGCTTCGGCTTTCCCGTAACCGAAAAGTACATATTGGTTTGGTGTTTCGGCACCTTCTTCTACTTTGGCTATTTGCTTAAGATAAACAGGCTGTTGCTGGTTAATGCCCACAACTAAATTGGCAACATCATCAGAAGCGGTTAAAAAATTTCCCGTCACAACTGAAAATGAGGTGTCTTTTTGCAAAAGGTTTCCACTTTGCATTTGTGAATTACTTGCCTGAAACTGTTTGCTTAAGGATAAAAAATCAATACGATTTTCCGCCATTTTATTTTTATCCAATACTACTTTTACCTCCTTGTTCCTTCCCCCCAAAATATTGATATCGGAAACATCAGGTATCTTTTTGATCTCATTGCTCAGTTCTTGTGCAATCTGTTTTAATTGAAAGTCATCGTACTTATCACTCCATAACGTGATTCCCAGTACAGGTACATCATCAATTGCACGTGTCTTGATTAATGGAAGGGTAACACCCTGTGGCATTTTATCCATGTTTTTCATGAGTTCGCTGTATAGTTTTACCAACGAGCGTTCCACATCTTCACCCACATAAAACTGAACGATCAGCATAGCTTGCCCCTGCATCGAAGTAGAATACACGTATTCGACCCCCTTTACGTTTGAGATCATTTTTTCGAGAGGTGCGACCACTTTGGTTTCCACATCCTTGGGCGAAGCGCCGGGATAACCGATAAAAATATCTGCCATCGGAACCTGTATCTGAGGCTCTTCTTCGCGTGGAATTAGAAAGGTACTGTAGCCGCCAATCAGTAAAAAGGCGATCATCAGCAGAATTGTTAATTTCGACTTTATAAATCCCTTTGCGATATTTCCTGCAAATCCGTTTTTCATTTCCTTATTTTATTTTAACTATTGCACCATTAAACAACTTTCC
>JBAZWL010000076.1:0-4737 GCA_041660405.1 Taibaiella sp. | reverse complement strand
CTAATGTGCTGTCTTCTCGGAAGTGGGCTATTGAATCTTTCCTGTTATAACTTCCTACAAGCGTATAATGCTCATAGTTATTGTTACGATAATAAAGATGGCTTGCGCCCGATATCAGGCTATCATCATGGAGGTAAAGTTCGACAACCAGCTTCTCTGGTGTAGTCATCATGATATTCATGATATGTTTGCCGTAAGTGCCTACCCATACGCCTGACAGGTCTTGTCCCTGCAAAGGCCTGCTATAAAAACAGGCCAGCACCAAGAAGAAACAATAGTAAAGTGTTTTCATGCTATTATATTTTTTTGACTAAAAATTATGTAATTAAAAAAAGCAAGCAGATAAAAGTTACTCAAATTTTTTTTACATTATAAGAGTGGCAATACCTATCACCCGACTCAACATATTTATGAAACAGGATATTTATAAATTTAGGAGCCCTAAGAATAAGGCTCCTGTTTACCAATATAAACCAAACTACTAAACCATTGCCTCTGTGCAAGGCCATAATTGCCGCAAGACCGGGTATGGGTGATTGTCAAAATGATATCGCTGTAAGTTGATGAACCTGATGTTTTCAGGAGCGACGAGGCCCCTTGCTGCATGCAAACCGGAGGCTTAACGGTTATTGTTCAAGATCAGTTTTACCAGGTAAGATTTTCAGGTACTTACATCAGGGTCCAATCTTACTAGTTGAGCAACGGCGCTCAGGGTATAAACCAGAATGTTGCAATAGTTAGCACCGGCTTCGACACTTACGGGACAGCGCACCATACCCGGTCTGCGATATCGTATAACCAACTACTTCCAAAGGCCAGGATCATTATCCTTACTGCACGACCACCTTCTTGACCGGGCTGCTCCAGGAGTTGTCATCGGCCCTCAGTTGCACATGGTACACACCCGCTGCCATACTTTGTGTGTTGCGGTTGAAAGTATTGACCCCAGCCTTCAATGATACCGCTTCCGTCTCGTAAGCACGACCTAGGCCATCGGTCACTACTATAGTGGCCCTGCCATCGCGGCTACTCTCGTATTGAAGGTTATAGCCACCACCGAAGTATACTGGGTTGGGGTATAAGCTCAGTACGTCCCCGCTATTATCACAGCGATTTGTTATTGATAGTATTTTGGAAAATGAATATCTACCATCCGCGTCTATCAGTTTGAGACGGTAAAAATGCGCGCCGTTTCCACCATTTTCATGACGGTACCTAAAATCATGTCTGCCCTCGAGGTAACTGATTTGCCCCAGGCTACTGAAGGATTGCCCATTGGTGCTATGCTCTAACTCAAAGTGACTGAACCCTTTTTCCTGCGCTACTTGCCAACTCAAGATCACATCACAGTTGGAAAGCATAGCGCTCCAACCGTTTAAGATAACCGGCAGCACGATGGATGGCTGAGGGCCTATCTCGGAGCGTCCCATAGTTGCATTGGCTCCATTGGACCAAAAGGACTCTCGGATCGCACAGGCCTGTGTAGTTGTATTCCGCAACGAAACCTGTGTCCCCGAAGGAAAGGTGGCCTTATTAAACGCCAGCTGGCCGATCTTGAGCGGCGTAGCACTGGCATCTATCCCAGGATTGGCCCTGGTTAACGAAACGTTAAAACAAGGCTCAGACGCATAACAGCCCCCCGCCGACATAAAGGTTGGGGGAGCGCCCATAAAACCTTGGGTGGTCTCCGGCGTATAGGAAATAGCCGAAGTATTGGCCAGAGTCGCAACAACCCCAGGGGTGGTGAACCTCAAGTTAGCTCCCGTCCAGGAGCCCATACTATTTGTCGTACCATAATCCATATCGTTCGTAACATAATTTGCACCCGCGAACATAAAAAGATCCACATAAAAGTAGTTGGGGTCAGGCCCGGAAGCCGACTGAAAGAAAAACCCCAGCACTGCCCCGCTCTGCCCCCTGGCGCTGCCCCAAAATACCAGGCATATACTTAATACCAATAACCACTTGCCAGATGGTTTAACGTTGGGTGTCCTAACTATTTGTTTCATAATTTATTGTTTTTATAATTATTAAATATTGTTTTTATGTTTTTATAATTGTTTTTTTAGTGTACAGCAATCTGCTCACACAAGGGGGAGCGCCAAGCCTACTTAAAATATACCACGTTCAGGCTCCTTTGGTCCAAATTTCCCACAAGCCTGTGAACGTTCCGGTACCCCACCCATGAAGTATCTGTCAAGAGTCCGTGGTTGGATTTTTTATACAACAGATAAATATCCTTATTATTGGCCTCGTTCTCCTATAGCATTGCTGTTGCCGGTATATTTGTTTTAATAGATTGTTTTTCATTTTTTGTAGTTTTTATTTTTTGTAGTTTTTATTTTTTGTTATAATTAAAAATGTCCGACAATTACTGTGCATACACGGCTGTATTAAATAGTTGATTCACCGTTTGCATTAACCGGTTGGTTGCCGTTACTTTTTATTATCCGTGTATCTTTTAATCAATCCGGCAGGAATATTGATCGCCTTTGTATCGTCAGAGCAAAGCCCGTCTACCTCGAATGGTAGCTTAAAGAGTTTCTCCATCATCAGATATTCCTTTTGCATCATCAGGTATACATCAGCTACGTGTTCGAAGTGAACTTTATCTGCCTTTGACATATTCCTGATATCCAGGGAACGATTAATAAATTGGTCTACATGTTTCCCATAGGCATCCATCAGCTCTCTGTTCTTAAGAAGAATCCTGCTAAACCGTTCCCGGTAGACCGCCTCCGATACCACAGACAAGGTGTCTTTGCTAAACAGCTGTTTATAGTCGATTTGAATGACTTCATAGTTATTTATAAGATCAATACATTTTTTTAAAAAACGGTGACTACTTATTTCGAACCTTTGTTGCACTCTTGATTTCCTGGTTGATAACCCGCTAAATGGATTGGTCTTATAGAGTCTGGCATTCATTGTCTTGATTATTATATAAATAACGTTAGTTGATATAAATTAAATAGCTGTTTTGAATTGGAGTATACCGCCGCCGGTTTCGATTATTGTTACAATTCCGCCAAATACGCCAAATTAAAATCCATTGAACAATAAGTTTCCGTTCCCGTCATAAACGCTTACCCACGAATCCATCAGTTCCTTGTTCCCGATTTTGATCATCATCATCCGGATATGCTCCGATACCGGGTAACATGAGCTCCTGAGCAATACTTCCGCCTGATTAAAAATCACCTTTGTTTCAGACAACCTTACCTTCCCGATTTTTGCAGCGTTCTTGTTCATACATTTACTTAGGTTAGCTGTCCATCAATATTCATTAGAAACAGCCGCAACAGCAAATACACGACAGGTCTGCGTTGCACCGTTTTATAAAAGCAAAGGAAGAACAAATATTGACAGCAGATAAGTTTTCAGTACCCTACTTTTGTATGGATTATTGACAAAAAATCAGATTTGAGGACATGTCCCCCTACCTTTGTAGGGAGGTTCAATGCAACAGACTTTTTTCCGATCGGTTTTCTTTACAAGGTGATGAAGAAGTAAAAATCCGATGCTACTCAGGTCGGGTAGAAAGTAGTAATCAGAACATGAAGTGGGGCTATATACTAAGGGGCCCTAAGAGTAAGGCTCCTGTCTACCAATTTAAACCAAACCACTAAACCATCGCCTCCGTGCAAGGCCACAATTGCCGGAAGTGGATACAACATGTAAGGACTCAACTGACATAAAAAAGAATCTCTGATACTTTTGGGATGCACCAGGAAGGTTGAAATTCCCGGTGGTTGAATCATTAGGAGACTAATGATTATCTTTTATCGTTAATTTGACTGGGCTATAAGGTCCTGAGTTCGCAGGGTCAGCCTTATGATGTACGTACCGACAATTGGGTCGTCTGCAGTTCAGGTTATTAATAATGTCATCACAGGATATGACAGGAAACCTGATAGACATATGTAATGCTAACAGCATTATTAGAGTAGCCATTGCTCACAAGGCGAACAGCAATAATTTGACTTTATTTAAGCATCATTTTTGTAAAAACAATTCAACAATACCATTCTTGCTATAATTACTGGAAAGGTCCACCTTATATGTTTTTCCGGTTCGTGTTGTAATCTGCATCATTGCCGTGCAAGGCGGATCGGAGCCCATACTTTCGGCAGCCATTTTAATTTTATCAACCCCTACTCCATTGTTCAACGATACATATAATACCAAAGGCGTAGCACGCAACATTTGTTTATGCAGCAACGCATCTTCGTTTAAATAGAGAGAAATAACATCGCCATCGATTTCCTTATTATCATACAGTTCTATCTTAATAGAGTCTTTTTCAGCAACAGATATTTCAATCAGGCTTTGTATTTCGGATGCACGTTCCAGGTTTTTATCTTCCACTTTATCTTTAACTCTAATCTTGTCTATCACCGGTTCCTTTTCTTTATTTTTAACTTCGGCTGCTACCGGCAATTTTTTGTGAGGCAAAAACCTTTCCAATCGCACCTTAACTGTAGGACAATGGAGAACAGAAGTTGAATTATCACTCCATTTACCAAGAAGTAACATGGATGTATCTGTTACTTCCAGTTTGGTAGTATAATTTCCAAGACAATTACTGCCTTCCAAGCCTAGTTTAACACCTAATGTGCTGTCTTCTCTGAAGTGGGCTATAGAATCTTTCCTGTTATAACTTCCTACAAGCGTATAATGCTCATAGTTATTGTTACGATAATAAAGATGGCTTGCGCCCGATATCAGGCTATCATC
>JBAZWL010000075.1:0-5359 GCA_041660405.1 Taibaiella sp. | reverse complement strand
CTCTCGGATTATGCTGTGGCGCTTATGCAGAAAGCCTTACGGATGATATGGAGTTACTGGCAACAGCTTATAACATGGCCAATAAAAATCCTTTGGGAAGCGGCGCAGGTTATGGTTCTTCTCTTCCAATCAACAGATCGGCTACAACGCAATTGCTCCAATTTGGCGATATGCATTACAACGCTGTTTATGCGCAAATGAGCAGAGGAAAAACAGAAAAGCTGGTAGCGACAGGTATTGCAGGCATTGCGGCTACACTTTCCAAAATGGCCATGGATATATGTTTATTCATGAACCAAAATCATGATTTCATTTATTTTCCTGATGCCTTGACTACGGGAAGCAGTATTATGCCACACAAAAAGAATCCCGATATTTTTGAATTGGTAAGGGGAAAATGCAACAGGCTTCAGGCTTTGCCTAATGAGTTAACGCTTCTGCTTTCAAACCTTCCATCCGGTTATCATAGGGAACTGCAACTAACTAAAGAGATTATTTTTCCCGCTATAGAAACTTTATTGGACTGTATCCATATACTTTGCTTCTCCTTGCCGCAGATAATCATCAAAGATGATATTTTATCCGATCCAAAGTATCAATATGTATTTACAGTAGAGGCAGTGAACGGCCTGGTTAACAAAGGTATCCCATTCCGTGAGGCGTATAGAGAAATCGGGAAGCAGGTAGAAGACGGAACTTTTAAATTCAAAGATTTTGATATCCATAGCCACACGCACGAAGGATCGATGGGTAACCTTTGTAATGATCAGATAAAAGGTGTTATGGATAAGGTATTGTATAAATTCATGTAGGTACTTTAGGTCGCACCTATTACGTATCCCACCTTTTGGAAAGTTTGAAACTTTCCAAAAGGTAACTGCAAAAAAATTTACCAGAACAAGTACCTGAATATTTACTACACTTGCAGTGTATTTAGAAAGGAATATTTATGCGTACCATTGTTTGTCTCTTAGCCTCCAACTGTTTCATGACCTATGCCTGGTATGGACATCTCAAAAAGGATACTTCCGATATGCCCATGATCAAGCTGATACTGATCAGTTGGGGCATAGCTTTTTTTGAATACGTGTTTATGGTGCCGGCCAACAACAAATTTGGCAAACTTGAAGGTTTCAGCCCGTTTCAATTGAAAACCATTCAGGAAATTATTTCGCTTGGTGTATTCTTCATCTTTGCCCTGGTTTTTCTGAAGGAGCAATTTCGTTGGAATTACCTGGTGGCATTCCTGTTTATTATAGGTGCTGTGTATTTCATGTTTTTGCCACAGCCTAAGTAATTGACGCTGGTTGCAGCGTCAAAAACCTTTCTATTAACTTTTGGAAAGTTTGAAACTTTCCAAAAGTTAAAGAGCGGCCCTACAAACGCTTAATTTCCCATTCATGTCCACCTTCTTCACCCTAAACGGGGTATTTTCAACAGGATGTAGATAAATATTAGGAAATAAGCATTGAAAAGGCACAAATACCTGTTATTTTTGATGCCATCTTAAAACAATCTTCACAAAACTATGAAGTTATTACGTTCATTGGCCATTGCCGCAACCCTTACTGCCGGTGCGATACAATGCTCATTTGCGCAGCAAAAAATGGAATGGAAACAAGCCACATCCGGCGGTTATTCCTACAAATATGTTGCAAATGACCCTACTCAATCCCGTTTCTACACGTTGAAAAACGGCCTTACGGTTATTCTCAGTCCTTCTAAGAAAGAACCAAGAGTACAGTCTTACATTGCTGTAAAAGCAGGTAGTAAAACCGATCCGGCTACTAATACCGGTCTGGCGCATTACCTGGAGCACCTATTATTTAAGGGTACAGATCAATATGGTTCCCTCGATTGGAGTAAAGAAAAACCATTGCTGGACCAGATCGATGGCTTATACGAACAGTATAATAAAACTACCGATGAAGTAAAACGTAAAGAAATTTACAAACAAATAGATAAAGTATCCGGCGAAGCAGCAAAATTTGCTATTGCCAATGAGTATGATAAAATGATGGGTGCTATGGGAGCCAAAGGTACCAATGCATTCACCTCTTTTGAACAAACCGTTTATACCGAAGATGTTCCCAGCAATGCTATAGATAAATATCTTGCGGTACAGGCTGAACGTTTCCGTGCACCGGTATTGCGTATTTTCCATACCGAACTGGAAGCCGTTTACGAAGAAAAGAACCGTGGCCTTGATAATGATGGCAGAAAAGTAATTGAGAAAATGTTTGAAACCATGTTCCCGAACAATAACTATGGTAAACAAACTACAATCGGTACCGTAGAACACTTGAAAAACCCTTCTCTGCTGGAGATCAGGAAATATTTCAATACCTATTATGTACCTAACAATATGGGTATTATTATGTCCGGCGATTTTAATCCGGATCAGGTAATTGCACAGATCGATAAGGACTTCAGCTACATGCAGTCTAAGGCTATTCCAGCTTACACCTTCTCTCCTGAAACACCTATCGCAAACCCTATAGTAAAAGAAGTAACCGGACCAACTCCCGAAAGCATTATGATGGGCTTCCGTTTCCCGGGTGCTGCTACTAAAGATGCTCAGATGCTGGATCTTGTAGGTAATATTCTTACTAATGGTTCTGCTGGTATTATTGATCTTAACCTAGTTAAGAAGCAAAAATTACTGGGTGCAGGTGCCTTCCCTTATATATTGAAAGACTACAGCGTATTGTTATTGCAAGGTAACCCTACTCAAGGTCAATCGCTTGACGAAGTAAGAAACCTGTTGCTGGCTGAATTGGAAAACCTGAAAAAAGGTAATTTCCCTGATGATCTGATTTCTTCTATTGTAAATAACCAGAGAAAAAGAATCATTGAAGAAAACGAAAATTACAGCAGCCGCGCAAGCAACCTGATGAGTAATTTTACGGACGAAACAGATTGGAGAGATAAAGTTGCTTATGTAAATGATATGGCTAAAATCACTAAGGCCGACATCGTTGCATTTGCAAACAAATACCTGAGCAATAACTACGTGTTGATAAACAAACGCCAGGGTGAAGATAAGAGTATTGTAAAAGTTGAAAAGCCAACCATCACGCCGGTTGAAGTTAACCGCGAGGCGCAATCTCCTTTCCTGAAGAAAGTAAATGCAATGCCGGAAAACAAAATTGATCCGGTTTGGATAGATTATAAAAAAGATATCCAACGTGCTCAATCCAGTGCTCGCGAAGTATTGGCTGTACAGAATAAAGACAATGCTTTGTTCCGTTTGTATTACCAATACGAAACCGGAAGCTGGTCCGATAAATTGTTACCTATTGCAACCGATTACCTGGAATATCTGGGTACCAAAACTAAATCTTCAGAAGATATCAGTACTGACTTCTATAAGATCGCTTCAACTTTTCACATCAGCGTAAGCGGTGAAAATACTACCGTTAGCATAGATGGCTTGCAGAATAATTTTGACAAAGCAGTAACCTTATTTGAAGATGTATTACGCAATTGCCAACCGGACGAAGAAGCACTTGCAGCTTACAAAATGCGCTTGAAAAAAGCCCGTCTGAATAAAAAGCAAAACAAAGGATCTATCATGGCCGGCTTACGCAGCTATGCTATGTACGGTGCACAAAACCCGTTCAATAACGAACTTACAGATGCTGAACTGGAAAACTTAAAAGCATCGGACCTTGTTGCTGTATTACATAACCTGGCCGATTATCAACACCGCATATTGTACTACGGACCTAAAACGGCTACAGAAATAGCAGCTAACTTAACTAAAGTACATCCTGCCCCGGCTACATTCAAAGCAATGCCTGCTGCTAAAAAATTCCAGCAAGTAGAACAAAATAAAAACGAAGTATTGTTTGCCCATTACGATATGGTACAGGCAGAGGTATTCTGGATCCGTAATGCAGATGCTTATAACGCAGCTATGCAGCCTACCATTTCTATGTTCAATGAATATTTTGGCGGTGGCATGGGATCTATTGTATTCCAGACTATTCGTGAATCTAAAGCTTTGGCCTACTCTACTTATTCTGCTTTCAGTACACCAAGCCGTAAGGAATACCGTAACAGCGCTATGGCTTATGTAGGTACCCAATCAGATAAATTCAACGATGCTGTTATAGGCATGAACGAATTGCTGAATGTATTGCCACAGTCTGACAAAGCACTTGAAAATGCTAAAGAAGGTTTGCGTAAATCATTGGCTACAGAGCGTATTACTCAAGATGGTATCTTATTCAGCTACCTGAGTGCAGAGCGCATGGGCCGCGATTACGATATTCGTAAAAACACTTATGATGCTACACCTAAATTTACCTTCGCTGATCTGAAATCTTTCCACGACAAAGAATTGAGCCACAAACAATACACTTATTGCATTGTTGCCAATCAAGACAAGTTGAAAGAAGAAGACATGAAGAAACTGGGTGAACTCAAAATATTAAGCCTGGAACAAGTATTCGGTTATTAGTTGTGACAAGGAAATAACGAAAATGAAAGTTGCCAACTCTTAAAGAGTTGGCAACTTTTTTTATGTGATGTCACTGTTTTTAAAAACAACCCCACTATCGCCGCGCTCCGTTGCGTCGTTGCGAGAAAAAATACACGCAACCTACAAACCCTTCGTTTCTTCAATCTCCTTAGCCAACGTGGTAGAAAGTTCTTCAAGTTTATGCAACGGCACACGCTTCATGGCATTTCTGAAATTCACTTCTACTACTGGCCTTTTTGTAAGTGGTAACAATGGGTGGTTGTCGCTTACCGCAGTACCTTGAGCAGGTTGCCAATGAAACAGATCGTTGGGTGTACACCAAAGTAACTGGCAGAGTTTTTCCATATAATTGACATTCATAACGGCTACTTTTCCCGAAGTCAGCTTCTGCGACGTATTATGAGAAAATCCGTTTTTGACCAGGAAAGCATAAGGTTTATCAATGCCGCGAACGGCAAAAATGGGTTTTAAATCAAGGGTAAGCATAGTGAACCGATTAATAGTTTTATAAGAATACTCCAACATATAAATCAAAAACCGTACCACATTTTATATCAAATGACGCAAACACCCCACTAGAGCCGTATTTTGTCCAAAAAGTATAATAAATACAATAGTTTAGTTCACAAACTGAATAGTTAGATGAATAAATTGAATAGTTAGTTTGATATCCTACATAGCCAGTTTAACATACTGAATAGTTAGCTTGATACGCTGCATAGTCAGTTTACTATACTGAATAGTCATATTTATATCCTGCATAGTCAGTTTACTATACTAAATAACTCAAGTTGCTAGTTAAGAGTGAATAAAGAGAGCATTGTAATAAAGGTTAGTTTTGAGTTGCAACACATTAAACGCCCCAACAATGCT
>JBAZWL010000074.1:0-5563 GCA_041660405.1 Taibaiella sp. | reverse complement strand
TAAGCAACACCTGGCTGAAAATGAGCAATTGGCCGACCTTTTCTTCACCACTAATCAGGATTACTAATATAGCCGGAACAATGGCCAATAAACGAGTAATCATTCTACGCAACACGGGACTGATACGTAATCGCAGATATCCTTCCATCACAATCTGTCCCGCAAGTGTCCCGGTTATGGTACTACTTTGGCCGGCTGCAATAAGTGCTACCGCAAACAATCTGGGCGCCCACTCCGAACCCAGCATTGGAGCCAGTAATTGGTGTGCGTCTTTAAGTTCGGCTACGTCTGTTTTCCCACCTTTATGAAACACAGCTGCAGCCAATATGAGTATAGCCGCATTTACAAACAAAGCCAGGTTGAGCGCAATAGCGCTATCCCAGAAATTATATTTTATCGCTTTTCGTATAGACTCATCATCCCGTTTCACTTTTCGTGTCTGTACCAGAGCTGAATGCAGGTAAAGATTATGCGGCATTACTGTAGCACCAATAATACCGATAGCAATATACAAAGCTGCTTCGCTGGGCAGAGAGGGTATAAAACCAGTGGCAATAGCTCCTATGTCAGGCTTGGCAAAGGCCATTTCCACTACAAAACAACCGCCAATAATGGCTATCATACTGATGATGAACATTTCCATTTTGCGCATGCCCATCCTTTGCAGCCAAAGTAACAAGAAGGTATCCAGTAAGCTAATAAGCACGCCCCATATAAGATCCATACCAAACAAGAGTTGCAGACCTATTGCCATACCCAGCACTTCTGCCAGGTCGCAGGCTGCAATGGCTATTTCAGCAAGCAGGTAAAGGATAAAATTCATGCCCCGCGGATAAGTTTCCCGGTTGCATTGCGCAAGATCTTTACCCCATACAATACCCAATCTGGCGCTTAGGCTTTGCAATAACAGCGCCATCAGGTTACTCATGAGCAATACCCATATTAAAGCATACCCAAACTGGCTACCACCGGCAATATCTGTAGCCCAGTTACCCGGATCCATATAGCCTACACTAATCAGGTAGGCCGGACCAAAAAAAGAAAGTAGCTTACGCCATTTGGATTTATGGTTGGAAACGTCAACGCTGCCATGTACTTCTGATAGTGATCTGTCCTGGTTACTCAAGTGTCGTAATTTATTTTTAGGCAAATCTAAAAATTATTTTCCGATTAAAGATACCTTATCGCCATTCTGTTTGAAACGAGTTTTTAGCGCTCATGTTTGCTTTTATTTAACAGCATTGAAAATTTAATCTTAATTATCATAAAATCAGTGTTCCTTTTCATCGTTTCCACTTTCCAAGCTTCAAAACTTTATCTTTGCGCCTCTTAAAGACTGCCTGTATTTTGCGCCTGATATTAATTGTCATTCTTCTTGTCTATTCAATAGCCTCATCTGCCCAACAGGATACTGTAAGCAGTACGCAACATTGTTCCTATCTTAAGGATATTAGCATTTCAGGAAAGCACAAAACGAAGGATAATATTATATTACGGGAGTTAAGTGTAAAAGAGGACGACTGCATAGCCAATACATCGATTGCTGAAAAACTAGAGCAGAACCGTTTGCGGCTTATGAACCTAAGGCTCTTTAACGATGTAAAAATAACCTGGACACCAGTATCGGATGATACTTTCACCATGGATATTTTTCTGCTGGATCGTTTTCCCATCATGCCAGATCCCAACTTCGAGTTTGCTGATCGTAATTTTAATGTGTGGTGGACAGAGCAAAATCATGACCTGAAACGCATTAACCTTGGGCTTACCTTAAATCATAATAATTTCAGAGGAAACCGGGAAACAGTAGGTGTTACAGCACAGATAGGCTATACACAAAAGGTAGGACTAAGTTATGCCAGGCCTTTTGCCGATAAAAATCAAAAACATGGTTTTGGTGCCTCTGTATTCGGGTTGCAGAACAGGGAAATTGCTTATATCACTACAGGCAATAAATTAAAGTTTCTAAGAAGTTTCGACAACTTTATGCAGCGCCGGTTTGATGGTTCCATTTGGTACACCTTTCGCCCGCAGTACGCATCCACGCATTTAGTGCAGTTATCCTTTCATCATTATTGGATCAGCGATACTATTGCCTATCTCAACCCTGAATATCTGGGCGAGGGCCGTACCCAGGAAGATGTATTACGACTTACTTACCGCTATGAATATAATGGGGTAGATAACTGGAATTATCCGTTAAAGGGTAACCGGTTTGTAGGTATTGCTGAACATAAAATTGCATTGTTGAGTGGTAAGGCACAAAGTAGCATCAGCCTGCATTACGATCATTATCTGAATCCCTGGAAAAAATGGTATGCCTCTTTTATTTTCAGAGGGCGGGTTTCTGCAGGCCAGCGTCAACCTTATATCTTCAGGCAAAACCTGGGGTATGATTATGACTATGTAAGAGGTTATGAATATTACGTGATTGATGGTTCCTGTTTTGGTATTATAAGGGCCAACTTTAAACGGGAATTGCTAAACATCAGAATCAATTTACCTATACGTTTCTTTGAAGTAATTCCCTTGAGAATTTATGGAAAAGTGTATGGCGACTTTGGTGCAGGTTACAATAAATATCCCGTAGAGGATAACCTTAATAATCGTGCCTTATATTCTGCCGGGGTGGGGTTGGATATAATAACCTTTTATGATATTAAGTTGAGGGTCGAATACACCGTCAACCATCTGAATGAAAAAGGATTATATTTACACAGAAATGGTGAGTAAGCAAATGTGCTAATGAACAAATATAAAAATGTGCAAATGTCCGGCCGGCGGAGCGCATGTTTTCTTTTGTTATTTGCTGATTTTCAAATTTTCAAATTAAAAAAATGCTTATTGCTTTATACAACCGTGTGTTTGAGGAATCGGACATTCCTCTATTGCAGCACACCTTCCATCTTCTTAAAGAGAATGGTGTACGAGTAACTATTTTTAAAGATTTTTATGAAAGGATGTTGCCTCATATCCAATTTGAGGAGCAACCTTTACTCTTTACAGGCTATAAAGATCTGAGCCGAAGCACCAATTTTATGATCAGCCTGGGGGGAGATGGCACCATGCTGGATACGGTATGTTTCATTGGAGATACTAATATTCCTATTATTGGCATTAACCTGGGCCGGCTGGGTTTTCTGGCTGCTATTCCTGAAAATGAAATTGACATCGCCCTGAACGGCCTGATCCGTGGTTCCTATACTATTGATAAACGAAGCCTGGTGCACCTGGATTCCAGTGTTCCGCTTTTTGGAGAAAGCCCTTTTGCGCTCAACGAATTTACATTGCACAGGAAAGATTCTTCTTCCATGATCAAGATTCATACTTATCTGAACGGTGAGTTTCTGAATACTTATTGGGCAGATGGATTGATTGTTTCCACACCTACAGGTAGTACAGGCTACTCCCTGAGTTGTAACGGGCCATTGGTATTTCCGCAAACGTCAAGTTTTGTTATTACACCAGTTGCACCGCACAACCTTAATATCCGTCCTATTGTGGTACCCGACGATAATGTAATTTCCTTCGAGATTGAAGGACGAACTGATAATTTTTTGTGTACTTTGGATAGCCGTGTAGAAACAATTACCAAAGATGTTCAATTAGCTGTAAAGCGTGAACGGTTTAATATTTCGTTAGTGAGGCTTGATGAACATAACTTTTTAAAAACCATCCGCCAGAAATTGTATTGGGGTATCGACAGCAGAAATTAACCGTACACTACCGGGTTTCTGCCGAAAAATATTTTATATCATACGCATTATCATTACTTTTGAAAAACTAAATAGTAACAATAAAACAAAAAAGCATGAAAAAAGGACTCTTAATAACATTAGTAATATTAGCAATAGTACTAATAGGTGGCTGCGGAGCTTATAAAAGTTTCCAGAATGGTTTAAATGGTTCTTACCAGGACGTAAAAGCGAAGTGGGCAGATGTTCAAAACCAATACCAACGCCGCTCCGACCTGATCGGTAACCTGGTAGCTACCGTAAAAGGCGCAGCTGCTCACGAACAAACTACTTTAACTGCAGTAATAGAAGCACGTGCCAAAGCAACACAAATTACAGTGAATGCCGATGACCTGACTCCTGAAAAATTGCAACAATTCCAGGCTGCTCAAGGACAATTAAGCCAGGCATTAGGTAGACTGATGGCTGTTTCTGAAGCATACCCTGATCTGAAAGCAAACCAGAACTTTCTGGCTTTACAAGATCAGATTGAAGGCACAGAAAACAGGATTGCAACCAGTCGCAAATATTATAATGATGCCGTGCTTACTTACAATACTAAAGTGACCAATTTCCCGACCAGCCTGGTTGCCGGATCTATGGGCTTTAAAGAAAGGCCAACGTTCGAAGCTGATCCTGAAGCACAAAAAGCGCCTAAAGTTCAGTTCTAAAAAACTTTGTTTCTAACGAAAAAGCGGGTCATACCGCTTTTTTAATTTACCGGCATTATGTTGTTTGGTCTATTCAAATCAAAAAAACGGCCATTGCTTTCACCTGATGATCAAAACAGGGTTGTAGAAGCGATTAAAGCTGCTGAGCGCAATACTTCGGGCGAGGTCCGGGTATTTATAGAATCCCGTTGTTCCTATGTAGATCCTATGGACAGGGCAAAAGAAGTATTCTTTAACCTGAAAATGGACCGCACAGAAGATCATAATGCAGTGCTGATATATGTGGCATTGACGGACAGGCAAATGGCTTTATATGGTGATGAAGGTATTTATCGTAAAACCGGTGGTGATCCTTATTGGAAATATGAATTGAATATTATGCGCCGTTTTTTCCAGGAAAGCCGCATTGCTGAAGGTATTGCTTCTTGCGCTGTAGATATTGGCAAAGCACTTTCCGAGCATTTTCCATACGATACCGATACCGATAAAAATGAATTGCCTGACGATATTGTTTTCGGCAGCTGATAATGAATTTAAGTATGATGAAGTCATTTTTTTTGAAGCGCTTTTTATCCCTGACTCTTCTGCTTTTTATAGCAGCGGTTTCCTTTGCCCAGAACGCAAAGGATTTTCCACCACGGCCCAATCCGCCAAGATTGGTAAATGACCTGGCCGGAATGATGACACCTGCTCAACAGGACGAGCTGGAAAGGTTACTGGTTAATTTTGATAACACTACATCCACACAGATAACCATTGTAACGATCAAAAATCTTGGGGGCTACGAACCGTCTGAATATGCTACACAATTGGGACAAAGCTGGGGTGTGGGAAGAAAAGGTAAAAATAATGGTGTGGTGCTCCTGGCATCTGCTGAAGACAGAAAAGTTGCTATTGCTACTGCATATGGAATAGAAGGAGCCCTTACCGATGCTATGAGCGGTCGCATTATCCGCAATGAGATTGTGCCGGAGTTTAAGGCTGGCAATTATTATAATGGATTTTCTAAAGCAGCCAATTCAATTATTGCTGCTACCAAAGGAGAATATACCAATGATGACCCTCCGGATGCAGGTGGCGGCGGCGGAATAGTACCCATCATAATTATCTTAATAATTTTTATTGTTATTATCATTGCTGCCATTAAAGGTGGTGGCG
>JBAZWL010000073.1:0-6232 GCA_041660405.1 Taibaiella sp. | reverse complement strand
ATGTATGGAAAAGCTATAAAAGCCGGCTGGAGGAGGATAAATGAAACCGGGAACAGATATTTTTCCACAAGTTATGACGCAAAAACCAACATCTGTGCGTTGGTGGGTCTGTGCCTTGTTATTTTTTGCAACCACCATCAACTATGTCGACAGGCAGGTGCTTGCAATCCTTGCGCCTGACCTTCAGAAGGAAATTGGCTGGTCGGAAATTGAATATGGCTACATCGTTACTGCCTTCCAGTTTTCATACGCCGTCGGTTTGCTTTTTGCGGGTAAACTCATTGACTTTTTAGGTACCAGGAGAGGCTATATTATCTCCATATTTGTATGGTCGCTGGCTGCAATGTTTCATGCCCTGGCACGTACCGCCACCGGATTTGGCATGGCAAGATTAGCATTGGGAATAGGGGAATCCGGGAATTTTCCGGCAGCGATCAAGACGATTGCAGAATGGTTTCCGCGAAAGGAACGGGCTTTGGCGACTGGAATATTCAATTCCGGGTCTAACATCGGAGCTATTGTCGCCCCTCTGACAGTACCGGTGATTGCACTTCAGTTCGGTTGGCAATGGGCTTTTATCGGCACCGGTATGCTGGGTTTTATCTGGTTGTTTTTCTGGATCCGAATGATGCACCAACCCAGGTTTCATCCTCAGGTGAATACAACTGAGCTGGCGATCATTGAATCAGATTCCGAAATAAGTACGGATAAATCAGCTTCCCTTTGGAAAATTATGGGCACACGAAAAGTGTGGGCAGTTGCTGTGGGTAAATTCCTCACGGACCCTATCTGGTGGTTTTTTCTGTATTGGCTCCCCAAATTCCTCAATCAGACATATGGTTTGAAACTGGATAAAATAGGTGTTCCCCTTATCACAGCTTATCTCATAGCCGATGTAGGAAGCATCGGCGGTGGCTGGTTATCTTCCAGATTTCTGAAAATAGGCTGGTCTGTTAACGCCGCCCGTAAAACCACCCTGTTGATTTGTGCCGTGCTTGTAATGCCGATTTACTTTGTTTCGGAAATAGCGGAATTGTGGCCAGCTATTCTGCTCATCGGATTAGGTATGGCGGCCCACACAGGTTGGTCTGCAAATATGTACACGTTGGCGACGGACTTTTTTCCAAAGCAGGATGTGGGCACGGTGGTAGGTTTTATCGGGATGGCCGGAGCGGTGGGAGGCATGCTCATGGCATCGGCAACAGGTCATCTCCTGGAAGCCACGGGTAGCTATAAAAGTATATTTATTGTAGCGGCCTCCATGTATAGCCTCGCTTTGGTGCTTATTCACATGCTGGTACCCGATATAGATTCTGTTAAATCATAACTAATTAAGATAATGATCTTTACAAAAGAACACCTTGATGCTTACCACCGTGACGGATATGTGGTTGTGCGGAATTTTTTCTCAAAAGAGGAGACGGATCTGCTTTACAGTGTTGCGCTGGATGATGATGTGATCGGTAAAAAAAGTTATGACCGTACCGATGCTTCCGGGCTAAAAACCAAGCTGGCTTTATGGTATGCTTTGGATGAAAGCCTGTACAGTAAATTTGCTCGTTCAGAACGTATTGTCAGCGCCGTGGAGCAGATATTAGGAGGAAAAGCGGCGCACTATCATTCAAAGCTCATGCAAAAAGAACCCCGGAAAGGAGGGGCTTGGGAATGGCATCAGGATTACGGTTACTGGTATAAAAACAATGGTTTTCTATTCCCGGAAATGTTGAGTGTTCTGACCGCATTGACTCGCGCAACCAGAGAAAATGGTTGCTTGCAAATGATCCGCGGCTCACACAAAATGGGACGGGTAGAACATAGCTTTTCAGGAGAACAGGTGGGTGCTGATATGGAAAAGGTAAATGAAGCACTCAAAATTATGCCTTTGGAATATCTGGAAATGGAAGCAGGCGATACGGCTTTTTTTCATTGCAATACCCTTCACGCATCAGCGGCAAACCTGTCTGACAAACCCCGCTGGTCTATTATTACCGCCTATAATCTGGTCAGCAATAAGCCTTATAAAGATATACATACAAGCAGCTATACCCCGATTGAAGTGTTTAAGGGAGATTTACTTGCTCAGGAAGTAACCGGTATTTCAGACAATGCTGATTTTCTGATGAAATAAACGGTTTGGGACCCGAAGGGGCGCATATTTTCAGATTTTATGTGCAGGGAATATAGATTTAAAGACATTGATACACCTGATTGTAACAGAGACTAACTATAACTGTTGAAAAACGGGGTAGTTACAATAAGGTTTTTCCACTATTCTTTTTGATGGGAATTCTGGTAAAGGTTATTTATTTCCTTTGAGAAAATTGCTCAATAGCAAAATTTATACTGTCATTATCTAACCGAAATTTTTTATTACAGAAGGTATCAACTCTAAGTGTCCTGATATCTTTTGTTCATATTTATTGCCAGGTAACCTCAAAAGGGTTTTGTCTGGCCTTTTAATGGAAGGATTACGGGCCAGCAGCTCGACAGCCTCAACGGTCTTGACCGGAGCCAGTGTAGCCGTCAGCCGTTCCGGCATGTCAAAATAAGGGAGCAGAGAGTCTATGTAACAACGCATAAAATAATCCAGCGCCAAGAGAATATTGGGCTCACATGAATATGCACCGGTCGCTTTGATGCTATAGGCCACGCTGTATTTCCTAAGTTGTTGGTGGGTAAGAAAGATATTTACAGACATGAATGGTTCATGACCCATCTTTTTTTACAGCCTTTATCAATTGATTTCTTTTTATTAGCCGTAAACGAGCGTTTCCGTTAAGTTAGTACCCCATTGGCAGTGTGATTTCCATCTTACCGGATTGTATATAGCTTAGGCAGTGTTCGGTACAAACGACTCTTGACCCCGGCTGGGTTCTACCGTGCATGAGTAAAGGATGTTGCGTTGCAATGTGTCATCCATGTCTTCTCTATTGCAGTTGGTTTATGATCATTTTATCGAATAGTCTGTCGGACAACAATTTACGGGCAACAACGGCTTGTTTGCCCACGTAGCCGTCGACATAACGGAACTTGAGTGAATCAATGCTTTTCAGGATTAGGTTGGCGATGATGCCAGGCTCTGAATTTTCGATTCATTAAAGCATTCCAACTGTTCTTCAAATTCTTTACTAATATCATATTAGGTCAACTAATAATATGCTTGCAGTAGATTTCAAATGTGCCGTTATGCGGGCACTAGAAATTTCAGAAATATTAAAAATGCCGGAGCGTACCGTTGAATATCACATCACCCAGGCGTTGCGTTTGATGCGTGAGCATTTAAAGGATTATATGGTTTATGTGCTGTTGCTTTATTTTTCTCTGATTTGATATAATGATTCTCTGAAACTGCTCTTGTGACTATTCCAACAAAATTTAGTTATAATGGTTCTGTTTATATAAACTTTCTAATAATTTATTAAATCTTTTGCGGTAAGTCTGTTCTGAGGATACTTACTATTATAGAGGATAAAAAATATCGTCACATATTGTTATGCTGAAAAACCGGAAGGGATTTTTGTGGTTGCTGGAACGATACCAAAAAGGTACGGGAACATCAGGTGAAAGCGAGATGATGGATATCTGGTACGATTCAATTCATCATGAACATCAGGAAGGCGGGTCTGATCTGACGGATGAAGAGCTAAAGAAACAAATGTGGCTGGAGCTCAGGTCGGGGATGCATAGAGAAGAAAAAGTATATCCTTTTTTTAACAGAAAAAGGTGGTGGCAGGCCGATTATTATAAAATAACAGCTGCCTGTGCTTTGCTTGTGGTGGCTTTTATATTTTACCGTTCTTTTCAATCCACGTTTATATCGGGCATTTCAGACTCACAGATATCGGGGCTGGTTAAAACGGCAAATTCGACATCAGCGGTAAAGGAGGTTTTACTTTCCGATGGAAGCCGGATAACCCTGTATCCTGGCGCGGTATTGTTTCATCCGGATGAGTTTGATCATAGCAACCGTATTGTTTATTTAAAAGGCAATGGTCGTTTTGATGTAGCAAAAGATGCAGAGAGACCTTTTCTGGTTTATACTGATGAGATAGTGACCAAAGTACTAGGTACAAGCTTCACGATACAAAGGGACAAAGAATCAGGTGTGATTGAGGTCTCGGTTATCACCGGGAAAGTAGTAGTGGAGAAAACTGCTGAAAGTAGTAGTGGTGTTTCCTTGTCAACAAAGAGCGGTGTTGTGCTTACACCTAACAGGAAGGTGAGCTACTATACAGAAAGTGAGCAATATGTGCCGGGACTGATAGCTAAACCGCAGATCATTGAAAAAGGAGATGAATACCTGAGTGGTGATGCTTTTAGCTTCACAGAAATACCGTTATCCGCCGTATTGGCCAAACTGGAAAAGGCATATGGCGTTGAGATAGCGGTAAGTAATGAAAGGGTAAAAGATTGTGTGATCACGGCCAACCTGTCACAGGATGACCTTTATGGTAAGCTTGAAGTAATCTGTGCCGCAGTCAATGCACAATATGAAGTAAAGGAAGGCCGGATCTTTTTGAGTGGGCAGGGCTGCACTCTTAGACAATAATTTGTAAATAAAACCTCAGACTTATGATATGAAACTGTCTACCTAGTATTAAAGAAAAAGCCGGGAATGCTGAAACAATCCCCGGCTTACCTTCCGCTTTATGATACGCTAATATCATAATTTCATTCGAAGAATGAAAGATGGAAGTGTTTGTCAAATCTTCACAGGACCCAACAACAGCAAAACAATGAAAAAACGGAAACAATTCATAGCGCCTTTGTGCACGATTATGAAAATATCATTCCTTCAACTCACCCTAACGCTTGTAGCTGCTACGTATACTTACGGAAGGGTCGTAACAGCTCAAGAACTTCTTCTTCAGAAGGTAAGTATCTCAGCGGAACAAAAAGAGATCAAGTTGATTTTGTCCGAGCTCGAATCAATTGCCAAAGTTAAATTCGTATATAGTATACAGTTAGTTCCCGTGGATCGTAAAGTTTCCATATCTGTCATGGATAAGACCATCGCCGAAGTGCTCGACGAATTGTTCATGCCCAATAGCGTTTCTTATAAAATAGTGAGGAACAAAATTGTACTTAAATTGGAACCTCATCAGTCCTCCCTGGTACCACCAGAAACCATTGAAGCTGAAAAGGAGGTTAAAAAGCAAATAAACATCCGCGGCAAAGTTACGGACGAAAAGGGTGGGGGACTACCCGGCGTCAGTATCGTGGAACGGGGAACGCAAAATGGTACCACAACAAATACTGAAGGTGAGTTTGCGCTGGATGTTGAGGATAAGGATGCGGTGCTCATTTTTAGTTTCATTGGTTATAAGACCCAGGAAGCTAAAATTGATTCCAGGGTCTTTCTGGCTGTCAGCATGAGCCTGTCGGAAAGTGCTTTAAAGGAAGTAGTAGTAGTGGGGTACGGAACGGTGAGAAAAAGCAATTTGACAAGTGCAATTGCAAAGGTTAGCGGGGAACAATTGACATCTCGTCCTGTCACACGAGTTGATCAGGCCTTGCAGGGGCAAATGGCAGGGGTGCAGGTTCAACAGAGTGGCGGAAAACCAGGTAAGAACGCAACAATTCGTGTTCGTGGGGTTGGATCTATTACGGCAGGTAATGATCCTCTATATGTTATAGATGGTTTTCCTGTTGATGCAGAAGCTTTTGCAAATACCAACATGGAGAATATCGAGTCGATAGAGGTGCTGAAAGATGCCGCTTCTGCAGCTATTTACGGATCGCGTGGCTCCAATGGCGTAATCTTAGTTACTACCAAAAGAGGGTCAAAAGGAACGGCATTAAAACTTAATTTCAATGCTTATACTGGAGTCTCTACTATTGAGCGGAAAGTTAAGATGTTGAACTCACAACAGTATATGTCGTTCGTGAAGGAAGCCCGCGATGATAATTATTTTCAGAGCAGCGGTGATCCCAACGTGTTGCCTATTAACCGGGCTTTGGCCTATAGGTATGATCAGACCTGGGTAAATAATCCTGATATTCCAACTTATGATATGCAGGCCGCGATTCTACAAACAGGAAAGACCCAGAGCTATCAGATTTCAGCAACCGGGTCTACCGAAAAGTCAAGGTACATGATTTCAGGTGAGTATTACGACCAATCCGGAATTGTAAAAAACACAAATTTTACCAGATACTCTTTCAGGTCGAATGTGGATGTAGACATCACTAAGTTTTTAACGGTTGGCCTGAATTTGACTCCTTATTACAG
>JBAZWL010000072.1:0-7158 GCA_041660405.1 Taibaiella sp. | reverse complement strand
ATTGCCATAAAGGTGGTAAATGCAACCGGGATCTCTTCGGGCAAAATGCTCATAGCCAGCGTAAGGGCCTTAATGAGGCTGTCCAAAACATTAGCCGAGTGGAGATAGTTAATACCCCACACGGTCAGGAACACGATCACCCCGGCGATCACCATCTTTTTTACAAAATTGTTGATCTGTAATTCTAGCGGAGTTTTCTCTTCTGTAATAGATTCCAGGCTTTTGCCAATTTTACCAAGCCGGGTTTGATTGCCTATGGCGCTAATGGTGGCAATGGCCAGGCCGCTTGCTACCGTCGTGCCATGAAAAATTAAATTGTCATTAGCCGCTTTGTCCTTATAAACCGGCAGGGACTCACCGGTGAGGATGCTTTCGTTAACCGAAAAATCATTGGAATGAACAATAACCCCGTCTGCGGTTATCGAAGTTCCTTCTTCTACCATCAGGCTGTCGCCAACCACAAGGTCTTCGCTTTTTATTTCTAAAACTTTTCCGTCCCTGATGACCTTACATTTAGGCTGTGAAAAGTCCTTCAGTTTTTCGAGTGCGTTGCGGCTTCGGGAGTCCTGGTATAAAGAAATGCCTGCTACCAGTACAATAGCCGAAGCCAAAAAAATGCCGTCGCCGGCCTTTCCGGTAATAAAGTAGATACATGAGGTAACCAGCAGTAAGATCACCATCGGCTCTTTTGCCAATCCTTTCAGCGCATCAGCAAAACCGTTCTCTTTTTTGAACGAAAGTCTGTTTGCCCCATACTTTGACCTTGCGGTAATTACCTCATTGTTACTTAGCCCGTGTATGTTAAAATTATTTACTGCCATTTGTTTGAAATATCAATTATAAATTTGAAGGTAGGCCGATCAAACAGGGCTGACAAGAACCCTTCCAGGGAATGAACCAATGCCTGCAGCACATCAGACCAGTGGCCTTTGCATAACCGGTTTGATCGTTACACAACATCTTTTCCCCGAACATCAAGATACAATATATTTTCCATGTTTGATGACCTGAACGTGGCCAATAATCACATTTTCTTTTACCTGATCATTATTTTTATGGAGGAGCGAAACATGGAAGATTTCCAGGTGGAAGGTAAGTTGTTTGTCTAAGTCGATCAGGTTGCAGATCGCAATGCTGTCGGTTAATTCAAAAGCGATTGCCGGTGCTTTTTTTTCAGCACGTTCATTTCAGTTAGTGGGTCTTTTCTTAAGGGAGTTTTTTGGGTCATTAGTTAGCGGTTTAACTGCGAATGACAAAGATCACTAATACGCCTGATGACGGTTACTTATAGAGTGCTATTAAATATTGATCTTCGATAAAAAAAATCATGAACCAGACGCACATCCACCTCCTGATCACCCACCTGCCGATCATCGGCGCTGCGCTGGGTGCATTTGTTTTGATCCATGGGATATGGAGAAAAAGCAATTCTACTTTGATCGCCGCTTATAACCTTTTGATCATATGTGCTATAGGAGCCGGTATAGCTTATGCAACCGGAGAAGGTGCCGAAGAAGCGGTCGAACATCTACAGGGCATATCTAAAAGCTTGATCGAAGAACATGAGGAGTCTGCTTTAACTTCTTTGATCGGTTTAATTGTTATCGGCGTGATCGCTGTGGCCGGGCTTTTTGTCACCCTAAAAAACACTTCGCTGATTCGGACCTTTGCACTGCTTACGCTTACGGCATCATTAATTGGCTTCGGACTGATCGCCAGGACCGGTTATTTAGGCGGACAAATAAGGCATACAGAAATTGGAACGAATGCGGTATCCCCGGTAAAAGATGCAAATGGTACGGATAATGATTAACTGCATTTATGCTGACAAGCTATGATCAGGAGACTTTACTGTCATCTAAATTGACAGATGAAGGCTTTCGTTTTCCCGGAGATACTATGACAGTAAATCCTTACACAAAGTTTTAAAATTCTCGATAAAAGATTCTGTGTTTGTTATAGTTTTCAATCAATTACTATTGATATTGCTTGATTAATCTGTAACAGACTCGGCTTTTGCATTTGCTAACTTGGCAATGGTAATATCGATTTTGCGTGTCTTCTTGTAGATATGCTAGCTGTTAACTTAGCTCATTGAATGAAGACTCAAAACAGGTATTTATGTATCTTTTAGTCGAAGCATAGGACTGATGACAAACAGAGCCAATAAAAAATGCCACTGCTTTAAATTTGGAGGTAATTATGCCGATAGCAAAAAACAAGAAAATGATAACCATTGACAATTATTTAGACAGCCATTATATACATAGAAGCAATTGGCTGAGGGCCGCTGTGTTGGGTGCAAATGATGGAATAATTTCTATTTCAAGTCTCGCAATAGGGGTTGCTGCTGCAAGTTCAACAAGAGAACCAATTGTTTTAGCAACAGTAGCAGGGCTTGTTGCGGGGGCTTTATCAATGGCGGCAGGTGAATATGTTTCAGTAAGTTCGCAAACGGACACTGAAAAAGCAGACGTTCAAAGAGAAATAAAGGAACTTAAGGAAATACCAAAAGAAGAGCTCAATATTTTGGCTCAAATCTATGAAAAAAGGGGTCTTAAAAAGGAAACGGCTATGCAAGTAGCCATTGAATTGACTGAAACAGATGCTTTGGCTGCACATATCAGAGATGAATTAGGCATTAATGAAATTAGCCAGGCAAATCCAATACAAGCAGCATTAGCCTCTGGTGCAGCCTTTACTGTTGGTGGTATTTTGCCGCTTTTGGTAATTCTGTTCGTACCTGTAAAAGGCATGGAATACTGGTTGTATGGTGCTACAATAGTTTTTCTGGCTATTTTAGGTACTATGGCAGCAAAAACAGGCGGCGCAGGTATTCCAAAAGCCATTTTACGTATTACCGTCTGGGGGACAATTGCTATGGGTCTATCGGCTTTAGTCGGCTATATTTTTGGTATTAGATTATAATTAAAAAGCCAACCCAGATTTGTTATTCTAATACATATTGTGCCGAGCTCCGTTTATGAGCATTTAATAGGTTACCGTGCGCCTCACATTCTATGGATATTACGAGCTAAGATGTGCGCAAAAGCGTACCTCTTCTTAAGTTAAGCGCTTCGTCGCTTTCATACCGGAAAGAACATATTTAGAACAGACGGCCTAAATTTGTAGCCAATTATAATCTGCTTGCCTTTCATGTCCTCTAAATACCGTAGTTACCATTCCGGACTAAAACTCCAGTTTGCCGATGGTAAAATGCAACCTGATATTACAAGAACTATCCCTCGCTCCACAAAACAAAGATGGAAGGGCAAAAATATTGAGTTTTTCTGGACACCCTACCCTATTCAGGACACTTTGCCTGATGACTATCTGCTCTGGCAATTGAAAAAAGAAAATGCAAAATTGAAAGTCCAGGTAAGATCTTTATTTTACCTGGTTGCGGTCTATAAGGAGCTGGCCGCTTTACTGCCGGTCAAGTCCAGTCAGGTGCTGATAGTTCGAAAAAGTATGGAGAGACTATTGCGTTACCGCAATGAAAACGGGCCGGATAATTTGATATGGCGGTACCTTCCATATTCCTTTAAACAATGGAAGGTATGGAGTGGTCAAAGACATTGCCTGAACTCGTTGCAGGGCCTCTGCCGCAGGCAAAACCCACAACAACTTTCCGTATCAGAACAGGAAATAATCCGGATAGAATGCGCCAACAAAGAGTATGAAAACTGGCCCCTGAACAGCATTTATTATCAGCTGTTGAGGGAGAAAAAGATCAATTGCTGCCAAAGCACATTTTACAAATATTGCAGGCTGTTGAATATTACCCACAGCCGGATAAAGAGACCTAAAAAATACAGTCCGTTTGTAGTGGATAGAACGTTGAAAGTATTACATCAGGATATTACCATATTCAGGACCATAAACGGGATAAAACATTATATCTATGTGGTCCGTGATAATTTCAGCAGGGCCATTCTTGCCTGTAAGGTAGCTACTGAATACAATAGCGAATTGGCCAGGCAAACATTGGAAGGAGTGTTGCAAAAGTTTAGCCTTATGGGCCAGGAAGGAATATTGGTGACCGACGATGGAATAGAGAATAAAGGAAAGTTGGAAGAATGGCTCCATAAACCGGGTATGCTTTGGAAGAAACTGGTTGCCCAACTGGACATCATACAAAGCAACAGCATGGTGGAAGCTGCCAACAGGATACTCAAATACCGTTTCCTATATACGAAGCCGGTCGCAGACACCGATGATCTGATCAACACATTGGAAAATGCTGTAAAAAGTTATAATAATATCCCTAATGGTCAGCTCTATGGTTTTACACCTAACGAAGTCCTGGCCGGTGCCATACCAGACAAACATCATTTTCGGACACAAATAACCTTAGGTAAAAAACAAAGGCTAACTGAAAACCAGAAGTTTCCCTGTAAAATGGTTTGCCAGACTTAGGAGCATCCCGTATCCAAAGTTCTTTTACATAGTTGTCTTTCACGTTAAAACTGTGAAGGACAACTATGCCTGAAGGTTTTGCTGATTTAGATTTTCAGGCTTACCCTTACCCTAAAATGTACGCAAATGCGTACATTTTACCTCGTAATCCGCATGGAATGTGCAGGGTACTTTTGGAACACTTGAAGTAGATGAAACATTCGGAGCTAACTCGCTGAAAGCCAAAGAAAAAGGGCTGCTCCATGTGGAACAGCCCAATGCTGTTTGGGGTAAAATCCCCTTCTGTAGCGAGAAGGGGAGTTACTTTGAACACCTTTTCGCATTTTTGAAGGTTTTAGAAGGGTTAATTGAAACCAAAAATGATTTTAACCCCGATATCTCCGCACCCCAAAAAACTAGACTTTCCACTAGAAAGAAAAAGCTGACTAGATAATTTATCGTCTCAACTATTATCCCCTGATAATATTTTTCAACTGCATCCGCAATTGCAATGATTAATGATGTTTCAAACGAGATCATCAATATCATTAACTCGGTGCAAAGATATGGATTCAACGCAACTTTCAAAACAATAAAGTCAAATATAGGTGCCTTTAAAAAGAAGTTTTCACATAACCCTGTCCCTCAAGGAATTAAAATCGCCGGTCGATAATAAATGCGTCCCTAGTAACTAGTGTCTTCAGATTTACTGGCTTACCCTTACCCTAAAATGGGCGCAAATGCGTACATTTCACTTCGGAATCCTCGTGGAATGTGCAAGGCTTTTGCAAATGTTATCAAACGCTTTCGTTTTTACCGGAGGAGTGTAATGTCTCCTTTTATTTGAATGGGTTCCCCACTGGCACAGTCGCCAGTGACCATATAATGATAGGTGCCCAATTCAGCTGGTTGCCCGTTGTATGTACCATCCCACTCCTGTTCTATCTTATAGCTTACGTATATCATTTGTCCCCAGCGGTTGTAAATACGCATGGCATATCCCCTGAGGTGGCCAATGGTTTCCGGCCCAAAGCGGTCATTCATTCCGTCGCCATTAGGAGAGAATGCGTTAGGCATCATTAAGTTGCAGCAACCTTGCGCCTTGATGGTAATTCCAGCGGTATCGCTGCAACCATAATTATCGCTGCCTTCTACCCAAATCTTCTGGATGTTGGCATAGAGGGGTACGGCTTTATTGGCACCTGTACCAAGTGAAGGGCTGTTGTTCCTCCACCACCATTGATAGTTGTCAGCACTGGAAGCGGTTAAGTTTATGGTATCACCCAGGCAATAATGCGGATGGTCTGTCCCTTCTTCGGTAAGAGTTACTTCAGGTAGCTCATGTACGGCAAGTTCCAGCCTTGAAATAGAGTCACAACCGTTGACAGCAGTAAAGGTAGCAACATAGGTACCCGTGTTGGTATATTCTGTTCCATTAAAGGTATAGCTTCCGCCGCGGCATATATTTGCTGTTATGGTATTTATGATTGTATGGTTAGCGGTGATGTGTACTTTCCTGGTCAGGCTGTCGCAGCCATCAGTATCCTGGTATGTGGTTTCGAGATTGGCCGATTGCAGGTAGTGTACACCTTCAAATAATACGCTGTCGCAGCCGCTAAGGTTAATATGATTCGTAGCGGGTGCCGGCTTCACCGTCAGTGCCAGGGTTACGGTACTGTCGCAGCCTAAAGCACTTGTTGTAGTATAAGTAGTGAACGTAGGATTGCTCAAAGAGCCCGCCGGTATGGCAATCCCATTCCAGGTGGCAGGCAACTGGCCGGGACATAGCACCAGTGAAGCAGTTGAGTTTACATTTGGATTGATGATCAGGTTCAGGGTAACTACACTGTCGCAGCCTAAATTATTTACAGCAGTATAAGTAGTGAACGTAGGATTGCTCAAAGAGCCCGCCGGTATGGCAATACCATTCCAGGTTGCAGGCAATTGGCCCGGGCATAGCGTTAAAGATACCATACTGGTTACACTTGGATTAATAGTAAGGTTCAAGGTAACAGTACTGTCGCAACCGGCAACGTTTGTAGTAGTAAAAGTGGTAAATGCCGGATTAGTGGTGGATCCTATAGGTATGGCAATTCCATTCCAGATGGCAGGCAACTGGTTAGAGCATAATGTCAATGTTGCCGTTGATATTACATTAGGACTGATGGTTAGGCTTAATGTTACGATACTGTCACAACCGGCGGCATTTGTTGTAGCATAGGTTGTAAATGCAGGATTACTTGTTGCTCCTGCAGGTATGGTAATACCGTTCCAGGTGGTAGGCAACTGGTTAGAGCATAATGTCAATGTTGCCGTTGATATTACATTAGGACTGATGGTTAGGCTTAGTGTTACGATACTGTCACAACCGGCGGCATTTGTTGTAGCATAGATTGTAAATGCAGGATTACTTGTTGCTCCTGCAGGTATGGTAATACCGTTCCAGGTGGTAGGCAACTGGTTGGGGCATTTTGTCAAAAAGGCCGTATTCGTAGCGCTTGGACTGATGGTTAGGCTTAATGTTACGATACTGTCACAACCGGCGGCATTTGTTGTAGCATAGATTGTAAATGCAGGATTACTTGTTGCTCCTGCAGGTATGGTAATACCGTTCCAGGTGGTAGGCAACTGGTTGGCACATTTTGTCAAAAAGGCCGTATTCGTAGCGCTTGGACTGATGGTTAGGCTTAATGTTACGATACTGTCACAACCGGCGGCATTTGTTGTGGTATAAGTGGTATAAGCAGGATTACTTGTTGC
>JBAZWL010000071.1:0-7867 GCA_041660405.1 Taibaiella sp. | reverse complement strand
CAATATTTCCTGTCATTAGCTCATCAATATAAGGGCTACCTGGATATGTTGCATCAGATGGTATCTTACAATGCTCAGGGTCATGAATTGGTGCACTTTCTATGTCAACCCAGCCATATATGACCATTTGACCATCTTCGTGTACTTTACCCCAAGCCTTTCCATCTTTAACAATCATTACACCTCGTTCTATTTTCATTTCTTAAAATGAATCCACATGCGTGCACGGCAATAAGCCGGTAAGTCGCCAAAGTTCTTGCATTCAAGGACAGCCTTAATCTTATGGTGCATGTGTATATTATTTTCAGGCGTAAATGCCTGATATACACACTTATCGCCATATGAATCTACAACGCTGTTAAAATAATATTGATGTCTTACAGCATCATCGTCAATATTTCTTAGCCACCCCTGTAATGTAAGCTGCTCAGTAAATGGATTGTATTTTTTATCTTCAGGGCTACCAGGCAACATGCACATACCAACACCTGTCCAAACATGTGTATGGTCCGTGTCAATAGGCAACTTAACACTTGGCATAGTGTATGTTGAATGTGGAGCAACTACCTCTGTTATGTCAACACGTTGAATAAATGTGTGTTGATCTACAGCAAATGCAGTTGATGATAATGTTAAGAGTGATGCAATAAGTATTCGTTTCATTTATTTTTTATCCTTGCGCTCAATTGCGCTGTTTATTAATCTGTTAATTGGTAAATGTCGCTCAGTGAATGTGCACTCTATAACTCTTTCGACTATAATATATAAATCCTCAGCAGATTCTTTATGTTTTCCTTCTTTTATTTCTTGAATGTATTCGATTAAGGAATCAATTACTCCTTCTACTTCTTCGATGTTCATAACGTAAAATAATCATTGTTACATTGCTTGCAACAAAACCGATAGCCAATGTCTATTTGATCTTGTGGCATCTTCTTTCCGCAGTTCTCACATCTAACATTTGTAACTGTTATAAACTCATCGATTGCTTTGTGCAGTTCATTCTCTGCTATGGAAAAGTCTGGCAGCTCTTCATCATCAAGGTTTTGCTCAAGTATTAAAACCAACTGACGTGCATCTACAAGCAGTTTTAGTGTTGATGTTTTATTTAACATACTGATAAACCCCATCCTTAAAATATGTTGCTTTCTTTAACAATGGCTCATAGTTGTGCAATGTCCAACCATTCTCTTCAAGTTCTTTGCATTTATCGCTAAATTGTTTCTTAGTCATTCTTTCCACCTTTCCATTAAATTTTGTCTGTGCTGAGTAATATACTCGCATTAAAAAAGATTACAAGTTATTTTTATTAATTACTTCTTCAATCTTTTTCATTGCATCATCACAGCCAATTCCAAGAATGTATTTGTATCCAGATTCAATAACCATTATCTCAAACTTCTTTTGTGATTCACTTTGCTCGTAATTCTTTGTTTTTTTCATCTCAACCCAAGCGAATAGTTGAGGAAAGAAAATATCGCTAGCACCTGGACATAAACCAAGGCGCATTTGATCTACTTTTTCTCTTGGTGTTCTCGATCCTCCATTATGGATATAAACAGGAGTTATAAACGGGTATTTTTTTCGCATTTGTGCGATAAATTCAGTATGCTCGCTAAATTCTGACGGTATAGGTGGTTTTGTCCACTTGTTAGTCGCGTTTTTTTGATACTTATCAAGAGTCTCGTCACGATTTATATCCTGTGACAGAAGATTGTTAATATAATCTATCCTGTCATGTTTGTTCATGTTTACTGATTTCAAATGCTTGTGCATTTCTTCGGTGAATACTTCATCTGATATCATGCTTGCTCTATCCTTTCTTTTGCAATGTTAAAATAATTTTCATCCATTTCAATTCCGATGAATTTACGGTTAAGGTTTTTTGCAGCTACTCCAGTGCTACCAGAACCCATTGTATTGTCTAAAACTGTTTCGCCTTCATTGGTGTAGGTTTTTATTAGGTATTCTAGGAGTTGAACTGGCTTTTGTGTGGATGAATATAAACCTTCTGGACTATTATGTTTAGGCTTATTAAACTTTTGTATTGTTCTAGGATACCTAAAAATTGTTTTATTACTGCCAATGTTATTAACTTCATTCGGTAAAAAACCACCTTCTTTTGTTCTTGGTGTGTTTTTGCCGCCTACGTTTGATGACTTCCCTTTATCTACCATTATTGGGTTATAAGTTACTTTACCGTTACCAAAAACAAGAATACTTTCATGTACCTTAAGCGGATGATTTTTAGCCTGCACAAAGTTTGCTCCACTATCTTTTTCCCATATCCATTCAGTTTTAAACCATTTAATATTACTCATAACAAGCGCACTAGAAAAAGGTTGCCCACCAAACAACACAATCGCACCGTTTGTCTTAATCACTCGCCTGTAATGCGCCCATAACGGCTCAAATGGAATAACTATATCCCATTTACACGCAGTAGTTCCGTAAGGCAAGTCACACAGAATCATATCAATCGAGACATCAGGAATATCGTTCATTAATTCAAGGCAGTCGCCATGTAATAGTTTCATGAATTTATCGCCCTACGATACTCGCTAGATGGCCCATTATGCGCTGACCAATCCAACCATATGCCATCTTTACTTTTACGCCCCTGACCACACTCAAGCTCAGCCATTTGCATTGAAATAAAACGCCCGCAATCATTAACACCTTCAAGCCATGCTTTTAAATGGTCAAGTCGTTCTCCGTGCTCTTCCTCTGTTTTTGATTGGTTTACATGGTGGACCAGCTCAATGTATCTGTTTGTCGCTTTCATATGATAACAACTCCCGTTTCTTCAATATGCATCATGTCTTTAACGGCCTGCTCATAGCCGTCGTTGTAGCATTTGCGTAACATATCTCGCAGATAGTCATTACATTTTTCATCCGTTAGCTGATTATCCAGCTCTCTGAACATCTCTTCAGCTTCTGACATAAGATTATCAATCATTTTTGCTTCTCAAGCTCATTAATTAGATTATTAATCCATTCCTCAGCCATTTCTCTAGGATTATCCGTATAATTTCCATCAACCATTACACCAAGTGGTGATGATTGTCTTTCGTGCATAACGCCAATAATATAAGCGTTAATCATTATTTCCTTAACTTCTGTAATAATATTATTTGTCATTTTCCCACTCTCAATTTATATAAATTATCCAAATCAAAACTTAATTTATTCAGCTCCTCATTAAGCTCTTCTGTTTTTCTTTCATCCTGATCTTTACAGGCTAAAGAATGTTCAATATCGGTTATTCTTCTACATATTTTTACGATCTTATTCGTTATGTCCATTTTGACTCTCAAGTTTATTCAAAAAATCTTCACGTTCGCATGGCTCTATGTCTTTATAATACCTAGAATCATATCCTAGCCGATATAAATGGCACTCCCACACAGCGTCTTTCATGTAGTCATGAGAACTGTTAAGTTTTACTTGTTTGTTCGTTTGTTGTCTAAGCGCTGATGTAATATCCATTACAGCATTCCAAATGGATGAAATTTACGCTTTGCGTCAATATATGCTTTACTAGCATCGTCCAATGTTTTAAACCATCCTAAAGTAACATCTTTCTTATTTATTCCTATATGCGCTCTAAATCTATTAGTCTTCTCGTAAAAGTAAACACCTAATACGCCAGTAGATTTATTACTTTTAAATGCTTTTTTTTGATTTTGCTGGTTTTCAGAGTGCGTAGATTCCCTTAAATTTGACCATTTGTTATTAGACCTAATGCTATTTATGTGGTCTACTTGATCCTTAGGAAAACTTCCTGTTATATATAAAAAAGCCAATCTATGTGCTTTATATTCATTTTTGTCAATTAAAATATGAATGTATCCTTCGCTGTTGATTCTTCCTGCTTTTTTTCCTGAAAATCTTGAATTAAATCTTTTATCATTACGTTCAAGCCATGTAAAAACACCAGTTTCTTGGTCATAATTAAGCAATTCTTTCAATCTTTCTTGTGTAAGTTCCATAAAATTTACTAAATAAAAAAGCCCCGATGATCAAGGGGCAACTCGATCAAGAGCGGGGCTTAGTAATAACATGAGTTATTTGTTTAAAGGCTTGCCCACCTGTACACAAATAACTACTACATCTTAACATCAATCCGTCAGATATTCAACTACGTTGACAAAACGTCCATTACGAATTGTTACAACACCAGTTATTTTTTTGAAGAACGTGTCATAGTATTCATTTAATAGAAATAGAACATTTTTTACTGATGCGCCATTTTCAAATTGTTGAATTTTACGCCAATCTGCACGCGGATTTTTCATCAAGTTCTTTATTTTTGCCAAGCCCAACCCACCCGCAGAGCCACCATGTTCCAAGCAAATATAATCGTTACAAACTAATTCATCTAAATCGTTATAATCTTTGGTAAAAAACTCGACCTTAATCATGTCCCTACCGTCCTTGGTATATTTGCTAAAACATACATTATCAACAGCGTAACTAATCTTTGTTTGCTCTTGCTTCATAGCCAGAGCCTCAGCCTTAGTTCGCATTGTGTACTTTCCAGTTTCGTCAACGCTTATAAATTCAGCATCACATTCTTTGCATCGCTTGGCCGACAAAATATTGGCAAAATTACAATTAAGGCACAACTTCTTTGGCGTATCCCCTGGGCGCATCTTTACTTTAGGTACTATAATATTTTCAATTCCACCATTGGTAAGTCGCTCAAGATTGCTTCCAAAATCCAACAGGAAACCATGTTCTTTATCATCGTGCGGCCTAATGACACGTCCAACCATTTGCACTAATAAACCAGGGCTTATTGTTGCCCTTAACAAGACAACGCATTGCAAAGCCCTAAAATCAAAACCTTCTGCAAGAATATCAACATTGATGATATAGCGATTACCCTGCCCATTCTTTATCCATTCGACCGCCGCCTTACGCTGTGCTTTAGTGCAATAAGCCTCATCCCCACAAACAATACGCATTGTCTCAGATTCCCCCCACTGTTCAAGGATATGCTTTGCATTAGCAAGGCTTGAGGCGAATATAATCGCAGTTCGTATATTGTTTTTAATGAACTGATTCCGCATATCGCAAACAGCATCTTCAACGATTGCATCAAATTTTACCCCCATATCAGTTTTGTTATAATCTTCACCAGACATTCGCAAACCTGTTAAATCTGCGTGTATTGGTGTATTAAGTGTTTGAATATGCGATAAAAAACCATCACTAATGAGCCTTTTAAGACCAGGCTCAACAGCCGTATCATAAACCTTGTGAGTAAAGAACGGTAAGGCTTTATGACTCTTCTCATGTAATTCCCCTTGCCCTAAGCGGTAAGGCGTACCTGTCAAGCCGCACGTTTTCATTTCAGGATTAATTCGGTAAAGGCTTTTCAATATCTTTTGCAATGTACCTGGCTTTTCAGTGTCTGGTCTCCAATGTACACGATGACATTCATCCACGATTACCCTATCAAATTTGCCGCTAGTGGCGCGTAAATTAACAAAGCTGGTAGACATAGCGATAACCGCTTGTTTGTAGTTCTGGCGCTTGTTTAGCTGGCCGCAAACAATACCTAATGACGTTTTATTGTCAATATATTCAAACGCTTCTTTATAGTTCTGCTCTACCAGCTCCAGTCTCGGTACTAAACAAAGAACGCGCTCACCAGCATTAACATAACGATTTATAAGAGCTGCAGCTATAAGACTTTTACCCAAACCAGTCATAACACTAGCATATGGGCGCTCATTGCGAGCCCAGCTTTTTGCTATTTCTTGGCAACAGGATTGTTGATAGTTACGAAGGTTTTTTTTCACAAAACCCTCAGCGACTCTTTTCTCTCCAACAGAACCCCAGGAAACTCATCAAGAGTAACCAAAGCAACATCAGGAGCAAGTTTTTTAAGTTCATCATCATAAATAGACAGCCTCAGCTTATCTGTAATTGCCTTTTTATCAATCTCCTTCACTTCCTTAATTTCAACATAACCTTCAGGTAAGTCATCAGGATTGAAATTTTCGCTAAAAACCAGGGCCCCGGGTGTAAGTGAATGTGAAACTTTAAAAAGACCGTCATCGAATTGTTTGATATCAAAATCAACCATCAATGACAAAACATGCTGTCTTATCCATGCGGCGCGTGATTCTTTGCGGCGAATATTCTTGTCATGCGCTTCAACTGCAATCTTCTTTTTTTGCTTTGCTATTTCAAGTTCGCCCTCAGCTTGTTTAAGAGGTGTCAACCAAAAATCCAGCTTACGCCTAACATCTCCTTGTATGCGACCTAAGATAGCGTGTATTGCTTCTGAATCGTCGTCAGATACCCATTCAAGTTCCTCTAATGCTTGTTGCTGCTCAAGTTTAAGTTCAAATATTTTTGACATAATTTTTCGCCTGTTTCACTTGCTCTTCTGTCAATTCGTCAAATTGACCAATATTAAAAAACTTTCTTATTGGTTGCCCTATATCAGAATTACCGCCTTGATGATTGTATAGAACCCATAGTAACAACCCATTTGCATTGTCTAATGTGTTATTTAATCTCTCTAAATAATTATCAAGGCTTTCCTGCTCTACATATCCACTTGGATAATTGCTCATAAATTAAAACCCCTATTTTTTGGCAGTTCATAAAATACTGTTCTTTCCACCACGTTTGCATCACAGTCTAAATTAGATGCAAACATTTCTGCATCTTCTTTATCAGCAAAAACAGCTAATACACTTCCACTTTCACTCATTACTAAAAATACTGTTTTCATTATTTATTCTCCACCTTGTTGCGCCATCCATGGCTATTATTGTTATTTATCTAATTCTCAAAAATATGAAACACATACGCTCCATTATTAACATACGCTCCATTATTAAGCTGTACCGTTGAAATATAATGCCCTGGATTTTCTGGCATATCATGACCAGTTCCATAAATAGATATTTTACGTTCTTCTTTTTCCTCATCATCGTTAACAATAGCCCAGATATTTAAATCGATATCCTGTGCTTGAGCACAAAGTATCAATGCGTTTTTTGGAATTGATATGGATTGGTTTTGAACAACATCTAATTTATATTTAAATATTTTTTTCATTTTTTAACCTGTATTTAATGAGCCATCCTTGGCAAAATTGTTAATGTTTTAGATCAGAATGGGATATCGTCATAATCAATATCTGTATTAATCGCATCCTTAACCGGCGCATTAGGCGCATTATTAGCCTGCTTGATGATGTGAGCATCCTCAGCCCTATTCAGAACAGCATCAAGACCATTCAAGTACCTGGATATAGCAACAGGCTCCTGCCCATTCATAAACTCTGCTGCAGAATGCCCATCCGGTGAACAGAATTGTAAAAATTCCGGCCTACATACTTTCTCACCTGTTGGTGAATCGCCCCACACACCGCCATTATTGACTTGCTTTACACTTTCAACCATTTGAAATACAGCGCCGATTGACTGGCCAACCAAATCAGGATAAATACGTTTTTTGGTGTCAACGTCTTGGCGAATGTCAAAGTCGTAAATCTTAACCATTCCAGGCTTTGCGTCCAAGCTATCCAGCTCGAGTAGAACCATTAAATCATTGATCTGACCAAGCGCAGGCAAGTCACGCCCATTTTTATCAACAGATAAGCCCTTTGCGCTTTGATACCAAAGATCAATTGACCCATATTGCCCTGTGTCTGCAACTATATCAAGATGGATTGATTTTGCTTCGCTGCCTTGAGTTTGTGATGCCCTGTCGTAGGCTTTTGTTATTGTACATGGGTACAGACCAGTTTCTTTTATTGCTCCCGCCGAAAATGCGCGTACTTTTGTTGTGTCTTTTGTAAATTGTGCCATTAGATTTTTTCCTGTGTTTTGTTAAGT
>JBAZWL010000070.1:0-8475 GCA_041660405.1 Taibaiella sp. | reverse complement strand
AAGTGACCAGCTCCTCATAGATCGCAACCAGGTAAAATAATGATCTTACCTGGACTTTCAATGTTGCATTTTCTTTTTTTAATTTCTGTAGCAGGTAATCACCAGACAAGGTGTCCTTAATAGGGTAGGGTGACCAGAAAGACTGGATATTTTTTCCTTTCCATCTTTGTTTTGTGGAACGGGGGATAGTTCTTGTGATATCAGGTTGCATCTTACCATCGGCAAACAGAAGTTTCAATCCTGAATGGTAACTACGGTATGGAGAAGGCATGAAATGGCAGGCAGATTATTTTTGGCAGCGAATTTAGTAAATATGTTCTTCCAGATACAAAAGTGATAAGGTACTTAAGAAGATTTGCGCAAAAGCGTACATCTTTGTTCGTAATACCCGTAGAATGTGCAGTGCATATGTAAAGCCATATTTGAATTTCTGTTTTAAAAGTATTTGCTTTTGCAAAGCGGCGCATCGTCGATAAATCCGCGGTCAATGCTATTCAGGTGATCTACTAACTGTAGCAAGCCCTGCCTTTGATTACGAATATCCTGTTTCAGGATTTTTATCATGTCTTCCAATTGCTCCCGCTCTCAACAATCAGCCAAAGGCAGGACTTTGTCTCTATGATCCAACGACTGGTAAAACAAACGAGAATGCAGCACCTTTCCCTGGTTCACTGACCACCTGAATGGAAACGTGGTGCAGCTCCAATATCTTTTTTACAATAGCGAGACCAATGCCCATCCCCTTTTTCGGCTGTTCGTCGCGATACAATTGTTTGTAACGCTCAAAAATATAAGCCTGGTCTTCATGTGAAATGCCTATGCCGGTATCTGCAATACTTACCTCAAGGCCAGATGCTATGTGCTTTAACTGTATGGTAATACTTCCATAGTCAGGCGTGAACTTAAAAGCATTGTCGATCAGGTTTTGTATTACCCTTTCCGTAAGGGCAATATCTGCAAAGGCCGGGGGGAGGTTATGCTCTGCGTCAAGGCTGATGTTTATGTTTCTTTCATTTGCTTTAATCTGGTAGGCCATCAAAATATCCAAAGCCAGCTCATTGATCAGGAACGGTTCTTTTTCCGGGCTTACCTGGTTAGCTTCCAGCTTGGCATACTGAAACAGTTGCTCAACTAATACCGACAATTTCTTTGAGCTTTCCAATACCACCAACAAGTATTTGCTTTTTTCAGGTTCTGTGAGGGTATTCTTCTTTATGATCAGGGTTTCTGCATAGCCTTGCATTATCGACAGCGGTGTGCGCAGATCGTGGGAGACATTGGCGATGAGCTCCTGCCGGAATTTATCAGTAGACTTTATTTTCTCAAAATTTTCGACGATCACATCAGCCATTTCATTAAAAGTAGCCGTAAGCATACCAAGGTTTCCTTTTACCTGACCCTCTATCCTGGCAGAATAGTCCCCCTCTTTAAATCGTTTTACTACTCCGGAAATTTTGTCGACACTGTCTGTTATAAGAAAGAAAGTAACAATACCGACAATAAAGGCTATTAGTAAAGCAGAGAAGAAAATATTTAAACCCAAACGATAGTATAAATGGCTATTCAATGAGGCAAGTATTTCTTTCTGCTTTTCACTGGCCAGTACCGCATATACATAACCGGTCAGTTTACCGTGTTCATATACGGGAGCTGCGGAGAAGATGCCGGGTTCATCTGGTTGTTTAGGATTATCTCCTGTCGGACGTTCGCCGTTTTTAACAGCAAGCCATTGTTTAACTTTAGCTATATCTACATGATGATTCCGCACCGATTTATCGGGCACTACATAATCTGTGATTTTTCCTGTAGTGTCCAGGAGATATACTTCGACGCTCGGATTAGCAACCATTATGGAATGGATGATGTCATGCGTTACAGATGTATCCGGCCGGCCGTTTTTCAGGGGATGAGTAAACGTTGCAAGGTGTGAGGCTACGTTGCCATATAGCTCCTGATGTGCCATAGTGTAATAGGATTGGGACAACCTCGAGGCGATCAACATAAATACGACGCCTAGTATGATCAGCAACGAAGAAAATACAGTGGCTATTTTCCAGAATAAAAGATTGCCTTTAATTGTTTTTACAAACATAATATGATTTAAAGTTCCTCATTAAAACGATAACCTATTCCCCAGGTTGTCAGGATAAATTTAGGGTTAGAGATATCTTTCTCAATCTTACTTCTAAGGCGGTTAATATGGGAATTCACCGTGTGTTCATATCCTTCAAAATCGTATCCCCAAACCAGGTTCAGCAAGCGTTTACGACTATAACTTTTTCCCGGGTTTGAAGCCAGGAGTATGATCAGGTCAAATTCTTTAGGAGACAGGTCTATCCTTTTTTCATCAAGCGTCACTTTCCTTTTGTCTATATCTATTTCTAATGCTGCAACCCTGATGACCGACGATGCCGGTACTTCATGCCCCATAGATGTTTTGTCTTCTGTCCTTCGGAAAATCACTTTCACTCTCGCAATAAATTCCCGCACACTAAATGGTTTAGTCAGATAATCGTCGGCACCTGTTTCCAGTCCTACAACTTTATCAATTTCTTCAGACTTGGCCGAAAGGATGAGGATAGGCGTGTTCCGATCCCTTTGCCTGATCCTCCGGCATACTTCCATACCATTCATACCGGGTAACATAATATCCAGGATAATGAGGTCAAACGATTGGTCTTTTGAAGCCTCAAGGCCGCTCTGTCCGTTGTTGATAGAAATCACTTCACAATTAAGGTCGTTCAGATGGATCGTCAGCAATTCCACAATGTTCGTATCGTCTTCTATGAGGAGCACTTTGTGCATAGGATCGGGATTGATATAAATATTTATTCAAAAGTCAGTAAAAATTACCATCAAATAACGTCGTGATACTTTTGTTATAACTGTGCAACCGCTTTGAGATAAAGTATCTGTCTTTTTGCATTATAAAATTTAAAAAAAATGAACAGAAAAATTGCACACAGCCTAGTAATATTATCAGCCCTTACTTTATCTTTTACGTCCTGCAAAAAGAAAGACGACCAAAAGATGCTTACTCCAAGAAATCCGGATACGGCAGAGACACCGGTCATTGATCGTTTCAGCGCGGCAGCGGGACACTTACAATTAAGAACTGCTACCAATGGTTTGCCTGAAGCCAACCAACCGGTCAACTTTGATCAGGGACCTTTTATTACTACCGGGCTGACCGCAGCCGGTATGAGTGTGGAGTATTACAATTTCGATATACAACCGACCACGCCCGCCCCAATTTATGTACTGTTCAGAAGCGGCCAGCCTGATGCGGTAAGCGGCCAGCTCAACATTATCAACGTAATACCGGGGGATGCCGGCTACAATGACTTTTGGCAGGTGTACAAAGTAACAGTCCCCGCCGACTATGTAGCCAATACCATTACCAGCTACAGCGATTTGATTGCGGCAGGATATACTATCGAAAAGACAAGTGCTATTGTCAACTGCCCGGTAGTACCTAAAGGCTCAAACGCAAGTAAACGCTATACAAACGAAGATGCAGGACTAACAAGGGGCTGGTACAAAGACAAAGTGGTGTTTTACTTCAACTTTTCAGAAAAGGCACTGGCAACCAACAGTTCGGGCATGGTACCTGTTGTGCCGATTTTCGTGACATTCAATATTAATCCCGGTCAGCCCAATGGGGGTCCTGCATCCGGCTTCAAGACTGAACCTGGAACCAATCAGACGCATAATGTAATTGCTACGGTACCTTCCGATTCGGGTTACTCACCATTATGGTCTGTATCGGTATATGATAATTCCGCTTTTAATAGTGTCTATAACCTGGCTTCAGCAACTGCAGCGCCGATACTGGCCTCCGGGATTGCAAACGTTAACTGCCCGGTTGTGCGTATACAGTAAAACAAGTAAGTTATTATCTTCTTAAAATATCAAAGACATGTGTCACAAACGAAAGAAAGACCTTGCAATATCTGAAAGAAACCTGTTGGCAGCCTTTAACGGAATTATGGCTGCCGGCAAGTGTCGGCTACTGTTTTTTATATTCACGTGCTTTACAATCCCCCTGTATGCACAGCGTAATAGCCAGGCCCCAGGAAAAGGAAATGGGTCATTACATAAGGATTTGGATACGGCAACCTTTGCCGGAGGCTGCTTCTGGTGTATAGAGGCACAATTCAAGGAGCTGAAAGGTGTCATTAAAGTTATTTCGGGTTTTACCGGTGGTAATGTTGCGCACCCTACTTATGAACAGGTATGTACCGGAACAACAGGACATGCAGAAGCAGTCGCTATCATTTATGACCCGTCAGGGATTACTTATGACGAACTGCTGGCAGGATTTTTTACAGCACATGATCCCACACAACTTAACCGGCAAGGCAATGATGAAGGAACTCAATACCGCTCTGCCGTCTTTTATCATAATGCAAATCAGAAGAAGCTGGCAACTTATTATATCTCGAAGCTTAATGAGTCAAAGGCCTATAACAAACATATTGTTACGGAAGTGAGAGCCCTCGGCGTATTTTACAGCGCAGAGAAATATCATCAGGACTATTATAACAAAAACAAAGGCACATCTTATTGCCAATATGTGATCCAGCCTAAACTCGATAAATTTCGCATGGTATTCAGCAGTAAATTAAAAAACAAAACCGGGAAATAACGGGGTAAAAGTTTCCCATTGGGGCCAACTTTAAGTATATGTTACGATTAATAATCACCATGTTCATCCATCTGCTGCCTTTTGCCTTACATGCTCAGGGTTGTTCTGATGCAGGATTTTGCACGGTTTCGAATAGTTCTCCGGAACCGCATGTGGCTGACAGTGCATTTGCAAACTGCGTTAAAGTGTCCGGGAGTATAGCCCAGGGCGAACAAAAGACGACGGTATGTATGATACAGCTGGAATATCTTCATGTATTCAAGAACCATTCGATTGCAGAACTTAAAATACCCTATTATGTGGCTTTGGGAAACCTGGGGAACTATGGCGGCATAAGCGACCCAATACTCACTTATACGCAAGTTTTTGCACTGGGGAAATTTACACTCAATAGCGCAATAGGTACGAGAATTGGTACCGGCAGGGCCGACAATACTACCAGGGAAGGAGTTCCGCTACCAATGGCTTATCAGAGAAGCCTGGCAACAACTGACCTTATATTGAGTGTCAGTACAGGATGGGGCAAATATTTTTCCTTTGGCGCAGGGTTTCAACAGCCGGTTGTTCAATACAATAACAATGGCTATCTGGCTTATTCCGGCATAATGGGTAGCAGGCATTATAATGAATATTTTTCTTCGAAATCGTTGAAACGAAAAGGTGATATTTTATTGCGCGCAGACCTGAATGTTGCCATGAAAAGATTAAGGCTATCAGTTGGTACCCTTGCTATTTATCATCTGGGCAAAGATAAAGCCAGGGGCCAAAATGGCGAGGTATATGCCATCAATTACAGTGAGGGATTAACGCTGAACCTTACTGCGCATGCAGGCTACTCTGCCGGGCAGTTTGCATTCCATGCATTGGTGGCTGGCCCAGTAATCGTCAGGAGCAATCGCCCCGACGGGCTGACAAGGTCGTGGATATTATCCTGTGGAACTGCTTATCGCCTCTAATAACTATTTGACTAAACTGATACAAATGAAAAAGCTGCTTTTCACAATACTCGCTATCATAGCCGGCCTGGCTTATAGCCGTGCGCAACAAGTACCTAAAGCCGTAGTTGTTGAGTATTTTACCAATACCTATTGCAGTGTATGTGCGGGGCGGAACCCGGGTTTTCACGGAAACCTTGAGGATTTCCCTTCCGTGATACTCGTTTCATATCATCCGAGCATACCTTATCCGGCTTGTCCGCTCAATCAGCATAACAAACCCGAGAATGATGCAAAGACCAGCTTTTACGGACTATTGAACGGCACACCGCAAATGGCAATTCTTGGAGAAGTGATTCCTGTAAATGAAGACTACAGCAATCCAACCCTGTTTTCCTCCCGGATGAATGAAACATCCAGTTTTAGTATGACAACCACAATGGAACCATCCGGTCCGGATTCCGTGATAGTCAGCGTTATCATTAAAAAAGAAGACACTTCATCATTGATGTCATTCGACCTGTATGCCGCAATTGTCGAGGATACCCTGAATTTTGCAGCGCACAATGGAGAGACAATACATCATGACGTTTTCCGCAAATCTGCTTTTGGACCTTTACCGGTACAGGTTAATGCGCCTTTGTCCATTGGTGATACCATAGTACATACGAAGATATGCGCGCTCAGCACGGTATGGAACAGGTCTCAATGCTACGCTGCCAGTATGATCAGTACACCCGACAAGAAAATAGTACAGGCTGCGAAATCACTGCGCTTACAACCGGCCACCACGGGCATAAACGGAGTAGAAACAGTGTCATCTTACCGGGTATATCCTTCACCGGCAGGGGACCGGCTTTATATTCGAGGTGTTTTTACCACGAAGACGATGGGCAGAATTACCAATATGGCAGGTAAAGTTGTATTGGAAACAGGCCTTGGCGAACAAAGTAATTCAATTCATCTGAAAGCCTTGCCTGCCGGGACTTATTTATTGGAAATTATCTCTGCAAAAGGGAGGGATGTTATGAAATTTGACCACTTCTGATGTCTTCTGGAACAGTGATTGAGAATGGGTTCAGAAATGTTATCCAGCCGTGATTATTCCGTGATAGCTTGCTTATAGATTTGCCTGATAAAACAGTTTTTCCTTAACTTAAATTTTAAAAAAAATGAAAGCGATTTTCTTAATTGCAGCAGTAGTCTTTTCCCTCAGCGCTGATGCGCAAAACAATTCCGCCAGAATGCAGGATAATCCCAAAATGGAACAAAAGGACAACAAAATGATGAAAGATGATAAAATGAAGAAAAGCGGTAATAAAGGTAAAATGAGGAAGGCGAAAGCTAAGATGAAAAAGGATGAAAGTATGATGAACAAAAATAAAATGTAGTGTTTGTTTTGAGTATGTGCCAGCCGTAGCATGCTATGCTACGGCTTTTTCTATGCTTTCGGGGCCGGCTCCAGGCGTATATACCACTCAAACTGATCTCGGTCTACTATTTTAAATTGCCCCTTACAACCAGAAGATTTGGATGGATGATTTTTAGGTTAAAAGAAATATAAAGGGTAAGTTGCTTATGAAGTCAAAAGCAGGCTTTAATGTCTTTCCTTTGTTATTAGATACTTGTTCGACATTCGGGTGTTAAGGTTTTGTTTTTAGTTTTTCTTAAAGACTCATCATTGAGGTCTATCCGTGCAGATTGATGTACCAGCCTGTCCAATATTGCTTGGAACACAGCCTGCTCTCCGATGACATCACACAACAGCACAGCTATATTAATAGCTCCAAGATAGCATTACGATCATTACATCACAGGTACCAGCCAAAACTGATATGAAGAATAGCACCTTTATAACGGCCCCTTCGGTAGATAAATAATATCTTATTAAGACAATAGCAATTAGCAATCGTGTTCCCCGGGTGTTGCTGTCATTCCTTTTTACTTTCCCTTAAAAAACCATACAAAAGTATGGATACTGTCTCGGATCCAATTTTCAAGCCTTCTACCCCTACTAAAGTAGGGGTAGAAGGCTTGAAAATCATATTTATGGCAAAAAATCATACAAAAATAGGGGCGTTAATAAAGCAAAACGGAGCGGTCTTTGCAAGACCTTGCAAAGAGAAGGATGCTATGACAATAATTTTTTACTTAATAATTTGGATAAGCAATGAAAAGAAATTTCTATTAATTGGGCTAACGTCCTGCTCTTTATTTGCTACAGCCCAAACGAAGATCGGTGGTGTTATGGGGGCGCAGACCCAAATGCTTATTTGCAGTTTGGCGATATCGTATATCCTAACCCTGCAGGTAATGCAGATGAAGTACATGTGCAGTATGAAGCATAAGCTGATAGGGGCAAAGGTAAACTCTGGCTATGCGATATCGCTGGTAGAGTGTTGTACACCGATACCGTAAATATAGCATTAGGAATGAACCTGTTCCAGATACCTGTACAAACCTTTGTTGACGGTACGTATATTATAAAATTATCTGCCTATTCCGGTAGCTGGAATATCAGTCCGGTAAAATTGATAATAAAAGATAATCGTTAACCCCATAGCGATTCAGGCACCGGGAACTTGATCTTCCCGGTGCCTCCCAGAAGTATCAGAGATTCTTTTTTATGTCAGTTGAGTCCTTACATGTTGTATCCACTTCCGGCAATTGTGGCCTTGCACGGAGGCGATGGTTTAGTAGTTTGGTTCATATTGGTAAACAGGGGCCTTATTCTTAGGGCCCCTTAGTATATAGCTCCACTTCATCTTCTGATTACTACATTCTACCTGACCTGAGTAGCATCGGATTTTTACTTCTTCATCACCTTGTAAAGAAAACCGATCGGAAAAAAGTTTGTTGCATTCACCCCCCTACAAAAGTAGGGGTACTATG
>JBAZWL010000069.1:0-9243 GCA_041660405.1 Taibaiella sp. | reverse complement strand
CAAGATAAATCGGTTCATTTACCTTTAGTTTTCCTTAATAATCTTAAACGTATTTACTTCTTCACCTTTTTGTACATGGATCATATACATCGCTGCAGCTAATGGTGCAATGTTTATCCGGTAGTGACCATTTGTATTTTCCATGGGAACATTTACTTTTTGCCCTAATGTAGTCAGGATAGTAACAGTTGCATCCTCATAACGTTTTGGCAGGATTACATTCACGGTATTGTTACTTACGGTTGGGAACACCTTGATGGCATCACCACCATTGCAATGAACATATACCTGTTGTACGTTGGTTGCAGTATGCTTACCATCCAGATCTACCTGCCGGATTCGGTAATAGTTCAGGCCATCTGCAGGATGTTCTCTGATGAGTAAATAAACGGGGCTATTCAAATATGAATAGCCCCGTTTATTAAAACTTAATTCTTATTAGTGCTTACTAAATTTATGAGTTGTTATCTTTCCATTGTTATATACAACTTGTACATGGTACATACCCGCCGGCATGTTTAATGTTAAGCCTTGCTCTACTTTGTTACTGCGTTGCATAAGCCTGCCATTCATATCGGTAATCCGTACTTCTTTTATTGATGACCAGTCTTTAACCTTAACATATATTTTGTCTGAAGCAGGGTTAGGATATATCACCAGGCTTTCGTCTTGCAAATTGATATATACCTGTTGAACATCGCTATAAGTGGACTTGTTATCGATATCCGATTGTTTCAATCGATAGTAATTGAAGCCTTGCAGAGGTTGATTATCGATATAATCATAACTCAATTCTGTATTGCTATTACCATTTGGTGCCAATGTAGCTTTAAAACCGATTTCGTTCCAATACTTACCATTTGCACTTCTTTCAATAACAAACCCTTTATTATACTGCTCTGTTGCTGTACGCCAGTTCAACCTTACTTCATTGTTCACCAGATCAGCAGAAAAAGAAAGCAATGTTACCGGTAGCGGTGTTAGCCAACTTACATTGTAAGTAGCAGGAGTCGATTGCGTATTTGCAGCATCACGATAAGCATAATTGAAAGATGTACCAGTATAGCCAATACCAGTCAGCTTCAAGCTTAAAAGGTTCTTATTGTAATTAGGGATTGCGAATCCGGGAGTAGTAATTTTAGCTCCGTTATACCACAGCTCCCCGTTAGTAGGTAATGATGTAATAACGACTGTGCGATTGTTGTTGCTACCATTTAATCCCTGCTCTTCAGGTGCATCTTCAGGATCAGTTCCTGTTAATTGATTCAAGGTTGAGGAACCATTCAGGACAAAAGATTGGCCACTATATGGTTGAGGAATAGTATAACTTTTAGGATCAGCTACCGGTACGCCTTGTATACCAAAATTTACATCACTGATATTTTTGTCGCCAACACTAACCGCGATAATGGAATTGGAAACACCACCTTCGTTACCATTACCTGCCAGGTTATTGTTGCCATAACTTTCACCCACGCTGGACCAGCCTGCAGGCAAACCGGATGCAGGTGCACTCTGCCCCACTACACCTGGTGTAGTACTAAGCTGGGCCGTAAGTGGACCGAAAGCTAATTGCTCCAACAGGAAAGTGCCAGACACTGGATTTACAGTTGCCACCCCTACTACCTTACCATTAGCATCAACCATGTTTACATATAATTGAGTGCCGGAAGGATTTCCAATTCCATCTCCATTAATACTATTATCAGTCAAGCCATTGGGATCATGAAATACTTTTCCGCTGATGCTTAATATTTTTACAACGCCGGTAATTACAGACATATCGTTTCCACCATCCATAGTACCTCCTGAAGTATTGGTCGGGAAATAAGTACTGTTGGTATAATCCACGGCATTGGCTCCGGTACCGGAAGCAGGAAAGTCACCGGCCAGAATGGAATAGCCATATACTGTAGTTCCCGGTGCAATACCGAAGTCAGAAAATTTGATCATAACACCGCCGATGCCCTGGGTAAGCGAAACCTTATCAGAAGCTCTTAGTTTTGCATTGCTGGAGTCCCTTCTTAGTATAGCCCACGAACCGTTAGTAAAATTACTTGGTTGATATACGGTATTGGTAGTAAATGAAGGATCATAATATTCTTCAGTACCTACCCGTACAATGGATGTAGCATAAGCCGTAGGTTTTCCATTACCATCAATAGCGGTAATCAAAGCCAGTGTGCTCGGATCATGCTGATCGTACACACCTCTTTCAAAAATGGCGAAGCCTTGTGAAGCCGGTACCTGTACTTGCAAACCTGCCGGGATGATTACATCTATACGTTCTACGTTGTTAAAGTTAGTGACGTAGTCATTGGCAAAAAGATTGTCAATACCAATAGCTATATTATTAGATTGGAACAGGTCTTCCATTTTAGGTGTGTACGGAGCTTTGACCTTTATAGTATTACCATCAATTTCGCTTTCATAATAAGCAAGATCTCTTGGAGTAGGCGTTGTTTCCGGCGACCCGTATCCGGACCAATACGTATTAAACGATGCGTTCTCAACTCTCCTTATTTTTACTACAGTGGTTATGCCTGAAAGATAGGTATAGCCAGCACCGCCTGCTGTAAAGGATTTCAATGTCTTTACATTATCCGTAAACCCGGAATTATCTCCAAATTTATATTGATAATCTGACGTAGATGAAAAAGAACCAGAGTTGGCTTCATGTGCACGGCTACGATTATAGGTAATACCGGAAGTTGTGGATGTCGTATCAATTTTTGATGCAGTGATAGCAGTTTGTCCATAACTTCCTAAAGAAGTGATCATTAATAGCGAGGCTATTTTCAACATTGATTTCATTTGCGCTTTGATTTAAAAAATGCAGGCGCAAAATTCATCTGTTACACACTTCTTGTCACTATAAATGCTTTATAAAATTAACTTTTAGTTTATAATTTATTCATCACTTGTTTATTAATAGAGTATCCTGATAATTGATACCCCATAAATATGGGAGGCCTGATCAATGCAATGCATTCGGATGACTGTGAACAGGTCGAGGTAGGGATCGATAGGATAGTATGTTTTTAGGTCTGATCAGCAACTTTTGATAATCTTTAGGATTAATCGGTTTGAAAAATTCATAGACCGGGTTATTGCTTGCCTTTCTTTTTAATTTCATGTCCTTCATCAATTCGTCCAGATGTTGAAAGTTAAAAGGTGCAACACATAATCCGCTGAACTCTGCAGAGATTGGCCTTTTATTACATCTCCACTTAGCAATCGTTTCTACTTCTTTATCTATGCTTTGCTGATCGGGTAATGTAATATTGCCCTTCACATAATGAGCCAGCCAATTGGCAGCTATTTCCGATGTGAGTGTTGAAAACAGGCTGGAATTAAATCCTACGAAACCTAGTTGCGGTACTTTTGGATTAATGATGTTACGATACAATTTAAATATCCCTTTTTCATCTCTAAGTAATTGTTGATATTCTTTGTTCAGAAAAGGCAGTGTTTGCTTAAAGCCTGTACCCATTACAATTAAATCCGGACTTATTTCTTCCCCTGTTTTTAGCACTACTGCTTTATTCCTGAAGTAATCGATCTCGGTACAAATTGCATTGATCTTTTTAGCTTTTATATGCTCGTAAAATCCTATAGGGGCTATTCCCAGGCTGCAACTTATCTGGTCATCAATCTTATGCGTGGGTATCATTCCGCAGGCTTTTAACTTGAATTGCTTTTTAAGCAAAAGCTCTATTCCCCGCCATTGTAACCACACCATCGGCTTGCCAACGGAATGCAGGAATTTTTGAAATCCGGTTTTGCGGTATGGGAGAAAAAACGCTTCTGAAAACCTTGAAAACAGCAGGTATTTAAGATTGATTTTATTACCAAAGAAACGGGGAACCTTCCATTGTGCTTTGCGATATAATAGTGTACTGGATTTACTGATTTCTGCCGCCCTTGTAGCTATATCGCTTGCTGATTTGGCAAAGCCCACCACTGCTACATGTTTATCTTTCAAAATACTTTCATCCCTGATTTCAGAAGAATGAAGAATGACGCCGCCTGCATCCAGGTATTGTTTCATACCTGTAAACTTGGGCGTGTATTTTTCATGAAAAGTTCCGGTGCAAACGGCAACAAAATCGAAAGAATAAGTTTTGCGCGTATTATGCTCATTCCAGGTTTCTACTATCCATGCATTATTTTCATGACGCATATCCAGCACCTGGGTATGAAACTGTATATGTTCTGATATCCCAAAGTGATCTGCATAGCTTTCCAAATACGTCCTGACCTGTGGACCAGACGGCCACTCGGGATAGTCAGCAGGCATAGGAAAATCTGAAAAAGCATATTCATTTTTTGTGGTCTGCGTTGTCATGCCGATGTAGAACCGGCTTTGTTCCCATACCCCACCCAATGATCCTGCTTTTTCAAACAGTAACACCTCATAGCCTTGCTCTATAAATGCTTTGGCTGCAGCCAGTCCGCTGATACCTGCGCCTATTATGCCTATTAGTTTCATAGTTTAGTTATTTATTGGTTTAGAATATTTGGTTTTTATTGTAATGATCGAATATGAACTTATGCTTGCTTATTGCTTTACAAATTTTAAGGCCCTCATTTTTTCACCATCATAATACCGGGCGTAATAAATACCGGAAGCGATGTCACTCATATCAACCGGGTATTGGGATACACCCTGCCCTGCCTGAATTTCCAGTGCGCTGATTATTTTACCGGTAAGATCTGTGATGGTAAGATGAATAGTCTTTTGATGGGAAGACCTGATATAAATATCCGCTATAGAACGGGTAACCGGGTTCGGCACTATTTTAAGGTCTGTATCCAATAAGCCATCTCTTTGTAATAAAACAATATTAGAATAAGTAGTACTTCCGTTATCCTCCATAAGCAAGCGATAATAATTATTCCCTTCGGTAAATTGTTCGTCTTTGTAGACAAAAGGAGCATTGCAATCCTGGACATTTACAGCTATGGAAGTTATCATTTTAAAGTTCGATCCATCTTCACTTCTTTGCAGATCAAAGCGGACATTATTGCTGCAGGCAGCCTGCCAGTTAAGCTCGTTATAATCCTTATGCTTCTCACCGGTAAAGCTTAAAATGTGTACCGGTAAAGGTGTGTTGATACCGGCTGCAAAATAAAATGACCCCAGGGCGCTTGTTTCTGCTGTATAAACATAATCAACAGACCAATTGCTTTGTGTAGTGTACAATTGTGTAAGGGTGGCTGTAAGGTTTGCCGCACAAAAATCACTGTTCCTGTATATCACCATATCTGACGGAATCGAAACACCAGAGCCTTGTGTAGCCTGGATACTTTCAAACTCTGATTTTTGTATATAAAGCCGTATGCTTACCGGTGTTACCGGCTGGTTGGTTGGAGTGATCGTAATGTTTCTATCCAGATAAAAAGTACCACTGGCATCCATTCTCATATTGCCCCCGTTAATAAAGCAACGGACAGCGGTATTACCCAGGATATTACCATTCGCATTGATTTCAGCAACAGCACGCCCCTGGTTATCGGTAAAGGCTATCCACTCATTTGCATTGGCAGCATTAATATTTATGGTTTGAGTGTTCGTGCAGGATCCCGGGCTACCCGGTGCTACAGGAGCTGGTATTGGGGTAAGTTCAGAGCTTCCGGCAAGCCTTCCGTTGAGACCTTCAAAATATATCTTCGCAGTATAGCTATTCACTGCAGGATCAAACTCAAACATGGTGCCACCTAAAGATATTGTGCCGCCTATAGAGGTCAGGCCATACAATTTATTATTCAGCAAGGTCATTCCTGACCTGGCATACTTTCCGCCGGTCTGTGTTAAAGAAAATTTATGAACTAAAGAATCATTAGCAGGATTGAATTCATAGATTACGCCCATGGTATAGGTGTAACTACTAAGCGTTACACCATAAAGTTTGTTATTGTAGACAACCATATTCCCCAGCGCCTCATATCCGGTAGTTTGACTATCAAAATGCGCTTTTACCAGGAAGGAATTAGGTAGTGGATTGTATTCAAATAATACACCATCATCATTATTCCCGCCACCAGTAGTGACACCATACAATTTATTATTATATAGAGTAAGACCAGCATGTGGATAAGATCCCATTCCTGCGCCAAAAACAACCTTTTCTGCATAAGCATGCGTAACAGGGTCATACTCAAAAATATTGCCTAAACTGTTTGTGCTACCATAGGCAGTACCATATAACTTACCGCCGAATGCTACAAGTCTTTCACTGGGGTAATAGCCTGTTGATTGATGAAAATCGTGCCACTTAGTATATATATTCGTAGCAGGATCATATTCATACAAAGCACCTGATCCATTGCTTCCTCCATTTTATGTCACACCATAAAAATTTGCCATTATATAAAGTGAATCCGCCCTGAGCACCGCATTTGCCATTCATCTCCGACATCTGAACTTTGATGGTAAATGCCTGGGTACGCGGATCAAATTCGTAAATTCCGCCTACTCCATTGTTACCACCACCGATTGTTGTTCCATAAAGTTTATTGTTGTAGTAGAGCAACTTACCACAGGGAGCGTACAGATCTGCACCACCAAGTTCTACCTTCTTTACATAGGCATTGTTAAGCGGATTATATTCAAACAGGCAGCCTTCACCGTATGTTGCTCCACTTAATGTAAAGCCATACATTTTATTATTATAAAGCATTAATCGTCCGGCTCCATACTTACCTGTAGTATCATTGAAGAGCACTTTATTCTGATACTGGTCGGTTACCGGATCATAGGAGAAAATCATACCATCATAAATGGTATCACTAAAGCAAGAAGCACTGTAAAGCTTACCGTTATAAGCTAATAGATCACAACGCCTCTGTGCTGTAGCAGCAGTAAAATCCAGCTTTTTAACCAGGTCGTTATTGGCAGGATTAAATTCGAAGATGCCACCTTCATTCTGTACTCCTCCCTCGTCGGTTACACCATATAATTTGTTATTCAATACTGCCAATTTACCGTAGAAATAATGCAAATCGATAGAGTCCAGATCAGCATGTTTTACTATAGCATTTGTAATGGTATTGTAAGAATAAATGCCATCACCTACACCCCAGAATCTATTATTATAAAAGGTAAGGTTTCCCTGAATACCTGCTGTGAGGGGTGTAAAATTTGCTTTCACCGCAAAAAGGTCTGTTACGGGATCATATTCATACAGGACACCTTTATCCTGGTTACCGCCGTTGGAGCAGGTTCCGTAAAGTTTATTATTGTGAACCAAAAGTTCACCTGAAGGATTACCGCCGACTACCGTGTCAAAATCATACACAGTAACCAGCGCATTGCTTGCAGGATTGAACTCGTAGATAAAGCCACCATTATGTAGCCCTCCCTCTTCAGAGTATCCATATAATTTATTGTTACAGGCAGTTAATGCAGTTTGAGTAATCAACACCTCGAGCGTCAGCAGGTCTGCCTTTTGAGCATACGTGTTGGCAACCGGATCGTATTCTGTGATAATTGCATCATCCGTAATGCCGCCTTTTCGTACTAGTGAATAAAATTTACCATTACATAAAACGGGTGCATTGAACAGATCCGGCTTACCGGGATTTTCCATGGCAAAAGACTTTCTTATAACCTGGGCGGTACCATCGTATTTTGTGGAAAACAACAGACCGAGATCATCAGTGCCGCCAGAAGTTGTGGTACCCCACAATTGATAAATACCTTGTGCATAACCCTGCAAAGAACAGATGCAAACAATCAGCGACAAGATGAATCGGGAAAAGGATATTTTTTTCATAATTGGTTTTGTTTTTGAATTCTTATGCAATGTACATTCAGCCAAAGTCTGGAAAAATGGCTACTTAACGGATTGAGGGTTTGAGTTAATGGATCACTATTTTTTAGGAGGAACTATACATCGGAAAGCCATGAGCTTTAGCTGACACTTCATTTATGGTATAGGACTGTTTGTTATTGATAGTATCTTAAAAACAAAAAACTGTCCCTTGCGGGACAGTTTTTCAACAAGACAGATGAATATTCATTATTGTTTATTCATATAGAAATCGCCACTTCCGGTATCATCGCCAACGCCCCAACTACCTGTTAAAGTACCAGCTTCTTCATCATATTTTGCGGCTACGCTGTACTTAACAGCAAAGCCTTCATATTTATATGTTCCGGTAAACACGCCATCTTCCAGTTTCCAGGTGCCAGTGCCGGTTACCACATTGCTTTCATTTTTCACTTCCAATACACCGTTGGGCTTGATGTTAAAGGCAAAGAATTTATCCGGGTCAGCATTGCCTTGGCCATACTTACCTACCCAGCTTCCTTCTATGGTTTTGACAACAGGAGCCGGTTGTTGTGGTTCGATCTTCTCATCTTTCTTGCAAGAGATCAATGTAGTTGTAGCCATAAGACAAACGGCAATCAGGGTTTTGATGTTTAACGCTTTCATAATTTGTGGTTTTTAAATTTTTAAAAAAGGTTTGTTTTTCAACTTTAGGATACAAAGATGGTACACGAAGAAATCGCAGAAAACATACACTTAACGGATACCCGTTTTGACTTAACAGAATAGTATATTTGTGAAGAAAATACACCAGACCCTCAGATTTTGAGGCTGAATAACCAACCTGACAACCCATGAATAACATACCTGACCTAAGCAATCTGCAATTGCGTATAGCACAACTGGAGCAGGAGAATGCTATGCTGCGCAGGGATTTCCATAATTTACCCCAGGGCAGTTCGGTAATAGTACCGGACGAGATGAAACCCCTGTTTGACGTTGCCCAACAGACGGTGGGTGAATATTTCAGAGATCTGAAAATGGATCCGGCCAAGGGTACTATTGAAATTCATGATCAACGATATGTATTGGTAAGAGCATCTACATTGTCAAAAGATTTTCTGGATACGGTACAAAAATTATATGCTGATCGTGGTGCTGCTGAAGCTTTTGCTATAGGGAAGAATTTTCTCTTTGATATCTCGCATGTGATCGGCATGAATGATGCCCGGAATTTTCATGCAAAAATGAATTTGACAGATCCCATTGCAAAGCTTTCGGCAGGACCGGTACATTTTGCTTATTCCGGATGGGCCTTTGTTGATATTCTTCCGGAGAGCCATCCTACACCTGATGATGATTACTTTTTGATTTACAATCATCCTTATTCCTTCGAAGCAGATTCCTGGAAGCGTGCAGGAAAGACATCGGATGTGCCGGTGTGCATTATGAATACCGGGTACTCATC
>JBAZWL010000068.1:0-9545 GCA_041660405.1 Taibaiella sp. | reverse complement strand
AATGTTATTCAACGGGTTTCCGGAATTTCTATAGAACGAAACAGTAATGGAGATGGCCAATATGCGATCCTCAGGGGTATGGATAAAAGGTATAATTATACTATGGTCAATGGCGTCAAGATTCCAAGCCCCGATAATAAATACCGTTATGTACCACTGGATATATTCCCCGCAGAATTGCTGGACAGGCTTGAAATATATAAAGCACTTACACCAGACATGGAAGGCGATGCCATTGGTGGCGCTGTGAATATGGTAATGAAAGATGCACCGGATCAATTATCTCTTTCTGCTAATCTCGCTACGGGCTATAGCGAATTATTTGCCAACCGGGATTTCCAGAGTTATACCTCCGGTGAGGTGAACAAACAATCTCCCTATGAGGTGAATGGTAAAACATACAACGCAAAGGCATCGGATTTCCCTTCTGCACCTTATAACTATACCAGCAAAAAACCACTCCCGAATTTATTGGGCGGTTTGTCTTTAGGCAACAGATTTTTCAATAAGAAGCTGGGCATCATATTGGCAGGCAGCTACCAGAATACATATCGTGGCAGCAACAGCCTCCTGTTTGACCAGGAAACAGTAGATAGCTTCAGTGGCGTTACTTTAACGAACAGGAACAAAAGGCTTTATTCCGAACAACAAATACGTGGCGGAGTACATGCAAAAGTTGATTATCACTTTAATGCAAAAAATAAATTGCAATGGTACAATGCTTACCTTACCCTTAGCAATATCCAGGTAAGAGATGCAGTAGAACAGCAACTGACCTATGGTGGCTACGATCCTGTAAAAGGCAACGCCACACTTAGTTACAGCACCAGGTCCCGGCTTACACAACAACGCATTTACAACAGTACTTTGCAGGGAGAGCACATCTTACTGGATAAACTTAAAGTTCAATGGTCAGCCGTATATTCCAGGGCCACGAGAGAACAGCCAGACAATACTACGATAAGCCTTTATGGTACGGAACAAAATTTTGCACAGCAGATAACCTTTCCGGACAACAGTAAAAGAAGATGGGAAAATAATACAGACCGCGACCTATCCGGATACCTTAATCTTACTTACAATAAGGCCGTGGCTGGAGTTCCCGTTGACTGGAAGATAGGTGGTATTTACCGTGACAAGAAGAGAGATAATTTTTATAACCAATACCAGTTCAGATCATCTGACCCCACTGCCAGGTACGGAACAGATTTTACAGCATATTCGCAGATAGAATGGCACCTGGAAAACCCTAAAGGAAGTGTTGGCTCTGCTCAGAACTATGCTGCTTATGAGAAAATTGCAGCAGCATACTTTCAGTTTAAAGCAATGATGAGATCGCTTGAAATAATTGGCGGATTTCGTGCAGAGCATACCGATCAGGGCTACTCCATGTACACACAAATAGGTGAGGATGCCCCTGTAGGCAGCCAGGTATATACAGATGTATTGCCCAGCCTTCATTTCAGGTACACAGGCATTAAGAATACCAATGTCAGGCTGTCATATTACAGGTCCATTAACCGCCCGGGGTTTTCTGAAATAGTACCAGGCCCCATTACCAATGAAGAGTACACAGAAAAAGGTGACCCGAACCTGAAACATGCAGTGGCAGATAACCTGGACTTGCGATATGAACTTTATTCCCGTCCCGGAGAAGTATTTATGGCAGGTGTGTTCTATAAACATTTACAAAATCCGATAGAATATACCTTACAGCTTGATCCTGTCAGAAAGCAGGACAAATATTATATGCCAGGCAACTTTGGTAATGCTGACAACTATGGACTGGAGCTTGACTTCATTAAGTTTTTCAACAAATTCGGAATCAAAGGGAACTATACTTATACTCATTCCAGCATTACGACAAAAAAGTTCAAACGCATCCGTGATGAGTATGGGAACATTGCGCCATCTTACCCCGAGCAAACAAGACCACTATACGGTCAGGCTGCTCACATAGCCAACCTTTCTTTAATTTACAAAGACATAAGGAATGGCTGGGATGCACAACTGGCGGGTAATTACACAGGCGATCGCATTGTAACTGTTTCAGAAAATATAGATGCTGATATCTGGCAGAAAGGTTTTTTTCAATTAGATTTTTCAATAGAAAAAACATTCAGGAATCACTTCGGCATTTTCGCTAAAGTCAATAACATATTGAACACGCCTATGGAAACCTATATAAAGGGACAAAGCACTGTAAACAGTATGGTACCTGACCAGGATCTTTCCGGCAACACACTTATTCAAAGAGATTTCTATCAGCGGTCCTACTTGCTGGGCCTTCGCTATAAGTTATAATATACACCAGTTCTTCAACTTTTTCAATAATCAAACTAAAACAACACGAATGAAAACGCGTAACCTTCTGTATTGCACAGCCGCTATTGCGACTTTGTTTTTTGCTGCATGCAAAGACAAAAAAACTCCCGAACCTGATGTTGTTCCACCAACGGATTCTACCTTGTCCGGTGAAGTATATGGAACATGGACTAAAAACAGCACCTATCACATTACCGGTGATATCCTGATTCCAGAAGGAAAGACATTGACTATTGAAGCAGGTACAACTGTGATCTTTGATGCAGATGCCAAACCGGAAGTTATTGTAAAAGGAAACTTGTATTGTATCGGAACTGCTGCTGCTCCCGTAACCTTTACCGTACCTGATGATAAAAAACAAACCTGGGGAGAGCAATGGGGTGGAATCCTTGCCGGGCCTACCTGTACAGAGCTATTGCTGGATCATGTGATACTTGAGCAAGGTGGTAATGTAACTACAGAGGCTTCTGCTTCGGTAAAAGCAGGCTTTTACAAAGCCGAAGCCGGAGAACACGTTCCTGCCTTATGGTATGGCGGTTCAGGCAAAGTAGTTGTAACCAACAGTATTGTGCGTAATTTTAATGAAGATGCATTCTATCTTGAAGGTGGTGATATCATTGTTGATCACAATACTTTTTATACTACCGGCATTGCTAATGGTGAAGCCATTAATACTAAGTCAGGTGTATATGCTGATCTGGCTTTTAACTTAATATACAGCCCTAACACCAATGGTTTGAAACTCTCCAATTCAGGTGATCGTCCGCGCCAGGGTTACATTAAAGGCTATAACAATACCATGCTTAATTGCGGATGGAGAAGACCTACAACCAAAGGTGGTTCTATATGGCTGGAAAAAACAGTACGTGCAGAATTATATAATAACCTTCTGGCAAATGACCGTTACGGTATTAAAAGAGATGTAGGTAATCCCGAAGATAACAGATCAATTGCTTCCAATACTTTCTATTATGGTTATACCCAGGAAGCAACGGATCAATTTCAACCTTCAGATGCGATCATTGCCGGTACAAATGATATCATAAGTACAACAGCAGGAAGCAATGATCCGAAGTTTGTTAGCTACCCTTTGAATACTGATATGACCAATGGTGTTTACAATACCAGCTGGGATTTCCACCTGCAAAGCAATTCACCTGCTTTGAGTCATGGTCGTACTGATTTCAGCCCGCATTTTGCAACTGCAGGTATCACTTTTTCAATAGGAAGAACATATAATTCCCCCGCACCTGCCAATTATATCGGTGCTTTCGGGACCAACTAAAAGCAACAGATCAAGTACAACACATAAGGATTACCCTGCAGCGCCCCGGCCATTTTAAGCTATGGGGACGCTGCAGATAATATCCATTTTAAAATTATAGCATGCACCTCAATAAAGGACTAATAACTATAAGTTGCCTCTTCGCAATCACCCATACAGCTTGTGTAGATGCAAAAGGGAATAACGAAAAGAATAGGGCGCCGGTTGCTGCACAGGCACTAAAACCTGCGCTGGTAACGGAACAGGTAAATTACGACACCGATGATCCTGCAATATGGATCAATCCTTCAGATGCCACTCAAAGCCTTATAATAGGTACAGATAAAGATTCCAACGGCGGACTGTTTGTATTTAACCTGCAAGGTAAAATCATCAATAAAGTACAAGGTTTGAAAAGACCTAACAATGTAGATATTGCTTATGGATTAATACTGAATGGCAAGGCTGTAGATATAGCAGTAACAACGGAACGGGAAACGAATAAACTACGGATATTCAGCCTGCCTGATATGAAACCTATTGACAATGGCGGGCTGGAAGTTTTTGTCGGCGAAACAATACGTGGCCCTATGGGTATTACCTTATATACCCGGCCCTCTGATAAAACTATATTTGCTATAGTCGGTCGTAAATCAGGCCCGGCTGACGGCTATTTATGGCAATATAAATTGGGGGATGATGGTAAGGGAAATGTAACAGGAACACTGGTCCGTAAATTCGGGAAATACAGTGGTAAAAAAGAGATAGAGTCCATTGCAGCAGACAATAAGAAAGGTTATATTTTTTATTCCGACGAACAGTTTGGCGTCCACAAATATTATGCTGATCCAGAAAAGGGAAATATGGAACTGGCGTTGTTTGCCAATACCGGCTTTGTTTCAGACCATGAAGGTATTTCCATCTATGAAACTTCTGATACTACAGGTTATATCCTGGTATCCAACCAACAGAAGAACACCTTTATGGTTTATCCACGTGAAGGTTCAAAGGGCAATCCCAATGAACACCCTCTCCTTGCTGAAATACCGGTATCAACCATTGAAAGTGATGGATCAGAAGTAACGAATACCAACCTTGGCAACCGCTTCCCCAAAGGATTGTTTGTTGCCATGAGTAATGGAAAAGTATTTCATTATTACGATTGGCGCGATATGCAGAAATCCATTGATGCCCAAAGAAAATAGAACCAATCTCCATTGACGAATAAAAAGACCCTTTGCATTTCAATGTAAAGGGTCTTTTTATTACAGAGACACTAAATGTCCTTTCATTTTCTATCATTGAGATATTCTTCACCAATCTTCGCTGCCAAAGAATTAATTTTACCCTCTTTTATACTGAATGCTTATGCTCAACCTAAAAAATATTCTTTGCTGCTCCATGCTCTTCGTTACTTGCCATGTAAGCGCTAAAGAAATAAATGATGCCGATGCAATTCCTAAAGAATCGCAGCAGAAAGAAAGATCATTAACTGAAAAATTCTTTCACCCTGATACCAGGCTGAATACTATGGTTGATTCGATATATCAATCTATGTCACCCAAAGAACGGGCTGCACAGATGATCATGACGGCCAGCAGTACTTCAGAAAAGCTTGGATATCCTTTTGAAACGGCAAAGAAAATGCTGATCAACGATGTTGCAGCCAATGTTGTTTTCTTAAAAGGGACCTCTGTCGAATTCAAGCAAGAGGTCAAAGAATTAAATCAGATGAAGGCTTTAAAGAAAGAGCTGAAGCCGTTGTTCGCCTGCGATTGCGAACCTACATTAATGCCAGGTAAATGGACAGATATTACTGGCATCAAACCTGCTTCTGAACAAAAAGATGCAAGCCTGGTAGCAGAAAATACAGAGAAGATAAATGCAATTATTAAAAGAACCGGCGTACAACTTAATTTCGCTCCTGTGGTTGATATTGCGTTGAATAAATCGGTAATTAATAAAAGATCCTTTGGGAGTGATTCCAAAACAATCATTGAGCTGTCTAAACAATTTGTAGAGACTTCACAGAATGCTGGTATCGGCGCTACATTGAAACATTTCCCCGGACATGGCGCTGTTAAAGGAGACTCTCATAAGCAGTCCGTTTTTATAGATGGACCACTTACAGAACTGGCCACCTTTAAAACAATCATCCAATCGCAAGAGGCGCCAGTAGCCGTTATGATTGGACATATAGTGGTAAAGAACAACACTAAATATAGTACCAATGGCTTGCCTTCAACGTTATCAAGAACTATCGTTACAGACCTGTTGCGAAATGAACTAAAATTTAAAGGCATCATTACTACAGATGCATTGAATATGGAAGCTGCTGCTAAAGTTCCGGACGCTGACTGGAAATCTGTACAAGCCGGTGTGGACCTGGTATTGATGCCTAAAGATGCTGCAGGATTAAATAAAAAAATTGTAACTGCCTTATCTGCAAACGATGCAATGAGCAAACAGATCGAAGCGTCTGTTAAAAGAATAATACGCTATAAATTACTTACCCAATAATACAACTGGTAAATGCTATGAAAGACTATAAAAAATATTACATCATCAATGCAAGCCCGGAAGAGCTTTACATTGCTTTGACAAACCCTGATACCATAAGGTTATGGAGTGGCGAACCGGCAGAGATGAGTACAGAACCAGGCACGGAGTTCTCCTTATTTGATGGAAGTATAGAAGGGAAAAACCTGGAGTTTGAAGAGCATAAAAAGATAGTACAGGAGTGGTATTTTGGTGAGGAAGAGGAAACTCCTTCTATAGTAACAATCAAGCTTCATCCACATGCAGACGGTACATCTGTAGAATTGAGACATAACAATATTCCGGATGAAGCTTATGAAGATATGGTTGAAGGATGGAATGACGTGTACTTTGAGGCTTTAAGTGAATTTTACGACGAAGAGTGATCCTCAAAAATTATTTTAATTAAAGGAAGACATATCAGTTTATGTCTTCCTTTTTTATACTAAAAAATTGAATAGCAGCATTGAATAATTCTATAGTAAAATCGAAATAAAGCTATCAGAAAAAGTATTTGAATTTTGTAACAAATTGATAAACAAGCAATAAAGATTCAGCATGCAACTATTTTCAGCTTCCTCATATTCAAGCGATTATAAAAATAAGCATGCGTTAAAATAATTAAACAAACGTTTAATTAACTTGGTTAGCTTTATCTTTGCCTGCCTTTCACAACCGTTTTCTATTGCCAGGTTCAAACTAATTTGTAATGAAACGATACTACTATCTTCTTTTTGTCATACTTATTTTTTCAAGGTCGGATGTGCACGCGCAGTACCGTGAAGATGCTACACATGCCTTTAGTCTGGAGCAATGCATTCAATTTGCCTACAGTCATAGTCCGCTACTAAACCAGGCTGTTTTGGATCAGCAAATAACAGAACATGGTATTAAAAGTCGCCTTGCTGACTGGTATCCGCAAATCAGGTTTGACTATAACGTACAGCATGCTTTTCAATTACAGGTATCCAATATCAACGGTCAGTTAATTCCTTTGGGCTTACGTAATACTTCTTCCGGGCAATTGGGCCTTACTCAGAACTTGTTTAGCAGCGATGCTTTACTGGCCAGTAATAGTGCAGGGCAAGTGCGCAGACAAGCAGCACAAAATGTGGTGGCCAACAAAATAGATGTTACTGTTAATGTAGGTAAAGCGTTTTATGATGTACTGCTTACACGGGAACAAATAAAGATCCTGGATGAGAACATTATCAGGCTGGATCGGAGTCTTACCGATGCTTATAACCAATATGAAGGCGGTATTGTAGATAAAGTAGATTATAAAAGAGCAACCATAGCGCTTAATAATACTAAAGCACAACGCAAAACAACCGATGAAGTATTAAAAGCAAAATATGCCTACCTGAGAATGCAAATGGGCTTACCGGACAGCATTCAACTAAAACTGGATTATGATTCCTCAAGACTGGAAACCCTTGCTATTGCGGACACTTCAGGTAATATTGCTTTACAAAACAGAATAGAATACCAACAATTACAAACACAGAAAAAGCTACAGGATATCAATTACAATTATTACAAATGGCAGTTTATACCAACAATACAGGCCTACGGAAATTATAACCTGAATTATCTCAACAATGATTTTGACAAGCTATACCGGGACAATTATCCAAACTCTTTTGCCGGTGTGCGTGTAGGAATACCTATATTTCAAGGCTTCCGTAGAGTGCAGAATATGAAGCAGGCCAAATTGCAGTCTGACCGTGTGAATTATGATATAGAACAATTACAACTTTCCGTGAGTACCGAAGTAAGTCAGGCTATGGCCGCTTATAAAGGCTACCTCAACGATTATTATACATTGAAGGAAAACGTGGACATAGCTAAAGATGTATTTAATACTATTGAACTGCAATACAAATCCGGCATCAAAACTTACCTGGAAGTAATCACTGCCCAAACAGATCTGAGGGCGGCCGAATTGAATTACAACAATGCATTGTATCAGTTACTGGCCAGCAAGTTTGACCTGCAACGTGCGCTAGGAAGTATTAATCCCAATTAATCCATACACAATAAATCTGACTTGATAATTTCAATATACTGATTATGAAACGAACAGTTCCTGTACACTATATAATGATCTGCCTGAGTGCTGTAATCCTGTACACTTCTTGCGGATCAAAAGATGATGCACCACCACCGCCACCACCTGCTGCTGTAGAAGTAGAAACTGTGAGTGAAGGTGTTGCCTCTTATCATGAAGAATATCCCGGCACAGTTACGGCACTCAATGAAGTAGAATTGCGTCCACAGGTATCCGGTTATATTACCGGTATTCATTTCAAAGATGGACAGCATGTAAGCCAGGGGCAGCTGTTATATACTATCGATCCTCAAGCATATCAGGCAGGCGTAAGCGAAGCACAGGCCAACCTTGCAGTGTCAAAGGCCAATCTGAACAAAGCACAGAAAGATGCTGACCGCTATATAGCCCTGGATAAGAAAGATGCTATTGCCAAACAAGTATTGGATCACTCCCTGGCTGATCTGGAAAGTGCAAGGATGCAGGTAAAAGCTGCCGAGGCTGGCGTTAGAAGCGTACAGACCAATTTACGCTATTCCAGTATTGTAGCGCCTTTCAGCGGAACTATAGGTATCTCTATGGTAAAGCTGGGTGCATCTGTTTCACCTGGTTCTACCTTGTTAAATACTATTTCTACAGATGATCCTATAGCCGTTGATTTCTTCCTGGATCAGAAAGATCTTGCAACCTTTAATACTTTACAAACGGCTGCAGGTAATAATCAGGATTCTACATTCAGTATTCTATTACCAGATAACAGTATTTATGCTTCATATGGCAAAGTAGCCTCTATAGATCGTGCTGTAGATGCACAGACCGGAACGATAAGGATCAGACTTGCTTTTCCGAATACAGATAAAACATTGCGTCCGGGTATGAGTGCCACTGTAAGGCTTTTCCATAGCAATGCACAAAACGCAATACTGATTCCACATAAAGCAGTAACCGAGCAGATGGGTGAATACTTTGTATATCTCGTAACAGATAGCAGTACCGTAACACAAACCAAAGTAAAGCTGGGCACAGCTATTAAAGATAAAGTAGTGGTGGCTGAAGGCTTACAGACTGGTCAGAAAATAGTGACCGATGGCTTGCAACGTGTGAAAGAAGGCGCTAAGATACAGACTGGTGGCAGTACACAGCCTGCTGCTGCAAAGAAGAGTTTATAGTCATTAGTACGAAAGCCAAGCAATGATTAGCAGTATATAGAATCAAGCAGATGAATTCATATAAGGACCGGTACCTTATTAAAACTATTCCAAAAGATGATCGCAGAAACTTTTATAAAACGTCCCGTCACGGCCATAGTTATATCGTTGGTCATTGCGATGGTGGGTATTATTGCCATTCTTAATCTGCCAATAGGAC
>JBAZWL010000067.1:0-10308 GCA_041660405.1 Taibaiella sp. | reverse complement strand
ATAATGATATAATCACGATCTTTTTGAATGCTGATATTATTCTTGTTGAGGTAACCGATAAAGGAAGCATCACTTTCTGAAATAGTCAGTACTTCCCACGCCAGTATTTTGTCTTTATATTCCTTTTCGCTTAGCTCGCGGAAGATGTTGTGGAGCTGATGTTGAATATAATTGATATCGCTCGTATCGTAAATATTAGGCACAAGCAGCATCAGCCTGATATAGCGGGTCGCATTATTATAGCGGATAAATTCTTTTTTCAGAAAAGAAGTGATCATCACCTTCAAGATTGTATTATAGACCTTCTGCTTGATCTCACTCATTTTTATAGGAATACCATAACCATCCTTCTCAATTTCAAAACTAACACCGCTCAACAGATCTTCGTGTTTATGAATAATTTTAAGGTTGGGCAACTGATGAAATTTCTGTTCGGTTAATGTGTTGAAACCATCCTTAGTGTTCACCAGCATTTTAAGGTTATCCGCTATGTTTTTAATAAACACTTCACGATCTATATCCTCATATTCTCCGGAAAGTTGTTCTTTCAAAAAGAAGAGTGATTTATAAAAATTGGTGTTCTTTTCTTCCTGGTAAAAATCAACCGTTTCGTTTTGTGAAACCCAGCCATTGCTTTTATGGTAGGAAACTATATTGCGGAAAAGGTTCTCTATCTCCGGTTTTTTCTCCTGCAGGTTAAAGTCGTTGGTATAGCGCTTTACAGCCATTTGACTAGACTCTGAACCAAAGTCCAGAGCAATGCCCAAAAACTGTGAAGGGTGTGAAAGATAAAGATCAAGCGCATTGGTATAGGTTTCATTATTGACCTCTAAAACAATACGTAACGTTACTTTGTTATGGTCAAAAAGCTCCTGGTTTATCTCCTTTATTTGTCGGCTCCTGATTTGAATAGCATTACGCCTGGACTCATAATTAAGTGTGAGGTGACTGTTTATATTGCCCAGATTCTCCGATTTTTCAGGTATGGGAAGATAAGCTGCTTCTTGAGGTTTTACTTTTTCTTTAGGTACAAAATCTTCCAGGTCCTCATAGCTCAATTTCTCTTTAGGTGCAGGTGCTTGAGTTGGCTCTTCCACTTTTGGTTGCTCTTTTTGTTGTTCAAAAAGGCGAAGGGTAACAATACCATTTTGGTAACTGCAGGCAGATGCGATATTTTGTAAAGAAATGTCCTTTGTACCTTCTACAAAAGTTTTAATCGTGTTTTCTCTTAAAATGGAAAGCAGGTTAAAGCTGGTAAGGCTTGGCACTTCTATGATATAACTGTTATTTTTAGAAAGGATATTTTGCTCGGTAAGTTCAAGCAACATTTCCCTGCGATCATTTATAACTATCGGTAAGGAATAAAAATTCATTGGTTGTCTGATTGTTTTATCTAATGAAAATACGAAACAAATGTAGTTTAAATTTAAAAAGGCCGGTATTCCTGGAAGGATTACCGGCCCTGGTATGTTTAAGTATTGTCTTATTTTTTTGGAGGTATAGTCCTGAAAATATGATCCCAGAGTACCGAGCTCACTCCAAACCCTTTTTCAGGATATTTGTAATGGTGCAAATGATGATTGCGCCACAATGCTTTTAAAAAGGATGGCGGGGTAAAAGCATGTATTGCATAGTGCATACTGCCATACAAAAGATAACCAGTAAGAAACCCGGGAAAGAAGGCAAGCACATTCCAACCCATAATAAGATACTGAAGGCTAAAGAAAAAAGTGGCTACCACAAGGCTTGGAACCGGAGGCATAAACAACCGCTCCCGGTCTCTCGGATATTCATGATGAATACCGTGAAGTTTATAAACAACGCGTTGCAGTTTGGGGTTTTCTGATACATAATGAAAGATGAACCGGTGCAGCACATATTCCATAAGCGACCAGGCCAGCACACCTCCCAGGAAGAATAAGATTATAGTACCAACACTCATCAGGCGATAAGTAAAGCCATAGTATAAAAGGAAGATAACAACAGGGATATACAAACTGTAAATAACAATGGGATGGGTTTTAGTCATCATTTCCAGGTATTCGCTCTGGAATAGCCGCCCCTGACCTTTGTTTTTTATTTTGTCAAAATGCATGGACTGGTGTGATTTGGTGTTACGAATATAACACAGTCATACTGAAAACGTTGTTAAAAAAATAAGAACAATTCCAATGTGGAATTGTTCTTATTTTTCTATGATTTTATTATTAACTCTAAGCTGCTTGTTTCCTTGATTTCCTCTTTTCAGCGTATACTTGTGCTGCTTCTCTTACCCATTCGCCTTCTTCCCATGCTTTTTTACGGGTTTCCAGTCTTTCTTTGTTGCAAGGGCCATTGCCTTTTACCACATTCCAGAACTCGTCCCAGTTGATAGCACCAAAATCGTAATGACCTCTTTCCTCATTCCATTTCAGATCTTTATCAGGAATGGTCAGTCCGAGAATACGAGCTTGTTCTACAGTTACATCAACAAATTTCTGGCGTAATTCATCATTGCTGAAACGTTTGATCTTCCATTTCATGCTTTGTACAGAGTTTGGACTGCTATCATCAGTAGGGCCAAACATCATGATGGAGGGCCACCACCAGCGGTTCAAGGCATCCTGCGCCATTTTCTGTTGTACTTTGGAGCCTTTGCTTAGCGAAAGCATAATTTCATACCCTTGGCGTTGATGGAAGCTTTCCTCCTTACACACACGCACCATAGCGCGGCTGTAAGGCCCATAAGATGCTCGGCACAAAGGCACCTGGTTCATAATAGCTGCACCATCTACCAGCCAGCCAATAGCGCCCATATCGGCCCAGCTAATGGTTGGATAATTAAATATAGAAGAATATTTAGCTTCACCGCTATGCAGCTGGCTATACATTTTATCTCTTGAAATGCCCAATGTTTCGGCAGCACTATACAGGTAGAGACCATGTCCGGCTTCATCCTGAACTTTGGCCAGCAATACTGCTTTTCTACGTAAAGAAGGGGCACGCGTAATCCAGTTTCCCTCTGGAAGCATACCTACGATTTCGCTATGAGCGTGTTGTGATATCTGGCGTATTAAAGTTTGGCGGTATTTTTCCGGCATCCAATCCTTTGGCTCTATACGCAACTCATTATCTATTTTCTCCTGAAACTTTTGCTCCAGATTAATTTCAGACATAATATCTCTGTTAAGTAACCACAAAGATAATACAATTCGAATAAAGCTATGTTTGGAGAAAGGGAACCTTAATACGAAAGACAACTTCTTTATTTCATAAGTGTAACCAGAAAGGTCATAAAGAAAAGTGATACTTTTAAGTTAAGTTAAACAGTTGCTTCATTTAATTTTGCACATCTTATATTTTCTCAATGACAAAAAGAACAGAAGATTAAACTGTAGATGTATTGCTTATTGGTGCAGGTATTATGAGTGCAACCTTAGGCGTATTCCTGAAACAATTACAGCCCGACTGGACTATTGATGTACTGGAAAGGCTTGATGATGTAGCAGCCGAAAGCTCTGCCGCCTGGAACAATGCTGGTACAGGCCATTCCGCATTATGCGAGCTTAATTATACGCCCCAAAAGGAAGACGGTTCTGTGGATTGTACAAAAGCCTTTAAGATTCACGAACAATTTGAAGTATCCAAACAGTTCTGGTCTTACCTGGTGGAAGGCGGCTATTTACAGGATAGTAGCTTTATTCAGCCTGTTCCGCATATGAGTTTTGTAAGAGGAGAAAAAGATATTGAATTCCTGAAGAAAAGGGTAGCTGCACTTACGCAAAATGAACTTTTCAAAGGCATGCAATATTCGGACGATGTGGATACATTGAAAGAGTGGTTTCCCTTAATGATGGAAGATCGTGACCCTTCCGACAAAGTTGCTGCAACGCGAATGGAAATTGGTACTGATGTAAATTTTGGCGCCTTAGCTTGGTCAATGATCCGTTATTTATACAGGCAGGACGGTGTATTGGTAAAGGTGGCACACGATGTAAAAGATGTAGAAAGAAGTGAAGATGGCCGCTTTTGGGAGGTAAAAGTGAAAAATCTTACTACAGATCAAACACGTAAAATAAATGCCCGTTTCGTCTTTATAGGCGCCGGCGGTGGTGCTTTGCATTTGCTGGAAAAATCGGATATTCCGGAGGCAAAAGGGTACGGCGGTTTCCCGGTAAGTGGTCAATGGTTTCGTTGTATCAATTCTGAAATTATAGAAAGGCATCATGCCAAAGTATATGGGAAAGCCGCCGTGGGCGCACCGCCTATGTCGGTTCCGCACCTGGATACCCGTATGATCAATGGTGAAAAGGAATTACTGTTCGGGCCTTATGCCGGTTTCTCAACCAAATTTTTGAAGAACGGTTCTTATCTCGATCTCCCCACTTCTATTAAGTTAAACAATATTGTTCCAATGATACAGGTGGGGCTGAACAATTTGCCCCTTACTAAATATCTGATACAGCAGGTAAGGCTTTCGAAGGAAGAAAAGCTTGAAATCCTCCGGGAATTTTATCCCGATGCTAAAATGGAAGATTGGGAACTGGCTATTGCCGGCCAGCGAGTACAGGTTATCAAAAAAGATGAACATGGTGAGGGCGTATTGGAATTCGGGACTGAGCTGGTTCATTCTGCCGATGGTTCCATTGCTGCTTTATTGGGCGCATCGCCGGGAGCGTCTACCTCAGTTTCTGTAATGCTGGACTTGCTGAAAAAATGTTTTCCTGAAAAAATGAATTCTGCAGAATGGCTATCAAAATTGGAAGAGATGATTCCTTCTTATGGGAAAACATTGTCCGGTAATCCTGAACTGATTCATAAAGTGAGAGCATGGACCTCTTCTGTGCTGCAGTTAAATCATAAAATAGAGGCATAAATTTTGTTTATCAGAACAGCATTTTATGAATAAAAATTTTGGAATTAAATAGAAGAAATACCTATCTTTGCAAAGATTAAGAAAAAGAGGGGGCTATAAAAGCCCCCCTTCTTCGTTTTAAACCCGGATCGGGAAGCAGTTTTGCAACCCTTTGATAATAAATGGAAAATAGTATAATAAACCAGATTACTGAAAAACTGGAAGCCCTTATAGAAGGTTCAACGTTGTTTTTGGTGGAGCTTAAAGTTAAGCCCACTAACAATATCAAGATCTTTCTGGATGGTGATAGCGGAGTAACGATCGAAGCTGTTTCTAAAATCAACAGAGCACTATATAAGTATATTGAAGAAAATGAATTGTTCCCCAATGGTGATTTTTCTCTTGAAGTAAGCAGCCCTGGTGTAGATGAACCTTTGAAATTCTTACGTCAATACAAAAAGAATATTGGTCGTAAAGTGGAAGTAACGCTGAACGAAGGCGAACAACCCGTGGAAGGAACTTTGAAAGAAGCAACCGAAACAGAGATCACCATCGAAGAAGTAATTGGTAAAAAGAAGGAAATAAAGGAAACAGTGATTCCTTTTAGTAATATTAAAAAAACAGTAGTACAAATAAGTTTTTAATACCGGAAAGTATCTGGAGTGCAATTTTGCGATTAGCATCACACTTTTATCACTTTTCAATTTAATTTAAAATGGCAAGTATCAACCTTATCGAATCCTTTCAGGATTTTAAAGAGGCGGAAAATATTGACCGCCCTACGCTTATGAAGGTCTTGGAAGATGTTTTCAAAACCTTACTGCGCAAGAAATATGGCTCCGATGATAACTTTGACGTAATTGTTAATGACCAGACGGGTGACCTTGAAATCTTCCGCAGGCGCATTATTGTAGAAGATGGATTTTCGGAAGATGATCTGGCTGAAGTTGAGCTTGCAGAAGCACTTAAACTGGATCCGGATTATGCAGTAGGCGAAGAACTTTACGAAGAAATAAACGTTTTCGATTTTGGTCGTCGCGCTATTCTTGCTGCAAAGCAAACATTAGCCGCACGTATCAGCGATCTGAAGAAAAATAGCCTGTTACAGAAATATGCAGACCGTGTAGGAGAAATTATTACCGGTGAAGTATATCAGATATGGCGTAAGGAACTGATGTTGCTGGATGATGATAACAACGAATTATTATTACCTAAATCAGAACAAATACCGGGAGATTTCTTCAAAAAAGGAGAACCGATCCGTGCAGTAGTAAAGAAAGTAGAAATGCGTAACAATACTCCGGTAATCATCCTGAGCCGCACGCACCCTTCTTTCCTTGAAAAATTATTGGAAATTGAAGTACCAGAAATACTGGATGGCCTGATTACAGTGAAAAAGATTGTTCGTGAACCGGGTGAGCGTGCCAAAGTAGCAGTAGAAAGCTATGATGACCGTATTGATCCTGTAGGCGCTTGTGTAGGTATGAAAGGTAGCCGTATTCACGGTATTGTACGCGAATTGCATAACGAGAATATCGATATCATCAACTATACTGCAAATACACAATTGCTTATTCAACGTGCATTGACACCTGCAAAAGTGAACCGTATCGATGTAAATACAGAAAAACATCATGTAGATGTTTATATGGATACAGACCAGGTTTCCCTGGCTATCGGTAAGAAAGGTGTGAACATTAAACTTGCCCAACAGCTTACTGGTTACGGTATTGACGTATTCCGTGATATTAAGGAATCTGCTGATTTCGATATTGATCTGGAAGAATTCAGCGATGAGATCGAAGAATGGGTAATACAGGAATTCAAGAAAGTAGGTTGCGATACAGCGCTAAGTGTTCTTGATCTTTCTGTAGAAGAATTGATACGCCGTACCGACCTGGAAGAAGAAACCGTACGCGACGTACGTCGTATATTGGAAGCCGAATTTGAAGACGATGGAAACGAGGCATAATAATTCGGAGTTATTTAAATATTCAAGTTACTGCTACAGTAGGGAAATTAACTACATTTGCAGGTTCTTACAATAGTTACCGCTCTCTTTGGTTTTCAACCGGACACAAAGATGGGCTATTATCAATAAAAATTGCTTGAGGGAATACGCCCGATAGCCCATAAAGGTTGAAAGCTAATTAAAGAATGTCCATAGGAACAAATACACCACGATTATTGGCCGCGGCCAAGGAATTTAACATCGGAAAGGAAACACTCGTTGAGTTTCTGAAAGGGAAAGGCTTTGAGATAGACGCAAGCAAACCCACAGCTAAACTGACCGAGGAAATGTACGGATCGCTTCAGTCCGAATTTGCGACAGACAAAGCGACGAAGCGTAAGAGCGAATCTATTGCCCTGCCTAAAGGGTCACTGATAGATAGCCTTCACAAATCCCAGGAGCAACTGGATATTACAGCTAAGGATAAGAAAGAAGAAAAGGCTCCTGAAGCTAAAAAGGCCGAAAAGCCTGCAGCGCCTAAGGAAGAACCTAAGCCTGCTCCTGTTCCCGAGCCTGAAATAAAGCCGGAGCCGGCACCTCAACCTGAGCCGGCACCAGCGCCTAAACCGGAAATTGAAAAACCAAAACCGGAGCCTGAGCCAGAAGCAGCACCTGCAAAGGAAGCACCTGTAGCTAAAGCTAAACCGGAAGTTGAAAAACAACCGGAGCCAACTCCAGCGAAGGAAGAAGCTGAAGAGCCTGAGCATATAGAAACGCAATCCCACAAATTGGAAGGCCCTAAAGTACAGGGGAAAATCAATCTTGATGATCTGAACCTAAGCACCAGGCCTAAAAAGGGAGCTGCTCCAAAGAAAAAAGAAGAAACTAAAGAAATAAAGAAGGAAGCTCCTGTTAAAAAGACAGAAGGGCCAGCTAAGCCACAGCCTGTAACTGAAGCCCCTCGTGAGCCCAAGGTTGCAAAACCTGCACCTGCAGCTCCTGTTGCAGAAACCCCTGTAGTTCCTCCTGCAACACCAATAGCCCCCCCGGCTGCTCTTGTTGATGATGTTCCCGAACATATCGAAATGAGAGCACCGAAACTGGAAGGCCCCAAGATCATTGGTAAAATTGATCTGCCGGTTAATACAGTTGGTGGCAAACAAGAACGTAAAGACAAGCGTAAACGTAAGCGTATTCCTCTGGAAACGCCTCCTAATAAAAGACCTGATGCCGGAACCGGTACAGGACAAGGACAACCACGCCAGCAAGGCGTTGGTACACCTCGTCCGGGTGGTGGCCAGCAAGGCGACAACAGGAATCGTCCTCATGGACAAGGTCAAGGTACTGGTGGCCCTCGTCCAGGTGGCGGACCAGGCAACCGTCCGGGTGGTGGCTATCAAGGTGGCCAAAACCGTGGTGGCGATAACCGCAGACCAGGACCAGGCAGAACCGCACCTGTTGCCGATCAGGAAATTGATGCTAAAGCAATCCAGGATAAGATCCGCGAAACGCAGGCTAAGCTTTCCGGTGGTGGTTCCCGTAATAAAAATCTTAAAGCCAAATACCGCCGTAACAAGCGTGAAGAAATGGCTGAAAAACGCGCCGCAGCTGAACAAGCTAATGATGGCAGCGTAATACAAGTTACCGAGTTTATCTCTGTTAGTGAATTGGCAAACTTACTTGATGTAAGTTTTGCAGATATCATCAGCAAGTGTATGAGCCTTGGTATCATGGTTTCCATTAACCAACGTCTTGATGCTGAAGTTATCGAACTGGTAGCCAGTGAATTTGATCGCGAAGTTGAATTTATCAACCTGGAAGAAGGTTCTGATGAAGAAGTAGAAGATGTGGATGATCCTGCAGATCTTAAACCTCGTGCGCCGATCGTTACTATTATGGGTCACGTCGATCATGGTAAAACATCATTGCTGGATTATATCCGTAATGCAAGTGTGGTAGCCGGTGAAGCAGGTGGTATCACCCAACATATAGGTGCATACAAAGTAACTACACCATCTGGTAAAGAAGTAGCATTCCTCGATACTCCGGGTCACGAAGCGTTTACCGCGATGCGTGCCCGTGGTGCTAAAGCTGCGGATATTGCAGTAATTGTAATTGCTGCAGATGATGCGATCATGCCTCAAACAAAAGAAGCGATCTCGCATGCCCAGGCTGCCAACCTGCCTATGATCTTTGCTATAAACAAGATGGATAGGGAAGGTGCAAATCCTGAAAAAATTAAAGAACAACTTTCTGCCATGAATATCCTCGTAGAGGATTGGGGCGGTAAATATCAAAGCCAGGAAATATCTGCCAAGAAAGGAACGAACATTGATTTATTGTTAGAAAAAATATTGCTGGAAGCTGAATTGCTGGAACTGACTGCTAACCCAAACAAGGGCGCAACAGGATCAACTATTGAGGCTTCACTGGACAAAGGCCGTGGTTATGTATCCACAGTATTGGTTCAGGGCGGTACTTTGAATGCAGGCGATATGATCGTTTCTGGTCAATATTACGGTAAGATCAAAGCCATGTTCAACGAACGCGGACAGAAAATTACCGTTGCTGGTCCTTCAACTCCGGTACAGGTACTGGGTCTGAACGGAGCGCCGCAGGCAGGTGAAAAATTCAAGGTATTTACAGATGAGTCTGAAGCCAAGAATCTAGCTAACCACCGTGCACAGATCATGCGTGAGCAAGGCTTACGTAGCCGTAAACATATTACCCTGGATGAAATTGGCCGCCGTCTGGCATTGGGCAACTTTAAAGAGCTTAACGTTATTATCAAAGCCGATTTCGATGGTTCTGCAGAAGCATTGAGTGATTCATTACAGAAATTATCTACCGAAGAAGTTGTGGTAAATGTGGTATTGAAAGGTGTAGGCCAGATCACGGAAAGTGATGTGATGCTTGCCAGCGCTTCCGATGCTATCATGCTTGGCTTCCAGGTACGTCCTTCGCCACAGGCTGCAAGGCTTGCTGATCAGGAAAATATTGAGATCCGTTACTACTCCATCATCTACGATGCGATTGCGGAGATCAAAGCGGCCATGGAAGGTATGCTTGAACCAACGCTGGAGAAGAAAGTGGTGGGTAACATCGAAGTTCGTGAAGTGTACAAAATTAACGGCGTAGGTTCTATTGCAGGTTGTTATGTACTGGATGGTAAATTTACCCGTAACACTAAAATCAATATTATCCGTAGCGGTATAGTGGTGCACACCGGCGAACTTTCTTCACTGAAACGTTTCAAAGACGATGTGAAAGAAGTGAATGCAGGATACGAATGTGGTTTGATGGTTAAAAATTACAACGACATTCAAGTAGCCGATGTATTGGAAGGATACGAAGAAGTAGAAGTAAAACGTAAATTAGCGTAGAAAAAACGCTGAATAACTAGTCCTAAAAAAACGATACAGGATTAAAGAATAAAAAAAGTCAATTTAAAAGTAGCAAATCTTTTGGTTTGCTACTTTTTTTGTGCCTATAAACCCTGGAGCCTGAAAAAAGAAACTTTATC
>JBAZWL010000066.1:0-10847 GCA_041660405.1 Taibaiella sp. | reverse complement strand
CACCATAAGTTTTTTGCCATAAAATATTGCCTGTACTGCTTAGGCGTAGCAACCATAAATCTCCTCCCAAAAAGGAGCCCGGATCATCCCTGCAAGTATCGGTTTTATCTCCGTTAATGCCGGAGGTAGAAGTACCGGATACAATGTAACCTCCATCTTCACAAAGGCTGATATCACTTAGTATATCCTCACCATTACCGCCTATCGTTTTCTGCCATTGAATATTGCCTGTACTGTCCAGTTTTAAAAGCCAATAATCATTGCCACCCTTGTTGTTAGCAGTCTTTTCTCCTGAAATATTTGAAGCTGAATATCCGCCCACTATATAACCATTGTCAGGTGTTTGCACCATGGCAAAAAGCACATCTGCTCCCGATCCGCCTATTGTTTTCTGCCATTTTATAGCAGGTGTAATTTCCTGGCTGTATCCCTGTATTGAAAGCAATAAATAAGGTAAGAAGTAGCAAATCCAAAAGTATTTTTTGCTCATAGGGAAATGATTTTTTTGTGAAAGTGGATAGACAAATTTAATTGGTACAAATGTGAATAGCAATGTGCTTTCCCCGCTATTTACTATAAATGAGGGAAAACCCTCATTGCCCTGAAGACCAAAAAACTTACCTTGCATATCAGGAAAACCACAATACCACTCAGCTATAAAAGAATGCAACAGCATTTAATTCAACGTATATTCTTTATCATACTTGTGGGCTGCTTCCTGCATTTTACTTCATGGTCTCAAGCGCGGTCATCTTTTATAGAAACACTTTTAGAAGGCAAGACAACCAGTAAAGAGCAAAGCCGCGAACAGATGGAGCAGATGGAGCTAAAGCTGCATACCATTGATGCTATTTATAACCAATATCCTGATAGCGCTTTAGCATTATCTTATGCTGTATTCAATATGAGTAAGCAAATGGATTTTCCAGATGGTATGGCTTCGGCATTGATATGGATGGGCAGTATTCATATAGCGAAAGGTGGTCCGCATGAAGCTTTAAAATATTTAAGGAAAGCGCTTCCCTACTGCGAACAAGCCGTTAATGTAAAGGAGACCCTGTTGCTGGTTTGGAAGAATGATATGGCTGCCGCTTTTTCGATACAAGGGGCCTATGATAGTGCTATGGTGTACTATTACCAGGCCTTGCAAACAGCATTAAAATATAATTCTAAAGACTACGGGCAGCTGGCTGTTATGTACAATAACGTGAGTTCTATTCATTATGTGCTTAAACAATATGATGATGCTTTACCTTATCTTGAAAAAGCAAAGCAACTGGCTATTTCAAAGCAACTGAAACCACAGCTGACAGAAACCTATATCACTCTTGCCAGTATTTTTATAGTGAAGGATCAATTGGATAGCGCAAAGCAATATCTTGAAAACATAGGCAAGCTTAATACAACAATAACTGCTAAAATACAGGAACAACTACATTACCTGAATGGAATCATCTATCTGAAGCAAAAACTGCCTGCAAAGGCTATCCCTTTATTCAAAGAAGCATTGGTATTAAGCGAGTATAATATTCGTAATAAAATCAACAATACGTCGGCTTTGGGCTCTGCATATCTTTTATTGAAAAATTACAAAAGTGCAGTCCAGTATTACCTGGAGGCTGCGAAGTTGTCTGCACAATCCGGCATAGGTGGCAGAAGCCTGGTGGAGATTTATGGCAACCTTTCTGAAACTTACGATTCAGCAAAAGATTACCGGAATGCATATCGTTATAAATTTATTGCTGCTGCTTTGCAAGATAGTATCAGTGCTATGGAAAATACCAAGAGTCTGAACAAGCTGGAAAATCTTTTTCAGAATGCAGAAAAAGATAAAGAGCTTACCACTAAAAAGCTGCAGCTGGTACTGGCTAAAGCAAGTCTGCGAAACAGGAATTTATGGATAGCCGGAATAGGTACTGGTACTTTGATCCTGCTTACGATTGCTATCATGTTGTCTCAAAAACAAAGACTACAACTGCAAAGAGCCAAGACCACAAAGCAACAACAACAGGTAGAACAACTAAAGGCTGTGATAGATGGCGAGGAAAAAGAACGTAGCCGTATAGGCAGGCAATTGCACGATGATATTATGGTGCAGCTCTCTATCGTTAAAATGAGTATGGAAGCTTTGCCTATAGAATACCCGGGAATAAAAGATGTTCAGAGTTATAAGAACATAGTGCAGCAAGTGCAACATACCAGCCGGCAATTACGCCAAACCGCACACAACCTTATGCCCGACGCTTTGCTGGAGGAAGGATTGATCTCGGCTGTCTTATATTTTTGCAGGAACATAGAGCAGATGACGGGTATTAAAATCCTCTTTCAGCATTATGGCAGTATTCCCTTATTATCATCTGACCTGGAAATCAGTATATACCGTATCATCCAGGAGTTGATGCAGAATGTTATTAAACATGCCGAAGCAACTAATGCCTTGGTACAACTCAATTACCTGGAGGGTATATTGAGTATAACCGTTGAGGACAACGGTATTGGCATGAAAGAACAGGATAGCAATTTGGAGGAAAATAAAATGGGTTTAAGAAGTATCAGAACGCGCCTCAAAGCTATGGGTGGCTCTATGGAGATCCATCCCTGTACCCCTCATGGCACATCTGTCAATATAGAATTGAGCGTTTAAATGTTATTAAGTCAAACAGGATTTTATGAACAATATACATATAGGCATTGCAGACGATCATCCGCTGGTCATTAGTGGCTTGACTACCTTACTGCATCCATACCGGCATATCCTGGTAAAGAGTACCAGTAATAATGCAGCGCAACTTTTGGAGGGGCTCAAATTTTACCAGCCAGATGTATTGCTATTGGACATATTACTGCCGGACAAGTCAGGTAAAGAATTAGCCCCTCTTATTCTTAAAGATTATCCCGGCATAAAAATATTGATCCTGACCAGTCTCGATGCTCCGGCTATGGTCACTTCCATGCTTCGCCGGGGATGCAGCGGCTACTTGTTAAAAGGTGCAAGTCCGGCTACATTGGTTGAGGCCATTGAAACCGTAAACAGGGGCGAAAGCTATATTGAACCCGGACTAAAAGAACAACTATTGCAGAATGTAATCCATTTCAAAAAACAAACCAACGATCAGTTTGTACTACCAGGGCTTACCCAAAGGGAAAAAGAAGTACTGGAACTTATAGCGGCAGAATATACTACCCGAGAAATAGCAGAGAAACTATTTATCAGCTACCGCACCGCAGAAAACCATCGTTGCAGCCTGATTCAAAAACTGGATGTAAAAAATACGGTGGGCCTGGTAAAAGTGGCTATTCAATTAGGGTTGATAAAATAATGCCTGATTCGATTAATACCTTTAATGACCTTATAATGGTTCCGCTTTTCGTTTGAAGAAACTCTTAGTTTAGGAAATGATTCGTAGCCCGCAGGAAACTATTCAATATTTGTGTAGAGACGTGCAATTACACGTCTCTACCTCAATAACACAAGATCACCTTTAAATGTCTGCTCCTTGCCATCCACAAACTTTACCATAATGAGGTAATGATAGGTGCCCACATTAGCAGGGGAACCATTTAAATAATTGCCATCCCATTTAATCCCATTACCGGTTGAGTTGAAAATAGATTTCCCCCAACGATCAAATATCTGGAGCCGGTTAATGTTGTAAGCTCTTTTTATATAAAAACGGGGAAGAAAATAGTCGTTCAGACCATCACCATTTGGTGTAAACGAATTGGGAATAAAAACATCATATTGTAAGGGCATTACAGCATATGTAATCGTAGCGGAATCAATACAGCCATTCATACTTTTTCCGGTAACCACAACAATGGAAGGTAATCTGGCAATTATATTCTGTTCTTTAAAATGTTGCTCATTAAATAGAGCAAGCGGTTGCCAGGATTCAATATTGTAATCTGTGTTTGCCTCCGTTCCGAAATGAATTACTTCACCAGTATAAGGTTCAGCCAGATCAGCAATAAGTTTTAGTTTAAAATCTTCTATCGAAATATGAACGGTCCTATCCAGGCTGTCACAACCATAAATGCTGGTATAATGGTTGTTAAGCGTTGTACTTTCCCGGTAAGTTATTCCTTCAAAAGTAAGCTGACTACATGCAAATGTATCAATCGTTTTATGGACAATCTGGCTGGGGTGAACAACAATATTTATCTTTCTGCATATACTGTCGCAGCCATACTGTGTTTTTAAAGTATCCTTTAATATCGTAGTGTTATAATAAGTCTGACCTTCAAACGTAACATTCCCGCAACCTACCGTGTCCACATCAATTAATGCAGGTGAAGGATTAACAGTGAGGTTCAGTATAGTAGTACTATCGCAGCCTGTTAAAAGGGACGGGACAGTGTATTGAGTTATCGTATCTCCACCTGTGGTAAGGCTAAAACCATTCCATTGATAAGGCAATTGTCCGGCACAAATAGTTTCATTTTTTGTTACTGTTATTGTAGCGCCTTGACTTATATCCATTCCATTTAACCAATTTTCATTAGCTAGCGTATTAGCCACCCCAGGTGTCTCATAGGATAGCACATTACCTTTTGTCCAGGCAGCAGTACTATTATATAAATCATTAGTAAGATAATAAACTGTTTGTCCGGCACCTGATGGAGCAATATTTACTGGAGCATAATAATTGGCACCATAACTTACTGCGTGCACAGCAATCGTAAGATTATTGGGATCTATCGTTTGTACCGCGTCATTGGTATTATTCAGAGTTATACCATTCCAGTCGACTGATGGACCAAAGCCAATGTTTGAATAAAAAGCGCTTCCATTAAATTCAATCAGGGAAGAATTTACCGGTAGAATATAAACATGGTCAGCATTGGCATCAGTAGGATCGTCGGCAGGCACATGGACATTAATATCAGCAGGATTGTACACTACTATGATGGATCCGTAAGGTACACATGACCATACAGGATCATTTTTAAAACGATAGAATCCAGTGGAAGATGCACCGGTCCCGTACCAACCATTATTATCATCAAAAATCCATCCACGAATATCAGCGCATGAATCATTACAACTCCGTTGACCTTTGACAACAAATTCAACGTACTCCTTACTACCCGATAAGCCTTGAGAAAATTCATTGACCAATAGCTGTGCATTAGTATTATAGCCAGGTGTAAGAAGTACTAAAAATAAAACAATTAAATGTAAACCTATTTTTTTCATGGTAGGAATCAGGATTTCCCAACAATGATACGCATATTTTATTATTATCCAAACAATATACTCATACAAAATTCACCTATAATAAGCGATAACCAGGCTCAAAATGGACAGATTTACGCTTATGCTAAAACAAAATCATTCTTTTGTTTAACACCAATATTCTCAAGAGAATAAAAATGCTTTAGTACTTTTGCCCCCATGAACAGACAAACGCTCATTGAACAAATACGCCGTAAGAAATCATTCCTTTGTGTAGGTCTTGATACAGACATTACCAAAATTCCATCTCATCTTTTTGCTACAGAAGATCCGGTCTTCGAATTCAATAAAGCCATTATTGATGCAACAAAAGATAATACGGTGGCTTACAAAATCAATACAGCATTTTACGAAGCACAAGGTCTTAAAGGCTGGATCAGCATGGGCAAAACGCTGGATTATATTCCTAAAGATATTTTCACCATTGCAGATGCCAAGCGAGGCGACATAGGCAATACCGCCGATCAGTATGCCAAAACATTTTTCGATACTTATCCTTATGATAGCGTAACCGTTGCTCCTTATATGGGTAAAGACAGTGTAACGCCGTTCATGCAATTTCCTAATAAATGGGCTATTGTATTGGGCCTTACCAGCAATGAAGGCAGCAAGGATTTTCAACTGCAACCCAGCGGTGACGGACTGCTTTATGAAAGGGTATTAAAGACAGTAGCCTCCTGGGGAACGACAGACAATACGATGTTTGTAGTAGGCGCTACAAGACAAGAACAACTGGAAAGAATAAGACAAATAATTCCAGATCACTTCCTGCTGATACCTGGTGTGGGCGCACAGGGCGGCGACCTGGCTACAGTAGCCAAATACGCCATGAATAAGGATGTAAGCATATTGGTAAATGTAAGCCGTGCTATCATTTTTGCCGGAAATGGCATGGAGTATGCCGATCAGGCTGCTAAGGCTGCTGCTGATTACAGGGAGCAGATGGAGCAATTCTTTTAAAGGGGATGTGCTATTTTGTTGTTGGTAAAAACATCAACATTTGTATACCTGAATTAAATCCAAAAACCTATGAAACCCTTTATCAACCTGCTTTTACTGACATTGATCTTTGGCCATGCATGCTATGCACAAAATAGACCAAAAGACAATGCCACAGTATTAATCGATCCCAACAATACCATGTTGAGAGCACAACTGGAAAGCCTGGTAAAATCTTTTAATGCCAAAATAGGTATAGCCGTGATGTGTCTCGAAGATGGGGATACCTTAACCATCAACAACGATCATCACTACCCGATGCAGAGCACTTATAAATTCCCTCTGGCTATGGCTGTGTTGCAACAAGTTGATAAGGGAAAGCTTGCGCTGAATCAGAAGATGCGCGTCAATAAAACAGATATCAGGAAAACATGGCGTTTTATACAGGAAAAGTACCCCGATGGAAATGTTGATATAACCATTGCTGAATTGTTGAAGTACTCTGTATCACTAAGTGATAATATTGCCTGCGATATTTTGTTCCGCGCCATAAAGGGTACGGCCATAGCAGATCAATATGTGAAACAATTGGGTGTTAAAAACATGGCTATTAAAGCCACCGAAAAAGAAATGGCCGCAAGCGGGAAGGTACAGTACACAAACTATTCCACACCTTACGCTATGGTACAGCTATTGGATATTTTTCATAGCAAAGAAAAACTCTCTGCAGCCTCTACAGATTTTCTTATGGATCTGATGATACAATCTTCCAACAGTACAAAACGTATAAAAGGGGCATTACCACCTGAAGCTATTGTAGCACACAAAACCGGCACTTCAGGTACTAATAATGATGGCCTTACGGCTGCTATCAATGATGTAGGCATCGTTACCCTACCCGATGGGAAACACTTTGCTATAGCCGTTTTCGTATCAGATAGTAAAGAGCCAATGGAGCATAATGAAAAGATTATTGCATTAGTTTCGGCAACTGTTTATAATACATTAGGCATAAGATCTGTTGGTAAAAAGTAACTGCATTAACTGATGTAATCCTCTTCCAGTATGGCATAACCATAATTATCCATCCACTCCCCTCTTATGGGAAGTAATTTTCTTGTACGGCCTTCCCTTATCATTCCTGCTTTTTCCAATACTTTAATTGAACCTATGTTTTCTACCGCACAGCCTGCTTCAATACGATGAAGATTTATATCCTGAAAACCAAACCGGAGTAGTTCTTTTAATGCCTCCGTGGCATAACCTTTTCCCCAATGATCCGGAAAAAGCTTGTACCACACTTCTGCATTACGATACTTGGGTTTGCCAAGCCTTAAACCGATCATACCTGTAAAGGTGTTGGATACTATATCCATAATACAAAACACGTAATGCAACCGGGGAAATGCCTCCTGTTCCAATAACCAGTTTCTTAATAATTTTTCGGTAGCGGTTATACTTTCCGGAAGGCCCAGCGTGTTGTACTGGTCCACTTCTGGAAAGGAATTCATTTTATGTATTTCATTAAGATCCCGGGAAGCCAATTCCCGGAGCAGCAGACGCTGGGTATGTAATTGCATGACTGGTATTAAGATAACGTTCCGTATAATCCTGAAATCAATATTAGTATATTTCCATCTATAAAACAACTGATAACCAGTTAAAATGAAGAGTACCCGAAAGCATCATGTATTTGGCATAGTATTTGTACTTGTTCAGTATTGTCTATTATTAAGAATGATTTTCCCCTACTAAAAATCTTTTATGAAAGCGATTATAACAAGGTATTCAATAGAAAAGCATCAGGATAATTCAAATGAAGATTTCATTTTTATTCACGCATTTTTCCGTACAGATAATCATCCGGAGGCTTCGAAGCCGGTCATATTTTCCTTTGACAACCTGGTAGACTTTATTTCGGAAAAAGATGAGCCAACCGGAAATTACTTAAAAAGAATACGCTACGGCATTCAAGGTAACGGCTCCAAACAAGCCAACATGAATATTATGGTTGAAGAAAAAGACTTCGATCTTGAGCCATACATTTTTCAGTTTATAGAAAGTAAAGAAGCAGAATATATATTGCAGCACCTCGAATGTTCTGAAAAAACAAAATTATCCGATGACCTTTGTCCTCATGAACATCGCAATACACTATTTGAAAATGTAGGAAATAATGATTCATTTCATCGCAAAATTACTTTCCATAATTTTCAGGGCGAGCTTGATGAAACGATACATGAACTCACTGTAAAGTATTTTCCAAAACTCATGGAATTGGATAAACAATGCCTCACCGCTTATAAAGATAAATTAATAGACCTTACCTTGTCTTTCTCCGAAAGTGTGGACAAAATCATCCAGGGAAAATTTGATTCCCATTGGGGCAATGATGTAGAATGACAACTATGAATGTCATCGATACAAATTAATTAAAACATAAGCAGCCGCTTCATTATAGTGAAGCGGCTGCCTGATGATATTGAAAATCTAATTACTTTGACAATAAACCCGGATACAACAAGCCATCAGCAGACGGGAAATCCATCTTCAACAATTTGGCGATCAATGGTGCGATATCTTCCAGCCCCATTTCAGGTATAGTTACACCCTTATTGATTCCCTTACCGAAGGCTACAAAACCAGTTTGTATCTCCTTAAAGTCCGGGAAATATCCATGCGTGCCGCCTTTGGCAGGTTTGATCAGTTCACCTTCCATAGAACTGCTGAAAGCAATACCTTGTATCGGGGCCAAAGCCAATGCAGCATTAGGATCTGATCCTACTACATCCAATTCTGTTCTATCTACAATACGGAAAAGTTTCTTATCAGCAACAGGCAAAGCGGCCAGTATTTCTTTTACTTTAGCCAATGTCTGTTTATCATTTTTATCTTTTAAATGAAGAAAAGAAGAACCGCCGGAAGAATGGAAATAGGCTTTCCATGCAGCTTTATTCTTTGGATCTATCAACCCGGCTTTTGCCAGTAATACATTCGGTGCTATCTGGCTGTGTATATCTACAAAACCATGATCGCCTGTTACAATGATGGTTGTACTTTCTGTGATGCCTGCCTTCTCCACGCTTTCCATAATGGTCTTGATCGCCTCATCAGCTGAAGCTACTGCTGAGCGTACCTTATCACCATCACGTCCCTGTTCATGTTCAAAGTGATCCACATTGGCAATATGTATTGCCAGGAATGCAGGCTTGTATTTACGGATCAGGTAGCTACCAATACGGGCAAGGTTTTCATCACCGCTCAGGTAGTCAAGGTTAAAGCCATTGGGTTCCAATTTACCGGTAGCATTTTCCTGTACTTCTTCAAATAAGCCGGGAGGGTTTGCAAATTTTGAAGTAGCCGTAAGCCTATCCAGTTCACCGCCCGGAGTTGAAGGCAGGTCCCAGGTTTCAGGAATGTTGTATGTAATAGGTGCACCTACAGTAACCGGCCAGCTTACACAAGCAGTGGTCAGTCCGGCTTTCTTGGCAGCGCTCCATATAGTGGGTACTTTAATGGAATCATTCTCCCAATACCAACGCCCGGTAATGCCCGTAGCCTCTACAGGAGTATTGTAATAAATACCATGCTTCAATGGTTTTACACCAGTAAGAATGGTAGTATGTGATGGATAAGTTACTGTTGGGAAAACGCCCCTTACTCCATCGGCATGCGCACCTTGAGCCATTGCCTGGCGCAGGTTTACCATACCCCACGATGGATCTTTATAAAATTCAGGACGAAGACCATCTACACTGATCACTATTACGTGTGCTTCCTGGGCATTTAATGCTGTAGCAGAAAAAAGTGATATTCCGAAAGCAAGAAATAATTTTCTCATTATTTAAAAAATGTATGATGGTGAGTAAAAAGATTCCAGCAGTTTTCATCTGCCTGAAGAACAGCTTATTTATTACTTATGACCTGATTCATCTCTACTGGCTTATCTGTAGTAATGTAGTCAACACCTTGATCCATAAAGGTTTTCACCATAGCAGGATCATTTACTGTCCATACGTTCACAGATAGTCCAAGGTCTTTTGCAGCTTTGATCCATTCAGGATGCAATTGCATGATCTTGTAATGATAATCCAATCCTGCAAAGCCCATTTTCTTAAGCTCTTCAGGCGATAGATCACCTTTAAGATACGCTACAGTAGCCTTGGGTGTCAGGCGTATCAACTCTTTGCAAATGTTGACGCTGAAGGAAATATATTCCGTCATGCGCTCTACTTTATGTTTTTTCACCAAAGCTAAAACGGTTGCCACGGCTCTGTCTTCAGCCTCTTTGGTTTTGTGGGGTTTAATTTCCAGAATGAGTTGTGTGCCTTTATTCTGTTTGCCTTGTGCCAGGTATTGCTCCAGTGTAGGTAATTTTTCCCCATTGGCAAGCTTTATATCTTTAAGCCGCTCGTAGGTACTTTCTTCAATATTTACACCTTGAATAGTATCATCATGGTTGATGACTGCAATGCCGTCCAGGGTAACGCGAACATCAAATTCAGCACCATAAGCTTTTATTTCATGGGCTTTGTTGAGCGATGCCAATGAGTTCTGTGCCGATCCGGCGCAATCCCAATACCCTCGGTGGGCTATTATTTTTGTCTGGGAAAAAGCCATAGAACTAAGTACTGTTGAGGTTATCAGTAAAACAGCTTTTTTCATCATTTTG
>JBAZWL010000065.1:0-12138 GCA_041660405.1 Taibaiella sp. | reverse complement strand
AAAACTGATCTTGAACAATAACCGTTAAGCCTCCGGTTTGCATGCAGCAAGGGGCCTCGTCGCTCCTGAAAACAACAGGTTCATCAACTTACAGCGATATCATTTTGACAATCACCCATACCCGGTCTTGCGGCAATTATGGCCTTGCACAGAGCAAATGGTTTAGTAGTTTGGTTTGAAAGGAAAACAGGAGCGTCATTCTTAGGGTTCGTTATTGGGCTAACTCTACCATAAGAAGGATGGCTTCAATGGATTCCTGTATGTGAAAACTTTAGCCGAGCCAATGAATCATAAAAGATAGTCATTAAGCTCATGATGATTCAGAGCATCAGGAGCTTCAACCCTGCCGGCGCCACCTATTAAGTATCAAAAGTTTTTTAAGCATGCCGGTTTGATATACTTTATTATGTTGTACCAGGTTCCGGCGATTATGGCCCCGCCGGGGTAATGGTTCACATGGTTAGGTTTTGGTTTATAGGAGCCTTAATCTTAGGGCTCCTTATTATTAACAAGGTGCTTGGGCCTGTTTACATTTTATGCCTACCGAAGGCTTGAATCAGGGCAGGCATTCAACGGTTATGCAGGAAAAATATTTTTGAGGGACCATGCTGCTGGCCAGACTTGAAAACGCCAGTTATAGAGAAATAATGGAAGAAATTAATCATGAATAGGTTACTTAAAAACATACGTTTTTTGCGTCAATTGCGTCAATATTCACAGCGATATATGGCTGATAGATTAAGCATGACACAAAGTAACTATGCCAGAATTGAGGCCGGGTCTGTTCTGATAACGGATCATACATTGCGCAATATTGCAACAGTACTGGGCTATAGCACAGAAGTGCTGATGCAGCTTAACTCGGATACGATGGGGAGAGAGCCCGTACAACTGGAAGTTTTGCCGGATGTTGCTCAGGTTAGCGATGATATTGAAAAAAGGATTTCAAAATTGGAGCAGCATATGAATGATGTCTTTAATGCGGTAGTCAATCTCACACAGCTTATATCATGTCGCTGTAATAAAGAGGCCGACCATAGTTGACACGCAACGTGTACGTTTCAGCCTTTCCCGCCTGTGCCCCTTCCCGCAAATGGCCGGCTATCTGCTTCATGGTATGGAATCGTTCGGATAAGTAATTCGTGGCAGGAAGTAAAATGATACCTGAGATAAATTTTTATTTGGGTTATCCATGACCTCATGCTGTACCCTGATTTTTTTAAACAACGGTACAGCTTTTACATTGATAGCATCCAGGTTGTTCTATGGGTGTAATATGATTAAACCATAAAATAGGTAGTCTATTCCTTTTGCTTTATACAAAAAAAACAATAATTTACTTGCATTTTAGTAACTTGATGGCCATACAGAGCCCGGTTTTCCCCGCCCCTTTTAACCTCGGACAGAAATAGCGTTATACGTACTGATCTTCCGACAATCCGATGTGATATGAAACAAGTTATACTTGGGATGGTGTTGCTGATCGTAGCTTCCTGTAGCAACAAAAAATCCGTGATGAACCCGGTTTCGCAGAAGGATTCCATTGCTGTGGCCCGCAGTTGGGATGCTATCGATAATATGGTATACACCAACCCTGATAGTGCCCTTATGATTTTTGCGCAAGCGGCCCCTATTTACAAACGTTATAACAATGCAAAAGGTCTCTTGGGTTATTATGGCAAAGCCATGGAAATCTATACCGATTTACGCTCCGATACCATAATGGGGAAAAAATATGTGGACAGTTCCTGGCAGGTGGTGCATACCAAAGGCCAGGAGGGGTTAACGTATTTAGCCTTTTTTCACGAGGGTATCTATCATTATTTAACTGGCAATGATACCCTGGCGGTACAATATTATCTTAAAGCCCTAAAAGTTCAACCCCGGCCCATCGATTCAAATTCATCCTTTTATATAAATTCCCATACTGCCCTGGCCCGCATCCACAATACGCAGGGAAATGATGAAATCGCTTCTGACTTTTATGAACCGGTAATGCGTTATAATGAAAGACAGCCCAATACGATAAGCAAAATAGGCTTGTTCATCAATGGCTCTGGTTTAGCCAACACAAATTCCACAACAGGCAGGGCGCGTAGGAAAAAGTACTTGTTTACCGCAAAGGCGATAGCCGAAAGTACAAAGGATACTGCTGCAGATTTTGATTTATTTGGCAATCTTGCCATTTATTACGAAGATATGGACCAGATGGATAGCTGCGCATATTTTGCGTGGAAGGCTAGGGATATTGCCCTCAGGGCCCCAAAGGGCTACCAGACCAATGAGGGGCCTTTCATAATTTTAGGCTACCTATATATCGATTCCGGCAACTATGCAGGGGCAGGGAGGATGCTGCAAGAGTTCGATCAGCTAGAGGTCCCTTTTCAAGATGTAAATTATGAAACGGATTACTATGAATTAAGATATCAGATAGGGAAGCATGAGGGAAATATGCCGGCAGCCCTGGCAGCCCTAGAGAAAAAAGCCCTGCTCCGCGAAAAAATTTCCAAAGATGAAAAAAAGGAGCAGCTGTTGCAACACGAGCGGGAAATGAAAAAAGCTGCTGCAGCTACTGTTATCATGGCCAAGAACAACCAGATTGAGAAACATCGGCTATACACCGTTTTACTGGTTATATTTTCTATACTGCTGGCCCTGGTGCTGGTCGTGTACTTCCGGAACAAAAAGAAACTGGAAACAGAAAAATGGCTAGATATACAAAGACGCAAAGAGCATGAAAGCCAAAAGAAGCTATTTGAGGAACGATCCCGTATAGCCGGTGAAATGCATGATGACCTGGGCAGTACCCTTACTTCAACCATAATGGCCATAGAGATGATCAGGCTAAAGCCGGGGGAAGCGGCCCCGTTGGAAATGATCGAGCGTTCGGCAAGCCAGCTGAGCGAGCAGATCAATGAGATCATCTGGAACATGAATATCAAAAATGATAATCTGAAAAGCCTGATCGATTACATTTTATGCTTCGCTTCCCGTTTCCTGGAAGAGGCATCTATTCACTTATCCTGGAAGGAGCGTCTGCCAGAAAAAAATATACCTGTAAGCGGGCATCAACGCAGAATCATTTACCTCTGCGTCAAAGAGTTGATCAATAATATTGTGAAACATGCAAAAGCTACGATAGTATCGCTCGACATTATTTATATACAAAATCTGCTAACTATTGAAATAAAGGATAATGGATTAGGCTTTTGTAATAGTAATGCGAAAACATCGGGCTCGGGCAATGGCTTGGAGAATATCAAAAAAAGAATCAGATCTATGAACGGAACTGTAACCTGGAAAGACGAAACTCCAGGCACGATTGTACATATTATGGTGCTTTTGCCTTTGCCATAGGTACCAAGTAAATCTTTTCCTTATCATATTGCCCTGCTTCCTTATAAAGGAATATAGGAAAACGTTACAATAAAAGATATTGATACCCTACATACAAGCCTTATTTACACAACACCGATGCTGGCAGTAATGTCCTGGTAAAAGAATCTGACGATCAGGACTTTTATACAGTAGTATAAAAGCGACTACAGCAGCCCAACTAACCAGAAGATGATTTAGCATCTTATTCTTTTACTGTATTCTTGAAAAACTTGTTAAGGGCCTCTGTTCTATTGTCGGCATGAAGCTTTTTATAAATATTGTAAATATGCCGTCTTGTGGTTTTGATACTGACAAACGAAAGGTCAGCTATTTGCTGGTAAGAATGGCCCTTGGACAATAGTTTTAAAATGTCGCTTTCTTTAGCGGTGATGTGAAATGATGACTGCGCTTCTACATTACTGTTTTCCTGAGGGATGTGATTAAGCATTTTTCTTGCTATACAGCTGCTTATCGGCATTTCCCCATTGTACAGTTCTTTAATCGCATCGAGGATCTGGTAGGCCTTACTTTTTTTAACGATGTAGGAGTGGGCACCCGCTTTCAATGCCTCAAAAACATTTTCATCCTCTTCGTGCACCGTACATACCATAAATTTCACGTCCGGCACTTTATCTTTAAGTTTCAGGATACATTCAATACCACTGATGTCAGGAAGGCCGATATCCATAAGTACAATGTGGGGACGTTTGGCCAGGATTTCCTTCATAGCTTCGATCCCATTCCGGTATACACCCAGGCATTTTAAATCACTGTCGCTGCTGACAATGGTGTTCAGGTACATTTGGTGCTCTAGCTGGTCTTCAACAATAAGTACAGTAATCATTCTATAATGAATTGTTTTCATAAATGTAATGCAAAAAGGAGGCCAAAGATGCAAAATATCTGCAAACTGTATAACTTATCGATCAACTCTATTTTTTAAAAATAGGTTGTGTAAAATCAAGTCAATACGCTTATTTTAAATCTGTTACCGAACGTGCAAAAAACGGGCTTCGCAATCCAGGTCCATTATACCGGCATCTCCCCTACTAAAGTAGGGGTATTTTATTCTCCAATGGACTTTTACCGACAATCCCCTACTTAAGTAGGGGTAACCAAAGTCAGTTATGTGGCCGCATTTCATTTATTTTAGAGCGACGTTTATTAAGGTACAATAAAAAGAGATTTCTTCTTCTTTTGAATATCTTTTTAATAAGCTTTATGACATGTTGTTGCAGGCTGACTATAGGTAACAAAACACTAACAAAGGCCAATAAATAACAATTAAAATGAAAACACAAACTTTACACAAAAGCACCAGGTTCAGAAGCCTCATTGCCCTTTGCCCCCTTGTTCTGTTGTTAGGAAGCCTTACAGCAAACGGGCAGCTCAGCAGTAATGTTACGATCACTCCACAGGCAACCCCCGCCAGCCTTATCCCATGCTCGGGGCAGGGTACCTTTGTGGTGCGGGTTTCCAATATCAGTGCTGCAGCTATTACCAGCTTAACCTTCCGGGACTCTATGCCGCCGGGTATCGACTATGTTCCTGGTTCAGTAAGCGGCGCCGGGGTAACTTTTGGTACAACGGTTTCCCTCAATGTAGTTACGTTTAATATAGCGAACATTCCTTCAAGTGGTTTTGTGGATGTTACTTTTAATGCAGCCGTGAGCTGCTCGGTATCTACTAATTCAGCGACCATTAAGAATACCTACAATGTAACTTGGGGCACATTTTTTGCAACCCCTTATGTCACCCCAACCTACTCGCTTTCCTTTCCTTCCTTATCTGTTTCTGTGGATAGTCCTGCAGTTACGGCATTTTGTCTTACGCCATTTGTACGCAAGATCACGATATGCAATGGTGGTTTTGGTTCGGTGGATTCCGTAACCCTGGGTGACGTGGAAGGTAATACCAGCCTGGCTATTGTTGGTTTTAGTAAAGGTCTTGTTACAGGGGCCAATACCAATAATGCGAAAACCGTATTAAAGGCTGCTGATTTTGCCACCATAGGTAATATGGATGGCAAACTTGACCAGGGTGAATGCGTTGTGGTATATGATACACAGAAGGTTGTGGGTTCTATAAGTCCCATCGCGGGTACCATCCGCGCAGATTGGGGTTGCAATACCAATACCTGTACCAACAGTTTGACCAGTAATGTATTTGCCATAAATACGGCAATCAATAGCGCCAGTACGGCCCCTGTACTGAGCCGTACCCTCACTACGCTCAACAATGGTACCGATAGTGCAGGTAATATTTATGGCCGTCCTATTACCTATAGGGAAGTTGTGCGAAATACCGGCCTGGTTATTGCGAAGGATGTGAAGATTTACCCTGCCGTAGTAGGGCTAAAGTATCTTGTAATGGATTCCATATGGGCCTCCAAAAACGGGGCACCACGTTACCATCCTACCTATTATGTTAATTACGGCAGCCCTTATTGGTTTAACGGAACACCGGCTTGGCAGATGGGCACCATTCTTGCGCCGGCTACTTATACCGGGTATAACCAGCCCAATAACGCAGAGCTGGACCTGGGTGATCTGAACCCCGGCGACAGTGTAGTGGTGACCTTTGAAGTAAGAACAGCCGGACCTGTTACGAGGGTGAATGATGGCTACTTTAATCACTGCGGTACCGAATCATTCAATGGCCAGTGTTACCGACTAAATGATGGCCTTAGCATTAGCGCCGCAGTAGATGCACGTTTAAGTTGGTCAGGCTGTCCTGCAGGTTACTATACTGGTGGTGCGCTAGGCTTTAGTCAAAATGTATACAATGGGCAAAGCGCTATGGCAGTGAGTGAACCCAATGCAGCAGCATTTGGTATTTATCTGGCCCGTTTCAGAGGTTTTAATTTTGTGGATAGCAGTGCTATTTTAAGTAACAGTACTGCCTGTAAACTGTACTACGACCTGGATACCGTGAAACTGTTGATGACTGCAGGAGCAATGGACCTCCCTTTCTATACCGACAAGAGCAAATTTGTGATTAAGTTCTACACCAATGGTGGCGTGAAATGGGACGGCAATTTAAGTAAGGCCTACGGACGCCTCAGCAGTTGGAGCAATGCCAACTGGCAGGCGACACAGGTAGTGGATAATAGTGCAACGGATAGTACTATACTGGTAGTCTTCAAGCGCAGCAACTGTCCTGCCGCTGTACTCAGCAATTTTTCCAGTGACCCTTATAACTCCTACAGAGGTGGGGTGTTCACGTTGAATATGCAGTTTGTCAATACCTGCCCGGGCGCAGCGTTCAAGAGGTTATACATGACCAGGATCTATACCATTGATACCACCAGCCTTGACCCGGCGATAGAGTCTGGCCCGACTACCTATAATGTGTCCTGGAACAGTTCATGCTCTCCAGCATGTGCTGATGGTGTACTGCTGCAAAGTTATAGCCATGCACGTACTACCTTAGGGCAGCCTGATAATAATAATGATGGTATTGCCGATGCCAGTGGGGCACTGGATATGACAAGGGTAAATACTAATCTTATTACCTGGGGTGATACTTTACAGTTAAAATACAAAATGGTCGTGAAAACCACGCAGGCAGGCGGGGTACCCTATATGTACCTGAACAGCACCGTTACTTATGCCCTTAATCCTGCCGATATTGCCACAGGTACTATTGCTAATAATTTCCTTAAAAAAACAGCTCCACAGGTAAAATTAACTAGGCCGGGTGTCGGTACCTTTATGGGTACAGGTATCACAAGTCCGGTAAGTAGTACAAACACCTACCTGCTCAACTTATCTGTACAGGGTACAGGTGGTGTTACATTGCCCGGTATTACTGCCTACCAGGACGGTGATACTGTAGAGGTAACTGAAAACCTGGTGTACTGGTCACCGCATAGTGGCTGGGGGCTAGTCACCTGGAATTTTATTCATACACCCTATACCAGTACGGTAGCCAATCCACCTGCATCACAGCAATACAAATGCGATTCCATAACCTGTGCCCAATTCAGTACCATTGATATGGTTACAGCCCCAGCTGGTTTACTACAGACCGCAACTGCCTGCTCCGACAGTATCGAGATACTTGCCGGGTTGTATGCGCAAACTGTGGGTGCTAGTTGCGGATACACCTTTTTCCCGGGTGAAGCGCGAAGTATTGTTACTCCTACGCTGATGAAACTAGTAATTCCGGTATCCAGTTGGACAGTACAGCGCATATATGCTAACTGGAATAAAGGGATAAATGGTTCGGGGGCCTGTGGCAATGTTATCAATAACCAGTTGCTCCCCCCATCCTTGTATAGTTTTTCTGGCGATACCCTTATATTAAACCTGGTACAGATAGGACTGTTCTATGGACAAGACATTACTGTCAATCAGCTTCGTTCCTATTTTTATTTCTATATCGGGTTGAAATACCTGACCGCTGCCACGCAGCAGGGCTGCAGTAAAGACCATACAGATATAGTGACCAACTTCGCAATGCCGGTAGCTTTCACGACAACACATCCGGTAGACACATCCGGTCTTGTTAATCTGATGAGTACAGGTTATGTCGCCGATCTGACTTGGCCTGGTGCGAACACTAACACAGTTATCTTTCCGGCAAGCAGCGTGGTTACCGTAACCCAGTCTAATGTAGTGATACCGGTAACGTATACAAAAGGATCATCGGGAGTATATGGTAACGACTTTATGGCTATACCCGATAGGCCGGGAATTATTGTAGACAGTGTAAAGGATAATGTAACAGGTGTCAGGATTATACCAGCAGGCAATATCTACAATGTAGCTTACTTGGCAGCAAATACTACGCGTAATTTTAGTGTCTATACGCATATCAATCTCTGTAATGATGATACCCTGTTTATTTATGCTGACCGTACTCCATGTAGTGGTTTGCCATCAAGTTGGGCAAACTATGCCTGTCAGGCCAATGCCAATAAAATCGGCTTCCGGTACCTGACTGCGGGTGGTGAACTGCAGATGCAGGATAGCCTATATAATACACAAAAAGACCTATGTGCTGCAGATACTGTACAGTTTAATGTATTCAATAGCCAAACACAGGATGCCAATGCAGTGAAAGTCAGCTTTGTACTGCCGGCTGCCATGCAGCTGGTACCGGGACAAACCCAATTGAGGATGGGTAATGGCTCTTTTGTAACCGTAACCGACCCGGTATTGAATGCCGGTGTTTATTCCTGGACTTTACCAGCAACAGATACCTTGTATAAAGTAAGCCTCGCTCCGGCCAATGCCATGAGCCTGCGTTGCGGGGTAACCACAGCCTGTGGTTATATATCAGGTTCCCAGATTACCAGCAGTATTGCCGGCACTGTGGCTTGCGGACCGATCACGAGCCTCACAAATGCCAATCCACTGCCGTTAAATATTAACGGAGCACCGGCACTCAGCTATTTCAGCAATGTGCAGGCTACCGTACAGCAGGCGACCGGCTGTGGCGCTTCAGCATCATACGATTACCGGATAGCTATGCACATCAGTGGCGGAGCTACTTTAACATCGGATAGTGTGAAAGTAATCCTGCCTGAAGCATACAGTTATGTATCCTATAACCCTGCAGCACCAGGCTCTGTACATGCACCTCCTGGCGCTCCTTCGATCACCACCTTAAGTGATGGCGCTACCCAGTTAATCTGGAAAACAACCGCAGGCATTCCTGGTGGGGACAGTATCATTTTCATCTTTAAGTATAAAGAAGTATCTGAAGCAGTGAATAAGTGCACGCCTTCACCCGCACGCAATAGTATTGTAAGTACCTCAATCAATTCAGCGGCTTTCTGTGCTACTAACAGTACAAATTGTAGCGTTGGCATCAGTAATGGTGTAGATACGGTAAGTATGCAATCGCTGAAACCAAGCATTTCTACTACCACAAGTACAGTAGTGTTTGGCGATGCTTTTGGTGCACCTTCCTCGCTTACCAATTCTTACCTGCATATAGCAGGCACCTTGTCCAATACGGGCAGTGCAGCGGTTGCACCGGGTACCAACATTATCATGGAACCCTTTATGGACCTGGATAACACCGGGACCGTAACACTGGGAGACTACGCCTTTGATCCGTATGTGTATAGCGGAGGTATTACCATAGGCGGTTCTGTTCCTTATGACTATACCGATTCCATTATTAACTCAGCCTGTCCGGCCTGTGGCAATAAAAATGTACTACTGCGCTTCAGCAATAATCCATCGCTACCGCTGGCTTCCAGCCAGTGTTTATGCGACAGTGTTATCGTTGCACCGATAATCACCAATACCATTCCTCTGGACCTGGTATTGGGAGAACTGAAAGGTAGGCTAAGGGCTTGTAACCAAGCCATGCTAACCTGGAGCACTTACGAGGAAACAGGAACAGACCTGTACTTTGAAATACAGGCCGGTACCGATGGTATAGCATTCCACACGATAAAAGTAGTAACCGCCAAAGGCATAGCCGGCAGCAGTTACGAACAAACAGTGGATATGCCTTCAGAGAAAGCTTACTTCAGGCTTGTTATGTATGCTAACCATAAAAAGACCTATAGTAAGGTACTGGCCATAGAAAGCGATTGCTGGACGAAAGGTACGATCACAGCGTATCCTAATCCTTTTGGTAACACCATTTATGTTAAGGGTGCCCCCAAAGGCAGCAAGATAACCCTGGTTGATATTACAGGCCGCAAGTTACTGAACCGTAATGCAAACGGTAACGAAACGGATATACTGGATATGCAGGGACTGGCCAGCGGTACTTATATGTTAACAATAACTGATATCAACGGCCAAGTAACCCGGATCAAGTTGTCGAAAGATTAATTCCGCCTGAAAAAAATGGCTGCAATTTTCTTCCGGGAATTGTAGCCATTTTTTCTCATTGATTTGTAAAGAACCGTTATAACAATTGAGAGTCGCTGTGCGGCAGAGATACATGTTGCCTTTATACCGGTAATTTTCCTACAATATCCCCATACTTAAGTATGAGTACAGTGGAGCGACTCTGGTACAACGATTGACACATAAAATCGAGAACTTAACGAGTCATTCAATCTTAAGTACAAAAATCAATTTGTTTTTTCAGTCATACAGCTAATTACTAAGGAATCGTTTATGAAGAATCTAGTTGAGAACAATATCAAATACAGCAAAATTTTAAAAGGAATTGCAATATTGCTTAGGCCTTATGAGTCTGCCATGACGGTTGCGGTGCGGCAGAGAGATACGTATTGCCTTTATACCGGTAATCTTCAGGATACCAGATCGGTGCTGTTTGTAGCGGTTCAGATTATGGTGGAGGGCGTTGTTTTGACGCATTATCAATCTTCAAAAGAAACCTTACACTACGCTAAATTGCCTAAAAGATTATTGGAATTCAAAAATGGAAATAACCGGTTCATATTTACCAAACTCTCACTTGCGTCAAAGAACGACCTTAAACTCTTATTTTCTTCCTTGTTCGATAAATACAAACTCGAAAGGGCGAATGGTGATTTGCATTCAAAAGTGTCCCATATCGACATTATTACGCAAAACTGAGTATAGCAAATTGCTATTGGGAAGGATATCTAGTTGTCCTGATAATCTGGGACTATTCAATGTCGTGGTACATTGCCCTGGTAGTTCAGATACTTGGATGCCTGCATAAGTACTAACACCAGTGAGGAGACCATCGCAATGATAATGAAAGAAGCAATAGCTCTACCGTTAGTTCAAGGACAGCATACCCATGATTTTAAAGATTAACTAAATAACTCAAGTTTCCTGAAATACTTGCAATAAAAAGGAGCGTTTAAGGTATTAATTTGTTTTGCACAACAACTAAAATATATCATCTAATAACAGGAAACTTGAGTTATTAATAAAAAAATTGTTTTTTATAACGTACCCCAGTGTTATTTGCTTATGGTACGATTTTATGCTATGGTATAAGTATCAATCAAAATTTATGTTTATGAAATTTAAAATCATCGTGGCGATACTATTTTTCTGCCTGGATCATATTTGTTCTTATGGGCAGGCTACACCGCCTGCACCAAACCTTACAGGCAACTGCGCAGGAGCGATATTGCCCTACACTTTAAATGGTGGTTCGGCCAACATTACAGTGGCTGGCCTCCCCGTAACAGCCAGTTTTAGTGATTATGCCGGAATAACACATTTTTCATTTCAAATACAAACCTATTGTGGAATTTCAACTCCACCGGCAAATGAATTTGGCATAGGTAATAATAATACATCATCAAGTATGAAAATACTTTTTGACAAACGGGTAAGCAATGTACTGGTTTACATAATGCGAGCCGATTCTGCCGAACATATAAGCTTTACGCTGAAAGACGGCTGTGATACGGTACATCCTACTATTGCAATGGCTACTCAGACCGGAAATTGTAACAGCAACTTTACGATCAATCCAGCAACAAATACCGTTACTAATAATGTTAGTTATAATGCACTGCTTCCAAGTGGTATTATTGTGCAGAATGCACCTTCTTATATTATTGTAAATTTTGGAGGTGTATGGTTCGATGAGATAATTGTGTCAAAGCCTGCACCAACCCCTTTGGAGCCACAGGGGAACGGTATAAGTCTCAGTTTCTGCATAGGCGCAGCCACAGCAACACCTGGTCCACCGCCAAGTTCATCTACTACCTTTTTAAGCCTTTGCGCCAACCAGCTACCTACCACCTGGAACGGTATTACCATACCTGCAGGAGCAACAAGTAATCCTGCATTTACAACCTATGCTACAACAAATGCCGCCGGTTGTGACAGTATC
>JBAZWL010000064.1:0-12483 GCA_041660405.1 Taibaiella sp. | reverse complement strand
TGATTAGGTAAATAATACCAGATGATTAGGTAAATAATACCAGATGATTAGGTAAATAATACCAGATGATTAGGTAAATAATACCAGATGATTAGGTAAATAATACCAGATGATTGGGTAAATAATTCCAGACGATTGGGTAAATAATTCCAGACGATTGGGTAAATAATTCCAGATGATGGGGTAAATAATTCCAGATGATGGGTAAATAATTCCAGATGATGGGTAAATAATTCCAGATGATGGGTAAATAATTCCAGATGATGGGTAAATAATTCCAGATGATGGGTAAATAATTATAATCCAATCTCGTAAACGAATAATAAAAGGATCAAACTGCATTGAAGGCCAATAGGGCTCCAGCCGGTATTTCATAAGGTTCTTTTCCTTGCTCAAAAATACGCGTTTCACTATTGCCTTGTACTGTAATTTTATCTCCGATAACCTTTATCCAGTTGCCTTCCCGCAGTCCAACCACAGGAATATTATTTTGCGTATGAAACTCTTTTATCCGGGTTTCCCGTGTCTCGCCATTGTGCTTTGAATCGGGGTCAGGATCAAGATAATGTGGATTCAGGTTGAAAGGCACTAGGCCCATGGTAGTAAAATCAGGAGGATAAACGATAGGCATATCGTTCGTTGTTTTCATATTGATGCCTCCAATATTACTGCCGGCACTTGCCCCCAAATAAGGAGTACCATTTTCTACTGCATTTTTCAACGCCTGCATTAAATTCAATTCATGAAGTTGTTTTACCAGCAAAAAAGTATTACCACCACCGGTAAAAAAACCTTTAGCATTTTTAATAGCTTCTTCAGGATTGTTGAAGTTATGTAAACCCTTAACGGTGATATTCCATTCCTTAAAAGCCTCTGCTGCTTTGGCAGTATAATCGTCATGGGAAATGCCGCCGGGACGGGCATAAGGCACAAAAATGATCTCGGAAATACCTGCAAACAAATCCTTAATTACCAGTTTAAGATATGCCAGGTAATCTTCACCAAATAACGTTGATGTGCTGGCTAAAATAATATTCTTCATGTGAGCAAAAATAAAAAGATATTGGTATAACTAACCACCTTTATTGATGGTTATTCAGTCTTCTTTTTTATGAAAAAGGATTGCCGCTTTTATTTCAGCATAACTATAACCCTCTCCCAGCTTCTCTTTATGCATGCTACTTGTAGCCGTAGGGTTTTGAATTACTTCTTTTAAAATAATATCCAGTTTGCCTTTATTTACCAGTTGTGTAATCTCTATTTCCCCCGTAGGTATAAATTCAGCGAGATGCCCTTCAATAGTGCTCTTAGCCATATTTCTCATTGTGGCAATCTCTTCAACCGATTTACCTTCTTTGAAAAATTGAAGAGAGATTCTTTTGCTTTCTCCCACTGCAGTCTTTCCTTTGGGAACTTCGGCCTCTCCTGTTTTTACTTCAATTGGTGAGTGGAGTTTGGACACTCTTTCCATAAGTTGTTTCCGGTCCAGCTGCATAGCAAGCCCTTCTGTTATGGCTGCTGTCTGTTGCACCTGGAGCCTTTTTCGTTCTATGATCAGGAGTAGTTCTTTTAATTCTTTCAGGTACTTTTTGGTTCTTGTTTTAATTTTCTCCTCTTCAATATGTTTCTTTATTTTCAGGATCACTTGCTCTTCAAGATCTTTGGAAAACCATGCAGCAGCAGCGGCCGTACGTTCGTGCATACGTTCATAAGCCCCCTTTCCTTCTTTCAATAAATCCTGCAATACCCCTGTAAACTTAGCAGCTGTGCCCTGTTGTTTTAATAAGCTTATTTGAATTTCTTTTGATAACGCTACAGCTTTATCCTGATCCAATAACATACGATGATTGAATTCCTCGACATGCTGTTGCCAGGCATCTGTAAGCTTATCCCATTCAAATGCCTGTAATAATGATTGCTCTGTAAATATAGCCTGAGCATCTTCCAGTACCCGCTGTATCCTTTCTTCCGGTTCTTCCTGTTCGGCAAACTGAAGAATCCGTTCATCCGTCATAATACTGGCGGGAGTGATCTTTGACTTTAATACAAGACCATCAAGATTGGTAAGCCGGCTCAAGGCTACATATACCTGGCCTGGTGCAAAGGATTGGCCTGCATCTACAATTGCTTTTTCAAAAGTAAGTCCCTGGCTTTTATGAATAGTAACTGCCCAAGCCAGGCGAATAGGATACTGAGAGAAAGTGCCTAGCTCTTCTTCCTTGATCTCGTCCTGTTCATTATCATACTGGTAGCGGATATTGCGCCAGGTTTCCATTTCTATTTCCAGTAAATCTTTCTCGTTTGGAAAAGAAACGAATATCTTTTTATCATACTCATCAATACGATCTATGATTCCGATCTTACCATTATAAAAACGTCGATTCTCTCCCTTATCATTTTTGATGAACATGATCTGGGCACCTTCCTTAAGATACATCACTTTGTCTACAGGATAAGCGTGCTCCGGAAATTCATTGCTCACCTTAGCTTCCAGCTTATGCATTTTATTGGGCAACCTGTCCAGTTCCTGCTGGTTGATAGCGTCGGCTTTATAATTATGAGAAGTCAGTGTTATATAACCTTCATGCCTGTCGGGCAGAAAGTTTGGATGAAAGTTCTGTTGCAACCTTTCGATATCATCTTCAGTACAAGTATTGTTACGTACATTGTTCAATATGGTAATAAATTCCTGATCGCTTTGACGATAGATTTTTTTGAGTTCAATGTAAATAGGTAAAGCTTCTTTTACCGAATGTGAATCAAAGAAGAAAGGACTGTTATAAAACTCGCTCATCAATTCCCATTCATTATCCTTAACTACTGGTGGCAACTGAAACATATCCCCTATAAACAAAAGTTGTAATCCCCCGAAAGGCTCATGTAGTCTGCGTCTTACAGAACGAAGCACAGCATCTACAGCATCCATCACATCGGCTCTTACCATCGATATCTCATCAATAATTAATAGATCAAGTTCTCTGATCAGGTCGCGTTTTGAACTATTAAAACGGAGCTTGCCGAGTAGTTGATTTTTGTTATAGATATTCTGAAATTCTCCGCCCCAAACTGTTTTTTGTGTAGGCAAATAAGTACCAAAAGGAAGCTGGAAAAAGGAATGTATGGTAACACCACCTGCATTGATTGCGGCTACTCCCGTAGGAGCAAGTACGGCCATTTTTTTATAGCAGTTCTCTCTGATATATCTTAGAAACGTTGTTTTACCCGTACCGGCTTTACCGGTAAGAAATAAATGTTGATTGGTCTGATTGATAAAAGTAACAGCCTGTTCGAAGATTACATTTGAAGTGTCTGTTTGTTGCATATCTATTCTTATGGACATAAAATTAGCGATTCCTTCTTTTCATTAATCTGAAATTCAGAAATCGCTCATTTATAATTGTTCTTAAAATTTATTTCTTCCTGAAAAATATCTTAATCGGTACACCTGAAAAATTAAAATGGCTGCGAATCTTGTTGTCCAGAAAGTTACGATAAGGCGTTTTGATATCATCCGGATGGTTGGAGTAAAAAGCAAAAGCTGGCGTATGTGTTGGTATCTGCATTACAAATTTGATACGTACCGAATGCCCGCGTACAACAGGCGGCTGGAATCGCTCAATTTCTTTTTGCATGATCTCATTCAGGTGAGATGTAGGTATACGTCTTAACCTGTTGTCAAAAACTTCAAGTGCTTTTTCCATAGCCTGGAATATGCGTTGCTTCTCTGTGGCAGAGGTAAAGATCACTGGCACATCTGTAAATGGAGCAACTCTTTCCAGCAATTTTTTCTCATAATCGCGGGCCGAATTGGTTTCTTTCCCTTCTACCGTATCCCACTTATTCACCAGGATCACAATGCCCTTTCCTTTACGTTCGGCAAGGCTGAATATGTTTACATCCTGTGCAGTCATTCCTTTTTCGGCATCAATCAGCAACATACATACATCTGCTTCATCCATGGCTTTGATGGCACGGATTACAGAGTAGAATTCAAGGTCTTCTGATACACTTTTCTTTTTACGCAAACCCGCTGTATCAATCAATATAAATTCCTTACCAAATTGTTTGTATTGCGTATGGATAGGATCTCTGGTGGTACCGGCTATGTCAGAAACAATGGAACGTTCCGTACCGATAAGCGCGTTGAGTAAAGTAGATTTTCCGGCATTGGGCTGACCGATAATAGCAATCTTAGGAATCGGATCTTTCTCTCTTTCCATGATAACAATGTTACCATCTTCATCCTCAATTTCTTCCTGAATCATCTCCACATTTACACCTATTTCGGAGTCTGGTATCAGTTTGGTAATTTCATCCAATAATTCACCGGTCCCGCTTCCCGATATGGAAGAAAGAAAGAAGGTAGGGTCAAAACCCAATACATAAAATTCTGTGGCATCCAGTTGACGTTCAGCATTATCTACCTTATTAACTACCAAAAAAACAGGTTTATTAGACTTGCGTAAAACCTGTGCCATTTCATCATCCAGATCAGTGATACTCGCTGTTACATCCGTTACAAATAAAAGCACATCGGCTTCATCAATGGCAATATGTACTTGTTTACGTATTTCTTTTTCAAAAACATCTTCCGATCTGGATACAAAACCGCCAGTGTCGATTACGTTAAAGGTCTTTCCGTTCCAGTCGGAAATTCCGTATTGACGGTCGCGGGTTACACCACTCTGGTCATCAACAATCGATTTGCGTTGTTCCAATAATCGGTTGAAAAGTGTTGATTTTCCTACGTTGGGCCTTCCAACTATGGCTACTGTAAATCCGGGCATTAATAATATATTTTATGGCGCAAAGGTACGATTTACGTTTTTAGTATCGATCTTAAAATCTTGGCCACCTGATTTTTGCAATAAATAACCCCCAATTTCCGGTAGTATTTCTTGACAACACGACTTATTTTTTTGCAAGCATTACGATAAATTCCCGTTCCAATAATTCACCTCCCGGACCAGTTACATTTTCTTTTTCTGTAATGATATCCTCTATTTTGAAGCCTGCAGTCTCCAGTAACGTTTGGGCCTTTTCTACCGTATAAAGGTTAAATCCAAACTGTGTAAAAGGTAGGGTACTCATAAACGCTTCTGTGGCGAAACATAGGGCAAATGTTCCTCCTGGCCTTAATACACTGCATATTTCGCTGGCTTGCTCCAGTGCATCATCCCAGAAATATAAAGTGTTTACGGTAAATATGCTGTCGAAACTTTCATTGGGAAAGGGTAGGGCAGCGAGGCCATTTACTACATGAAGCAGCGCAAAATGTACAGTATCCGAGTCTATTAAAGCAGCATTATTTTTTGCAGCAAGAGTCACCATCGTCTCTGATATGTCGGCTCCTATGTAATTTATATTTTTCGCTTTTGTAAAAAGATAAGGTACATGTAACCCGCCTCCAGGGCCAATTTCCAGTATCTGGTCATGATCTTTTATGTTTAAATGATCTATGCACTTTTTTATCATTCCCCCGTTATTCACACTCATTCTTTCTGCAGTGGCAATACCGTTCTGGCCGGTGGGGCTGCGTAATTGTTCCGCTATTTGTTTGAAGTCTGGATGTTCCATAACAATGTTTTAATTTTATAGTACAAAGAAAACTCTTTAACCTTAAAATCAGTATTAATAGTAATTTCAGCCAAATAAAAAATTATGGAAACCTTTAAGAGCTCTTTATCCGGTAAAGAGTATCCTATGTCTGAACGTGTACCTGCTCTTTTAATTCAACTGCCATTATTAAAGAAGATAAGGGAGGTAAAACCGGATTTTTCCGATGATGATTGTGTAGCCGTTTCCGAGCTCAACTTATACAAACTTCAATATTTGTCCGACCATCTTACAGCCGAAATGGGCGACCTCGGCGATCTTGAAAAAACTGTGCTGGACTCTATAGGAACAAAGAGTACCATCACTGCAAAGCTGGAAGAAGAAACCGCCATAACCTTTGGACAACGTATTGCAGATAAAGTAGCATCTTTTGGGGGAAGCTGGAGATTCATTATTCTCTTCGGTATAATACTTTTACTTTGGATCTGTGCCAATGCAATTTTATTAAAGAATAAGGGCTTCGATCCTTATCCTTTTATTCTCTTAAACCTCATCTTGTCTTGCCTTGCGGCATTACAGGCTCCGGTAATTATGATGAGTCAGAACAGACAGGAAGAAAAGGATAGGGAGCGGGCCAAAAGCGATTATATGATCAACTTAAAATCGGAGCTGGAAATCAGGATGCTGCATGAAAAGCTGGATCATTTAATTATACATCAGCAGCGTAATATTATCGAAACACAGCAGGAGCAGATGGAACAGATGAATAAACTGATAGAACGGCTGGAAACAAAAAATAAAGATTAATTCAATAACCTGTAAGATTTTCAAATCTTTAAATGGTTGAATTCAAAATACAAAGTAATGAACACGGAAAGTCTGTCTGTAAGAGAAATACGGGAACAAGATATCGCCTATATTATTTCCTATTGGCAAAATGCCGGTAACGAATTTTTGCTCGCGATGGGCGCCGATCCGGCTAAATTGCCCGATATAGAACAATGGCAGCAAATGCTTTTGGAACAGATTAGCAAACCTTATGTTGAAAAGGCTTCTTACTGCATTATCTGGCTTCTTAACGAAAAACCTGTTGGTCATTCCAACGTAAATAAAATCATCTTCGGCAAAGAAGCATTTATGCATCTTCATCTTTGGAATCAATCATCGCGACAATCTGGAATGGGTAACAAACTGGTTAAAATGACCATACCCTATTTCTTCAAAAACCTGCAGATCAAAACCCTCTATTGCGAACCATATGCCTTAAATCCTGCTCCCAATAATACTTTAAAGAAAGTTGGATTTCATTTTGTAAAAGAATATGTAACTATTCCCGGATTTTTAAATTTTGAACAGCCTGTAAATCTTTGGCAAATGACTGAGGAAACATTCCAATCTGCTATTGCGATGAGGTAGAGACGTACAATTGTGTGTCTCAAAGGTTTAGAACCGGAATATACCCCGGAAGCTTTTTTTAAACCTAAATCTTGATTATTTTTGCCACCCACAATATTTTACAACAAGTTATATGAGCACTACTGCCAGAGTAATAAAATCGCCTACAGGCACACAATTACATTGCAAAGATTGGATAACCGAAGCCGCTTATCGCATGATCCAGAACAATTTGGATCCCGAAGTAGCTGAAAGACCTGAAGACCTGGTAGTATATGGTGGTATCGGTAAAGCTGCGCGTAACTGGGAGAGTTTCGATAAAATATTGGAATGCCTTAAGAACCTCAACGAGGATGAAACCCTGATGGTACAAAGCGGCAAACCCGTTGGTGTATTACGTTCTCATAAAAATGCGCCACGCGTTTTAATTGCCAATTCCAATCTTGTAGGCCGTTGGGCTACCTGGGAACATTTTCGCGAATTGGAAGCTAAGGGTTTAATGATGTATGGACAAATGACCGCCGGAAGCTGGATCTATATTGGCTCTCAAGGCATTGTTCAAGGCACTTACGAAACTTATCTTTCCCTGGCTGCTATTAATTTTAAAGGTACATTAAAAGGTACTCTAAATGTCACCGCTGGTCTTGGTGGTATGGGTGGCGCTCAACCATTGGCCATCACCATGAATGAAGGTGTTTGCCTTGCCGCTGAAGTGGAAGAATGGAGAATGCAGAAACGTATCGAAACCAAATATCTGGATGAATATTATACAGATATCGACGAAGCCATTGATCGTTCTCTTGACGCGAAAGCCAAAGGGGAAGCGGTTTCTATAGGTGTTTGCTGCAATGTGGTGGATCTGTTACAACGATTAATAGATAGAAATATCACTCCCGATACGCTTACTGATCAAACCTCTGCACACGATGAATTGATCGGTTATTTCCCCGAAGGACTTTCTGTACCTGAAGCTAATGCTTTGCGGGAAAGCAATCCGGAAGAATATAAAAGCCGTTCTTTAGATACAATGGCACATCATGTTCGCCAAATGTTGGAATTGCAAAAACGTGGAGCCATCACCTTCGATTACGGTAATAATCTGCGTGGACAGGCAAAAGATAAACGTGGTGTAGAAAATGCATTCGACTTTCCTGGCTTCGTTCCAGCCTATATTCGTCCGCTGTTCTGCGAGGGTAAAGGCCCATTCCGTTGGGTAGCATTAAGCGGAGATCCGGAAGATATTTATACTACAGATAAAGCCCTTGCCGAATTGTTCCCGGAAAATGCAGGACTGCAACGCTGGCTCAAGTTGGCAAAAGATAAAATTGCTTTCCAGGGCTTGCCTGCCCGCATTTGCTGGCTGGGTATGGGCGAAAGGGAAAAAGCAGGATTACTCTTTAACGAACTGGTACGCACTGGTAAAGTAAAAGCACCGATCGTTATTGGCCGCGATCATCTTGACTGTGGTTCTGTAGCATCTCCCAACAGGGAAACCGAAGCTATGAAAGATGGTAGCGATGCTGTAGCTGATTGGCCAATTCTTAATGCATTGATTAACACTGCAGGCGGTGCCAGTTGGGTAAGTTTCCACCACGGCGGTGGGGTAGGGATGGGCTATTCCCTTCATGCCGGTATGGTTATCGTAGCCGATGGCTCTGCCGATGCCGACGAGCGTCTAAAGCGTGTACTACATAACGATCCTGCCATGGGCGTACTGCGCCATGCCGATGCAGGATATGAAGATGCCCAGGAGAACGCTGATAAATTCGGATTAAACATCTGGTAAAATACTTGCTGATGTTGCGACTCCGCGAGCAATAAATATAACATAATCTGAAAGGCCGGAGCATAGCTCTGGCCTTTTCGTTTCCAATTTTATATATTTATGGAAATGTTTAGAAGGCATGGATCCATATACCCATATCAAAGTCATCTTTGGATTACTGTTAGGACTTGCTATTCGCCACCTGCTTAACGGTGCGATCAAACTGGTGCAACATCCAGGGCGTAATCAGTCCTATTGGGTTCATCTGTCCTGGACCTTTTACATGTTCCTGCTCATGATACATTTCTGGTGGTGGGAGTTTCATCTTAAAGAAATAACGCACTGGTATTTCACCGAATATTTCTTCCTCATCATATACATCATAGTCTATTACATACTATGCGCTTTACTTTACCCCGATGATCTGAAAGATTACAAAGGTTACCGCGATTATTTCTATTCCCGCAAAAAATGGTTCTTCGGCTTTCTCGGCACCAGCTATGTGCTTGATGTCATAGACACCTGGATCAAAGGAACTGACTACTTACACCACTACAGTTGGGAATACTGGACACGAAATATCAGCCACTTTATCCTTTGTCTCATAGCCATGAAAGTAAACAATCCCCGCTATCATTCTATCATAGCCATTCTCTTCATCCTCTACGAAATCTACTACATCTTCCACCTGTTCATCACAGAATAAATAAAAACAACCTACTATCACCGCGCTTCGTTGCCCCGTTGCGAGAAAAACACGCACAACAAAACAAACCCACACTTAGTGCCTCCATGCCTTTGTGAGCAATAATGCTACTGCTGCTCCAACCACCTCATATAAGCAACAGCAACCTTTATTTCCAAATAAGAATAATTATCCCCAAGCACATCCTTAATTACCCGTAACGACAAGCGACCCTTTTCCTCAACTACCTTCACAATTGCAGATAATTTATAATCACTCACAAACCGTTCCGCAGTTAATTGTCCATTGGCTACAAATTCACTCAAATGCCCTTCAATAGTCGTCGTAGCAAGATTTCTCATCTGTGCAATTTCAGCAATACCATTACCTTCTTTATACAAATGAAAAGTCTTTAAGAAAGTATCAGAGATACCTTCTTTCACCACTTTCGGCCTCGCAGGTTTCTTACTAATCTTCTTATACATCAGGCTGCTCAGGTTGTTTTCCTTACTATAAGAAACCATCAGTTTCAGGAAAGAACCGCCATATTTTTCCAACTTAAATATCCCCCAACCGCTTATCTGGCTTAATTCTTCCATAGTTTGAGGCAAATAGGTCGCCATTTCCTTCAAAGTAGAATCGGAGAAAATAACATAGGGCGGAACATGCTCTGCTTCAGCATGCTCCTTGCGCAGGCTCCGCAACAATGCGAACAGATCATCATCGCCGCTTTCGATATCATATGTTTCATAATCAGGTTCATCCGCTTTTACTGCTATTGCCTGCTCTTTAACTTGTTGCACCGTTACCTTCATATTGTTGAAAAGCACTGCAGTACTACCTTCCGTCAGTTGTAATACCGGATACTTATCAGCCGATTCCTTAAGCAATCCTTGTGCGATCAGTTGCCTGATGAGGTTCATCCAAAACGTTTTGCCATGTGTATTTCCTTTGCCATAAGTAGGCAACTCACGCATATACGGCGTTATTTTAACCCCTTGCGATCCTCGCAAAAAATCAATGATAATACCTTTGCCATATCGTTCTTTCAACCGGTAAACAGCACTCAATAGTTTCTGTGCCTCCACGGTTACATCTTCTACATTAAATGAGCTCAGGCAATAATCGCAGGACTTACAATTACCATCATGCTCTTCTCCAAAATATCGCATTAAATACTGACGGCGACAACTTTGCATCTCCGCAAAATCGGCCATTTGTTGTAGTTTCTTAATCATCAGGTCCGACTGCTCTTCGTTGCCTTCGATCATCGCAAAGCGTTTCATCTTCATTACATCAGCCGCCGAATAAAACAGGATTGCTTCACTGGCCAGGCCATCTCTTCCTGCACGGCCCGTTTCCTGGTAATAGCTTTCAATATTTTTGGGGAGATCCGCATGTATTACAAACCGCACATTACTCTTATCAATGCCCATACCAAAGGCAATCGTAGCCACCATAATACGTATCCGGTCCTTAATAAAATCATCCTGTACCAACGCCCGCTCCGAAGCACTCATCCCGGCATGATAATACCGTGCATCGATCTTATGTTCCCGCAATTTCAAAGCCAGCTCCTCCGTACCTTTTCTCGAAAGGCAATACACAATACCTGAATCATCCGGATGCTCTGATACATACTGGATCACGCTTTCAGCCGTTTTGTGTTTTGGTTGCACATAATAACTGATGTTTGCCCGGTTAAAAGAAGAAACCAGAATTTCAGGATGATCTAAGTTCAGTTGTTTGACAATATCTTTCCTCGTAATCTCATCAGCACTCGCAGTAAGCGCTACCAGTGGAATGCCTGGAAATGCTGCCTTCAATCCATTCAGAAACAAATAATCCGGACGAAAATCATGTCCCCAATGCGAAACACAATGTGCTTCATCTATGGCAAACAATGAAACCGGGATCCGTTTCAAAAATTGAAGGAAAGCACCCTTGTCCGCACTTATTTTTTCCGGTGCAACATAAAGCAGCTTCAGCTTTCCCGCCTGTAGGTCTTCCATAATCTCAAACTGTTCCTGCACTGCCTGCGACGAATTGAGATAAGCCGCCACCACACCATTTGCCCGCAAAGCATCCACCTGATCCTTCATCAAAGCAATAAGCGGAGAAATAACAATAGCCGTCCCCGTTAAAGCCAACGCCGGCACCTGGTAACATAACGATTTACCCCCTCCCGTCGGCATCAAGACAAACGTGTCTTTCCCCTCAATAATATTTTGCACAGCCTTGGCCTGGTGAAGCCGGAATGCGCTGTACCCAAAATATTGCTTTAAAATTTCAATAGGATCCTCAGTATGCATAAGTGTCAATACATTTTAGGTGATAAAAATAAGGAAAACCACCAAGAAGCATAAAAAATGTAAATATTGACTACTGAAAGCGTACTCCGGAAAAGCATCCCACCATTATATACAACAGTCCACACACGCCACACTTAGCACCGTTGCGAACAACCAACAAGCACACTATATTATATTACAGTAACCCCTTGTCGCTGCCCCTTAGCGCCGCCGCGAGAAAAACAACATACCTACCATATACACCACCGCCCATAGTTTTAAAAATATATGAACGATGTAAATAGCCCTGATAAAGGATTTGGTAAGAACGGTAAAAGAAAGGTTACAAAAAGATTTGTTTGGATGGGAAAGGACTTCTACATTTGCACCCCGTTGCAGACGAAAGGTAACGTAAAGTTCATTGAAAGGTAGCAAAGAGATAAGGCGATAAGCCTTGAAAACAACGGAGCTTAGCTTATATAGGGCTTCAAAAAAAATCCGAAGAAAATCAAAAAAGATTTGGCGGATAAAAAACGGTTTTCTACCTTTGCACCCCGCTTCGAAAGGGCCTTATGGCAAGAAAGAAACGGAAGATAAAGTTCTTATAATAAAGGGAGTATGAAGAAAGCAGATTGCTAAAATCATAAAAAGCTTCAAAAAAGATTTGGCGATAAGGAATGAGTTGCCTACCTTTGCACCCCGATCAAAAATAAGGAAGCTCTTTAAGATAAAATGATGGTAACGGTTAAAGGCCGGAATAGAGGTTCAACTCCTTTGCATCAACAGTCCCA
>JBAZWL010000063.1:0-13232 GCA_041660405.1 Taibaiella sp. | reverse complement strand
ATGCTATTCTTACCGGCGACAGTGTCAGCTCCCTGTTCCGTAATACCCAGGTAATGCAAACTAATGATGATGGTTTTATTGTTGGCCTTTCTTCATCGTCGGGTATCTCCGGCGATAAAACAGATAGTAACAGATCAGAAGCTAATGCCATGCTCTCTTTCCTTTCCTTTTTGCTAACGGACTACTGGGTTCTTAAGCTGGATAATAGTGGAAATATACAATGGCAGAAAACTTTTGGTTCTGAAGATAACGATAAATTTTCCTGCTTATTGCAAACCACCGATGGTGGATATATCGTTGGTGGCACAGCAGAGTCTACGTATCTGACCGCCACAGGCAGCACAGTATCGGGAGGAGATAAGACAGATACTATAAGAGGGAAGGGCGACTACTGGATATTGAAACTAAATGCTGCGGGCACTATCAGCTGGCAAAAGACAATAGGGGGTTCCGAAGAGGAACAACTCATTTGTGTGGATCAGACCACTGATGGCGGTTATATTCTTGGCGGCTATTCCGGTTCAGGTATATCCGGAGAAAAAACGGATACCAGCAGAGGTGGCTATGATTACTGGATTGTAAAACTTAGCGCCACAGGAACAATAGACTGGCAAGAGACCATTGGCGGTAACGGACAGGATGTCCTAACTTCTATAAAAGAATTGCCTGATGGAAATTATCTGGTAGGTGGAGCTTCATCTTCCGGAATATCCGGCGAAAAAACCGAAAACGGTTATGGAGGTACCAGTGACTTCTGGACCATGAAGCTTGATGCTACCGGAAATATAATATGGCAAAAAATACTTGGCGGCACCAGTAGTAATGTTTCCCATATTGAAATGCCTGCATCTATCCAGCAAACACAGGATGGTGGCTTTGTTACAGCAGGTCTGTCTGATGGCCCGGTATCTGGTAATAAGTCGGATTCCTGCAGGGGGCATTATGATTATTGGATCGTAAAATTATTACGTTGCGAGGCGGATACAACCTTTGCTTCCGCCTCTCTTTGCGGACAGGCGTCTTACGAATTGCCGGATGGAGCAACAGTACAATCGCCCGGTATTTATTATAGTATTGTTCCAGATTTGCAGGGCTGCGACAGTGTTGTGGTAACTAATATTATTTCAGCCGATGTAGATGTAAATGTTGTGATAACCGGAAATACTTTAGTAGCTGATGTTATAACAGGCGCTACGTACCAATGGATTTCCTGCAGCAACTCACAGCCTGTACCGGGAGCTACTTCCAATATGTATCTACCGCTGGATGGTGCATATTATGCTGTAGCGGTCAACCTCAACGGCTGTAAAGACACTTCTATGTGTTATCATATCACCCCAACTGGTATTGCTCCATTGACACAGGATGAATCGATACTTGTTTATCCTAATCCTGCAACCAATATAGTGTCTATCCAAAATGACGCAGGGCAGATCATCAGCCAGGTAGCATTAATAGAAATGGCTACAGGCAAGGTTGTTCTCTCAAAAACTTATACCTCTTCTGCCCACAGAAAATATGATTTGAATATTAGTGAAATGTCCGCTGGCAGCTACTTATTGAGGATACAAACGAATAATGGAAATACGATTAAACACTTGCAAATTCTAAAGTAAAATCTTATTCAAACATGAAGAATATTCAACAAACGCTTAGCAGATTTGCGCTGCCGGTTTTAATATTATTTTCACTGCTTTATGGTCAGCAGGTTGGATATGCTCAACATGATGGTATATGGACATTTGGCGCGCATGGTGGATTAAAGTTTGGTACTACCGGCCTTCAGTCATTTGCTTCTTCTGTAGAAACAAGAGGCAATAGTGCTACCATCAGCGACGTGTCTGGCAATCTGATGTTTTATACAGATGGTAATTATGTGTGGGATAAAAATAATAATCTCATGCCTGGCGGTATTAATCTTACCAATGGGCCTACGCCTATGTTTGAGGTTATTGATCCTGGAAATGGCTGGATGGCCGATGCAACGGCTATTTCCATGATGCCGGGAAGCGATACGAAATATTATATTTTCTCCGAAAGACGCGATCCAATTGACCCAACCTGGGGCACTTCGCCCTGTTATCCGGCTAAATTGTACTATAGCATAGTCGATATGAGTTTGAATAATGGCTTGGGAGAGGTTACGATAAAAGGTGTATTGGTTGATACCAATGTACAGAAACTTACAATGGTAGCCGGCAATGATTGCAATATATGGCTGGTAACACATGAAGCCGAGGGTGGGGCTTATAAATCTTATGAAATAACGAGCCAGGGTATTAACCCGCAAGCTGTAGTATCCCTGACCGGCGGTAGTCTTACCAATTGGGGCAATATAGATGTTGGCGGAACGCTTACTGTTTCACCCGACAGAACCAAACTTGTTTTAACGAATATGTGCAGCTCGTCGGCATCGGCACAATTGTCCGATTTCGATCCTGCTACAGGCATAGTGTCCGGAGCAGCTTCATTACCTTACCCCAATAGTGTTGTTCTGCCTTCGGGATATCTTTTCAGTCCATTCCTATGGCAATGCGCAGCATTTTCTCCTGATAACACTAAACTTTATATCGCCACTTTTGAGGGACTGCTGATTCAATATAATCTGGCAGTAACGCCTGCATCAGGGCAGGTAATTGGCCAGATAACCAATAGCAGCAACGTGGTAACAGGCATGGTTCGCAATTGTTTCCTCTATCAAAGCTCTATGAAGCTTGGGCCTGATGGCAAGATATACTTCCACTATGAGGAAACGCAGAGTAATGGTACACCATTTTATATCACCATGCCCAATAACGATGCACTTGGGGTAATTGACCAACCCAATGTAGCAGGCGCCGGATGTGGTGTTTCCATGCAACCTGTGCTCTACATGCAACCTGCCCCTTTTTCACACTACTTAATTCATTTCCCGAATGAACTAGGTATTGTACTGATAGCAGATACAATCACCAATAGTCAAAACGTCTGCTTTAAAGATAGTGCTTATATAGTGGCTACTGACACTTCCGGTAGCGTATATAGATGGCAGGATGTTTCCGGTGGGTATAGCAGAACCGTTTACCAGTCCGGGATGTACACACTCCGTTATTATACCTATAATCCCTGTACTTTTCATATAGATACTTTTAAAGTAGGGGAAGCAGATTTTGAATTTACATTAGGAAATGATACAACTATTTGTGGTAAGCCCCCCTACCAATTAGAAACTATGGTGCCATCAGGTACTTACCTATGGCCAGATATGAGCAGGAGTAGCAATTATGTAGCAGATAGCTCAGGAACTTACTGGGTTGCTGTAACTAAGAACAGATGCACCATAACAGATTCCATACAGCTAACGTTTATAGATATTGCACAGGACTTAGGACCTGATGTATTGCTTTGTGCTGACGATCCTATTCATATTAATCTGGAAGCTACATTGCCTGCGGGAGCCACGGCAAATTGGAGTTCTGGAACCACAAGCCCCGCCTACTCCATAAGCGATACAGGAACCTATTGGGTCGAAGTGAACCTGGCTCCTTGTGTTGCTTCTGATTCATTTCATATTGGCTATGATCCGTTTTGTTATTGCCATTTTGCTATGCCAACAGCTTTCTCACCTAACAATGATGGTATGAATGATTTGTTTATACCAGCATTAGCACCCGGTTGCCCGGTTAGTTCGTACATGCTTAGTATTTATAACCGTTGGGGAGAAAGGGTATTTACCGGTACTAAACCTGAGATAGGCTGGGACGGTACCTATCAAGGCTCACAGGCAGATGTTGGCACTTACATGTACCGTATAGATTTTCTGGGAGGAACCAGGAAAAAGAAATATATACAGAAGGGAGATGTAGCGTTGATACGGTAATAGTGTATAAATTTGCTTTTCATTTTTTGTGAAAGCTTTAGAGGCTTTCGCAGAAATAAATTTATCACTATGAACATTAAGATAGCAAGGTTTATAGGCTTACTGGCAACAGGGCTTTTGGCAGGTGCTTTTTTCTATGCGCTTTTAAATGTCATTCCAACTTTTTACGAAGTTCCTGTTCCTGTTCATCTCATTTTTCGTACCCAATTAATGACGCATAACGGAATAACTATGCAAACATTAATGGCCTTCTCTATCATTACTCCTTTCTGGTATGCAAGGCTATATAAACATTTTAAAACCACAAGAAATCTTGCTTATCTCTCCGCTGTCTTTGCGCTTAGCTCATTGCTGGTAACAAGATTTGGAAATGTTCCGATTAACCAGATAATTAAGACGTGGGTCAATATGCCATCGCCACCATCGCATTGGCAATCTGCATTGCATCAATGGGATGTGTACCATGCAATACGCACTGTATGTGCTTTACTGTGTTTTATATTATTTATTGCAGCAACAAGAATGGATATCATTAAAACGGTGGAGGGAAAACAACCGGGTTAAGGCTAAACAATAAATATAAATTAAACCCTGTTCAATATTTTTGAGCAGGGTTTAAAAAGATAAAGCGGCATATTTTTTATGCTAAAAAGCAAACTCATTTACTGTGCTTAACGCTTTTGGCAATGCTATTTCTTTTAATTCAGGCATAAGTGTTCCCTCTACTCTAAAGGTTGAAATGTCTGTCATGCCTATAAAACCTAGCACCTTCCTTAAGTAAGGTTCTGTGAAGTCATAGCTTTTCATAGGCCCTTCAGAATAAATACCACCTGATGCAATAGCCAGATAAACTTTCTTGTTTACCACAAGGCCTTCCGGACCATTACTATCATAACGAAAAGTAACACCTGCCCTGGCGATATGATCTATCCAGGACTTTAATGTAGACGGAATACCAAAATTATATAAAGGCACACCTATTACAATTATATCGGCTTCCATAAGCTCTTTAATAGCCTGGTCAGAATGTTTTACAGCATCTTTATGCTCTTCGGTACGTACTTCCTCTGGTGTATGAAAAGAGGTAAAGAGCGTCTCTTCCAGATGAGGGAAAGGGCTTTGAGCCAGGTTGCGCGTATGAACCTGGTTGCCGGGATAAATTACGGATAGCTTTTCAAGTATAGCATTAGATAATTTGATACTAAAAGAGGTTTCTCCCTTAACACTGGTAACGATATTCAGTATTTTCTTCATTTCCTTTTTGATTTTATTTGAGCATGCAAACCTAGATACATTTGATATCCGTTGTATAGCACTATCCCTTAGGATACCGGTATCCTAAGGGATAGTGCACGAAAATGTAATTGGTGGCAAAGAGCAATAAAAAGGAAATGTTGCTATGTTTTATTGAGGCTTAATCCCTTTAATCTTATATAGATAAATGTTTGAAATGGCCAGTACAGTCAGGAAAACAATAGGTTCTAAAGACCTTATCAAAGCATCTCCGCTGCTGTAGTGTGCTACTATAGCCGATATAAGCGTAATGCCAAAACCTGCATAAGCCCATTCTTTCATCCTGATAGAAAATTGCGGCAGAACGAGTACGATCAATCCCAATATTTTAAATACCGAAAGTTCGATTCTTAAATAATTAGGGAGATGCATGCGATCGTAATCTGGTGTGTACATTTTGTACATACTAAATAGCATCACCAATACTATAATTATTGTTGTAGTCCAGTAGATTGTTTTGTGCTTTTTCATTTATCTTGATTTAAAATATTTTGACTCTTTAAAGGAATTCTTTACAAGCTTGATTGCCAGATGTAAAATGCAGAGATGTACAACAAGCGGAGTAGAAAAGAAAATACGCAGTTCGTAAAAGGTATAGCGAATCACACTTTTCATTGGCTGGTTATTTACGCAGCGTAAAAACATAGCTTACAAGTTTGTGTATTTGCTGCTCGGAAAGCTGACTCTTAAAGGGAGGCATACTGCCTTTGCCAACCGCAATGATTTGTAATGATGTTACACTATCGGCTTTACTGGTTTGAAGATTAGCTGCATTTCCGATTCCTGCCGTTCCATCCTTACCATGGCAAAGGGAACATTTTTGTTCAAATAAAATTTGACTTTCCGATACTTCAACTTTGTTATTTGCTATCGGCTCACTGTTGGACTCTGCTACAGTATTGGATGAAGTATCATCGTTTGAGCAAGCAGTGAGCGCTGCAAAGGGAATAAGAAACAGATTTTTATAGTTCATAGTCCAATATATTTAATTGAATTTAAAAGCACTTAGTACAAACACAATGATGAGTAAAGTGATTTGGATGATATGAAACCAACGGAGATTATTTTTAATCTTTACAAGTTTCGCATCAGCATTTCCAACAGAACCTTCCGCTAATAAAAGTTTCCTGAGTTTTGAACCTTGCCTTCTGCCGACAGCCAGGGAGTTGATGATAATAACGATTACCAGTCCGAACTTTATCCGAAACCATATTTGCTCTCCAAATACACCACGCGTTAATGCCATCATGCCGACGCCGGAAATAATTAAGAGGAACAAGCCGATACCAGGAAGAAATTGAAACTTGGAAATGGTCTGCTGAATGGTTATTCCATTTCGTTTGTCTATGGCATATTGTTTCCAGAAATACCTGGTAGTAATATAGTCTACCAGCGTGGTTCCAGCTACCATTGTAAGCCCTATTATATGGGCTATCAGAACTGTATTATAGATGCTTTTCATTTTTTAATTTGTTTCGTTTGCGAAATTGTTTTCACAAATGTATATCGTTTTCGGTATAAAATATCAATAACGTAGTAATTTTTTTATCTTTGGTACGAAAACGGAGTAAATAAAATGAATAAAACAATTGAACTGGTTAACCTCTGGGGCGCATACGAAGAGAAATATCCTGATGGCAGCATTGAAGATTTTTGCAGGCATCATCTTGCACGACAACAGAAACAAAAGGAAAAAAGACCATTGGTAGGCGGCGTTGTCCCGCCGGTTAATGATGGCTTGTTATTAAAAATAATTGGCAGGATCAGCAAGCTGACCATGTCTTATGCAAACCTGGCCCTTAAAGGAACAGCGCTAAACCAGATTGAAGAGTTTGGAATATTACTTACCATACAGCAGGAAAAAAATCCTAAGAAAACAGAGATTATCTATGCCAACTTGTTTGAGCTTTCAAGCGGAACAGACATGCTGAACCGCATGCAAAAAAGAGGGTTGATCAAAGAATATATGGATAAAGAAGACAAGCGTTCAAAAAGAATAGAGCTTACGGCTAAAGGAGAAAAAGTAGCTCTGGAATGCAAAGCCCGGATTGTGAAGAATGCAACGATGATCATGCACGATCTCAGCAACGATGATAAAGAATTGTGTATCCAACTATTGAAGAATGTGGAAATGAAATTTTCAGCGTTGTGGCAAAGCCATAAGGGAAAAGCGTTTGAGGATATTTACCAGGAAGTAGTAAGTAGAAAGTAATGTGATAATATAAAGCTTGGCTACTAATTTCTATATTAAGGCTGATGAGTGAAATCTACTCTTTATAGGGTTGATATGGACAAAGTAAAGTTTTATCTTTGTCTAAATAAAAAGATCATGAAGCACCTTACTATAATAGTTCCTGAAGCAAAAGGTAACCTCAGCAGTATTGTAGGATCTTATAAAGTTTTCAAAAAAGCCAATGAATATTGGCGCAATTCCGGGAGGGAGGAGGTATTTAAAATACAACTTGCCGGAATGCACGAAAGCTTTGAACTATATGATGGATTATTTTCTATCCGACCACATACTACCATATCACAAATCAGGAAAACAGACCTTATTATTATTCCCTCACTGCAGCATGACCTGAAAGAGCCACTTAAAAATAATGATGTCATTATTGAGTGGATGAAGCAGCAATATAAGCGTGGTGCAGAATTGGCCAGCATCTGCACTGGTGCTTTTCTGTTGGCAGCAACCGGTTTAATGGATGGAAAGAATTGTTCTACGCATTGGAATGCAGCCAAACAATTCGGCGAGATGTTCCCTGAAGTAAATCTTCTTACCGATAAAATTATTACCGATGAACAAGGAATTTATACCAATGGTGGAGCGTACTCTTTCCTGAATTTGCTTATGTACCTCGTTGAAAAATACTATGACCGCCAAACTGCTATCTACTGCTCCAAGGTCTTTCAGATTGATATGGATCGTAATAGCCAGAGTCCGTTCGTCATTTTTACAGGACAAAAAGATCATGGCGATGAAATGGTTCAAAAGGCACAAGCTTATATAGAAAGCAATATTGCAGAAAGAATATCTGTGGAAAATCTGGCGACAGAATTTACCATCAGCAGGCGAAGTTTTGACAGACGATTCATTAAGGCAACGGGAAATACGCCATCAGAATATCAACAAAGGGCAAGGATGGAGGTTGCTAAGAAGGCCTTTGAAACCAGCCGTAAAACTGTCAGCGAAATTATGTATGAAGTGGGTTATGCTGATGTAAAGGCCTTCAGGGAAGTCTTTCGGAGAGTTACCGGTTTGTCTCCACTGGAATATAAAAGCAGATATAACAAAGAGTCGCTTATGGTTTAATAGAGCAAAACTAATTAGCCCTGTTTGGATATAAACAGGGCTAATGCAGATGCTAAGAAGTTTGGTCATCAATGGTTGCGATAGGTGCATTTCTTTTTACGGAATCAATGCCGCCATCCCGGCTTTCAATACTTTCATACATTTCACTTGTTCCGATGATTTCCCCGTTGCCCGCTTTAAGATTGAAATAATACTTATTGTTTTTAGAGATAAGCTTTTCATATTTCTTATCATCAATAGCATTTTTTTGGACTGATGCGATGCCTGTTTCACAGCCTGCCATGGTTTTATAACCTTCGCTGGTTAAAATAATTTCTCCATTAGCGGCTTTAAGGTTAAACTGAAATTCATCATTACTTCTTTTTTTGACCTGGAATTTTGCCATGCTTTTTTGTTTTTAAGTTATACATAAATATTGCATGACAATATAGTATTTTTGAAACTAATAGCACATTTATGAGCATTAATAATGTGTTATGGATGTGTTATGCATAAATCACGGCCGGGATATGGGCCAATTTTTACTCTCCCGGCCTGACAACCCTTGGCTGTACTGCTCTTACTTCAATAGAACCGCCGTAATTCAATACAGGACATACTTTTGCCAGTTCAACTGCATTTTCTAAATTTTCAGCCAGAAGAATAATGTTGCTTACTATCTTCAGATTGTCAGCAACTACAGGTTCTTTCTTAACCGATCTTTCAGCGCCTGATATAACATAGCTTTCGCCCGGACACACAAAGCTGGTAACAAAAATACCATCGGCCTTCCATTTGTTTGTTACAAGATTCCATTCGGGGTTTACTGTTTTTGCCTGTTCCGTAGTATAAGTTACAGGTACACGGACAAATAAGATGAACTCTTTCATTTTGGTTGTTTTTGTAGTTTTAGATGATGCGTTCGAGGTATTTGTTTGCGCATATGTATTGCTGCAAAATAAAGCCAGGCAGATAAAGCCGGCTAAGAGAATTGATTTCATTTTCCTGATTTTTATTTAAGCAAAATTCAGTACTTCAGACATCTGATCCTTGTAAAAAATCATTGATTTACCAGAGTGGGGGAGCACTGAAAAAATCAGTGGGTGTTTGTCCTGTAAAGAGTTTAAAGTCTTTATTAAAATGGGACTGGTCGAAATAACCGGCATCATATGCAATATCTGACAGGAGCTGATTTTGCGGCTTTTGGCTTGTGATTGATTTCATGCGAACTATTGCCGCAAATTGCTTTGGTGAAGTACCGGCAATTCTCCTGAACCGTTTTTCAAAAGCATCGCGGCTTATGTAAAGGGTATCGGCCAATTCTTTAATTTTAATAACGCCCTTTGTCGTGTGGATCTTTTCTATAGCCAGAGATATTAACGGGTCTGGTTTTGAGTTATACAGCTTGGAAAGTAAAAATTGTTCGACAATAGCAATTCTTTCTTCATTGTGTACAGCGTTGGCCAATTGTTCCTCTACATCGGCTATTTTTTGCTGCGAAATAAAATGGTCTAATGATAAACTTAATTCAAACAATTCATGAACCGGTTCTTTGAAAAAAGCACTGGCTCCTGCTTCTTTAAAGAGCACAAGAATATTGCCTGTATCTTTTGCATAGTTCACCCGGCGTGCGGATTTTCTTAAACCTGAAACAACTGACATCGGCAAGGCATCAGCCACATGATCCCGCATATAATTGGTTTGCCCTTTAAACCGGAAAGCGATTACCAGTGAAGTATCCGGCAATAACCTGTTTACAAATGAACCCTCACTTTCAATAACCAGGTAAGACCTGATGAAAGGCCTAAGCACTGCCGAAGGTAAGTAAGTATGCATGTTCATATTGCCTGATATATTTCGAGTGGTTCAATGCATATTGGTCTTCAAAAATACGATTAGATTGGATAATACCATTTGCAGCACTACTCAAACGATAAAAGAAAAGCTGCCAACAACGGCGGAAATCAAGAACCATATTAATTTCCAGGTTGAATGTGATAGTATAATAAAGCAAATAAAGGTGATATAACCTCCCCCATATTTATGGGATTGTATGATCAAAAAAGTTATTATACTTTTCGTATTATTTAACTTCAAAAACCGACATCTTATGAATTTATTGGTCACATTGTTTGCACCAGCAAACGACATTGTCAACGCCACACAGGCTATCAACAACTGGCGCGACAGCTTTAACCCATACAAAAAGTCGCTTACGGCTAAAGCCAGGCAAGGCCTCAGGGCAGTAGGAAGCTCCCGGCTCGGATTGGTAAAAATTGTAGGTAAAATTTCAACACAATACAATGGCAAACTATCTAAAGAGGATGATGCAGGCGAGCTTACCAGCCGCATGGACTATCACGATAAAATACGCCAGTATAAAATTGCCGTACAGAACCTGTACGAAGCCCTCGACGATACCGACAAGGCTATAGGGCAGGATATCATGGCGCATGTAGATAAGTTTAGCAGCAGCCTGCAAACAGCCCGCCAGCACGATGGCGACCTGGACGAAGCCATGAAAGAATTGGATGAATACAACGCCCGCTTTGGCGCCACAATGGCAGAGGAAGATGAAAATACAGAGACTCCACCCGGAAATGAACCGTTAGAACCACCGGTTCCCGAATAATAACGAAAATGAATAAAAACGTAAACCGCTGTATATCAGCGGTTTTTTTATGCCCTTCCTGATATGCCGCCCAAAATATAGCCCAACCTAATACCGGGACGAGGTACTCCCACTTATACAACGAGGTCGACCTACCTACATAGCAAGGCACTACCTCGTTCCGAACGAGGTCAACCTACCTGTATAGCAAAGTAGTACCTCGTTAATCTACGATGTACTACCTTGCTCCGAACGATGTCAACGTACCTATATAGCAAGGTGATACCTCGTTACCTACGATGTATCACCTCGTTCTGAACGAGGTTAACCTACCGCTATAGCAAGGTATTACCTCGTAAACATTGAGGTGGTACCTCGTCTGGGTATAAGTTGGGCGTTTGTGTGACACCTTGGCAATAATTTTTTGGTTGCTGATGCTGCGCATAATTCGTTCAGCATATAGGTTGTGATAGTTCATTCATACTCAATCAAGCCCATTTGCACAGCCATACGTACCAGGCCGGCTGTATTTTTTACATTGAGCTTTTGTAATAAACTATAGCGATGACTTTCCACCGTGCGCTGGCTTAAGAAAAGTTTATCTGCAATTTCCTGGTTGGTATGTTCTGATGCGATCAGTTTCAGTATTTCTTTTTCCCGGCGGGAGAGGGGAGTTGTTTTGGCATTTTCTTTATCTGTTTTGATCATGCTTTGTATCCAGCGTTCTTTAATGCCATCTTCCAGAAATTCTTCTCCCTTGTATACTTTTCTTATAGCTTCGATCAAAACATCGGGACCGGCTTGTTTGGTAACATAACCCAGGCAGCCGTGTTGCATCATATCTTTAATATGGAATATAGTATCCATGCTGGTAAGTGCAATGATCTTGATATTGGGGTATTGTTTATTCAATATCCTCACCAGCTCGTTGCCCGATTTGTCCGGCAGCTGAATATCCATCAGCAATACATCCGGTTGATGCTGTGGTAAGCCTTCCAACAAGGTCTGGCCGGAAGTATAGATGTCTGCTATAATAATATCGTTATGCTGTTGCAGCAAGTGTTTCAATCCTTGTACAATCAAAACATGATCGTCTACTATAGCAAGCTTTATACTCATTTTATGCAACTGATTTTATAATGGAAACATCAAACTCTATATATACCGAAGTGCCTTCACCCTTACGGCCTGTAATTTCAAAATTGCCTTGCAAGGCCTTTATGCGTGTACTTATATTGTTAAGTCCTATGCCATTGGTAAATGAGGCTTCATTTTTGTCTATTCCTATACCATCATCTTCTACCGTTACAATAAGCAGTGGCTCATGATAATCTATCTGCACGAGTGCCTTCGTAGCATTGGCATGTTTAATAATATTCTGCACCAGTTCCTGCACCATACGATAGACGGACAATTCAAAGTCGATGTCTAACCGGGGCACATATTCTTCATGATGGAAACTAATTTGTATACCGGTAAAGGCCGATGTTTTTTCACAAAAAGATTCCAAAGCAACAACCAAGCCTTGCTGGATCAATATTTCAGGCATAAGGTTGTGCGCCGTTTTGCGCAGTTCCAATGCTGTTTCATCCAGGTGATGCAATGCTATCTTGAAGTCTGCTTTTAGTTCAGGCTCATTGTATTTATTCTGAATAGCATTAAAATTCATTTTGGCAGCTGCCAGCTGTCCTACAATACCATCATGCAATTCCCTGCCCAGCCGGGCCCTTTCTCTTTCTTCTCCTTTTACCATAGCATTCAGGTTCCGGATTTCCTCACCTTGTTTCCATAGTTGTTGTTCCTGTTCCATAATCCGTAATTGTTCCTCTTGTCGTTGTTGCCGGTGGCGGCTATTCTTATACAACATAAACAAAAATCCGGTCAATAGCAAGATGCTGATCGCTCCCATTCCAATCCAGGTATTTTTCTCCCGGAGCAGGCTTTGCTGTTCCGAAAGCTTTAGATGCTGAACCGCTATTTCTTTATCTTTTTCTGCAGTACGATATTTTATTTCAAGCTTTGCTGTGGCATTTATTTTTTCTTCGTTAAGAATGCTATCTCTCAATATGGAATAAGCCTGCTGGTAAACCAATGCTTTCTCATACTGCTTATTGTTGATGTAAAGATTGGCCAGCGCCTGGTAAATTTCTACCCGGTCGTTCCTGGCATTTATGGTA
>JBAZWL010000062.1:0-15091 GCA_041660405.1 Taibaiella sp. | reverse complement strand
GAGCAATTGCGTTGTAGCCGTTCTGTTGATTGGAAGAGAAGAACCATAACCTGCGCCGCTTCCCAAAGGATTTTTATTGGCCATGTTATAAGCTGTTGCCAGTAACTCCATATCATCCGTAAGGCTTTCTGCATAAGCGCCAAACCATAATCCGAGAGAAGAGGGCATAGCGATTTGCATATGCGTATAACCTGGCAATAGCTTGCTCTTATGCAATTCACTTAAAGTAATCAGGCAATCGAAAAGTGCTTTCGTTGCAGATTTAATTTCCAGGACACCTTGTTTCAAAAACAGTTTAATATCCACTGCTACCTGGTCATTCCTGCTCCTGCCGCTATGAATTTTCTTGCCTGCTTCTCCGATATTACGGGTGAGCATAAGCTCTATCTGGGAGTGCACATCTTCTACATCGTTTTCAATGACGAACTGGCCTGCTTCAATTTCTTCCAATATGCGCTTCAGCTCTTTATGGATCAATTCTTTTTCGTCGATGCTCAACAGGCCAACCTGGCAAAGCATTTCCGTATGTGCCAACGAACCTTGAACATCGTATGCAGCAAGCAACAGGTCGAATTCACGATCTTTACCTACCGTGAATTTTTCTGTTAATGCTGCTGTATGCGTACTTTCCTTTTGCCAGAGTTTCATGTCTTTTAATTTCTTTTTGCGATAATAAATTTCAATGATTAAACAAATACCAAACCTTCGATTAGTTTAATATACTTGTCTATACCTTCCTCAATCTGATGCAGATAAATGAACTCGTCTGCAGTATGGCTTCTGGCCGAATCTCCCGGGCCAAGCTTTAAAGCAGGGAAGGGCATTAATGCTTTGTCGGACAGGGTAGGCGAGCCATAGTACTGCATTCCACACCTATTTCCTGACAGTACCAATGGATGATCTAATGATATTACACTACTTCTTAAATGGAGACTTCTTGGTTTTATTGTTGATTTGATATTTTCTCTAATGATAGCCAGAACCTCTTCGTGTGTATATAATTCATTGATGCGGATATCAACGGTGAACCTGCATTGATCCGGAACAACGTTATGAGCTTTATTATCCGTTTCTATTACCGTAACATTCATGGAAACTTTACCCAGCAAAGAAGATATTCTTTCAAATTCATATTCCCTGAACCAATTGATATCATTGATAGCAACGTATAACGCATTGGTGCCCTCGTTTCTCGCAGCATGCCCGGAAATGCCTTTTGCAAATACATCCAATACTAATAAACCCCTTTCTGCCACTGCCATCTGCATTGCAGTGGGCTCACCCACTATGGCACAATTAATATTGTCCAGTTCCGGTAATACTGCCCTGATTCCATTAACTCCTGATATTTCTTCTTCTGCAGTAGCAGCAAGTAACAGATTGAAAGGAAGATGTTCCTTACTATAAAAATGAAGGAAGGTAACCATCAAGCTTACTAGCGAAGCGCCAGCATCGTTACTACCAAGTCCGTACAGTTTATCATCCTTGATCATTGGAGTAAATGGATCAATAGTATATCCAGGCGCAGGTTTCACCGTATCATGATGAGAATTGAGCAAGACAGTTGGTTTCGCCTCATCAAAATATTTACTCTTTGCCAGTATGTTATTGCCTGTTCTTTGGCTATTGATCCCGTGCTTAGCCAACCAACTTTCCAGCAAATCCGCGGTACCGGTTTCTTCCTTACTGAATGATGGAATAGCGATAAGCTGTTTTAATAGATCGACCGCTTTTTCAAATAAATCCTTCATATCAAACATGCTTTATTATTGTTCCTGAAATACCTTGAATCAATTCAGAAAGTTTGTCCCACTTACCGATGGTGATCTGGTGTACGCCTTTATTCAAAGCCTCAAAGGCATTGTGAATCTTAGGTAACATACCACTGTGAATAATACCTTCTGATATCAATTGTTGTTTATTTTCCTTTGTTATGAAAGGTATATTGCTTTCATTATCATGGATATTTTTTAAGACACCATTCTTTTCAAAACAATAGATTAATTGTGTGTCATACACTTTGCTCATAGCTTGCGCTATTTCCTGTGCAATGGTGTCTGCATTGGTATTCAGCAGTTGCCCTTTCTGGTCATGTGTAACAGGGGCGATAACTAAAGTAAGGCCTGCTTCTAGTAGTTTCTTTATAAAAACACTATTCACTTCATCAACATCTCCGGCAAAACCATAATCAGGATTTGTGTTTATTCGCTTGTGTGCTTTGATCAGGTTGCCATCTGCTCCGGACAAACCGATTGCATTGCAGCTCATTGATTGCAATTGAGCAACAATGTTTTTATTGATGTATCCTGCATACACCATAGTAATAATCTTCAATGTTTCCACATCTGTAACCCTTCTTCCATCTACCATTTCAGCAGGAATATTTAATTGTGTAGACAATTGAGAAGCCAGTTTCCCGCCACCATGAACAAGAATTTTGGCACCATCAACTGAGGCAAAAAGATTTAGAAATTGCATTAAGGATTGTTCATCATCTAATACATTTCCTCCTATTTTAATAACAGATAGTTTCATGATTGTACTAAAAATTAAATTTCAAAATATTACCCAATACCGCTTGTGCACTCCATATTCTATTGGCGGCCTGTTGTGTTACCAGGCTTCGCGTTCCATCAAGTAATTCATCGCTAAGCTCTACATTTCTTCTTACCGGCAAACAGTGCATGATCCTGGCTTGGGGAGCATGTTTCAACTTTTGTTCTGTAAGCATCCACTCATTGCCATCATGCAATATTTTACCATAATCTTCATAGCTGCTCCAGTTTTTTACATAAACGAAATCAGCATCGACCAAAGCTTCATCCTGGTTATGGGTAATGTGCGCCCCTTTAGTGAATGATGATTCCAACTCATAACCTTCGGGGTGAGTTATAGTGAGATCGACTTTATCCCAGGCATTCATCCATTGGGCAAAACTGTTGCCCACACATTGTGGTATTGGTTTTATATGCGGCGCCCAGGTTAATACTACTTTAGGTTTTCTGTCAATAGCTTTTATATGTTCCTCGATTGTAATGGTATCTGCCAATGATTGTAACGGATGCAGCGTGGCACTTTCCAGGCTTACAAGAGGCAGTCCTGAATATTTTAGAAAGGATTGCAAAACCTTTTCTTCGTAATCTTCCTTTCTGTTAATCAACGTTGGAAAAGTTCTTACACAAAGAATATCAAAATAGGAACCTAGTACCGGTGCCGCATCTTTAATATGCTCTACTGTAGTGCCATTCATAATAGCACCGTCTTCAAACTCCATAGACCAGCCATCGCCTCCGGCATTAAATACTATTGCTTCCATGCCAAGATTCCGTGCTGCAATCTGTGTACTTAACCGGGTACGGAGACTAGGATTAAAAAACATTAGCCCAACACGTTTTCCTGTACCCAAAAATTGATTCATTAATGGGTTTTCCTTATAAGCTAACGCCTGTCTAACCAGCTCATCAATATCTGTTACATCGTTTACGGAAATAAATTGTTTCACGATAATGTTCTATTTTAAGTTCAATAAGTATTTCAGTTATCCGGCCAATTCTTCCTGCATTGCTGCTAAAAACAAATCGGCTTCTTCCTTCTTTAAAGTCAATGCAGGCAATAGGCGAATGACGTTCGGTTTTGCCTCACCTGTGAAAATGCCGTGCTTGTGCAATAGATTCTTTTTCAACATAGCATGTGTTTCAGGTATATCAAAGCCTATCATTAATCCCTTGCCCCGTACATTCTTTAAAGGAGAAATCTTCTCTAATTCAGTCATGATATAATTACCAATAGCAGTTGCGTTTTCCATCAGTTTCTCTTCATCTATAATCTCCAGCACAGCAAGGGCAGCTGCACAAGCCAGATGATTACCGCCGAAAGTTGTGCCAAGCATGCCCATCTTTGGTTTTATATGTGGTGCAATCATTATGGCGCCAATAGGGAAACCATTACCCATTCCTTTGGCCATAGTGTATATATCTGCATGAATAGCCGTATGATCGTGTGAAAAGAAAAGGCCACTGCGCCCATAACCGCATTGAACACTGTCAGCTATAAATACAGCCCCATATTGGTCACATAGTTTTCTGATCGTTTGTAGGAAAATATCAGAAGCAATCCGGATGCCACCAACGCCCTGTATACCTTCAACTATTACTGAAGAAATTTCATGGCCATGTTTACTAAAGTATGCTTCCAGTGCAGTTACATCATTGAATGGTAAAAAGGCCACATGATCTGTCTGGTTTACCGGGGCAACGATGGCAGGATTATCAGTAGCAGCAACTGCAAGTGATGTTCTCCCGTGAAATCCTTTTTCAAAAGCAATGATTTTCTTTCTTCCATTATGAAAGGAAGCCAGCTTCAGCGCGTTCTCGTTAGCTTCTGCTCCGGAGTTGCAAAGGAATAATTGGTAATCCTTCTTTCCACTTAGAGCACCAAGCTTAAAGGCAAGCTCTTGCTGTAAGCCAATCTTAATAGAATTGCTGTAAAACCCGATTTTGTTCAATTGACCTGTCAGCCTTTGAACATAATGAGAATGTGTATGACCAACAGATATTACGGCGTGGCCTCCATACATGTCCAGGTATTTTCTACCGGTATCATCCCAGACAAAAGATCCTTTTGCCTGTTCAATGGAAATATTTTCAATCGGATAAACGTCAAATAAATTCATGTTCTTAATTTTAAAAATATCCTGCTTTTAGTTTCAATCCATGTGTTTCATTAATTCCAAACATAACGTTCATGTTCTGTATGGCCTGTCCTGAAGCACCTTTCAACAGATTGTCAATCATACTATGAATAACGGTTTGCCCATCTACTTGCTCTATTTGAATAAGACATTTATTAGTGTGAACAACTTGTTTCAAATGAATAGCCTCCTCACTTAGGGAGGTAAAAGGATGGGCTGAATAAAAGGAATGATACAATGTGTTTAACTCACCAATAGACAGGTCTGTTTGCAATTGTTGTGAAACAAAAATGCCTCTGGCAAAATCACCTCTCCATGGAATGAAATTGATTTTCAATGTTTCGGTCTCTCTGTTATTCAGTTTTAAATGTTCCTTTATTTCCAGCATATGTTGATGGTTCAGGCTTTTGTAGGCTTGAACGTTATTTGAGCGCCATGCGAAATGTGAACTTGTTGAAAAACTTTGACCTGCACCTGTAGCACCTGTGATACCTGTGCTGTAAACATTCCCATTAAATCCGTTCTTGATCAAAGGCAATAATCCCAATTGTATTGCAGTGGCAAAGCAGCCAGGATTAGCAATACTATCAGCCGCTTTAATCTGGTCTCTATTCAATTCAGGAAGGCCATAAACAAATGCTCTTTGATCTACACTGCTCTTTTCATGCAAACGAAAATCCTGGGACAAGTCAATTATTTTTATCTGTTCCGGCACTTTATATTCTAACAGAAATCTTCTGGAATCGTTATGCCCGAGACATAAAAACAGTACGTCAATATCTTCATTAAATGTCTGGGTAAACATCAGGTCTGTTTCACCAATCAGATCCTGATGAATACTACATACCCGTTTACCAGCCTGGCTATTGCTATGTGCGAATGCTATAGCAACTTCGCTATGATTCAATATCAATCTTATCAACTCACCCCCGGTATATCCTGCAGCGCCCATGATGCCAGCCCTAATCATGATTAAGTGTATTATTTACCTGGTGAAAAATAGAAACCTGGTTACTGAATATTTTGGTAAATCCTTTTACGTCATCTCCACTCCAGCTTTTATTCATTTCGCCATAACTCCCGAAAGCGTTACTCATCAAGTCGTGCGGACTTTCGATTCCCAATAGGGTGAAATGCTTTGGTTCTAAAAGAATACTAACAGAGCCGCTTACGGTTTTCTGTGTATCTAAAAGAAACTGTTCCATATGCCTCATTACCGGATCCAACAATTGTCCTTCATGTAGCCAGTTGGCATACCAGGTGCTCAATTGATCTTTCCAGTAGATCTGCCATTTGGTAAGTGTATGTTTTTCCAGCAGATGGTGGGCTTTAATGATGATCAAAGGTGCTGCGGCTTCAAATCCAACCCTGCCTTTAATACCGATAATCGTATCGCCTACATGTATATCCCGGCCTATGCCATAAGGCTGTGCAAGGCTTTGTAATTTTTGTATCAGTAACGATGGATGTTCAAAGTGCTTACCATTTAGAGCAATAGGTTCACCTTTATCAAAATTAAGTTTGATGGTGGTTGGAGTTATACTGGTAAGTGGGGTAGGCCATGCCTCTTCCGGAAGATAAGATCCCGAAGTCAATGTTTCCTTTCCACCAACCGAAGTGCCCCATAATCCTTTATTAATGCTGTATTCAGCCTTTTCAAAGTTCATCACCACATCATGTTCTTTCAAAAAAGCGATCTCGGCTTCCCTGCTTAATTGCAAATCCCTGATTGGTGTCAGTACTTCAATTTCTGGTGTCATAATTTGAAACACACCATCGAAACGTACCTGGTCATTACCGGCACCAGTACTACCATGGGCTATTGCATCTGCATGAATAGCTTTAGCTTCTCTAGCTATAGTCATAGCCTGAATCAACCGCTCGGCGCTTACACTCAAAGGATAAGTTCCGTTTTTAAGCATATTGCCATAAATAAGGTAGCGAACGCAATCATCATAGTATTGCTTAGTTACATCGATGACTTTATAGGACGCCACTCCCAGCTGTTGGGCATGTTGCTCAATTTTTGCCAAATCTTCGTCATTAAATCCTCCGGTATTTACCGTTACTGCATGCACCTCCATATTTTTAATCTTGTTCAGATATATGGCACAATACGTAGTATCGAGACCGCCACTAAAGGCGAGGATTACTTTTTTCATTTGTAAAAACTTATATTGTTTTAGAAGGAATTATTATAATGATGATAAGCTAAATGGCTCATGCTTATTGCTTTTTCGCTTTCTGAATATATGACGTACACCGCGCCAGAAGACAGCAGATTTACCTTTCGTTTTTGAAGGGCCATATTGCAGGAACTGCTTTTCCTGTTGTTTAACGTTTTCATCAGCAGGATCAAATAACATTGCTGTACAAAGACAATGTTTGCGCTGTTTTTGCATCAATATTTCATAATTGATACAGCTCTTACAGCCAGCCCAAAAGGCTTCATCCTGAGTTAGTTCGGAGTATGTAACCGGTTCGTATCCCAGTTCTGAATTGATTTTCATCACTGCCAGTCCTGTAGTAAGGCCAAAAACTTTGGCATCAGGGTAGAGCGTTCTGCTCAACTGAAATACCTTTTGTTTTATCGCTTTAGCCAATCCATATTTCCTGAATTGAGGGGAAACAATAAGGCCCGAATTAGCCACATACTTGCCATGGCTCCAGGATTCGATATAACAAAAGCCTGCCCAGGTACCTGATGCATCAAAAGCAATAACAGCCTTGCCTTCCGTCATTTTCTGACGAATATATTCAGGTGTTCTCTGAGCAATGCCTGTGCCTCTTGCTTTAGCAGATGAGGCCATTTCGTCGCAGATAAAATGCGCGAATCCATAATGCGTAGCATTAGCTACCATTATCTGAAAATGGATCTTCATTTTCAAAAAAATAATAAGGGTACGTTACAGTAACGTTGGAGTTACTGTAGAAATAAAATGGAGTAAAATTCAGTTGGATGCTGCCGGAGGATCATTTGCAATAAACCATGCAAAAGCTATCCGGTATCAACGTCGCAGGGTAATCTGCAAAGAAGCGGAAGAAAAAACTACTTCAGTTGAAGCAGGAAAAAAAATACATGTAGCGCCCACCAGGTAAGTGTTTGCAGCTAATGATATTTTGTTTTTTTTAGTCATTTCAGTTAAGAATGATTGGTGTTCTTGTCAGGGAACGATATGTTGATTTTCAAAATTGAATTGCAATATTACTGAATAACTGCTAATCGGTGATCTTTTTTTGTTTTCTTTTTATAAAATTAATATGCAGTAGCAACCTGCTTCCACTGCTGGATGCTTAATTATTAAAACAACATAGCGTATAGTATTTCATGATGTACTGGTAGAAAATAGCTCTTGCCGTTAAGTAATAAATCCTCAATTTTGCTTTTTGACATCCTTCGTAACCAGAAGGGTAATAACCAGTATAAGACCATAGTTTAACCTACTGACCACAATTAATTTACCATTTTCATGTCCAGAATATATTATTTCGCGACAAAGTTTACCTGTTACCTGATTGTTTTATTATTACATACTATCTCTTCTTCCCATGCGCAGGATACCCTACACAGGCATATGTTCCGATTTTATGAGGATAATGATATTATAAAGCTATTCGGAGATATTTCTGATAAGGGATATACTAATGGTACCCGTTTGGATTATTACTATACTAAAAATCACAAGAGTACTTTTTTTATTGATAAATGGATGCCTAAAGCAGGAAGTCAAGCTGTAAATACCTTTGGTATAGGATTAATGCAAACCATGTATACTCCGGATGATCTTACCTTAAAAGAGCCTGATGTTACAGACTGGCCTTATACAGGAGCTTTATTTTTGAGTCATAGCCTGAATTCATCTAATCCTTCAAAAACCTACAGCCTGAATACCGAGATCATTGCCGGAGTTATGGGAAAGGCTTCTATGGCTGAGCAAATGCAAAAGGGAATCCACAAAATTATTGCTTCCGATGAGCCTATGGGCTGGGATAAACAATTCCCTACCGATGTTTTGCTAAATCTTAATTTCAGCCTGGAAATGCAATTGTGGCATTATGGCCGTGTATTGGAAATAATAGGTGGTGGTGAAGGTATGGCAGGCACAATGATAAATGGTGCTTCTTTGTACGGCCTTATTAGAATTGGTAAAATGCAACCTTACTTCAATGGGTTTATCCAGCAATATGCAAGATCATTTCGTCAGAAGAATAAATTGCAGCTCTATATGATCATAAAGCCTTCCCTGGATTGGGTCGGGTATAATGCAGTGCTGGAGGGGGGTGTATTTGCGGGTCGGTCTGATTATTATCAAACTGCAGAAAGAGCGCAAGTGAATAACAGTATTTCCAGAAGGCTTGACCTGGAAATGGTAGCAGGATATGGTTTCATAAGTTTATCCTTTACACAACGAATAATGCCAAAGCTTGTGGATGGCTTTTCTCACCAAAGGCTAGGCAACATATCCTTACATATAGCCTGGTAAAGCAAAAAAATGTCCAATCTTAAACGTGATACAATACTGTAAAAAGAGGTATCACGTTTTTTTATTTTAAAGTACCTTCAATGTCCAATATGAAAATCAAAGTAATTATAACCGGAGCCACAGGTATGGTAGGAGAGGGTGTATTACTCGAATGCCTTAATCACGCTGATGTAGAACAGATTTTGGTTATCAACCGAAGATCGGGTGGAGTATCACATCCTAAGTTGCGCGAAATTATTCATGCCGATTTTTTCAACCTCGCACCAATCGAATCACAATTGGCTGGGTATAATGCCTGCTTCTTTTGCCTTGGCATATCGTCTGTGGGTATGAGCAAAGAAGAATATAAACACACTACTTACGATCTCACATTGAATGTAGGTCAGCTACTGGCTGCATTGAATCCAAACATGACCTTTTGCTATGTTTCAGGTGCCGGTACAGACAGTAGCGAGCAAGGAAGAGTAGCCTGGGCACGCGTAAAAGGCGCTGCAGAAAATGCTCTGATGCGCTTGTTTAAAAAAGCATACATGTTCCGCCCTGGCTTTATGAAAGCCACTCCGGGCCAGAAGAATGTAAAAAGTTACTACAAATATTTTGCCTGGATATATCCCATCGGCCGTATGTTTTTTCCTGCAGGCTTTTGTACATTACAGGAAGTAGGTAAGGCTATGATCAACGTTGCAAGCAAGGGTTATGAAAAACAAATTGTAGATGTAAAAGACATTGTCAAGCTATCGAAAGCCTGATAAAAGTTTGTTGTTATAAAAACAAGTATTTACAAAAACACATTACAATGGACATCAAAAAAGTATTGCAAAACGCTAACCTTGAGTCTTATGTAAAAGAGATTTTTGTTTTCGTTAATGATGATGAAACCACGAGCTGCCTGTTGCCTTTTATGGCTGATGGTTATCCTGGTATTATGTTACAGCAAACAAACCATGGTGCATTTTTGTGTGCAAGCAACAAAGAGTTATCTCCGTTTTTCATGTATGGGCAAACCCTTAAGCCAATTGAAATAGCGATTAAAGGTACGTACCGGCTTATTGTTTTTCAACTATACCCCTTTGCCGCCAAAACCTTATTCGGTGTAAATCCTAAAGAACTAAATGACGATTGCCAGGATCTGACTGTATTGGGTATAGAGGGTACAGCGCAGGTTGTTGAAAACCTTTTTGAAGAAAAAGAGATCGTGAATCAGGTCAATATTATTGCTGCTTATCTTTCTAAACTCATTGTAAAAACAATAAGCCATAAAGAGCAGAATGTACGGGCAGCCATCAGCTTGGTAGTAAATAACAGAGGTAATATAACTGTTAAAGCTATAACGGAACATCTGCATATTACAGAACGAACATTGCAAAGACAGTTTGAAGAATATGTAGGCATTCCACCTAAACAATTTGCCAAAATCATCCAGTTTCAATCTTCACTAAATCAGATTTCGGAAGAAACGTTTACCAAGCTTACTGAAATAGTCTACGAAAACGGATATGCCGATCAGTCGCATTTCATCAGGAGCTTTAAAAAATTTGCCGGCAAGAATCCTTCTTTATATAAACCAGGTAAATAACTTTTTGTCGGGTTTGTTCAATTTATCGGGTGCGCACCGATACTACTTTTGTCTCATCATTTTAAATCAAATAATAGAAATCATGAGCAACAACATTTTAATTTTAGGTGGCACTGGTAAAACCGGCAAACGAGTGGCCGAGCGTCTTACAAAACTCAATATGCCTATTCGAATAGGCTCTCGAAATGCAACACCAGCCTTCGATTGGGACAAGCCAGATACATGGCCGGGCGTATTGTCTGGCATGCAAACAGTGTATGTCAGTTTTCAACCCGATCTTGCAGTGCCGGGTGGGGGTGAGGCTATCGAAGCACTGGTACAGGCAAGTGTAAAAGCCGGTGTTCAGAAATTGGTATTGTTATCGGGTCGTGGTGAAGAAGAGGCACAACAGTGTGAAGACATTGTAATCGCTTCCGGTCTGGATTGGACCATATTAAGATCAAGTTGGTTCCACCAGAATTTCAGCGAAGGATCTTTTGTGGATCAGATAGCGGCAGGTTATGTAGCGCTTCCTGTAGGCAATATAAGAGAGCCTTTTATTGACACGGATGATATTGCAGACATTGCTGTTATTGCATTGACAGAGAATACATATAACGGACAAATTCTTGAGCTTACCGGTTCCCGCTTGCTTACGTTTAAAGAAGTAACCGATGAAATTTCAACAATAACCGGAAGGGCAATACATTTTGAGCAAATACCCATCGAGCAATATACTACCACACTAAAAGAATATCAGGTACCGGATCAATACATTTCATTACTCACTTACCTGTTTACCAGCGTGCTTGACGGAAGAAATGAGAGCGTTACCGGCGATGTACAACGAGTATTGGGAAGGGCACCAATTGATTTTTCCGATTACGCTAAAAAAGTTGCAGCAACAGGTATATGGAACCCTCAAAACTAGCGCATATGACAACCGCTATCTTATTTCAAATTATTGCCATCCTGCTTACAGGGCTAATAGCAGGGCTGTTTTATGGCTATGATTGTTCAATAATTAAAGGTCTGGGCAACTTGCCGGATCGGGAATATCTTGGCGCCTTTAAATCCATCAATAGAGTAATACTCAATCCTTATTTCTTCATCAGCTTTATGGGTAGTATGCTGGTACTACCCATAGCTGTATGGTTGAGTTATAAAGACGGAGGTACTACATCATGCTACCTTTTGGCGGCAGCCACTATTGTATATGGTGCAGGTGTTTTTGGTGTTACAATTTTGGGTAATGTGCCCCTGAACAATCTTGTAGAACGATTCGATATTTCAGCAGCATCGCAAGCAGACATTCAGGCTTTAAGACAAAAATTTGAAACAAGCTGGAACAAGCTGCACCATATCAGGACCTACGCTAACATACTTTCCTTTCTTTTAACCATTATTTCATTGGTGAAAAGATAATACCTATCCTTAGGTTTGAAAGAAGGTTATATCTATTTAAGAAATGCCTCGATCATAGCCGTTACCAGAGCCGGTAGTTTACTGTCTTTGCCTGTTGTGCAAATCTCTCCAATGTATTCTCCGTGAACGGCAGGCAAGATAGCTAACCGGGCGTGAGGTAGGGTACGGGATAAAGCCAATGCATGCTCGGCAAGAATTACTTCTGCATCACCATTAATAACCAGTGCAGGTGCCTGAATATGCTTTATGTCTGTGTCACTGATATCTTTAAAATTGATCATCCTGGTAGCATCCCGTTCAAACATGGCCTGCAATCCTTTAGGGTTGGGATTTGCTTCCAGGTAAGCATCCTTCAACGGTTGTGGCATTTGTTCCATGGTAGCTTGTTGCATGCCATCCCAAAATCCTGCCTGCATGCCATCACGTTTATAGAGCGCTGCAAGCAATACCAACTTGTTCACCTGCTTCGGGTGACGGATGGCAATTTGCAACGCAGTAGTCGCTCCATTGCTGAAGCCCATAATATCTGCTTTGTCAATATGGAGTTGGTTGAGCAAAGCGGCAACATCATCTGCATCCTGTTCGAAGCTTAAGGGACGATCAATATCAAGGGTATGGCCATGTGCCTGTAGTTCCACAGCAATCACGTGGTGCGTTTTTGCCAACTCGGGAAGAATATGGCCAAACGTAGATTTTATGGTAGAACCACCACCATGTAGTAATACCAAAGGGCTGCCTTGGCCATGTATTTCATAATACATTTTTAAACCATTAATTGCTGCATAGTTGCCGGTTTGTTTGCGTTGTGCGTTCATCTGAAAATGCGTTATTATGAATAGAAGTATAGCTACTACAGATTTGTATTGCATAGGATACTTATGTTTTGATAAAGCAAATTTAGTTCAAATGCCTAAAGGCAATGGGACGCGAACACGTCAATTTAAAGGGCAAATTGCGTCAGTAAAGATTGGGTAAATTCCTAAAATGCAAAGGGCGTACTGAATAGCACGCCTTTTGCATGAAAAGGTAGGATCAGTTTTACCTGGAAAAAAATAAATGCAACTTCCTTACTTCCTGGTATTCTTCGGTCATTCTGTTCATATCCGGCAAAATAGCTTCGAAGAGATCATCGTACTTTGTGGAAATCAATTCGTATTCCATCAACTGCTCTTCAAGTATAGGATTAGGGATATAAACTTCAGGCGTATCTGCTAATGCTGTGTGTTGTATGACGATTTCTTTTTTCAATACTTTCAATTGTGATTCATAGGTCATCAATTGAAGTATTTTACCTGATAATGATGGCATATAGCTGATTTTAAAATCGGGCGCACCTATACAGGTGCGCCCGTGCCAATGAACCATTCTATGCCGGCTTGTTCTGCCAACATAGAGCTGTAAGGCTACTCTCCTTTAATGATCTTATAACTGTGCAGCTGCGAGCCTTTCCTGATCCGGACCATATACATGGCCGATGTCAGGTGATCCACACGGATACGGTAAGACAAGTTACTTCCTTCTATCGGTACTTTAACCACTTGTCCCAGTGTGGTCAGTAACTCTACAATAGCATCTTCGTATCCTGGTGGCAGTACCACCTGTATACTGTTGTTGCTCACGGTAGGGAATACCTTGATGGCATCATCACCATTACAATGAACATATACCTGCTGTACATTCGTTGCAGTATGCTTGCCATCCAGGTCTACCTGCCGGATACGGTAATAGTTCAGGCCATCTGCAGGATGTTCATCCATATAGGTATAGTCCTGCTTTTCAGTACTGTTACCCATACTTTGTACGGTAGCTATGCTGGTAAATACACGTCCGTCATGGCTTCTTTCCACAGTAAAATGATCATTGTTTATTTCCATAGCGGTGCTCCAATGAAGCTGAACATTGCACTTGTCAGCATAGGCATCAAAGGCACTGAAATGTACCGGTAGCGGAGTATTGATACTACCTATACCCAATGCACTGATAGTAATGCCTGCAGGAATGGTACCACTTAAAGCACTGTTCTCTGTATTGCCTGAAGCATTACCACTTCCGCTAAGGTCTATCCATTGGGTACCGTTCCAGCCTACAAGGCGAAGGTCTGCAGCAAGTACAGATGATGCACTCATATCCGGTATGGACACGGTAACGACAAGGCCATCATCACTGCCAGCCACGGGTATCCAGTCCCAGAAGCCGGCGGTACTTACCGATTGTATGGGGGCTGCAAAAGAAGTGGCACTGTGTACGGCAGCATCGGAAGGATCCGTTACTGTACCGGGGTTACCGGCAAACCATGCCGTGCTGATCTCGGTGAGGGCAGAAACAGGGGCTGAAATAGAAAGCGTACGTAGGTCTGTTCCACTGCCGACAGGAAAGGTAAAGGCATCATTACCGGTCTTGCTTACATAGCCGTTCACATGTTGCGCATCGGTATTGGCACCGGTATAAGTAGCGCCATCGGCAAAGTGCAATGCACCTGTATTGGTATTATTGCGCACCGTTGTAGTGATGCCATTATTGAACTGTGCCTGTCCTGCTACATTTACGCCTTGTGCATTGGTAATGGCCATAGTATTACCGGCACCGATATTGAATTGTACATTAAAGAATGAAGGTGCAGCGCTACCGGAAATGGTATTGCTGCCTGCACCAAGGAAAAGGTCCAGGCTACCGGTGGCCATCCAGCTGCCATTGTTTTGCAGCAGGTTGTTACCATGTTCATAGGTAGCACTGTTGGTCAGCGTTACCGAGCCATCCGCCAGCACTACAGTGCCACCGGGGGAGTAATCGCTGACATAACCTGCATCTACAGTGTAGGGGGCATTGCCACCACCATAAGTAGTGCTTTGTGCCTGCAACCCTGAAGCCGTAGAGGCTGTTATTGCGGTTAAAATTAAAAGTCGTTTCATGTTAGGTGTTTTTAAATGAATAGATGTG
>JBAZWL010000061.1:0-15940 GCA_041660405.1 Taibaiella sp. | reverse complement strand
CATTGCAAAATAACGCAACTCTTGTTGCTAACTTAATGAACCAAGGAGGGCAACGCCAAGGGGAGTATATAACACAAGGGGCTAACGCTAACATGGTAGGACAAGTGGGTAGCGCAAATGCGTGGGGCAGCGGATTAAGTCAGGCTGGTAATTCGTTAATGCAGGGCGCTTATATGTACGGTAATCGAGACGATAACCAATGGGGCGGAAACTATAATAAATACGGCATAAGACGCTAATTTAACAATCGGAGCAAATATCATGGCAATAAATAGAAATTTTCAAGGCGGTTCTGGTGGGATATCACAAGAACAATACAACCTGAACAACAGGCGTCCAATGGGAGGAGAGCTAACCCAACAGCAATACAATATAAATAATAGACGACCTATAAGAGGTGAGCTAACACAGCAACAGCACAACATAAATAATAGACGACCAGTTATCAATTTTCCAGGTGGAGGAGGCACAGGGTCATATAGACCGCCTATGCAGAGACAAATTGGTGATACTACTGTTGCGTCAAATCAGGCTCCAGGAGGCGGTCCCAATAGCCCTACCAGTTTTAATTTTGCGACAGGAGGAGCTGGGGGAGGAAATGCTTTAACAGGAGGCCGTCCATTAAGCTCAATGCCACAAAACAACAGACCTGCACAGCCTTATAGACCACAGCAGCCAATACAAAGCCAACCTTATAAATTACCGCAAAACTTCCCAGGAAGTACAACACCTTATATACCACAGGGACCAATAAACTTCCCAGGCAGTACAATGCCTCAAAACTTCCCAGGTTCTATCCCAGGCGGTAATATGAATATTTTGCCATATTACCCACAACAACCAGGAGAACAATTCGGACGTGGTAACGAGGGAACATGGGGTGGTCAAGGTTCGCCTTACTTTAACCCTGGCGACTACGGTGTAATGCCTGGAAATATGGGCTGGTAAGGACGCTATCATGCCTATTGACTATAATATTCCACTGCAAGTACAGACTCCAAAGTTTCAAACGCCGTTTGAAATGATGGGGCAGTACGCTGCTATACAGGGTCAGCAAGGCGAAAACCAACTGACACAACGTAAACTTAAGGCCTATGATGACGCAGACACACAGGCTAATATGCTGTCTGGCATTGTGCGCGACAACACAGACCCAACAACAGGTAAGTTTAACTTTGCTGGCGCTAAGCCTGGAATGATAGGCATAGGCATGGGAAAAGAAGCCCTTGATATGGAAAAAAGTCAGGCCGATATTGAGCTAAAGCAATTAGAAACAAAAGCCAAGCTTTATGAGCATGTTGGACAGGTTCTAGGAGGTTATACACAGTTAAGGCCTGAAGACATCACGCCAGAAATTGAGGCGCGTTATCAAAACGATGTTGCAGGACTACATCAAACTGTCGGAGCAAAACTTGACATTCCTGATCAGCTTGATATCCCAACTCTGCAAGTTAAATTCCAGCAAGGCATGAGCGCAAAAGATCAAAATGCAGCTAGGATTGCTGAATTGAGCGCACAACGTGAGCAAGAAAAGTTTGGCTATCAAAAACAACGTGATGAGCGTCAATTTGCTTTGCAACAGCGCGGACAGGATATTAATGCGCTTAATCAACAACAGAATTATGAGCAGCGCGAAAGAGGAATAGAAGCAACAAGAATTAATAAGCCATTGTCACCACAACAACAAAAAATGTCTGATGCTGATGCTGTTTTGTCTATTTTGAAAGAAGCAAAACCATTGATTGAGAAGTCAACAGCAAGTTATATTGGCACTGGTGCAGATATTGCAGCGCGCGCGGTTGGTTATGGAACAAAAGGAGCTAACGCAGCAGCACAATTAAAAGCTCTGCAAGGTAATTTGGTGTCAAAAATGCCTAAAATGAGCGGTCCACAGTCTGATAAAGATGTTCAGTTATATAAAGAAATGGCCGGACAAATGGGAGATTCAACGCTTCCTATTAGCACAAGAAAAGCTGCTATGGACACAATTTATAAGATAAATGCAAAATATGCATCACCAGAAGCTGTACAGCAATATGGCAATCAAGAACAACCGCCACAACAGCCAATAGATGACATATCGCAATTCAATACTTATGAGGACTATCTAAAAGCTAATGGAGTCCAATGATGGCACGATATGCGGTAGATGATAATTTACTTTCGGCACTCATAAAGCAGGAAAGCGGAGGCAATAATAACGCGGTTTCCTCTGTTGGGGCGCGCGGTGTAACTCAGGTTATGCCTAAAACGGCTCGTGATCCAGGTTTTGGAGTTAAACCTATGCGTAACAATAGCGAAGAGGAATATAGACGCTTTGGACGCGATTATTTAGGTGCTATGCTTGACAGATATGATGGCGATTTAAATAAGGCGCTAGCAGCATATAATGCGGGTCCTGGCACTGTTGATAAGGCTGGTGGAGTACCAAATATACCGGAGACTCAGAATTATGTTAAAAATATCTTGAAGACATTAAATCCAATTGGTGAAGCCAGCGCAAGCGAAAGACCTTATGCACCTAAGCCTTTACTTAGCCGAGAACAGTTCAATGCTATGAAAGCGCAATCATCTCCTAAAAAACTACTGTCAAGAGAGGAGTTTTATGCAGCAAGGGGTATAAAACCAGAGCAACCAGGGATTATGGAACGCGCAGGGAAGAACCTGCCACAAGATTTAACAAACATAGGAGAGGGAATAATTAATATTGGCGCTCATCCAATAGAATCGGCAAAAAATCTTGCTGCTGTTGCTCGTGGCGGTATGCAATCTGCATTGCCAGATGAAGCAGCGCAATATCTTATTGATAAAGGGATAACGCCTGAATCAAGACCACAATTTGAAGCATTTGCAGAACCACTTGTTAATACGGTATTGCACCCAGTTGAATCATTTGCTAACGCACCAGCAAGCACGATATTAAATGTTGCAGGATTGGCAAGCGCAGGAACAGGATTAACTAAGGCCGCATTGGGCAAAGCAACGGCTAATGCAGCACAAGCAGATATTGCTAATGTAGCTAGACAAAACGCTTTAAACTCTCCTAAACGCGCTGTATTGGAAGCTGGGCAAAAGGCAGGGTTTGTTGTGCCAAAATCAGAAGTAGCGCCAAGTTTTATTAATAACAGGCTTGAAGGGGTGGCTGGTAAGGCGGCATTGAATCAAGAGTCAATACTACGCAATCAGGCTGCAACAACAGCGCAAGCTCGTAAAGCAATTGGAATTGCAGATGATGTTCCAATAACAGGAAATGTGATAGATAAAGCCATTAAGGCTCAATATAAACCTTACGAAGATATTGCCGCGCTACCAACAAGAGCATCACAGGCGCGTGGCTATAGTGTAAATACACACACACAAACCAATAGCGGAGCATTGCTGGAAGAACTAAAGCAAGCCCGGCATGACTCGCAAGCATGGTATAAAACCGCGGAAATGCAAGGTGGAAATCCTGAAATGGTAGCGAAGGCAAAAGCATTAAGCAATCGTGCAAAAGCCATAGAGCTTGAATTTGAAAACAGAGCAATTGCCGCAGGAAAGCCTGAATTAGTTCCACAATTACGTGAAGCACGCACAAACATAGCTAAAATATATTCAGTCGATAAAGCACGAAATGTTGCGACAGGTGAAATAGACCCTCGTGTCATTGGAGCTCAATATGACAAAGCGCCAAAAAAAATAACCGGCGAGTTAAAGCAAATTGGTGAGTTTCAACAAGCTTTTCCAAAATACGCAAAAGCAGGGGAAGGCGCACAAACCCCTGGCGTTTCAAAAATAGAAGCCGTCACATCTATTGGCGGTGGAATGGGAGGAGCAGCCTTAGGCGGTCCACTAGGCGGATTTGTAGGGGCAATGCTACCCCTCGCCAGCACACCTGTAAGAAGTATGCTATTATCTAAGTGGTATCAAAATAAATTACTTGATGCTATGACTAAAAACCCATCAAAAATAAAAACATTTATGAATAAATCGACTAATAAAACAGTGAGTAAAAACGCATTGATTGGTTTAATAGCTAGCGATAAGGAGCAAAGATAATGCCTGTAAAAATCGCCCCGCCCCCTCGCCAACAATTTGAAAATGCAAATGGAATTCCCTACAGCGGAGCCAAGCTATTCACCTATCTGGCTGGAGGCACAACAAAGACCGCAACATATACCGATAGCACAGGTGGCACAGCAAACGCCAATCCAATCATATTGGACAGCGCCGGACGCACACCTAATGGATTATGGCTTACACAAGGTTTGGCTTACAAATTTGTCCTCGCTCCATCAACCGACACAGACCCGCCAACATCACCAATTTTCACAGAGGATAATGTTCGCGGCGTTAATGATCCTACAGATAGTACATCCTATACGCAATGGGTTGTTGGGCTTAATCAAGATCATTTGAACATACCAGCCGCCGCAGACTTGGCAACGGCTAATACTGTTTTAACAGACTGTTCACTTACATTAAGCGCAATCAACAAAGATACAAACCGCATTATTACCTATGGCTTTGCATTTCATTCTGATGCAACCAATATTGGATGGTTTGATGCTCAAATTAGAGTTGATGGGCTTGTTACTGGAAACTTCTTTAAAAGCTCTGTACCAGCACCAAATCACACAACAGCAGGTAGAGTAGGGAATTATGTTTATACTGTTGTTTTGCCTGTATTGGCAAACGACACTCCAACAATTGATATAAGAGTTAGATTATGGAACGACACAGGAGCTGCATACCGCTGGGATAGCACAAAAGTAAATGATATTGAACAACCATTCATAAGGTCATCTTTATAATGAATCTAGCATATTTGATACTAGCAGCCTTATTCGGTCAGTACAGCCACTATTACGTTCGATGGAGAAGCGGCAGGACTACAAGCAGTTTTAAAGAATATATGCTGCAAGAATTACCTGGAACAATACAATCACTAGGAACTTGCTTGATGGGATGTATCGGTGCTTTTATAGCACTGCCAGATGTAGTTGATATTAAACTGCTTATGGGGCTTATATATGGAACTTATACGTCATCCTATATGTTCGACAGTGCATTCAATAAAGATCCTCATCCGTCAATACCTATCAAAAAAGAGCAAAAAAATGCGAATATTAATGATATTCTGCGCGACGATCGTAATTTGTAGTTGTCAGCCGGCGCTTGTTAACTTTCCAAAGCTACCCGACTGTACAAAGCATGTTAAACTTGAAATGCCACCACCAATCCCTGACAATATGGCTATTGAAATTGAAGATGGGCGCATAGTAAAGATTGATGACAACGGAGCAAACCATATTCGTATGTATCACGACTTACGTAAGGCCATAAAAGCTCAGTGACTGAACTGTAACCTAAAAGCAACAATAAAATCAGAAGAGTATCTTAGTCAAGGAATTGACTATAGATACTTTTTTTTATATATGGAATGTAAATAATGGGCGATATTGAAGAGCGTAGAACGGATATTTTAAACAGCTTGGTTGTGCGTGTAACTGTGCTTGAGGAAAAGAACGCAGATCATGTCGTTTCAATTAACCACCACGACACTATTATAGACAGATTAATTCAACAAGATCATGAATTACTAACATCACTCAATGCAATAGCGTCAAAGCTTGAAATAGCAACAGTTAGCATAGGTACAAAATCAGATAACCTTATCAGTCAATTCAAAATTGGCTTTAAAGTGCTATACTTGTGTACAGGGGCACTAATATTTTCAATAGGTGCGTTCTATACATACAGCAAGGATTTGGATGCCAAGTACATGCCTAAGTTTGAAAGTTTGGTGCGTAATACAGCAGCGCAAAAGAACAGCGTTGAAGATATAAAAGAGGATGTTGAAACACAAGGAGTTACACTAAAAAAAGTTAAAACCTTAGCACAACATACAGCAGAAAAAAAATCAGTGAGAGCAAGTAAATAATGAACATAAAAACAGCAGCAATATCAAGTTTCGCACGTTTTATCATGGGTGGCGATGTATTCAGTCGCTTAATAAATATCATCAAACGTCAGCAAGATAAGAGCCTAACTGGTCCTGAAAAACGTCAGGCAGCATTTGAAGAAGTAAAGATTATTGGCATTGAAATAACAGACTGGGCAATCAATCTTGGAATTGAATTGGCTGTTGCTTTTGTTAGGTCACAGAGTAAGAAATGATAAGCGAAAATATTATTGATAAATTGATTCTTTGGGAAGGGTCAAAAAACCTTCCTTACAAAGACTCTGGTGGTAAATTGACTATTGGTGTCGGTCATTTACTTACAAAGTCTGAGCTAAGCTCAGGTAACGTATTTATAGACGGTAAGTCTGTTCGTTATGTAAAAGGAATTACAGATGAGCAAATAAGGAAATTGCTTAAGCAAGATCTTGCAATAAGAGATTACGCACTAACAAAACTTGTTAAGGTATCGCTAACGCAAAATCAATTCGATGCTTTGTTATCATTCGTTTTTAACGTAGGTATCGACGCTTTCAAACATAGTAATTTGCTTGAATTGTTGAATAATGGGTTTTATGACGCTATTCCAGCGCAATTAAAACGCTGGAATAAATGTGGCGGTAAAGTTGACAAAGGATTGACTAACAGAAGAAGATATGAAATTAGTCTTTTTTGTGATTTAAATATCTATTAATAAAAAACACCAATATAGCTAAATTAAACAATATCCACCATATCATGATACAACATATCCCCACTTTAAAATAACACTATCTGCCCAGTACCATTTATCTGGAAGTAATCCTTTTTTTCGTAATGAATAGTTTCGCATAATTAACAGCGATAAAACAATAGCAATTGGAAGCCTGTAAATGTCTTTTAAGCTCCAGTTACTTATCTTATTTAATGTAAACATTTGTAACTCTCTCTACTAAAACAATATTTCCTGTCATTAGCTCATCAATATAAGGGCTACCTGGATATGTTGCATCAGATGGTATCTTACAATGCTCAGGGTCATGAATTGGCGCACTTTCTATGTCAACCCATCCGTATAACTTTGCATTTCCACCCGAGTAAACCTCGCCCCAAGCTTTCCCATCTTTAACAATCATCACGCCTTTTTCAATTTTCATGCTATCAAACTCAATAGTGTTAGTACAATCATGCTAACAAAGCATACTGTAAATATAAATGCGTGTTCGTTTTCTCTGTTCATGGCGTTTTAAATGTTATTAACTGTCTTACAGTTGTTTGTTGAATAAGATTTCCGTCAATATCACGCAATAATACTTTCCAGTAATAAACCTTGTTAGGTGGTAACTCTACAAAAAAAGTATAGTCATTTACTAATGAAAAGCTGTGTATAACAGTAGTAAGCTTGTCAGGAGCAGTTCCATATCTAAAAGCAATTACAGCTGGATTTCTACTTTGAACTGAAACAGTAAAACCAACAAACTGTCTTGCGCTCAATCCTAATATCTCAGCATTTGCTGTTATTGATGTTAATAATAACAGTGTTAATAATAATAATATTTTTTTCATTTCTTATAATGAATCCACATTCTTGCTCGGCAAAATGCCGGTTTATTTCCAAAGTTCTTGCACTCTAAGACAGCTCGAATCTTGTGGTGCATATGTACATTGTTTTCTGGTGTAAAAGCCTGATACACGCATTTTACATGCTGACTATCAACTACACTATTGAAATAATATTGGTGTTTTACAGCATCATCGTCAATATTTCTAAGCCATCCTTGTAAAACCAATTGCTCAGTAAATGGATTGTAGTCTTTATCCGTTGGATCTCCAGGCAGCATGCACATTCCTACTCCTGTCCAAACATGTGTAGGATCCATATCAATAGGCAACTTAACGCCTGGCATAGTGTATGTTGTGTGTGGCTCAACCACTTCCGTTATGTCAACACGCTGAATAAAAGTGTGTTGATCTACAGCATGAGCGTTTACTGATAACGTTAAGAGTAATGCAATAAGCATTCGTTTCATTTATTTTTTAGCCTTGCGCTCAATTGCGCTGTTTATTAGTACATTAATGGGTTTGAATCTTTTCTCAAAAGCGCAATGTATTGCATGGCTCAGTACAGCATCAAGTAATATGGCGTGTTCTTCGTGTTGTCCTGCTTTTATCTCCTGCAAGTATTCGATTAGAGCATCAATTACTTCTTCCGAATCTTCCTCAAATCTTTCAATAATGTCATTCATAACGTAAAATAATCCTTATTGCATTGTTTGCAACAAAATTTATATCCTATGTCAATCTGATCCTGTGGCATCTTCTTTCCACAATTCTCACACCGAACATTGGTTACTGTAATGAACTCATCAATTGCTTTGTGCAGTTCGTTCTCTGCTATTGAAAAGTCCGGTAGTTCTTCGTCGTCAATGTTTTGTTCTAGCAACAAAACCAACTGACGTGCAGCCACAAGAAGCCTATTTGTTGATTCTTTATTATCCGACAAAGTATGTCTCCTTACCTTTTTGATAAACTGCTTTTTTTTTAAGCGGCTCATAAGTGATTATTGTCCAACCAGCTTCTTCAAGTTCTTTGCATTTATCGTTAAATTGTTTCTTAGTCATTCTTTCCACCTTTCCATTAAAGTTTGTCAGTGCTGGGTAATATACTCGCATTTACAAAATTTACAATCTTTTTCTTTGCAACTTCAAATCCTTCGCACAATAAATAAGTTTGTCCAATACTTTCAATATACGCTTCAAACTCTAATTGCTTCTCAGACTGCACGCCGCCTTTAACACGCTTCATCTCAACCCAGCATAACCAAGCAGGGATAAATAAGTCAGCAGCACCTGTGTGCAATCCTTCAAGCATTTGCTCGGTTCGTTCTCTTGGAGATCGGCTTCCACCATTGCGTATAGACATTATTACAATGCCAGGATAGGTTTTTTTAAACCATTCCACAAAATCACACTGCTCTTTAAATTCAGAAGGTATAAACGCTTGTTTATTAAAAAGCGAAGCTTTGTCTTGCTCAATGTCTAAAGCATTGTCACGATCAATATCTTGCGACAAATAAAGGTTAATGGCTTTGATTCTGTCCTTCTTTGCAAAGTTTTGCGCTTTCAAATGCCTGTGCATTTCTTCGGTGAATACAGCGTCTGAAATCATGAATTTATCGCCCTTCGATACTCACTAGACGGTCCATTATGCGCCTCCCAATCCAGCCATATGCCGTTATTATTTTTGCGCCCCTGACCACACTCTATCTCAGCCATTTGCATGGATATGAATTTACCGCAGTCTTTTACACCTTCCAGCCATGCTTTCAAATGATCAAGGAGTTCGCCGTGCTCTTCTTCGGTTTTGCTGTTGTTTAACATATGAACAAGCTCAATATATCTATTTGTTATTTTCATAAAATAACTACCCCTGTTTCTTCAATGTGCATAATATCTTTTACGGCCTGTTCATAGCCATCTGCATAGAATTTTCGCATCATGGTTTTAATATAATCATAACATTTTTCATCTGTCAGCTGGTTGTCCAGTTCCCTGAACATCTCGTTATCCTCGGTCATAAGGTCGTCAATCATTTCATTGTTCCTAGTTCGCTAAAGCCATTAATTTTAAGAATATTCTTTATTTCAGTTAATGATCTTTTTCCAATATTTGGAGTTTTTAATAAATCAACTTCTGACCATTTCAACAAATCACAAACTGTATTTATCCCTTCATCTCGTAAACAATTCTGTGTTCTCACTGTAAACTCTAAAGTATCAATATCTACTGATAAATCTTTTAAATGTTTTTTAGTTAAATTAACAGAATTAAGAAAATATCTTAATTCAATTAATTCATTAATTCCTTCAATTTCAATTATTATTTTCATTTTTGCTTCTCAATTCTATTCAAAAAATCTTCACGGTCACATGGGTCTATGTATCGATAATATCGAGAATCAAACCCAAGCCGGTAAAGGCAAGTTTCCCAAACTGCATCTTTCATAAAATCATTTTTATAACTAACAACAGTTGTACTTTTATTTATTTCTGCAAGCGCCGATAAAATATCCATTATATTAATCCAAACGGGTGAAGTTCTCTCTTTGCTTCTAAATAGGCATTATGAGCTTCTATTGCAGTTTTAAAGCTACCTAAGCTCTTACGCATATAAAAAAGTAAGTCTGTGCGCCAAATAATCTTTTCCGTCTATTCTTATATAAACATAACCTAATTTATTAACATATCCTGCTTTTTTACCAGCAAATCGCGTATTCAATGATTGACTTTTATACATTTTACCTATTGAATATAATTCTCTTTCTTTCCAAGTAAAAATCCCGGTGTCAGGATCATAATGCAATATAGATTTCAAATATTCTTGTGTAAGTTCCATAAATTTTGCTCATAAAAAAAGCCCTGTCAATCAATGCGCGAACAAAGATAAGAACAGGGCTTTAGTAATAACATAAGTTATTTGTTTAACAGTTCGCGCTGGTACACAAATAACAACTACAGATTAACATTAATCAGTAAGATATTCAACTACGTTAATAAACCGACCATTACGCACGGTAACGACCCAGAGAATATTATTAAAGAACTCTTCATAATATTCATTAAGTAAAAACAATACGTTCTTAACATTTGCGCCCCCTTCAAATTGCTGAATTTTACGCCAATCGGCTCTTGGATTTTTCATCAAATTCTTTATCTTAGCCAACGCCAACCCCCCAGCAGACCCACCGTGTTCCAGACAAATGTAATCACTACAAATAAGATCATCTAAATCATTGTAATCTTTGGTAAAGAACTCAACTTTTATCATATCCCGACCGTCCTTGGTATATTTACTAAAGCAAACATTATCAACAGCGTAACTTATCTTTGTTTTCTCTTGTTTCATAGCTAATATTTGCGCTTTCGAACGCATTTCATATTTTCCAGTAGCATCATCAAGAATGATAAAGGCACTATCGCACTCCTTACAGACTTTTGCGCTTAAATTGTTAGGAAATCCACAGTTAAGGCATAATTTTTTGGGCGCTTCTCCTGATTTTGGGGGCTTAGGTGGTGTCAAATTGTCAATAGGTCCAAACCTAAAAACATTTGTTCCATAATCAGCTAATAAACCAAACTCTTTTTCGTCATGTGAGCGAAGCAGTCTTCCAATGATTTGAACGTAAAGCCTTAATGATGTTGTCGCCCGTAATAATACCAGTGCTTCCAACCCTGGAAAGTCAAAACCGCGAGTATAAAGCCCTACATTAACAAGATAACGATTACCTATGCCATCCTTCAGCCAATGTATTAACTCGTTACGTTCGTGGTTTGTTAGGTCTCCATGAGCGAGTTTACACTCACTATTGTTTCCGTACTCTTCAACTATCCTTTTGCCGTTTGCAATAGTGCTTGCAAAGATAAGAGCTGTTTTAATGCCATTATCAATAAACAATTGCTTAAAATCTGCAACAGCATCATTGACAATCTTGTCAAACTTAACGCCACACTCAGACTGATCGTAATCATTGCCTTTTATTTTCACGCCTTCAAGGTCAACAGAAATATGTGTATTGATTACCTTTACTGATGATAAATAACCTTCATTTATAAGCCTTGGGATATCAGACTCATAACAGCACTCAGTGAAGATTACATTACCGTTCTTTACCTTGTCATGTATGCTGCCCTGATCTGATCTCCACGGACTACCTGTAAGTCCAACAATGCGCATACGCGGATTTATACGCAACAGTGATTTTATTATCTTTTGGTATGTTGTACCTTCAATCGGAGAAACCATATCGCACTCGTCAATAATGGCAACATCAAATGAACCGCTTGTAGTGCGACGCCTTAAAAAGCTTGTTTGTGTGGCAATAACAGCCTGTCTATGCGTTTGAAACTTTGATACCTTTGCAGAGCATACGCCAACAGCCTGTTTGTCTGTAACATAACTAAAAGTTTGTTCATAGTTCTGGGTACATAATGTGTGATTTGGGACCAGCTGTAGAACTCGTTTGCCTTTTTTTAACGCTCTTTCTGTCAAATCAGCCATAACTACAGACTTTCCAAATCCGGTTACGCAGTTTGCGTAGGGGTTAGAATCTTTGTTTTTTAACGATTCCATTATTGAGTTTATGCAGTCGTTTTGAAAATAACGTAACTCTTTCTTTTTCATAACTACAGAATGCGTAAACTTTCTTTTCTTTCCAACAGCACCCCCGGAAATTCATCAAGCGAAACCAAAGCAACATCAGGATCCAGTTTTTTTGCATCAGCATCATAAATAGACAGACGCAATTTATCCGTCAAAGCCTTTTTATCAATTTCCTTCACTTCCTTAGTTTCTACGTAACCTTCCGGCAAGTCGTCAGGATTGAAGTTTTCGCTAAAAACCAAGGCACCAGGCGTAAGTCTATGAGATACATTGAACAAATCATCATGAAATTCTTTTATGTCGAAATCTATCATTAAATTCAACACGTGTTGTCTTATCCATGCTGCACGTGATTCTTTGCGTCGAATGTTTTTATCGTGGGCTTCGATTGCAATCTTCTTTTTTTGCTTTGCAATTTCAAGTTCGCCCTCAGCTTGTTTCAACGGCGTTATCCAAAAATCCAGCTTACGCTTAACGTCGCCTTGTATGCGATCAAGAATAGCGTGTATCGCTTCCGCATCGTCGTCAGATACCCATTCAAGTTCTTCAAGTACTTTGGCTTGCTCGTCTTTCAATTGATATATACTTGTCATTTTTATCTCCACCTTGTTGCGCTATCCATGGCTATTATTGTTATTTATCTAATTCTCAAAAATATGAAACACATACGCTCCATTATTAAGCTGTACCGTTGAAATATAATGCCCTGGATTTTCTGTCATATCATGACCCGTCCCATAAATAGATATTTTACGTTCTTCTTTTACATCATCATCATTAACAATCGCCCATATATTTAAATTAATTCCTTGCACTTGAGCACAAAGTATTTTTGCGTTTTTTGGAATTGATATGGATTGGTTTTGAACAACATCCAATTTATATTTAAATATTTTTTTCATTTTTTAACCTGTATTTAATGAGCCATCCTTGGCAAAATTGTTAATGTTTTAGATTAGAATGGCACAGAATCGAAATCATCGTCGCTGAACGTGATAGCATCCTTCACAGGAGCATTTTCAGCGTTATTAGCTTGCTTTATGATATGCGCATCTTCTGAACGATTGCGCACTGCATCAAGTCCAGCAAGGTAACGCTCAATCGCAACAGGATCTTGACCATTCATAAACTCAGATGCACTGTGCCCATCCGGTGAGCAGAATTGTAAGAATTCCGGCCGGCATACCTTTGCCCCGGCCGGGTCGTCGCCCCACACGCCACCTTGATTTACTTGTTTTAGAGTTTCAACCATCTGGAATACAGCTCCGATTGACTGGCCAATTAAATCAGGATAGATACGCTTTTTTGTATCAACATCTTGCCGTATGTCAAAATCGTAAATCTTGACCATGCCCGGCTTTGCGTCTAAACTATCCAGCTCGAGCAGAACCATTAAATCATTTATTGATGACAAGGCTGGAAGATCACGGCCGTTTTTGTCTACTGACAATCCTTTTGCGCTTTGATACCAAAGATCAATTGACCCATATTGCCCTGTGTCTGCAACTATATCAAGATGGATTGATTTTGCTTCGCTGCCTTGAGTTTGTGATGCCCTGTCGTAAGCTTTTATTATAGTGCATGGATACATATTTGTTTCTTTAATAGGGCCGGCAGAAAACGCGCGTACTTTTGATGTGTCTTTTGTAAATTGTGCCATTAGATTTTTTCCTGTGTTTTGTTAAGTTCTTTAATTAATGCATCAGCTTGAGATACGCTCATTTCTGCAATTCTTTCGTATGTATATTGACTATCGGACATTCCTCCCATTGCCATTGCTGCGAAGTATTCTCGTTTTGTTAGTCCTAATGATTGTCCAGAAATAGTTGGAAAAGCGTCACCATTTGCATATGTTTTCATTTCACCAAATCCTCAAAAAGTTTTTTAGATGTTGTTTCGTCGTTGATGTCAATAACATAACTATCATCTACATTACTCACTTTCTCGGTCCTTATTTTCGCGTCAAATGCACTTGTTCCCCTTGTATATACGGTAATTTCAGGAGCTTGGTTAATGTCTGCAACTGTTCTAGCAGCACCAAACGCATTGGCTTTTTTCTTTGTGTGCGCTTCACTACGCATAAACAATACAAAGTCAGCTTTTGCACTTAGCAAATTAGGTACGCTAATCTGCCCAAATTCTGCCATGTTAATGCCGTGCTTTTTGTACTCGTCACCATTGCTATCCCTTACGTTCTTTTCGCGGCTATGTGCTATCAGAATCACGTTTAAACCGTGTTTGTGCAGGTATTTTAGCGCTGTAAAGAACCTGGTTTCCCAAATTGCTTGCAAAGCCGTGTAACCCTCGCCAAAATTATAATCGGCAATGCTTTTTACATCGATGTAAGTATCGCCTTTCTTTGCTTTCGGCCTATCTGCAATAATTCCTTCGATAAACAACCTGTCAACAAATAATCCGCTATCAACAATAATCGTTTTATAGTCGTGTCCAGGTTTGCAGAACTTTTGCAGCATTGCGAAAAACTCTTGTGTGCTGGCAGGAAGATAAACTTCGCCATCCTTTACAAATTTACCAACACCAGGAACCTTTTCAACCCCCTTTTCAACTGCTACGAAGAATGGGCGCTCAGCGTGTTTGCAAAGCCATGTTTTACCAACACCAGCTGGTCCGTAAATGATACCGAAATAAGGACCCTGTACAGCCTGTTCGGTAATTTCTAATTCGTCTAGGAAGCTCATAATTTCTTTGCCAAATCTTTTAGAGATATTGGATTAGCACGGTCAAGTTTCTCCTCTATTGCCTTTCCAACAAACCAGGATATATTCCCACCGTTGTTTTTGATGTGTGCCTGAAAGCGTTTCATCAGTTCTTCGCTTATGTAAGCGCCTATGTAGGGCTTACGTTGTTTTGTTTCTTTGTTCATGTTTTGTCCTTTTGTTAAGTGTGTGACAAATTATAATGATTTATTTTTTGTTTGCAAGTTTTATTTTAATGTTTGTTGGTTTTTATAGTGCTTGCAATTATAGTGGCGGTGGTTATAATGTCAATTCTTTTTTAATTATTTATAAAGCAGAGTTAAATATGTACACAATAGAAGAAATACAGGAAAGATTGAAAGATAGGAACTTGATGGCTATCGCTAGAAATACAGGTATTTCCCACGTAACAATATGGAAGATAGCAAATGGGGCAAAGAACTGTAATTACCTAGTTATAAAGAAGTTATCAGACTATTTTAAGGAAGTTGCATAATGGATATTGTAGAAGCTTTAGAGAAATCAATAGGTGTAAACAACTACCACAAACTAAAACCATGCACCCGATGCAAACGACATAATTTCGAGCTCAGATATGCTATAAACAAAGATGGAAAAGAATGTTACCCATACTTTTGTGTTATATGCAATGCTAGGAGCCCAATTTTGGAAAGTAGGGCTTATGCTAAAACGCAGGGGTTTAAATGATGAATGTAGTTCCTATCAACCAACATAATGAAGAATTTGCAGAGATATCAGAATTAATTAAGTCAACAAAGAGATGGCTTTTGTGGAAAAGGGTAAAACAGGAAGGTAAAAAAGACAAAAAAGTACCATTTTACGCTAACGGAGTGGCAAGAAATGGAAACCTTGACACACATGAAGATATCGCTAATTTAGCAACGTTTGAAGGAGCATTAAGGGTTTTAAGTGGCGGTAAGTATGAAGGGCTTGGCTTTGCATTGGGTAAAGACGAAACTGGCAATTATTGGCAAGGCGTAGACTTTGATGGGCTTTCGGAACATCCATTATTGGGTGATATGGCTGAGGATTTACAAGGCTATGTTGAACACAGTCCTAGCGGTGACGGGGTTCACGCTATTGGTTATGGGCGTAGGTTTTCCGCTCTTGGCAGCAATAAAACC
>JBAZWL010000060.1:0-16500 GCA_041660405.1 Taibaiella sp. | reverse complement strand
ATAACTTCTCTCTATTTCAAGAACAATGTTTATAGCTCGAAAATAGAAAGAATTAGTAGAATCTAAATCTTTCAAATAAAAACTTTTTCTGGCCACATAAAAGCTAAATCTTGCAGAATTCATTTTCTCAGCAAAGTCATACTTTCCAGGATTTTCTAAAATTTTGTTGCAATTCTTTTCTACAGCATCCAAGAGCATGATAAAAAATTTTGATTTTTCTTCTTTGGGAGCGTACGTTGTTAGGCTCCTGAGCGCCTCGAGGTGATTGAACTTATACTGTTGATCAGCGTCATGAATTCTGAAATTACTAGCAGCTGCATTAAGATGTTTTTTTAACTCTTCCCAATCGTCATCTTTTCTTAAGATAATGTTATTTGCTAAATCAAGATAAGCCTTTGACAGCTCGTATAATGCTTCATCATATTTTGTAGTGTTTTTCAGCAACTTTGCTATTTCGTCAAGGTAAAATGCTACAGGCGCGCTTTTCATCAATGGTATGAATATTTGCACAAGAAGCGACATTATGGAATCGGTTATTTTTCTTTTTCTTATAGCTATAAAAACTCTAGGATAGTAGGGGTGAATTTCTTTCTCGAGTACAGAATCTGGTGGATTCATGGCTTGCACCAACTCAGATAACCCTTCGTAACACTTCAGATAAAATTCCAATACCTCATCGCTTGCAGTATTATCAACCGTACCTGATTTGTTTAACACTTTAAGGGCAGACTCAAAGTTATATTTGGACATGGAAAAGTTGCCATCATCAAAAAAACTTTCAGCTAAACAAAAGTATTCTTTTGATAAGTCAGGGATTATTTTCATAATACATTTACGGCCTTTTGGTTTATTATATCATATAAAGGTGTTTCTTTGCTATAGCCCCTAAATGCTTCTGCATCAAGTATAATATGCAAACAAAATACTCATAAACGGAAAATTAAAAAAATCTTAAAACATAGACGCTAATATTACAGTAGAATGACATTTAATTAATTGCGACCACATGCCACATACAAAAAAATCCTGAGGGTAAATATGTATTCAAATTTCTTCAATCTAAAATTCAATAAGAACATAGACAACCAAGCTGTTAAAGGCCAATTAGGATCTCTTTGGAGGGATTTTAAACAGAATATCGGAGATAAACCGACGGTTGATCATGTCTACAAATGCAAGTATTGTAGCATCATTTCCAAATGCCCCTAACGAATACAGTGAATTACAGAAAAATAATGATCAAGATGTACAAAGTTTATATAATCTATTAGAAGATGCACGTAAAAGACAACTAGAAAACGGATCCGGATGTAGACCTCTATATATGAATTCTGTAAATAATAGCAATAGCAATAGCAATAGCAATAACAATAACAATAACAATAACATTCATGCTAATACTAACAATCAAAATAGAACATACCCACAAATATAAAAAGTGTTGGGGTCAGGCCTAACACTTTTAAATCTGGGAAAAATGATAATTAAGCTTGACCCTGTTTCTTAATTTGAAATTAGCCTTGCTTCATCATGGTTTATTATTTTGGCGTTAAGGAGCTAAATTTAACTTCATTACCACCATTAATATAATCTGTTCTTACTTTTTCTATCGCTGTATTAAAAGCCTCTAGCGCTTGGTTGTAGTCTTGCGGAGAATATGTTTCTATTTTTTTTGAAACCATATTTTTAGCTTCCTGGAGATTTTTTTCATCAGCAAAACCGTTATTAGAGTCATTCAGAAGTGATTGCACCGCAATTAAATTGAGAAGATTGTCTTGGTTGGCATTCTCGCCTTGATTTTTAAAACTCAAATTAATCCTAGTATCCGGTGTGACTAATCCACCCCATGAAGAACTGGACTTAAGGAATTCCCTAACACCACCTATTAAAAAACAATTTAAATATAATTTGTCATTAAATGTAACAGTAGTTTGATCGCCGACCCTGTGTGAAACTGTAGCAGCGCTCACTATACAGCCTATATCCGTAATGTCTAAGTCAAACCTTCTTTTTCCCTGGTTCTGACTCTTTAATGTGATGCTCATAATTAATTTACCTCAAAAAGTTAACGAGTAGATGTCATAGTACCAAATAATCATAAAGTTACAAGTCGGGGTCAGGCATGGGTTTAAAGAAAATAGGGGCAGGTAAATTATTTTTTTACGCCCAGTAGCATATAAGACCCTAGATCGTTATGAAAGCCTTTTTCAACACAATTATTATAAACGTCTACATCTGCTAATATTGCTAGCTTTTTTTTAGGTGATATATATTTATAGAGCGCGCGATACATCGTTTCCGTACGCATTTTTAAATCATTATCACTTTGCGGTTCTTTTATAGGAGAAAACTGCTCTTGATATTGTTTATGAAGATCTTCCATATCTTGAAGCGATCTAATTTCTGTATCTACGAAAAATCCAATATGTTTTATCATGGTGAGGGTGCCGTGATACTCATCTTGTTTTTTTATTTTTTTAAGATTAATCTTTAAGAAAGTAAGGTAGTCTCTGAGTAGGTCCTGTAAGTCTAATAAACTATGCTTCTGTGCATGCTCATTATAAATTTTATTGATATTGTTAAATGCGGCCTTTTCAAATAAATATTTCTTTTCTTGTAAAGTACGTTCTGTTGAGATGCTATCCCAGCCGATACATTCATTGCCACCACAGTTTGCCTTGCGACCAAAAGGCACATTTTTTTGTAAAAGTGTGTGGGCTTTATAGAGATTAAGACAGCTAGCAGTCGGTTCATCAATATGAGAGTCATCACTATTATTATTAAGAATGACAAGAACGTTGGCATCAAAAAGATTGCTATTTCCGCCTATGCGCTCAAAATGATCAAAGCATATATCTGTTTTTTCTTCTGGATTTGAACGAGAGGGACGTATTTGCATAATCACTATAATAGAAAATAAGGCAGTGAATGCATACATAGGATGTTCATAAGCCCATTGCATCAGCGCTTTTATTGTGCTCCAAATAGTCTTATCTGCTTGTGCGTCTGGGGTTTTTCTAACTAGTGTCTTTTCTTGTTGATGATGAATAGGCTGTTGTCGCGATATCTTATTCGTAGATTTTTTCTTTATTGTAGTGCGTGTGGAATTTTCATGAGTGTTTTTTAAAGGTTTAGTTTCTAGTCTCGCATCTTCACGATGCAAATTAGTTTGTATCTTTATGGCTTCTGAGAGTCTTTGATTCTTTTGAAACCTTTGTTGAATAGCTTCAAATGCATTCTCTTCGTTATCATGTGATTTCTTATAAGGTACAGATGTGTATTCTAGCTCAATACTTTTTTGGGTTTCTTCTTGTGCTTGATTCTGAACTAGATTCTGTAGTGATTGAGTATTGGCCGAAAGTCTTAATGCATTAATGAGATCAAAAGTATCACTAGTATTTTCGCCAGCTGTTTCTTGTTTAAATGATTGATAAAGATAAGATTTCCATTCATTATTTGCAAAATAAGTTTCGAGAATTTTCTTGTCCCTATGGTCTAATTGCCATCCTTCTGTAAGATGTTTAATGTAAATTTTAAACAGGAAATTAATAGTGCCTTTCACATAGATGGTCAATGGTGTAGAAACTGTATTTTTTCTGCTTGCAAAACTTAAATAGTTAAATAGTTCAGACCAAACAGAAGAGTGTAGAGTTTTTTTATTAAATAGATTATAAAATTCTTTGTTTTTCCATATCTTGTTGTTAGTCTTAAAATGATATAAATATTGTGCGCTGCATAACATGGCATCTTGAGGCATCATGTTTATCCAATAGACGTGAATATTAGCATTATTCAATTTTCCGCCGTTTATTGTGCCATTGGATTGTAAGAAAACATCGGATTGAAAGTCGATTTTCCCTAAGTGGCTTGTTTGGTTTTTTTCAAAATTTCTGATTGTATTTTCATAATATTGTTTTTGTAGAAGCGCAGTTTCAGTTGCTTGAACGGGATCAAGGTAAGGGTGAAATACACAAAAATTGAAATGAGAAACATTATTGACATTAGCTGTGAAACTTTCGCCAGTTAAATCTAAATAAACGTCTGGCAGGATTACCGCAACTTGTTGTAACTCTACTTCTAATTGATTGGCGATGCTTGGATCTTTTATATAAAATGGCATTATTGCACCTTAAAAGACCCTAGCCAGATATGTATACTCTTGCTAGGGTCAAACAGTTTTTTACCTTTACTTCATATTATGTTTTCTAGGTGGTTCAATTCCATTTTCTTCAAAACAGTTGTCAATGATTTCTTTTTGTGCGTCTGTTGGCTTAGGTGGTCTGCCTTCTCCTGGTTTAGGCATATCAATGCCAGCATCCGTTACACAGGCATGTACAGCATCCATTTCTTCTTTTGAAGGTAGCTCGTCAGCAAATGTTGCATTCGCACATAATGTTAATGCCATCAAACCTAGAATTTTTTTCATTTAATTTTCCTTTCATTTACAAATGTTATCTATTCTTACTCTTGGCTATATTAGCAATTAGAAAACAAGAAGTACGTAATCTGTTTGTAAGAACAATGTAAAGTTTTTGTAAATTTTTATTTGCAGGGTAAGGTGATGGTCACAAGCAATCCGCCTTCAGGATGGTTTTCAGCTTTAATGTGACCTTGATGAATGAATATAGCTCGACGTGCAATCGCTAATCCCAAACCAAAACCTTTGCTCGGATTGCTGGACTGAAGACGCACAAAGGATTCAAAGATATGATGCAATTTTTCTTCAGGAACACCATGTCCGTGGTCTCTTACAGTGATAGTGTATTGAGCATTTGTTGAAGATAAATTTACTTCGATACGTTTATCGTTTCCCGCATGAGAGAGGGCATTGCGAACAATATTTTCTATGGCTCTATGTAATAATTGTGCATTACCAACAAACAGATTTCCTACAGATGCTGATTCGTTGATGGCGTGTATATTGGTTTGAATATTTATGCCGGAGGTTTTAGCTTCAAATTCCGCATCTTGGATAATCGTATAAATTAAACTATTCAAATCAATATAATTATCAAGCGAAGGAGAACCACTTTCTGCTCGAAATAATGTCAGTAATTCATCGGTCATATTATCAAGATGCTGTGTTTCAGTTTTTATGCGTTTAATAATTTCTGGCAGGCGCGTAGGATCTTGCTCTAGTAATGCTGTTGCAATATTAAGTCGTGCTAATGGGGATCGTAATTCATGTGAAACATCATGTAGTAACTGGTTACGTGAATTAACATAATTTTCCATTTGAGCTGCCATATAATCAAAATCTCGTGCCAAATCGGCTAGCTCATCATGTCTATTCCCCATGATTTTTTGTAAACGTACATTAAGCTTACCTTGTGCTAATTGCGCAAATCCAGAGCGCAAACGCTGTATGGGTTGAACCATATACCATGCTAGAACACCACTAAATATTAAACCTCCTAGGATGCCTAGTATTACTAAATCGAGCGGGATAGGAAATTTTGGAGGAGGGCGCATGCCTAAAATAGGTTCATGAAAAATTAAAACCAACCAAACACTGACTAATATGGTATTAAATGTGATAAAAAAACCTAAGAAGATTTTCCAAAATAATGGTGATTTAATTTTCATGATGTTAAGTTTCTCTTAGTCTATGGCCAACGCCACGCACGGTCTCAATTATAATTTTTTGGTTGACGACTTGTGCTAACTTTAAGCGCAGATTACTGACATGAACATCAATGCTGCGATCATAAATTTCTCTGCGTCGACCCATAATGCGTTCTGATAATTCATCCTTCGTAACAATGCGATCTTGATTCGCAAGTAGCATTTCCAAAATACTAAATTCTGTAGTTGTTAATTCTAACGGTTGGCCTTGCCATTCCACACGGTGTTGTTTCTTAAAAAGATGTAATGCACCCATAGAAAGGATATTATTAGATTGTTGTTTTGGGGCATCGTTATAGGAGCGGCGTAATACAGCGCGCAATCGTGCTAACAGTTCTCTTGCATCATAGGGTTTTGTAACATAATCATCCGCGCCTAATTCAAGCCCAACAATCCGATCAATATTATCACCCTTAGCAGTCAACATGATCACAGGAATATTACTACTTTGGCGAATTTTACTTAAGACATCTACGCCGCTGATATCAGGTAACATTACATCTAAAATAAGTGCGTCAAAATCACCTGATAACGCAGCAGCTATGCCTGCTTCACCCGTTGCAACGGTGGTTGTAATAAATTGCTCTGCATCAAGATATTCTTTAAGCATGCCGCTGAGTATTATGTCATCATCTATTAGCAAAATTTGCATAGTGGGGCCTTCGTGTTAAGATCGCGCATAATTATCGCACATCTGTTAGGATGCGAACTTATAAAAAGATAGTTGGGATCTCCCATTATGTGATAATGGCAAGAACGTTGCGCAATATCAAGAGTCAAATACTTAACGAGAAATTACGGTATAATCGATATTTTTTTAAGGATACATTATGATCATTGAACCTAAAATTCGGGGTTTCATTTGTACAACAGCGCATCCCGCAGGATGTGAAAAAAACGTTTTAGAACAAATTGAATATGTAAAAGCACAGGGGCATTTTGCAGGCGCTAAAAATGTATTAGTGATAGGCGCATCTACCGGCTATGGTTTGGCCAGTCGAATCGCTGCCGCATTTGGCGCGGGCGCGAAAACATTAGGTGTTTTTTATGAAAGACCCAGTGATCAAAAACGTACAGCCAGTGCAGGTTGGTATAATACAGCCGCCTTTGAAAAGTTTGCACTTGATGCGGGTTTATATGCCAAAAGCATCAACGGCGATGCTTTTTCTGATGAAATTAAGCAACAAACCGCAGAGATCATTCGCAAAGATTTAGGTCAAGTAGATTTAATTATTTATAGTTTAGCCTCCCCACGTCGCACAGATCCCACAACTGGTGAAGTTTTCTCTTCCGTATTAAAACCTGTAGGACAAGCTTATACCAATAAAACAGTGGACCCTTTTACTGGTATTGTGAAAGAAGTCACCTTAGAGCCTGCAACAGCAGATGAAGTAGCGCATACAATTGCTGTGATGGGCGGCGATGATTGGCAGCGATGGATAGAATTTTTAGCCAAAGAAAATTTATTGGCGCAAGGTATAAAAACTGTTGCCTATTCGTATATTGGACCCAAACTGACATATGCGATTTATAAAGACGGATCTATCGGTCAAGCGAAAGCGCATTTGCAAAAAACTGCAAAAAAATTAACACATGAATTATCAAAATTAAATGGCGAAGCTATTGTGTCTGTCAATAAGGCTTTAGTGACACAAGCCAGCGCAGCCATTCCCGTGGTGCCGCTTTATATTTCATTATTGTTTAAAATCATGAAGCAACACGGCACTCATGAAGGTTGTATTGAGCAAATTGTACGTTTATACCAAACTTATTTATATGCGCCGCAACCACTTCCACGTGATAATGAAGGTTTAATTCGTATTGATGATTTAGAAATGCAACCGGAAATTCAAAAAGAAATTTTCTCACTTTGGGATAATGTCAATTCTGATAACATTGAAAATTTAACCGATATCGAAGGTTATCGCCAAGAGTTTCGTAAATTATTTGGTTTTGATATGGAAAATATTGATTATAGTCAAAGTGTTGATCCTGATGTAAAAATACCCTCTTTATAGTTTTATTTTTTTAGAGAGCGCATCATCATCATCCTTATCCGATACGTACGCTTTTTGTAAGGTATCAGTGATAGGCCGTTTTTTATTTTTTGATGTTGATTCGTTTGTGGGCGTTGTGAATTTATAAGAGTTGCAAATTGCGACGTAAGCATTATGATCATGTTTTTTTGCATAAGATAATGGTGATTCATTATCATTAATACGGACAATATTAGGATTTGCGCCATGGCTTACTAATAGTGTAACCAATGGGTAATTTTTATTTTCAACAGCAATGCGTAAGGCTGTTTTATCTGCAAATGTATAAAAATCAAGACTCAATTCATGTGATTTTCTTGCTTGCAGTAATTGTCTTGTGATGATGATTAGATTTAATTTGACAGACTCAAGTATGTGTAGACCGATATCCCCGGGTGCGACAAAATTTGCTGATGTGCAAATGATGGTGACAAGGTTTATGTATCCTTCGCATACTGCAATATACAATGCAGTAGGATCATTTGTTCCAATTTTGTCATTGGCGCGTGCATCTTGATTCATTAAAAAATCGACGAAATCATCATTATTGTGAGAGATTGCATGCATCAATGAAGTTTTTCGTTTTACATGCCATTTATGAAAATTGATAGTGGCGTTAATTGTTTTTGCTGCAAAAAATATTTTTTGAGCTGGATGTAGATTGTTGCTTTCGGCAGCTTGCAGGATAGCTCTACCTGTGTTTTCATTAACTTTGAAATACTTGGGGTTAGTAAAAATATCAAGTAAATCTGTGTTATTTAAAGAGACAATGTGGGATAGCGGGGTGGTTATTTCTTCATTTCTTACCAGTGGCTGGTTAATATCAGCGCCATTTTTGATAAGAAGTTTTATCAATTTAAGATTTATGCTTTGCTTTTCGACGGCAATACGTAGCATGTTTTTTCCTTCAAATTTTTCTTTTTCTAAATCAATTTTTTGATCGCCAAGAGCATATAATATATCAATTGCAATCTCAATTTCATTTTTAACTGTTGCATTAAGAATCAGCTTTGCAGTGTCATCATCAGGTGTGAAATTATTATAGCTGCATATAATTTTAACGGCCTCAGCATTGTTCCGTTCAGCCGCATACTTGAGCGCACGATTTCGATTTTCCTGATATTCCGTTCCAGACATCGCTTGAATTACAGTCGGAATATTTTCGTGATAGTTATTTTCAAGGCAATACCAGAGTGCTTCTTGTGCAGAGTTAAATACTTGGGTTTGTTTATTCCGGAACGTTAATTCTAATGGCATTTGGGTTACTCTCAGATGGGGTGTTTTAGGTGAGCTTTACCGAATTATATTGCAAAATCATAAAATATTCTATAAATTGACAAACTTGATTCATTAGAGGTTAGCGCGTATGGGTAAGACTACCATAGAAACTATTCAAAAAGGTTTGCAGTCAAAAAGCATACCTGAATTTACTAAAAAGCTGCAAAACACTAATAAGGAAAATGCAAAATTACTAAAAGACGCGCTAAATAGCCCTCTAAAAAATTCAAAACAAGAAATAACCCTATTTCATGAAATATTCGAAAAGTTCTTGAGTGCTTTTGAATCTCTAGTGATGCACAGATCTCTTGAGTCGCTACCTGAGTATTCAGCTGTGCGAGCAAAGTTAAAAAATCCTATAGAAAATTACACAAGCAATTTAGAAGAATATCTTGAAAAAATGTCTCTGCTCATAGACTATGGATTTGAATTAAAAGCTAAACAGGTTGAGGGGATACTATCAAATCGCCCAGAAAAAATTACTTTTTTGTATAAGCTCATTTTTCATGCGTCAATGGTAACTCGTGAACATAAAGTTTTAGATGAAAATCTAGTGTTTTACTATAAAACAGCTACATTGCTATTGAATAAAACAGATGCCGAAATTCTAGCAAGCGACCGCGCGTCAATGTATGATTTCACTCTGGCTCATGTTCTTGCTCAATTTGATCCTGTTATATTGGAGTTATTGTTAAAGAAAGTACCTAGTTTAAATACAGCCATAGAGTCTAGTGGGCTATTCCCAATATTTTATGCCTTGAAATTTAAAAATATTAAAACATTTAATGTTTTAATTAAATTTCCAGAAAGTTTAGAAATTTATAATGAGAATTTCGATGTTGTTGGTGCAGCACTTCATGAATTTCCTAATCTTGTGGTGATAGGCTCTCTTGTCAAAAATAGACCGAGAATTGATTATCATATCAAATATTTAATTAAAGATAATCTAGACGCCAATGTCTTTTTTGTAATAAAGAAAATTTTGAGCAGCTCGGGAATTCTGCTTAATTATATGAAATTACGTTCAATAAGCGATATAGAGCAAAACATACTTCAAAACAAAAAATATATAGCACATGTAAAAGAATATGAAAAAACATCTTTGCTCAATTCAATTCCTGATTTACATCAAAAAACAGTTGGTTTAACTGAGCCTGAAGTCAATAGTGATTTAAAGAAAATTTATTTTGAAGTAACGCTCCATGATACATCTACAAAAAAAGAATATTTATGCACCAATCTTGTGCAATTGCAAGCAGCTTTAAGCGCTAATATTACGTTGAGTGATGAGCAAATAGGAATGCTTACATTTTATTTATATGACATGACATCATATTATAATACAGATAAGGGTAAAGAAACTCTCAGTACAGGTTATTTAATGGCAAATCAAAAACATCTTTCTGATATTAAAGCATTGTTTGAAGAACATGTACAAAAATTCAAAATCATTTGGGCAGAATTAGAAAAAACGGCAGTTACCACAAGCGCAACTACTATTACGGAAAATTTTATTCCAAATCAATTTATAGTGAGTATAAGGCAATATTATAAGCTGGTCTATGCACCTATGTTTACCACAGACGCTTCTGCCATCATACGTGGATGTAAACAAACATGTGCAAATATTGATATCACTCAAGTTAAGGCAAGCCACTGTCATTACATTATGACTGACTTTTTGAGTGCATATAATACAATCATTCAAAAAGGCAATCTTGATAAAATCCAGTCTATTTATTTATTTTTACTCACAAAACTTATTTTGAAACATGTGGCATTGCCCATCTTTGCACAGTTTGATTTTCTAGAAGATCAAGTGAAACATAGAGATGAATTTTCTAGTCTTTTTGCCCATGGTTTAAAAAATTATTACAACTTTATAACTTTCCTCGAGGACAAGAAGAAAAAAGATAAAGAATATGTGCAATTGTATGAACTGCTTGAGATGATCGAAATAAGCCTGAGCAAGGCACCATCATATTTTGATCAAGTAAAAAAAATAATTGCTTTATTTCAACAAGTTTTGTCTGTAAGAGTTTTTGCTATAGACCATGCATATGAAAAAGTCATTCAAGCATTAAGTGATATCAGCGGGTATCGCATTCAAGACATTTTATTGTCCGATAGTTTAGAAGATGCTATTTTAAGTGTTTTATATAGAAAAAAGCCCATAGAGATTCAATTGAAATTATTATCTGCGATCATGCGTGTTTCGCAACAATTAACTTTATTTCACCATGACTCTTATAGAAAAACTCAATATTTGCAGCTGCTTGATGATGCAGTGCAAAAATATGCTGCATGGCTGTCAGAAAAAACCCCACAAAAGGTTACTTTGAATGGATATTATCTAGTGCTTAATATTTCTGAACCAGAAGTTAATCGAAAAGCTATTACAGATCACCTTGAGACAAGTTGTGAATTACAAACAAGATATTTAAGTGAACAGTCTATAGGAATCCCTTATTTAGGCATGTCACAAGAAAACTTTATAAAAACCATTCAAACACTTGAAGATCTTGATTTTGCTGGATTCAAAAAACTGCAACCGAATGCAGATGGCATTTCCTCCTCGAGTAGCAGTTATTATAGTTTACCTTACTACAGTGAAAAAATGAAAAAGGGCAAAGGTAAGCAAAAAATAAACACGACATCAAACCTAGAAAACAATTCAGCACCAATGCATCCTGCAACTCTTAATGAAGAGAAGCTAAAAGATGCCATTAAACAAGCATATCAATTCGATCAAGAAGTTCAGCTTGTACAAATCACGGGTGGTACTGCATATCATGATATGCAGTTTGTTTATTGGGATGAGAAACTAATCATTGCAGATCCAGCTACAACAAAGAGTTTTATTGAGGTCATGCAAAGAGGTAATATTGTAGCAACAGGTACTGGTCTGAAACGCACAATGACGCAAGATGAAAATGGTGATACTGTCAGCACATTTAAAATTAAAGATTCAGCAGATATAAGCCCAATTGCTACTCCGCTTGGCCGTAAGCAAATTGTATTAGACTCAGAAGCTATTGATGTACGCGTTTTCTGTTTTCGTGGTGATATTAGAAATCATACGCAAGAGAAGGATATATTTCAGAGGTTGCGTATAAAGCAATAAATCTCCAGTATGTGTATGGTTATTTCACATACTGGTTAATATTGAAGTAATGTACTTCTTAAAACAATTATTGCCTTAGAAAGAAAACTAGACAATCCTAATTAAATCCTCCTCCCGGCCCATTATTTCTTGAAGTTGGAATAAAAGGAGTGGTTTCGTTTATTCTTGGTACTGGATCACGACCAAGCGGTGGACGTAGATAAAAAAGTCCCCTTGGTTCTGCTATATGATCGCTACCATGTACCCATTCTAGTCCTTGATCGTTAACATAAATATAATGTCTAGGCCATCTTTTTGTTGATAATCTAAATGTCATCCCGCTTGTATTAATTTGTTGCGGAGTAATGATCCACATGGATTGAGGATCATTAGCATCTACAGATACACCATGATTCCAGCTCATTATTCTTCCGGCATCATCATTGCGCATAAATAAATACCATCCTGGCCATTTTTGGGTATCAATTAGATAATATTTACCTTGTTCAACCGGTGTGAATCGCTAGCAAGCATTTTCTTGAGGAAATGAATCAAACATACATGGCAATCTTACCCAACCTTCCCGCGTCCAATCCATCATTAAAACTTTTTTTGGATTTGATTCATGTAAAGTGGGCACGATATTTAAAAAAGGAGGATTAGTTTCCCATTGTACAATATTTTTAATAGAGTTATGTAATAGTCCGGTTCTGCTAATAAATGCAATACCACGTTCAGGAATATTTCTTAATGCATAGGCCAATGGAAAAACAAGTGGAGAAGTAAAAACTCTATTGAGGTGATCTCTCATCAGATCACCTAGTCGTTCTTCATCAACTATAAAATTTAATAATTCTCTAGCGGCGTCAGTATAATTAATATCACGAGGATGCAGATTATAATCTGCATTGGTGCTAAGTTTCATTGCATGACGATAAATTCTATTAAATTCAGGCAAATTCTCAAGGGTTGGAGTAGGAAGAGGTAGCGGGTCTATCCTTATCCCAAGAGTAGTCCAAGGAGATAGCGTAACTGATAAAAGTTCTTTACATCCTGCATCTCCCGCTTCTTTCACTGCTTTCTTAAATGCCTTTGACAATGTTTCACCGTTAAGCTGGTTTAAAACAATACCTGATATTCTTTTAAAGCGAGTATTGGTATTAGTATTATATGCTGCATATGCCTGTGCGTTAAAATTAAATATATTAAAGGCCGATGCTAAAAGGCCAACAACCCAACTCAATCCCGACCTATCCTGAGTAACCTCCTGAGAACACCAAGCTCCGTATTGCACGCTAGATATATAATGATCGCCGTAATGTTGGATAAAATTTTCAGTTAAATAACTACTTCTATTATGTCTTTCAAGTTGACTTCGTGCATCATCTGTCAATGTAGGATTTGTTAAAGAAACCCTCCTTGATTTATAAATATGAACTTCATAAATTCTGTCCGAGCTATTAGTGAATCTTAATTGATGCTCAGCGGCACCTTGCGTTTGAAACCTGTTTACATCAAATGAAAGCGATACTTTAGCTGCTAAATCAGTTTCATCCCTTGCTATAAACCAATTTTCACTAAAATTATCAACATTTACAATAGTCGGCTGCTCATATACTATTGGTGCTGCTCCAAATGAATCCATGTTGTTTCTATATTGATTAATATCAACACTTCTTCCTAGGATATCTGTTGTACCATGATTTTGTAAACCGACTGTAGAAATATCATGCCCTTTAGTTAAAGCATGATTTTGAATATATTCTTGGGAAAACCTATGCAGCATAAAAACTCCTTATCGTTAATAACCGCAGGAATTGTAACACATATAATTTGTAGCTAGCCGCTGATTAAATTAAGTTAGCACTACAAAACAAGATTTTCACAAGGGACTTGGTTTATTGGAAGTGCACGCGAAGGAGCAACCTGTTCAGATAAAATTATTTATGTCTGGAATTTTAGGGGAGATTTACCTAAAGTTTAGGCTTTGGTGTAGCCTCCGGAATCACTTCAGGTTTGACTAATTTTTTTGCTGTTGAAGCGGTAACTAGGTAATATGTTGCAAGGTAAGGCGCTAAAGTGGATGGCATGAGTGCAGAAGCGTATTCATCGGCCTTGGAAAGAGTCCAGCTTTTTGTCAGAGTTTCTTCAAGAAGTATGTTTTGTACACGAACTTTTCCTTCTAGTTTAGCTGCTCTGAGTTCAAGCATAATTTCTTCTGGAGATTTATACAAATGCATTATAGTTTTAACGGCTGTTTTGCTCCCAGAGACTTCCAATCCAGCTTCCTTATCAGCCGGATAAAGTATATTGCCTGGTTCTTTTAAATCATCAATTAGTAACTCTACGAATGTGCTGCGCGCCATGTCGATCAAAGCTTTTTCTTTCTGAAATATCATATAGCTCGGCAGCGTTAATATCAGCCTTACCATAATTACGTCGCTAAGCATAGAGAGCAATTTAATACGATTTTCCTTCATGGGTATATGCGACACGGCACCAAGCATACACATACCCATATGTGCGCTGCCGATTAAGTTTTTTATATGGTTAAGATCATCAAACACATGGCCGTGAATTAGTTTTACACGTAAATTTATTTCTTCATTTTCATAAGTATTAGCAAGATAACTTTGTGTCCCACCAGGCTGACATTCTATATCTCTATAACCATGGCACTGACTTTCAACTTTTTTGAAGGCAATTTCCTGAAGATTTTTTTCAAATTTTTTCAATTCTTGTGAGTTTGGATCATAGGCTATCAACTCGACTTTTATATTACTATTTCTTTTCAACGCTGTGGCGATGGGTAATATTGCCTGTAAATAGCGCCCATTCCCAGAGCCATAATCAAGGATCTTCAGAACCCTTACTCCGTTGTCCATCACTACATTCGGCAAACAACGCATGGCAACATCCCACACCACTCGTTTACTGCGCGTCGTAACATTATTGTCATTTGCATCCACTGCAATAGATGAAGGAGTGACTTCTGGTGTTAGGAGCTTATCTTCATCTTTAGCCATAAATAGAGCCACCTTTAAACTGATTAATAAAGCATCACGGAGTCGAGCATGTATCTTAGTTTATCACATAGAAGGGGCTTTTGACTTTTTATCAGTTAACAGTGGATTGTTAATTTTATTCAGTAGTGCATCAAATAAATTTTCCTGTACTTTTAGAAATATCTCAATAATTAAGATTGCTCTTTTGGCTGAGTTAATATCATGAATTCCAGAAATCAGATCACGTTTTGCTCTTGCGTGATGGAGAAACTCTATTGCATTTCCATCAAATTGTATTTCATTTTTTTCATCAATGGATAAATGAGCTTTAAAATACGGTAAGATATTGTTATTAAAACGTGCACCAGAAATTTTTGGATGGGTTCTATAATAATAAAAAAATTTATACATATCACCCATCATGCCATAGGTATCTTTGTTGTTCCCACCAGAAGCCATTTCTTGGGCGTATGAAACTGCCTTCCAGTCAGTTTGAGACAATCCACGAACTGTCTGTGCATAAATCACCATTTCAGGGATATCAGAAATAAAAGAATAATCATAAGCATTTTTCATAGATAAAGATGCCAAGTTGAAAACTGTTCCCAGTCTATTAAATGCTTTTTCAGCAAGCATGGGGTGCGCTGATAACATATTTCCTTCTGCGCCTTCTTCTTTTAAATTTTTCAATGCGGTAGAGAACGAGGCCATGTCACCTTGAAGCGCAGCATTTTAGCAAATTCAGCAATATTATGGACAGTTAAAAAAATTCTACTCATCATCATTTGTCTAAAAATTCCATATTGAATAGGCGTAATGCCTGTTGTTCTTGATGTTTCCGATAATGCTTTAAACAAATTGTGTCGCGCTCCTGCATGCAAGGACAATTGTTCAATTTTCCCTTCCAGAAACCCAGAAATGTTTTTTGTCACAGACGCATGATTTCGACTAAATAAAATAAGTTTCATTGAGGGTTTCCTTATGGATTCTTTGTTATTATATTTGCAGTCTCATTTTTTGTGTCTGGCTGATGTTGCAAACGAACACGCAGATAATTAATAAGTCGGTCACACAGATCAGTTAGATTTTTTTGATCTACTGAGGGATTTTTAGCTTTTTCAATCGTTAATAATTTTATGATTGCAGGAGTTGCATTATTCCCTGTTTCAAAAAGATGAAATGTATTCTCCATAGTATATTCGCTGGCAGGCATATTAAAACATCTCAAGACCTTATTCCACTCATCTTCAGTGCCCAATTTTTTTTTGTATATGTTCAGCATGAGATAGCATAAGAGATCTCACTTATATGACTTTTGATCGTTCCCTGAATGAGGGTTGTCTAATACTGCAAACAAATGTAGTTTAGCATCGGCATTGCTCATGGTTTGCCACGAGTCCACATCGATGCTCCGTTGTTCTACTTTAAGAATACGAAAACAAGAATAAGAATA
>JBAZWL010000059.1:0-21505 GCA_041660405.1 Taibaiella sp. | reverse complement strand
TAATCTAACCTATTAGTATGTTGTTATCAATAAAAAACATGGTGTGTGACCGTTGTATTTCGGTAGTAACACAACAGCTTCAGCACCACGACCTTCAGGTTGAGGATATTTCGCTTGGTCAGGCCATTGTGTCTCCCGAACCATCGGAGGAACTGTTGAGTAAAATTTCTGCTTTCCTTAAAATTTTGGGATTTGAACTTATCAACAGGGACAAGGATAAGCTGGTTGAACGGATCAAAAATACCATTGTTGAACTAATACACCACTCTGCACAACCAGAATTTCACATCCTATTCAGTGAGGTGCTCAGCGACCGATTGAACCGGGATTATGGTTACTTAAGTAGGTTATTTTCGGAAAGTGAAGACATCACGATCGAAAAATTTATTATCCAGCAGAAAATTGAAAAAGTTAAGGAACTCCTTCAATATGGGGAACTGAACTTAAATGAGATTGCCTGGCAAATGGGTTATAGCAGTAGCGCACACCTGTCCAACCAGTTCAAGTCTGTAACTGGTATATCCCCAAGGGAGTTCAGATCACTAGAAGTAAATAACAGAAAGCCACTGGATAGCATATAAAAGATATGATTTTTAATGAAAGGCATACGACAACCATTCTTCAGTCACAACGACTAACTCATGGCATGATAAAAATTAGGGCTATGTAAGGAATGATGTAATAAATTAGTGGAATTATGTAACAAAAAATTACTAAAATAACTTATATTTGTCTCGCTAATGAAAAGAATACTGCTGACTATTGTTGCTTTTTTCTATCTGGGAACTTCCAGTGGGGCAACTGTGCATTTTCATTATTGCATGGGAGAGCTAGTTAAATTGGGCTTGACTGTACCAGATGAGGCTAGTTGTGAGTTTTGCGGAATGACTAAAAATGCAACCAAGAAAAATTCATGTTGCAAAGACGATTTTAAGCAGGCCAAGATAGACCAATCTAAAAAGGCAACTCAGCTTGTTTATGAGTTCAAACAGTTTCCAGCAGTTTGCCAGCACACCTTTAAAAGTGACGCATATCAGATTGCTTTATCAGCTCTGAAAACAAATACTGTATTCAGTAATGCGCCACCAGAAAGGCTGAGTGTTCCCGTCTTTATCAGAAATTGCACCTATAGAATATAAGCCTTTTTCCTTACCCATTTCCTGCACATTCGTGTACTGGGTCTAGCTTAGCTATGCCCAAAATCTTTATATCCAAATTTTTATTTCAAATCAATTCATTATGAAATCATTAAGATTCTCTTTGGTGGCCATGTTGGCTTTCCTTGGCAGTGCAGCTTTTGCACAGTCTAAAACAGACAGTGTTAAAGTATCTGGCAATTGCGGTATGTGTAAAAAACGCATAGAAGCAGCTGTAAAAGTAGAGGGAGTAACTACTGCAGAGTGGAGTGCAAAAACTAAAATGCTAACCTTAAGTTACGATTCTGACAAAATCAAGTTAGATGATGTGCAACGTAAGATTGCTGATGTGGGACATGATACACCAAAGTTTAAAGCTACTGAAGCAGTTTATGATAAACTTCCTGGTTGCTGCAAATACGATAGAGCAAGCCAGCCTGCAAAACAACCAGAATCAGATCACAAACATTAACATTAGGTGCCTGAGTAATCAGGCACCGATTTGAATATATTAAAAATGGTACATAAAATTATAGAATGGTCTATGCGCAATCGATTTATTGTGCTGGTGCTTTCTTTGGGATTATTTATATGGGGAGTATTCTCTATACAAAAAAATCCAATAGATGCAATTCCCGACCTTTCAGAAAATCAGGTAATCGTATTTACTGAATGGATGGGCAGATCGCCACAATTGATAGAAGATCAGGTTACCTATCCACTGGTTACCAATTTGCAAGGTATTCCCAAAATCAAATATGTAAGGGGCTCCTCTATGTTCGGGATGAGTTTCATTTACGTAATCTTTGAGGATGATGTAGATGTATACTGGGCCAGAGAGCGTGTAATGGAGCGAATTAGTACAATATCCAAAACTTTACCAGAAGGTGTTGCGCCACAATTGGGGCCAGATGGTACAGGCGTGGGTCATGTGTTGTGGTACACCTTGGATGCCCCAGATATGGATTTAGGCGAGCAACGTGCCATACAAGATTGGTATGTGAAATTTGCACTGCAAAATGTTCCTGGAGTGAGCGAGATCGCTTCATTTGGTGGTTTTCAAAAGCAATATCAAATCAATATAGACCCCAATAAACTATTGTATTATAAACTTAGTGTGCCACAGGTAATTGCTGCTGTAAGAAGTAACAATAACGAATCAGGTGGGCGTAAGTTCGAAATGAGCGATATGGGTTATATCATTAAAACTTCGGGCTACCTCAAATCCCTCGAAGAGATCTCGAATATTCCTGTAAAGAACCAAAATGGCACACCTATAAAGGTCTCAGATCTTGCCACTGTACAAATGACAGGAGAGACCAGGCTGGGCATATTTGATCAGGATGGTGAGGGAGAACGCGCAGGTGGAATTGTGGTCATGCGTTACGGCGAAAATGCGGCAGAGGTAATAGAGAAAGTAAAAGCAAAGATGAAAGAAGTATCAAAAGGATTGCCTAAAGGCGTAAAATTTGATATTGTATATGATCGGGGCGAACTCATTAAAGAATCTGTCGATTCGATTAAAAATACATTAATAGAAGAGATGATTGTGGTATCGCTCATCGTATTTGTATTTCTATTCCATTGGCGCAGTGCATTAAGTATTATTATACAAATTCCAATCACCATAGCGGCAAGCTTTATCCTGCTCAATGCTTTTGATATTTCATCAAACATTATGTCGCTTACCGGTATTGCACTGGCCATAGGTGTAATTGTAGACAATGGTATTATTATGAGCGAAAATGCCTATAAGCATCTGGCAGAACGATATGCGTTATGGGAAAAGGACCAAAATAAAACAACAACATTATGATCAAGTGGTTTAAAAATATATTTAAAAAATCTCCAGATTGGATCACTGAAGAAGATCGCCTTGCGGTGATTACCACATCCAGTAAGCAGGTTTCAAGAGGGGTGTTCTTTGCAACAGTCATTATCATAACCTCTTTTTTACCCGTATTTATGTTAACCGGACAGGAAGGTAAACTGTTCCATCCGCTAGCGTATACCAAAACATTTATCATGATTGTAGATGCTTTATTGGTAATTACGCTGGCACCTGTGCTGATTTCCTTTTTTTTGAAGGGAAAATTTAAGCCAGACCATGCAAATCCTGTAAACAGAATACTGGAAAAGGTTTACGAACCAATTATCAGAACTGTTTTAAAATGGAGAAAAACTACAATTGCAATTAACATTATTGCCTTGTTGATTACCATTCCATTGCTTAAAAACCTGGGAACGGAGTTTATTCCTCCGCTGGATGAGCAAAGTATTCTTTTTATGCCGATTACCTTGCCTGATGTATCTAATGCAGAAGCAAAACGAATATTGCAGATACAAGACAAGATTATTAAATCGGTACCAGAGGTTGATAAGGTTTTAGGAAAGGCAGGTAGGGCTAATACGGCTACTGATAATTCGCCAATTAGCATGATTGAGACCATTATTACCTTAAAACCTAAAAGTGAGTGGCGTAAAGGGATTACCAAAAAAGATATTGTAACAGAACTAGATGCTAAACTACAAATTCCAGGTGTGGTAAATGGTTGGACCCAGCCTATTATCAACAGGATAAATATGTTGGCAACGGGTATTCGTACCGATGTAGGGATCAAGGTTTTTGGACAAAATCTAGATACTATTGCTGCTGTATCTGAAAAGGTGAAAGCCGCACTAGAAGGCACACCTGGTGTTAGCGATTTGTTTGTAGAGCCGATTACAGGTGGAAAATACATGTCTATCGATATTAAAAGAGAAGAACTGGCACGTTACGGTTTAACTGTTGATGATGTAAACCAAGTGGTAGAAAGTGCCTTGGGTGGTGCAACCATTGGCAATACTATTGAAGGTAGACAACGTTTTTCTATTAGCGTACGTTTGCCACAGGAATATAGAAACAGTGTAGAGCGAATCCAGCGTATTCCTATTCAGTCGGCCACCTTTGGCGAAATTCCCTTATCAGCAGTAGCTGATGTGAAATTTGAAGACGGGCCACCGATGATCAATTCTGATAATGCCATTTTGCGTGGTGCTGTAATGTTTAATGTGCGTGATCGGGATTTAGGCAGCACAGTTAAGGAGGCAATGGAAAAGCTAAACAAAGAGAAAGGGGTACTTCCAGAAGGTTATTTCTTGGAATGGAGTGGGCAATATGAAAACCTTATCCGCGGTAAGCAAACATTAATGTGGATTGCTCCCATTGTTTTGGTCATTATTTTCTTCTCCTTGTATTTCGCTTTTCACTCGGTAAGAGAAGCTTTTTTAAGTCTGATTACCGTTCCATTTGCATTAATTGGGGGTGCCTATATTATCTATTTTTGGGATGTAAACTTATCGGTTGGCGTTGCCGTAGGTTTTATTGCCTTGTTTGGAATTGCCGTAGAAACGGGGATTGTAATGGTTATTTACCTGAACGATGCCATGCAGCAACTCATTAAACTAAAAGGAAACTCAAGTGAGACCATCACAAAAGAAGATTTGAGAGAATATGTAATTCATGGTGCTGCCAAAAGGCTAAGGCCGAAACTAATGACGGTTTGTGTGTCGCTGTTTGGTTTGGTACCCGTATTATGGGCTACTGGCGTTGGCGTAGATGTAATGCAACCCATTGTGCTGCCCATGATAGGTGGAGTATTGACCTCATCTACCCACATTTTACTGGTTACTCCGCTCATCTTTTTAATGTCTAAAGAATACGAATTGAGGAAATATGGAAAATTGGAGGTTCACGATGTACAACATTAAAAAAATAACGTTGATACTGCTGCTATTGCCATTTTATGCATTCGCGCAGCAAAAACCGTTACTCTCATTAGATACGGTTTTACAAAGAATAGATAAGAATAACCTTTTGTTGCAATCGTATGGATTAAAAGCAGAAAGCTATAAACATACGGCTAAAGCATCAACAGCCTGGATGGCTCCAATGGTAGGTGTGGGTACATTTATGACTCCTTATCCTGGGCAAATGATTATGGATGAGAGCGATAAAGGCTCTTTAATGCTGCAATTAGAGCAGGATATTCCCAATCCAGTGAAGCAAAATGCAAACAAACGGTATATCGAATCGAAAGGTAAAGTAGAAAATGAAACCCGGGGAGTTACCTTAAATGAATACAAAGCGCAAGCAAAGCGACTGTATTTTGGCTGGTTGGTTGCTCAACAAAAGATTAAAGTGCTGGCGCAGAATGAAAAGATTATGCAGACCATGAAAAAGATCGAAGAAATAAGGTATCCTTTTAACCAGTCAAAATTAGGTAGTATATATAAAACTACTGCTAAACTGGAAGAGAACCGAAACATGATCATCATGCAAGAAGGTGATATTGCTAAAAGTCGGGCTTGGTTAAATAGTTTAATGAACCAACAGGGAAATGCTGATTTTGCTATTGATACCACTTATCAGCCAGTTTTTGTAGCTGCAAAAGCTATTGATACAGGTAGTTTGGCCTTGGCCAGAAACGATATTAAGAAAATGGATTATAGCATACAATCTATGCAGTTGAATATCGAAGCGATGAAAAAACAAAGTAGACCTGATTTTAAGCTAAGATTTGATCACATGTCTCCTTTAACCAAAGCAATGCCCAAAGCTTTTAGCATTATGGGGATGGTAAGTATTCCAATTGCGCCATGGTCTTCAAAAATGTATAAATCTGAAGTAAAAGGAATGCAGTATGAAGTGCAGGCCATGGCAAAAGAGAAAGCGGCTATGCTTCAAGAAACCCAAGGTATGTTATACGGTATGCAATTTGAAATCCAGTCTATGCAAAAGCGGATCAAGGTAATGGAGGATAAAATTATTCCGAGTTTACAAAAAACACTGGATGTTAACTTTTTAAGCTACCGTGAGAATAAAATAGAATTACCAGAAGTAATCAATTCGTGGGAAGCATTAACCATGATGCAGACGAATGTGCTAGATGAAAAATTGAAACTTTACTTAATGATTGTAGATTATGAGAAAGAAATATATCGTTAACTCCTTTAGCTTTGCTTTGTTGATGATGGCTGGCATGATGGTGATCAGTTCTTGCAATAAGAATAAAGCTGTTAAAAACGACGCCCATAATGATCCAGGAGCGGTAAAAATAGATAGTAATCTTTCTCACCTGCTTAAACCTACAAATGCACAGGTTGTATCAACATTGCCCGTAATTAAAGCCGAGTATGGCACTAGAATATTTACCGAAGAAGCACAAGGTGTAATTAATTACGATACGCGTAATGAAAATAGCGTAGCAAGCAGGGTAAGTGGAAGAATAGAGCGTTTGTTGATCAAGTACAATTACCAACAAGTTCGCAAAGGGCAGTTAATTATGGAAGTTTACTCCCCAGATTTGGCCGCCGCACAGCAGGAATTGCTTTTCTTGCAACGTTCTGAAACAGATCTGTCCATGTTAGAGCGAGCTAAACAACGGCTAATGTTATTGGGAATGAATAATTCGGCAATTAATCTATTGTTAAAAACAAGAAAGGTTAATTACCGTATTCCTATTTATAGCAGTGCAGATGGGTACATTCTTGAAAAATCTGCTGCAGCTTCGGTTGCGCCTCCATCTGCTGCACCATCTTCTGGTGGAGATGGAATGAGTAGCATGGGTGGTGGATCTGCAACCCCTACTGCGCCAGCTATAAGTGTCCCGGTAAACTCGCCGGTAATGCTACGAGAAGGACAGTATGTAAATGCCGGACAATCGCTTTTTACGATTTATAATGCCAATAGTATGCTAGCAGAGTTTTCCTTTAAACCTGAATTGGCATCACTTGTTAAAAAAGGAGATAAGTTGATGTTTTATAAAACTGCCGATAAAAGCACTGCCCAGAACGCAACTATTGGAATGATACAACCTGTTTTTAAAAACGGCGAAAACTTTACCATTGCCAGAACCTACCTCAACAAATCAAATTTTAGGATCGGGGAACTTCTTACTGCTAAAATACCTGTATTGATAGCTCCTTCATGGTGGCTGCCAGAATCTGCGATCGTATCATTAGGAGACAAAAAAGTGGTATTTAAAAAAGAAGGTAATGTAGTTGTTCCAAAAACGGTAAAAACGGGAGTTACCATAGCTGGGATGGTACAGATTAAAGAAGATATTAGCAATTGGGAGATCAGTAGAAATGCAGCATATCTAGTTGATAGTGAAAGCTTCATTAAAAAATAAAATTATGGAACGTAAATTATTTATAAAGAAAATTGCTTTAATGACCGTGCTTCCATCGGTATTTATTGCAGCGTGTAGCAATGAGAAAAAACCTGTAGAGGGGGCTGCAAAAGAAAAGGTGCAGACTTTTACTTGTCCTATGCACCCACAGGTTATTAAAAATGAAATGGGTACCTGCCCTATTTGTGGGATGGATTTGGTGCCTTTTGAAAAGAATAGTAATGATAAAGCACTGAAAGTAGATGAGAAGCGCCAGGCTTTAGCCAATATAACCACCATAATGATAGGTGAAAATAGCTTTACTGGTGGTAAACAGCTAAATGGAAGGTTAACTGTTGATCCTGAGCAAAGTAGTTATATCTCTAGCAGAATTGCAGGTAGAATAGAGCAATTGTATGTCAGAGAAACTGGAGTTAAGGTAAGTAAAGGACAGCCTTTGTATCAACTGTATTCTGAGCAATTGGCTACCCTGCAACAGGAATATTTAATGGCTGTAGCACAAGAGAAACAATTTCAGGGTGATAAAATAGAAAGTCAGCTAGTTGCTGCTGCCAAACAGAAGCTACTACTATATGGTCAATCTGAAAAACAGGTTCTTCAATTGTTAAAAACACAGAAAAAAGATCCATTTATTGTGTTTTATGCCCCACAAAGTGGTGTTGTGGCAGAGCTATCCGTAACACAGGGGCAGTACGTGCAAGAAGGGGGCTCAATATTAAGACTAGAAGGTTACGGCCAGTTATGGGTCGAAGCAGATGTTTATCCAAATGAGGCTAAAAATATAAAACAGGGCCAAAAGGTTAAGGTAGTGGTTGCCGGCTGGGAAGATCAGCCACAAGAAATGACCATTAGCTTTATTACGCCAGCCTTACAAGCAGGTACACAGCTTACACAAATTAGAGGGACTATTCCTAATCCATCAAATCAATGGCAACCAGGTTTACAAGCCAACGCCTTTTTACCTTCTGCACAGCAAAGTAATGTGTTGACTTTACCAGTAGATGCTGTAATAAGAGATGGGAAAGGAATGCACGTTTGGATTAAAAGCGGAAAAGACAATTTTGAAGCCAAACTTGTAAAAATTGGACGAGAAAATGATGATCAGGTTGAGATTGCTGAAGGTCTTAAAAAGGGTGATGAGGTAGTAGTAACCGGAGCATATTTGCTGTATAGCGAGTATATCCTTAAAAAAGGAAAAAATCCTATTGAAGGAATAAAATAAGTAAATCATAAATATTAATTATAAAAACAAAAAAAAATGAAAACAATAGCCAATTTTGTAATGATTTTAGTTGCAGTAACTTTATTCGCAGCTTGTGGAAATAGTGAGAAACCAGTAGCAGAAGATGCTCATGCAGGTCATAACCATGCAGCAGGCGAAGGTCATGACGCTGCTCCTACAGAAAAAACAGCTGTAGGGGCTAGTTTAAAAGACGATAAATTAAATGCAGTGTACCAACATTACGTACTTCTTACCAATGCTCTTGTAAATGGCGATATGGTCGAGGCAAAAGTAGCTGTTAATGCTATCGAACTGGGTTCAAAAGAGCTTAGTAATAGCAGTACATTGGCTACATTAGCAGCCAAAATAGGTGCAGCCAAAGATATCGATGCCCAAAGAACTTTATATGCCGATTTGAGCAAAGATTTTATAGAAAGAGTAAAAGGCTCTGGCTTAAACTCTGGTGAGATTTATGTAGAATATTGCCCGATGGCATTAAATAATAAAGGAGCAGCATGGTTAAGCAACCAAAAAGAAATTAGAAATCCTTATTTCGGTGAAAGCATGATGACTTGTGGCGAAGTAAAAGAAACATTGAACTAAGAATAGATGATTTAAACGCTGCTACTCTAAATGGGTAGCAGCATAATTATATAACTAATAGGTTGAATTATATAAATTTAATTTTGCATCTTTATATAGATTTGCGTATCCATGAAAAGTAAAGCTATCTTTCTGTTAGTTATATTTTTGCTCAACACCGTTGTGGGCTTTGCCTGTGCTTTGGGAATGGAGGAAAAACATGATAATGATAATCATTCCCATACAAAAGCGGCTGTTCATGAACACAAAGATCATCAGCACAATCACGCCAAGGGTCATGAACATAAGATGACTTCAACACCGGGGCTAGATTTTTCAAAAGAAGATCCTTGCTGTAAAAAGGTGGTAAATGAGCTGACCATCCAAAATAAACTAATCCCGGAAAGCGCTAAAGTACTGGTTAGTTTACCAGTAGTGTGGCTTACCAATTACGCTTATAATCTACTAATTCCTGTAAGCAGTATTGAGCGAGGTCAAAGTGGTTACATAGATCATCGATATCGACCTCCCAACGAAGATATTCGAATAAGCATCCAAAGTTTTCAGATATAAGATTTAATGGGTTTGCTAAACAGCCAGTTCACTGCTGTTAGCTTACAAATACATTTTACATAGGTATTGCTATGTCCAAAAATTAGTATAAACATTAAATTATTACATCATGAAAAAAATATTTTTAGTAGTTGCCTTAGTTGCAGCTGCATGGATCAAACCTGTTTTTGCCCAAAACAGCCAAACACAATCTTTATTAGCCTCTTATTACGACATCAAAAATGCGTTGGTAAATTCCGATGCAACCTTAGCAGCATCAAAAGCAAGCGGATTTTCTAAAGCACTGGGCAGTATGGATATGAAGTCAATGCCAAAGGAAGAAATGACAGCTTTTATGGGGCTTCAGGATAAATTGGAATTTGATGCCAAACATATCTCAGAAACAAAGGAGATTTCCCACCAAAGGGAACACTTCGCTAATTTTTCAACCAATCTTTTTAAACTGGCCAAAGCTGTAAAGTTGACCAAAGAGCCAGTCTATTATGACTATTGCCCAATGAAAAAAAGCTATTGGCTGTCTGATAATGCAGCGATTAAAAATCCCTATTTCGGAAAACAAATGTTAACCTGCGGAGCGATAAAGGAAACTTTAAAGTAATTCTGTTTGTTATTTGTACAGTTTCACCTTTTTTGGGTGTATTAGCTGTACAATTGACTTCGGATTTTATCAAATAATTCTGCCTAGGTAATATAAATGCAATTGCTTCCTTAGGTAGGTAATCAACAATTTAAAAATATTTTAATTAAAATACGATGAAAACATTAATTTATAGCTTGGCTTTTTCTTTACTATTTCTAGCCGCCTGTTCTAATGGTAATAAAGAAACTCAGACAACAGCTACGCCAGACTCTACAGCAACTAAGGATGTCGTAGCAGAAACTTCAGAAAAAGGTGCTTCTACTGCTGCATTGTTAAGTTCATATATCAAATTAAAGAACGCCCTCACAGCTGATAATGACAAAGATGCGGCAGCGGCCGGAAATGAAATGGTTGCTGGTTTTGCTTCTTTTGATAAAAAATCTTTAACACCAGAGCAGGATAAAGCGTATACCGACATATATGATGATGGCAAAGAACATGCTGAACACATTGGAGCCAACGTTGGAAATATAGCCCATCAGCGTGAACACTTTGATATGTTGAGCAAGGATATGTACGACCTTGTTAAATTGCTCGGAACTAATCAATCTTTATATGTTGACCATTGCCCAATGTACAATAAAAATAAGGGAGCAATCTGGTTGAGCGAAGTGAAGGATATTAAAAATCCCTATCTTGGAAAAGCAATGCCAACTTGCGGCACGGTTCAAGAGGAATTAAAATAGTGGCCATGAAGGGCATAAAAAAAGTACTTCTTGGGTTATTGGTAATCCTTGTAATTATCCAATTTATACAACCTGCCCGCAACAAAAGTGGGCAGGCTATGCCAAATGATATTTCTAAAATGGTTGCTATGCCGGCTAAAGTACAGGGGATCCTGAAAAAAGCATGCTATGATTGCCACAGTAACAACACTCAGTATCCATGGTATGCCAATGTGCAACCTTTGAACTGGTTCTTGGACGATCATGTGCAATCTGGTAAAGCAGAACTGAATTTCAACGAATTTGGCGCTTATACTCCCAGAAGACAACAGAGCAAATTGCGCTCCATAGAGAATAGTTTGAAAGATGGTACCATGCCTTTGTCCTCCTATACATTGATTCACAGAAATGCCATTTTGAGCGAAGCGGAAAAAATGCAAATAATTAGCTGGGTTCAAATATCAAGGGATAGCTTAAGCAAAAAGAATTTTTAACCAACATTAATCACCAAAGAAATGAAAAATATGTTAACAGCCTTTTTATTGATCTTTTGTGCTGTAGCTTCCGCTCAGGATATGAAGGGAATGAAAATGCCAAAAAAGGAAAGTGAAAAACCGACCGAGGTTATCTATACCTGCACCATGCACCCGGAAATACAAGCTAGCAAACCTGGCAATTGCCCGAAATGTGGTATGAAGCTCGTCGTTCAAAAAGCAAAAGCTGTTAAACCGAAAGCTTCCGCTCCAGATAAAAAACCGCAGCCTGCAAAGACTTCAGATATGGGAGATATGAAAATGCCCATGAAGGAGATGCCAAAAAAGAATGACGGAATGGAAGACATGGGTGGTATGGATATGGGGGATGACAGTACCAGGATGGAAAACATCAAAAAGGCAAAAGCAAATTTGGGGCCTATTAAAACCATCACAAATAACCAAGCCCCTCGCACCGTTCGCTATGATCTTTACATTGCCGATACAACCGTAACATTCGGAAAGAAAACAAAACGGGCAATTGCTGTAAACGGTCAAATCCCTATGCCTACCTTAACATTTACCGAAGGTGATACGGCTTTGATATACGTACATAATAATTTGGATGAGGAGACATCCCTGCACTGGCATGGCCTGTTTTTACCCAACAAAATGGATGGAGTTCCCTTCCTTACACAAATGCCTATTAAACCCCACTCTACTTATATCTATAAATTTCCCATCGTTCAAACAGGTACACACTGGTACCACAGCCATAGTGGACTTCAAGAGCAGATTGGTATGTACGGTGCATTCATTATGAACAAAAAGAAAGAATGGGATATTCCAACTATTCCAGTGGTATTGAGTGAGTGGACAGATATGAAGCCAGAAGAAGTACTCCGGAGCTTGAAGAATGCCAATGATTGGTTTGCCATTAAAAAAGGAACAACCCAAAGTTATGCCGAGGCAATCAGGACAGGGCATTTTAAGACCAAGATTAACAATGAGTGGAAGCGCATGAATGCCATGGATGTGAGCGATGTATATTATGATGCCTTTCTGATCAATGGCAAGAACCAGAATGTTCAGCCCCAGTTTAAGGCCGGGGATAAGGTTAGGTTACGCATTGCCAATGGCGGAGCCTCTGATTATTTTTGGCTGACCTATTCAGGTGGTAAAATAACCGTAATAGCTACCGATGGAAATGATGTAGAGCCTGTAGAGGTAGACAGGTTGATTATTGCCGTGTCCGAAACGTATGATGTGGTAGTAACCATTCCGGAAAATAAAAGCTACGAATTTTTGGTAACACCAGAAGATCGTACGAAATCGGCATCACTTTGGTTAGGTAAAGGAGATAAAGTCCCTGCCCAGAAACTACCAAAATTGAAATATTTTGTCGGAATGAAAATGATGAACGACATGATGGACATGAACGGAAACATGATCGAAATGGAAGGTATGAAAATGCAGAACCAGGCCATGGATATGAATACAGTAATGTATCCGGAAGTAACAGGCGAGGAAAAACCGAAAAAAGAAAACAAAAAAGCAGCAATGCCGGGTATGCAGATGCCAAACGATAAAAGCATGGCAGGAATGAATATGGCCGCTGATAATCCTGACATCGTTACGTTAAACTATGGAATGCTCCGTGATCCCAAGAAAACAACCTTACCGAAAGGGCCATGGAAAGAGCTGAAATTTGATCTTACCGGGAATATGAACCGCTATGTATGGTCTTTGGATAACAAAACGGTTTCAGAAAGCGACAAGATACTGATCAAGAAGGGTGAAAATGTGAGGATTATCCTGTTCAACAATAGTATGATGCGCCATCCTATGCACCTGCATGGTCATGATTTTAGGGTAGTTAACCAGCAGGGCGAAAATGCACCCATGAAAAACGTTATCGACATTATGCCGATGGAAAGGGATACCATAGAATTTGCCACTACGGAACCTGGGGGAGATTGGTTTTTCCATTGCCATATCTTGTATCACATGATGAGTGGTATGGGCAGGGTATTTAGCTATGAAAACTCGCCACCTAACCCCGAAATTCCTGATCCAAAATTGGCACAACGCAAATTATTTAGCGATGACAGGGAATTTCATCCAATGGCAAGGGTTGGAATAGAAACCAATGGTAGTGACGGTGAAATTATGCTGGCCAATACCCGTTATCGTTTAACAACAGAATGGAGAATTGGTTTTGATAAAGAAATGGGATATGAAAGTGAAAGCCACTTTGGAAGATATATCGGACGAAATCAATGGCTATTACCTTACGTTGGTTGGGACTTTAGAAAAAGGACTGTTGATCCATTGGACAAAAATATATTTGGACAATCCTTAGCACCAGGAAAAAACATTTTCGGACAGAGTAATACCAAAAACTTTAGGCAGGTATTTCAGTTAGGGGTACAGTATACCCTACCGATGCTGATTATCGCAGATGCTTCCATCGATCACAAAGGAAATGTCAGGTTTCAGTTGATGCGGGAAGATGTGCCCATCTCCAAAAAATTACGCTTTCAATTTATGGTAAATACAGATAAGGAGTACATGGCAGGATTTAGATATATAGTTACCAAGTACTTTGGTCTATCTACCCACTATGATAGTGATATGGGCTATGGTGCTGGACTTACATTAAATTATTAACTTATTAATCATGACGCATACCTATAAAATAACCGGAATGAGCTGCCAGGGCTGCCGAACCAAGGTTGAAAAAGCATTGAATGGAATTGATGGCATTTCTGCTAAGGTTACGCTGGAACCTGCTGAGGCAATAATTACCATGGATAAGCATATTCAGACTGAAAAGTTGCAGGAAGCATTATCGGCTAGCGGAAATTACAGTATTGAAATGAAAGCCCATGAGAAGGATACAAAAGAAAAAGTTCATCACCATCATGGCACAACCCCTATTAAAGTAAACAGGGAAGAAACTGGAGGGGTGTACTATTGTCCGATGCATTGTGAAGGAGATAAAACGTATGATAAACCAGGTCATTGCCCAGTTTGTGGAATGGATTTGCTAAAACAGCCTACATTAAAGCAAGCAACACAATTTACCTGTCCCATGCATCCCGAAATCATTAGCGATCAGCCCGGTTCCTGTCCAATTTGTGGGATGGACTTGGTGCCGTTAGGGGGTAATTTGGAAGAGGAAGATAAAGTCTATGAAACCCTTTTGCGCAAGTTTAAGATTGCAACAATTTTTACGGTACCCATCTTTTTAATTGCGATGTCAGAAATGATACCAGGCAACCCGATCTTTAAGTTAATGGAACTGAAATATTGGAACTGGGTTCAGTTTGCCTTTTCTATCCCCGTGGTGTTTTATGCAACATGGATGTTCTTTCAACGTGCTTGGCAATCTATCATTACATGGAAACTCAATATGTTTACCCTGATCGGTATTGGTGCGGGCGTGGCTTGGCTTTTTAGTCTTGTCGCCTTGCTTTTCCCTGATGTTTTTCCAGACCAGTTTAAAACCCACCATGGTACGGTCTATGTTTATTTTGAAGCGGCCACCGTAATCTTGACCTTGGTGTTGCTTGGTCAGCTTTTAGAAGCTAGGGCACACGGGAAAACCAATAGTGCCATTAAAGAGCTATTAAAATTAGCCCCAAATACGGCCACAAGGATTGTTGGAGATAAAGAGTCGACAGTTTCCATTGATGACATTCAAAAGGGGGATTTGTTAAGAGTGAAGCCGGGCGAAAAAATACCGGTAGATGGTAGCATTAAAACAGGAGAAGCCATCATTGATGAATCCATGATCTCTGGAGAACCTGTTCCGGTGGAGAAAAAGACCGGAGACAAGGTAAGTTCAGGTACGATCAACGGAAATAAGACTTTTGTAATGTTGGCAGAAAAAGTGGGTTCAGAAACCCTGCTGTCCCAGATTATCGAAATGGTTAATTCTGCCAGTCGTTCAAAAGCACCTATCCAAAAAATGGCCGATAAGATTTCAGGCTATTTTGTGCCCGTGGTAGTATTGATTGCCATTGTTACCTTTATTGTATGGGCAATCTATGGACCTGAACCATCTTATGTTTATGCATTTGTAAATGCCATTGCCGTATTGATCATTGCCTGTCCATGTGCCCTGGGCTTGGCTACGCCTATGTCGGTAATGGTAGGTGTTGGAAAAGGTGCCCAATCTGGTATACTCATCAAGAATGCAGAATCATTAGAAAAAATGAATGCAATTGATGTAGTTATTATTGATAAAACTGGAACGGTTACAGAAGGTAAACCATCTGTAGAAAAAGTAGTGAGCGTAAATTCTGATTTCAATGAAAAGGATGTCCTTGAAAGAATAGTAGCATTAAATAGTAGCAGTGAGCATCCTTTGGCGCAGGCTACGTTACGTTACGGAGAAGAAAATAAGATAAAAGTTCAACCAATCTCAAATTTTGAAGCGGTAACCGGTAAAGGGGTTATAGGTAAGCTGGGCAAAGAGGAACTTGCTTTGGGGAATCAAAAATTAATGGAACACGTCAAAGCCAAAATTGACACCAAATTAGAAGAACAAGTTAAGGCTGCCCAAAAGCAAGGGAAAACGGTTTCTTATTTAGCTGTCGGAAATAAGGCCGTTGGCTTTGTAGTTATTTCTGATAAAATAAAAGCTTCCAGTGCAGCAGCTATTCATAAACTTCAACAGGAAGGTTTAAAGGTAATTATGTTTACTGGCGACAATGAGGACACAGCAAGAGCAGTTAGCGGAACCTTGAATTTAGATGGCTTCAAAGCCGGGATGCTCCCAGAGGATAAGTTGAATGAAATAAAAAAACTACAGGGCGAAGGTAAAAAGGTAGCTATGGCTGGCGATGGTATTAACGATGCCCCTGCATTATCGCAGGCAGACATTGGTATCGCTATGGGGACAGGAACGGATGTCGCTATTGAAAGTGCAGCAATTACTTTGGTAAAAGGTGATCTGAACGGAATTGCAAAGGCAAGGTTATTGAGCCATAAGGTAATGGGCAATATAAAAGGGAATCTGTTTTTCGCTCTTGGGTATAATGTACTGGGAATACCTGTAGCGGCTGGACTTTTATATCCGGTTTTTGGGATTTTATTGTCACCGATGATAGCTGCACTAGCGATGAGCTTCAGCTCAGTATCTGTAATTCTGAATTCTTTACGACTGAGAAGTGCAAAAATCGATTAAACAATGTGGGTGACAGCAAACTGAAAAGAAATTTAACTTGATTGATCATGAAAAATATGGAACATAAAGATATGCAAATGGAAACATCGCATAAAAATTCCTACAAAAAACTGCTGACTATGGCAGTACTTTCTTTCATAGCGATGTACATTTTGATGTATTCAATGGCTAACAGCATAAGTAACATTTATCCAAACATTAATCAATTCTATATGGCAGCCTTGATGACTATGCCAATGGTCATCATTGAACTAGCGTTAATGGGCAAGATGTATGGGAATAAGAAACTAAACGTAACCCTGATAGCTCTTAGTTCGGCAGGTTTAATTGGGTTCTTTTCTTTAATACAGTTTCAAACTGCCGTTTCGGATAAACAGTTTTTAAAGGGAATGATCCCGCATCATGCAGCGGCCATACTAATGAGCGAGCAATCGAATTCCCAAGACCCTGAGATAAAAAAATTACAGGAAGAAATTATTTCAAGCCAAAAACAAGAGATAAAAATAATGAAGGCAAAGTTGAAAGAACTAGAAAAAAAGTAACGAACTATTTTGTTTATATCAGTTAAATATTTTGACAGGCGAATACTATTTCATTTTTTTTACGTTTATTTATATCGAGAGCGTTAATTTAGATAAGCGGGAATAGCCTTAGGCGGTTCCCGCTTTCTTTTTGGCAAGTACCGTTGTTTTATAACGAAGCTCATGTATCGTCAAAAAATGACTTCATACCCTTCAATACTAGAAGCGAGGCATTCAGCCTTTCAATTATTTCTCATTTTATTTGCTTTTTAAATCTACGTATCGTAATATTGCGATATAAAATTATGGGACTTACAAAGACAGAAATATTCACGCAGGAGCAGAACGAACTTTCGACACTTTTGAAGGCGATTGCACATCCTGCACGCATTGCGATATTGCAGCAGATCATTTCTGCGAATGCCTGTATCTGTGGCGACCTCGTGGAAGAACTCGGACTTGCGCAGGCAACGATCTCCCAGCATTTGAAAGAGCTGAAAAATGCGGGCATTATTCAGGGAACGATCGATGGGGTGAAGGTCTGCTATTGCATAGAACCGAAAACATGGGCCCTTTTACAAAAGCTGTTTGGAGACTTTATGGGCTCCTATTCAGATCCCAAGGACTGTTGCTAACCCTTTTTTTGAGTAAATCCATCGCAAAATTACGATACATAAATAGAGAATATATGAAACTATCAGAAATCAAAACCATCTTGGCAACAGCTGAAGCAGTTAATTTCCAAGTAGAAAACGGAGAAACCGTACCAGAACATTTCCACGTAACAGAAGTAGGTGTCATCACCAAGGACTTCATCGACTGTGGAGGAAAGGTGCGCCATGAGAAAGTGGCAAACTTCCAGTTATGGGATGCCGATGACTACGAGCATCGCTTGAAAGCTGGAAAATTGCTGAACATCATTTCCCTATCAGAAAAGGTATTGGGCATGGAAGACCTGGAAATCGAAGTGGAATACCAATCTGGAACCATAGGCAAATATGATCTTGGCTTTGATGGAACGAATTTCCTCTTACTTGCCAAGCAGACAGCTTGCCTAGCAAGGGAGGCTTGCGGCGTTGAAGACGCTCCAAAAAAAGGAATGGTTAATCTGGCAGGTGCGGCAAACAGTTGTACCCCTGGTGGCGGTTGCTGTTAATCCGTTAGTTATGAAGATAAGGAATTTATTGCCATCGGACTGGGATTCGGTGAAATCAATCTACGAAAAAGGCATAGCCACAGACAATGCCACTTTTCAGACCAGCGCACCCTCTTGGGAAGAATGGGACAGCTCACATCTTGGCACATGCAGGGTCATTGCCGAAGAAAATGGAAGTTTGCTCGGATGGGCAGCATTGACCCCTGTTTCTTCACGTTGCGTGTATGCAGGTGTAGCTGAAGTCAGCGTATATGTTCACCCCGAGCAATCAGGTAAAGGAATCGGGCTTGCGCTTTTAGAAGCGCTTGTAACCTTAAGCGAAGCTGAAGGAATATGGACCTTACAGGCAGGTATATTTCCCGAGAATATCGGTAGCCTTCGCATCCATGAAAAAGCAGGGTTCAGAACCCTTGGCGTTAGGGAGAAAATTGGAAAGCAGAATGGGGTTTGGAGAGACACGGTGCTTTTGGAAAGAAGAAGTAATAAAATCATTTGATACTAGAAATTATGAAGAAAATATTAGTGCTATGCACTGGGAACAGTTGCAGGAGCCAGATTGCAGAAGGTTATTTAAGACATTTTGCTGGAGATAAAGCGGAAGTATACAGTGCGGGAATTGAAACCCATGGCGTAAACCCAAAGGCTATTGAGATCATGAAAAGGGATGGAATAGACATTTCTCGACATACCTCCAACAACATTGATGAGTATATGGATACCAGTTTCGATTACGTGATCACTGTTTGTGATAACGCAAAAGAGAGCTGCCCTTATTTCCCGACGAATGCCGTAAAGTTCCATTATAACTTTCCCGATCCCGCAAAAGCTAAAGGCACCGAAGAAGAAGTGATGGAGCAGTTCCGTGAAGTAAGGGAGATGATCCGCAAATACGCACAGAACTTCGTTAACGAGAACTTAAAGCGCTAAGATGTCTGCAAACAATTGTGCGCCCGTAGTGGAGCGGAAAAAACTTGGTTTCCTTGACCGTTACCTTACCCTTTGGATATTCTTGGCGATGGCAATTGGTGTCGGTATTGGCTACTTCATACCGTCATCATCTGGCTTTATCAATTCATTCTCCAGCGGAACAACAAATATACCGCTGGCAATCGGCCTCATCCTGATGATGTACCCGCCACTTGCAAAAGTGAAATATGAAAAGATGGGTGAAGTGTTCAAGGACACAAAAGTGCTAACTGTTTCACTGGTGTTGAACTGGATCATCGGGCCATTGTTGATGTTCTTTTTAGCGATAACTTTTTTAAGGGATGATCCCGAATACATGGTTGGTCTTATCTTAATTGGACTTGCCCGTTGTATTGCCATGGTCGTCGTATGGAATGAACTTGCAGAGGGAAACCGCGAGTATGCGGCAGGGCTTATAGCGCTCAATAGTATCTTTCAGGTACTGCTCTATAGCGTTTTCGCTTACGTGTTCATTACCGTTCTTCCTCCATATTTTGGACTTAAAAGTCTGGAAGTGAATATTACGATTGGTGAGATAGCCAAAAGTGTCGGCATATATCTGGGACTGCCTTTTGCATTGGGCATTATCTCAAGGTTCGTTTTGATCAAAATGAAAGGTGAAGAATGGTTCCAGGATAAGTTCGTACCGATGATATCGCCCATTACCTTGATTGCTTTGCTTTTTACCATCGTGATCATGTTCAGTCTAAAGGGTAACCTGATCGTTCAGATTCCAATGGATGTGGTTCGAATTGCCATACCCCTTGTGATCTACTTTTCGATCATGTTCGTAGCCAGCTTTTTTGCGGGCAAATACTTTGGTGCGGATTATTCAAGGAGCACTTCGATTGCCTTTACGGCCACTGGGAATAACTTTGAGCTGGCGATTGCAGTTGCCATAGGCGTGTTCGGTATAAACTCTGGACAGGCGTTCGCAGGGGTAATCGGGCCTTTGGTAGAGGTACCCGCACTCATTGCACTTGTCAACCTGGCCTTCTGGTTCAGGAAAAAGTTCTATTAAATTCACTAACTTTAGGTTATAGGATAGAAAACAATGGTTAATTTCAAGAACAGTATTCCAGCGCTCCCTGCTGTCAGCGTTAAAAAGGCTGTGGACTTCTACCAGTCAAAAATGGGCTTTGTTGCCCGTCATCAGGAAGAAAGCTTTGCCATATTGGTTCGTGGAAGTGTCGAGATCCATCTTTGGCAGGCATGCGACAAGAGCTGGAAATATAGGAGCCTAGCTCTTTTCCTTAGACCGATCTGGTCGGGGGCAGAAACTTTCATAGCGGGAACCGCAAGCTGTAGGGTCGAGGTTATAGGGATCGATGAGCTTTATCTCGAATATAAGGCTCAGGGGGTACTGCACAGTGAACATTCGGTTGTAGAAGAACAATATTGGGGACACCGCGATCTAGCAACCCTAGACTTGTATGGAAACCTTATCACGTTCTATGAAGTGGTAAACTAGCCACAGCAGGAAGCCCCTGCTTGTATGGGTGGACATTTGGCCGTCCCATAACTACAGAATACACAACAGTCTCCTTCGAGTGGTTTTAGCACTGTTTTGCAGCTTTCACATTCGTAAAAATACTGACAGGATTCGGTAGGCATTTCTTCATTCTTTGCAAAGCCACATTTTGGGCAGGTAATAGTTGAATCGAGTATTATTGTAGTCGCCATTCTAGTCTTTGTTTATAATAGTGTTTCTATAACCGATTTTTCTTATTTTTTTGCTAATACTGTCAGTGGTTATACTGTCTGGGTTGTAACTGACCAGCGCCATTCTTTTTTCAAATGAGGTCGTGGAGCTGGCAATACCGCTAATGCCTTTCAATCCCCCGTCAATGTGGCTGGTACAGCCTTCGCAGCTCATTCCCTCTATGGAGAACTTTGCATTGGCAAGTTTTTTACTTACTGTTCCGGTTGTGGTCGCTGTCTTTGGGCTGGCATAAAGCAAATTTGAATAATAGGGAAAAGTGATCAACAGGGCAGAGATTACCGTTACAATCATGAGAAACTTTTTTGACCCCATAAAACTTTTTTTCTGCACCCCACATCCACAATTGTCTTTTTGTGTGTCTTTTCGTTTCAGCAGGTTGAACCAGGCCAGTGCGAACACCAGAATGGTCAGCCCGATAATATACGGGCGATAAGGCTCGATCCAACTGAAGTAGGTTGATGCGCTCCCTGCCCCTCCGATG
>JBAZWL010000058.1:0-21599 GCA_041660405.1 Taibaiella sp. | reverse complement strand
TCGTTAAGTATGCTATCTCTCAATATGGAATAAGCCTGCTGGTAAACCAATGCTTTCTCATACTGCTTATTGTTGATGTAAAGATTGGCCAGCGCCTGGTAAATTTCTACCCGGTCGTTCCTGGCATTTATGGTAGCGCTGGCTTCATTGGCCTTCAATAAATAAGCTTCCGATTTAGTGTAATTTTTCTTTTTGAAAAAAGCTGCACCCAGTGCCAGGTAAGGCCTGATAGTACTTTGTGCATCATCTTTTATATACATGGAATCTCTTAATGCCTTATTAATAAACAATTCTCCCGAATCCAGTTTATCCTGGTTGATATAAATAATACCCATGTTGCAATAAGCATTGCCTAGCTGATTTACATACCCCGACTTTTCACCTAAAACAATAGCTTGAGTAAGATAGTCAAGGGCTTTTTTATAATCAGCCGGGCTATTGTTTTCTGCATTGGCTTTATTAGCATAAGCAGATCCCATCCCAATATAAGTTTGTAGCAATTGCTGATCATTCTTTTGTGCCAAAGCTATTCGCCTGGCCTTTTCCAGGTAATAGAAAGCAAGTTTAAAATCATACTGCCTGAACGAAACATAGATCTTACCTAAGCGGTTGTACACCGTCCATCGTTGCCCATCGCCGGAATCAACACCCGGATGCCTGTTTAATATTTCAAGCACTTTATGCGAGTACTGAATAGCCGTATCGTTAAAACCTAAATGATTATAATTATCGCCCATCTGCAGATAATACTGGGCCATAAGCTTGGGCCTGTTGGTTTGTAAGCAATATTTATAAGCCTCTTTTGCTGTTTTGATAGCCGTAACATAAGCTCCCTTCGTGCCCTCGCAGTAACTTATGGCAAGCATGCTGCGGGCTACTCCATAAGTATAATTGATTTGCCTGCTTAGGCCTATTGCTTGTTTAAATATTACAATAGCACTGTCTTTATTACGCTGGGCTACTTCTGCGGCCTTAGCAAAGATTTTTTTAATCCCGGTTGTATCCACTTTTTGATTGTTGGGGGAAGTATAATCCTTCGACCGGTAAACAGGCAATTCCTGTGCCTGTATGGGTTGTAGCCCCAATATCATTACACAACTGGTCATAAACATATAGGACACCAGGCATGTAATAACCCGATGTACCGATGCTTGGAAAATCTGTTTTGGTGCGATGGTTAAGTGTAGTTCGTTATACATCCATTTTCATTTTTAAAAAGTATAAAAATCAGTTACGATACTACAATAAGGCAGTATAACAAAACTAAGTGTTTATACTGAATTTCAGAATTCAGTATTTGTGCGCTAACCCATCAGGATGCACTTAATTAATTTTGTTTGGAAGTGTTTAAAGAGATTAATACTTAGTGGGAATATGAATAGAATTTTATGTTTACTTTTTGTTTGCACATATTTCCTGCCGGCTTCTGCTCAATATTATAATCAACAGGAGCAGTTCCTGAATGCTAACCGGGTGTGGGCTTTTGGTGATAGTGCAGGAGTAAGATTTACCAACGGAAGCGCACAATCTATACAAACTGCAATTCAAACTTTTGAAGGAAGCGCTACGGCCTCTGATCCTGTAACCGGCCAATTGTTATTTTATTCTGATGGCTGGAAATGTTGGAACCGTAATCATGTAGTAATGCCAGATGGTTTTGGTTTATTAGGCGCAGGTTCTTTGGGTACTACAAGCCAGGCAGTTTGCATTGTTCCGGTCATCGATACTCCGGAAAAATATTACTTGTTTTCATTGAATGCGCAGGGTGCCAATCCGGGATTGTACTATTCTATTGTAGATATGGGCCTGGACAATGGGCTGGGCAATATTGTCCCTGGCCAAAAGAACATTCTATTAGATGGTGGATCCCTGAGCGAATCCATGATCGCTATTCCCGGCAATAACTGTGACCTGTGGTTGATGATACATGCTAAAAACGAGACTGTATTTAAGGCGTATCACCTTACAAGGTTTGGTCTGAATACAAACCCGGTGCTTTCCAATACAGGAACACAGATACAAGGCTCCAGCGCTTATTTCCAGGGAGGCATGACGGTTTCGCCCGACAGAACAATGCTTGCCCTTACAAGTTTGAATGGAGTTTCGCCAACACTTCAGGCGCAAGGCTTGTTGCTTTGCAAATTTGATGCCGGATCAGGTCTGGTGTCCGATGCTTTACTACTCGATAACGGGCCTCATTACAGCGCCTGTTTCTCACCCGATAATTCGCGGCTTTATGCAGGCCATGGATTTTTGAATCAGTATGATATCAGTAATTTCATAGCCAGCGGTGTTGTAGGTGCTCCGGTATTTATTGCCAATGCTGTACGTTCACCCAAGCTTTATCATGATACCATTTATTGTATTGGCGGAGGAGCGGGTACTTATCTCAGCAGAATCAATAAGCCTGATCTGGCAGGTACCGCCTGCAATTTTCAGTCTGCGGTTATTAATTTATTTCCCGGTACGCATGCCAATTGGGGATTGCCCAATGAAGTGGTTTATCCCTTACCTCCCGATACTATAGGCCAGAAAGTATTGGATACTTTGATCTGTATTGGGGATCAACCTGAATTTGAAATTACCTTAACCTCACCAACTGGTTATGCACAATACACCTGGAACGATGGCCTTACAAATCAAAGCAGAAGCGTTACCCAGCCTGGTACCTATTGGGTGATCTGTAAAGATCCGTGCCATTTCAGGACAGATACTTTTATCATAAAAACGGCAGATATACAGTTTAGCTTCGGTGCAGATACTGTTATTTGTTCATCACCTCCTTTTCGTTTGTCAACCCCTATTCAGGATGCTGCTTTTTTATGGCAGGATGGTTCTACGGACTCTTTTTATACCGCAACAAATGATGGTTCCTATTGGCTGGAAATTAATAAGGAAGGGTGTATCAGTTCCGATACTATAGACCTCCGTTTTAAAAACACACGTCAGAATCTTGGTAATGATCAGACTATTTGTAAGGACAAGCCCATAAGCATTCTATTACATGCCACAAGGTCTGAAGGAGCTTTTTATCAATGGAGCACAGGAAGTACAGAACCAGACATAATTATAGATAAGCCAGGACTGTATTGGGTTTCAGTAAACAATGCTCCATGTAAGGGAAGTGACACCGTCCGGATCAGTACAAAGCTTTGTGACTGTATTATCCTGATGCCCACAGCTTTTAGTCCTAATGGAGATGGTATAAATGACGACTTCAAACCCGCTGTAGAACCTGATTGTATCATAAAAGGTTATACACTGCATATCTATAACCGTTGGGGGCAAATGATCTATAATAATAAGTCGGACAATCTATCTTCAGAAGGCTGGGATGGTACAGTTAAAGGCATTCCGGCAGATGCAGGAACTTATATGTATTTCTTAAAGATGGAAGCCGGAACCGAGAGCAAGGTAAAACAACTGAAAGGTGATGTGGTACTTATCCGGTAAAATTACTTTTATCAAAATGAAGACGACAAGCAATGAATGTTTATCCCAAGTATATTTTTAATCGCCTAAAAAAAGAAAAATGAACAAAAAGATCTTTACTGTCCTGGTATTCTGTGTGTGGATCGTTTCCGCTATGACCTATGCCCAGCCTAACATACAAATTGAATGGCAACGAACCATTGGTGGCTCGAATACGGATAACCTATATTCCATAACGCAGACACCTGATGGAGGATATATACTCGGAGGTGTGTCTACTTCAGGTATTTCCGGAGAAAAAACGGACACTAACCGTGGCCCTGCTCCGCCTATTCCAATCTTTGCTACAGGCGATTACTGGATTGTAAAAGTTAATGATACCGGTGGCATTCAATGGCAAAGGACCATAGGAGGAAGTAATTTTGATAGTTACAGCTCTCTGGCGCTTACATCGGACGGTGGCTATATATTAGGTGGAAATTCCAACTCAGGTATTTCCGGTGAAAAGACTGATACAAGCCGTGGAGTAAGGGATTACTGGATCGTAAAACTAAACGATACCGGTGGCATTCAATGGCAAAAAACTATTGGAGGGGGAAAGGATGATATGTTTCAAAAAATAATTCAGACTGCTGATGGTGGTTACATGCTTGCAGATTTTTCAAACTCAGGAATATCAGGAGATAAAACAGAAGCAAACAGATCTGCTATTGGTTCTCCTTTTAATGACTACTGGGTTATAAAACTAAATGCAACAGGCACTATTCAGTGGCAAAAAACTATTGGAGGTGCAGATGATGACCGGTTGTATGATATGGTAGCAACACCCGATGGTGGCTACTTGTTGGGTGGTACATCACGATCAGGTATATCAGGAGAAAAAACACAGGCCCCTGTGGGTAGTTCTTCTGATTTTTGGATCGTTAAGCTTAGTGGTACGGGGGTTGTAGAATGGGACAAAACAATAGGTGGAGATGATGATGATAGTCCAACTTCACTTTATGTAACAGCAGATAGTGGCTACGTTTTGGCAGGTCAATCCTTTTCCGGTTTATCCGGTGATAAAACAGATACCAGCAGAGGATCGTCTGACTATTGGGTACTAAAAACAAATAGTGCCGGTGTTATTCAATGGCAAAAAACGTATGGTGGTGATGGTTACGATTGGGCCACCAATATTATACAGACTGACGATGGAGGCTATATGGTGCACGGCAATTCAGCATCGGGCCTTTCAGGAGAAAAGACCGAAATGGGTTGGGGTAGTGAAGACTACTGGGTGTTAAAGTTGGGCGCAACCGGTGGTATTCAATGGCAGCAGGCATTGGGCGGCAACGCTACAGATATGACTTTCCATAGTGGATTGCTTTTACAAACGCCTGATAGTAAATATGTAGTTGGCGGTTACGCCTTCTCCGGAATTTCGGGTAATAAGACAGATACCAGCAGAGGTGGCTTCGGCGATTACTGGATACTAAAGATATTTGAAGATTGCCCTGATACAACCTTTATCACCGGGACCATTTGCCCTGATAATGGTTACGCACTTCCCTGGGGTACAACCGTCTATAGTTCAGGCACTTTCCTGCATGGTTATAATATAGGTAGTGAAAAATGCGACAGCACTGTATCTGTAACGCTTACCAGCCTTGTAGATACTGCTGTCAACGTCATTGATAGCACACTTACAGCGCAACCGGGAGCTACTTACCAATGGATCAATTGTAATACCGGTCAGCCTATACCTGGCGCTACATCGGTTACGTATACGCCACCTTCGGGTACTACAGGCAGCTATGCCGTTATTGTTACGGCCAACGGTTGCAGCGATACTTCCAACTGCCATTCAGTAAGTACGCTTGGTATAAATGATCCGGAGTTAAACAAGCTTTTCAATATTTATCCTAATCCTGCCAATGCCGGGGTTATCATTGAAAATAAAGCCGGGCTTATCCTGGAGCAGATAAGTGTTACCAATATTCTTGGTGCGGAAGTGTTATCTTATAGTCAGATAAAAGGCCAACGCAAAACTGTAATCGATGTTCGGAATCTAGCTCCTGCCATTTACCTGTTACGCATCCAGACTAACAAAGGTATTCTGGTTCATAAGATGGAAATTCTAAGATAATCTATCCCTAAATAGATATAGTAAGTGCAACAGGAACGGCCACCTTATAGGTGGCCTGTTCTTTTAATATTTTTTTGTTTACACCACGCCCATTTTTTTGTTAGGCATTACTTGAAAATTTGGAGTTATTACTGTATTTTGTTTATGAAAGTAAATAAATATTTATTCTCATTCTATCTGTGAAACAGCTTCGATAATTTGGGGCTATCGGTTAAGCTATCGTGAAAAGGTGTTAAGAAAAAAGGTGATGGCATGGAATTTGCATATGTACTAATAGGTTATCATGATACCTATATTATCAACTTTAAATCGTTAAAAATATGCTCAAATCAAATAGTAATCAATATTTCTGGTCAAGAATAGCAGAAGCTGAATGCCAAAAGAAACGAAATCTTGGTGCAAAATTTTTATTGCTTCTTCTTTTAGTAACTATAGTTGCCGCTGTTTTTTTATTTTAAGGAGCTTTCTGAATTCTTATAAATACGGAGTAAGGAAAACAATTGCTTCATTTTGCAGTCGATCTTCCTTTTGTTGCATAAATGTTGTAATATAGTACTCTATTATGAGTATTTATTATGAATGAAGGTTTACTGCAATATATCTGGAAAAATTCTTTATTTAATCCCGCAACGCTGGTCTCTACAGAACGTGAACCAGTAATGGTGATATTCCCCGGCGCACACAACCACAATGCGGGCCCTGATTTTCTCGAGGCAAAAATTAAGATAGGTACTACTTTCTGGGCAGGAAATGTAGAGCTTCATATGCGTACCTCCGATTGGCATAAGCACAGGCACGATACCAACCCCGATTATCAGAACATCATTTTGCATGTCGTTTACGAAGATGATGAACCTTTGGCTGGAGCATCTTTCCCTACCTTGGAGCTTAAAGATCATATTGAACAAGCGGTAATTGAGCGGTATCAAAAACTCATGTCTCTTGATAAAACAGTTCCTTGCGCTGCACAATTAAACAGCATTCCTGAATTGGTTTGGAATACATGGCTCGACAGGATGCTGGCTGAACGTTGGGAACAACGGCTGGGCGAATGGCACTTGCTATGGTTGCAAGCCAATAATGATTGGCGAACATTGCTGTATTACAGGCTGGCAGCCAATTTCGGCTTTCATGTAAATCGTGATGCTTTCCTGGAACTGGCTTTATCTATACCCTTAAATATCCTGGTAAAGCATCGGAACAACCTTGTGCAAACCGAGGCTTTACTGTTTGGTCAATCCGGACTGCTATCTTCCGGCATCCAGGATGATTATATGCAGGAGCTTGAAAAAGAATACCATTTTCTCCGTCGTAAATACCAGCTCACACCCATGGTTGCACACCGATGGAAGTTTCTGCGTTTACGGCCTTATAATTTTCCTACCATTCGTATTGCCCAATTTGCGATGCTTGTCCATCAAAGCATGGAATTATTTGCACAATTGATGGAAATCAAAAAGGCAAAGGATTTATTGCCTTTACTGGACATTCATGCAAGCACCTACTGGGATCATCATTATCGTTTCGGCGAGTATACAGAGGACAAACAAATGAAGCATCTGGGGAAAGATGCCATCTTCAATATCATGATCAATACCGTAGCGCCTATGCAATATCTTTATGCACGTTTACAGGGAAAAAGCAGTCTTCACGAAAATAGCCTCAACCTGCTACAATCCATTAAAGCAGAGCATAATAAAATTATCAGGGCCTGGGAGGACGTAGGCGTAAAAGCAAAAGATGCAGCGCAATCGCAGGCATTGCTCCAATTATTCAATGAATATTGCAGCACTAAAAATTGCCTGAATTGCGCTGTAGGAAACCGTTTGGTACGTAAAGGATAATTTACCAGTGAAAAGTTACTGTCTTTTTAAGGTCTGCATGCAGGCTTAGGTAAACGGGGCAGGTGAGTGCAGCACGCTCCAGTATTGTCTTTTCTTTATCCGAAAATTCAGGCTGGCCTTTCATATATAAATGCACTACGATTTCTGAAACTCTTCTCGGATCGGCAACCATGATCTTTTCAATAGTACACTCCGATTCTTCCATGCTGATATTGTGGGTCTTCGATGCAATTCCCATAATGGAAAGCATGCAACTCCCAAGAGCTGTAGCTAACAGGTCGGTAGGCGAAAACCGCTCACCCATGCCGTGATTATCCTTTGGAGCATCAGTTTCTATTACTGTTCCTGACTGTAGGTGAGTAGCCGTAGTTCTTAGCGATCCGTTATAAATTATTTTTGAGGTCATTACCTGAATTTTAAGTAAATTTACCTTGCTAATTTCCTATTAATAAAGATGAGCGCCAAAAATATTTTAATGCTTTTGATTGTGGTATTGCCTTTGGGTACGTGGGCGCAACAATCTAAAATAAAATTCCGAGACAGACTGGGTGACAGTACCCGGCTGATCAATACTGCTGTTAAGCCTCCAAAGGTTAAAGGCCCCCGGCCATTGCGGGGAGAATTAAGCGGAGGTATAAGGCTTAACTCCGATGGTTACGGCATTTTTGTAGATAAAGGCTGGCTTAAAGGTGGTGATGAATTTGGCCAGAATAACAGGGACAAATTGTTTCATGTACGCTTATTGCAATTTGAACTTATTGAACGTAAACATCCCAAAGAAGTACGGTCGAGCAGTGTTGACGGCGGTGCTTTTCAACCCAGTTCGTACATTCTAGGCAAGATCAATAATTTTTATGCTTTTAAAGTAGGTTATGGTCGTCGTCAAATGATTGCAGGAAAACCCGATCCGGGTACATTCTCCATACATTGGGTTTACTTAGGTGGCTTTTCGGCAGGTCTTATTAAGCCATATTATCTCAATTTATATAGCTCCGGAGAAACCAAATATTCTGATAGTATCGCCAGATTTTTTATATCTCCCAATAACATCGAAAGCAAGGCAAGTTTTATGAAAGGGTTCAACGAAATAAAATTTGTTCCCGGACCTCATTTCAAAACAGGTCTTCATGTGGACTTTGCCACTGGCCGCAAATCGTTGATGGCGCTTGAAGTAGGGGTGAATGGTGAGTATTATACCAGCAAAATTGAACAAATGGTTGGCCAGGATCCCAAGGCTTTATTTTTTAATTTCTATGCCTCGCTGCAATTTGGTAAACGATGGTAGCTTGATGGCTGATATAAAGAATCTTTATCTGCAGTAATAAAAGCAGAATATACCTCCTGCTGCCGATATCAATAAATGGTTGTAATATTGCGGAACGATTAATTTTTTGTCTTAACAACGATATAGCCGGACACAGTTGTGCATCCGGATGTTTAATAATATGATCGAATTACCGGTAATATCTGCTGCTCAAAAGGAACAAATTCCTGCTCCGTCCAATAACCCTGGTAGTGTAAAAAAGCCGAATTGGCTACGTGTTAAATTGCCTACCGGCGAAGGTTACCGCCATGTAAGAGGCCTTGTTGATACCCATAAATTACATACCATTTGTGAAAGTGGCAATTGTCCTAATATGGGTGAATGCTGGGGAGCAGGTACAGCGACGTTTATGATATTGGGTAATATCTGTACCCGTTCCTGCGGTTTTTGTGCTGTGGCCACTGGTCGCCCCGAAGCGGTAGATTGGGATGAGCCGCAACGTGTAGCAGAAGCCATTCACCTGATGAAAGTAAAGCATGCTGTCATTACTTCTGTAGATAGAGATGAATTGAAAGATGGCGGATCGATCATCTGGTCAAATACTATTAAAGCGGTAAAAGCGCTGAATCCGGATACTACATTAGAAACCCTGATTCCAGATTTTCGCGGGCAATGGGAAAATCTGCAAAGAATAATAGACGTTGCTGCAGAAGTAGTTTCTCATAATCTTGAAACCGTTGAACGACTTACCCGTAAAGTACGTATCCAGGCAAAGTACCATCGCAGCCTTGAGGTGATCCGTCGCCTGAAAGATGGTGGTGTGCGCACTAAAAGTGGTATTATGTTAGGTCTTGGCGAAGAAAAAGAAGAAGTATTGCAAGCCCTGCAGGATCTTAAGGATAACGGTTGCGATGTGGTAACCCTTGGTCAATACCTGCAACCTACAGCCAAACACCTTCCTGTTGTGCGTTTTGTACATCCTGATGAATTTGCTTTTTATCGAGAGGAAGGATATAAAATGGGTCTTGATTATGTAGAAAGTGGCCCGTTGGTGCGCTCTTCTTATCATAGCGAGAAGCATGTTATTCCCGGTTATGGAATTCAAAAATGGCAGGAGGAAAAATTGATGTCTGCCTGATCCCTGATCTTTATATGAACTTTAGCAGCACCAGGAAATTTTTACTTTTTTTCATTCCATATTTAATATTGTTTTGCATTACATCCCAAAATGCTCTGTTTTGGGATACCGTGCAATTTGGTGGTGATCATGCCAATTGGTATTACAGCACCAACTTTCAATACTTACTGCTGCCGGATTTCTGCGATAGCGGCCATCTTCCCACCTTTGGAATGTACATTGCCGCTGTCTGGAAAATATTTGGCAGAGGCATTTTCCAAAGCCATGCAGCCTTATTACCATTTGCCGCAATGATAGTCTGGCAGAGTGTCCGGGTAAGTGAATTTTTATTTCCGGGAGAAAATAAAAAATCAACAGGACTCACTTTAGTGCTGCTGACTCAAGCTGTTTTAATGACCCAATGTACCTTGGTTTCACCCGATGTAATGTTGGTGGCATTGTTTTTACTTGCAGTAAATAGTATTTTAAAAGGCAATAAAGTATACCTTACTATTGCGATTATTGGACTGGCATTGGTGAGTAACAGAGCTATTATGCTGGCCATAGCACTATACTTTTTTTCTGTCTATGTTACAGTAAGAAAATTAAATCTTCCGATAAAAAAATGGTTCTCTTATTTATTTAAAGAGATCATTTATTTCCTGCCGGCTGCTATCATTGCCTTATGTTATTTTGCCTATCACTACCATATGAAAGGTTGGGTGGCGGCACCAATTCACTCCACCTGGAAAAAGAGTTTTTCCATGGACGATATTTCCAGGATGCCTATGAATATAGTTACCTTAGGTTGGCGCATTGTGGAGTTGGGCAATATTGTTACGGTTATCGTTCTTTGCTTTACCCTGTTTTTATGGTGGAAAGGAAAAATCAGGTTTAAAGACGCAAACAGTAAAATGATGGCACAATGCCTGCTGGTGCTGCTTTTAACCGTATTCTTTCTTACAGCATTCACCTTAATCTTCAACTTTAGATTAATTGCGCAACGATACCTGATGCCCCTTTATTTGTCAATTGGGATATTGGCTGTTTACTTATTATTTTTATCGGATTTTAAGCGTAAAAAAGTGTTGATGGCACTCATGGTTTTAGTGCAGTTAAGCGGTCACTTCTGGACTTATCCTCAAGAAAAATCTCAAGGTTGGGAAGGTACTTTGGGGCATTTGTTTTATTATCCCATGCGCAAAGATTTTATGGCGTATATGAAGCAGCATGGCATTCAAAAACAAGATGTAGCTACTTCGGGCAACATGGCAAAATCGGAATACAGAACAGATATTTTAACAGACACTATCGATTATAAAGATATTGAAGCAGATTCAGGAAAGTATGTATGGTATTGCAACGTAGCCAACAGCCTTAATAAGTCGGTACATTATTATTACGAACATCTCGAAGTGGTAAAGGAAGAGAAACGTGGATATGTTGTAATGGTTCTCTTTAAAAGACCAGACTAATCTGACAAAAAATCTTGAAATAGAAAATTAAAATAATTATGAAAATTGCGCTGATCGGATATGGTAAAATGGGCAAAGCAATAGAACAGATCGCACTGAAGCGCGGTCATGAAGTTATATTGCGCATTGGCAGGGGAAACCAACATGAGTTTACTAAAGAAAACCTCGTGATGGCCGATGTTGCCATTGAATTTACCACACCGGAATCAGCTCTGGGAAATGTAATAAAATGCATGGACGCAGGCGTTCCTGTAATCTGCGGTAGCACGGGCTGGAATGAACATGTATACCTGGCCAAGGAGAAATGTGTTACAACAAATACAGCATTTTTACAGGCATCTAACTTCAGCGTTGGCGTTAATATTTTCTTTGAGATCAATAAAAGATTGGCCTCCATAATGAACGACTGGCCCGAATATGAAGTGAGGGTGGAAGAAACACATCATATTGAAAAGAAGGATGCTCCTAGTGGCACAGCCATTACCATAGCAGAACAGATTCTTGAAAATCTGAAAAGAAAAGAGCGTTGGGAACTGGATAAACCTTCCCGTGATGACACCGTTTCTATTATTGCACACAGGGAAGAAAATGTACCTGGTACACACACCGTTACTTACAGCTCTGCAATAGACGAGATAGAAATTATTCATACTGCACATTCCCGTGAGGGTTTTGCTTTAGGGGCAGTTCTGGCAGCAGAATTTATACAACATAGAAAAGGGATATTTTCTATGAGTGATGTACTTATCGGAGGAAACGTAATTTAAATAATCACTGCGGTACCGGAAGCCACAACCATCATCATACCGTTTCCGGTACCTACGGTTTCATAATCTACCTTTACACCTATAATGGCATTTGCCCCGGTTTGTTCAGCACGTTCTTTCATTTCTCTTAATGAAGTTTCACGTGCTTCCATCATTACCCTTTCGTAAGCACCGCTACGACCACCAATAATATCGCGGATGCCGGCAAGTATATCTTTGAAAATATTCGCACCAATTATTGTTTCCCCAAAAACGATTCCTTTATACTCTTTTACCGGCGAACCTTCTATAATTCCGGTTGTGGATATGATCATTTTAATTGAATTTTACTACGTAAAAATATAAATTAACTTTGACACCGGTATCAATGATACCAGGAAGATTAAAAAAAATAATATTGAGCTATGTCAGCATTAACTATAGTAGAATGCCCAAGAGATGCGATGCAGGGATGGGAACATTTTATTCCAACGGAGCAAAAAATTAATTACCTCAATCAGTTATTGAAAGTCGGTTTTGATGTGCTGGATTTCGGTTCTTTTGTAAGCTCCAAAGCTATCCCGCAGCTTGCTGATACTAAGGATGTGGTAAGAAAACTGGATATGAGTACCACGCGTTCCAAATTGCTGGCCATCATTGCAAATACCCGTGGCGCAGAAGATGCGGTACAATATGATGAGATCAGTTATCTGGGTTTTCCTTTTTCTATTTCGGAAACGTTCCAGTTACGCAACACTAATAAAACCATTGCAGAATCATTGACGCAGGTAGAAGAAATTCAGAAGCTTTGTCTGTCAAGAAATAAGAAACTGGTTATTTACATTTCCATGGGTTTTGGCAATCCTTATGGCGATGATTATAATGCTGAAACAGCAATCAATTGGTTTAAAAAACTGAATGACCTGGGCATAGAAATTATAGCCATGGCCGATACCGTTGGTGTGGCGCAACCTTCGACTATTGAATACATTTACCGTAATCTTATTCCTGAATTTCCGGGAGTAGAGATCGGTGCGCACTTTCATTCTACGTCAAACACCTGGGAGGAGAAAATCCAGGCTGCTTATAATCATGGCTGTATCCGTTTTGATAGTTCCATTAAAGGTATTGGTGGTTGTCCTATGGCGGAAGATGAATTGGTGGGAAATATTGCAACGGAAAATCTGATTCAATGGGCTGGCCAGCAAAACATTCCAATACAGCTGAATATGGATGAATTCAGAAAAGCTATGGTTATGGCTAATGAAGTATTTATATAGTTAATGTGGTCAAAAATGGTGCTTAACTTTTGAAAAGTTCCTGATAAGAAAATGCCCGTTGCTGTCAACGGGCATTTTCTTTATTTCTTTGGTTATTTCTTATTGCAGGTTAGTTTCCTGAACATGCATTACATGCTTATCAGCAGCATCCATATCTGTTACAAAAGCAACGACTTTCATATTAGCCGGCACCCAGAATTTTTCTTTAGCATCGTCAGCATTGATCTTTAGTGAAGTCTTGTAAACATAAACCCTACCAGCTTCTTTCGTTTCGGAAACCATATCAGATAAAATTGTCCTACCTGTTGCTACAGGAGTAATCGCTTTACGGAATACGTGATTGAATTCGTAGTCCAGTTTAAAACTGTGATCTGTAAGTTCCTGCGCATCAATGATTTTACTTTCAGTAACGAAAATATGCAGCGCTTGTTTTCCAGTAGTTGCTTCTGTATATTTTACAGTTACTTCTATATCATATTGACTCTTACTTTCATTGTAGGCAGATTCTACACTCAGATTTAAAGGTGTAGTCGGGTGTGCTGCCTTATCCTGCACAACTGCATTTGCCCATCCGGGATAGCCATCCAGAAAATATTTATTTTGTCCACTGCCTAAAAACAAGCGGTCAAAAACAGCGGAAGGTTTACTTCCCTGGCCATTCCATACCTGGCTTTGTAGTTTTTCACCATCCTCAGTCCGGAAATCTTGTTTACTTTTTCCTGGTATGGGATCAGTAAATTGACCGGTATGAATGGTAACAATACTTAGCAGATTTGGATTTTGTGTGCTCAGATTTTCCAATATTACAGCACCCTGCGGACAATTGACACAAATTACACCACTCAGCTCTTCAATTAGTAAGCGTCTGTCCTGGGCTGGTTCCACAGCATCCACATAAGTCGAATCTTTAAATTCCGTTCCCTCTGTCATGTCGACAGGTATCACATTTTCTTTGCAGGAGGCAGCAAACAGCAATAGAGCGGATGCCGTATAAATAAAAGTCTTTTTCATTCAGCTAAAATCTTAATTTTTGTTATGCTCAAAATTAAGCAAATAAACCTTTCGACAATCTTTTTCTTTAACTGCATAATAATGTAATTTTAGGCCTTCAAATCAAAGTATAATGGAAGAAAGCAAACGTCAGAAACAAGTAGCCAGATTGATACAAGAGGAAATGACCACCATATTTCAGAAAGAAGGACTTAGCATTATCCAGGGAGGAATGATCTCTATTTCTAAAGTAGCGGTGACACCAGACCTGTTGGAAGCGAGAATACACCTTAGCTTTTTTAAAATTGATAACCCGGCTGAAATGCTTAAAGCCATAAAAGAAAAGACGGGAGAACTTCGCGGTGCATTGGGCAACAAATTACGGAACCAATTGCGCAGGATACCTGAATTGCAATTTTACGAAGATGATACCCTAGATCATGTTTCTAAAATAGAGGAGTTGTTAAATAAAATCAAAGGAGAGCAATAAATTTTCTGATTATTGGAATTTAATGACCTGCCTGAACCTGATTTAGGGCCCAACCGAAAACTTCTTCAAATCCTTTAATGAATCCTGCTGTAAAAATAGCCTGGCGTTACTTTCGTGGAAAGAAATCGGCACAGGCGATCAATATCATTTCCTGGATTAGTATAGGGGCAATTGCAGTTTCATCAGCGGCAATGGTTGTATTGTTTTCTGTTTTCAATGGTCTTGAAGGAACGGTGAGGGATATGTATTCTGCATTTAACCCCGAAATTAAAGTTACCGTTGCCAAAGGCAAATTTTTCAACGTATCCGAAGCGCAAAAGAATGCAATAAGTAAGATTGCCGGCATAGAAGTGGCTGCATATTCGCTGGAAGATATGGTATTGCTCAATGGCAATGACGAACAGAAAGTGGGTACCCTTAAAGGTGTGGACGAAAACTGGTTCAAAGTATGCGAGCTGGATAGTTTTATGATAGAAGGTACTACAGGCTGGAAAGGCAATGGGGCCTATACTCCGGCCATAACAGGACTTGATATTTCCATGTCGCTGGGCATAGATATTAAAAATGCTTTTTCAGGTCTTAAAATATATTACCCCAGGAAAGGTGCAAACATTTCAGAAGATCCTGTGGCCGCGCTTAACAGCATAGTAGTAAAGCCTGAAGGAACGTTCAGGATACAGGAAGAATTTGATGGACAATATGTATTGGTCCCACTGAAAGCAGCTCAATATCTGCTTGATGTGGGAGATAAAGTTTCTTCGGTAGAAATAAAATGTCACACCAACGCATCGGAAGCCCGGGTGAAAAATGAATTAGTAAACATCCTGGGCAAAGGTGTTGTTATTGAAAACCGTTTTGAACAGAACAAAACTTTTTTCATGATTATGAGAGGGGAGAAATGGGCCGTATATGCCATCTTACTTATGGTGTTGCTCATCGCTTCATTCAATATGATAGGATCTTTATCCATGGTGGTGCTGGAAAAGAAAAAAGACATTGCCATCCTGAAATCTATGGGCGCCACGAGTTCGTTAGTCCGGACAATATTTATTGCGGAGGGTGGCTTGCTTGCCTTAGTCGGCGGTTTAATCGGGATACTTACGGGTACCTTGTTGTGCCTGGGGCAGCAACATTTTGGCTGGATATCTTTTCCCGACGGGTTTATTATAAATGCTTATCCTGTAGCAATGCAGGTAGATGATTTTATATTAGTGATGAGTACCGCACTCGCTGTTGGCCTTTTGGCTTCTTTGTATCCTGCTTTAAAAGCCGCACGGCAAGCCGTTTATGTAAGAGAAGAATAGAAGAACAATTACTGATCAAACAATTCCGGATATGGATTTTCAACTACCCTTTATTATACCTGCTCCTACAGTAAATATCTCTCATAAGGATTCTGCGATATTAACGGGCTCTTGTTTTACAGAACACATCGGAAAAAGGATGCTGGAAGGGAAGTTTCCAGCATTGGTCAATCCTCAGGGCATTTTGTTTAACCCGATGAGTATTGCTTCAAACCTTGAATCATCAATAAGCAAAAAAGAATATAAAGATCCTGACATTTTCCTGTTGAACGGAATCTGGAACAGCTGGGATTTCCATTCCTCGTTTTCAAATATAGATATGGTAACCGCTTTGGCAGCCATGAATGAAAGTATTGACAACACGCATAAAGCTTTATCAAAAGCAAAATTTCTGATCGTAACCTTTGGTTCGGCTTATCAATATTTTCTTCGGGCCGAGTATACTGAACTTAATGAGCAACATGGTGTTGCTAATTGTCACAAGGCACCGGGGAAATGGTTTGATAAACAGCTATTAACTCTGGCAGAAATGCAGGAAAAATGGAAACAGGTTTTAGCTTCGTTACAATCATTTAATCCCGATCTTCATGTAATATTTACAGTAAGCCCGGTAAGGCATTACCGCGATGGGTTAATAGAAAATAACCGCAGTAAAGCCAGACTTTTAGAATTGACGCATTTACTTGTTGAAGAGCACAGTAATTGCCATTATTTTCCTGCTTATGAATTGGTAATTGACGTTTTACGTGATTATCGTTTTTATGACCAGGATATGGTTCATCCTAACAGCCAGGCTGCGCAATATGTGTGGGAACAATTCGTTGATGCATACATGAATGATGAAACGAAGCATTTATTAAAACACTTAAACGAAATTACAACTGCGTCAAGACATGTGGAGCGTTTCCCCGGAACGGGAGCCAGCAATAAATTCCGGAAAACTATGCTGGGCAAAGCAGAAAAGCTTCAAGGGGAATTCGAATGGCTGGACCTCAAAAGCGAGATCGTATTTTTTAAAAGTACCTGAATATGTAGATTAACTGCTGGTTAACGCTCGATTTTCAATTTTAGATTTTGTTTTACAATTACAAATCTGATATTTGTAATTCCATATCAATCCACATATTTATTCCTTATTTTTACTCGCTTTTATTGGCTTAATAATTGACACAGGATTTATCTTTGTGCTTATTTTAATTTTTATAAAAAATTATGGATCAAAAATTGGAGCAAACTGTTTCTTCTTCGGTTGATATTCGGGAACTGAACGACCGTATTCACCAGCAAAGCGCTTTTATCGATTTGCTGAGCATGGAATTGAACAAAACATTAGTAGGTCAGAAACATATGGTTGAGCGTCTGTTGATAGGCTTACTTACACAAGGACATATATTGCTGGAAGGTGTGCCGGGACTGGCAAAAACGTTAGCAATCAAATCTCTTTCCTCTGCCATTAACGGAAAATTCAGCAGGATACAATTTACACCAGACCTTTTACCTGCCGATGTAATCGGAACCATGATCTACAATCCGCAGGAACATAAATTTGAAGTACGCCGTGGCCCTATTTTCGCCAACTTCGTATTGGCCGATGAAATTAACCGTGCTCCGGCCAAAGTACAAAGTGCCTTGCTGGAAGCTATGCAGGAAAAGCAGGTAACCATTGGTGACAGTACTTATAAACTGGAAGAACCATTCCTGGTTTTAGCCACACAAAACCCTATTGAACAAGAAGGAACCTATGCTTTGCCAGAGGCTCAGGTAGATCGTTTTCTTTTAAAAGTAGTGATCACTTATCCTAAAAAGGAAGAAGAAAAATTCATCATCCGCCAGAACCTGAACCCGGCCGGTGCTGTAAAGATAAACCCGGTAGTTTCTACTCAGGACATTCTGAATGGCCGCCAGTTGGTGCGTGAAGTATATATGGATGAAAAGATCGAGCAATACATCCTGGATATTGTATTTGCAACCCGCTTTCCTGAAGATTACAAACTGGCCAAACTTAAGCCATTGATCTCTTATGGAGGTTCGCCACGTGCAAGTATTAGCCTTGCTCATGCTGCTAAAGCTTATGCCTTTATAAAGCGTCGTGGATATGTGATTCCTGAAGATATACGTGCCGTTTGTCATGATGTATTACGTCACCGTATCGGACTTACATACGAGGCGGAAGCAGAGAACGTTACCAGCGAACAGATCATCAATGAGATATTAAATGCAGTAGAAGTTCCTTGATAATTTGATAATTTGAAAATGAGAAAATTTGAAAATTAAGACAGTGTGTCCCATTTTCAGAAGTTCAATTTGCTAATTATCACATTTGCTAATTTGCTCATTAAATAATGACTACTGCTGAAATATTAAAGCGCGTACGGCGCATTGAAATCAAAACCAAAGGGCTGAGTAATCATATCTTTTCGGGCGAATATCATTCTGCCTTTAAGGGTAGGGGAATGTCGTTTAGTGAAGTGCGGGAATACAGCCATGGTGATGATGTACGTGCGATAGACTGGAACGTAACCGCCCGCTTTTCTACGCCATTTATAAAAGTTTTTGAAGAAGAACGTGAGCTCACTGTAATGTTGCTGGTAGATGTCAGCAGCAGCTCTTTGTTTGGTACCAACAAGCAAATGAAACGGGACCTTATTACAGAGATTTCTGCAGTATTGTCTTTTTCAGCCACTACCAATAATGATAAAGTTGGCGTTATCTTTTTCAGTGATAAAATAGAAAAATACATTCCCCCAAAGAAAGGAAAGTCTCACGTACTACGTATTATACGGGAGTTGATCACGATGGAGCCTACGCAACTTAATGGTACGGACATTGGAGAGTGCCTTCGCTTTTTCAATAATGCTTCCAAGAAAAGAACTATAGCATTTTTGCTTAGCGATTTTATCAGCGCTCCATACGAAGAGCCACTTAAACTAACAGCCCGTAGGCATGATCTGGTAGGTATACAAGTGTACGATCGTGCAGATAGGGAGTTGCCTGATGTAGGCTTGATTCACGTGCAGGACAGCGAAACTAAAACTACACAGTGGCTGGATACAAGCGATAAGCATGTGCGTATTGACTATACGGCTTCCTTCGATCAACATCAGAAATATAGCGTTAACGCTTTCCGTAAAAGTGGGGCAGCACTGATGTCTGTAAGAACGGATGAAAATTATGTAAAAGCGTTACAAGGCTTTTTTGTAAATCGCTGATGAAAATTGGGAATAGTGGGGCTAGGGTTTTAATAAACAATAAAATATTTACTGCTATCTATTAATGAGCTTAAAAAATAATTTCTTTCTTTTTATTGTTGCTGTCACATTTCTTATGGCAGCAAATTTGCAATCAACACATGCCCAAACCAGCGTTCGGGCGTTTACCGATGCCAGAAAGATTACCATAGGCGACCAGGTAAGGCTTTGGCTTGAAGTAAAACCTTCATCAAGGAAAGATGTGGTTCAATGGGCAAAAATGCCTGATAGTCTTAGAGGTCTTGAGATTGTTGAAAAAGGAAAAATCGATACGATCGTTTCCAAAGACTCTTTTATATTAAGACAAAGGCTTATGGTTACCGGCTTTGATAGCGGCAATTACTATATTCCCTCATTCCAATTCCAGGTAAGTTCAAACGGATCGGTTAGTCAATATGCTACGGACTCCTTGCTCATTAATGTAGAAACAGTTGCTGTTGATACTACAAAAGCGTTTAAGCCAATTAAGGAAATTGTTGAAGTGAAATTTTCAATATGGGACTACTGGCCTATAATACTGGCTGCTGTTTTATTGATTGGTTTTGGCATATTTATATGGATCTATTTTTACAAAAACAGGAAAACGAAAATGCCTGCCCTTTCGGCAAAAATGCCTCCTGAAAAATCGCATGAAAAAGCCTTCCGTATGTTGAATGAACTCAAAGAAAAGCAACTTTCGGAACAAGGCAAAAGCAAAGAATATTTTAGTGAATTGAGTGATATCGTAAGAATCTATCTTGAGGAAAGATTCGGCATAACGGCTATGGAGCAAACAACTGACGAGTTGCTGGCTTTACTGAAAAAACAAAATGATTCCAAAGCAGAGTTAAGAAAAGTAAGACCGGAATTGAAATTGATCTTAAGAACTGCTGATATGGCCAAATTTGCTAAAGCAAATCCGTTGCCACACGAATATAGCGCTTGTATGGCTGCGGCAGTGGAAGTTGTTCAACGTACACAAGTGAAAGCAGGGGAGGGCATAGCATAATGAAGTTTCTGGAACGTTTTCATATCATACTGGCGCAACCTTATTTCCTATTATTGTTGTTATTGTTACCTGTACTGTTATGGTACTATAATCGTCAGCACAAACAACGCTCGGTAGTTTTTCGGGTTTCTACCACAGAAGGCATAAAATCTATTAAAAAATCATGGAAGGTTACCTGGCGGCCTATTTTGAATGTGCTGCGAAGTATAGCATTTGTAGCTTTCGTAATAGCGCTTGCCCGTCCGCAAAAAACCAATGTGAGTGAGACAATAGATAGTGAAGGTATTGACATTGTGTTGAGCATGGATATTTCAGGAAGTATGCTGGCAGAAGACTTTAAGCCAGATAGGCTGGAAGCAGCAAAAGATAATGCCATCAAATTTATTAATGCCCGGACTACAGATAGGATAGGCCTCGTTATTTTTTCCGGTGAAAGCTTTACGCAATGCCCCATCACAATTGACCACAATGTATTAAAAGAACAGTTGAGCCAGATTAAAAGTGGTATGCTTCAGGATGGCACTGCAATAGGCGATGGGCTGGCTACAGCAGTAGATCGTTTACGTGATGCAAAAGGTAAGAGCAGAGTAATTATTTTGATGACAGACGGCGTAAATAATGTGGGGAAAGTAGGCCCGGAGCTTGCTCTTGAAATAGCCAAAGCTTATAAGGTACGGGTTTATACTATTGGTGTTGGTAGTGAAGGCCAGGCTTTGTCGCCAGTACAAACACCCTTTGGTATAAGGAAGCAAATGGTTCCTGTTCAGATAGATGAAAATCTTTTAAAGAAAATTGCGAAAGAGACTGGTGGCAAGTATTACAGGGCTACCGGCAACAGCAAACTTGAAAGTATATATAAAGATATTGATAAGCTGGAAAAAACAAGCGTAGAGATAAATGCTTATAAACATTATGCAGAGCTCTTCTTTTGGTTTGCTTTTACCGGTGTGATATGTCTTGTATTGGAGATGGTTTTAAACCTCACCGTATTCAGAAGACTTCCTTAATACCATTATTGATTATAAAAGTACCCAGGTTCAATCAACCATGCAGCGCCGTTGCGTGGTTGATTGAACTATTTTATATTAGAATTGGTATAAAAACAATGTGCAGGTGCCCTGAAAAAAGAACAGGCCCGGCATCATTATAATAATACCCAATGATTGGGTAAATAATACCAGATGATTAGGTAAATAATACCAGATGATTAGGTAAATAATACCAGATGATTAGGTAAATAATACCAGATGATTAGGTAAATAATACCAGATGATTAGGTAAATAATACCAGAT
>JBAZWL010000057.1:21403-21692 GCA_041660405.1 Taibaiella sp. | reverse complement strand
GTCAAGCTTTGCACCTACCATTTCATGAAGACCTTGTGCATCTTGTTGATAGCGAGCTGCAATCTCTGGAGTTACCTCTTCTGGCCTTAGTTGAGTATAACCGCCCAATACGCGCCCTACATGGTCGAACATCTTGTCGGCCTGCTCGAGTTGTTTAAGCTCGATATCAGCCTGACTCTTTTCCATTTCAAGCGCATCTTTACCAATGCCCATGCCTACCATTCCAGCCTTTACAGGGGCAAAGTTCATTTTACCGGTTGTAGGGTCTGTATTTTGCTTAACAAGGCCC
>JBAZWL010000057.1:0-21379 GCA_041660405.1 Taibaiella sp. | reverse complement strand
TGCAGTGGAATATTATAGTCAATAGGCATGATATCGTCCCTACCAGCCCATATTTCCAGGCATTACTCCATAGTCGCCTGGGCTGAAATAAGGCGAGCCTTGGCCTCCCCATGTTCCCTCGTTACCACGTCCGAATTGTTCTCCTAGTTGTTGTGGGTAATATGGCAAAATATTCATATTACCGCCTGGGATAGAACCTGGGAAGTTTTGAGGTATTGTACTGCCTGGGAAGTTTATTGGTCCCTGTGGTCTATAAGGTATTGTACTGCCTGGGAAGTTTTGAGGTAATTTATAAGGCTGGCTTTGTATTGGCTGCTGTGGTCTGTTTTGTGTCATTGAGCTTAATGGACGGCCTCCTGTTAAGGCATTGCCGCCACCTACTCCGCCAGTTGCAAAGTTAAAACTTGTAGGGCTATTGGGACCGCCTCCTGGAGCCTGATTTGACGCAACAGTAGTATCACCAATTTGTCTCTGCATAGGCGGTCTATATGACCCTGTGCCTCCGCCACCTGGAAAATTGATAACTGGTCGTCTATTATTTATGTTGTGCTGTTGCTGTGTTAGTTCGCCGCTTATAGGCCGTCTGTTGTTTAGATTGTATTGTTCTTGTGATATCCCACCAGAACCGCCTTGAAAGTTTCTATTTATTGCCATGATATTTGCTCCGATTGTTAAATTAGCGTCTTATGCCGTATTTATTATAGTTTCCGCCCCATTGGTTATCGTCTCGATTACCGTACATATAAGCGCCCTGCATTAACGAATTACCAGCCTGACTTAATCCGCTTCCCCACGCATTTGCGCTACCCACTTGTCCTACCATGTTAGCGTTAGCCCCTTGTGTTATATACTCCCCTTGGCGTTGCCCTCCTTGGTTCATTAAGTTAGCAACAAGAGTTGCGTTATTTTGCAATGCTGCTGAACTTCGGTTAGCGCCGCTTTGCGTAAATCCTGCCTGATTTGTCGCTGCGTTCTGGCCTGCAGTTGCTAATATATTTAGCCTATTAAACTGGTTAGTAGCGTTGTTGTTAAACCTGTCGTAGGCTTGATTATACACGTTTGCAGCATTGCTGCGATTAACATTAAAGCGGTCGAATGCGCTGTTCAGGTTTTGGTTTAAATCCTGTCTATTCTGGTTAAACCTACCTGTTGCAGCCTGTAAATATTGATTCAAGTCTCCACGGTTTTGGTTGAATTGATTTTGTTGATTAAATGCTACATTCTGTAAATTAGCCCTATTTTGACCATAGCGGTCAAATACTTTGCCATATTCGCTAGACGCTGTGTCCTGGTTGAACCGTGCCAATGCTTTCATGGCTGCGCCACTTAACACGCTACCGCGTGCCGCCGCACTGCCCTCGATGCCTTTGTTGCCTTCCTCAAGCCTGAACTGGTAGCCTGGATCAGCTTGGAAGTCACTACGCTGAAAATCTCGCGTTAATGCGTCAGGAGCTCTGCCTTGGCTTGCAAGGTAAGCGTTCATATCAAAGTCTTTAGTCAGATCACCTATGTTATGCCCCCCTTGAGCCAGGAAATCTTCTTGTCCAAAGTCTTTTGTAAGATCGCCTTGCGTGTGTCCACCAAGCGCCAAAAACTCATCCTGTCCGAAGTTTTTGGTTAAATCTGGTGGAGCATTTCCGCCACTTGTAGGGTCCTTCATGTAGTCCTGTATATTGAAGTTTCGTCCTAACTCTCCTGCGTTGGCTGGTAGTTGTTGGCTCTTTGCGTACGCATCATTAACGTATTTGTCTTTACCAGACTGAACTTTTTGGAAAGCTTGTTTATTCTCATTGCGTAATTGCGATTGTGCCGCTACCCGTTGCGCATGATTCATCTGTGCGTATGCAGGGGATTTCATTAGTGCTCGCATTGATTGTTGTCCGCGCTGACGCTCTGCCTGTATAAGTTTTTGATATTCGCGCTGCGCTTGCTGCCTTGCTTGTGTTCCATGTTGTTTAGCTTGTGGGTCGCCCATTCCCATGCCGATTGATAGCGCGTTTAATGCATTACGTCCTGTCGCTGCATAAGGCTGTAAATCTTGTCTTGATTGCAATGTAGCCGCAAGGTTCTGTGCCTGATCTTCGCTTAAACGTATTCCGGCATTATCTAATGCCATCTGGATTTTTTCCCAATCTATTGCCGCTGCATCACGCGCTCCTTGTGCGCCTGTTTTTGCTGCGCTTTTTGATGCGTTTGCAGACAGCATTGAACCGCCAATAGATGCTGCGGCTGATGCTGCTATTGCTGCCGCCGATGCTGCTGAAATACCGGCAAAATACATTGGACAGCCAGTTAGCATCCATTTAAAAATATTAAGCAATTTCATGTTCTAACCTCTTTTGATAGTTTAATTGCTGCCTATTACCTGGCATACCCTGAATTTCATTAGCGTCAATTGCTGAGAATGTATTGATTACTTCATGTAAATCTCTTGAATTGGTTGGGTTCGGCGTGAATCCGTAAAATAGACAATCTTCATATGCATACCCACTATTCTTTGTTCCAACAACATTCTTTAACAGGCATGGCGCTTCAATTTCTTTTGTATGATCACCTTCAACTAATCGCATTCTTCCCGTTACCATCACCCAAAAACACTCTAATTTGTAGATTGTTCCTGTTAATATTGTGTCTTTTGGGACAAGAAACTCTCGGCAACATACATTAACACCTGACCCTTCGTTATCTGTAAAGTGATGCTTAACAGGACATTCAATTGGATCAACATTATCAATCAAATAATCCTCAATCTTTTGAACACGCTTAACCTGGATAGAAAGCTGTCTAGATGATTTACGCTGTTTTTTAGTAATCTTTTTACTCATGCCGGTAAACCATTAGAAAATGCCCATGTAGCAACTCCAGCCGTATAGCTTTGCAAGTATATTGGTCTGCCTAGCGTAGTATCGTAATAACGTAGTCCAATATACAGGTTTTTAGTTGGCCTATCTGCTGTTGTTCCACTTTTCTGGATGCTGTTAATGGCTATTGTCACTTGGTCGAACCAAGCAAGCCATTCATTTGATCCAATTGGCGAATTTATCGGTGGTTGCATCATATTAGGAGCCTATTATATATGCGCCTAGAATAACACGTTTTACCGGATCACTGATACGTAATTTAAACACCCAATCCCTTGCCTGACCAAGCCTAAGCCAACGTGCTCGTGATTTATACTCGCCAATCTTGCCCATGGTTGCCCAGCGTTCATTGCCCCATGTATGACCGCCGTCTTTCGATATTTGCAACATGATTTGCGGGTCGCTTCCTTGTCCTGTAGATAAACCTACTCCTGTTTCAATATCAACTTGCAATGCCTGTATTGAGAATCTGCTCAAGCCATTGAAAACGTGCTTACTAATAAGTTCTGACTCGATAGGATGGCCATTTTCTGTATAAATACTATCATCTAATTTATAAATCTTACCATTGTTAAAGTCTGCAAAATAGGTTTTATCCAGGAAATTTACGCTAAGATCAAAACGCTGCCGAGTTAGGTTGTAACTCCTTAATTGCGACCACAATCCCATCGAGCCATCATAAAGCCAAGACTCGCCTTCTGTTGGGAAATTAATTTGGTAGAATGGGTGTCCGTTATGCGTGTAGCTAAATCCGGTTGCGTCTTTAACCGTCGTATAACTATCGAATATCGCGCTAATGTCCGGTGTCATAATAGATTCAGGGGAACTTCCGCTCATCTTCACAACCTGAACGCCGCCCTCACGATTGCGAGCAAGCCATACGACTGAACCGGCAAACTTGGTGATGCTCCAATTGGCTGCGATTCCGAACTCAGCTGTAACCTGTGATATGCGGCTAAACGGAAAATCAACCTCGCCTGTATTGACCCAAAACTCAGTTGATAGCCTTGATAACAACATCAATTGCCCATGGTCGCTAAAAACGACCCGCAAATTATCAGGGTTTGATTCTGCTGTTGCAAAGTCAAGAGCGTTCCATACTAATCCGTCGTACAGCTTGCTTATGAAAAACTGCCCCGTCCCGCTTTTATTTACAATGAAATAACCGTCAAGAAAAGTTACCGTATCGCATGTTTTTGGATAATCAGCGTCTGTTATTTTTACAAATGATCCAGTAGCGAATGTATAAATGTAACCATATGCACCGTCCACAATCATCATCTGAATGCCATTGTTGGCTATGGACACACGCCCAGAGGCTGTTCCCAATGTGCCAAGTGATGTAACGGTTGTGCCATTAATTTCTACGAAAGACTCACCATGCACAGCATACAAATTACCTACTATTTCTTGCCATCCACGCACAGAGTCAAAGCCCAAGTTATGAGATAACACTGTTCCTGGTGTTCCATAAGCAACAAGCTGAGTTTTGTCGTCGTTTTGCTCCAGGTACATATTTACACGTTTCTGTGATGATACGACGGGATTGCGGCTTTTTGTTGCTTGTCCGAAGAGTTGGATGGGGTTCATTTCTTGAACTTCTTCATTAGAATGGGTTCTGGTTGTCCGCCAATCATAATCATTAAATGATTTTGGCTATTTGTTGGCAATTTCTTCTTACCCTTAAGCAAAGCAATCAGCGCATTGCTAGCTGTTCCTAGCTCTTCTCTAGTCGGGATAACCGATAGTTTAGGATTAGCCATTATCTTCCACTCAAAATATTAAACCGACCATTATCGACGGTTTCAAGTGGTTTGATTCTTACATTTGATCTTTTCATGATATTACGCGCATTTTTCGCGAATTTTGCTATTGATTCAGGAACATCTTTGCCAATCATAGCCGCCAAGTATTCAGCCAGACTAAAGCGTATTGGCATCAGGTAATTTTCAGGTAAAGCGATATCGTCTGCCGCTAATGCGTAGTTAGGCAATTGGACACTAATGCCAAGATGAAGTACGCCAGTATTTGGTTGAGGGTAAAAATAAATCGTGCCTAGAGGGTGCGTAGGGTTGTAATACGCATATTCCGGGATAGTTTGAATGGTTTTGTATTCAATTGCTTGATACTCTTCGAAACTATTGAGTAGTGTAATGGGATAGTCAATCAAGCCAACACGCAAATAAGCGTAGTCTATGGATTGTGGCGCTGCAATGTTAAAGTCTCCGCCCGTACCTACTGTGTAGGACAATGCGCCTGTTGGCGTGTGCGTTACTTCGGTCTGAGCATAGATATAGTTTCGCTCTGTCTGCCAAAGTGACAGCATTTGATTGAGCGTAGTAAGCGAGTCAGCCATTAGAGCTGCGCTTGGGGTTTCTGTCTCATCGAGTATTTGACAGTCTTTTAACGCAAGAGTGATTATGTCGCTTGCTGTCGTCATCATTGCGCCTATAAATTAAGGGGTGAGCTTCCTTGCTCGGTGGAGTGAAACTATATTAGCAGGGGCGTTTGCCTTTGCCACTGCCTGATTTGCCTTTACTTGGTGCTTTGCTTTTCATTTCTTTTTACCTTTTGCTTTGTTTAGAGCTATTGCAACCGCTTGATCTTGCGGTTTACCATGAGCTATTTCAGTGCGAATATTATCTGAAATAACCTTTTTGCTTTTACCAGATTTTAAAGGCATAAGTCACCTATTAGCTTGTGGCAAATGGTGTTGCGATAGAGCCGGACCCGGCTACAACGCCCTCAATTGCCCAAACAGTGCTAGAAAGAGCTGTTAGCTTGAATCTTGAACCAATTACACCACCAGTGGTTGTGCCATTAGAAGTAATTGCAACATGAGTTGAACCATTGGCTGCTGCCGCAAGGGTTGTTGCACTAGCCGCAATTTGCATATTAATCTGACCAAGAATGAACTCGGATGCAATTGTTTTTGTTATTACCTTTGCGCTATTGCTTGTGATAGTAACCGTTTGAAGAAACTCGAATTGCATACCGGCAACTGGTGTAGGCAATGTGTACACAACTCCGTCGGCTTTGTCTAACAGACACAAAGCGCCTGATTCTTCCGGCAATAACTGCCGAGTTGCTACTGCATCACCGATGATCTTACGGCACCAGCCTTGTACTTGCGTTAATTTGCCGTGAGGTGCTGCTTGTTGAAAATTGTTTAAACTTGTTGAAGCCATGATATTTATCCTTATAAAAGCCGCCGGTTAAGGCGGCTATTAAAACAATTGATGCGATTAAGATGTCAAGCGACAAGCCCACTCTGGGCGAAGTGCAGCCATACCAGCCAATATATCAAAACGACATATACGGCGGTTATTGACAATATCAAAGCCACGAACAAAGCGAAGAGACACGCCATCGTAAACAGACCTAGCAGCCATATCCATGCCTTTAGGAATGTCCATATCGACAGTAGCAAGCGTGAAAGCATCTTTATGATACAAAATGTTTTGGTTGTATGCGGTTGATGCAGTACCAGTTTTAACAACGATAGCTTGGCCGTCTGCTGCCAGGTTTGAACAGTTTTGATAAGCTCCTGATGCAATGATAGCCGGGGAGATAATTACGTTAGCCGGTCCTGTTGCAGCGCCAGAGTTAACATCGGCTGTTACAACGAACGTGCGCAATTGACCAGTGCTTTGTTTGGTTTCAGGATTAACGGCATATACGCCAGCGATAGTGATAACATCACCCGCTTTCAGGATGCCGGTAATGCTGTTTGTCCAGCCATCTGTTGCCAATGTAGTGGTTGCAGCATAAGGGTTGTCGGTTGCGCCAACTGCACTTACCCCTTGGTTTGCGCCATTAGTCAGTGGTGTGCCGCCATGAGCGCCAACTGTATGAGTTGGCAAGTTTTGTGACATGATAAAATCCATGCCCAAAGAAGAGCCCATAACGCCAGATTTATACTGTTTGGAAACTTCTGTTTGTGAGTTTAATAAGCCTGACAAGCCAGAAACCAAAGTAGCGTTAGCTAATGGGTTCAATGCCATAGTTCGCTTGTCATCACGAGGAGCCGCGTTATCGTCTAGCAACACACCGGCTAGCAATGCAGATAGAGCGGTTGCTGGGACTGTTCCTGGGGTTCCGGTAAAGTTTGCAACTTGCTTGTACAATGCGCCAATGCGTAAATCAAGTTCAGCTGCCAATCTTGTACCTGCTGGCTCAAGGAACTCTTTTGAAAAGTTATCAACGGATAATGTTAAATCACGATCGCTAAAATCCCAATCTATGCCGAACTCAGGGCTGATAGTCAATGGAACTTTAGTTTGGTTAACGTCCTGGATTGACGCTACTGCGCCATCACGAATCGTGTATTGAACCGGACGTTTGACGTTGATTGTCTCACCAGCTTTTGCTCCTGAGCGGGCAAACTGGTCGTCGTATTGGGTGTTGATGTTGCCTAAAAAAGCGGATTTGTTGTGTAATACTCGAAGCGTTTCCGCTACGATGATGCTCGATGTAACTAGTGTATTCGCCATGGTGTGACCTATTGTATGTTATCGCCCAAGCTTCTGTTTGTTCCGTTGGGCTATCCACGCGGCGGTATTGTCAGCGCTTACATTGCCAGAACTGCCAGTGGTGCTCAACGGCTTAATTGGAGCCGGTGCTTTTGATAATTGTTTTGTTTTGCTGCTAAACTTCGCTTCGAGTTTTGTCAGTTCACGCGCCATTTGCATTGGGTGCATATTGGCAATCGCTTCGGCTTTTTCCAGGTCATTACCTAAGTAATTCAGTATTTTATGACCCACATCTGACGTTGAAACCACGTCCAAAAATTCGCGATTCATGCCAACCATTTGCAAGTTACCAACAGCCTCATCAAAGTTTGCAAATTCTTTCTTACCTTCTGCGTAAACTTTGTTGCACTGGTTATTAAAGACCTGCTCCTGTTGCATTTGAATAGCTTGATGCTGAATCATTTGCTGCACATAAGCTGGGTCCTGGTAATACCCTTGGTCGTCTTGTTCTTCTCCGCCCACTTGCGCCATGTATTCAAGGGTTGCTCTTAGCTCTTGAGCTTCTCTTGCGGCTTGCTCTGCACGGTTGCGCGCTTCGTATTTCTCTCGAGTTAGTTCAGCAATTCTTTTTTCGGCGCGTGTCGGCTTTTTTCCTTCATGCTCCGGTTGTTCTTCTTCGTCTGTGTCCGATTCAGACTTATCTTCTTCATTTTCGGACGTGTCTTCATCATTCGCTTGTAGGTCATCCGCCAGCGTAACGGTTAATTCTGGTAAATCTGCATCTTCGCTCATGGTCTTATCCAAGTTTTACTGCTACATGCGGTAAAGGCCGCAAGTCCTGTTTATGATGTTATGTTATAACATAACGAATAAAATAGTCTACATATAATTTATAATGTGCACTTAATCCAGGCGTATGCCGCATCTGCTATTTGTAAGTATCCTGATGCGGCAGGATGAACGCCATTAGCTTGCCTTACTACTGTTGCCGAATTGCGGGAGTTTACCGCTACGGTTTCAACTATCATATTGTTAACAGTATCTAGTGACACATTATAGGGTAACAGCCATAGTTTACTTGCTGTTTTTCCACTAAATTTAGCTAATAATTTTGAGTATAAGATAGATAGATTTCTTTTATATCTGTAATAAGTCTGTCCACTATCATAACTTTTTCCAAACGCATCTTGATTTATACTAGGTGGCGTTGTTATCGCAAGTCCGATATGGCAAGTTGAAGAATATGACTGAATAGATGTTATTAATTTGCCTATGTTGTTTATGCAGGTATCTGCAGATACTTTTGCCGCATCATCTGTCGTTGCACTAAATACATCATTAATCCCAAGATTAATAATTACTCTATCAACACCGGCATAACTATTTGCTGTCATATATCCGGCAAAATCTATTTTACCACCAACAAAAAACGGGCTTCCTGTTGTTGTGAATAATGTAGATGTCCAGCCAGCGATTCCCTCGTGAATATTTGCGCCGGTGCCTTTCGTTCCGAGCATTGTTATTGCCAAGTCTGCATCCGCCGTAGCCAGAACATTCACCTCTGTTACAACCTCTCCATTTGCTGTTGTGCTATCGCCAATGAATAGACATGTTAATGTACCAGCCGCCGCCGCTGCTGCAACTTGTATAGTTCCTGCTTTTGTGGCAACAACATCAAGCGTAGCTGGGTCTATTGCAGATATTGTTAGGGCTGTTGATGCGCTAGCGGTTGCCGGGGTTACGGTAAATCTTTCATTTTGATGGGTGCCAATTGCACATGTTACGTCCCAGCCAAGTTTGTCAAAACTAATCGACGTTAATCCGTCAAAATATACATTACATTCCCTTCCAACTACTGCATAAATGGGGGGGAGAAATAATTCGCTAGAAATCTGCTTTGCTGTTGGTGTTTCCTCGGTTGCAGAATAATAAAATGGCTCTATAGCAAAATAGTATTTGTCAAACCCGGCTGTAATTGACCAAGTTCCATTGGCTTTTAGCTGATATCCTGTATTGTTCCCAACAGCCGGAAGTAATTGATTACTTGGTGCTACTGTTGTGTCAGAAAATCCAACTGGAGCTCTTCCGCCATCTCTGTTAGTAGCTACATATTCAACCCAATAAGTCGCTCCTAAATCATCAACTGTTAATGTTTTAGGTAATCCACCACTCCATAACTCAACTAATGCGTCACTGTAAGTTGCCGCGTAAGGTGTTGTGGAGAATGTTCCAGACGCAACAATAGCACCATTTTTATCGGTAGCCCTTACGTTTACAGTAATTGTTTGCCAAAAATCAGTACCCGCAGCGGTAGTTTGAGCAAGTTTTTTTATGTTTATATGTGAAAACTTTAGGTCTTCTGTCGTTGAAAAAGTTGCTCCATATCCTGAAATAAGCAGGTTAGTATTGCCTTTTGATGATAATGTTCCACTCACAGGAATAACTGCCAATGGAACTGAATTTAATACTACAGGATCAGCTAAAGCTATAGGCGTACTTGTCCAGGCAGTACCATTACTTAAATATTCATCAACGCCATTAACAGTCCATTTTCCATCTCCAAAAACAGACGCTGTAGGCATATCGTGAACTGATGCAGAAGATCCTTGCGTAGTTCCGTCTGGCATAATTTCTACTTCGCTCCACACACTCCTTGTTGATCCCCAAAAAAACACCGAACCATAATAGTCAATGAATTTTGTTGAATGAATGATAGGCGTTATTGAATTAGACGCTGCAAGCGCTAATCTTTCGTCTACTGACCCAACTATTACAGGAGGGGTTGCTGGGGCGTTAATTATTCTCATTGTGTTTGTCCTGTTAGTTAGGATGGATTTGCGTAAACTGATGCTGCGTGAAGTGCTATAAAGTCATTTGCAGCGAAAACGTGTAAGGTAATAACGCATGGAATGTCTAGAGATGTGTCTTGAGCTAAAACATATGGTTCACTATTATAAACAAGAACCTGTGCGTTCAATTTGTTTCTATTGCTTATTGAATAATCAATAATATGTTTTAGAGTTGTTGTAGTGTTTGAATGAGGTATTGAATAATTACCAAAGACAAAGTTTATATTCTTAATTCCTGCGCTGTTATTATTTGATCCAAGCAATGAATATCTAATCTTACCATTATTTGCTAGCATACCGCCTTTTATAGTAAATGAAAGTTCTGGTATAACTATCGCATCAGCATCAACTGTAATAATGTTTGTTTTAACGGTTCCGGTTCCGGTTTGACTTGTTGTTGATACGCAAGTAAATGTATTTACGCCTGTGCGCTGGAAGTCAGAGAACCAGCCTGGCGGTATAGTTGCGCCTGTAGCTGCCGCACCCATGTTTAAATATACGTCTTTGGTATCATAATTTAACTCAGGAATGTTATGGCCTGTAGAAGTAACAGTTATCAGCGTACCAGTTTGCGAATAAGTGGCTGCATCTGCTGCCGCTAATGATGGAACAATCCAGCCTTTAGCGTGCTGTATTAGCTCAACCTCTGCGTCACGCTTCCACTCGCCGTCTCTGCTATGCCATGTTGATCCATGTTCTCCAACATCTGATATAAATATCTGCTGTCCTTCATAATCGGACGCATCTCCACGATTTAACCATGTTGTTTCCCTTAGTTTTGCTGATGTTGACTCTCTCCACGCTGTGCCATCCCAAAACCAGACAGAGTTATCATAGTCAATGAATTTTGTATCTAGTACGATATATGCAGTGTTTAATGACTCTCTTTCTTCTGTTGAACCGACAATTATTGGCGGAGTTGCATTGGGATTTATGGTTCTCATTGCATTTCACCGACATTATCAGGTTGTTCCATGGGATCTTCCTGTTCCATAGGTTCAGGCTGTTCTTCTTCCTCGCCAATGCTTTCTTCTGACGTTATATCTTGCAAAGTCTGCATAATCATCAAATTTATCTGCTCTGGTGTCATTTGTGTACTGACAACCTTTAAGCGATTAGTTTCTGCTTCATACTCTTTAATGGCTTGCTCATGTTCTTTGTCTTCAAGCGCCTTAGCCATTTGCTCCATTTGTTGGGACATTTGGTCAATTTGTTGTTGCATTTGCTCAACTTGTTGGTCTTGAGGAGCTTGGTCGTCAGTATCTTTAAATTCAGGAGGCAATGCTTTCTCTAGCCGTTCAGCAAGCTTATCAGCCATCGGGAAATCTGCCGCTTGCATGATTAAATCACCAGCAATTTGCATGATTTGAGGGTTTTGTGCGGCAATCTCAGACAGGGCTTGGAACGCTTCCTGTCTCTTGGTTCCGTATGAAGGTCCAACAGTAACGGTTACGTCATAACGACCTACAGAAGGGTTGTAAATCTCCTGTATGCCGCCTGTCATTTCGTCATATCGTTCTTCAACCGCACTTGGTTGTTCAGGGTCAATGTGCGCTTTATCTTCTTTTCCATCTTCACCCAATATGCGCACAACACGCTCTGTGTCGTAAATCTTTGGGATAAGATCAATAAGAATCATGCCTGTGTATTTGATTGCTCTAGCTACATTGTCAATAAAGTGGAATGTAGCGTTGTCTCCTTTTCGCTGTAGTGCGTTGAGGGCGCGCCCTGACTGTTGGTTTGCGTTCTCACCAAGCTGAGCATCGTATTGTCCAGATGCGGCCTGCATGTCATCGCTTGATATCTGCATACCTTGAATATAGGCTTGTGACATCATTGGTGGCTCTTGACGGCGAGGGGCTGTGATGGCGTTGCCGTCGTCGTCTATGGAGTTGTATGGAAGGTATGGATCGTTTGATGTGTTAAGATTATCCCAATAGTCCTGATATCCTGCAATTGCTTGAGCTGGTGCAATGTAAGGTTGTTTTCCCTGTAATGCCACAAACTCAACAGCGCTGCTGTTCCAGTAATTGTATGAACGTTGCGCGTCTTTCATTCCGCGAGTATGAGATGTGCGAATGGTTTCACCTTCAATCTCTACTTCACTTCCTACAACGCGCACAATAGGCACATATTTACCAAGCCATTCTTTAGTTTCAATGACTTTTTCACCAGCAATCATGTGCCATTTTACGGTGCGTTTTTGTACTGGGCGGCTTACAATCTCAGGGTCTGCTTTTATTGCTTCGCGTTCCATTGGATCAGGTACGCTAGACAATAAGAAAGACTGTCCATCCGGGCCAGCAACAAGCGTGTCTGACTTGTCAACTACGTTAAAATACTCGCACACACGAACCGTATCTTTTGTTTGCCATCCTCCCTTAACATTTCCCCAATCGTTGCTGTCCATTTCAGCTTTCGGGAATTTGCGCTCGAACTCTTCTTTGCTAAGCACTTCGAACACAAAGCCGAACCGCGCGTCGCTGCCGTCGGCTTCTTGAATGTCTGGATCAAGGTATACGTTTAGTGGGTTTTTAACGCGCTTGATGAAGATTTCTTGGTCGAAGGAGTCGTCGCTTGCATAGTCTGTAGTAATTCTCCAATAGCCCAAACCAGCATCAACAGCAAATTCTGCTGCGGTGTCATATGCCGTTTCTGCGGTACTTGCAGCTTCGATATGTCTAATGATTCCATTGAAAACGTCAGCCGTTCTCTTGTCTGCACCATTATCAATTGGCTGTACTTTGATACTTGGCTTGTTCTGTCTGGCATCGTTGGTAATTTGCCTATTATGCTGTTTGACTTTGTTGATAGTGAGAGCCGGGCGCTTGTCGAGTGTACGCTTTTTGAGCATGTCCTCGTCCCATTGATATCCGTTGTCCGGATCAGCGTTAGCAAATTTAAGGTCAGCGATGAACAATTCTCTGTTCTCTTGCTCCCTATCCTCGCACCTGGCAAAGCGTTTGTGCGCCTCACGTACAATGTCTTCGTCTTTTTGTGCCATGCCAGCTCTCAATAAATTGTTATGTTATATCATATCACATGGTGAATAAAATAATCATCCCATCCATTTATCCCATCCATGAAGATGAACTTGATTGTATTCTTGGGCGCAATTGTGGTTTAAAGTCAACAACCTTGTTTTTGTCTGCTCTCCTTGCTCCTTCACAAGCATATCTCAAAGAGTCAATGATGTGATTGTCTTTGTCTTCAAGTATAGGTAGCACGTCATCTGTAAGCCTATCAACCTTATATTTGTAAAGCGTCAATTCGTTAATAAGGTTCTCACAACGTGGATGAACAATGATATCGAAAGACTGTAAAAACTCTACGCCTTCTTCCAAGCTTCCAGCTCCTTTTATTGCGCTACGAATGCGTGGAAAGCCGTTCTTTTTCATGTGCGATATTGTTTCAGGTCTTGCGCTATCGGCTGTTATAGGCCATTTCTCGGCCTCTGGAACTTGCATAAACAGCTCCGGCAAATTAACAATCTCACAACCTACTTGATAGGCTTCATAGTCAACAAACAGTAAATTACCTTCGATGCTACAGCGTATTAATACACTTGGATCCACACTAAAACCCCAGTCAGCGCCAAGTCTAAACACTGTTCCGCGCGGCCTTTCAAACTCTTCAACACGCCAGTTATTAAACACCGTAGCTTTGCTCTTGGTAACATATTCTCCAAGCCAAACATGACGATACTTGTCTAAATCACGGCGCTTGTCGCGCTCCATATCTCGGCGCAATTCTTCAGGGAACCACGGATTGTCAGGATAGTTTGCTTTAACAAACACAAAATCAGGGTCGCCCTTGTTTTCATTAAAGAACTTGTCGACTGGGTCTGTTGGTTGATTTGCGTTCCAGCTAAACCAGCACTGACTTCCGGGTGTTCTGAACGTTGGTATTGCCAGTTCCATTGATCGATTAGAAACTGTTTGAGCTTCTTCAACCCAAAGCCTATTGAATCCTTCTAGCGATTTGATTGATGTTGACGTGTGATTTTGCAGACCTTTAAATACGATTAATGAATCGTTTGGTCCGGTAATTTCTTTATCTGTAATCTTGAATAACGAATCAAGCCCAAGATCATGTATCTTGTCTTCGATAAGGCGCTTTGATGAATCAGCTATTGATATTTGCGTCTCACGAGCGCAAACCATGCGGATATGTTGTGATAGGCAATCTTCTACAGCAAGTTCACCATAGAAATGAGATTTACCACTTCCGCGTCCTCCTTCTGCGCCCTTGAATCTATGACTCCCTAGAAGAGGAAGGAAGACGCGTGGTGTTCTTATCTCAAGTTCTTGGTTCTGGATCAACGATGACTCGCTTTATAACTCGCACTTCGAAAGGAGCGCCGTCAGCACCGGTTACATTCATATCTTTTGGCAAACACTTGCCAACAAGCGTCATAAAAGGGCCTGGGTTTTCTTCTGCTTGACGCGCAAGGTAAGACTGACCACCAGCTTGGTCAAGAGCACCTAAGATCATGTCTTTAAGTGCTTTTGTGTTGGCGTTAAGCATGCCTTTTGGTCGGCCAGGACCTGGTCCCTTAAGATTGTTTGTTCCTTTTGCCATTAGTTTTTCTTAGTTTTAAAAATTAAGCTTTAACGCCCCTCAACCCGAACGTATGAGAGATAAGCCCAGTAAAATCATCGTTTAATCTTACTATAAACTTATCACCAATGCCAAGTGTTATTGGTTTTCCGTAATCAGTAACTATGTTAAAGTTTACCATAAGTGTTTGCGGTAGGCCTTCAAATGACGTTATGTTGGTATCGTGCGTTAATGACAGCCATTCATGGTTTTGTTTAACAGCCACACCACTTAATAGCGCAATGTCTGCTGCTGATCCTGCTGGACGTACGAACAGTTTAACACCATTAGTTACACCACCTGTAATTGCGCCATAATCAGGCTGATTAAACTTTGCGCCGTCTGTGATGACAATCAACAGTGAATGAATATCATACTGGCTTGTAGCCTTGTAATAAAAATCAGTAGGCGCCGCCGCATAATTACCATTAAGGTTATACGTACCTAATCCATCTCCTGACGTGGTTAAGAACTTCTGTGTAGCTAGTCCCTGACTGAGTTCAATTTGTTCAACTGGTACTGCCATTGTTGCCTCTCATACTGCTCTTGTTGTTGCCTATACCATTCGTCTTGCTGTTGTTGCATCAACTCGGTTTGTTGATTGCGTAGCATTTGCTGTTGGTTTAGCAATTCTTGTTGCTGGTAGTAGTCGTATTGCCATTCACCAATTTCTGTTGCGTTGCTTATACCACAAAACAACACAATACTCATGCTAATTATTAATTTTTTCATAAATCACCTCTGATGCCTAGGATAAAAAGACATGTCCATCTTCATATAAGCTCCGCAGTCATAGCAAAGCTGCCTGTTTTCGCTGTGTAGGTTCATGCGTACTGGGTGTTTACATTCAGCCCTAACGAATAGCTGCTTCTGTGCGCTAAATAGGTTTATTGGTGGGAATATCATTTCATAACCAACCTAAGCGCCAAATGCCGTGCGTTGTTCAATGACATATGCCCACGCAAATTATCACGCACTCCCATGCAAAACTTAAACTCAATTGTATCGTTATGCTTTACAGCTGCTGCTGCCAAACGCTCACGCAGCCAGTCTGTATCTTGTTCCCATTGTTCGCTTACATTGCTCATACACACCCCAACACTTCCAACGCCATAGCCTTAGTACGATACCAGCCAATATAACGACTACCCCAGGTAATTGTCTCACGGTCATATTCAAGTCCTACTGGCAATACCTTAACAACTTCACGCTTATCGCCAAACACGCTGCCTTTTACCGCCAAATTATCAATACGGTCATCCCCTGTTATGCCATTAATGTTATACACCACACCCACAGGATCATCACCGTACACCATTTTCCAAATTATACGCCTTGCCTGGACATTGTGCCCGTTTAAACGAATGACTCTAATGTCTGTTTTCTTCTGAACTCCTGCTACAAGGCCAGGCCATTTAGCGTTGAATTGCAGGAACCCATTTTCGCTCTTAAAGTGCTCTTGTGGGCGTTTTTTCCATCTAAGCAAGCCTTCATTAGGGTCATACGAAAAACAAGCGTGTAGATAGTCGTATGAAGGTAATTTAAGTATTTTATTGTCTTTAGCCATTATCGATATCCTCAAAATTTACATGAACACCGCCTTTATCTCCATTCCTAACAAGCCAATCTCTACTGCGAACCAAATATTTTGCTAAAGCTATTGTTCTATCAATGTAGTGGACTGTGCAAATATTGTTTTTATACGTAATAAAATCGCCGTCTTTTAACTCTGGTTTAATGTCATTATCAATCACCCACTTACGAACAGCGTCGTCATGCACATCAGATAAAAACGAATGAGCGCAATCAAGTATTTCAACATCTCCAGCTGTTATTCCACTCCATCCATATCTTTCAAGTTTTTTTGCATAATCATATCCATCAAACTCAGGAGTTCCAGCATACATTAATCCATTTTCTATTTCTTCAAGCGACATTCCATCGCACATTTCACATGAGTTTTTCTTTAAGTCATCTGCAAATGATTTATAGAAAATTTCTAATATTTCTTGGTCATATATTTTTGGCCTCATTACACAAACCTCACTGGCGACAAAGGCACACGTTTTTGAACTGCCCGATAATAAGCCATGTAAGAGCGCCTATCGCGTTTACGATTCAAATCGTACTTTGCATAATAATCTTTTCTATCCATTCCAATCACTCCCCATCAAATGCCCATTAAAGTCGCAAATATCGCATTCAAGAACTTTTCTTCCGCAAGCCATAGCATGAGCCTTCTTTTTATTTATCGTGCCTTTAGAGCGGCCTAGGTTGTCAATCCAGTAATAAACTTTCATAACACTTCCTTTTCAAATTTGTAATTATATTTGAATCCACATTTATTACAATTAGCTCTATAATTAACACTATAAACACCGTCATTAATACCTTGTTCATAATCCTCACGCAGTGAGCTATCAGTATTACAATCATTATTAACTTTATTCAACATCATGATGTAATCTTTGGCGCTAACCTTTCCATAAGATTCTTCAATCGCTTTAATAGCATCAATCCTTCTTTTGTCACATTTTGGACATGTTGTCCATCTATCAGCACTCATATCATGAACCCCACAAAACTCAAAGCCATCGTAGCCGCAATAAACAACCACGCCCCACCTACTGCAATTCTAAACCAAAATTCATTCATTTCATTATCTCCAAACCAAATCAAAACATCTTTTAAAGACAAACAAATCCCTGTGCTTAATAATCAAGTTATGCTTTTTGCGTTTGATTATCTTTTTACCTGTGTACTTTGTTTCGTTTTTCATTTCAGCTCCAAATACATTATTAAAAAACCCACGTTTCGCCATCCCCTAATTTGTTGGTGGATGATCTCGCCTATTTTGTTGGCTTGAATAAATTATAGTTGTTTGGCGTGTAATTGCAAGTTTTATTTTTATTGTTTGTTATCTATTTTTTAACCGGACGGACATAGCGTACACATTCTTCCTTTCTAAGAAAGGAAGAAAGATGTCCACGTAGTATGTTTTGGGTGGACAAGGTGCGGACAAGCGGACAAAAAAAAATGTCCACCTTTGTAAGTAATTGATTTTATTAACATCGGTTTTTTTAAGTGGACAAAACTAAACTGGCTGGTGTGGACAAAAAGGGTGGACAAAGCACCCTTTTTTTGCCAAAAGTCAATGTCCACTTGTCCACCTACCAAGTTATTGATTTTAAACAACATAGTAAAAATCATTCAAAACATGAACTCTTCCGTTTTCAATCAAAAATTTCTTTGATTCTCTAAAATCACGACGCTTGTTTTTACCGTCCAAACGCTCAAAAGCAGATTTACGCCAATTTTCTTCGTCAATTGCCACAATCTGTATATCATGAATTTTCATATCAATTCCGTCATAATTACACGCATCTCTCAAGGCATCAAAAACAGACTGATCCCTAGCTTTTAACAATTTTTCGTTATTTTCATCAATACCATTAAGAACACATGAGTAAATCTCTTCTCCTGTTTCTTCTTCATAGCCAACAATAACAGGCAACAAATCAAACTCCTGCTTCCACCAAGCTTCCGCTTCTTTTTGCTTGGTACAAAGTGCCGTAAGCGACGAACTGTCTTTTACCTTACTGATCTTTATCTCTGTGCTTAACGCCCCGTAAAGAGCACTTGATCCGCGCCCACGATCAGCGTCATTAAGTCCTGAGTGATGAACAATATAAATGGCACATCCAAGAGAACGAATATATTTATCTATGTTGCTAATAAACTGAGTCATGTCTTTTGTACTGCTTTCGTCACCAGCTCCCATATTTCTATTTAACGTATCGATAAATACAGCCTGAAAACCGCCTGGGTTATCTTTTATCCTATCGGCAACATCTATACAGCTATCAATGCTTAAAATCTCTGCTGCCTGCAATGAGAACTCAATACATCCAACTTCTGACCCATACTTATCCTGCAAAGCCTTGGAGCGTTTCTTTAATCCGCTAAACCCTTCACCAGCAATAAATAACACATTGCTCTTTTTTACCGTCTTACCATAAAAAGGAATCCCAGCGGCAATGCAATAAGCCATATCGAGCGCAAAAAATGATTTACCGCTGCCCGGTGCTCCAAATATCTGACACAAACTATTTTCCTCAAAATAGTCTTTCACGATCCACTCGGTTTTCATGTCAAGCTTAAGCAAGCTATCAAATGATATGGTCTTGAACTTGTGTACGTTAAATATCGATTCTATATCATTTGCACAAGCTCCGTCACTGACCCACTCTGACACGTCTTTGTAGCTCTCAGGGCAATACATAACCTTTACTTTTTCAGCTACTGATTCAAGCGATTCCCTTACCTTTTTTGCATACTCTCTACCTGGGTTGTCGTTATCAGGAATAATCCTGACAATTGCTCCTTTGAATAAATGATTATTCTTGTCGGGCCAAGTTGATGCTCCACCCGAAGTGCATGCCAGCAAGCCAAGATCTGTCAAAGTATTAACGTCTTTTTCTCCTTCAACGATATAAACAATCTTTCCTTCCATATCATTTAGGTTCTGTGCGTTATAAAGAGCGCCTTTATTACCTCCATCACCAAAGCCATGAGGATTAACAATAGTAAAGTTTTTTGGTTCAAAGCGTATTTTTTCAAATAACAACTCACCTTCTGTACTTATGTATTGATATCTGCATATTTCCTTAACTTTCTCTTTTTGCACAGGCGGCATCTTTTCTTCCTTTTCCTCATAGACATGGAATCCTTTTTCATGAAAATATTCTGCTAACGATTTTGAATCGCATCCAGCAAGGCAATTAAATCCTACCATTCCTTTTTCCATGTCTTTAATTCCTAATGATGGCTTTTTATCGTCGTGTAAAGGACATATTGTTTTATACCATCCACTTGGAGAAACCTTAAACTTACCTAGTGAGCTTGCTATTTTGAATGCGTTACTCATCTATATATTCCATTTCGTTTTCAATAGTGTTTTTAACGCACGTTAATAACGATGAAATACTTCTACCAGAGCAGTCTTCATCCCACCACCAATAATTGCTTTCTAACTCCATTATTACAGCCTCTTCATGATTGCCACCGTTTACTAAAATAGGCGATCTCTTGCCTTTTTCGTTAATTATCCAGCCTATAACAGGAATAAAATCAAAATTAATTGGCTCATCCTTAAATATAAATTCACCTTTTTTGTTTCTCATAGTATTAAAGTTAATAATACGCCTAACGTCAATTGACGCATATTTCCCATATTCGCAAGGTATTACAATCATTTCTCACCAACCTTTAGCTTTTCTTTAGTCATAACCTGTAATTGAAAAGCCCTGCCTTTTGGCACTTTATCACCCCATTGATAAACAGTTTGCGGCCATATATTAAGAGCATCTGCCAAAGGCTTAACGCCACCGAAGTATTTTATTGCGTCTTGTGTCTTCATAAGTTTCCAGTTTTGTTTAAAAGAAAAGTTGACATTATAACCACCGCCACTATAATTGCAAGCACTAAAACAAACCAGGAAAAGACAATGACCATAGAAGAACTAGAAGAAAGACAACGGAAGCTTGAAGAAGAACTTGATGAGGTGTCGTCAAAACTGTATCAGGCAAGAATTGCAGAGCAAGATAAAATAAAGCTTGCAAACAAAAAATAAATCATTATAATTTGTCACACACTTAACAAACTGACAAACAACATGAGCAACAAAATACTAAGACTAAACGCAGTAATAGACAAAACAGGATTAAGTAGATCAAATATTTATTTACTTGTTAGTAAAGGAGAGTTTCCTAAACAGATTAAGATATCACCAAGATGTGCTGGTTGGGTTGAATCTGAGGTGGAGAAATGGCTGACTGACAGGATTAAATCAAACGATAGAATAACATTAAAAGTGAATGGTGGTTAAATGAACAAAGAAACAAAAACACGTAAGCCATACATTGGCGCTTACATAAGCGAAGCACTTATGAAACGCTTCCAGGAGCATATAAAAAACAACGGTGGTAATATAAGCTGGTTTGTTGGTAAGGCAATTGAGGAGAAATTAGATCGTCATGAACAAAGTAACTAGATATTGGGTAAACTGCAATGAAATACTGACTGGAAATGGTAGATTAACAGATAGAGAAGATTTTGTTTTTGATGATGTATTAGGGCAAAGAACTATTTTTAATGGCTATCATTTTGAATCAAAAGACTCTGCATTTCGTGATTTTTGCATTAAAGCTAACGATAAAATAAATCAAATTATCGAAGATATGGAAACAGTGAGAGAGCAATTATGAGCTTCCTTGACGACTTAGAAATTACCGAACAGGCTGTAAATGGTCCATATTTCGGAATCATTTACGGGCCTGCTGGTGTTGGTAAAACATGGCTATGTAAACATGCTGAGCGCCCATTTTTCGTAGCTGTTGAGAAGGGCGTTGAAAAGGTTCCAGGAGTTGGTAAGTTTGTAAAAGATGGTGAAGTTTACCTTCCTGCAAGCACACAAGAGTTTTTCTCAATGCTGCAAAAGTTCTGCAAACCTGGACACGACTATAAAACGATTATTGTTGATAGCGGATTATTTGTTGACAGGTTGTTTATCGAAGGAATTATTGCAGATAGGCCGAAA
>JBAZWL010000056.1:0-22406 GCA_041660405.1 Taibaiella sp. | reverse complement strand
CTCGCCAAGTCCGGTACTTACCGGGCCAAGCTCGGGCGTGCCGATACCGGCAGGTATCTGGCCCTGCACTTTTTGCAAACGTTCGGCCACTTGTTGCCTCGCCCAGTAGACATCTGTAGCGTCATCAAACACAATGGTTACCAGCGAAAGTCCAAAACGAGAAAAACTCCGGATCTCTTTAAGTCCGGAAATATTGCTGTTGGCCTGCTCTATAGGATAGGTTACCAAACGTTCGATATCTGTAGCTCCAAAAGATGGGGCGATGGTAATAACCTGTACCTGGTTGTTGGTAATGTCTGGTACGGCATCAATGGGCAGCTTGGTAAACTGGTAGCTGCCATAGCCAATCAGGGCAATCACAAAAAGCCCTATGATCAGCTTATTCCTCACGGAAAAAGCGATAATATGATTTAGCATAATATAAAATATTGAAAATTAGTAATTCAAAAAGTACCGCATAGCACGGGTAGCCAGGCTAAGCGCTGTAAACAAAAATTGAAAAAAAGACTAATTAGCAGGATCTTGGAGGCTGCCAAATGCCGGATAAATGAGCAGCGTGATTAAACCATAGATCGAAGACCGGCAATTTGGTTTCCGCTGAACATATCACGGGAAAGGCAAGGGCAGGTAATAATTGAGAAACCAGCGCCGGCGATACCGTTGCCGTATAATTATCCGCTGTTTTGAAAGGCAGTTTCATGTCCTCCTTGTAGTCTTTATCCCTTGGGCTACCATGCATGTAGTGCATGTCGAGGAATTCCAGGAATGAAATGCTTTTGTTTTCCTTCCTGTGTTGGGCAAAGTGCTCAAAAACCACAGGCAATTTCAGCAACTGGTGGAGTTCAGTTGTTGAGAACAGGAAGGCTGTTAAAAGCAATATGGTCGTGAACTTTTTCAAACTTCACAAAAGTAAAGATTAATAGTCGATAGTTTTGTGATGTCGATCATGAGATTATCAGTTCTTGATCATTTAATATTGTGCGAAAATACCGTATTGGTGCAGTGGTCAAAACTTAAAGGAATGGCAATTCGTCAGGAATGTCCAATCGCGCTACCCTAGTATAATTATCGGTCATTCCATGATGAATATCAAATCTGTTTGGCGTGCCCAGGTCATCGCGGCGGCCAATACCTGTCGGGAATACAACACTTGGAACCATTCCAATCTTTTCCTCTGCAAGCATCGGTTCCAGTATAGGAAAGGGCGAACGATACAAGATCTTATCGGGCTTATTGACATCTAATATCATGATTCCGGCTGAATAGACCAGATGATGCGGTTCGTCTCCCACAGGCAGGATCTGGTGAACCCCGTGATAAACCACCAGCCACCCATACTTGCATAGTACAGGCGGCGTTCCAGCACCGATCTTGATCTTTTCCCAGTCCGCTTCTGGATACCTTAAAAAGAACGGGTTGACAAGTGTCTTACAGGAAGAAGTAGTTTGGGTAAACACCTCCAAGAAGATCAAATGCGTCCTGAAAATTGATGGAATAAGAAAGAGGTCCCCCAACAGACCGAGCTTATGTTATTCAGGGTTGCCCAGGAAGCGATCAATAATACGATCAAGTATGTGGATGCCAACAAGATCGAGATCACCCTTACCTACGGGACAAATGATTTTGAGATGGCCATAGTAGATAACGGGGTCGGCTTTGATTACGATGCGGCAGGGTTTAAAGAGAGCGTTGGCATAAACAGCATGTACCAGCGGACGAAAGTTATTGATGGTAGATTAAATATCATCACCGCCCCTGATGCCGGCATGTCCGTTATACTAAACATGTCTAACGCCGTTAAGAACGGTTAGGTAGTTCGTGATTGGTAATGAGCCAATATTAATAATTAGCTAGTTTTAGAAATAAATGAAAATAGTTTGTTCACTTATTTTTGATTAACCAGATCATTGCCCAGCATTGGATACAAAGAACAAGAATAGGGCAATGTACCCATAAATTATTTACCGACACCCTTACTAAATTTAATAACAAGATAAAGAAAAAGCACCCTAGAAAACCTCATCAGCCAAGGCTGTAAGACTAATACCATAACAGTAGAAACCGCGATATAATAATAAATACTATTATCCTTAAAGGACAAACCGACTATTGGCCAATACCAAAACAGGTTAAAGAAGTAGATAATGAATATAAAGACAAAATTCATCCCTTGCCCATAGTTATTTTCTACCTTTATTTTTTGTCCGCAAGTAGCACAATAATCCACAGTTTTCAGGCAATATTTTAAGGGGAAAATATGTTTATTTAAGAAAATATTCCCTTTCCTGCATTTAGGACATTTTTCTTTGAGCAGGCTTGTTAACAGTAGGGGAGATTGGTAATCTGACATGAAATTATTTTCCACAAAATTACTTCAGGGATAAACTGCGAAAATTGATTGATGTCACTTTCAGGGTGAATTACTGATAGTTAGATGCGGCAACGATTTTCTTAATATCACTAATCCAAATTTTTCTACCCATCGTTTCTATAAGTTTTTCATCCTTAAATTCCCGGAGCAACCGTACTACATTTTCTCTTGTTGTACCTGCCATATTTGCAATGTCATCCCTGCTGATATTTATGACAATAGGCTCCCCTTCCGCGATTCCCTTCTTGAATTTCTCTCTCAAAACAATCAAAGTTATGGCTAGTCGCTCCCGGGTTGGTCTTTGAGCGAAAATAGTAATACTATTAGCCATTACAGTAAATTCATGACTAAGCATTTTAAGCAACCTTGTTGAAAGTACCGTGGACTGATCCAATACCCTAAGAAAATCTTTTTTAGGAATGAACAGTACTAGAGATTCTTCAAGCGTAGTAGCCGAATCCGGATAATATTCTGTTGATAAGACTGCATGGTATCCTATGAGTTCCCCTGCATTAGCAACATAGATAATCTGCTCTTTTTCAAAGTTATCTACTTTAGATTTCTTAACCTTACCCTCAAGAATATAATAAATCCCGGAAGGTATTGCCCCCTCCCTAAATATTGTCTGCCCCTTTTTATATTTTTCTTGCCTTGCATTCCTTACTATTTCCTCATATTCTTCAGCGGGAAAGTTGGTGAAAATCGAATCAGATTTAAAGTCCCATTTATCAATAGGAAAAATTCCTCTTAAACTCATTTGTAATTAAAAATTAAGCTTTAAAAGGTGATTCTTATCACCTTTTAAAGTGACGAAATATAAAGTTAGCCTGATAGATCGACTATAATTTTGCACATGCAACTTACAACAAGTTCTACAAATACTTATGTATTACACAAATGATCACGAATGGATTGAATATAGAGGTTACACAGCTTTGGTTGGTATATGCAAAGGTAAACTATCTGGTGATAAAGAGTTACTGAGGGTCGAATTTGCTGAAGATGTATCGAACATGGTACGCGGATCTGTAATAGCAACTTTTTATTTGACAGGCAATTCTTTCTTTGTCAGTATGCCGGTGGATGGTAAAATTATTGAATTTAATAAGAAGCTGATCGAAACCCCTTCCCTTATTGTAAGCTGGGACCAGCACCAGCGAAGTGTTTGGATCGCTAAAATTAGTCCCAACGCCCCTTATAAAAGAGAGGGCTTATTGCAATCACATCAATATAAACCACTCAAGAAAAAAGCGAACAATACTGCAAATGGATAATGAAATTCAACAAAGACAAATGTTCTTGAGAACTGATGTCGAATTCAATAACATTTATCCTGATTCTATACAGGTATTGGCTAAACAGCATTGGACTCCGCTGCATATCGCAAGACTAGCTACAGGGTTTTTAACTTCGGGCCCCCCGTCCAAAATATTGGATATAGGAAGTGGTGCGGGCAAATTCTGTCTGGCTGGTGCTTGTTTTGCACCACAACATTACTTTTACGGTATCGAACAAAGAGAATATGTATTAGACGAGGCCAGAAGTGCGCAAAAAAGGATAGGCGTGTCCAATGTTTCCTTTATGCATGGCAATTTCACACAACTGGATCTTCGCCAGTTTGACCACTTCTATTTTTTCAATTCCTTCTACGAAAACCTGAATGATGAAGGACGGATAGATAATAATATTGACTATTCAGAAGCATTGTATAACTGTTATGTCCGCTATCTACATAGTGGCCTCCAATCAATGCCCAAAGGGACAAGGATTGCAACCTACCATTCCTTATACGAAGAAATTCCGCTTAGTTATGACCTCGTGGATGCCCTTGAAGGAGGTAATTTGAATTTTTGGATAAAAAGAAGCTGAGTCATATGTTTAAGCCAAAACTTTAGGTGCTTTAAAGAATTACAACAAGGATCTTTTTTGAAAGATTTAATAGAAGGTATTAGTGTCGGGATAGTTGCGCTCCCCTTAGCTATAGCTTTTGCCATAGCTGCTGTGAATCTTTTTAAATAGTTTTTACCATCCATTGTAAAGGATACACTTATAGGTCATGTAGGGCAAGATAATAAACAAATTGACAACTAATTTATGTTTAGACACAAGGGAAAGAAAAGAACGTTAAGACATAATTTAAGAATTGCTTCTTTGTTGTCATTCGTAGCTGGAATTGTAAATGTAGCTGGCTTTTTAGCTGTTCAACGCTTGACAACAAACGTAACTGGCCACTTTGCTTTTTTTGTAGATGAGGTTTTTAAATTTAATTTCTGGCAAGCGTTTATTTATTTTTTATATATATTTTTTTTCTTTTTAGGTTCGTTTGTTTCGAACCTCCTAGTTGAAATTATATCAAGAACTAACGACAAATTAATTTATAAAATTCCGATAATAATCGAGAGTCTTATTTTGTTTTTAATAGCAGTATTCGGACAATTTTTAATTACACGAAATCCCAATCTCTTGGCCCTTTCTTTGCTCTTTGCGATGGGGTTACAAAACTCATTGGTAACTACTATATCAAATGCTACCGTTCGGACAACACATTTGACAGGGCTATTTACCGACTTAGGAATTGAACTATCACAATTGTTTTTTTATATACGACTGGAACAAAAAAACAAACTATACTCTTCAATAAAATTGCGGCTGACAATTATTACTTTTTTCTTTTTAGGTGGCCTTTTAGGAGGTATATTCTATTCGATGTTAAAACTTTATGTATTAGCAATTGCTGCGACAATTTTAATTATTGGAATAATATATGACGACCTAAAATTGAAGTTAATGATACAAAATAGAAACCAAAAAATAGGCAAGGCAAATATTACGAACACTTTTGGACAAGCGGTAAAAAGAACCCATGAGATTCTGCGCGACTACAAGGGAACAAAACTAAGATAGCGGATGAATTTATTAAGTAAGTCATTAAAGAAAATGGGCCCTATTGGAGCCTATGCTGATTACGCACATGGGTATTATACATTTCCCCGACTGGAAGGGGAAATCGGCAATAAAATGATTTTCATGGGTAAGGAAAAAATTATCTGGAGCCTGAATAATTACCTGGGACTGGCCAATTGCCCGGTTATAAGGCAAGCAGATGCAGAAGGTGCGGGGTTATACGGACTGGCTTATCCTATGGGTGCCAGGATGATGACCGGCAATACCGTATTGCATGAAAAGTTAGAATCGGGGTTGGCGAATTTTGTATCAAAGGAAGATGCTTTTTTACTGAACTATGGATATCAGGGGATGCTCTCCATTATAGATAGCCTGGTGGACAGGCATGATGTTATCGTGTATGATGCAGAATCTCACGCCTGTATCATTGATGGGATGCGCTTACATATAGGCAAGAGGTTTGTCTATAAGCATAACGATATGGAAGATCTCGAAAAACAATTGCAACGAGCCAGAAAAATCACAGCCATCAACGATGGGGGTATCCTGGTAATCACAGAGGGAGTCTTTGGTATGAGGGGGGACATGGGCAAAATACAGGAAATAGTTTCCCTAAAAGAAAAGTTTGATTTCACTTTACTCGTTGATGACGCACACGGAATCGGGGTCATGGGCAAGACTGGCGCAGGTACAGGTGAAGATCAAAATGCCCAAAGCGGCATCGATCTCTACTTTGCTACTTTCGCTAAATCCTTTGCCGGAATTGGAGCCTTTGTTGCCGGGAAACATGATATTATTAAATATCTAAAATACAACATGCGTTCCCAGATTTATGCTAAATCCTTACCCATGCCTATGGTATATGGACTATTGAAAAGACTGGAACTCCTAAAAACCGATCCTGATTTGAGGGAAAGACTGTGGGAAATAACAGCAGCGCTGCAATCAGGTTTGATAGGGGCCGGTTTTCAAATCGGCAATACGCAAAGTCCAGTTACTCCGGTTTATCTGGATGGGACACCGGATGAAGCGGCCGCATTGGTATGGGATCTGAGGGAACATTATGATATTTTTTGCTCTATAGTGGTTTACCCCGTAATTCCCAAGGGTACCATGATCCTAAGGCTGATCCCTACGGCTTCCCATACTTTACAAGATGTTGCTATCACCATACAGGCATTTAAAGATGTCAAGGAAAAACTAAAAGATGGATACTACACAAAACAGCAATTAACACGACTCGAACATTAAAATAAAATAAGCATGGAACAAGAGGTTTTAAAACAAATTGGGCTGGAGCAATCTACCCAGGTACATTACAATCTACCCGTGTCAAAACTGGTAGAAGCTACTATTATTAAGGATCAGGGTGTCCTTACTGATTCTGGTGCATTGGCCTGTGATACAGGTCAATTTACGGGCCGATCACCTAAAGACAAATATGTAGTCGCTGACAACTATACACAAAATACAATTTGGTGGGGAGATGTCAACCACCCACTTTCTGAAGATGCATTTGATGGTATCCATGAAAAAATGCGTTTCTATTTATCAGGGAAAGAGATTTATGTAAAAGATGTTTATGCCTGTTCCTCCCCGGAATATAAACTGAATTTAAGGGTTATTACAGAACTTCCCTGGCAGAGCCTTTTTGCACACAACCTTTTCTTACGGCCTACGGCTGTAGAATTGGAACAATTCAATGTTGACTGGACAATTTTATGTGCTTCCGGATTCGAGTCCGATCCTGTCCTTGATGGTACCAGAGCCAGAAACTTTACGATTCTTAATTTTTCGAAGAAAATAATTTTGATCGGTGGCTCTGCCTATACAGGTGAAATTAAAAAAGGCGTATTCACGGTACTTAACTATATCCTTGCAGAAGAAAAAAACGTACTCCCGATGCATTGCAGTGCCAATATTGGCAGGGATGGAGATACCGCAATTTTCTTTGGTCTCTCTGGTACCGGCAAGACAACTTTATCCGCCGATCCCGAACGAAAGTTGATCGGTGACGATGAACACGGTTGGGATAGCGACAGTGTCTTTAATTTTGAAGGAGGATGTTATGCAAAATGTGTCAACCTGAGTGCCGAAAAAGAACCACAAATATTCAATGCAATAAGGTTTGGCACCTTACTAGAAAATGTATCCTTTTTCCCTGGAAGAACTGAAGTTGATTATGCCAATATATCAAAAACGGAAAATACGAGGGCTGCCTATCCAATCCATTTTATCGAAAACATCATTGAGCCTTCTATTGGCAAGGCTCCCCAAAATATTTTCTTTCTTACGGCTGATGCATTTGGCGTTCTACCACCAATATCGAGGTTAAGTATCGGACAAGCCATGTATCATTTTATTTCTGGTTATACGGCTAAAGTTGCCGGTACGGAAGCGGGCGTAACAGAGCCACAGACGACATTTTCGGCATGTTTCGGATTACCCTTCCTTCCGTTGCATCCCACGCGTTATGCAACCTTGTTAGGTGAAAAACTTAAAGAGCGAAATATCAATGTATGGTTGATTAACACAGGATGGACCGGAGGCAGTTATGGGATAGGCCAACGAATACAACTCAAATATACCCGAGCTATGATTTCATCAGCTTTGAACGGGCACTTAAACCATATCCAGTACCAGGAACACGCTTTGTTCGGCTTGCAGATGCCAATGTCCTGTCCTGATGTACCGGATGAAATCCTCAATCCTGAAAACTCTTGGGAAAATAAAGCTGAATATCGTTTAACTGCTGAGAAACTGGCTAAGGCTTTCACGGAAAACTTCTCCCAATATCAAGAGTTTGCAACAAAAGAAATCACTAGCGGAGGGCCAAAACTTTCTAAATAAATATTCGCCTCCACAAAAAATAAACTATTTTTTTTACGTTAAATAATATCATATGGATTTTCCGAAAAATTTATTGTACACAAAAGATCACGAATGGATACTTTTTGAAGAACAACACGCATTTATCGGTATTACTGATTTTGCCCAACGGGAATTAGGGGATATTGTATTCCTGGATATTCCAACATTGGATCAGGTTATTGAAAAAGAATCTGTATTTGGGACTGTGGAAGCTGTGAAAACCGTGTCAGATTTATATATGCCAATTACCGGCAAAATAATTGAATTGAATAATTTGTTATGGGAAAACCCTGATCTAGTCAATAAAAAACCGTACGATAGCTGGATCATCAAAGCAGAACTGGATGCCCCGGCTGATAGATCAAATTTGCTTTCAGCAGAACAATATCAACAGCTCGTTCAATAATTGAAGATAGCAATATCGTGAATTAGTAAACAATATTGGGAAACATTTAAAACCATAAAATTGAATAATAACATACATGATACCGCATTAGCAGAAGTTCATCATCAATTAGGTGCCAAGATGGCCCCGTTTGCCGGTTATAATATGCCTATCCAATATGAAGGAATTAATGCCGAGCATGAAACAGTCAGAAACAATGTTGGTGTTTTTGATGTTTCCCACATGGGTGAAATATTTATCAAAGGCGTAAACGCCCTGCCCTTGATTCAAAAGATTACCACCAACGACGCTTCCAAATTAATAGATGGGAAGGTCCAATATTCTTGCCTTACAAATGATAGTGGAGGTATAATAGATGATTTGCTGGTATATAGGCTTGATGAGGGTACCTATATGTTGGTCGTGAATGCTTCCAATATAGAAAAAGATTATTCTTGGATAAAATTACAGAATAATATGGGGGCAGAAGTAACCAATAATTCCGATGGCATATCATTGTTGGCAGTACAAGGCCCTTTAGCAAAAGCCACGTTACAATTGTTAACTACAATAAATCTGTCTGAAATACCCTATTATTCTTTCAAAACAGGAAAGATAGGTGGCGTATCCGATGTGATTATTTCGAATACAGGCTATACAGGATCAAAAGGGTTTGAACTCTACTTTCTTAATGAAAAAGCGAAGGATTTATGGGATGCTATATTTGAAGCTGGTAAAGAGTTCGGTATCAAACCTGTTGGCCTGGGGGCAAGGGATACATTACGTCTGGAAATGGGTTTTTGCCTCTATGGTAATGATATTGATGATACTACATCACCTATAGAAGCAGGATTGGGTTGGATTACTAAATTTAGTAAGAAATTCAATGGCTCCAATGTCATTGAGGAGCAAAAAACGAACGGCACGTCCCGTAAACTGGTCGGCTTTGAGATGTTGGACAAAAGCATTCCAAGACATGATTACCTTATATTTAATGAAGGCATGGTACAAATTGGCAAAGTGACTTCTGGCACCCAATCACCTTCCTTGAAGAAAGCCATAGGAATGGGATACGTTAGCAGTGACTATGCAGCGGAAGGGACGACAATATATATCGGGATCAGGAACAAAATGGCTCCGGCAAAGGTTTCGCACTTCCCATTTATACAAACCTCTGTCAAATAATATTAGAATAGCAACAAAATTTAATTATGAATCTGACTAATCAATTTGTCCACAGGCATATCGGGTCACAACAGAACGATATTGCGGATATGCTTAATGCCATAGGAGTAAATTCGATCGATGAACTCATCGACCGTACTGTACCTGCCGACATCCGTTTAAAAAAGCCACTCAATATAGGAACAGGTCTTACGGAATATGAGTATAAGAAACACCTGAAAGAAATAGCGGCTAAAAATAAGTTGTTCCGTTCCTACATAGGGCTGGGATATTACAATACTATCTTGCCACCCGTCATCCAACGAAATATCCTGGAGAACCCAGGGTGGTACACAGCCTATACGCCCTACCAAGCAGAAATTTCACAAGGAAGACTAGAGGCGTTATTGAACTTCCAGACAATGGTAATGGATTTAACAGCAATGCCCATTGCCAATGCCTCCCTACTCGATGAGGCTACCGCTGCTGCTGAGGCAATGGTCATGTTCTTTGGTAACCGGAGCAGGGAAAAGCAGAAAACGCATGCAAATAAATTTTTCGTTTCTTCACATTGTTTCCCACAAACGATCGATGTTTTAAAAACCAGATCAGAGCCTTTTGATATCGAATTGATTATCGAAGACCATAATAAAGTTAGTCTCGATGATAGTTACTTCGGTGCATTACTCCAATATCCTGATGCATCTGGGATATTGAACGATTTTACGGGGTTTGTTGCGACTGCACAGAGCTTGGACATTCAAATCTGTGCAGCCAGCGATTTAATGGCTTTAGCGTTACTTACTCCTCCCGGGGAATGGGGGGCGGATTGCGTCGTAGGTAACACCCAGCGTTTTGGGGTCCCTTTGGGATATGGCGGCCCACATGCTGCCTTCTTCGCCTGTAGAGAAATATATAAAAGAAATATGCCTGGTAGGATTATAGGCGTTTCTGTTGATGCAACAGGCAGCCAGGCTTTACGGATGGCATTGCAAACAAGGGAGCAACATATCAAAAGGGAAAAGGCAACTTCAAATATATGTACAGCGCAGGCACTTTTGGCGATTATGGCAAGCATGTATGCTGTCTATCACGGTCCCAATGGGATACGGAGCATTGCGCAGCATATTCATGACCTGGCCTATACACTTTCTTTGGCACTACGGGGTAGTGGTTATACCATTAAAGAACAATTGTTCTTTGATACAATCGAGGTGACCGTAAAAGATGCAAAATCCTTAATGCGGTTAGCAAAAGAGAAAAAAATGAATTTCCGTTTCATAAATGAAAATAGTATTACCATCTCTATTGATGAAACCTGTACCATAAAAGATATAGAGAATATAGTACAGGTTTTCAGGCATGAGTTCCGGACGCAAAAGGATTTTGTTTCCTTCCAGGAGTCCAATCTCATTAGTAATTCTGATTTACGAAGGAAATCTGCATACCTGACACAAGCTGTATTCAATAGCTATCATAGTGAAACGGAAATGATGCGCTATATCAAAAGGCTTGAAAATAAAGACCTTTCCTTGGTACACAGTATGATTTCTTTGGGTTCTTGTACGATGAAGTTGAATGCGGCCTCGGAACTGCTACCTATTACCTGGCCCGAATTTGCAGAGATCCATCCCTTCGTACCTATGGAACAAGCAATGGGTTATAAACAGGTCATTGACGAATTAAGTAAAGATCTTTGTGAGATAACAGGATTTGCCGCTATGAGTTTCCAACCCAATAGCGGTGCCCAAGGGGAATATTCCGGTTTGATGGTAATCAATGCTTACCATAGGGCTCAGGGCAATGTTAACCGGAATATTGTATTGATCCCTTCATCTGCTCATGGTACCAATCCCGCTTCTGCTGCAATGGCCGGCATGAAGATCATTATCATTAAATGTGATGAGGAAGGAAATATAGACATTCAGGATCTTCGTAAAAGAGCAGAGGAAAACAAAGAAGACCTGTCCTGCCTGATGGTGACTTACCCATCTACTCATGGGGTTTATGAAGAGGGAATAAATGAAATAACCGGCATCATCCATGCAAATGGTGGTTTAGTTTATATGGACGGTGCAAATATGAACGCACAAGTCGGCCTTACCAACCCGGGAAGCATCGGTGCTGATGTTTGTCATCTTAACCTTCATAAGACATTTGCCATCCCTCATGGTGGCGGCGGTCCAGGCATGGGGCCAATTGGGGTTGCGGAGCATCTTGTTCCTTTTTTAGCCAACCATCCGCTCGTTGCCGACAATAGCAAGAAAGGTATACATGCGGTATCAGCAGCACCTTATGGTAGTGCTTTGATCCTGCTCATTTCTTATGGTTATATTAAGATGCTTGGTGGCAATGGTCTGACCAAATCAACTAAAATGGCCATTTTAAATGCCAACTATATAAAAACCAAGTTACAGGGTTCTTACCCTACATTATATTCTGGTAAAAACGGCTTCTGTGCACATGAAATGATCCTGGATTGTCATTCCTTTAAAAAGGAAACAAATGTTGAAGTAGGAGACATTGCCAAACGATTGATGGACTTTGGGTTTCACGCCCCAACGGTTTCTTTTCCCGTACATGACACCTTAATGGTCGAGCCTACGGAAAGTGAAAGCAAGGCAGAAATGGACCGATTTTGTGAGGCGATGGTCGCTATCAGGGAAGAAATTAATGAAATTGCCGCAGGCAAATATGGCATTACGGATAATGTCCTTAAAAATGCGCCCCATACTGCATCTGTTGTAATTACAGATCAATGGCCCTATCCTTATTCCAGGGAAAAAGCGGCCTTCCCGTTAAAATGGGTAAGGGCATCAAAATTCTGGCCGTCAGTAAGTAAGATTGATAACGCATATGGTGATAGGAATCTGGTCTGTTCCTGTAGTCCTATAGAAGCTTATTTGGCTGAGGCATAAAACTATAAATGAATCTTTAGGTTATAAATGCAAGACTACTTGAAGTTGTTTTGCATTTATTCTCACCTTTTTATCAATATTATCAGATATGAATAAACCATCGGACGATTTATTTTATACAAAAGAACATGAATGGATTCGCTTCACAGCAGAAACGGCCTTGATAGGTATTGCACAATTTAAATTGACAGGTATCCCCAAGATAGACAATATCGGGCTATTTGGATTTAAAGTTGGTGATTTGATTCCCCAGGATTCTATATTACTTAATCTCCATTATAGAGAATATACTATTCCGGTACATGCCCCTGTAGCCTGTAAATTGCTAGAGATAAATAATATCGTGGAGAACGGGTCATGGGAAATGATTACGGATCAGCCGGAAGGGAAAGGTTGGTTGTTTAAGGTTGCGATGCAACAACAGTACAAGAGCCATCTTGTCCATAATTCATTATACAGGGAACGCTTTCCTTTAGGTTCCATTGTTAAATCCTAATTTTTAAGCATGAATGAAACTATATTGGACACTGATTATTTTGCCAGTGACCAGCATTTTGACAATTTATATCCCAAGCGGATGCAACAACTTTCTGGTAAACACTGGACACCGGTCCGCATAGCCGCAACGGCTGCCGCGTTTTTGGCGGAACAGCCTGGATCGCGTATACTTGATATCGGTTCTGGTATCGGTAAATTCTGTTTAACCGCCGGACATTTTCATGCGGATAGTCATTTTTATGGTGTAGAGCAGCGTAAAAAGCTTATCGAGCTGGCAGACAAAGCAAAAAGACGTACTGACATTGAAAATGCAACTTTTATTCATAGAAATTTCACACAACTCGATTTAAATAAGTTTGACCACTTTTATTTCTATAATTCATTTTATGAAAACCTTGTTGATGAGGAGTTTCATATTGACGAAAGTATCGACTACTCTTTAAGCTTATATGAATATTACACCCATTATTTATTTAAAGCATTGGAAGGAAAGCCCAGAGGTACGAAGCTGGCTACTTATCATAGCTTCCGGGAAGTAGTCCCTCCAGGGTACAGATTGGTGGAAAACCAACAGAATACATTATTACGATGCTGGATTAAAGAATGACAAATTTATAAAACCATATATTGGATTGCTATGACTATAGGAAGGAATATCAAGAAAATCCGACTAGAACGTAACTATACGCAAAAATATGTGGCACAGGCGATAGGGACTAGCCACGCGAACTATGGAAAAATGGAAAATGGGGTAATTCGAATAGCCGCTGAAAGAATAGCTAAAATTGCTGTCGTTCTGGGAGTAACATTGAAAGAAATAACAGGCACAGGATAGGAAGGCCCTTCTTGTAAACATTAAATATAGCAAATTGCATGGATAAAACATTACAAAAAAGAGTTTCCAAATTTACGGATGCCGATCAGGTGAAAAAATTAGGTCTTTATCCCTATTTCAGGGTTATTTCATCTGCGCAGGATACAGAAGTTTTCATTAGTGGAAAGAAGGTTCTGATGTTTGGTTCGAATTCCTACCTGGGATTGACCAACCATCCCAAAGTCACTGGAGCTGCTATAGATGCTATTCGCAAATATGGCACTGGATGTGCGGGCTCCCGTTTTCTAAACGGCACGTTGGATATCCATGTGGAGCTGGAAGACAGGTTAGCTAGGTTCACAGGGAAAGAAGCTGCGCTTTTATTCAGTACGGGCTTCCAGGTAAACCTTGGGGTGTTGTCTTGTATCGTGGGGAGGAAAGACTATCTCCTTTTTGACGAATCCAACCATGCGTCCATTATTGACGGGGGGCGGCTTTCATTCGGAAATGTGTTGAAGTTTAACCATAATGACATGGAAGACTTGGAAAGGAAATTAAAAAGGCTCCCGGGCGAAGCTATTAAAATCATTGCTGTAGATGGTGTTTTTTCTATGGAAGGGGATATGGCAAAACTTCCGGAAATTGTTGCGATAGCGGATAGATATGGCGCCAATATATTTGTGGATGATGCGCACAGTTTAGGCGTTTTTGGGAAAAAGGGTGCTGGGACTGCATCCCATTTTAATCTGACCACCAAGGTAGATTTAATTATGGGAACCTTTAGTAAGTCGTTTGCTTCTTTAGGTGGGTTTATTGCTGGCGATGCATCGGTTATTGATTATCTCAAACATCATGCAAGGGCGCTTTTGTTTAGTGCCAGTATGACGCCGGCCTCTGTTGCAAGCACTCTTGCCACATTGACCCTTATGGAAAATGAACCAGAACACATGCAACGGCTATGGTCCAATACAAATTATGCAAGGGCGCTTTTACTCAAGGAAGGTCTGGAAATAGGAAATACGGTAAGCCCGATACTACCTATATTCATTAGGGATAACGTAAAAACGTTCCTGCTTACAAAAAAACTTTTGGAGCAAGGTATATTTGTAAATCCAATCGTTTCACCAGCAGTTCCTTCAAGTGATTCATTAATCCGTTTGTCCATAATGGCGACACATACCTTTTCGCAGATTGAAGAAGCAGTAACGAAGATATCCAGGGTAATAAAGCAGTTAAATAATTAATTTCTTCCTGATTAACGGAACCCTATTCCTGATTCAGATAAATGCTCCCTTATTGCACCGCTCCATGTTTTGAGGGAGAGTTGCCTCAAAATAATGCCAATCGTCCGATTGGCATTATTTATCATGCTCTTTCTTAAATCCGGTAGCCAGGCATCTGTTATCGCTCGATGTCTAAATAGTTAAATACCCGGTTTACAATGCTGTCACATTTTGTAAGATGAAAACTGTAAACATGGCCCGTCATATAATTATTTAAACTTCCCCGCAGCATTGTCTTGGCCCTGTTCAGTGCACATTCTACGGATATTGCGAGCAAAGGGTGCTGTCTAAAAAGCCTGTAAAGAAAATCCCCGGGTCTTTTAAAAAAAGGCCGGGGATTTTTTTGTGTTCCTTCAAGTTATTATCTTGGAGGTGCTTATTAACACAGATGACAAACATACGCTTCAAAGTACTTCCTTCCAGCGCCCCCGAGCTTTTTTCTGAAAATATTTTCGCCAGGATAGCTCAAAATCATCCTGTTCGCCTGGTAAAAGAAGTGGTAGACCAACTCGATATCGACCACATTATCAGCCAGTATAAAGGCGGTGGCACGACCAGCTACGATCCGCGTATGCTGATCAAAGTGTTGTTCTACGCCTATCTGAACAATATCTACTCCTGCCGTAAGATTGAAAAAGCACTTGAGGAAAACATCTACTTTATGTGGCTTTCCGGCAACAGCACGCCCGATTTCCGCACCATCAACTATTTCCGGAGCAAAAGGCTCAAAGGCCATATCCAACAGCTTTTTGCCGATGTGGTACGCCTGCTCCAACAGATAGGCCATATAAGCCTTAAGGTCCAATACATAGACGGGACCAAAATAGAATCCGCTTCCGGGCGCTACACCTTTGTATGGAAGGGTTCTGTGGAAAAGAATAAAGCAAAGCTGGAAACTAAGATCCAATCCGTACTGGCTGATATAGAAGGCCAGATTAAAACCGACCAGACAGACCTGGGGCCGGATAGAGCCAAAGCGATCAACAGTCATGAACTCAAAGCAAGGCTGTCAGAACTTAACAGTAAACTAAAGGCAAGTAATAAGGCCACCCACAAGCAGCTTCAACAGTTACAGGCCGAACATCTTCCGCGCCTGGAAAAATATGAGCAGCAGCTGGCAACGCTTGGTAACAGGAACAGCTACAGCAAGACTGATGAAGATGCCAGCTTCATGAGATTGAAAGACGACCACATGCAGAACGGGCAATTGAAACCGGCCTACAATACCCAGATCAGCACCGAAAACCAGTTCATTACCCACTACAGCATCCATCAGACTGCAGGCGACACTACAACGCTACCGGCTCACCTGGATGGTTTTGAGCAAGCATATCATACCCAAAGCAATGAGATCGTAGCCGATGCGGGTTATGGGTCAGAACAAAACTATGAACTGATGGAAGCAAAAGGGATTGATGCCTATGTTAAATACAACTACTTCCACCAAGAGCAAAAGCGCCGGCAGCAAAACAACCCCTTCCTCATCCAGAACCTGTACTATAATAAAGACAAGGATTTTTACGTATGCCCCATAGGGCAGCGCCTGGAATATACGGGGACTGGCAAACGCAGTAGCAGCAATGGTTACGAGTCACAGGTGTTTTACTACGAAGCCCGAAGATGCGAAGGTTGCCCGCTAAGGACAATGTGCCATAAAGCTAAAGGCAACAGGGTAATAGAAGTCAATCGGCGGCTCAGCGAACTAAAGGCAAAAGCAAGACAGCTCCTTAACAGTGAGGAAGGCAGATATCATCGAAGCAAGCGGCCGGTAGAAGTAGAAGCGGTGTTTGGGCAAATGAAGAGCAACAACCGGTTCACAAGGTTCAGCTTACGAAGCCTGGCAAAGGCCGATATAGAGTTCGGCCTGATGGCCCTTGCACACAACTTACGCAAACTGGCTGCCAAAGCACAAAAAGCAGGTAACAAAGGCTTGTTTGATCATTATTTCAGCCAATATATCGCTATCATATATATCTGCACAGATATGAAGTGCCCATCACACAGAAACAATAAACAAAGATAAAATATATTAATGTATTTGAGCAAAAGTAGAGGCGATCCTTTTGGGACAGCCTCCTTCTTAAACACTTTGTCACTTTAATATCCGGAGAACATATTTACTAAATTCGCAGCCGAAATAATATGCCGGCCTCTCATGTCTTCCCAATACCGTAGTTACCATTCCGGACTGAAACTCCAGTTTGCTGATGGTAAATTGCAACCTGATATTACAAGAACTATCCCTCGTTCCACAAAACAAAGATGGAAAGGAAAAAATATCGGGTCTTTCTGGACACCCTACCCTTTGCAGGATACACTGTCTAATGATTACCTTCTGCAGAGATTGAAAAAAGAAAATGCAACATTGAAAGTCCAGGTAAGATCTTTATTTTATTTAGTTGCGATCTACAAAGAGCTGGTCGCTTTATTGCCGGTCAAATCCAATCAGGTGCTGGCTGTTCGAAAAAGTATCGAAAGGCTGCTGTGTATTATTATGAAAAACGGGCCGGATAATTTGATATGGAGGTACCTCCCATTTTCCTTTAAACAATGGAAGGTATGGAGTGGACAAAGGCATTGCCTGAATTCTTTACAGGGACTCTGCCACAGGCAAAACCCACAACAACTGTCCGTATCCGAACAGGAAATAATCCAGATAGAATGCGTTAGCAAAGAGTATGAAAACTGGCCTTTGAACAGCATTTATTACCAGCTGTTGAGGGAGAAAAAGATCAACTGTTGCTAAAGCACTTCTTACAAATATTGCAGACTATTGAATATTACCCGCAAACCCATAAAGAGACCTAAAAAATACATTCCTTTTGTAGCCGATGAAGCCCTGAAAGTATTATCATAGAGGGGTTATTGGCCACAGCCCTTGCTATTGCTACCCGCTGCTGTTGTCCTGCGGAAAGTTGGTGGGATAATGCTGAAAGCGGTGACCAAGGCTTACCACCTGCATCAGTTCTTTGCTATGTTAATTTGCTTCTGGCTGTCAGTATATATCTGGATGTCCTAATCATACTAACCGTATTTCAATGTGAGGGATAACTGTCCGGCATGGTAAGCAGTGTGAGAAATAATTCTCCCAATTGCTTCTGCTTTAGTTTTTGTACCAAACTCTTTGGTGGTTATTGGTTGCCGCCAGCCATCAGTCGTTTGTTTTTCTATAATTGCTTTAAGGTTATCAAAAGCACTTTGCTGGTATTCCAGTAACTCAATAAGGTTTGTCCACTCACCGGTATCGTGTTGCGCAATTACAGTTTTAGCGTGCACTTTCACTTCGCTTGCGCCAAATACATTTTTAGCAAACAATAATTCTACATCTCCGATATGCCTAATTAGAAACCCTGCAGTATTTTTAGTGCTGATCAACTTCCTGGTCAGGTCTTCTGCCTTTAGACCTTTCAACAAATTGCTGAACCTTGTCCGGGCTTCCACCCATGTTTGAAGATATGCTTCTGTAGTAGTCATGGCTAAATTATTTTAAGATAAATATTGAGATAATACAAACCTGTTATTATAAAGGTGATACCTGCCGCAATCCGCATTACTCTCTCTACTTTGGAAATTGCCTTAAAATACATGCCTAATTTTTCCATGCTGAAAGCAATTACAAAAGCAAAGAAGATAACCGGCAAACCTGTGCCTATTGAAAACATAACAGGCAATCCTAAACCTCCTGAGACTGATAGCGTCATGGGCATTAGCATAGCAAAGAACAAAGCCCCACTATAGGGACAAAATGCCAATACAAAAACAACACCCAATAAAAATGAGCCCAGCATTCCTTTGTCTTTAAAACTTTTCCGAAAGCCTATCCGTTAAATTACCATTGGAAAGAAAGTTGAGTTTGATTACACCCAGCATAATTAAGCCAATAGTGATCATTATCGGGCCAATAAATTTCTCACCATTGCCCTGGAATAACTTTGCCACCTGGAATTTACTGGCTCCAAAATAAACAATGGCTCCTAATGTGGTATAGGAAAGCATCCTTCCCAAGTGTATAGCAAGCCACTTAGTAAAACCTTCTTCCTGCGGGTAATTGTTTTAGCAATATAAGCGGTGGCTGTAATATTTGTTGCAAGTGGGCATGGGCTTATTGCGGTAAGTAATCCCAATGCGAATGCAGCCAGAAAGGGTGCTTCCCTGTTTTGTGCAAGATCATTTAACTAATCCAAAAATCAACCTTTTATAAAGCCTTCAATGTGTTTTTTTAGCTCTGACTCAAACTTTTTTTGTTCGCCTACTTTCATAAAAGCAAAATCAGTAAGGTCTTTTTTCTTACCAGTTATCGGATTGTACAGGTACAAAGCCGTTCCCGCAGCTTCAAACTGTTCAGCTTTTTTTGCATTTTTCCTGTCATCTACATTAACCAAAGTGAAAGGAATAGCGGGAAAGTAATCGGCCAAAGTTTTCTTAGTAAATTCTTCAATTGCCAGACAACTTACGCAACGATGCTCGGAGTGAAACTGAATGACTTCAATGGTTGGTTTATTGGTCGCAGATACTTGTTTGTTTTGCTGCGCTTCGCTCTTGCAAGCAGCAAACATAAATGCCATAAAGACGAGAATTGAAATCGATAGATTCTTCATGATTTTTAATTTTACTACATAATGAGATTGAATAAATAACCCGATGTGATGATACAAATGGTAACCACTGCAAAAAATATCATCAGCATTTTTGTTGTCATTATTTTTTTTAGCAGTAGCCCTTCCGGCACCGACAGGCCAACCACTGCCATTGAGAAAGCAATCACCGTTCCCAAGGGGATACCCTTTTCCACCAATACCTGCATGATAGGTAAAATACCGGCAGTGTTACTGTACATGGGTATGCCTAGAATTACTGCAACAGGAACTGCAAAGGGATTGTCTTTACTGATGTAGGTCTCGAAAAAACCTGTAGGTATAAAACCGTGCATTAAGCCGCCCACTGCAATACCAATTAATATGTACAATGAAACCCCTTTTACAATACCGGCAGCCTCTTTAACAATAGCTGGTATCCGTCGAAAAAAACTTAACCGTTTTTCGTCCGCGCCTCCATCGGCAACCTGCCTGTTTTTCAGTAATTCCTTTACCCAGTCAGTGAGCAATGATTCTAATTTCATTTTGCCCAGTATGAATCCGGCAATCATAGATAAAACGATACCGCTTATCACATAGATAAGGGTGATCCTCAAACCAAACATGCCAAAAAATATAGCCACTGTTACAGCGTCTACTAACGGGGAGGAAATTAAAAATGCCAGCGTTACACCAAGAGGAATGCCGCCTTTAACAAAGCCAACAAATAGTGGTACGGAGGAACAGGAACAAAATGGTGTAATGGTACCAAAGAAGGAAGCAACAAAATAATCAAACCCATACCATTTACGTCTGGTTAAAAAATCACGTACCCTGTCAATAGGAAAATAGGAGTTTATGATGCCCATTAAAAAAGTAACACCTGCAAGCAGGATAAAAATCTTGATGGTATCAAATACAAAAAAATTGAGGACATCTCCTAATTTACTAGGATTTGCAATGCCCAAAACGGAAAATATAAGCCAGTCGGCGAATGATTGTACCCAGTCAAACATCTCTCTATTTGTTTATAAATAATCTTGCATTATCTCCTTAAATATGCTGCTAATCCTGTAATGCCATCGTCAGGGTATTTCACCCGGCAGCCTTTAAACTTCTTATACCGCCTGGCAAACCATTACCAGGTCCGTATCGAATGGCAATTCCTTATATTGGGTTTCAAATTCGCTGGGCGGAATGTGTACAATATTGGGAGCATCATAAGCCAGTTGTGCTACTTCATCCCCTTTCTCTTACATCTACCAGCAATACGCCATTCTGTACCCCACCTTGTGTAGTGATAGGACAAATTTCATTTACCGCAGCTCCATGTCGTTATATAATGTGTTACAATTTGTACATATTTATTACAATCAACTCTTCTTCGTTCTTCCATTCTTTTCTTTTTATCAGCCCATTCCATCGCATCTGAAACCCATGGGTCTGACGAATAACGATAAGGAGGTTTTGAGCGGTTACTGCTGTTGATTCATGTTTATGCCCTTTCTCGTCCTGAATGACATAGCTAACAAGGTTTTCATTACCAAAGCTTTTATTGTGATAATAATTCCTTTATCTCCCTTACGTCTGCCACGCGGCCTTTAATTTTTGCCACCTCATCAATCATCAGTACCGGCGTAGTAAGCACATTGTACTTCATCATTTCTTCTATGTCTTCAATCTTTATGACATCTGCTTCGATACCCATTTGCTTTACAGCTTCCAGTACATTATTGTAAGTTGTTTTACATTTGGGGCAACCAGGGCCTAATACTTTTATATTCTTTTTCATAATCCCATTTACATTTTGTTCGTTATTCAAAAGAGGCAACAATTACTTTCTTCGCTTCTGCCTAAGCTTGTTGATTGATACAATATTTTACCCATAGCAGCAATACATAGCCCTGTATCAACCCTGCATCTTTCAACTCTTTCAGGTGCTGTGAAATGGTAGACTACGCCATCGGTATCTGCTCCTTCAACTCACCTGTAAAACAACATGATTGGCTTTCCAAAAAGTTAAGAATACCCATCCGCGCAGGGCGTCATAAGGCCTTGGCATACCGTGCGATAGCTTCTTCTTGTGCTGAATAGTTGATCTCTGTAGTTGTGCGTTGCATTTTATCGTTTGTCCATCGCAAATGTACGCTTGATTAAAAGCCGCTATTGTGATTTTTGTTACACAATCGGGTGATTGTGGTCATATTCGCCAATTGGCGAGTATTTGGCTAATCGGTAAGATCGATTAGAAGCAGAACTTCACTTTTACAACTTACTCTGATTGATGTAACGCCACAAAAGAGAAAAAGAAATTGGTCGATACATTGATTTAATCAAACAATGATTCCTATTCAATTGACAATGCCTTCCAAAGCAGGCCTATTAAGTCAAGCCTAAACGTAGCAGTTTCGATTTTCGTTCTTTGGTTAAGCTACACGCACAGTAGGCCCTTTTTCAATATAAGCGCCCCTGTATTCTGGTTGTTACTTTCCAGGGCCTTAAAAACATCAGTGATGGTAATATTATGAGCAAGCAGTTTATTGGGTTCAACTTCAATGGAGTACTGTTTCAGTTTGCCACCGAAACTGCTGACCTTCGTTACACCCTTGACACCGAGTAACTGC
>JBAZWL010000055.1:0-22502 GCA_041660405.1 Taibaiella sp. | reverse complement strand
AAGCATGTTGTACTTGACAAGGAGATAATCCTAAAGACTGAAAAATTTCAACAGTTAAACGAATTTAAATGAGCAAATTATTACAATGCTTACTGGCAGGTCTTTTCACCATCAGTTTGATGCCAGCATTACATCAGCGCGTTTTCGCACAGCAAATTATCCAGCTTGGTACGGACACGACTTACGACAATATTTATTCACCCATTTCTATTTCCCCATGGGGAGGGAAAAACACCCACTTTCAGCAACTTTATTTGGCTTCTGAACTTAATGCATTAGGGGTAACTGCGGCTTCATTTATTGATTCTCTGGCAATAGATGTTTATCAGACACCGGAATTTCCCTTACCCGGATATTCTATTAAAGTAAAAAATACATCAGCAGGCTCAATCAATACGTTTGATGGTTTGGGCTTGAATCAGGTATTCTCTGCAAGCACATTCACACCCGTAGCCGGGCAATGGAATTGGCTTCATTTTCAGAATCCTTTTTTCTGGGATGGCACAAGCAATCTCCTTATAGATTTCTGTTTCGATACTACGACTTCCAACCCAACTACCAACTCGGGTAAACTTCGTTATACACAAAGTATTGCTGGGGGAACTGCTGTGTTCAGATCTGTTGCATCCCAATGCTCTGATTATTTAATTGCTGAATCTTTCTTTAGCAGGACAAATATAAAACTGGGTGTAAGACCGGCACCGGCCTGCTTCGGGGCTCCAGTTACTCCAAATTTATTACCCGGCGGGCCATTCAATATTTGTCCGTCTGAACCCATTACCTTAAATGCAATTTCAAGCGCAACAGGAAGTGGATTGGTTTATTCATGGCAGCAGTCTACAGACAATGGTGCAACATGGCAAACTATTACGGGCGTAACGGGAAGTATGGCCACGTTTGCTGTCGGAACAGATACAACTCAATTCCGTGCACAACTTACATGCAATAATTCTGCTCAAACTTCAACCAGTTTACCGGTAGATATAAATCCTAATGTAAGCGGTTTGATATATCGTCCGTTGCCTTATGTCCAGGATTTTGAACAATGGCAAAGCAGGTGTAGTAATCTTGAACTACCGGATTCCAATTGGGCTTCATCGCCTCCTACCGGCGATCGTTCCTGGCGAAGGGAAGATCAAGGTGATTCTGCATCCTGGACCGGATCTGTTATTCCTTATTACTATATGCCGGTAAGCAGTACTGGACTGCATTCTGCACGATTTCATACCGGTGCAACCAGTGAAGCAGGTAGTCTGAGCGTGTATGTTGATTGTAGTGGTGCAGGAACTAAAGCATTGCGTTTTGATTACATGAACAAAACGTATTCGGGAAGTGCTGCTAATATGGAAATACTCCTTTCAACTGATGCAGGGGCTTCCTTTACGCAACTGGCCATGTTAAACAGTATGGGTGTAAATGCCGAATGGCAGGCACAAACACTTGATTTCATTTCAACTTCGCCCAATACAATTATAAAATTCGTTGGTAACGGAGAGTCACAATGGGGAGATTTTGATATGGGAATTGATAATTTGCGCATACTACCTGCCTGTACAGGAACACCGGTAGCAGGAACAGTTGACTCCAATACAGCATGTGCAGGTACAGGTGTGTTACTTTCTTTGTCCGGAACATCTGCTACCAGCGGACTTAACTGGCTATGGCAGGAATCTACAAATGGTATTACATGGGACGATGTAATCGGTGGTAACCAGGAAGCTCCTTCCGCTCCTTTAAACCAGGATACCTGGTACCGCTGTATTGTTACCTGTTCCAATTCAGGGCTAAGTGACACATCAGCACCAAGATTGTTACATCTTAAACCATTTTATAATTGTTATTGCAACTCTTCTTCTACAGCAGCCAGCCCTCTTGTGAATATCGGGAATGTAAAACTATTGACCGTACCTGGCAATGATACTTTAATTGATAATGGAAATCCATTGCCTCAAATGAATAATCTTGATGCTAAGAAACACTATACAGACTATACCGGTATTGGCATAACTAACATAATTAAGGACAGTACCTACCGGCTTGATCTGAGCTATATGACCAGTTCCGGATTCTGGTCCTGGCCTGTAATGTCAGGCTCTTATACCAAGGTATATATTGACTATAACCATAACAGTGTTTTTGATACAGAGGAACTGGTATGGGAAGGATCAAAACCTGATGATATCTACAGTACCGTTGGCGATTTTACCGTTTCAGATACATCACTTACGGGCATTACCGGGATGCGTATTGTTACAAATGTTGATGGTTATTATGATTCAACAATTGTAGACCCTTGCGGACCTTATTACGGGGGTGAAACGGAAGACTACCTGGTAAAGATACATAACGCTCCATGCTCAGGAAGTATTATTGCAGGTTCTGTTACTACAGCGGATACAGCATTATGTCCAGGGTACGTGTTTAGCTTGAATAATATCAATTACGATAGTTTGCCCGGATTAACACACAGGATATGGCAATCTTCGACAGACGGCATTCAGTGGAATGATATAAGCGGAACAGAAGATATGAACACATTGGTCAATACATTTACCAGTACTCAGTGGTTCAGGGTAAAAGGGGTTTGTGAAGCCACAGCAACCAACTCTTTCTCTAATCATTTAAAGGTAGGCCTGAATACGATCTGTTATTGTGTAAGTTATGCTGATGGCGGATTTGCAGGCATGGCCGACAGCAGCGATATTGGTGGATTCAAACTACATACCATCGATCATCCTTTATCTGGTGGCCATTTAAATAATACCCTGGCGATAAGTGGTCATACAGATTTTTCCGGACAAGGAGTAACAGAGCTGTTTGCAGACAGTACCTACAACTTCAGCCTGGATCACATATTGCTCCGTAATACTCATGCTGATGCTAAAATAACAGTATTCATGGATTTTAATAACAATGGCACATATGATATTCCTGCCGAAAGGGTGTACACCGGCGTAACCACTGCAAGCACATGGCATAAAACGGGTACTGTTTCAGTTCCTGCTACAGCAACATTGAATACAGTAACCGGTATGAGAATCATCATCAACAACAATACAGATGCCAACATCCCGTCTGATGAAGCTTGTGGAACTTATACATCGGGGGAAACAGAAGATTACCTGTTGAAATTTAAATCTAAGGTAGTAGGGATAAATGGTGCAGATCGTAAGAACGGCAGTATTACTTTATTTCCGAACCCATCAAAAGGAACGGTAGCAGTGCTGTATAATGGCTCCGGGACAAAGAATGCGGATCTGATGGTTCAGAATGTAACAGGCCAGACTATACTAAAGAAGAGTATAGAGGATATTAAAGATGGTCAGGTGCTGAATCTTGATCTAAGTAATTACACTAAAGGAATTTATTTCATCAAAATAACATCTGCAGGAGGTAACTATACTGCCAAAGTTGTTTTACAATAATCTACTAGAATAAAACAGGATACCGGTAGTCATACTTGTTATGGCGACCGGTATTTATCAAAAAAGAAATAATGAAAATATATCATTTGTTCCCACTGCCGGCAATAATCCTGCTTCAGTTGCTTATTCTGTCAACTAAGGTGAATGCAGGTGTTGGCTCTGCCGCGGGGGGAGAAATTATATACCAGTATATCAATGATTCTACTTATCGTTTTTACTATCATTATCAAAGAAAATGTTCCGGAATTCCCGAACCGGATATGATAAGCCTTTGCTATCGGAATACTTGCACGTTTGCCTGGCAGACTTCGTTTATGTACCGTTCAGATTTTGGTCCGTTCAATACAGTTACGGGGCAGGAGGTAGTGAAAAGCTGTCCCGGAATGTCGACTTCCTGTACCAGCCTTTCGGCAACTACAGATATGTACCGGGACTGGTGGTATACTTCTATCGTGACTATAAACGAGCCATGTAATAAATGGATCTTCTCTGTGAATATGGACGAGCGTGACCGGGATTCGCTGACGAACCTGGCCATCCTTCCTCCGTTTGAACACAATCTTTATACAGAGGCAACGTTGGATAACCTGAATGCACCACATCAGTCATCACCTTACTTTTCATCACCCGTGCCAGTATTTGCCTGTGCCAATGTTCCGTTTCAATACAACAACGGCGTAATGGACCCGGATGGAGATTCGCTGGTTTATAAAATGATTCAGCCAAGATCTGCCTATACCGATATGTTTGTGATCTGTGCCGGTTATCCGCCGTATAACATGGCATTTGCAGGGCCACAGTACAATATCAATAATAATCCTTTACTTACCAATAGTACCTTTACACTAAATCAAAATACAGGAAGCTTTAGTTTCACGCCACTCCCCAATCAAGTGGCATACCTGGCATACCTTGTAGAAAAATACCGGAATGGCCAGCTCATCGGTTCTACTATGCGTGATGCACGAATAGAAATACGGAATGCGAATACCTTATTTCAACCACAGTTAAGTCTGAACCCTTCATCCATTACTGGTGGAGCACTTTCCAATGATACCATTGTTGTTTGTGGAAATAGTAATTTAAATTTCTGTTTTAACCTGCAATCCCCAGGGGCAACAGCGATTGCAGCGTATGACAACAGCAATGTTGTTTTGGAAAATGCAACAATGACTTATCAGAATCAAGGTAGCAGTAGTGTTACAGGCTGTGTCTCCTGGACACCTGCCGGTAATGATACCGGGTTCAAAAACTTAATTGTGTTTGCAAAAGATAGCACCTGCGCGCTGGGCGGCTATCCTGTGGTACACGCGTTCCGTATCCCTGTTTTAGTTAAAGCCGGTACACAAATACAAGCTTCTGATACTGTCATTTGTCCTGGCGCTTCAACAACATTATCAGCAACCGGTGGGAGTCCATATAACTGGTCTGTTACACCTCTAAGCCCGCCTTCAGGATTTTCCTGCATAGCTTGTGATACTACAATAGTAACACCATCAGATACTACATACTATATTCTCACTTCTGCTATTAATAATGGATGCCCTTCAAAAGATACTATTTGCGTAGCTATCGACAGATTTAATATCTTGACTGCAAATCCTGATACCATCGTATTGTGTAACGGAGGCGAGTATGTACAACTGCAAGCAAATACATCAGGACCACAGCCTTTAGAAATAATTAGCTGCGGAGCAAATGGAACACTCAACAGTGGTATTGCGGATTCCTTTGACTATGCCCAGCAAAGTGGCAATAGCAATTTAATAGATTGGCATGGCCAGGGAATATATTGGGGCCCGTTCTATTCTTATTTCAGGACGCAAAAAATGCAGGTGCTATACAGGAAGGAAGAACTACGAGGAAGTGGTGTTGAGCCGGGGTCATTGAGGAAAATCGCATTGAACTATGGTCCTTTCAGCGGTACTAACCCTACATTCCAGAATGTAAAAATAGCTTTAAGGTGTACTGATAAATTTGAATTTGTAGCTCCTTTTCAGAATGAGTTTGAAACGGGACTTACTGAAGTGTTTACAGCATCATCGGTAACAATTCATCCGGGTTGGAATGAATTTTATTTTAATGTTCCATATGATTATGATACAGCTAAAAACCTCGTGGTACAGTTTTGTTACAGTGGGGTAACTCCGGTATCTCCCTATATCAATTCCAATATGCTGCCTGTTTATTACATATCCAATACTTATAAATCTACTATAAGCGCAGGTCAGCAAGGGACAGGGAACAGTTGTGTGAATAATCTGGGAGCCGTAGTTACATCCATCCGGAAGCCAGACACGAGGTTTTTCTTTTCAGCTCCTCCGGTTAAAGTATTTGATTATACTTGGACGCCGGCCACCGGGCTTGACAACCCACTATCAGCTAATACCGGCTTGCTGGCTGATCATACCTCCTGGTATACTGTCAGTACCTTGAGTAAGTATGGATGTACACTTAAAGATTCTATATTGGTATACGTAGCAGATAATAATTTTACGGTAAATCCACAGCACACTGACATTTGTATTGGTGATGTCATTACCCTTGAAGCTTCTGGCGGGGCATATTACAATTGGTCAGACGAACTTTTTCAGACTCCCCTGGGATTCAGCTGTGTGGCCTGTTCTGATCCCGCCGTAACAGCACCGCTGGGACTTAATTCGTACAAGCTTATTGCAATAGATGATTATGCTTGTTCTGATACACTGGATGTGTCTATTAATGTTAATCCTATACCGGCTACAAACATCCTGAACAATGATACCAGTATAAATTACGGCGAAAGTATTCAGCTATTTGCGGAAGGAGCAAGCTTTTATCTTTGGGTACCCGAGCATACTGTAAGCAATCCAAGGTTGAGCAATCCCGTTGTTAGCCCTTTGGAAAGTACCCTGTATATAGTCAACGGATATGCTCCGGGTGGCTGTGTGGTAAAAGATTCTGTATGGGTAAGGGTAAACCTGCACGAACGGGTTTTAATACCATCAGCATTTAGTCCCAATGGGGATGGTTTAAATGATGTGTTCAGAATTGAAAACCTTAAATTTCAGCGAGTATATGCGTTTACTATCCATGATAGATGGGGCAATGAAATTTACAAAGCTCCCTCGAATCAAAATGGTTGGGATGGAACATTTAAGGGAAGTGCTATGCCTATCGGTACCTATTTCTACTTTATTCAATTGCATTTCCCCGATGGTTTGATTGAAACGTATAAAGGTGATATAACGCTTATCCGCTAAGCGGCAGTACATACTAATGATCACAGACTAAGGCATTACATTTGTTGCAACCCCAGTAGCAACAAATGTAATGCCTTAGTTTCTTTAATTAATTCTGTTATTAATAGAACGGACATTTCAATGGAAAGTTGCTTAGATAACTACAAGTGGAAAGTCATGGACGAGAGACCTGTATAGGCTGAACTTTGCCGGGAGTAAACCCTGTTATGTTATTGATTTAATAATAAAGAAACATGGCTGCTTTTGATGTACTATAATACTTTTGCCAATCCAGCTATAAAGCGTTAGCGATCTTCTTATACATTTTTTGAAAAAGCAACAGCATGTTCAGATATACCATAATGGCATTATTGAGCCTTACCACTTTCACCGGTATAGCACAGGTTCAACAAAGTCCGCAAAAAAAGTACTTGCAATCACCCCAGATAACAGCAGATAGCATAGTGACGTTCCGCTTCCTGGCTCCCAATGCCAACAAGTTGTTGCTCATTATGGATGACGCCAAGCCAAGGGCTATGGTAAAAGATACAACAGGTGTATGGAGTTATACAGAGTCTTTTGCTCCGGACATATACCGTTATACTTTTTCCATGGATGGTACCATTTTGCCAGATCCCAATAATCCTGATATAAAACCTTTATTTAAAAGGGCCTTAGGACAAAGCCTGGTGCAGGTTCATGGACCATCAAGCTTAAGCTGGGAATTGAATGATGTGCCACACGGCGTGTTAAGTCAGCATTTCTTTAAATCTACTATTATAGGGGACAATAGAGATATAAGAGTGTATACTCCACCTGGTTACAATCCGAATAGAAAAGAACCTTATCCTGTTTTATATTTATTTCATGGCCTTACCGATGAAACCAGTGCGTGGGTAACAGCCGGAAGAGAAAATATTATTATGGATAACCTGATTGCGCAAAATAAAATTAAACCCATGATCATCGTAAACACGTTAGGTTATGGCGCACCGGAAATGCTTGATCCTGCAGCTCCTCCTGGTATAGAAGCTTATAAAGAAAAGAATGAGAAACTGTTTATTGCCTCTTTACTCCAGGAAGTAATACCTATGGTAGATGGACTTTACAATACCGGTAAATCAAAACAGTATCGTGCTGTAGCAGGTCTTTCGATGGGTGGAGGACAAGCTCTGGATGCGGGCCTCAATCATTCCGATGTATTTGATTATGTTGGCGCTTTTAGTCCTGCTGTAATTTTGTTAGATGCAGATTATAATAAGGCATTCCCTAAACTGGATCAGACCATAAATGGAAAACTAAAACTCATTTGGATTGCAATAGGGAAAGATGATTTTCTGATAGAATCAGTAAGGAAATATACAGCATGGATAAAGACCTTAGGCATTCAATTCAATTACAAGGAAACGGAAGGTGTGCACAGCTATCAGGTTTGGCGCAGATATCTTACAGAATTTGTTCCTTTACTTTTTAAATCAAATTAAACCAAAAAGGACCGGTAATGTTGATAAAACCTTAGATTGGGATCTTCCGGACAGTATTTGCTTTCTCTCACGTTGGTTACAGAGGCTTTCCCCATTTTGAATTTTACGATAACGTCACATGCTGGTAATGATTTCGTAACTATTGATTGGCCGGCATTATTAGCAGATATCCTATCATTGCATTGTTTTCTAATTTATTCAATATGGATATTCTGTCTGTTTCATTTCCAAGTGTTTTTGAGAATACTTTCGGCAACACAGAAAGCTCTGCCAAAGACTTGCTCAATGGCCTTAAAATCAAAAAGGATGATGCCTGGTACATCATAGGTAATCTTGCAAAAAAAGGTGGTATCAGTCCATATAAGATTACGAATGCTTCACCAGCTGAGGAGGATTTTGATATACTGTTCCGTTCTGCTTTGATTAGCCTGATAGATAAGATAGAGCAACCCATGGTAGTAACAACAGGTTTCCCCTTTTCTACATACAATGTTTATAAAAGTATTGCTGAGCAGTATTTGAAAAAACGCCATTTCATGGTAGAGTATGATACCAAAACATTCAATACAAATGGTATCATTAAAAAGGCCATGTTTGAATTGGACACCTATGATGTGATTCCGGAAATAGTTGGATGTATTATAGGACTGAAAAGGGTATTAGGTGAAAGTGCACCAACTAATTTCATGGCTATTAGCTTGGGGTTTGGTACCGTTGAAGGCGGGATGGCCAGTGAAGATGGCCTGGTGCACCGTACTTGCTTCAGTGCCCATGGCATCCAGTATGCGGTGGACAACTTAAGTAAGGAACTTAATAAAAATCATTACCTGAACATGCAGAATGTGCATCAGCTGGATGATGCCATGATGAAGGCTTCCATATTTATAGACAGGAAGAAAGTAGATATTAGAGAGATGAGAAAAAGTATACTCCGACAATATTATAAACAAATAATCACACCTCTTTTAAGGAAGTATTTTACTAACCAGGATTTTGAAGCCTGCGAAAAAATTTACTTAATGGGTGGCGGCTCTTTCTATCCTGAATTGGTAGACGCTTTCAGAGAAGAATTTGGAGATTCTATTCCTGTTGAAATTGCGCCCGAGCCTGAAAAACTTGCCAGTATCGGGTATCTTTATAATTCACTACGCATCTCAGATAAAAGCCATAAACGAAGCGTGGGTATAGACATCGGTAATGCAACTACTGTAATTTCCTCGTTTCAGCCTGTAGATACTATTACAAAGTCCCCAGCGATTCAGAATGACAAAGAACTAATTACTTTATCTGACTATTAGCCTTATGCGTTGGTTTTCTAAAAAGAAGCATTCAATAGAGCCGGATAATGATATGACTTTCCTTATACCAAAGGAAACGACTATTCATGGTAATATGGAGGCTTCGATTCCCTGTAAGGTTGAAGGATATATTGAAGGGGATGTCTCTATATCGGGTACGTTAATTGTAGGTGAAACAGCAGAAATAACAGGTAGTGTAACTTGCAACGATATTACGGTTTACGGAAAAATCCACCGCGATGGTTTCTGTAACAATAAAGCTTCTGTTGGCCCGGGAGGATACGTGGATGGAAAAATTGTAGCTGCGATATTGGAAATAGATGAGACCGCAACTGTAAACAATAACTCTTTTGACCATGTAGAAAATATCGTTTTTGATTCCGTTGTAAGAACGATTATTTCTCCTCCCAAAGCTATTATTAATGAAGATACCTGGTTCTAAATACCATGTGTACATTTTATTTATAAAGATTGGAATGCCGGCCCTCAAAGAGAATCGGGTCTAGTATATTTCCAAGACCGATTCAACTAAGAAAATTTCTACCACTTACCTTCATCGCCTATTTTTGACATAGGCGAACTAACGGCCAATCATGTTGATCCGTTCGATAATTAGTATTATGATTTTTGGTAATGAAACTCAGTTATTGTTCTGAGAGTTTCTTTACTGCTTCAAGGCCTTTGGTAAAACCATTGTTCATCATCTCTTCCCATTCTTCTGCTATTTGTACAGAAGCTGTGAGAGAGGTAATGCCATTGCTTTCGGAAAGATGATATTCTTCCAGAGATCCTGCCCATCTCTTCACTTTCTCGCTTGTGGTATCTTCCTTACCATCTATTATTTCTCCCAGGTGCTCAAATACCATTTCATAAGGCTCGTTTTTAGCTTTTATAGTACTAATCATGCCATTGCCTCTTGAATCTAAAAAAAGTGTTTTCCCGCCTACCTTCCAATCGCTTTGCATCTTTGAGCCGCCTTCCGGATTAAAGGCGCTTGTCCATTGGGAATAAGTAGATTCATTCCAGAGCGTGTCCCAAACTTTTTGGGCTGGTGCTTTGATTTCTTTTGTGAATTGTAGCTTTTTCATAAGATTATATTTTAGAACGTTTTGTTGTCTTTCCGGAACAAAGTTATGGAAAGGAGCAAGGGCGCATGAGGCGCAAACGCGACAGTTTAAGGGTTAGATTGCGACTTTTCAAAGAAATAGAAAGCTTGTATCTTGTGCCTGATCTGCTTTGATCAGGGATAACAATCTTCGTATGTAAATGTTTGGACAGAACCGATTTTTCCAGCATAGTAGTAACTACACAATTCTTTAAATCATTACTTCACAATTGCAAGGGATATAAGAATTGCATTATCAAATTGTGGGGCAGAAGAAATTGATGCGAATAAAAAGAAGTATGATATTCAGCACTCAATTATTTATAAGCGCTTAACGAAATAAAGCATCGTCTACAGATAAATAACAAAGCTGTTAAAATGACAAAGCCAACTATTGAGTTGGCTTTGTCGTAAAGTTGGGAGATTGGTCTTTAATGCTAAGGTATAAATGTGTGCTATTTTATTTTTTGAACAAGGTTTATTCTTTTACAACCTTTACCAACTTACTGTTTTGGCCATCGCTGTACAGGATAAAATAAAACCCGGCTGCTACATGGCTAAGATCTATTTCCGTTGAAGAGGCTGTCAATTTTAGCAGCTTTATTCCCTTGCCGCTTGCATCATAAACCTGGATAAAAGATTGATCCGTAATAGTCGTTGCTGAAAAATATACTTTCCCTTTGGTTGGATTAGGCGACAATGTAAAAGTGCCCTGTTGCATGTTTATATGCTCCAGGCTGATGATAAAATAGTAGGTCGATTGATTGTCTTTGTCCACCTGTTTCAGCCGATAATAATTTACACCGGCTGGCATGGTTCTATCCGGGTAAGTGTAAGCAATTGTTTCGTTGCTATTGCCATCGGCAGCGCTGCTGAATACGCGGCCTATGCTTTGAAAAGCAATACCATCGCGGCTTCGCTCCACATCAAAATAGTCGTTGTTCTTTTCCTGGGCGGTGTGCCAGGTCAGGAGGTTATATTCATTCAAGGCAGTACCGCTGAAATCAAGTAAATGTATGGGAAGCGGTGTGCCTGAAGTGGTGGGTTGCTGAAAACCTTGCGTAAATTTAGGATTGGTACCTATAGTAGCCACAAAAGGTTCGCCCACCGTAAAGTTAAACGTAGTACCGCCGGGCAGCGTACCGGTACCGCCGCCACTGGCCAGTACATAGGGTAGTGCAGATTGCGCCTGCACCAGGAAACTGATGGCTATAAGCGGTACCGTAGCTGCTATCGATCTGAAAAATATTGTTTTCATACCCTGTGTATTTTAAGTATAAGTGAACTGGCTTTTATTCAATGTTAACTGCTGCGCTGGCATAACCGCCGATCATGGTCGTTATGTTTCCTGTAAAAGAGAACACCACCAGGAGGCGCGATCCCGCAGTAACCGGGACCGAGAGGTTGGTTGTAAAGCTCCCCAAACACTCACCAATGGCAGGGCTGCCACTCAGGGCCTGCGAGCTGGTGCATTCAGCCCCGGGAACCAACTCGTAAAGGGAATGATACATGTCGTCGTTAACGTATAATCTTGCTACTACATGACCCGACTGGCCTGCTGGAAAGTTGTAGAAGCTCATCGTGCAAAAATTCATCCTTAGACTGGTGATAACACCGTTTCTTGGCATGAGAAAAGCAAAATTGTTGTTCTGGAGTCCTGTCAAATTGACGAGATTACCTACGGTGGCCAAATAGTCTATCCAGGCTCCGTTACCTATCAGTGCAGTTTGCCCACCACTTCCATTTTGCAGCTGCATGGGTGTGCCTGATGACCAGGACGCTACAGTACCACGGGCTTCAGTTTTCTTGGCTATTCTATTCCAGGTAAAGTCGGCGTAGTAGTAAAAGCCCGGTGTACCATCAGTTTGGTATATCATCAGGCCTTCTGCAGGCGATGCAGGCCGATTGGCAAAGGTTACCCTTGGTATCAGCAGGCCCTTGTTGGTAGATGATATATCCAGCTTGGCACTGGCTTGGGGCGTGGGGGTGCCTATGCCTACTAAACCGGTATTGTTGGCAGTAATGGTTGTGCCATTAGCGTTCCAATGGTTGTCGTTGCTGGTTTCTGCATTCAGTGCATAAGGCACAGATATCATTTCTACGGTAGCCAGGTTGACATAAGTACTGCCCCCGGTTATATCAGCTTCTACTTTCAAAAATTTAGCAGCCCCGCTCCAGTCAATATTGGCAAATGTGCCCGACACAACTGTACCGCCACCTATCTTAACAGATGCCAGGCCAAAAGCATTGGTGGTCGTGGATTGGGTTTCCGTATAGACCGAGGCGCCGTTGACGGTGCCTGTCAAAATGCTGAACCTCAGCGACACATTCTGATTGATGACCGGTACGCCGAGAACATTGCGCACCACGGTTTGATAATTGATCTTTTGGGGCGCGGTCTGTGCAACGACAGCCAGTGTAAAGGTCATTAAGGCAATTAATAAACTGTAGAACTTTTTCATAAGATCGTTTTTTTGTACGGAACGGTTGATGCTTTTCGATAAAGACCATTTAGCTCATGTTCATTATCTATTTTGCACCACAAAATTCCCCCAACACCGTCACTTCATCCCTCAGGGTTTCCCCTTAGATTTTCAGGATTCAGTTAAAATACTTCAGCGCGATGACTAACTTTACACACCAACAGCACCAGACACGCTATGCCCGTTTTTTATTTCCTTAAAGTGAACTATACTATGTTCCGTAACCTGTTTATGTTACTGATCCTGGTGTGCAGCGTGCCCGATATGGGGCAGGAGCGACATATAAAAGACCTGGAACAGCATATTTATCGTCTTAACAATGAATTCAAATACGACCAATCCATCACAGTAATAAGGAATTTTATCAGCACCTCGAAAGACAATGATGACCGTTACTATGGGTTTCTTTTTCTCTCCTATACCTACAGAAGGCTCTTCGATGATGCTGCTGCCTTACGATATCTCGACACTGCGTTGGCTTATGGATTAAATTCGGAGCACAGTGAATATTATAAAAACAATATCGCTTGCCAGAAAGCAATGGTACTTTTCAATCTCTTGAAGTATGATGCGGCAGATAGCATCATGAAAATACTGGCAGAGAAAAACTATAAGGATCTGAACGATGCGGATCAGGCAAAAATTTTTGTACAGGAAGGCTACATATTGTTTTCCAGGAAAAGTTACAAGGAGGCTGAAGCAAAATACCAGTCTGCTATCAGGCTGGTTAAAACTGTCAGCCCCTGCGACCTTCCCCTTATCTACGGCAGGCAGCTCCAATTGTATGGTGCTACACGACAGCCCGGCATGATGGATTCTGCTTTCAGGCTTGCGATCAAAGCAGCCGACGATTGCGGGATAGCTAAATCCAAACTATTTGCACATGAAATGATGGTTCAGTACTACTATTCGATAGGAGATTATAAAAATGCCTATGTGTATCTAAGGAAGCTAGAGGCGCTGAATGCGGCTTACGCCTCCAATGTCCACCTGGAAAAGATAACAGCACTCGACAAAAGATACCAGACAAAAGAAAAAGAAGCAAGGCTGCTGTTGCAGGAAAAGCAGATTCAACGAAAGAATTTTTTTATTATCATGCTTGTGGGATCATTTACTATCCTTGTAATACTCGTACTACTCGCTTTTTTGGTGAGGCGCCACCGCCAGCAGAAAAAGGAAGAGTCGCTTCACGCACAATTTACACGGCAGCTTTTGCAAACCACAGAACAGGAACGCGGTCGCATTGCGGGTGAGTTGCATGATGGCATAACTCATGACCTGCTTACGCTGAAGAACACGCTTCAGAAAGGCATCGATTCATCGGAAGAAAAGATAGACCGGATCATTAATGATATCCGGCAGATAAGCAGAAACCTGCATCCGGTTATGCTCGACAAGATAGGTTTGAAGCCGAGTATAGAAAACCTTTGCGAACGATATATGCGGGATGAACGGTTGCTTGTAATGACCGATATAAACTATGATAAACAACTGACCCCAGGGGGTGAGTTGCAGCTGTACCGCATCATCCAGGAGGCGCTTACCAATATAGAAAAATATGCCCATGCGCACGCTGCACAGGTAATCGTAGAACCGAAAGATCATTTGCTGCTGGTTTCCATAAAAGATAACGGTAAAGGATTTGATGTGCCGGAAACACTATCAAATGGCTCTGCCTTTGGTTTACACAGCATCATTGAACGAAGCAGGGCGCTGGGAGGCAAGGCCGGCATTACCTCGGGCGACGGTGGTACAACTATTCACATTGAAATTCCTATACAACAACATGGCTAACGTGATTATTGCAGATGACCATCCTTTTACATTGATCGGCACAAAGGCCTTTGTAGAATCGCTTGGATATAGTGTCATCGATCTGTGCAACAATGGTATCTCTGCTTACAACAGCATCATCAGCAACCGGCCTGGCATTGCCCTACTGGATATGAGCATGCCCGGGATGAATGGCATCGAGATACTGGAAAAATTGCAGCAGCAAAGGTCAGTCACTAAGGTAGTGCTGCTTACTATGCACAAAGAGCTATCTATTTTTACCCACGCGCAGAAGCTGGGAGCAAAAGGATATATATTGAAAGAATTTGCTACCCACGAATTGAAAAACTGTCTCATCGCCATTCAAAAAGGCGATTGCTGGTTTAGTCCGGAGCTCTCCAGGATGCTGGTAATGGACAACCCCAAAGCCTCGGAAGACGATAAAATATCAATGCTCACATTCACGGAAAAAAAGATCCTGGAACTTGTAGCAGCACAGCATACGTCCAAAGAAATAGGAAGCTTATTATTTATCAGTGAGAAAACAGTAGAGACGCATCGTCGAAATATTATTCAAAAACTTTCTTTGCCCCAGGAAAAAAATGCGTTGCTTTTCTGGGCTGTGAATAATTTTGGCACAAAGAAATAAGAGCCTGTTTACGCTCTTGTAAGCAAACAGATACATTGTCTAGAAAATGATGGCTTCAATTTGCTTTAGATGATTGATGTCATGTCCTGCATAATATCTTGCGATATCCTGAATGGTCTCTTTTCCGCGCTCAGCGTGCACACCATACATTTGCCACTGCTCAGGTGTCAACGTGCTGAACAAAAACAGGTTGGCCTTCCTCAGTTCATTGAATAAGGCAAGAGATGTTGTTATGGCTATGTCGTTATACTTACCTTGTAGTGCCCATTGATCCTGATCGAAAGATTGGATCGTAGTTCCAGGTGAGCTTAATATGAGCCTGATACGATATGCACCTACTAATTCATCATCAGCCAGATGGGCTATAATTTCAGCAACAGACCATTTGCCGGGTAATGGACGTTGCAATAACTTTTCAGGCGCTACTCCCCGAATAAGATCATCAATCTTGCCTTCCATTTGTTGTTGTAACAAAAGAGGATCTTGATTACCAACATACCCAAGGATACGCGTTTTGTAATCTTCTATAGATTCAGCCATAGGGAAACATTAGTTTTAGGTTGTAATATTGCACGAATTTAAAAACCAAACTCTTCCGGCACAAATATAACAAACCGATGGCAACCATAGGCACCCTGCAGGAAATCAGCTTAATCAGCTTGTACAACACTTGCTACTTTCCGATTGTTAACCCTTATAAAAATTGTAAAAACAATCCCTATAGCTATGGCAAGGATAAAATAAGCCGTAGCCAAAAGCGAGGCAAATTTAAGATGCAATGTATTGATGATACTGTAGCTTAGTATAGAAGTAACAATATACAGAGCACCACCCGTAATACCACTCGCGATACCTGCGTTCTTTGCAAATCGTCCCAAGCAATAGGAGAAGAAATTATTAAAGATAAAACCACCTAAAAGATGAATGGGAATTACGAAAGACATCATCAATATGAGACTATCATATACTGAAGTCAAAGTAATCATCAAGACGGAAAAGATTGTGAGCAAAACAGTTGCGGAGATGATCTTCTTTTGAAAGGAATAGCGGATCAATGCCTTGCTGAGCATACCTCCGGCCATCAGGGCCACTCCCGAAATCAAAGCACAATAACCTGTGATCACAGGCGAATAGCCATACACATGTTCAATAATAAACGGACTACTCATACCAAACACCATAAGTATGCCATAACAACAGCCTAATATTACAATACCCAGACTGAAATCTGTAGTACGAAGCATAGATGAATAGACATCAAGGATAGATCTGATTTTAAACGGATGAAAATCTTTGAGCGATTCTCCTCCGAAAACAAGTTCAAGTATGAACATTACAACGGCAAATATTCCCAGGAAATAAAAGTTGGATTCCCAGCCCCACAGGGTTTGCAGATATCCACCAATGAATGGAGCTATGATGGGTGCTGAAGCCCAAATGATTGAAAATAAGCTGGTATAATGTTTCAGCTTCTCGCCCGAAAAAACATCAACAAAGTATGCACGTTTACCAACAACTACAAGTGCTACTGTAATGCCCTGAAGTATACGCATGGCGTAGATAACATAAATATTCTCACATACTGCAATAGTAAAACAAGACAAAGCAAAGACCAACAGTGCTATCAGATTCAACTTGAACCTGCCAAAGCTATCCAGAAGGCTCCCGACAAAGAGTTGGCTTATGCCATAACTTACAAGGAAAAATACCAACGTAAGCTGAGCAGCAGCATTGGTAGTATTTAGTGCTCCGGCCATGGATGGTAGGGACGGAAGATAGACATCTGTAGCAAAGCCGGAAAGGGGGATCAATATAAAAGACAACAGCGTACGGATACTCTGTTGGCGATTACTAACTGTTTTCATAATCATCTTTTGTACGCGGTAAAAAGGAAATGTAACACATGGCTATGAGATTTCTCTTTATTTGGGACCGCAATACTAAGCCATATTGTGTTCTTATCAGAGAACAGTTACTTATTCAGGCATAGAAGCAAACTATTTTCAGATACCTCCGGCCAGGTAATGCTGTTCTAAAAAAATCAATGAAGTGATAAATCTTTTATGCCTGATCGATAGGAAGTTGGGGCAAAAAAATGGGACAAATCTATATGATTTAGATTTGCCCCTATAAGGTGATCCGGATTGGATTCGAACCAATGACCCTCAGCTTAGAAGGCTGATGCTCTATCCAGCTGAGCTACCGGACCTGCTGAATGGCGGCAAAAGTAGGGAAAAATTTTAAACGGCTGCTACTTTTCACAAAAATTATTCACAAAAGATTGAAATTATTCTGCAAGGAAGCATTGGTATTCATTACCTTTGCGCAGTTTAAAAGCTAAAAAATCTATGGCAAATCAGCAATATAAAAGAGGTACAAAATTAATACATGCAGGCGTTGAACCTGATCCTACTACTGGCGCTATAATGACGCCTATATATCAGACTTCGACCTATGTGCAGGCTGCCCCCGGCGATCATAAAGGTTACGAGTATGCCCGTACCCAAAATCCTACCAGAACGGCTTTGCAAAATGCATTGGCTGCCATTGAAAATGGTAAACATGCATTATGTTTTGGAAGTGGTATGGCTGCAACAGATGCTGTCATTCGCTTGCTTCAACCAGGTGACGAGGTTATCGTTTCCAATGATCTGTACGGCGGTACCTACCGTATCTTTACTAAGGTGTTTGCCGTTTATGGTATTAAGTTTCATTTTATCCCTATGAATGAAGCTTCTAATGTGGAACAATACATTAATGCAAATACGAAAATGATATGGGTGGAAACGCCAACAAACCCTTTGCTCAATGTAATTGATATTGAAGGTGTGAGTACTATTGCTAAAAAGCATGGTGTGAAAACTGTTGTAGATAATACTTTCGCTTCTCCTTATCTGCAAAATCCGTTGGATTGGGGTGCGGATATAGTGGTACATTCTGCTACCAAGTATCTTGGCGGGCATAGCGATGTGGTACACGGTTGTGTTATTGTGAATGATGATGAAACAGAAGAAAAATTAAGATTTATACAAAACAGTTGTGGTGCAGTGCCTGGTCCACATGATTGCTGGCTTGTACTAAGAGGTATTAAAACCTTGCATGTACGTATGGATCGTCATTGTGAGAATGGTGAAAAAATAGCACATTTCCTGCGCAATCACCCGAAAGTAGATAAAGTATTGTGGGTTGGTTTTGAAGATCATCCAAACCATGCCATTGCAAAGAAGCAAATGCGTGGTTTTGGCGGCATGATCTCTTTTGTATTGAAAGAAGACAATATGGAAGCGGCTACCAACGTTTTAAAGAACACTAAATTATTTGCTCTGGCAGAATCACTGGGCGGTGTGGAATCTTTGATCGGTCATCCGGCCTCTATGACGCACGGCTCTATTCCAAGAGAAGAGCGTATTAAGAACGGTTTGCCGGATTCATTGATCAGATTAAGCGTAGGTATTGAGGATGTTGAAGACCTTATCGAAGATCTGAGGCAAGCCATAGGATAATACCGGAAAAAATTTAGGTGTGGTATTGGTGGATGATTATAATGACCTATGTTTTTGATAAAAGATAAATCATTTATACTTTCTTTTAAAAAGAGCATACTTTTTTTGAGTATGCTCTTTACTTACTTTGGAGTATCTGCACAAATCAAGAAAGGTGCAGATTCTGCTTCTAAAATGAGTAAGATCTATATCCTGGATAATGACATCGGGGAGTATATTAAAAATGATACCAATTCTGTAAACAAGCTGATCGGTAATGTTAAGTTGCTGCATGGTTCGGATACGCTGTATTGCGACAGTGCCTACTTCTATAGTGAACGTAATGGCGTAGAAGCCTTTGGAGATGTGCTCATAAGGCAGGCAGATGGTACCGAAGCTTCGGCAGATTATATGCGCTATAATGGTATGACCAAAGTAGTATTTATGCGTGCTGATCAACCTAACCGGGAAGTACAATTGTACGATGGTAAGGTAAACACTTTATGGTCGAAGGAGATCGATTATAACTTGAATACTAAAATCGGGAAATATAGAAAGCGTGGTCAATTGCAAACCGAAACTACAATATTGGAAAGCAATACCGGTGAGTACAACATGAAAACAAAAGATGCCCGTTTCAGGGGTGATGTTGTAGTAAATGATCCTGAATACCGGGCAGTTTCATCCGACCTGGGTTATAATACCGATACTAAAGTTGCCCGTTTTTTCGGGCCTTCAGTGGTAACAAATGATAAATCCATTTTGCAAACAAGCAATGGTGTTTATGATACTAAAAATCGCACTTCTCATTTTGTAAGTCGTTCCTCAATATTAAATGAGGCGCAATATATAGAGGCCGATACCCTGGACTATGACCGTAATTCAGGCTTTGGCTTTGCTATAGGAAATGTAATAGCGATAGATACCGGTTTAAAGTCAACATTGTATTGTGGCTATGCACAGTATAATGAGATACATAAAACGCTATTGGCATATCAGAAACCATTGATGAAAAAATCGGATGGCAAAGACAGTCTTTTTATTAAAGCCGATACTTTTTTCAGTGCACCTGATCCTACTCCAGGCAAGCCGCTTACGGCTCAGGATAGTCTGCAAAAAACTGCTGATGAAATACGGGCAGCAGTAGGAGCAGATAGTCTTGTAAATCACACGGACAGCACTTCTTCGCCTTCTGATACCAATAAAGTTAATCACAACGGAGCAGTAGATACCATGAGTCTGATACCCGATGATGATTTTGAAATACCTGCTGATACTTTGCATAAAACACCGGTTACAAAAGATACTCTGGAGACCAGGGATACAGCTGTGCCTATAAAACCAGCAGAGCCAGTCGTTACAGATAGCACCAAACTAAAAGAGCAGGAAATTAGTATAGATAACCTGAAGAAGAAGATGGATGCCATGGTATATCAAAAAGGCAATGCAGAAAATAATAAGGTGTCTACGGATAAAGCCGATACCTTAAAGCCTGATGATATTACGTCGCGAAGACGATCGTTGGACTCGGCAAGCCTTACTTATAATAATACACCTCAGCAAGCAGATACTTCAGGTCCAAGATATTTTGTTGGTTATCATAATGTACTTATCTATTCTGATTCGCTTCAGGGAAAATGTGATAGCATACGCTATTCCCAGGTAGATTCTTTGATGCGTATGTATATCAATCCGATATTGTGGCCACGCAATGGACAGCTTAAAGGAGATATAATCTTTATGCAAATGGACAGCAGCAGGCTTAAAGAAATATACGTTCCTAAAAATGCTATCATGATCAACCGTTCCGGCCCTGAAAAAGCAGGTATGTTCGACCAGATACAAGGCAATTCTATAAGAGGCTATCTTACCAATAATAAGTTGGATTCCATGATCGCTGAGCCTAATGCCTCCAGTATTTATTTTATTAAAGATGAAGACAGTGCTTATGTAGGAAGCAGTGAAGCTAAAAGTGAACGCATAGAAGCCCTTTTTGAAAACGAGGAGATCAGCTATATTTATTATAGAAAAGATGTAGAGCAGAAAACAACACCCATGAAGGATGTTACACCATCTGCATTGCACCTCAGCCGTTTTAGCTGGCAGGAAAAAGAAAGACCTAAAACCTTAGCTGAATTCCTGGAAGGTACTACATTGCCGCATGCACCGGAACTTTTGAGTATGCCGGAAACAGGTGAGCAGGAAGAACAACCTGAACAACCAGAACAACAACAAGCGAAAGATACTTTGGAAATTAAACAGTAAAACAGAACCCTATAAGGGTTTTAAACCCTTATAGGGTTGTATAGGGATTCAATACTAAGCTTCTTCAGGGTGGAAGTACTCAAATACAACCCTGGCCTTTGATGCACCTATTGTCAGGGTTAATTCTCTTAATGTCATTTCTTTTACCCTGGCCACTGAACGATAAGTTTGCAGTAAAGTTTGTGCTGTCTTTCCACCAATGCCAGGTATATCTTCCAGTTCATTTTTAATAGTTCCCTTACTGCGTACATCCCTGTGAAAGGTAATACCAAAGCGGTGTACCTCATCCCTGATACGACGGATCAACAACAGGCTTTGTCCGTTATAAGGTAATTGCAACGGGTCTTTATCGCCGGGATAGAATATGCTTTCTTCTCTTTTGGCAAGACCAACAATAGTCATTCTTCCCGTTAGCCCAAGCTCTTCAATACTTTGCATAGCAGAACCCAATTGACCCTTACCGCCATCAATGATAACTAGTTGTGGTAAAGGCTGTTCTTCTTCCAGCAATCTTTTATAGCGGCGTTTCACGATCTCGGCCATAGAAGCAAAGTCATTAATACCTTCTACTGTTTTAATGTGAAAATGGCGGTAATCCTTTTTTGAAGGCACGCCATTTTTAAAACAAACCATTGCAGCAACAGGGAAGCTGCCCTGGAAGTTGGAGTTATCAAAGCATTCAATATGGGCAGGAAGTTCTGTAAGTTGCAGATCGTCCTGGAGTTGTTCCAATACTTCCTGACGGTCTTCTGTAGTGCGGTCCTTAAGTAGTAATCTTGACTTCTGTTTTTGTTCCTGTTTGAAGTATTCTGCATTCTTAAAACTAAGATCCAGCAGTTTCTTCTTATCACCAGCCAGCGGCACGGTAACAGTTATATTTTCTTCTTCTGTTTCTACGGCAAAAGGAACAACAATCTCTTTGGATGCAGATTGAAATTTTGGCCTTAAAAAAGCCAATGCAAAGGCCAGCATTTCCTCCGGCGTTTCGTCCAGTTTTTTCTCTATATAAATGCTCTTGCTGTGAATGATCTTGCCCTCGGTCACTACCATGTAATTCACATAAGCATCATCTTCAGAAGCAATAATGCTGGCTACATCAGTATTGATCAGGTGACTGCTGATAACTGTAGACTTACTCTGATAACGTTGCAGCGCCTGTATCTTAAGCTTTAGTTGTTGCGCTTTTTCAAAGTCCATGTTAGCAACACGCCCATTCATTTCTTCTTTCAGTGCATTCAATACAGGACTTAAATTTCCTTTTACCAGCTGGCGGATATAATCTATACTACCTTTATAAGCTTCCGCTGATTGATAACC
>JBAZWL010000054.1:0-23845 GCA_041660405.1 Taibaiella sp. | reverse complement strand
CATCATTTGTTCCATTTGTTTTACACGCTCCATTAATTGAGCAGTAACAGCTTCTGTGTTTTTCAACTTTTGATTTTCTGCCTTTAACGCTTCGATTTGTGTTTGTTGTTCCTGAATGGCTTTTGTGAGTACCGGAATCACAGTAGCATAGGACACGGTGTACAACTCATTAGCAGGGTCCTTTGGTATTATAACTGCTTCTGGTACTACATTTGCCAACTCCTGTGCCAGAAAGCCTATTGTTTTGATCGTCTTATCACTCTTAGTAAACGTAACTACGCCATCTTTCAGCGTCCTGCCGGTGTGGAAATCGTAAGATACAGGGCGCATGGCCATTACTTTTTCAAGACCATCGTTAATGATATTCACATTGGTTTTTACACGCATGTCTGATACATTGGAATATGCACCGGTATTTGGTGCGATGAAGGCAATGTTATTGGTACCGTAAACCGCCGTGTCAACAGAAGTTCCGGGATCTACATCATAAAAACGGAACCCGCCTGCGCCTGTACCACGATAGTTGATGAACTCTGTTTCTCCAACGCCGGAACGTACGGTACTCCAGGTTAAAAAGGACCCATTTCCATGAGCTATGTTTACATCTCTGCCCAACACGATGCCGCCATTAACCTGCAATTTAACTTTTGGAGCGTTATTGCCAATACCTACGTTACCGTTGCTTTTCAATACGAATTGGTTCAGTGGTATGCTGTCGGAGATAGCGGGTTTCGCAGCCAGGTAAAGACTAGCCGGGGAACCCCCTGAAGTGGTGTACAGGGCTACATCGTTACCTCCGCCGCCAGAGCTGATAAGATTACGGGACATGCCATGGTGACCATTGCCCAGGCTAACACTCATCATGTCGCCTGTGGATGATCCTACAACCATGTAGGCATTTCCTGTATCAACAACGTTCAGCTTTGCAATCGGCGCAGTTGTGCCAACGCCAACATAACCGGCTGCGGTTACCCTTAATTGTTCTACGTTGCTGGTGCGGATGACCAATGGTTGTGCATCGCCCGTACCGATGAAGTTGGTAGCAGGGTTGGTGCCGGTATTTCCTATAAGGTTCCAGTCAGCATTATCGGCAGTGGTATTCAGCACACCACCTGTAAGTGCCAGCCCTGAACCAAGGGTTACATTACCTACATCCCCGGCAGCATTACGACCTGTGACTGTTGTTGGCGTACCAACAGCAGTAGCAATGCGTACCGTTCCTTGTACGTGTAACTTCTGTGCGGGCGTGTTGGTACCGATACCTACGTTACCGGTCTGTTTCAATACGAATTGGTCTAGTGGTATGCTGTCGGAGGTAGAGGGTTTCGCAGCCAGGTAAAGACTAACGGGGGCACCCCCTGAAGTGGTGTACAGGGCTACATCGTTACCTCCGCCGCCAGAGCTGCTAAGATTACGGGACATGCCATGGTGACCATTGCCCAGGCTAACACTCATCATGTCGCCTGTGGATGATCCTACAACCATGTAGGTATTTCCTGTATCAACAACGGTCAGCTTTGCAATCGGCGCAGTTGTGCCAACGCCAACATAACCGGCTGCGGTTACGCGCATTTGCTCTGTATTATTAGTGCGGATAGTAAGGGGCTGGTTGTCGGTAGTACCAATGAAATTGGTAGCCGGGTTGCTGGCGGTATTACCGGTAAGCCCCCAATTGTTGCCGCCTGCTGCTGCAGTAAGTGTGCCACCAGTAAGGCTAAGGCCTGTTCCTACAGTTATGTTGCTTACATCGCCTGCTGCATTCCGCCCTGTCACGGTAGTAGCAGTACCGCTGCTGCCTGTAATGCGTGCTGTACCTGCTACATGCAGGGTTTGCTGTGGAGTAGCAACACCAATGCCAACATAACCATTGCTGTCAACCGATACCGCTAATGCATTGCTTGTAAATATGCCTAGCCTTGATTTGTTGTTTGTGCCATCGCCTAAGTATACAGTGTTTATCCTGGTGATCTCACTAAAAGCCCCGTTGATCCGTGGCCCAAACCAAAGACTACCCGTGTTATCACCGGCCTGACTGTTTTGCGGAGCGCTGGCTGTGCCGTTGGCAGTGCTTATACCAAACACAGGGTTCGAAGTACCGTAAGCAGTGATACTGATATTATCAGGATTGAGTCCACCTCCATTGTCGCTGATCACATTGATGGCTGAGCTGGATATTGCGCCGTCATTTGATACCGACAGCCCGCCACCATCTACCTGAAGTTTTGAAATGGGAGTGTTGGTGCCAATACCTACAAAACCGGTTCCTGTTACACGCACTTTGTCCGTGTTATTGGTACGGAGCACCAGCGGCTGGTTGTCGGTAGTACCAATGAAATTGGCAGCCGGAGTAGTACCTGCATTACCGGTTGTGTTCCAGCCGGTAGCAGTTGCTGTAGCAGCAGCCCATACAGGCAATGCGGGAGTACCGTTGTTTATTTCTGCCTGATTGGTAGTTGTGTTGAAGATCATGAGGCCTTTGGCCGGGCTGGTGATCGCATTGCGCTGGACAGTAGTCACGCGCGGAAGCAGCAGGCCTTTGTTGCTGGATGCTCCGCTGGTGACTTCCAGCATAGCGCTCCCGTCGGGAGCGCCGGCGCCTCCAATTTTGGTTTGCGCTTTTGTTTGAACAACTGCGAGGAACATAGTACCTGTTAGCAGCATGTAGTACTTTTTCATAAAAAATATAGTTTGGTTCAGCCGATATTGGCTGTACAAAGGTGCAGTGCTCCTATAAAGCAGGGGTAACGCGAAAATGGAAATCTGCAACCCTTTTATTATGATTCTTGCAGAAAGATTAATTGTACTTCTTTGTACTAATTATTTGTACAAGTCATATAGTATTTTGCTTATTCCCTATCATTATTAATGGACAAAAACTATCTTTGTTTCTGCTACACAAAACCTTCATGAAACAACACCTGTTCGGGCTATTTTTACTTTTATTGATTGTGAAGGGAGCTTCTGCGCAGAAAGCAACTGGTTTCAGCATAACGCATTATACTAATGAGAATGGCTTGCCTCAAAATAGTGTTAAGGGTATAGAAATGGATAAAAACGGCTTTCTATGGGTTGCTACGGAATCCGGGTTATTGCGTTTCGATGGTCAGCAGTTTAAATTATATGACAAGAATCATTTTCCTGTAATAGCTTCGAACCGCCTGCGTTTTTTGGGATTGACCAAAGACAGTCTTATCTTTTTCTATGATGATGGTAGAAATTATTATTCGTTTAATAAACAGCAAAAAATAATCCTTTCTAAGTTTTATATAGATGAAAAAGTAAAACGGGATACTTACGATCCTTTGTTGGATAAAACAAATGGCAAGGACGAAGGTTTTGTAGAAGGTGGCGATAAAGGTGTTTTTTATTTCTCCGGTAAAAAGAAATTATGGACACGCGATTTACCGGATGCTGACAACAATTCATACAGGACAAACGGATCTTTGAATGGAAAGTTTTATTATTTGACTAAGCAGTTTACAATTAAAAGTGTTGATAGAAACGGTGTCGTAAAAGAAGTATTATTAAAAGGTATTCACCAAAGTCTTAAGGTCGCGGGTCTTTATCCTAACAATTATTGTTTTCTTCAACAAGCAGAAGCATTGTACCTATTGTTGGGTAAATGCATTTATCGGCTACATCAATCAGGTGAACAGGAGCTGACGGCTCACTTAATGCTGGAATCCGATGTTCCCGGTATTTTTACTTATCGCAACTATCCGGCCCTTAATCTCCAGGTAATAGGTTCCATAACACACGGCCTTTACCTTTATCGGAAGAAACAATTCAAAGCCTTGCGCCACACCAATGGATTTGGTATTTTCTATCCACAAGCTGTTTACCGGGACTCGGGAGTGCTTACCTCAAGAGGCTTAGTCTATCCTTCTTCTTCAAAGTTCAATTATCCTTTTGGTATTACAGACATTTGGAGAAGCTTGTTACGGGATAGCCGGGGGCATTATTGGATAAACATGGGGTGGATCCGGAATGGAAAATCCTATAATGTTACGGAACTGAATGAACAGCTGAAATTCGTAAGAAGATATAGGAGCCCGAGTGCGCATTGTTGCCGTGAAGCACCAGATGGCAATATCTGGGTATCGATATTTAAGGGATATTGTATAGGCAAAGTTAGCGGAGATTCTGTAAAATGGATGCCTAACCTCCGATCAGGAGGACATATTATCACCTTTCTGCCCGAGAGCAAGGATGAATTCTGGATAGGGGGAATTAATGCTTTCGCAAGACTGAATGTGCGTACGGGTAAAGAACAACATTACAAAAGCCTCGAACAATTTACCATTGAAACCTTATACCTTGATGTTGATAAAGTATTATGGATCGGTACTACAGGTAATGGTTTCTTTGCCTTGAAACAAAATAAGATCTATCAATTTCCGCTGGATATAAAAAACAATCTGAGCAATGTACACGCATTCATAGAAGATAAGAGTGGCTTTATGTGGATGAGCACCAACAATGGTTTGTTCCGCTGTAAGAAAGAAGATCTTAAAAATTTTATAGATCATAAGGCAACTACTGTTTACTATCAATATTTCAATAAGGACGCAGGTTTTAATACCAATGAATTTAACGGAAGTTGTACGCCGTCAGCTATTGTATTGGGCAATGGCAAATTTTCGTTTCCTTCCCTGGACGGATTAGTGCAGTTTTATCCGGACAGCATTCAGGAAATACTGCCTGTCAATAAAATATTTATAGATAAGTTATTGGTCGATGGTAAAAAACACGACTTAAGCAAACATCCAACTTTAGACCCTTCCTTCAAACGGCTTGAAATTGAAGTGGCATCTCCCTTCTTCGGCAACCCTGTCAATCAACAGATAGAGTACAATATAAAAGGATTGGACCAGAACTGGTACCCTGTAAAAAATGACAATATAGTTACCCTTAACAATCTTCCTTATGGAAAGTACAGCTTGCAATTCCGTAAGCGGGCAGGTTTTGGCAGTAATATGATCACTACTGTTCTGTCATTTACTGTTAAGCCTTTCTTTTACCAGACATGGTATTTTAGACTTGCTGTCCTTGTCCTTGTGATGATTATTATTTTTGTGCTGGTCAGAATCCGTTATGCCAACCTGATGAAACGCAATAGGGTGCTGGAACAAGAAGTATCGCAACGCACGCTTCATTTGCAGAATGCTAATCGTTTAAAAGAAAAAATGCTGATGATGGTAGGGCATGACCTTCAATCACCATTACACTTTCTAAGACTTTTATCCGACAATATTACTGATGCATTGAAACAACAACAGTTAGAGCAGGTTCATAATGGAACTGCAGAAATTAAAAGCACAGCTGGAAGAATACATGCCTTCGTAAAAGAGTTTAGCATGTGGACACGATTGCAGGATGAAAACCTGGGTATAAGCAAGTGTCCATTTTCTTTGCCGGAATTACTGGAAGAGCTGGCGCAGTTTTTTGAAGGAATGTTATTGCAACATGATAACCGGTTGCAATTGGATATTGAAGCACCTTATGAATTATATACTAACCGCGACTTGCTCAAAGCCATTCTCCGCAATATTATAGATAACGCCAATAAGCATACCAGGAAAGGATTAATCCGTATTCATTGCTACGAAGAAAGAGTAGGGATGCTTAATATTAGTATATCGGATACCGGCAATGGCATGTCTTCCATTGAGCTCCATAATATCCGCCGTCGTATAGCGCAGGAAGAAGGTGCCTTCAATACAGGGCATACCAGCAAACTAGGTTACCAGCTTATTATAGATTTCGTTGAGCGGTTAAGCGCCGGGATAGCTATTGATAGTGAAAAAGATAAAGGAACAACGGTTATCATTTATGGTGTTGAAATACACAGCAGCGACAACTCGGATTCAGCGTTACTTCCCGGCAAAACTATAGGCAGTAGCGAGTTGTACTAAGTCTTTCCGGTGCTCTACAGAAAGCTTTTCATAAATACGCTGCTTAAAAGTATTTACCGTTGCGTATTGAATTTGAAGCATCTCACTGATCTGCTTCTGGCTATAGTCCTGTACCATATACATAGCTACCTGGAACTCTCTGGGACTAAGACGTTCAAAAGGATTGACAGATTTTCCTTCCAGTGTGCTGTCCAATATAGCATTGGCCAATTCCTTGCTTACATATTTCTTTCCCGATAGTACACTTTGTATTGCCTGGACAATCTCTTCCGGAGCAGCGTCTTTTTTTATATAACCATGAGCGCCCAGCTGAATGGCACGCATTCCAAAAAGTGTCTCTTCATTCATGGAGATGACAAGTACTTTTGTTTTTTCATGAAAGCTTTTAATCCAGTGAAGCAGGATGCTGGGATCTGTATCCGGCATATTCAGGTCAAGTAAGGTAAGCGCATAATTATGCTGCTTCATATTTCCCATTACTGTCTCTGCATCCCAGGCTTCATCAAGGGTGTAGTCGTGGAAATGCTTCCGGAGGATCATATTTAGTCCATAGCGGACAATAGAATGGTCGTCTGCAATTAAAATTCGTTGCATAATTGGTTCATTGGCACAACGAAGATATTAATTCAAGCTTGTGTTTCAAGTACTTTTATATAATAGGGGACGTTTTAACTTTTCATTCGATATACAATCCTAATGGATAGTAGACGGTAATTTACCTTATTACTTTTTTAAAGTACACAGCGCAATGAAAAAGTGTGTTTGCTTTAAACAACAAAGGTTCATTATTGCCTTGTATGTTTGAATCAGAAAGCATGAAGCTTAGTTTTGAGTTATCGTAGCCAGCTTTTGATATTCCAGCTTTGCCCGGAATAAAGTTTCAGTGGCCATGGAATAATATTTACCAAAGGACCAGGAGCCGGTTTCAGCACCATGTAATATTTCACATAAGTTGCCTGATGCTATGTGTATGGAATGCTCTATATCTAAAATGAGAGATTCCAATGCTTCCTGGTCACGGGCTTGTACTGCTTTATACAGCAGGTACCTCGACCGCCGGTTTATTTGCTGGAAAGTAGTGCATACAGGATCCCTGGTTTTCTGCAAATCTCTTTGCGGTAATTTTTCGATGGCCATGGTTTTAAAAATCAAAACGCAATTTATGAGTTGATGATGTGTGAAATAACAGAATAGTGAATATTATCTTGGAATTAACTTTTTTAATAACCCTTTGGTATTATATACCTACATCATTATGTCGCATTGAGCGCCGGCGGGACGTGATTGTTATAATTCCAAACTTTGCGGTAATTTGCTCCATATTATGTCCTCTATGGTACACATAGTTTATCGGTTGCCGATTTAATAAAGAATTTAACCCGGGTTAAAATTTATCAGGATAATTCAATGCAATTTTACACCAGATAACAAACCAATTTTTCATCCTTTACAAAAACAATTTAAAATGAAAAGAACTGCTGATGCCCATTGGAAGGGTAACCTCAAAGAAGGAAACGGAAGCCTGACTACCCAAAGTACAGTGTTGGATAAAACCCAATATTCATTTAACGCCCGCTTTGCCGATGGTGTAGGTACCAACCCTGAAGAATTGCTTGGCGCTTCACATGCCGGATGTTTTACTATGGCCCTAAGCGCTGTGCTTACACAACAAGGAATAACGGCTAATGAATTGCATACCCGTGCAACAGTTGACCTGGATCCGGCTGCACAAAAAATAGCAGGTATTCATCTGGAACTTACCGCTTCTGCAATTGATGGGGTATCTGAAGAAACGTTTACAGCAGCAGCAGAGGGCGCAAAAGCGAACTGTCCTATTTCCAAAGCACTTGCTGCTACTCCAATAACACTAACTGTAAAATACGGTTAATCTGTTTTTGAGAAAAGTCTTTTTAAAGTCGCTTTTAGGAAGATAGAGCAGATAAAAAATGATGCTAAATGCTTTTTGGAAAACGTTATAGGTTTTTAAAACCTATAACGTTTTGTCATTCAATATTTTTAGGCGGCCTCTTTCATTTTTCTGCCGCCAATGTTACCATTTGAATAAATTACAGGAATAGGAAAAGTGGCGTTTAAAAATCGAATAATTTTGCCGGAAATTCATAAATATCATGATAGGGCAAATAAACGAACTGTACGAAAACTATGTACAGGAAGGCAAAAAGGTAGTAGAGATACTTATCAGTTATATCAGCTACGATCATCTGAAAAGTGAACTCAATAACGTAAAAGAAAAGCCGGAATGGATTGAGAAGCTCAACATTCAAAAAGATATCAGTGGATTTAAGATTATTGCAGACGGTATTTAAGCACGATTATAGAAACAGCTTTTAGCTTGTAGTAAATTAACTACATTAAAAGCGCTGTTATTATGACATAAAGATATTAAGACCCGTTCTACCTTTGCAACAGTAGGTTAATTGGTTTATTGATTTATTCCCCTGTTTTTACAGGGGAACTTTTATTTTCAGGCCCGGAGCTAGACTAAGGCCTAAGCTGCTTTATATTACTCATAATGAGCGTGATTTATCAGCCGGAATGTGCGTAACAAAAAAATAATAGAGCGGGGTCTATTTGTTAATTTTATTGTTACCTTTGCGCCCTCATTCAATTTCCTACATGCAACCTTCGGTAAAAATATTTTCCGGCACTAATTCTCAATATTTAGCCACCAAAATTGCTAAATCGTTTGGCAAAGAATTAGGCGAGATCAATATTCAGAAATTCAGTGACGGCGAGTTTCAACCCGTATTCCTGGAGTCTATCCGTGGAGATTATGTTTTCCTGGTTCAATCTACATTTTCCCCTTCAGATAATCTGATGGAGTTGTTGATGATGATTGACGCAGCCAAACGTGCTTCTGCAGGATATATTACAGCGGTAATTCCTTATTTTGGCTTCGCCCGCCAAGATAGAAAAGACAAGCCAAGGGTTTCTATAGCGTCTAAACTGGTAGCCAATTTATTGACTGTAGCCGGTGCTGATCGCGTAATGACCATGGATCTGCATGCTCCTCAAATTCAGGGATTCTTCGATATTCCGGTGGATCACCTGGATAGTTCAGCAATTTTTATACCATATATTGAAAATCTTAATCTGGAAAACCTTACCTTCGCGTCCCCTGACGTAGGTAGCACCAACCGTGTGCGTGAAGTAGCCAGCTATTTCAATGCAGATATGGTAATCTGTGATAAACACAGAAAGCGTGCCAACGAGATTGCTTCCATGACTGTAATTGGTGATGTAGCAGGACGTAACGTTGTACTGATCGATGATATTTGTGATACCGCAGGTACTTTATCCAAATCAGCTGCGATATTGAAAGAAAAGGGAGCTTTGAGTGTGCGTGCCTTCTGTACCCACCCGGTATTAAGTGGTAAAGCATACGAGAATATTGAAAATTCGGTTTTGGAAAGTATTGTGGTTTGTGATACCATACCTTTAAAACAAGAGTGTAGCAAGATTGAAGTATTGAGCACCGCAGAATTATTTGCTGTTGCCATCAGAAATACCTTCGAGAATAAATCTATCCACTCTTTGTTCATCCATAGCCAAAGGAAGAAATAAGTAGCAAACCGGCAAATTGTAAATCAATCTGCTCATTATAAAATTGACTGTTTAAACAATAAAATCCGGGCCGGCAAGGCCGTTAGTTCTTTACATTATAATAAACAATTCATAGTTCAGGTGTTCGCCCGGGATTTTTCGTTTGGCTATGAAAGGTAAAAAATAAGACAAAATGAAAACTGTTGTTATTGAAGGACAGCTGAGAACTGATTCGGGTAAAAAAGCAGCCCGCGATTTACGTTCACAAGGACAAGTATTAGGTGTAATTTATGGTGGTAAAGAAGAAGTTCACTTCTCTGCTCCTGTTATTGCATTCCGCTCTTTGGTGTACACACCAGAGTTCCAACTTGCAGAAATCAGAGTAGATGGTAAATCTTACCGTACTATTATGAAAGACAAGCAATTTGACGTAGTTACTGATGCTTTGAACCACATCGATTTCCTGGAACTGGTAGAAGGTAGAAAAGTTATTGCTAATCTGCCGTTGAGTTTCAAAGGACAATCTGAAGGTGTTAAGGAAGGTGGTCGTCTGGTAATCAAAATGAAATCACTGAAAGTGCGTACTATGCCGGAAAACCTGGTATCAAGCATTGATGTTGATATCACTAACCTGCAACTGAATGGCAACATTCGTGTTGAAGACGTAAAATTGGAAAATACAGAGTTAATGAGTCCTCTGCGCCAACCAATCGCTTCTGTAGTAATGACCCGTGCATTGCGTCAGGCAGAAACTGAAGAAAAGAAAGGTAAATAATCATTTATTTATTGATATTGAAAATGCCGCTCTAGCAATGGAGCGGCATTTTTGTCTCTCATAATTTCTCGCAGCGACGCTGCGATAAATTATGAGAGACAAAAATCATCAATTCGCCCTGCTGCTTTCCTCTACATTTAAATTGCGCTCTCTTTTGGCTTTGATAAACTGGTTGCCGAACTTCCAACCCAGTGATAAACGAACCTGGCGACTGTCAAAATAAGAACGCTGATAAGTACCATTATACTGGTTGGTCATTTGCCAGATGTCGGTTTTCAATATATCCTCCGCATTTAAGGAGACGGTTAGTTTTTTCTGAAAGAATATGGCTTTAATACCGGCGCTAAGATTATAGGTGCTGTGCTGAATATCAAAATCGTCCTGCTGGCGGCTGTTGTATTCAAAGCCTATCTGTGCCATGAATGTTTGCGCCTTGTTCAGGATAAATGTATTGTTGGTCTCTATGGAAAAAGAAGGTCTGGCATAACTAACTTTCTGCTCGTAAAATGAGGAAGAGAACTGATAATAATTGCCAAACAGTTCTGTAGTATTTTCCCACCAGGGCGTTGGATTTATAGTTAAGGTAGCGGTAAGTCCATACTGCAATTCGCTGCCGGCATTGGCTTGTCCGAAGTGAAAAGAGTGATTGGCCGTATCTACAAAGGATACTCTTGTGGCATAACCATCGGCTTTATGCATGAATACTGTGAAGGCAAGGATAGATTTAAAAGCATAGCCCAGTTCAATATTATTGCTGAAAGATGGTTGTAAAAAAGGGTTCCCTTCTTCATAAGCTGTAGCGGTACTATACACCCTGAAAGGGTTCATGATCCAGAAAGATGGCCGGTTGATGCGGCGGGTATAGTTAATATTCCAGCTATGGTTTTCGTTGGGTTGGTATTGCAGGTATGCCGATGGAAACAGCTTGAAGTAGCTATTGGTATTGGTCTGGCTTAAGGTAATGGATTGGCCGCGGGTTTGGGTATATTCTGCCCTTAGCCCCAATTGTGCATTCCATTTGCCCCAATCCTTTTTGGCACTTACATAGGCAGCCTGGGTGTTTTCCTTGTAGTCAAAAGTGTTTGTTTTGCCGGTATCGGTAAGGTAATCGGTGCCGGATAAATAATTGAATACATTATCGCTGTAATTATGGATCCAGGACGCTTTGATTCCGGCGGAGAGGTTAACCAGCTTGGTTGGATATTCGATATCTGCCCTTGTGGCTAATATATCTGTGTTCTGCCTGCCATAGGTACGGTTGTCGCTATGGTTGCCGGTTTCGGTGCCATCGCTATAAAAGTTTCCGGTCTTGAAATTACGGGTATTGTCTCCCTGGCGGGTAAAATAATCAGCATTGATGGAAAGTTTTTTACCCGCTGTATCCAGTTTCAAATCGTAGTTGAGGTTAAATACATTTCTTCTTCCTTTGTCTGTAGAAAAAGCATCTGTCTTCATTAAGGAGTCTGAAGATCCGGAAGGTAATTTCAGCACATTGGTCCTGATCAGTTCATCTCTTTTAGTATCCATAGTTCCTAAAGTATATACAAAACCCAATATGGATCGTGGGCTAAGATTATAATCAACACCAGCCTGTGAATAGCTGTATAATGGCCTGTTATCCTGGTCTAAAACCTGCTCCTGCTTTTGGTTTGGGTATTCGGTATTGGTTTGTTGTACGGAAATAAAGCGGAAACGGTTTGCATTTATATTGGCATAAACATTGAGTTTGTCTTTACGATAATTCAAAGTGGTTTGCAATCTTTGCGATCCTTTCTTCCGTTGTTCATAAGTGAGTGTTACATTGCCATTCAATCCATTCTTCATCGATTTTTTGGTGACAATATTGATCAGCCCTGAATTACCTTCAGCATCATACTTTGCGGGTGGCGCAGAAATTACTTCTATTTTGGAAATACTACCTGCCGACATACTGCGTAGCATAGATTCCAGTTCGCTGCCTGTAACCTGTACCAGTCTGTCGTTCAGCATGATGCTTACCGTGCTTTTGCCAGCCATGCTTACATTGCCATTGTTCACCTGTACACCGGGCGCTTTTTTCAGCATTTCATAAGCATCGCTTCCTATAGCGGTAATGCTATTCTCTACATTAAAGATGGTACGGTCAGCTTTACGTTCTATCAATGGCTTTCGCGATTGAATCACAACACCCTCCAGCAGTTTTGTATCAGGCTCCAGGGTAATGTGGAGTACTGTGGTGTCTTGCTGCGACCATTTAATTTCCTTGCTGGCAGCAGCATAGCCTATCATGCTTACGGTAACAAAACCGTTTTTGCCGGCAGGCATAGGGTAAAAGAAATTTCCGGAGCTATCTGTAAAACCCGAAAAGAGAACAGTACTATCAACAGCATTACGTATTTCTATTTCTGCGAAGGGCTGGGCAGTGTTATCTTTCTGAATTACATTGCCTTTAAATATAGATTGCCCGAAAACCTTATCAGACAAGCATATGATGCCCAGGAGCAATAAGAAAACTTTGAAGAAATACATGGGGGAAACGGGTTATAGGATTACAAAAATAGATAACCTGTTAATAGCCAACTTTAATGGTTACATATTTATTATTTTGTGCTAAATGAAAAAAATACCCGCTGGTTGCGGGTAGAAGTTTTAATATAAAATGATGCTTTTTGCAGCTAATGTTCTTTCTCATTTTCCCATTCAGCAGCAGAAAATACACGGTGTTTTGGGCATCCATATCGAGCTTATCCAGGATGTCGGGCGGGTTGTCTTTGCTGAATTGTATGTAATATTTATACACCTGCAATTCGCTATCGGTAACTTCTTTGAGGCCGTGATGATGCAGGCGCATGAATTCCTCTGGCGTAATGCCCAGCAAATGTGCCAGGTGTTCGTTCCGCTCTTGTTCGTTCATATGTCCGGTACGTTTATGATCCATTGTTGTATTGTTTGTATTAGCTATAACGGTTGCGTTTTGATTTTGTTTGTGTTACGCAGTATTTTTTGCTAGAAACAAGATAAGAAAAAGATTATAAAACGTGCTGACATAGGGCTGTCATAGGCCGCTTTTACATTTGTATTCTAAACACACTTTATGAGGCCTTTCTACCGGATGCTTACCTATACAGCCCTTGTTTTGCAATCCGTTATTATTATTTACCTGCTGTGCCTGCATCATAGGGATCATGCCCCTCGTGGTACGGAATCCTGCAGGAGTACCCATACCTCCCGTCAGCCCGACCTGAGCTTTTCGCCATGCAGTCAAAGCAGAGCGGAAAGATCTCTGAATTAGTATTTCATTACCTCCATTACCTACCGGATTTTACCAAACGCACCCAATCCAGAACCGTTCGGGCAAAATCAGGTACCTGTTGGAACCTGCCATGTACTACATGTACACCATCAGGTATCATGGGTGCACGCATCAGGTACTGTACGGACAGTATCATTTACATTGTGGACATCATCGGGTACTATGTGTACGCCATCATGTATGCTGTGGACGACGTCTTGTATGACATGTACCTTCATCATGTATGCCATGGACAGGATCATGTAGCACTTGTACTTCTTCTTGTACCATGTGGACCGGACCTTGTACGACTTGTACCCTTATCATGTACGATGCGGACGGTGTCGTGTGCGGTAGGTTATCTTATCTGGTGTTGTGGGGAACCTGTCATGTATGCTTGGGAATAGGTAATTTATGCCCCGTAACGGGTCGTGTGCGACAGGGAACGGGTCTTGTACGATGTGGAATGGGGCTTGTATGATGTGGAATGGGGCTTGTATGATGTGGAGCCTGTCATGTAGGGCGTGGAACTCATGGGGTAGATGTCAGTGGGTGAAATGGAAACACACCCTATAAATTCAGTATGTTTGTAAGGCAGCTGCTTAAACTTGCAAGCCATATTTGTGACAAACGTAGAAGTATGTCGATCATGAACAGAACTATGAAATTAAATTATAGAACAGCATCCATTGCCGATGCAGAAAGACTTAAAAAGCTAGGTCTTATATCATACGGAAGATTTCAGGAAGCCTTAGGAGCGCATTGGAAAACTATGAAGTCAAGTATTGAAGAGATGGATTATATTCATTTTCTTAGTTACGCTCAGGGTTTTGTCTGCGAAACAGAAAATGATATTATAGGAATGGCGTTTTTAATTCCTTCGGGGCATCCAACAGATATTTTTCCTTCTGATGCTTCTTATATTCGTTTGATAGGCGTTCATCCTGACTATGACGGCAAAGGCATTGGTAAGAAACTTACTGTTATGTGCATTGATTTTGCGAAAGAAATAAAAGAAACAACATTAATGCTTCACACATCAGAATTTCAAAATGTCGCAAGACATATCTATGAAACGCTCGGTTTTGTAAGAATTAAGGATTTGCCAAAAAAATTTGGCAAACAATACTATTTATACAGGCTGCCATTATGAAACATAGTATTGAATGCGGAACTATGAGATTATTATTGACAAACTTATAAAGTAATCTTACTCTGGTGCTGTTTAAATTGACAGAAATTGTTGCTGTCTTGATCCTCTCTTTCAACTAAATCATTTTTAACCTGTTAACTTTAAAAATGTGCTTATGTTCAGCAAAATAAAGAGTGCCATACATTTATTAAAGACACTGAATTTGCAGGCGTTGGGCCGGCTTTCTGAAAAGGTTGATTTGTCGAAGGTGATGGATACGGTGTCCAAAATGGATGATGTGAAGTTGGCCGGATTAATGAAAATGCTGGAAAGTAGTGGGGGACATAAACATAAAGAACTGCCGGCAATAGATGGTGACTTCTATGATCTTAGCCATGCGCTTACTGAAGAGGACAGAGCCTTGCAACTTAAGGTGAGGGCTTTTATGGAACAGGAGATTCAACCTATAGTAAATGATTACTGGTTGAGGGCTGAATTCCCTTTTGAGATCATTGAAAAATTTGCGGAACTGAATATATGTGGCGTTACTTATGAAGGTTATGGTTGCCCCAATCGTTCCTTTTTAATGGAAGGCATTATAGCTATGGAACTCGCTCGTGTAGATACTTCTATTTCTACATTCTTTGGTGTACAAAGCGGACTGGCTATGGGTTCTATTTACTTGCTGGGCTCTGAAGAACAAAAGCAGGAATGGTTGCCCGGTATGCAGCAACTCAAGATTATGGGTGCCTTTGGATTGACTGAACCGGAAGTAGGTTCGGGTGTAGCAGGAGGGCTTACGACCACAGCCAAAAGGGTAGGCGATAAGTGGGTGCTGAATGGCCAGAAGAAATGGATAGGCAATGCCACCTTTGCTGATGTGCTGGTGATCTGGGCAAGGGATCTGGATGATAATGAAGTAAAAGGTTTCTTGTTGAGAAAAGATACGCCGGGTTTCAGTGTAGAGAAAATGCATGATAAAATGGCGCTGCGTATTGTGCAGAATGGCCTCATTACCTTGAAGGATTGTACAGTGAGTGAAGCAGACCGGTTGCAGCATGCCAACTCTTTTAAAGACACGGCAAAGGTATTGCGCATGACCCGTGCCGGTGTAGCCTGGCAAGCTGTAGGCTGCGCCAGGGGTGCCTATGAGCATGCTCTTAAATATACGCGGGAACGAAAACAATTCGGCAAACCTATTGCTTCTTTCCAGTTGATACAAAACCATCTTGTGGAAATGTTATCCAATCTTACGGCTATGCAAACTATGTGTTTCCGGTTATCGCAGCTACAGGATCAGGAGGTGTTGCGGGATGAGCATGCATCGCTGGCAAAAGTATTCTGCTCCTTACGTACCAGAGATGTGGTGAGTAAAGCCAGGGAAGTAATGGGTGGTAACGGTATTTTGCTGGAGTATAATGTAGCCCGCTTTGTAGCTGATGCCGAGGCTATTTATTCTTATGAAGGTACTAAGGAAATTAACTCGTTGATAGTGGGTAGAGCCATTACCGGCTTCAGTGCTTTTGTATAATCAGAAGCTATTAATGACTGCTGCTATAGACAGCCTTTGCAACATCAAAGCCATCCATATCCGGCATTTGAACGTCGAGTATTGTCAACGATTAAAATCGTAAACGCAGGTAAAATTAGTACGCAAAATTATTGTTAAACAATAATGAACAAACAAATAGTATGTAATTAATGTTTGAGATTCTGGATTTATTTACTAATTTGTTCGGCAAGAGCCTGGCGAAACTCATCAAAGGGATGATGATGACCAGGTTGCGTTTTAGGACTGGCAACTATTTCTTCTGCGATTCTTAAAGTTTCTTTGAGAAAGAGGTTTTTATCCGATTCATCGGGAAAACATTTGAGATAACGGTCAAGTAGTTCGGGAAATTCCGGCAGATCTTCAGGAGCGAGTGAATACCATTGCTGTGCAAGATTAACAGCCTGAATTTCAATATCCGGTTTTACTGGGCTCATTATCAGAGGGATTTTTGCTTAATTACAATAGAAGCAAAGAATTGTTCGCAAGAAACAAAAAAATAGCAGCCCCTAAAAAGAAGCTGCATTTGAACCAATCTCCATAACCAAATGGAGAACCATTTTTATAATATTGTAATAATAGAGTCGAATGTAAACTGAAACATTCCGAGGTTTCAGTTGTTGTCAAAGGTATTCGCTTTGATCCTCCTTATTGATACGCCGTAGTGATAATTAACCAGTTGCGCGGATAGTTTATCGTGGTAAGTGATAAATATAACCTTCTTAAGGATTCACCTTAATGGACACAATCTTTCCCAAAAAAGTTTTGGCTGTCGGCTTCATGTTCATATGATTCAATTCTCTCCACAGCGCTACTATCTGTCTTTGATTAGCATAAACATCTGCGAACGGAAAGTGGATCGTTTGATCCGTCTCCGTCTTCGTAACACTAAACTTGCTTAGGTATTGTGTTATGATATCTCTGATAGATAAGGCGCCTGTCATGTTAAATAACTTTTTGTTTGGTATTGTAAAAATAGAAAGTATGACATAATAACTGCATACGAGGAGTTTGTAGTTTAGCATTCTGTTTGGTACTTTATCTGTATTCTTGATATTTAAACGAAACCTTGTGCTGGAAACGGCAACACTTGAAGCATGTTTTTAATTTTAACAATAACTAATAAAATGATTTAGATACTTTTACGGCCGAAATAGAAAATATCAGGATACTAAGAATTATGTTTGGATTTCTTAAGAAGAAAAATGATGTAACGATACCCCAAGATTCCCGCAATTGGTCATTTTTGGCCACAGACATGCATTCACATTTTATACCGGGCATAGATGATGGCCCGGCTACGATGGATGAAAGCATCGCATTACTTAAACTTATTGAACGGGCAGGCTATTCCAGAATTGTTACTACACCTCATATTAGCCTCGATTATTTTCCGGATACCGAACCCAAAATTGGACAAGGACTTGCTATGCTGAAGAAGGCAGCAGCTGAGCACAATATTCAACTGAATATTGAGGCAGCTGCCGAGTATATGATTGATGAAGGTCTGCTGGATAAACTTCGTAAAAAAGAAGATTTGTTGACCATAGGCGGTAAATATGTATTAATAGAAATGGGATTTGTACAACCTTCCCCATTGCTTCACCAGGCAATATTTGAAATTCAGGCGAAAGGGTACCAACCCATCTTAGCGCATCCGGAACGTTATAATTATTACAAGGAAACTTCCATTGCCGATTTGCAGAAGTTAAAAGATTCCGGATGTTTGTTTCAATTGAATACTATTGCTTTATCAGGATACTATGGCAAGTATGTTAAAATTTTTGCCGAAAAATTGTTAAGAGAAGGCATGTATGACTTTGCCGGCTCGGATATACATCATGAAAGGCATGTTAAAGCTTTGAATGCAGTAAAAAATTCAAGTTCATATAATCAACTACATGCTTACCCTTTTTTGAATAATTTGATTTAAAAATATATGCATAGCGTTTGATTAAAGCTATTTATAAATACAAATACCCTAAAAATACATATTGTTTTTCTTTATGTTAAGGAACTGTTTTTTTTATGTTAACTGAATTAATATCTGGGAGCATATCATTTTATAATGTAAATTTGTCGGTTGAAATTCGATTTGTTAAAATCGTGGTTTCTAAACCATTCTTTTATAACCTATGTTGGAATTAACCACTCCAACGCAAACAAACCAATATGCAAAAATTAACCAACAACGCTGCACCAAAGCATCGTACAAATTTCAATTTTATACCTGTCCACTTTACGATTATTTAGGAACGAGCCATAACCGGTTTGCTACTGATTCATTGTTTCCCTAACTCATAATACAGGAAGGCCAAGCAATGTATTTGTAAGCTTTTTATATGTACTAATTTTAAATTGTTAATAAATTTAAGATTACATATTCCTAAATTCTATGCCTGCAATTCTTAGACTACTAAGGTGGATCAATATATTTCTTGATGTATTCACGCTGAATATTTCATTGACTGTATCTTATTATGTTTTTTTCTCTGACAATCATGTTATTTTCAGACAAGCCTTGCCGTACCTGCTGATTATCAATTTTGGCTGGCTTTTTGCCCAATCATTATTTAAAATATACGATAGTTATCTTCATCGGAATTCGGTATCTATATTCAGCCGTACTATCCGGGCATATATATTCTTTGGCTTCTGCCTGGCCCTGGTGTTCATTATATCCCTACAGAACGATTTCTTAAATTTAGCCTATTCTACGCATGTATACTTTTACCTCACAACCTTACAGATCTTCGGTGTTTCTTTATTTGTAAACCGGCTCATTACTTTAAGCATACGTAAAAATGTAAGGCAACAGCTTAACTATAGCAAAAAGAATATAGTTATCGTTGGTCATAACTCTTCTTCCAGAACACTTTCCCACCTGTTTTCTGAAAATGCAATATCTGACTATAATATCATGGGCATTTTTCACGATCAGGAAGCAGAAATGACGGAAGAGGATGCGTTATACCGTGGAGGCACAGCCGATTGTATTCCTTTTATCAGGAACAATAGAGTGGATGAAATATTCTGTACACTGCCCGGTGTAAGTAAAGAAAACGTAAATGTTTTGATGCATGAAGCAGATCGGAACTTAACACGATTCCGTCTGGTTCCCGACTACTACGAATATTTTCCGGGAACGGTTAATATTGAAATGATCGACAACATCCCTGTGATGACAGGACGTAAAGAACCGTTGGAAAGCTTGCAGAATGCGGTGTTCAAGCGATTATTTGATATCACTTTTTCATTACTGGTTATAATATTTGTACTGAGCTGGCTCATTCCTTTATTTGCATTGCTGATCAAACTGGAATCTAAAGGATCGATATTTTTCCTGCAATTAAGGTCAGGCAGAAGCAACCAACCATTTTACTGCATCAAGTTCCGCAGCATGAGGGTGAACGCAGAAGCTGATAATATGCAGGCAACAAAAAATGATGCAAGAATAACTAAGCTAGGGGCTTTTATGCGTAAAACAAGCCTGGATGAACTACCCCAATTTTTCAACGTACTAATAGGGAACATGTCAGTTATAGGCCCGAGACCGCACATGCTTAAACACACTGAAGAGTATGCAGCGTTGATCGATAAATTTATGGTAAGGCACTTTCTTAAACCAGGTATTACAGGCTGGGCACAGGTTTCAGGTCTTCGTGGTGAAACCCGTACAACAGAAGATATGGCAAGAAGGGTAGAGGCCGATGTTTATTATCTGGAACATTGGTCAGTACTATTGGATATGAAAATAATTTTTTTGACCATCTGGAATATATTTAAGGGAGACGACAAGGCATTTTAACTTCTATATCAAATAAGTATAACAAACACTATATGACATTATAAAAATTATTAAAAACTGTTTTAGCAATTCCTAAGTATCCATCCAAAAAAACATAACATTAAGTGACGAAACTCTTCAATACACACAGAACCAACAAACGACACTCAGACAAACTAACACAAAGTATAACCATAATTGGTATAGCGGCATTTTGCTTTTTCATGGCTTCATGTGCCAGCTATAAAAATATACCATACTTTAAGAACCTCCCAGATAGTACTTACGTTTATAAAAACGGAGTGAAGATAAATACTACAACATATGAAGAGTTGAAAATACAACCTGATGATATTCTACAGGTTACGATACAAACTATAGATCCGGAATTAAACAATGTAATGGGTACCGGGGTGCCGGCGGCAAATAGTACACAACCGGGCAAACCCAACAATTCTGATATTACAGGCTACCTGGTAAATAAAGAAGGCATGATAGAACTTCCCGTTGCCGGTAAAATAAAAGTTGGAGGATTAACCACAGTAGAAGCGAAAGAAGTAATACGAGCCAAGGCTACGGTATATTACAAAGAGCCTGTGGTGAATGTAAGGATTGTCAATTTTAAAGTTACGGTATTAGGTGAAGTAACGCGTCCGGGTGCTTATGTAATTAATGGAGAAAAAGCTACAATCCTGGATGCATTGGGACAGGCCGGAGATATGTCCATTTTCGGGATAAGAAAAAATGTAGTGCTTTCAAGGTTGGAAAACGGGCAACAGAAAATGGTACGTTTTAATCTTAATTCTACCGACATTTTCGATTCCCCTTATTTCTATCTGCGTCAAGGTGACATTGTATACGTGCAACCTAGCAAAGGGAAAGCCGCTGCCAATGACGGAGCCATGCTGCGAACCTATACCATTATCAGTTCTACTTTATCCCTACTGGTAGTGATTGCCAGCAGGGTGAAATAAAGCGAGAGAAGACAAACAACATACGATAATCTTATTATAATTAAAGTATACATGCAACAAGATACAGTGCCCAGTTCTGGATGGGAAATGGAAGAAGAAGAGAAAGGGATTGATGTAAGGAAAATCATGAACAAAGCCATCAGTTTATGGCCCTGGATGGTTCTTTGTGCCCTGGTAGCGGGTATTGTGGCGTTTCTTTATCTCTATTTCGCTACTCCCAATTATAAAATCAATGCCAAAATCCTGATTAAGGATGAAGATAAAAAAGCGGGTATGCCCGATGTGTCTATGTTGCAGAATATCGGGTTGCTCTCCGGTGCCAGCAGTGTGGATAACGAATTGGAAATTATCGAGAGTTATACCCTGATGTATAAAGTAGTCAATGAACTACAATTGAATGTAGCTTGTTTTACCCGGGAGTCACTGAAAACAGTAGAACTTTATGGCAAGAATGCGCCCTTTATAGCCAACTTCCTGGTTTTTAATGACTCCTTGTTGCGTCAAGGGGCAGCGCAGTACGAAATCGAGGTAAAAGATGCTAAACATATCAGTCTTAAAGATGAGGAATTAGACAAAGTGTACCATATGGCTTTGGGAGATACCTTTACGGTCAGCGCTGGTAAAGCAGTTATCCTGGCTAATCCCCGATACAAAGAAAAACTGGAAGGCAGTTATCTGTTGGCAGTAAGTGACCCGTCTATGGTGGCCCGTAAATATATGGATTTACTAGAGGCTGCCATCCCAAATAAACAAGTGAGTACGATTAACCTGACCCTAACCCAATCCATTCCCGCAAAAGGGGAAGCTATAGTCAATACCCTGATTCGGGAATACATGCAGGCCAATGTGGACGATAATAACCGTATTGCGGACAGCACCATGAGTTTTATTGATGCCCGTCTCCTGGTGGTAGGTGACCAGCTTACCGATATCGAAAAACAGATCCAGAATTTTAAACAGAAGAATGAGTTGGCCGATCTGAGCGAGCAAGCCAAGGTGCTTATTGCCAATACCGGTGAATATGCCAAACAGCAGGCTGAACAAGAGGTTCAGCTGAGTGTAATTGAGTCGCTTGAGAAATATCTTTTAGAAAATACCGCAAACCCGAGAGTAGTTCCGGCCTCTTTACTTGTTCAGGATCCTACACTTACTGCGGTTACCAATCAATACAACAGCCTGCTGATGCAACGCTCCAGGTTATTGCTGGCGACTACAGAGAGTAATCCGATGGTGCAGAACCTTGACCAGCAATTAAAGGATATCCGTGCCGATATGTTACATGGTATTGCTTCGGTTAAACGTGGTGCGGAGGTTGCTTTAAGATCTGTAAGAGGGAACGCTGGTCAGTTGGAAGCAAAAATCAGACAAGTACCTGCTAAAGAAAGGGTATTTCTGGATTATAGCCGCCAGCAGGCTATCCGCCAGGAACTTTACCTTTTCCTTTTGCAAAAGCGGGAGGAAACAGCCATTTCCCGTTCCTCTACTATTGCCAATGCGCGTATTATTGATACTGCCAAAGCAGACGATTACCCATTTCAACCAAAAAAGAAACTGATCATGGGCCTTGCTGTATTGCTCGGTGTTATACTTCCTTTTGGTTTTGTGTACGTAAAGGATATGCTCAATACCAAACTTTCCAGCAAACATGATATTGAATTGGATACCCATATACCCATCCTTGGTGAAATAGGCCATAAGGAAGATGCGGACTTCGTAGTAGTGACCAAAAACTCCAGGTCCATTGTCTCCGAACAGTTCCGGGCTCTGCGTACCAATCTGCAATTCCTGCTCACGCATAAGGAAGATAAAGTGATTATGATCACCAGTAGTATGAGTGGTGAAGGGAAATCCTTTATTGCTACCAATTTGGCCACAGTATTGGCTCTGACCAATAAAAAAGTAGTATTGCTGGAACTGGATTTACGCAAACCAAAAATCACGACATCCCTGGGCCTGGCCTATGCCAAAGGGTTCAGCCAGTATGCTATAGGCCAAGCAAGCATCGAGGAAATCATACAACCGTCGAGGGTACATGAAAACCTCTTCCTGATCCCTTCCGGTCCTATTCCACCTAATCCTACGGAATTGCTTCTGCACGAACGCACGTCTGTATTGTTCGACCGTTTGAAACAGGATTTTGACTATGTTATTGTGGATACGACACCTAACCTGGTTACGGATGCGCAGTTGCTGAGCCATTATGCTAATGCCACCCTGTACATTGTAAGGTTGGAGGTAACCCGTAAGGAGCAGCTCAAATTACCCAATGCCTTATACCGGGAAAATAAAATGCCGCGCTTAAGTCTTGTAGTTAACGACATCAAGCACAAGAAATATGGTGGCGGTTATTATGGATATGGTTATGGATATGGTTATGGATATGGTGCTTATGCTGAAGATGAGCAAACCAAAAAGAAGAATTGGGTACGAGATCTACTAGGTAGTAAATCCTGAACGAAGTAAGAATAGTTAATCTTTCAAAGTGCTTATTTATGTCACTGTTAGTGCATGTTATTTTATCAGGAACTGCGCCAGGAGTATCATCCGGGGAACAGTTCATGCCAGTTTACTCAGGAAAGTCCTTATTTCAAACATGTATTGAACGAAATGCTTCTTTTGCTAGCAGGCAATTGGTTGTAGGCCATAATGAGTATTACGTACGTGCACGGGATTATTTTAAGTCAACAGGTAACAGAGCGTATCTCAATATCATAGAAGAAGATCATCTTACCAATATATACTCTGTATCATTTGCAGCTTTCAGTGCAGGTGCAGAAGAAATATTGTTGATTACACCTTCGAATTACATGATCAATGAAGAGGCGACATATAAGAGAGCAGTGGATAAGATGATTCTTATTGCTAAGGAAGGTCAGAT
>JBAZWL010000053.1:0-26510 GCA_041660405.1 Taibaiella sp. | reverse complement strand
TTATTGATTTATGGCAAACAAATTTTATATCACCATACAAATACAATAAGAAGGTTAAATATAATGCAAAATGAATCCAATACAATAAATGCTGCTTTTGAGGAGTCCACATATACTCAAACTACAAACTCTCGAAAGAAAAATCCGTTTCGCTCTGAAGACATTAGACTTGTTAAAAACAAGAAGAACGATGTAACTATGAAGATCTCCAGTACCCAAGAACAACCTTCTCGCGGTAAATTATATATAATTAAAAAGAAAGCCTGAAGAATTATAAATAAGTCACCCAAATTTTGCGGTCTGGATGACTCAATTGCGCTGCGATATACTAAGACGTGTTATTCGGCTTGCGCAATGGATACAGTGGCATTTTATTTTGTTGAGTAACCCATGAACAACCTTAGATGATGACATTTTCAAAAAACAATAATTTTGACTTTTTTTACACTTAAAAGGTGTAACATATGCAAAAAATGAGTGTATTCAGCTCTAAGTTTTCCGCCGCAGGTAAACGGCTTTATTTTACTGTACCAAAATGGTATTAAAAAACACTGTCACGAAATTGTAACAACTTGCTGCCGTTGGTGGCGTATTGTCACGCTTTTAGACCGCTTTAAGGTGGAGAGGGAAGTGGTAAGCTATTGATTTATATAGTGGTATATTTGCAACCATTGGTCTTGAAAACCGTTGAAGTATACTCTACTTCCCAGGGTTCGAATCCTCGGTGTCGCCGAAGATTTTAATAAAATTTAGATGGAAAAACAGCAATGTCACAAATTATACGTCGCAAAGACACCACCCCTACAGAACACGCACAAGCCGCACCTTGGCTTGAAAGTATTGAAGTCCCGCCTAGTGCCAAATGGTTATTTATAAGCGGACAAGTCCCACCCATTATTAATTCTGATGTTGATATTGAAGATCGTGCAGCCTACGGTGATATGGAAACACAAACGCGGGGCGTTTTACTCAGAATTGAGCAAAAACTAAAAACCGCAGGATTTTCATTAGGTGATATTGTTAAAATGACAGTATTTTTAGTGGCTGAGTCAAAAAATCAAAAAGTAGATTTAGATGGATTTGGCCGCGCTTACCGAGATTTTTTTGGTACGATAGCGCAACCTAATTTACATACACGCTCGAGAATCCAAGTTGTTCAGTTGATGAATCCTGCTTGGTTGGTAGAGATAGAAGTAATCGCGGCGCGTGTGTAAAGCCGTAGGCATTGTGATGGAGTCACCCATTATTGCCTATTGACAAGGAGGCTGCTAATGGATCACTCCGTTATACTTTAATTATTATCATAAGGACTTTTTGAATTGACTATCTTTAAAAATTCTGTGACATATAAACAAAAAGATGATTATCTAAAAAAATACCCCAGTCAAAAATTTCTTATCAATCAGAGTGTTAATTTTAAAAAGAGCGTGTCGCATCTAGATAGAATTTCTTATTGCAAAGATAGTTTGTTACTACTTGACCCGAAAGAGCAACAAGTAGGCCTTATTATTAAATATATTTGTAATAAAATTGATATTCAATTTATTCATTTTGGTAAAGAAATTAAAACTGAAGAAAAAATAGAATTTATACTTGATACAATTGAACTACTCGTAAATGATGAGGGTTTAGCGCTAAATCTTAAGGATACACTTGCTGAAAAAAATAGTGTCCTTTTATTTAACTCTAAAAGTACTACTGCAAAAAAAATCACCTATTGTCTTTGTAGCACTTATTTATTGCCATCATATAATAACTTATCAATAAAACTTCTTCGATCCCTTGACCAGCTGATTGAAACTTTGGGTGAAGATATAAAAACCAAGGTTAGCGATTTTTGTGTTAACAAATATAAACAATCTCAAGCTAGAATGGTTATCGATAACTTAGCGCATTGCTTTAATCATATGGATGAAAAGGCGCATGAGGATTTTAAAGATGCCAAAATTATCAAGATTTTGATGAAGTTTCTTTTAGATGATAGCAGAATACATTCTCGAAAAGAAGCTGCAAAAGCAATTGGAAATTTGGCAGTGCATAATAAAATTCATATAAGCGATGTGTGTAATCTTGAAATTTGTGAGGGGGTATTTAATTTATTGCCGAAAATGACTGAGCAAGTAAAAATAAATCCAATTGAGAACGACATAATAGAACACGTGATGTATCTGATCAGTATACTCTCTGTGGGTTTTGTTCACTACAAACCATCAGAACAAAATGCCATTTTGAATTTTATACTTGCAACTCTTGAAGTAGAACATAATCGAAATACCTCTATGAAAAAAATATATGCTATAAACGCATGCCGTGCACTTACAACTATTGAGCCAATAGCGATAGAGGGGCAAAGTGAAGAAAAAAAAGTTATACTACAAAAATGTAATCAAAATTTAATTCTATTTTATGAAAATGCTATCAAATTTCTAGTTATATTGGCAAGAAAATTGAGGCCAAATGAGTATGAAAAAAATGCAGTTTTAGTGATTATACAGCTTTTAAATAAGCAGCTGAGTATAACAAGCATTTTAGATTCAGGGGTGATAAAATTAGCAATTGATGTAAGTAATGATGAATATGAAAATTGTCAGGACGACTATCTAACAGTGAAGAAACTTCTCCAGTCTAAAGGCTACACTGATGTGTTTAATAACGAGTTACAGAAGCTACTGTGCATCAACTCGTCTGCTGGAGGGGATGCCATCGGACAACAATCAAACAGAGATAATGTGAATAAAAAGCGTAAAATATCTGACTATACATTTAAGTTTACGTATAAATGAATTAGAATTCTTGTTTAAGGCTATGCCTTTGACTGATGGGGGTAGGCTTGATGTTTAATATTTCAATTTCAGGTGTCAAATGTTCAAACCTGACACCGTCATGCCCCCGTTACAATTGACATTTGAGTCCCAAAGATGTCAAATATGAAAATTGGCCCCAAGTTTCAGAGTGAACCATTTATGAAGTTAGAAAATATTACATCAGATAGTTTAGTAAGCATTGCTAAAGATCATATACAGTATAGAGAGTTAATAGCTGATTCGAATGCTTTGGAATATGCAATAAAAATTCGCACACCGGATGGTTGGGATTTATTTATGTTAGCGGCGCTGTATCAAACTTCAGGTCGTTATGCAGATTTAATCAATGCAGTGAGTGTCGATGCATTAAATGCAGCAATGCTTAATATAAGCGATCAGGATGATCATATATTACTTCTCACATTATATTTTCAAACGATAGAAAATTTTAAACTATTAAAAGATAAAATAAGCCAGCCTGTCCTAGGGGAGGCATTATTATTTTTAGCACAACAATGTATGTCAGCCGATTTTCAACAACTTGTAAATGCTGTAGGGTTGGATGATAGTAATTTATTGATGAAAAATGCATTAACTGTGTCACTTCCTAGAGCCGCATCAAAATCATATTCTATAAAATTATTAGGTTGTAATCTTTCTTTAGATACTTTAAATACCAGCATTCAAAGTGGTGATAATAATGCTAAGATTTATGAAATAATGGGTAACTTATCTCCATTCAAGCTGAATGAATTATTAAAATTTATTTCTGAAAAATCATTTAATTTGTTAGGAAAAGTTTTGAATGAGGTAAATAGTCATGCATTGACTAAAGCAGTATTGGTCAGTGAGCAGGGTAATAATCTAATTATGTTAATGTTAGGAAATAAAAATAAATCCCCAGTTATTTTTGCATGGATTGACTTTTTATATAAAATAAATGTTCTTAATAGAGTTGCAGTTAAGGTTAACCAAAATAAAGAAAATCTACTTATTATCGCGCTGCGGCATCCAGAGAAATGCATCATACAAAAGCTAATTGCTTTGGTTCATATAACAGTGTTGCAAAAAACACTGCTTTCACTTCTTGTTAATGGATCTGAGAGTGCATTTAATGCAATGTGGGATTTGCTCGATGAAAAACTAAGAATAAAGGTGCTTATTGATGCGGTTAAGTTTGCCTCTGCGATTGAACTGAAGATATTTGTCGATAAGCTATGTGATTCCATTATAGAAATGCTCTTATCTATCAGTAATGACGAGTTCATTTTTTTAGTGAGTAAAGTTGAGCCTCAGCAGCTTGCAGATTTATTGCTATTAGAAAGAATAAATAGAGAGAAATTAATAGTGCGGTGGTGCCAATTAAGTCAAAAAACCTTGTTTCTTGCATTGAAAACAAGAAATGAAAATAATAGTAATGTGCTGATGCGTTTACCTCAAACCTTAGAGTCTACTGCATTCTCTAATTTAGTGAGTAACTTGAGCAAAGAAAATCAGCTGATTGAGCTCGCGTGTGAAGTAAATAATCATGGCCAAGATGTTTTAATGTTTTCAGCTTATCATCAGGATGCCAGCTCATTTTTATTGCTTGCCCAAGCTATACAAAAAGAAAATAAATTAGATGAATTGGCAGTTAAAAGAGATGGAAATGGTAACACAGCTTTAAATCTTCTGTCGCAAAGAAAATCTTTGAAAATATTCTCTTTATTTTTAGGTATGTTGAGTTCAGATACATTCATGGGTGTTCTCCCATTTCTTTTTCAGCATGTCAAAAAAGTTGATATTGAAGAGAAAAGTGAAAAAATTGCCATCGCACATATTTTAAAAATCCATCATCACATATTGAAGCAAAACCATGACGAGGATGAAAAGGCGGAGGATATCATTGAGATTAATAAATCAAGAGGCGCATTAAAAGACTTAAGCTTTACAAAAATGACCCAGATATTAGAAATTTATGAAGACTGTTTTTCAAGCTTAACAGAGGAAAAATTATTTCAGTGTAATGATGCAATAAAAAAAGTTAAACAAATTTTAAGTACTCCCTATGCCCATGCAGATTCAAGTTCTGGAAGTGCATTTTCAAGCATAATTTCTTGGTTATCTGGTAATGAAGAAAAAAATGAGAATATCATAAATAACAAGGTGATGCAGCATATGGGTGAGAAAAGCTTTAAATAAAGGGGCAGGCTTGAGATTTAATATTGGTCTTTTTTCTCGATAATAAACACGAATAAAAAATAAAATCGTAGTAGCATTAATCTTTGGTTCAAAGTAATTATTTTATAAAAATTTATAACTTCCTTTTTTTATTAGGCGACATCTCTTTATTGTCATAAGATTCGGAGCGCGTAACGTCAGTAATGATTATCCCAGTAAAATCTTTCTGTTGATCTAAATGCCGCTTCCAAAGATTAGCAATGAAATATTGTGGTGTACAATTTTGCATCTGTATTCTGTTATTAATTAAAGTAAGTAGTTCTTGCGTAATAACAGTAAGTGGATTATTCGGCGTAAGTTTATTAGTTCTAATTTCAAGTGCTGCATTTGCATACATCTTCGCTTGGCCATATTCTTCGAGGTGTAACAAAACTCCAGCTAAACTATGTTGAATAAAGGCCACATCTAGTGGTTTATTATCTGCTATTTTTCTGTAAACTTCTAGTGATTCTGTTAAGCTTTCTTTAGCTTCCTTATATTTTTCTAGCTTGATATACACACTGCCAAGATTAGATAATATCATCGCGTATAAACTAGAATTTGTAACATATTTTATTTTATAAGTTGCCAATGCTTTTAGATAAAGTGTGCCTGCATCTTCATATTGCTCCATATTAAAGCGTAAAGATGCCAATTTTTCAATTATAAGCACATGAGCAAGATCTTTATTATTCGTCAAAGAGTTTTGATAAAGAAGTTCTGCGGCTTCATATAACTTTATTGCTGATTCTCTTTGGTTGTCTTCTACGAATTTTTTGCCGGCTTTTATTATTATATGACTTGCTTTTATATGTAAATCTCTTGATTCTTCTTCTTGATGCATATTTTCGTGGTGTTTGGCTGTGGCAATCATTGTTTTGGCTGCTTCTATATATTCACCATAAACTGATAATAGAATTGTGCGACTCTCCAGCGCCCTCATGTTCCAGGATTTATTAACCGCTGGATATTTTTGACAAATATCATACGCGCTATGCGAAAAAAATCCCGTTAGTTCTATTTTTTCTTTTTCTTTTAAATACTCTTTAGCTAAGTGAGAAAAATATTCATAGCGACAACTGTCAAGAAATTCCTGGTCCTCTTTGGTGAGTTCAAAAGATATTTTCTGATTGATAGCATCCTCTAGAGTTCGACTACTTTCAGCTTTAATGTTTTCAACTTGAGTCGATAAAATGCTTTTTATATTGTCGTTAATAGCAACTTGCAATGTTATCCGCCATGACTCTGGGACATGACTAATGGTGATATTTTTATGATTTTTTATCAATTCTCTAATGCTTGGTATCAATGTGGAATCGTAAGGTGTATTTTCTATTTTGACTTTTATTTCACCAGTAAGAGTTGCAAGCTTGGTAATGATCTCCTCAAAATTAACATTTTTCGGTTCTAGAAATGCCATATTTTGCTCTTCTATTAGATAATTTTGTATAGCGACGCTTAAAGCAGCGATTACTTCATCCTTGCTTCTTTGATTAAGCGATAAGGAGCAATTAATTTCGTGCAACATATTTCTACCCCAATGTTTATTAGATAACTTGTTTTGTATCTTAACATGTTAACCTTGAAAATAAAAGAGGATATAGGGTCACTTATCTTTATTGCCTATTGACAAGGAGGCTGCTAATAGGTGACCTCAATATTTTTTGTTTTTTGTTTTTTTTCGCTTCATTTTTTTCATTTCTTTTTATATCAAAAAGCGAACAAATTATAGAACTATTGTATAAGATATATAGCGTGATTTACAGAATTACTATGGGAGTTGCATAACGATGACTTAGTTAATTCAGTAAAAACATGGGATTAAAGCTTGATAGATTGTTATGTAATTGTTTTTAGAGAAACTGTAAGTGGTTGATAAATAAGAAGTTGTATAATCAAGCCCTAACATGGTATAATTATGTTACTTTACTAAATATTGGTCGTTTATGAGCTTATACGCAGATTTACAGAGTAAACTAGTAGATATAAATGATTTTCCAGAGCAAAAGCGCATACTAGCAGCTATTTTGAGCGCTCATCAAGCAGATGAAGCGCGATTGAAACAAGCGCTAAGAGATTTTTTAAAAAAACAATTTGCTCAACAATTTACATTTCGAAATGATCCACTTACTTTATTCTGTGTTTTCATCGCACACGAAATAGCTGATGATGGTGAGCCTATCATTTCATTGCTATTCTCTAATTTACAAAAAGAAGCTCTATACATTGATGAATCCTACACGCAAAATTCTTTAATTGAATTTACAGAAACTCAAATTGAAGATAAAAGACAATTAAAAAATCTATCGCAATTTATGCTAAATGAAAAAGGCGATAGACTTATTGTTTGTTCACGCGCTTTAGAGAGTGTGCTTGCAAATAGAAGCTCTGAGATTATTGATGAGAGTCTACCGACTGCTAAAGTCCTCAGTGCGATTGAAAAAAATAGGTTAAGAGAGTGGGATACAGAACTCTATGATCAATACCTTGAAAACTTACAAATAGAAAAAAAATTATGGGTCACACCAGAGTTTACCAAAGCATGGGATGAAGAAGCCCGTGATACACTTAAATATGAATTTGCATTATTAATCGAGTGTTTAAAAAATGGTGGTAATACTCGAAGAGGATTGCAAGTTCACGAAGAACAAATTGCTCCAATAGCTGAAAAAGGCATTAGACGCTTTTATAAGGTATGGAATTCCTTAACGGATGAGACTCGCGAGTGGCTTGAATACGCTAGCCTTGGAACATTTAATTTTTATAGCCTAACGCCACTATTAAATGGACTTTTTGTCCGCCTTAATCTGGTTAATATGGAATTAAATAATAACGTTTCTGGAATAAGGTGTATTGATGCATACTCTGATAATCTCGATGGATTTACGGTGACGCTCAGTGTTGAACTTGAGTCAATCACCGTTGATCTGCCGGATGAAAAAGTAGTCACTAAGCAATTGGATGATTTACCACTTCGGCTAAAAATAAAGCAATGCCATGAAAATCCACCACAAACAGTATCTGAGTATATTGAAGGATTTGATTTAATATGCAAAGCTTTTGAGCAATATATTTTAAGAGATAAATATTTCAGCGAGACTCACCACATGCTCTTAGACCTTATACTGAAAGAGAATGTTTTTAAAGCTGAAACGACGAAAAATTTCCATGATAATTACAAAGCAATCAATAGGGTAGTGAATAGATTTTCTTCTTACACAGAGTTTCCTGATTTTAAACAAAAATTGTTTGACAACGTCAAAGAAAATTTATTAGAGATACATACTCAAAATTTTAATAACAATATACCTAGGACAGAAAATGACTTCTTTGAAAATTTTGCAGCAGTTTGCGATGAAGTAAATTTAGAATTAGGCAGTGGATATGAAGCTAATAGTTTTACTCAAGCCTTTTGGGGAGCAACATGTCAATCTTTGCTTGATATAAAAATAACACAGTTTAACGTTAATCGTCCGCAAACAGTTGTGGAATTTTATGAGCAGTTTAAGCAAGTGTGTGACAAAGTTAGACAGCGCCTTACAAAATATGGCTGTTATCATGATTTTACTAAGCAATATTGGCAACAAACGATTCAATTGTTACCTCAGAGTATCATCTCTCAAGAGTCCATTGATGCAGTTATCAAGACCAGTGATGATGTGATAAAGATATTAGATTATTGCAAGGATGCTGCCCAATTTATTGGTGATAAATATTTTATTAATAGCGATGAGTCTCTCCTAATTAAAGCTGTCACCGGCGGGCATACAGATGTAGTCGAGGCTTTATTAGCGCGTCCTAATATTACTGGTGAAAATCAGGATCATTTTACCAAATTTTGTGAAATGAGACCTGATCGTGATTTTAAGGAAACTCAAGATGATGATGCAAAAATTGCTTATGAAAAATATATGCGCCACATCGCGGCCTTAAGAAATAAGCAGCTAAATGCCGACAATTTTGAATCATCACCATTTGGGACTCATAAGTCCATCAATGAAATTTTCAATTTATTAAAATATACTCCAAATGCTGAATTTGAATTAAACGCAGATAAATTTCTACTGAAAACGATCAGCTGTCTTGGTCAAGAATCAGATATAACGCTTGCAAGCAAAGGGGAAAATTACAATTATTTTCATGTGTTACAATTAGCGATTGAAAAATGTTCACCTCAAACAATCAGTGAAATTTTAGAGAACCAAGATCCATACCTGTTATTTAAACCTTTCTGGCAAATCGAGTATTTATATTACATGTTGCTATTATATGTTTGCGTGATTATCTGCGTAACTCCTGCACTCATTGCCTATGCGATCCCGAGCACGCGCAAATACTTGTTTGAAGCTATAAATACATTTGTTTTATCAGGACTTTTAATGATGGACAAATGTATTAAATTAATCGATGAGTTGATATTTTATCATTCAAATTCGCCTAAAAACTTTAAGCTTTTGGAAAATCTTCAGCGCAAATGGATTCGTTGGGCAGGCATGTTAATCGGTTTAATATTTGCAATCGCGGATCGTGTTTTTTCTATATTAATATTACGCGCCACATTCGTTGCATTTGCAATCGTCTGTCTTATTATTGGTCCTTTTATTAGGTACTCATTGCTACCCCCGATGTTTTTAAAAACCCTCAAAACTGCTATTAATATAGGTTATGGTGAAAATCTTTTTAGAGATGATCTGAGGCGATTACCCACATCTACATTAATTGTTTCCTGGCCTGCAGTTATATTGGCTAGTTTGACCTTTGGTTGGCTGTTTGCAGCAGGATCGTGGTGCTATGCAAATATTAAAACGGCTGTCTGTGAATCTGGTGCTGCTACAAACGCTTTACTAGTCCCTGGTTATGCGGGAAGCGGCGAGAATACTAGTTCTAATTCTCCACGCGATACTTATGGTAGTTCCCTTGCATTCACCCGCAGCCTTGCCCGTAGTTAATACGCATAAAAGCGTATCGATTTTTAATATGTTTGTGATGTAGCGCTACAATCCATTTTGAGGGCCGCTTTTATCTGAATGATTCACATTGTTTTGGTTTAACGGGTTGCTATTATTGCTATTTTTTATCATGCCTTGCGCTTTAGGTGAGTTCAGTATTAGATTGTTCGTGTTTGACTTCATCGCAATTAACGCCTCGATAACTTCTTGTTGAGCGAATTTGCTTTCTAATGACAAAATTCTATTTTTTAAATCTTCAACTTCTTTTCTCAAATTTTTTATTTCTTCTACATGCTCGGAGCACTTATTATTGTTGATGTAGATATCATTGCCTAGGACATCTTGTGCTTTATCATAATAATCTTCGTATATCTGCAAAATAGTTTGCGACCGAGATCCTTGTTCAACAACTATGCCATGCTGTTCAAAAATCTTTTTGATGCTTATTGAATCACTATTGACCTTCTCAGCGGCAAGTTTAATCACTTTTTTTAGATGTGGCTTTTTCTCATTTTGATAGCTTGACATGTTTGTCGGGATATTATCAAAGTCATATTTTGTTTTTGACTCCCAGGCGACACCATTTTGAGGCTCTCTTTTGAGCATATTAGTTACTGTCGTATATGTAGAGTTTTGGTAATTTTTAGCTTGTCTAGCATCTTCTTTTTCTTCTGTATCAATGTGTACTTTTTTTATTTGTGCGTTCGTGCTATTGTTCTGGACTGGCAGCATTGTTTTAAGTTTATCTGCTGCAGCGTCGTAGTATAATGTATAAATTCCATAAAAATTTTGTGTTTCGTGCTCATCCTCTTGAGCGCTTATTCCCTTGAGCTCAATTTCATTTTTGATTTCAATCAAGCGTTTGTCAGTGTTTTTGGGGTTAAATGCGTTTTTAAGTTTATTTATGAAATTTACATTTATGCCAACCGCATTAAGCCAACTGCTTAATGATAATGAGGCACGTATCTTTTTCTCTACTAATTCTACATCAGCTTTTTGCTTATCTTCAGGTGATGAATTCCCCATGTCTGAGTAATAAATACGATAGTAATGTTCAGGATTTTTTAAAAAATAGCTATAAATAGCGTTGTCGAATGCGAGATCAACCGTTTTATCTAAATAGCCACCATCATTTTTTCTGCTTTTAATATTTTTTTTATAAAAATCAAATGCTTCTTTGTTCGTAAAGTCTATTATTGTATTATTTTTCTCGACAGCCATAGTAACTGAATGAGCAAGTCTATCTACTTGATCTGTGTACCCATTAGTCGTTTCATCATGACTGCGTTTTTTTGGGGAGAACATAAGAGTGGTTTCCTCAGTTTGTTATATACCGTCATTTGATTTTCCATAACACATTCGTTTATTTTCATGTTCCATTTCATTATTACTGTTACTATTTACAACTGTTACATTTTCCTTTTCTTCTACATTTTTATTATTCTTAGGCGCTGTGCTGTCCCAGCTCGGCGTGAGTCCTGGAGTAGGCGATCTTACTGGAGAGAGCGGTCTTTCTAGTGAGAGTGATTTTGCAAAACAATCTGACTGTTTTATTTTCTCTTCTATTTGCTTTTTTGAATTAGCTTCCATATTAAATTTCTCTAGGATCGCTTCATAATATTTTTTTGCAATGTCATAATATTTTTTCTCAAAATATAAGTCACCAACAGTTAGGTATGAACTAAAACCGTTAATGCTTTGCATGAAATGTTCTTCAGCTTTGCACAAATCATCTTTAGAATTACGATTGAGATAAATAATAGCTAAACTTTTATGAAATTTTTTATATTCTTTAATGTCTAACTGGTCATCTGTTGTACAATATTTATTAAGATCCATGATTTTTAACAGAACGTCTTCATGTATTGTATCGTTCCAAGGAAGCTCATCTTCAGGAATCAAATTATTGTCCATTCCGTATTCATATTCTACATAAAAATCCAGTAGCATTTTTATATTTTTAGTGTTTGCTTTAGCTTCTTCTGACATGGATTCTAAAGTTTCAATTCCTTGTTTATTGAGATAATTGCAATAAAATTCTTCACTGTCGTGTTTTTCATGCAGCTTTTTGATATACTTAGTTATTTCTAACTTTTTGTTGTCATTTGCTTCATTATCATAATCAATAGATTTCTTTTTTGCATTCAAACTTGCTAGGTCACATTTTCGGATATAATTTGAATCGTTATAGTTTAATATCTGATATTCTTCGCTGTTAAATTTTGAATCGAAAGCTAAGTAGCCCATTTGTTTGTAAATTTTCGCAATAAGTTTATAGTCTCTTTGGGTGATTGGAGAATCTAATTCTAAAAGCGCAACGGCTTCTTTATAATATGAAACACTGGTCAACTTATTTTGTAATTCGTCATTCTCTTCCAGTAACAACGTTGCGTGTTCCTGGAGATTTTTAGCCTTAAGATATTGTTCATCAGATGCCATTATTTTTTCCTTATAACTACTGTTAGAAAGTTGGCAAAATATCATGCGCGCTCACATAAGTCAACTGCCAAAATTAATTAATTTAGAAAAAAAGTTACAGTAAATAGTCATTAATAGTGCTGGGGTCGGGCTTGACATTGACATTTTTTGAGCACGTTCGACTCTTGCTATTCCAAGCGAATATGTATTTAATAAAAATATTACCAACAAACCCAAACCCAAGGTGAAACATGTCACAAGAAGCCATCGAAAAAGCTCATAAAATATACACAGGTATGCCTGATTGGTTTTATGAAATGATAGTTTATCGAATTAACACACCATTTGCGTGGGGTGCTCGTTTGGCTGATATCGATGCTTTTTATAAAAAAAATATAAGCAACAATCATCTTGAAATTGGCCTTGCTTCATCGCGGTTTATTTTAAATAATGCGAGGCCTCAGCAGCAAGTTACTTTATTGGATATTAACCCTTTTAATTTAAAAAAATCGACAGAACAATTAAAGGCGCATTATCAAATCCATACCATTGAAGCTAATATTTTAAATCCCATAGACACTGATAAACGTTATGATTCTATCGCACTCAATTATGTTTTACATTGTTTACCAGGGGATTTATCTGTAAATAGTAAAGGGATCTGTTTAACACATTTGGCGCATTTATTGAATGAAAATGGCAAATTATTTGGCTCTACTATTATTGGGCAGGATGTCCAGCATAATTTTTTTGGACGATTTTTAATGAAAAAATTCAATGCAAAGGGTATTTTTAATAATCAAAACGATAATATTGATGATTTGCGCACAACGCTTGAATCTGTTTTTAATCGAGTAGAAATAAATCAAAAGGGCCGTTTGGCATTTTTTGTGGCATCACATGGTAGTTAGGAAATAGGGGCAGTCTTGACAATATCATATGCGGATCTAAGAGGTTATTATGAAATCTAATATACAAAATAGAAGACTATTAAAAGGCAAAATTTATAGACTTATCAAAGTTTATGATAATCCTGAATTATGTAAAAATATGCTTGTAAAGGATAATTTAGTTAATCGTACTTGGCCTTGCATCACTTCTTATACAATGCCCCCGGTTTGGGTATAACTTTAGAAGATGAAGAGACGCTTTTAAAAAAAGTTATATTATTTGAAAAGGTGCTATTTTGCAGATGTGGCCAATGATATCCTGAATTATTATTGTTAGTATCTGCATTTCCCCCAACAAACTTATTATTATAAACACTTCTAATAATCTTTTCTAACTCACTTACAAATGATTTTGAAATTTTGGCCCAATGGTATTTTTTATTATTTACTGCATGTATGGCTCCTATTAATTCATCCATGTCTTTTTTCAACGATTCCTTATTGCTGGAAGGTGCGCTATTTTCTGCTTTTAAAGTTAAGAATTTCTTGATCAATTCGTTTATGTGAGGCTTCGTATTATTTTGCTGGTCCAGCATTTCTTCTTTATCTTCGTTTGTACGTTCGTCACCACAGCCATTCAAAAAGTACGATAACCATGATGATCTATTTGAAGGTAAATTATCAGTATGTGATTGATCAAAATAAATTTCCCCAATCTCTTTAGAGAAATCTTCTTGGAATTTTAACAAGCAAAAAAATAAATGCATCCAGCTATTGAATATATCAGAGTATTGTTTATTTTCTTCAATTAATAATTTAATATATTTCTGTTCAATCTGATTTGTCGGGAGCCAAAATCCACCTACCTGATAATTTTGAATTTGATGGATGCTAAGCTCACAATCTTGATTGTTTTTTTGACCAGATGACACCACTTGCGTTGTCCAAAATGTAGATGTTGATAAGTTCATAAGACTAGGCCAGCACTCAATCTTCCTTACTAGCATAGGCATATAATAGTTAGGAAGAAATGCATCTGCTATTCTGTTAATGTCATGCATTCGAATAATATAATTTATAGAAGCAGTTCCAACATCTTGGGCTAAGAAAGTTGCTCCGGTTTTAAGAATTGTTTTTATAGCTGTTTTTAGAGGATTCTCGAATCCATCTAAAATTACCTTAGAGAATTCAAATATCGATTGAAGTCTTGTGATATTCGCTTGTATATCTAATGCTGCAGTATGTGAAATGTATAATCTCCACAAATTACCAATTTGTGTGTTGGTAGTATTCACAATATTTGGAGCCGATAAATAGCAATAAAAATATTGTTGCATTTCTGTAGATATTTCGGGAGTAAGCTTCTTTTGTCCTTTACTTACCACTGCTTGCAAGCTCTTTATTGCACTGTCAGCTTGTGTTGCCCCTATTTTATTGAGGTGTGTGCTTATGGTTGTATAATCTAATAAATCTTCTATTAACTCTAGGCAACCAGGATTATCAAATGTGATTGATCTTGAGTTATTTTTCTCTGTGCTTATTGCAAGATATCTGAAATAAAAAGCATTTAGAATAGCGAATACACCACCCAATGAGTGGCCTGTTTCAATAAATTGGTAACCTTGAGGTCCATATTCTTGGCGCAATCTGAATGAAAATTTATATGCATCTATCCAAGCGGAAGGTACTTTCTTAAGTGCTATATTTTTATTGCTTTCAATCCAGTTTGCAGCATTTGCAGAGCCTCTATGTGCAATATAAATTTGTTTAGTATCCACACAGATTACACTGTAGCCAAAGTATCCAGTAGCATCATTTCTATAAAAACCTTCATTGTGGGGTAGGGTGGTAAATTTATCTGATTTCCACAATTTATTTAAAGTTTCTACTGTTGCATTTGCTGCTTCTTGATTCTCAGCCCCAGTATTTGAGTAGGCATTTTTCGCAGCCGTTACAGCAATATAAGCATCTTGTTCATGACCCATAGTAACCACCATATAAATATAGAAAATTTAACACTAATATTCCGTGTTAAGATACTAATTTTCACTGTATTAATCAATAATTATTGAACCATTTAAATATAACGGGGATTAGGCCTGACATTTAACATCTGAATTGAGAATACCAGCACTGAATCAAAGGTGAGCTATATTCCGTCACAGCAACCAGAATCCTTCGCAGAACTATTAATTAAACTGAAAAAACCTGATGTTTGACAGTGATATACTTATTTGGTAAGATAGCCAACAATAAGTTTTAGGATAGTGATATGCCAAAAGAAGACGACTTAGATCTTGATGGCCCTTTATATTTTACTCTAGAGGAAATATACGGGAGTGCAGAGAACAATTTAATGAATAGCATCCCTGACGTCATTGTTGAAAATGCTGATCTGATTGAAGCATTGGCAAAAGCCAAGCAGCAGCAGCAAAAATGGCTGGAAAAACTTCAGCAGGGTGATGAATACTGGTCTAGTCAAACAAATTTCACTACTATGATCATTAAACACTTGATTAGGCAAAATTGTATAGATAAAACACTGCTGCCCCAGCTGGTGGATGATGCCTATTTTCCCCTCAGACTATGGTTTAATACAAGTACCTTTGTTTCACCCACCATAATAGAAGAAGATCCAGAAAATTTAGAAAATTCACTGGCGCAAACATTACAGTTAAATGAAATATTAAGAAAAAAAATAGATGAGTATGATGCGGGGCTCAATATATATAAGAAATGTACGATGTTATTGCTGGTGAAATTAAGGGACATTAATCCGGCTACTACCAACATCAATATTATTAAATTCCCGCCTTTCAAAAATATAGAAAGCTCTGGTTCGGAGAAAGTCATGGGGATCAGGCTTAACATTTAATAAAACGTCAAGCCTGATCCCGTAGCTATTTAGTAAGGCCTTACAATTACTTTTGTACCTATATTCGCAAAATGATTACGAATCCATTTAGCATCTTCTACGTGCATCCTAACACAGCCATGACTTGCATTACCTTCAACAACTTCATATGAACCATGCAAACCTTGATCGCCATTAAAAAACATGCAATATGGCATAGGCGCACCGCCTTTTGGTAGTGGATATTTTGTAGATTTACAAGATGCATTTCCTAAGGATTGGATACGAAAACTTCCTGCGCTAGTGCGGCAAGATCTTTTGATATCAGGGCAATAATTAGAACCCGCAGTCGCTAATCCGGCTTTAATTAATTCCCCTTGTTCATTATAGGCTCCCCAAGCATGTACATTGGGATCGACTAGAATGGTTTTTTCACCTGTTGAAATATGTGAGGGTAGTCTATCGGCATAATCTACATTTGCCTCATGCGTTTTTTCATGATCAGATTCAGAAACCATCTTATAGCCTAAATGGTCCTCTTGGGTAGGAGAAGTACCACAAGCTGCAAGTATTGTAGAAAGTGAGCAAAGAATGATAAGTTTTGATATTGTTCTCATAACACGACCTTTTTGTTAGTTTTCTTATTTAATTTTAGCGCATTTATAGAAAAGCGCACGCAAGTTTTAAGAGAAATATTGAGTTGGTTATGGGTCTTGAATGATTTGCGCACAACGCTTGAATGTGTTTTTAATCAAGTAGAAATAAATCGAAAGGGCCGTTTGGCATTTTTTGTGGCATCACAAGCTTGACCCGTTATTGCAAGATGTATACCCAAGCTGCCAAGCCCGATTGCAATTGAACACGTGTGCGTTTATATTCAATGCCTTCGTATATATCAGTTTCTTTTAATTCTTGCTGTGAAATTTCATACACCATTCCAGAAATAACATCACTTGGCTTACCAGAGTAAATTGCTATTGGATAAGTGTTCAATTTATTATTTTCATTCTGGGTGATGGTTGATAAATAATATTGATTTAATTGATCGGGCGTGCCATATAATTTTCTATTGTATAATTTTAATTGAATGGTTGGATTATTTAAGGTGCCATAAGCAAAGATTCGTTCTATTTTCGATGTTTCTGTTAAATACTTAAATAAATATAAAACGCTAATTAATAATAGTAAAATTAAACTATAAGCATTGTTCGCGTTCATATCTGTTCAAACCTTTGCATTAGGGTGAGGCTTGACATTTAACATTTCAGAAATCTAATGTTAAATGTCAAGCCTGACCATTGGTTTTTTATTTATTGTTTATAATCAAAGAAGACGAGAGCATTTGCTGGTTGATTGATAATTGTTCAATATATTTTTTTAATTTTTCAAAATTCAACGTCTTGGAATGACTCTGTTCATTAATATAATCTTTTGGGATTAAAGATAAATATTTTTTTCCAATAGTTTCAATAGATTCTTGAGTGGGTGTTGTTGTTACCAAGCGTTGATACATAGGTAAATTATCATATTTTTGTATCTTTCCTACACAGGCTTTATAGCCAAAGACTAATAATTGATAAAATGGATGCGATAAATAATGTATAATTGACAAATTTGTATCAATTTTATCGTTTGATGTTGAAAGCTCCATTGATTCAAGTTCTGTTTTTAGTTTTTCGAAAGCACGATTTAGTAATTTCATTAATAATGCATTGGCGAAAATATTTTGTTTTGCTACGGTTTGTTGTTCAACTGCTTGTATGACCCAACGATGAAGATCATTTATAAGTTCATCTTTAGAAATATGGGTATTAGAAGGGATATATCGAGTAATTTTTGCAAACGTTTCATATTTTTCTAATATGGCGTCTAGAAATTTGAATACATCTTCGGTGCCTTTAATGTCAATATAGTTTCTTGGTTGGTGAAAGGTATGTTCAGTTTCTTCTTTAAAAGGTATTTCAAGATATTTAAGTACCCCTATTAACTCTTTCAATGATGTGAATTCATTATAATTAAATTGAATGCGTATATCGTCGTTTTTTAGCGTAGACGCGTATAGAGTTAGCATGAGTTACTCCAGATAAATTTAATATGGGGTCAGGCTTGATATTTAACATTTCAGAAATTTAATGTCAAGCCTGAAAATCATAAGCAGGTCTTCCGATAAAGATATTAAAGAGTCTTTCGGAGGACTCAATCTTTAAACCTTTAAGGAGACCTGCAAATGAAACTATACGGCGGAATTGATTTACATTCAAATAATTTAGTCCTAAGTATTACAGATGAAGCGGATAATATTATCTATGAAAAACGCTTAATCCATGATCGAGAACTGCTTTTAAAAACCTTATCTGTTTATCAAAAAAATCTTGTTGGTTGGTCGTGGAATCGACCTATAATTGGTATTGGCTGGCGGATTTATTGCAAACCAATGGCTATCCTATTTGTTTAGCAAATACGACGGCGATTAAACAATATAGTGGACTCAAGTATTCAGATGATTATAAGGATGCCAGATTTTTGGCTCATCTATATAGATTAGGAATATTACCGATGGGTTATATCTGTCCCAAAGAATCACGTTTATTGCGAGATATGTTACGCAAGCGCAGTGATTTGGTTAGACAAAAAACGCGCCAGATATTATCGATACAAAGTATGTATGCGAATCATTTGGCAGAATCGATATCGGGTGATAAAGTAAAACGTTTAAAAGAAGAAGATGTAGCTTGTTTTATAGAGCCAGAATTAATATTGACGGTGAACAGTCACTTGCGAATATTAAATTGCATGCAGGATGAAATAAAATTATTAGAAAAACAAATTTTAGCCAAAGTGGAATTGGAATCTGCCTTTTCACGTCTGCAAACTATTCCTGGAGTCGGAAAAATTTTAGCCATGACTATTATGTTAGAGGTTGGGGAAATCAGCCGTTTTCCCTCTGCTGGTAATTTTGCTTCTTATTGTCGCTGTGTTGCAAGCCAGCGTATCAGTAATGGTAAAAAGAAAGGCGAAGGCAATAAAAAAAATGGCAATAAATATTTGTCATGGGTTTTTGTAGAAGCCGCAAATTTTGCGATTCGTTATGATGAACAAATCAAGCGATATTATCAGAAGAAAATGAGTAAAACAAAGCGCGTCGTTGCGATTAAAACAATCGCGAATAAAATTGCTAAAGCAAGTTTTTATATGTTAAGAGATGCTGTGGATTTTGATGTTAAAAAAGCATTTTGTTAAATAGGGTTGTTGAATGGTTGGTTTACTTCGTATGGGGTCTGGTTTTAATCCTCCGAGCCTGAATAAGAGGCCAATCATTCACATTAAATAGTTGTACTTTGTAAAAGTGTTATTTGGATCGCCTTTATCGTGAGCCATCATAGGTTTGGTCTTTAGAGACCTTTTATCCTGTCGGGGATTTTCCCCACCAATTGGACATAGATAAGGCACTGGTGTTTTTATGGGGCATAAATGCCAAGAGCATATATTTATTTTGGATAAATATTAAAAGCTTTAATCCTGATGGGTGACTGGTGCGGTTCAATAGAGCAAGCACAAACACTAAGCAACACCAGATGTGATAACCAAAAACAGTTTAAAACAAAGTATCGTGATTAAACGGCTCTAAAATTTAAATTTAGGGGCACCTATCATTATTGCCTATTGACAAGGAGGCTGCTAATGGGTGACCCCGCTTCCCCTTTTCATGCGCTGAAGACGATTGCTAAAAACGCCGTTTTATGTTAATTTTATGCTAGTTAACTATAGCGAGATTCATATGCTTCGAACACTAGTCATTTCAATCATCATATTCTTTAGCGTTTCAGTTTACGCTGCTCGTCCTATGGTTGTTTATTACGAAAGCTGGTCAGCGGATACAGCAGCAAATGATATTATAGAACTACCTCAATTTGTGACACATTTGATGATTTCCTTTGTTAAACCCGATGCTGTTTATCATGGGAATTTAGACCTTTCAGGCACTGGCTTAAATTTACCTTATTCTGGCAATACCCTTAAAGAAGCAGTAAAAGCAGCAAAACAAAAAAATCCTTCTTTACGCGTATTAATGGCAGTAGGTGGCGCGACTTATCATCATTGGGAATCATTAAATGCCGATGCTTTAGCCCAAATAATTATTGATTTGGAATTAGATGGTATTGATATTGATTATGAAGCACCTGAGCCCGATGGGAGTTTGGTCAATTTTGTCACAGAAAAGCTACGCAACGCTTTACCCGATAATAAAGAATTAACCATGGCAGTGATGCATGTCGCGGCCTATGGTCATGATGAATGGGTGCACAGTCAACCCACAGGTAGTGTATGGACTGGATTTTTACATGAAATTTTACCCGCATTAAATCATGTGAATATGATTAATGTAATGTCCTATGATGCAGGTGCAAGTTACAACGTTATAGAAGCTTATGAAGCATTTAGTTTTTATTATAATGGTGTCATTGCAATGGGCATGCAAGTGCCACCAGAAGCGTGGGGCGATCATGTTTGGACGGTTGATAAAGTCGAATCTGTTGCAGAACAATTATTAAAAACCCAAATGGATGGTTTTATGCTTTGGAGTATGCATAAAGATAATGAGCAAGTAAGTGATACCAATCCTAATTTTCCTTCTGCTAATTTATTAGCAACGAGTGCATGTAATAATTTAGCATTAGCTGACGCTACTATTTGTGCGCAGCCAGTTCATGCTGATAAAAACAGTACGCTTACATTTCGTAATGACTCTAATGAAAATGGTGTTTATTTTGTTGTTGATGCCATGCCTTATGGTTATCCGCGCACAGAGGACCTCAATGTCAGTGAAGAAGACATCTTGACTGGAGCTGATATCCCTATCTCTACAAATGCCTTGCCGATCTTTGTTTATGCTAAATCAATAGGCTATGAAACCGCATGTCTTAATCAAAACAACGGCCAGCCCATCACCATAAATTGGGCACCACAAAATATGACGTGGAGACTCAATTTTTGGTTAGACAATACAGGTAAACCTATTTGTTCAGCAGGGTGATTGCATACTTCAAAATCATGACGAGTTCAGAACTTACACAATATTCTTACCAAATAGCGAGCGGCGCCTGGTTAGGTATACAAGATAATATACATACTATCTTGCATCCTATCGATAATCTCATTAAGCCTATCACTTCTTTAATCTTTGATTCTGGCATTCTTATAATCTCTCAGTCACATCGATGGAGAATCTATAGACCTTATGCAAACATGCAGATGTTAAATCGAGTGAATAATTTTAAACAAGTAGGGAGTGAATTTATTGCTGCATCAGGTCCCAAAAGGGCGCATATTATTTCTAGAATAATGACGGGAACATTGTCTATGAATATTGTGTTCAAAGGCATGATTGTTTCTCGGCCTATGATGCGAAATTTTCGTGATTTTGGCACTATTAATGAACCTGTGAAATTTAAAAATTTACATGTTGATAAACCAGAAGTGCATCCGTCATTTGAACCTATAACAAGTAAAGACCTGCGCAATATGAGATCTGAATATGATTGTCTATTTGTGTTTAGAGAAGATAGAAAATTAGTGATTGCGTTAAGCGATTTAAAAAAAGAGGTGAAAAGAAATGGTAGGTATTCACCTCTTTTACATCATCATGATATTGCAGATGGACAATTGGTTTATGTTGCCGGACATGTTTTTATAAGTAAAGGTAGAGTTGACTGGATCACGCAGACATCAGGTCATTTTCAACCCTTTGGTGATCATTTGAAAAAATTAGTTGAACATGTTTTTATTCAGAATGGATTTGCGAGTGCAAAAGGAAAATATAAGCCATTTTTCGAACAGGACCGTGCAGGCTCTCGGGCAATAGTCATTCAATCAAAAACCCACATACGAAGCTTATCGAGCTCTGAAAAAATTGCTTCTGCAGTCCATGCTATCTCAAAGGCTAAGCCTGAAAAACAAGTAGAAGCCGAGGATTTTAATAAACCACAATCACGATTACTGACACCGTTTTATCATAAAAATAAACAACCCGCCGCTGTCAGTAAGTTCTTTGCCATCCCGCTGCGAAGTGATGGGATCCGGCCTAACATTTAACATTTCTTTCACATGGATGTTCAATGTTAAGCTTGTTGAGAAGATCATTGGACTTAATCTTTAAATCTTAAAGGAAACCGGTTTACTGCTTTGGGACTCGCGTTCATGATCAGAGGGAATGCTGTACTTAAATATTTGTTTTAACTCTGGAATACCTTTAGCGACTGCTGCATCAATAATCGCTTGCGCAGGTGTATCACTATGATACCCTGTGGTACGCACATTTGCCCATAAGGGATTTACATTAGAAATACTACAATGCGTTAATGTTTCGCCAATATCACATAAAATATCGATAAGCGCTAATTGCGCAAGCTTGCCAAATTCTTTATCAGAAGATAATTTAGATGTGTCATCAAATTCTTGCAGTAGGGTTTTCATTTTTTCAGTAGCACTGGCTTTGCCTCGATAAATAGGATTTGCATTCTTTTCAAGTGCAAGAATTTTTTGGGGATAGTTGCTCAGTTCTTTATCCAGATTTTGGATGGAGAGTAATGAGCCATCTTGTGTTTGCTCTATCAAAAGTAATATATGATGTAAATGAACTTGCAGATCATTTGAATGACCAATCATGTCCCATTTGTGACAAAATCTATTACGGATATCATTTAGCAATGGATTATAGGCAATGGATTTATCTTTTAGTATGAGGCTATGGAATTGGATAATTAATAATTTGTAAGCACGATTAGTAAGCTGTGTATAGTTTTCATTGAATGCAAGATTCAAATGCTCTTTTACTCTGAGCGCAAAAGCACGATAGGGCTGATTGAGAATAATTTCTATTTTATAATTAGCTGCTGGCTTGTCTTTATTCACAGGTTTATTTTCAGGTGCATTTTCAGTCGTATTTGCTGCTGGTATATTTTGAGGTATTTGTAATGTATACAAAAAATCTGGAATCATGGTTTCAGAATCAGATTGATCATCTTGATTATTATCATTCAAAACTGTAGCAGCAGGATTACTATAATCTTTATTTGCTTTTAAATCGTTATATATTTTAGCTAATTCTGCAAGAATATAATCTATTTCTTCACCTCTTAAACCTGATTGAAATTGTAATTGTCTGGAGATAATGTTGACAAGTTCAATATTGCTCGGGTGGGATGAATCATTAAATTCCTTAGGTAGCGAATCATTGATAAATTTAATGCCTTTGTCAAAATTTTTCTTATCAAATTTTTTATTAGTGTATTTAATGTTAAGCATATTTTTAAGATCATTTATTTGCTTTTTTTGATCCAATTCTGAACGTTTGTTTTTTAATTTTAAACGTAACTCATCAGAGTTATGACTTTCTAAAATCGCGTCCACTTTCGATTTATCTTGATGTGCTAGCCAATCAATATTGTGGTTGAGAAACTGAAGTAATCGTTGACTATTATCTAAATTAATCCAGGACAGCTTCCCCTTTTGTTGGATATAATTATGATGCGTGCTTAATAAAGAACTTATGTTTTCGTTTAGAGTATTTAATTCTGTAATGACAAATTTCTCGAATTCTTTCCAAAGATCAGGAAATGGGTCAGTGCTTACTGCTGATTGATAACTAGAAGTAGTGCTGGTTCTGGATTTAGTTTTCTCATGTTTGATTTCTGTAGTTTTTTCAATTTCTCCAATTGAATTTGCAGATATTTTCTTGATTGCAAAAATAATTATTGCCAATAATATAAGCGCCATTGGTATGTTATAATTACCAGTTTGTGTTGAAAACCTTTCAATAACTATTTTTTTAATATGCAAATAAAGTCGTTGCTTATCTGGTTTTTTGGCCATCTCACTCTCAAAATCGCGAATGGTTTGCCAACTTTGTGCCGTTAGATTTTGGGAGGTGAATGGAGTGGTTATATTAACTTGTTCAAGTGCCAGTGCAAAAATAGCATATTCAGGATCTGATTCTGTAGGTCTGTTAGCATTATTAAAATAGTCATTTATAGACTGGAAAAGTGCTGCGCTAGAATCATGGGGTGTATTTTTTAAAAAGATTTGAATGATTTTTTTAGATGAGTAATTTATATATTCTGTTTTTATTTCTTCAGATGCTTCTTTGAGTGCTGTATTTAAAATATCTCCGTCCTTGGCCCCGCAATTTTTAATGCCTTGTTCAAATTGATCTTCAGTCAATTGACGATCAAATGAAATGGTGACATCAATTTCTCTTTTGAGTAAAAACGAACCATGGCGCATTATGACTATCATCTCCGGTGATAAAGCATTGATGTCATAATGTTGGTTAATGGCTGTTAATACATCCTTCAAGCAGTCGTAATATACTCGCAAAGGCGAAGTTTCAACTTGAATAAGTAGTATTGTAAATTCCTTTATCTCTAGTTTTTTTCTTGATTTCACTTGTTTCATAAATGAAGTAAACCATTCAACATATCTGATTGGGTGTTGTTTGGCAGCATTTTTAGATATTTTCGCACGGAACTCTTTAAGAAAAGGAGGATGAATAGGTCTGGGTGCGCGCGTTTCAAGGTCGTATATATAGGCTCGTATTAATGAGATTTTATCCATCGTAGATTTTTTAAATACTTGTAAGTTTGATTTTTCATGAATATTAAATTCCATAAAAGCTTGATAACCAATGTAGAAAGCCATGCTTGCTTGCCTTAAGAGGAAGGGATTATTGGTGCTCAAGGCATAGGTGTGTAATTCTTTAAGGTCTTCAAGCATTTGCTCATGATTTATTGGTAGATTATCTATTATTAGTTTTTGTGCAGTTTCAGATGCGCGTGCTGTACCCTCAAGTGGTTTTAAGAGATCGGCTACAGTTTTTGCGTTATTCCGCCCAAATTCTTCAAAATCTTCGAGTGAAGCGGTAGGGATTTTTATATTTGCTGTAGGGTAATTGGTTTCGCTTTTAATCAATGATAATGCACGTACCATTAATTTTTTTTCTTCAAGCGACAATCTACCTTCTTGATGCTTGCCCATGTATTTTAAAGCTTCAATGACTTTTAGATATTTTTCTTGGAAAATTGATGATTTTGCATCTTCAAGTAACTGGGTTAATGTATCAACATCAATGTCTTGATTAAATGCTATTGCAGCGTCTACCTGTGGTTTGTTTTTAAACTTTTCCCAGCTTGTGTGAAATTTTTCTTCTATGGGGTTATGGCCTCGTTTCGATGACTTTAATACCATACTTTTTTCGAGAGTTTTATATTGCGAGATAATTGATTTTTTTAATTTAGGCAAGTCCAAATTTTTATTACACAATGTTATATAGGCTTTAAGATGGATGTAATACATGATGAGGAGATCTTCATTGTCCTGCGCATGCGCATGATCGTATAGAGAAATAATTTTCTCGAGCATGTTTTCATCTAGGTAATAATCAACCTGATAATAGGTTTCAAGATCTTCTATCATTTGTTCTTGAATGAGATTTTTGCTTTTATAATTTTCTACATGGCTGACAAAATCTTGGACAGTAAAAGCAGGTGGTACAGCCACGTTATAATTATTCATCTCCCCCAATAAGCTTATATCGTTATTCTGTTCTGTTTCAGAGGGCCGCAAACCCAAAATCGCTTGAGGTCTAGTGAATAGTAAAAATCCATAGAAAAACGTGCGTAATAAATTTTTAAAAAGCATTTAACACCATTATCTTGTTAATTATATGAGTATTTAGCGATATATAGTAAGTCACATAGATTACCACTTTATCTTATGGTTGTCAATGGTGGGTTTACTTATTAGTAGCGGTAGGTAGGTCCTAATTCATAAGCTGGAATTATTGTATGTTTTGTCTAAACCCATCAGTATTTTGGAATATATTTATTTATGGCCAAGTTTAAGAGGATTGGAAGAAATTTTGTTTTGGTTCTCCTGATTTGAAGTATTTAAATTTGTATAACTGTCGCATATTATTTTTTTCACACTATTACTATCGTCTGATATCCCTAATTTTTGAAATTCTTCCACCAAATGTTTAACTCTAATATCAGCTCCATTACTTTCGAAATGATTGACTATCATTTTAAAATGTTCAACATGGGCAGGAAGCTGTGCAAGTTGTTTATCTGAAACGGTGAACTCTATGTTTTTTTGAGCAACCCTCGAGACTAATATAGATAATTCAGTTTCACCATCTGTAGTAGGAATTAGTAATTCGCGATTCAAGTCTGAAAAAAATTCGTCAGAAATATTCTCAAAATAACTTCTCTCTATTTCAAGAACAATGTTTATAGCTCGAAAATAGAAAGAATTAGTAGAATCTAAATCTTTCAAATAAAAACTTTTTCTGGCCACATAAAAGCTAAATCTTGCAGAATTCATTTTAGATCGGAAGAGC
>JBAZWL010000052.1:0-27216 GCA_041660405.1 Taibaiella sp. | reverse complement strand
GTTATTTACAATGTGCTTAATGGGTAGATTATATTTGCGCCGTTGCAAGCAACGGCGCAAATACATTTAACCTTGATTATTTATTTAGCAGATCATTTTAGAATGAGTAGCGTAAACCTAACTGTACCTGGAACGGATTGCCATTAAGACCAGATACACCGGTAGTACCATTTACATTATATACGAAGCGTTCGTTTTCTTTATCGAAGCTCTTAATACTGTACAGGTTTTGCTTACCCAGGTTACGGCCTACACCCCACTCTTTCTTAAACATATTAGCCAGGTTAAAGATATCTACAGAAGCTTCAATGCCATGTGATTTGAATATCTTGAAATTTTTAGCCAAACGAATATCAAATACACCATAGAAGCCATTCACGCCACCATTACGCTCTGCTATTTTTCCCAGGTTTTTATTGATATAATCCTTTACACTTTGCTCTGCTTCAGGGTTGTCCAGGATAGCTTGTATACCTTTACGCAGGTATTCAGGTGTATTAGGATTGTTAGGATCATACACATAAGCAAGGTCATTGGACGATACGAAGTCACCATTCATATTACCGGCAACTGCCAGTGAGTAACGAGTGCCCGCAAGACCAGAGAAACGCAGACCAACAGTTACGCCCCATATGCTCGGCGCTGTACCATAAAACACAACTTTATGACGGAACTGATTATCAGAATAAGCCATAGTAGAAAGGTTCCGCGGATCATCTTTAACCATTAAGGCAAGTGTTGCCGTGTTAGCCACATTACCATTATAAGAAGTGTTGTCTTTTGTATCGTTCCAGGTGTAAGAGAAATTGATTTGTCCATCTCTGAAGTAACGGTAAGTACCATCAACTACAAAAGTGTAAGAGTTTACTTTACCATCACTATTCATTTCCAGTACACGACCTACTTTATTTGTTTTACGACCATTTACCCAGTTAGCATTTCCGTTAGAGGTTTTAATACTACCTGCAGGTACATACACACCACGGTTGTCTTCTGCATCAATGGTAAAGTATGGGTTATCAACCATGTTACGATCTACGTACATGTAGTTGTTACGGGCCCATGTACCATATCCGCTAATACCTATACGCAGTTTATTTGTAAAGAAGTGGTTGTAAGAAAAGTTTGCTTTATATACCGTAGGTACTTTAATATCTGCACTATTGGTATTGATCGTAACCAACTTTTCAATATTAGGATTATTAAACAAATCTTTACCAGGAGCAGAAGATGGGTCTTGTCTGTAACCGGGGAAGTTAGGAGTAGGTATCAAAGCAGGATCAGTAATATCCACACCCGCTATTCTTGTTCCGTCAAACAGTACGTTATTCAACATGGAATAAGGGTTCAGGTTAGAACCAAAAATACCGGTACCTAAACGAACGATATCTTTACCTTTTTCATTCACATCCCAGTTGAACTGAACACGTGGCTGGATCTGGAAAGTATTGATTCCATTATCGGTTTTAATGCCTAATTCATCATAAACAACCTGGTTAAATTCAGCCTTTTTCAAATAGCGTGTGTTATCAAAACGTAGGCCGGCTACTACATCCAGACCGCGTGCAAGTTTTGCTTCCATCTGACCATATACCCCTGTTGCAATATTGTTCACAATGGTATTTTCTTTATCGGAAATATATACATCGCGCGCATAACGGTAAGGTGTCAGATTTTCAAAGTTGGTCAGGCCTGTAAAGTAATATCTACCATTCATTTCACTACCATAACGAAAATCCATAGTGGTGTACATAAGGTCAATACCGAAGGTATATTTCACCTTACGGGTATTGTAGTAAAGATTATTCACCGCCTGTATTACATTACCTTTAAATAACTCAGGTGCGTAACGCTGACCACCAAGCTGGATAGAGTTATAATACTTTTTATCGCCATCAATAGATTCTACATTTTCTACAATAGCACGTGGAATACTTTGATCGGCAGGTACACCTTCATTGTTTTGCATAACACGACTGCTTTCATAAAAGTGTTGCACCTTCAATTCATTGGTTAACCTTGGACCCAATACAGAACGTAAAGATGCCATCAAGCTATTGTTTATGCTTTTACGACTAGCATAAGATTCGAAAGCATTGATCCCGGAGTTGTCTCCTTCGGGCTGATTATCCATTTCGTAAATAAAGTTATTCCTAATCGTCAAGAGGCTTGTGGGGCTTAACTGCCAGTCGATACGTGCAAATGCAGCATCTGTTCTTTTTCTTTTATCAAAAGAACCAAAAAGCGGATTGGAAGAAGCACCATATTTAGCACGTGCAATCCTTGTATACTCATCCAATGAAGCCTGTGTTACTTTGTAACGTGCTATATCAGATTCTGTTTGGATATCAGCAATATATAATGGCCTTGCATCTCTCTGATGATCCCATGCAACAAAAAAGTGAGCTCTGTCTTTTATAATAGCACCACCTAACGATGCACCATACTGATAGGTGGAAAATTTTTGAGATCTTTCAGAACCATTCAAATTATATTTACTGGCTAACCAATCTGTACGTCCAAAGGTGAAGGCACTACCAGACAAAGTATTGGTACCAGATTTGGTAACTGTGGTAATACTACCACCACCACTACGTCCATTCGTTACATCATATTCGTTGGTCACTACTTTAAATTCCCGGATAGCTTCCATAGAAATAGAATAGGCACCACCACTATTACCACCAGCTATAGTACTTCTTGCTGTCATACCATCAACAGTATAATTGGTGGACGAAGCTAATTGTCCGGCTAGTGTACTACCATTACTTACAGGAGAAAGATCGATAAGTGAAGTAAAATTACGTCCGTTAACAGGCATCTTTGTAAGTTCTTTGGAAGTGATCGCTGTTGAAGCACCCAGCGTTTTCACTGCGCTTCTAAGATCATTTCCTGTAACACTTATCTCTTCCAGTTCATTTGAATTGGCTTTCATGGTAAAGTTTACAACCAGTTCATCTCCATAGTTCAGGGTGTAGCCAGTTTTCTTTTGCTCTGAAAATCCTACATAGGTTACGGTAACGGTATAAGGTGAACCTAAAGGTAATTGCTGAAAACTAAAATCTCCCTTTTCATTGGTCAATGTGGTACTTCTAAAACCAGTTGATTCATTCTTGACAGATACGGAAGCACCAATGGCCGGTCCTTGTGTTTCGGTTACATTACCGGTAATCGCGGCTTCTGTTCCCTGGGCCCACACTTGCATTCCGGCGCAAAACACCAGTGCAAGCACGGTTAATAATCGGGTAATTGTTCTCATCATTGTTTGTTTGATTTATGGTTAAATTATTGGTTGAAGTTTGATGCAAAGCGCGGCCATATTCCCTTGAAATCAATCAGGAGAAACCATTAGTTTTCAGTAAAAAATTTAAGAAATACGCTTTATAAATCCAGAGACCTGGCTACTGATGATGCAATTTTGGAACTACTTTTACGGCTTATCTGCGCTATCCTTTCCGGTTTCTCCAGATTCATCGATGTGAAATATTGATTGCCCGACACCACTGCCTTTTTATTCTTATCATACAAAGTATAGCTTACCATGTGAAACACTGTACGCATTGGTTGTTGCTGCCATTTAAGGTAATGCTGGTTCAGTACCAGCAAGTAGTCAGCATTGGCATGTTCCAATGCAGTTTGTAGTTCTTCAGTTGTTAATTTGGAAAGATTCGAGTTACAATCTTCACCCTCGCCGGTTACTTCTATCTTATTAACCAGACCGGTATAACTATTATCGTTACCTGCGGGTATAAAAGTGCAACCACTATTGGCAGCAGCAGCTATAATGTTTCGGGAAATGATATCATTGTATTGCTGTACAATGCTGTCGGGCTGTATGCCTGTTTCTTCGGCTATTTGTTCTTTAAAATAATAATTGGATTTCACATTATCGTTCAAGCCAACAATCAACACCTGCGCAGCTGCAGATTTATTTGTCACATCTTTTTTGCTCCATGATATTACAGGAATAATCATCAACAGCAGAAACCCGGGTAACAAACGGAAGTTTTTCATAGCCTTATTATTTTGAAGGCAAAAGTAGCAGTCCAATATTACCGTTCAATTACCGGACGGTTAACCTATTTTAATGTTATGGTTGCCCATCGATGGGCTATGTATTTGGTCATGATATTTGTCATAAAAATCATAACGTCACTGATATCTGCAAATTAATTTACAATAAACGGCAACGACGCATTTTTATACTTTGGCAGTTCCCGCTTCATATTCTGAAAACTTTCCAATGGCCCTTGTGCTGCTAATGAGTTCACAGCCCAAGCCGGGATTATGCCACCCGGATCTACCTGCAGACTATACGACACTTTCACCCTGTCTTTATCCAGAGGTGTTATATACCATAAACCTTTCGACTGGCTCACCCTTACAATTCCTTTCTTTGGGGCTATTACACCCGGTATTGCCGGAGCATTTACAGTAACCACTTTAGTAACAGGATGCTGCGATACCTGTACATGAGCAACGAAGTCCCGATTTTCCAACGGCCAGGGAAGACTTACTTCGGAGTAATAATACAATTCCGCATCTGAAACTTTCCTGATGAGTGTACAGGATTTGGTATGAGACACCCAACGCTCTGCCGCTTTCACATCAAGCAATAAAGCTACTAATTGTGCTGCACTGGCGTTAATAATGCATTCGACTTTTAGTGCTTTGATCTTTGATTCGGGAACTGTTTTAGCATATACTTTTATGCCATCTTTCTCTGTGGTAAACTTCCAATCGTTTTGTGCAATAGCAGGTAAAATAAGGGAGAAGCTAAATGTTATTATTAAAATGATTGCTCTAGACATAAAATTCTTAAAATAATGATACCTTTTATTTATCCGACTTAGGCACTTTATAACGTATTGCAGGATGGCTAAATTGCCCAGAAAAAATTTTAGCACATGTACCAACCAAAATTAGAAAATCTGCCGGGTTAGTTCCAGGCAGATTTTCTATTAAATTATAATCAAAAGGTATTAGGGATAACGTTACTTCAACACAACCTTCTGGCTGTGATAAAGCTCTCCTTGTTTGTTATACAGGTGTATCATAAAGATGCCTTTTGCATATTTGCTGATATCCATTTTGCTTGTATTTTTTTCTTCCTGCAATAAACGGCCTACAACATCATACAAGCGGATTTTAGCAGGTTCATCACCCAGAATATTGATTATACCAGTGGTTGGATTGGGAACTATTTGTATGGTATTAATCCCCGGAACATCATTTATTCCCGTAGTGTTTAAAGATAATTTATTGGAGGTGACATACTGTGTATTCAGGGAATCACAGACAGCGCCCAGATCTATCTGTATACGGTAAACACTGTTTCCTATCGGCGGGGTAAGATCGCTGTAAGCTGTTATAGTACTGGACACTTCATTAAGTAACGCGAAGGCTCCTCCATTAAAGCTCCTCATGATACGGTGTGTAGTATAAGGCTTTCCTTCGTAAAGATTCCAGAGCAGATTTATTTCTCCATTGATCCCCACATTTGCACTAAGATGAATTGTTTTATGAAGATCGCTCATGGGCCATTCATGATCACAGCTATCTACCTCTGCAATTTTATAACTATAGCTTTGTTGCAGTGGCACCGAAGTAATGTCCAGGAAGGTAGTATTATCATTTACGTCGTTTGTTCCGATCAGGTCATATTGGCCGGCAACTGTACTTTCGCGATAAATTTTATAAGCAGTGGCCTTTACTATTCCGGTCTTTTGCCATAAGATTATATTCTTACCTGTTGCAGAATCTACTGTTACTGCACAAATGCTGGCTAATGGGTCAGAAGGCTGCATTACGGTATCCTGGCCGATTATAACAGTATCGATATCTGCGCAACCATTCGAGTCAGAAGTATGTACCACGTAAGTACCGGTATTTAATCCATCCAGATAAGGCGTAGTTGCAGTAAGGTTATCCCAGCTATAAGTATAAGGAACAGTACCACCTGTAGTAATTACCGAAATAGTTGCTACAGAATCACCATAACAAGGCACAGAGGTATGGCTTGTCTGGGATGAAGGGCTGTTATTGGTATTCAATATCGTTACGGTATCTGTTTTAGTACAAGTGTTTGCATCAGATGTATGTACGATGTAACTGCCGGGAATTAAACCGGAAAGTGTAGCTGTAGTGTTGGTTGAGTTATCCCATACATAGCTGTAAGGCGCTGTACCACCAGATGGTGTAACGGTGATGCTGCCATTAGTAGCATTGGCACATGGTGCATTTGTTTCCGTAATTTGTGTGGTTGGTACCGGAGAGGTCGTTAAAGTTATCACTGAAGATACAGCGCTCGCACATTGGTCAAGAGTAAGTGTGTAATCCCCTGCAAGGCTTGCATTGTAAACATTACTGGTTGCTCCCGAAATCGGTGTGCCATTCCTGTACCATTGATAGGTAGCTCCGGTCACAGCCGGTGTTGACAGTTGTGATGTGGTATTCGGGCAGATATTTAACGCAGATGCTGTTATTGCAGGGGTTGCTGTATTACAATAGCCAAATTTAGCTACAAAGGGCTTATAGTCACTATAAATATAGGCATAAAGGCCGGATATAAATACATCTCCGCTATTATTCACAGAGCACCACTCGGCACTACTGCCAGCATTAAAATATGTTCCCGAAATTCTTTGACCATTAGTATCCAGTTCAGCAAGATACGCAACACCTACATGCTGGCCATTTATATAATATTGACCGACAACGTACGTAGGATTGTAACTATTTGGTGTGGTCATTCCGGTCGTAGATTTTGTGTTACCACTGATGTATATATTCCCATTGCTACCCAGAGCACTTCCCCAGGCAAAATCTCTTGCGGTACCACCATAATATGTACCCCACTGCTGTACACCGCTCAAATTAAACTTAGCCAGAAAGCCATCAAAGCCTCCCGCATTTGTCGGTTGATATGTACCCGTAGTAGCAATACTGCCGGTAGCATTGGTAGATCCGGAGAGGTAAATCGAACTGCCATTAGTTACACAACGTTCAGCCATAGTAGAATCAGTTCCATAATAGGTGCTCCATTGTGTAACACCGCTGGTATCCATACACAAAAGGAAGCCATTGATATTACCACTGAAAGCAGTTTGATGTGCTCCAGATGTAGCGATGCCTGAAGTGGATTTTGTTATACCCGCTATGTAAAGGCGGTTGCCATAAACATCAATACTTTTAGCCGAATCGATATTGCTGCCCCCAAAATAAGTACCCCATGCTCTGTAACCATTACCCGTGTTGAACTTGGCAACGAAACCATCAGCAAGCCCAGCCAATGAACTTTGTTCTGCACCAATGCTTGACATATTGCCGGTTGATTGGGTTGTACCACATATATAAATATATCCTACAGAGTCTACTTTACAACTTTTAATAATATCGTTTGCTGAGCCGCCATAAAAAGTCCCCCAAATTCTCGCTCCACTAGAATCATATTTCATTAAAAAACCGTCTCTCTGACCTGTGGCTGTGGTCTGATAAGCACCGGTAGTCGCGATTGTAGCATTAGTACCGCCCTCACCTGAGATATAAATATTATTGCCGTAAATGGAGAGTCCTGCTACATTGGTTTCATCTCCAAAAAGAAATGTTGATAGCAACGTTGTCCAAGTAAGATTGCCGCTGCTATTATATTTATATAGTTTGGTAAGATTGCCGTACCCTGACGAAAATCTGTTTCTGGCGACATAAAGATTCCCATGAGCATCTGGAACATTTCTATAGAAATTAGCAATGGTTGTCCAAATCGCGCTTTCAGTCTGGTCAGAGTCACCCCCCATCCATTGATACACTAAAGGATCTATAACTAAAGGCAAAGCATGATCATATTCTGCTACCTGAAAAGAAAGCACATTATCTTCAAGTATCCAGCTTGCTTCCACTTCCTTTCCGTTCTGAAAGGCTACCGGCATGGCTTCTGTAAGAATACCCAGGGGTGTGACAATCGAAATACTACCATCTTTATTCTGGGTTATTGAGCTTGCACCTTCAACCTTGATCTTAATATTTTCATAATCAGTTCCGGGGGCTACAATAAAGTCATACTTCAATGAGCCGTTCTTGTAATAATAATGAAGATCGATACCGTTGTAAATGCCTTCGTATTTCAAATCGCCGAAGCCTCGTACACCCGTTATACCCTTACTATCAGGTGTATTGTAAAAGTTGTCAGTTGCTGTTGACGTGTTTTTAGTAATGACCTTTGCATTGGTATTGGCTCCCAGCCACGTCATATCTACTCTTGATATCAGGAACTCATTTTCCTTTTTGCCCTTTCCGTAGAGTTGATAACTGATACCTGTATTTTTAAAGAAATACGATAAGCCGTCGGAGTTGCCGTAGTAGTGGATATCGGGACGCAGCTTACTATTCTGGTCCACTAATTGGCCTTTATTTTCTTTGAATAAAGGAGTATCGTTGGCGTTGCCTTTTGCCTCTGACCATTGGGGAGATAGCATAACAACTCCCAATAAAATTTTTGAAAGCATTTTCATGTTGATAGATTTATAGATTCACTAACAAAGATGAGATTAAATTATTACTTCTAACCAAATAATTTTAATTAAAATTCATTGTAAATAAGTCTTTAAAACCATGCCAGGTGATTTATTAATTCTATATAGATTTATCTAAAGGCCCGAATTATGCTTTTTATATGCTTGCTTAAATTTCATCATCATGATATTAACTATCCGAAACATTGAATTGATACGAAACTGCGGTAGAGACGCACAATTGTGCGTCTTCGCAACTGCAATAACATAAGACGTGAAACTGCACGTCTTATGTTATTGCAGTTGCCGTTTGTTTCCTAAATGAGGAACAGTCAACTTATAACAAGTTACCAAACAAAAAAGGAATCCCGATTGGGATTCCTTTTTATATATCGCTTTGGTTAAAGCTTATTTCACTTCTTCGTAATCAGCATCAGCTACATGGTCGCCATCATTTGAAGCGTTTGCACCCTGATGTTGTTGTTCAGCACCTGGTGCACCGCCTTCCTGGCCAGCTTTGTAGATTTCTTCACTGGCTGCAGACCAGGCAGTGTTCATTTCTTCCATAGCTTTGTCCAGCCCGTCGAAATCCTGGTTCTTATGTGCTTCTTTCAACTTGTTCAACGCTTCTTCTATCGGTGCTTTTTTATCAGCAGGGATCTTATCACCGTATTCTTTCAGTTGTTTTTCAGTATTGAAGATCAGACCATCAGCCATGTTCAGTTTTTCAACCTGTTCGCGTATTTTCTTATCACTTTCTTCATTGGCTTTGGCTTCGTTCTTCATGTTTTCAATCTCTTCTTTGCTCAAGCCGCTACCTGCTTCAATACGGATATTCTGTTGTTTCCCGGTTCCTTTATCTTTAGCCGTTACATTCAGGATACCATTGGCATCAATATCAAATATAACTTCTACCTGAGGTACACCACGTGGTGCAGGAGGTATGCCATCAAGGATAAAGCGACCTAATGATTTATTCTGAGTAGCCATAGGGCGTTCACCTTGTAATACGTTGATCTCAACGCTTGGCTGGTTATCGCTGGCTGTAGAGAATGTTTCGCTCTTTTTAGTAGGGATCGTAGTGTTGGATTCGATCAGTTTGGTCATTACACCACCGTAAGTTTCGATACCGAAAGAAAGCGGGGTAACATCAAGCAACAATACATCTTTCACATCGCCGGTCAATACACCACCTTGAATAGCCGCACCTACTGCTACAACTTCATCAGGGTTTACACTTCTGTTTGGTTTTTTACCGAAGAATTTTTCAACTACTTCCTGTATTTTAGGGATACGGGTAGAACCACCTACCAAAATTACTTCGTCAATATCACTTGTTCCAAGACCGGCATCTTTCAATGCTTTGCGGCAAGGCTCCAATGTGCGCTCAACCAGGCTATCTGCCAGTTGTTCAAATTTAGCACGGCTTAGTTTGCGTACCAAGTGTTGCGGTACACCATCAATTGCGGTGATATAAGGCAGATTGATTTCTGTTTCCTGGGAAGAAGACAATTCGATCTTGGCTTTTTCAGCAGCTTCTTTCAAACGTTGCCATGCCATAGGATCTTTATGCAGATCAATGGTTGGCATATCTTTTCTGAATTCTTCAGAAAGCCAATCCATGATTACTTTATCGAAGTCATCACCACCTAAGTGCGTATCACCGTTGGTAGATTTTACTTCAAATACGCCATCGCCCAACTCCAGTACTGATACGTCAAACGTACCACCACCAAGGTCAAATACAGCTACTTTACTATCTTTATGTTGTTTATCCAAACCATAAGCCAATGCTGCAGCTGTAGGTTCGTTAATGATACGGCGTACATTCAGACCAGCAATTTCACCGGCTTCTTTAGTTGCCTGGCGTTGTGCATCGTTGAAGTAAGCGGGTACGGTAATTACTGCTTCTTTTACTTCCTGGCCCAGGAAATCTTCAGCAGTTTTCTTCATTTTCTGAAGCACCATTGCAGATATTTCCTGCGGCGTATATAAACGACCATCAATATCCACACGTACGGTATTGTTGTCGCCTTTTACAATTTTGTAAGCGTTATGGGTCATTTCACCAGTCACTTCGTCAAAGCGACGGCCCATGTAACGTTTAATGGACATAATGGTTTTGGTAGGGTTGGTGATTGCCTGGCGTTTTGCCGGATCACCTACTTTACGTTCGCCATTAGCTAAAAATGCAACGATCGAAGGTGTGGTACGACGACCTTCATCATTGGCAATTACTACAGGTTCGTTTCCTTCCATTACGGAAACGCATGAATTCGTAGTTCCTAAGTCTATTCCTATTATTTTGCTCATAGTTATGTTGATTAAAGGACAGGGGGACATCCGTCCGATTTTTAATTTTTCTATTTATTTCTATGTCAAGATATATGCCATTCTCTCAAAAAATGCAACATTGTCAGTTTGAATGACAAGAGCAGCCCCCGGTTAGCTGCAGAACAGCTAAATTTGCCGGTCTTCATTTTGAAAAATGACTTTTTGATCTTTTACCGGAAGAGAAATCCTGTCATTTCGCTACTTTTAAAGCCCTTACCGTTTAAAACCTATAAGGTTTATAGAAAATTTGCCAGTTTCAGTATGTTGAATTCCATGGTTTAATAAGATATTTTCCGGTTTGCCGTTATTGTTCCATATATAGCCCGCAAATCACGTGTACTTATCATAAATTTGCCCATTAAAAAAAGCACATAATCATTTTGCTATCCCACGCTGTTTTCAATCGTTTATACCTGCTGGCCCTTCTTGTGGTTGTTTCATGTACGCATGTTACTGCCCAGGTGATCAACAATAATCAGGATCCTACTACCCAACAGAATAGTATGTTCAACCAGGGCAAGGACTCTACTATACAAAAGCAAAAAGAAGAATGGAAGGAAGAGCACGCCCGCATTTATTACAATAATCTGAATTCGATTGTTGTCCGGTATCCGGATACTACGCTGGAAAATTTTCACCGTTACCAACCTGTTCAACCCTGGTGGGTTAAAGATCTGGGCAATAGCGGGTCAGCTGCCCGAAATCTGTTTTTCACCCCGGCAATACCAACCGGTCTTAGCCTGGGGTACCATATATATGATGTGTACCGGCTCACGCTGGATAGTCTTAAGTTTTATAATACTACGAGGCCTTATTCTGCTTTTGCCTTCATGCTGGCGAGCAAAAGCGAACAGAATGTGGAAATTTTACATACACAGAATATTACCCCACTATGGAATTTTGCCGGAAGACTGCGTTATTTCAGTTCAGCAGGCTTTTATAAACTTCAGAAAACCAATAGTATTTCCAGTAGTTTTAGTAGTAATTACCAAAGTAAGAATAAGCGGTATTATATGGCGCTGGGTTTTGTTTATAACAGACATAAACAAAACGAGAATGGTGGCATAGTAAGTGACACATTATTGGAAAATAGTAAGTATGCTGATCGTCAGTTGATAGATGTTAACCTACCACCGGTCAACTCCTCATCCAAAAATGCGGCGGTTGTCAATACCTTGCGCGACCTGGATTTTTACGTACAAAACAATTATTCATTCGGCAGGACAGACACTGTCTATACCAAAGATTCATCGGGCGTAAGTTACAATTTCACACCACGTTTCCGTATCAAACATCAGCTGCAGTTACATTCAGAAAACCATACTTACAAGGATATGGACCCTGAAACGAACCGTTATAAATTTATTGACTCTATTCCTTTTAATGCGATAGATACCCTGTACGGTTCCCAAAACTGGTTTTATGTAGATAATAAATTCAGTCTTAACGGTTTTCTGGGTAAAGCAAGCGAACTGGTTCAAATAGAGGCCGGTATCGGTAACAGAATAGATCGGTTTAGTACAAAGTATGTGTCTGGCGAAGAGGTTCAAAATAGTGTAGGCAATTATATTTTCGGGGAAATTAAAAAGGAAGCTACCCAAAAAGGGCAGTGGAATTACCTGGCAGCGGCAAATTTCTTTTTTACAGGTGATGCGACCGGTAATTTTGATATTTCCGGCTCTGTAGGCAAGGATCTGAATAATATTGGGATGTTTTCTGCCGGTTTGCGCCAAAATTTGAGTAATGCGCCTTATGCTTTTACTTCTTTCAAGACTAATTTTTTCAACAGATCTTTCTCATTCGACAAAACGAGCATAACGCAATTGTGGGCGAAAGTTCAGATTGATAAAATAGGAGTTCAATTAGGCATTAAAAATAACTTGATAGCGAATTATTTATATTACGACCAGACGTTATCACCCAAACAAGAATCAGAAGCATTCTCCCTGCTGCAGATATTTGGTAGAAAAGAATTCAGATTTGGTATTTTTGTATTGGATAATGAAGTGGCCTGGCAGCAAACGACAGGAAACGCCCCGGTTCATGTTCCGGCATTTTTGTTAAGGCATAAATTGGGTTTGATCACTCCCATGTTTAAATCGGCTTTGATTGTCGCCCTTGGGTTAGAAGCAAAGTATCATACACCTTATTATGCAGATGGTTATACAGCTTATTTCAACCAATTCTATTACCAGGATACGTATAAAGTGAGCAATGCACCGGAAGTGCAGGCATTTTTCAATTTTAAGATAAAAACATTCCGGGCATTTGTGGTAATTGATCAGCTACAACAATACTTTAGCCGTAATATTATCAATGCGCCAGGTTATCCGGCTCAAGACGCTATGTTTAAATTTGGTTTTACATGGATATTGATAAATTAGTGATAATCAATTTAAATTAAGAAATAATAAATAATGAATTCAGTGGAAAATCAGGAAATTACTCCTGAAGAAGAATGGGATGAAGAAGATGGGGATATTACAGAAGATGATGCCGAACAAAAGGCACCAACGGAAAAATTACGCATTCAATTAACCGGCAAACAAGAGCCTATCCGGATAGATAAGTACCTGATGAACAGGGTTGAAGGTGCTACACGGAATAAAATACAACAAGCGATTGATGAAGGTTTGGTATTGGTGAATGGAGAGAAGGTCAAGTCAAACCATAAAGTACGCCCACATGAAGAAATAGTTGTATTTGACAATCGTCAGCACATTCCTACGGACATTATTCCGGAACAAATGCCTTTAGATATCATTTATGAAGATGAGGATCTGATGGTCATTAACAAGCCACCTGGGCTGGTAGTACATCCGGGCAGTGGCAATTATACCGGTACATTGGTAAATGGAATAGCCTGGTACCTTAATCCGGAAGAAGATAAAACCAAGATAATTGACCTTCCACGTGTAGGATTGGTGCATCGTATTGATAAGGATACCAGTGGTTTATTACTTATTGCTAAAAGTGAATTAGCGATGCAGGCATTATCTGCTCAATTTAAGGATCATAGTGTTTATCGCCGTTATGTAGCCTTGGCCTGGGGCAATTTTGAAGAAGATGAAGGCATGATAGAAGCACATATTGGCAGAAACCTTCGTTTTCGTAAAAAGATGGATGCTTTTCCTGATGGTGACTATGGCAAACATGCCATTACCCATTTCAAAGTATTGGAGCGCTTCCATTATGTGTCTTTATTGGAATTCAGACTGGAAACCGGCCGTACGCACCAGATAAGGGTACACACAAGGCTTATCGGACATCCTCTATTTAATGATTCCACCTATGGTGGCGATAAAATTGTGAAAGGGACCGTTCATGCCAAATACAAGCAGTTTGTAGATAATTGTTTCAAAATACTACCTCGCCAGGCATTGCACGCCAGGGAATTAGGCTTTATTCATCCCAGAACCAAGGAAATGATAAGGTTTGAATCCCCTATTCCTGATGATATGCAACAGGTGATAGATAAGTGGAGAAAGTATATTAATTAATGTCGAACGTCTGATTTGGGGATATTTGATTGATTATTACCATAATTAGTGATGTTCAAAAAAATCGTGTCATCCAGAGATCTGCGCAGCAATCGAAGGATCTCTACGCATTAAGAGATCTTTCGTACCTCAAGATGACAATGGTGATGAGAATGGTCAGGCTTTTATAGGTTATTTTGTGAATAAGCATAGGTGGTTAACCTAATCGGCATAGGCGATTCAATGAATAATGATAGACGGATCAATGAATATGAATAGGTGATCAATCTAATTGGCATAGGTGATCCAATGAATAAGAGTAGACGAATCAATGAATATGAATAGGTGATCAACCTAATTGGTATAGGTGATCCAATGAATAAGAGTAGACGAATCAATGAATATGAATAGGTAATTAACCTAATCGGTATAGATGATTCAATGAATACACATAGGTGATTCGTATAAAAGTGATAGGCGAAAAGTATATATAATGTAGCGGAATCAGTAAATAACTATAGATAAGGCACAATTTTCAATTTCTAATTTCCAATCACATCCTTAACATTTCCCAAAATACCGCATTCGTAAAAAAACTCAGTAGCCGACTAGGATTCGACTACTGCGGTATTGCACGTGCACAACAGTTGGACGATGATGCCAGAAAACTGGAACAATGGCTCATGAAAGGCTACCAGGGAAAGATGGGTTATATGGAACGTAATTTTGATTTACGAATTGACCCTACTAAATTAGTGCCTGGTGCTAAATCGGTTATCACGCTTTTGCTTAATTATTTTCCCGAAGAGGTTCAGACAGAAAACGCTCCTAAAATAGCAAAGTACGCCTATGGCAACGATTATCATGAAGTGATTCGTGCAAAGATGAACGAATTCCTGTTTATGTTGCGTGAGGAGATTGGTGAGATTGACGGACGTGGATTTGTAGACAGCGCTCCCGTGCTGGAAAGAAGCTGGGCTGTACGCAGTGGTTTGGGTTGGGTTGGAAAAAACGGCAACCTTATCAATAAACAAAGCGGCTCTTTCTTTTTTATCGCCACGTTAATTACAGACCTGGAATTGGAATATGACGATGCCTTTGCAAAAGATTTTTGCGGAAGCTGCAAACGTTGTGTAGATGCCTGCCCTACCAACGCCATTGTAAACGCTACTGTCATTGACGGAAGTAAGTGTATCTCCTACCTTACTATCGAACTGAAAGACGAATTGATAGCTCCCGAATTTAAAGACAAAATGGAAGGCTGGATGTTTGGATGTGACATTTGCCAGGATGTCTGTCCCTGGAACCGGTTTTCCAAACCACACCAGCAAGAGCAATTTATGCCCCTCCCTCAATTGCTTAACCTTAGCACCTCGGCCTGGGAAGCTATGGATGAAGACACCTTTAAGACTTTATTAAAACACTCTCCTATCAAAAGGAGTAAATGGAAAGGTATACAGCGTAATCTTAAACTCTTGCAACAAAGGCCATGATAACACGATTCTTATTGCTTATAATAGTAACGACATCTTTATCTTCCTTTAAGCAAGGGAAGCGTGATTATGTCCATTTTTTAAATCTGAATAATGTCGATACCATAGTCCAAAATAAACTTATAGCATTTAAGGTTATTCCCGAGGAGGTCAATGACAATAAAACATTCAGCGTTACCAGGCATGATTTATCTCACAAGGAAAAAATAGAAGATCTCAATGTTATTGAAATGGTGAGAGGGTTAATGGTTAAATTTAAATATGATCCAATGTTGTTTCAAAAGAGCAACTCATTTTCAATGTATAGCCTTGGTGAAATGAAATTGAATGTACATACGGTAACTAAACTTTTATACGTCGAGGCAAGAGATCTGGCTAATGACAAGGTGTTGAAAATTATTTTGGGCATTAATATGGTTGACAATCGGATAGTTTCCGTAATTGAATTATCCAGAAATCTCAGATTAGCTGGTTGGTCCAGTTATACATATAGTACCTGGAGTAAAAATAAGTTCAAAATAATATACGCTGTACCCACATGTGTCATTGGCTCTAAAATAAGACGTAGTCCCCTTGATTCCTATACAGTGAAGATGAAGAATGATGGTAAGTTGGATTGATTTTTAAATTCCAAAAGGCGGACCTGTTATTTTATATCCATTCAATAAAATAATTCTTTACCAATTGTATGTTTGACAATTTTACAGTAGGTTTGGCGCTGGATTTTCAAAACAAAAAACATTACATGGGTTTATTTACAAGAAAACCATTAACTCACCTCCTGGCAGAATCTTCGGAGAATGAACATGGGCTAAAGAAAACTTTAACGGCACGCTCGCTCGTGGCCTTAGGCATTGGCGCAATTATAGGCGCAGGTTTGTTTTCTATAACCGGTATGGCTGCTGCCAATTATGCCGGGCCGGCTATTACATTATCCTTTATTGTTGCAGCCTTAGGTTGTGCTTTTGCCGGGTTATGCTACGCAGAATTTTCTTCTATGATACCGGTTGCCGGTAGCGCTTATACTTACTCCTATGCCACTATGGGCGAGTTCATTGCCTGGATTATTGGTTGGGATCTTGTATTGGAATATGCTGTAGGCGCCGCGACTGTGGGTATCAGCTGGAGTCGGTATTTTGTTAAATTCCTGGAAGGTTTTGATATCCACTTACCGCTTTCATTAACAGTAGGGCCCTGGGATGGTGGTATCATAAATTTACCCGCAGTATTTATCATTATTCTTATGAGCCTTTTATTAATAAAGGGCACTAAAGAAAGTGCGAAAGTAAATGCTGTAATTGTAGGTGTTAAAATAGTTGTTGTCCTTATTTTTATTGTTTTGGGATGGCAGTATATTAATACAAGTAATTACACCCCTTATTTAATACCTGAAAATACACCTGGTCACGAAGGGTTCTTCAACCATGGTTGGGGTGGAATTATCAGGGCAGCTGCAGTTGTCTTTTTTGCATATATTGGTTTTGATGCTGTAAGTACAGCAGCTCAGGAGGCTAAAAATCCAAGAAAGGATATGCCAATCGGTATTTTGGGTTCATTGGCTATTTGCACGGTACTGTACATTTTATTTGCCCACGTAATGACTGGTGTAACGAACTACAGCACATTTGCCGGTAAAGATGGTATTGCACCTGTAGCAGTAGCTGTAGAGCATATGGGTAAAGTGAACGCATCAGGAGCTTTGGTTCCTGATTACCCCTGGCTCAACAGGGCAATTGTTGTGGCCATTCTTGGTGGTTATGCCTCTGTAATATTAGTAATGCTTATGGGACAAAGCCGTGTGTTTTACAGCATGAGTAAAGATGGTTTATTACCAAAGATATTTTCTGAAGTTCATAAAAAGTACCGTACTCCATTTAAGAACAATCTTTTGTTCATGGTCTTTGTAAGCTTGTTTGCTGCATTTGTTCCGGCAAGAGTTGTAGGTGAAATGACCAGTATCGGAACCTTATTTGCATTTATACTTGTATGTGTCGGGGTGTGGATTATGAGGGTAAAAATGCCGGATGCTCCACGTGCGTTCAAAACACCTTTGGTACCCCTTGTTCCTATTTTGGGTATTGCTACTTGCTTATTTATGATGGTATTTTTACCATTGGATACCTGGATACGTTTATTTGTATGGATGATTGTTGGCCTGGATGTATACTTGCTTTATGGTATGAAGAAGAGCTTCCTGAACAAAGGATTGTTTGGTGCTTCAGGCTATAAAGTAGTTTCCATGTCGGGAATGGTAATGTCTGTGTTATTAATAGGTATTGCTGTTACGCACCACTATTTTGCTACTGAAAATGATAACGGTTTATATTATTTCTCCCTGGTATTTTCAGTAATTCACATTATTCTCTTTGGGATAAAAGCGGTGAGCTCGAAGCCTGAAGTTCAATAAGTCAGGTATGCTAAGAAAGGCGGCTGCTATTGTAAAGAATAGCAGCCGCCTTTCTTTATGCTATCAATATAAATAGAGCGTATACCAACATCATGCCGTCTATGCACAACAGGTAAAAAATATCGGTATCAACCTTTTTGGAAAGCTGCAGCATTATTTTGGTGAGTACCACAATAACCAATCCACTCCACAGCCTAGACAATACCGGATACCTGAAATATTGCCATATGGCCAACCCGCATAATACGATAAGACAAACATCCATCAGCCTGTAACTATTGCTTAGTCCTATTGCATTGGGCAAAGTATAAATGCTGTTCTCTTTATCCGTCTCCATGTCGCGGATATCGAATGCAATGCAAAGGGGTAGCATGAATACAAAACGTAACAGGAATTCTACTTCGTAGGCTTCGAAGCTTTTGTTGTAATCAAACATCGGCATAAGCACGGTAACGCAGGTCCAAACAAGGGCAAGCAGGATAAGCTTTAAAATACCCCAATCCTTTAATCTTTTCTTTTGCGGAAATGGCAAAATGGGAAGAGAATACCCTAACGACAACAATCCTAATGCTACACTGACTGCTATAACTTTAAGCGGCAGAAAGAAAAGACAGTATAGGGAAAGTAAACAACCGAAAACGATAAGAAAGGGATGTACCCATTTGTTTTTGGCAGACCAGTCGGCCCGGTCAGAGATACCGGGAGGGATTTTTTTTATATAATAATGCAGGTTATAAATGCAAAGTGTGTTTGCCGCAACAAAGCCATGCAGAGCAGAAAAAAAACCGGGCGTATGACCCAGAAGTAATTTTTCAGTAGCCATACATAGACCTACCGCACATAATACAGCAAACAGGCTCGTGTATAATATCCATTTTATCAGGACCACAAAAACAATTAAAGGTTGACGCAAATTACTATAAATGCAACAAGCCATGCTTAAAACTATACCATTTTTTATTACTTTTGCCGCCTCGTGAAACATTATAAGGAAAGTCGTAAGCTTAATTTTACAAGGAATGCTATTTTAAAGGTGATTGATTTTTTTCACCCGTTATTCCGTAAATGGATACCTATCCAGACGTTCAGGTATATTGCCTGTGGCGGCGGGGTTACGGCGTTAGGCCTTTTCATATTCTTCATAAGTTACAACTTCCTGCTGGAGCCTTATGTACATGTAGAAATGATTGCCGGAAAAGCCGAGGAAGTAGTAACCATAGGCAGCATCAATATGACCCGTTATATTGCAGCTTACATTATATCTTTTCTTGTTGGATTTCCAACGGGCTTTTTCCTTTCTAAATTTGTGGTATTTCAGGAATCGCACTTAAAAGGAAGGGTTCAGCTGTTTCGTTATGCTACCCTGCAGTTTCTCAACATTGTGATGAATTATTACCTGCTTCACTTTTTTGCAGGATGGTGCGGCTTTTGGGCCACACCATCGCAAACTTTGACTACCGCAATTATTGCAGTATTCAGTTACTTCTTTCAAAGGCATATTTCCTTCCGTACCAAAAAGGATCCGGCCATTATGGGTATTCCGGCTATTGAGGAAGAAGAGGCACAATAAGTTTATTTACTTTTTTGCAGGGGTAATTAACCGAGCTTTCATGGGCTTAAAGAATACATTAAAACCGTGAGGCATTGTCACTTTAATATTTTTCCCATTGCTCATTGCTGGTGTCCAGTCGGGGCTTTCACCTATTATTTTTTCAATGGTTTTGCTATAAGTTGCAAAGTCCGGTCCCGCTGATGACAGATCATAATATTTCCAATCTACACCTACACGCATATCATAGTATACAACTTTACCTAATTCATCAATCACAATATTCCATATATTGATACTTCTTATAGAGTCAGGAAAGTTAGAGAATTGCTCTTTGAATTTTGAAGATACGTATTCATAAAAATCCTGATTTTGATGTTTAAACTCCGCTTTTCGTATGCCTTGCTCTTCTTCTGAATAGACAGAATCATTATCCATTTTATAAATGCGCCCTGGCAGTTTAGTAACAACCCAAGTAGTCTCACCTGTTACAGGATCAACCACCTGGACGGAATCCACCATATCTTTCCCCCAAAAGAAGCGATGGCCATTATAAGTTGTTACGTTCCCCACTCTCACTCTTTGGCTTGACGGGTTTGATTTAGCAAAAACAAAAGTGCAGGTGAGTAAAACCGGAATCGCAAAGAGGTATTTCCAGCTATTCTTTTTCTTTGTGTTGGTAAGCATAGTAATTCTGTTTTTTATAGGTGAAAAATGAAAAGAATGTGCAATGCCAGGTGTACCTTTTAATAAGGTTTGCTGCAATAAAAAATGTCCATAATCATAGGCATTATCTACCGCAGCCATATGGTCGGCTTCATACTCATGCGTAAGCTTAACCATCTGCCGAAAACACCACACCAAAGGATGAAACCAGAAAATGATGATAATCAATTGCATTAGGATAGCATCAAGCCAATGCTTCTGGCTGTTGTGCGCATCTTCATGATTTAAAATATAATTGAGTTCCTGATCGGTATATTGTTCAGGGCATGAAATAAATATCCATCCCATAAAAGAAAAAGGTGCATGCCTTTTCTCACTGCTGAATATTTTGTGTCCTTGAACGGCAATGAACCGCCCATAAATAGCTGTACGTATAATAAGTATCACTTCGCGAAAGCTCATTAGAGCAAATAAGGCCGCGCCGGCTATGTACAGCCATTTTATTACACTATACCAATTAATCGTTTGTGCCGTATTGTCAACGTGTTGCGCGCTGGTTGTAATGGCCGGGTCAAGATTCTGAATACCGTTGTTTCTAGCTGTAATTCCTGATACTTTATTTTGAAAAAGCGGAATATCCAAGGCGATCAAAGGCACGATCAAGCCAACGGCAAGAGCCCCAAACAAGTAAAGTCTATTCAACGTGAATGATGGATTACGCCTAAACAACCATTCATAAAGGCAAAGGAAAATGACCCAGATAATCGTTACTTTAATGAGGTAAGAAATCATAGTGTTCAGGATTTAGGTTTATTGTTTTTGTGATCTTCCAATTGTTGCATCAATTGATTTAAGTCCTTCATATTAATCTGATTTTTTTCTACCAGGAAAGAAACGAGCTGGCTTGGTGAACCATCAAAGTAATTGCCGATCCATTCTTTCAATCCACTCTTAGTGTACTCCTCCTTTTTTATTAACGGAAAATATTCATGTGTTTTTCCATAAGCTTTATGAGAGACGAAGCCTTTCTTCTCCAATATCCGCACTACAGATGATACAGTACTGTGCGGTATATCGGGATCACCTAGTTCATCAATAATATCACGAACAAGGCATTTTTCCTTTTGCCAGATGATCTGCATTACCTGTTCTTCGGCTTTTGTGAGGGATTGCATAACGTTGTATAAAGTTTTATAACGTAAATATACGTTGTATATTTTAAAATTACGTCAAACGCTGAAAATAATTTTGCGTTTAAATTTTTGATAAAAGCTAAAGGTTAAATATTTACCTTTGCCATCCTTAAGTAAAGGCTCTGTAGTTTAATGGATAGAATAAAGGTTTCCGGTACCTTTGGTAAGGGTTCGATTCCCTTCGGAGCTACAAAAAAGCACATCATTGTTGATGTGCTTTTTTTGTTTAACACAGCCATCAAAAAAGATAGGCATGCCTTTGGTCAAATGTATATACTTAATACATAGCATTGACCCATTTAATATAGCGTTGACCACAGAAATACCATAATATCCTTCAATTATCTCTTTATCAATCTTTTTATTGTACCATTCGCAAAGTGCAAACTATATACACCCGGCGCCCAATTGGTAAGGTCAATTTTCGAACTTTCTGATAGACGGAAACTCATCATCATTTGCCCGGTCGTATTGTACACTTTTGTATCAGTGCCTGAAAGAGATAGGTCGGTGCAGGTAATGGTTACAACATCATGGGCAGGGACCGGTGTTATCAGGATAACTCCTTCAGTGGCAGCATCACGGCGCACACTAAGAATCTTGCTATAATAGATCATCTCTCCTGCTTCACTGATACGCAGGCGATAATAGGATATTGGCGAAAGCGGTTGATCATCATAAAAAACATAGCTGCTACGATTGGCGGCTAACATGCCTATTTCATTAAAATCATAGCCATTTCCACTTCGTTCTATCGTAAAGGTAGAAGTCGGGTCATCAATCGAAGCAGCCCATTCCAGGCGATTTGCTTTTCCGTCTGGCTGAGCTGTAAAGCTTATCAATTTTACCGGAAGCGGTACCGAGGAGCTTGCATGTGCAAAAAAACCTGAAAAACCGGTGACAGGGAACGACACTTCCCAACGGCTGGCGGCGCTATTCCAGATAATATCTGTGTCAGCCGGATCGATGACTATACTTGCAGGGCCGGTACCTGTCCAACCGGTGAATGTACCTGCCGCCCCGGTAGCGCTCGTGCCATGTTGCTGGGAAATACGAAGGTTGCCAATGCCTGCAGCATCAGCCGGTCCGGTCGGCAGATCTACTGTTGTTCCGTTGTTGCTATTGTAGTTAGTAAAATCGGCCTGGCTAAAATAGAGGGTGATATTGGCGGTCGCAGTATTGGCATTGGTAGCTGGTGTAATATCGTAATAGCGACGTACATAAGGTTGGCCATTGTTGTTGGCGGCCGTACTCTGTACGTACACCTTTGTCGTCGTACTGCCTGCAATAGTACTGGTTTGTGCACCTGCTGCTATCGTTGCCACTATACCGGCACAATTACCGTAAGTGGTGGTGCCTAGTTGGTTGGCCGTTACGCTGATAGTGGCAGCGGCAAGTATGGGTTGGGTGGCTGCCCCCTGAAACTCATAAGCCCCTTTATCGTAATTGCCAACCCGATTATTGCCCAGAATGTCGGCAGGCAATACCGGTGTAGTAGCGCCCCCGGTATTGATTGCAGGACTGCATGATAGCAGCGCCAGCCCGTCGTCGCTGGTCATCCCGATGCTATCCGTACCAATAGGGTTTGCACTATTTACAAACATCGGGTCTTTGTTACTACAATTGGTGAATGTGGTATTGGTGACGCCCAGCGGACTACCTGTTGCATCGCGCACGATACTGTTTTTGACCTGTATTTTAGTTGCTATGGTGTCGTCACTAAAAATTTCTTCACGGTGGGGAGAATTGACATTTAAAGTTGTCGTCGTATTATTCCACAATATGCAGTTATTGATGGCTGCGCCGGAGGTAGGATCTATGTAGATCGCCCCACCTCTCAAGTAGTTAAAACTGGTATTCTTAAAAACGGTACAGTTGTTGAATGTAGCTTTACCATTGCCATAAATCCGGACTGCACTCCCGTTACTACTGCTGTTACGGGTAAAGATTACATTGGAAAGTACAGATAAGGTGTCCACTCTCGTAGATAAGGCACCACCCCCGTTACTAAAGTTACCCGTAAAATTATCAGAAAAAACAGCATTGCTGATATAGATCGGCGCTGTATAATTAGATATCGCTCCACCTTCACCACTTGTACTGTTACCTTTAAAACGGGCGTTAGTTATTGTGGCGGTGCCCTGGCTATGTATAGCCCCCCCGGTTAGACTGGAATTGCCGGAAAAACTTGCCCCGTTCAAGGTCATCGTGCTCGCATTCAGGATGGCACCGCCAAACGACTCCGACCGGTTTCCGGCGAACGTACAATTGCTCATGTTCAGGTTTCCTGGCGGGAGATTAACCAAAGCACCTCCTTGCGAAACGGAATAATTGCTATCGAAAGTAATGTTGGTCATCGTTGGCGTTCCGATGTTATACATTCCTCCGCCGTAGAAATCAGCAAAGTTTTCAGTGAAAATCAAATTACTGAGTACCGGGGATCCCAGATTGTGCAGACCACCGCCATAAGCTCTATAGAAGACGCCAACAAAACCTGAGGGGGTGGCTACTCCCTTCGTAATGGTAAAACCATCAATGGTTGTGTTATTGGTAATGGCAGCACTGGTAACAATTACATGACGGGAGTTGTCACTGGTATCATTCACGTTGCCGATATCGCCGCTCAGGATAGTTCGGTTTGCGGTAAGGTTAAGATTCCGCTGCGTCAACAGGGTTTCTGTACCGGCGAAGCCACCATACAACTTTATCCCGTCTGTCACTTGGAAACTCATATCCCGGCTGACAGTCCCGCCTGGCACCATTACCGTCGGTTTATAAGTGCCTTTCTTCACCCATACTTCGTCCCCCGCGCTTACCGCGAGGGCGATGGCATTCTGTATATCTTTCTTGGCCGTTGCCCAGCTGGTACCCGCTCCGGTATTATTTGCCTTCGCACTGTCCACGTAATAAACAGTAGCATGCGCAGTGGTCAGACCAAAGATAAAAGTCAATGCAAATAGTAGTTTTCTCATATAGTTTAATGTTAGTTGTACAGCAGCGACAATCTCGCGGCACAAAGTTCTTCCAATGCCATCAACTCATCTCTCAGGGTTTCCCCTTAGATTTTCAGACTCCGGCTAAAACCTCAATATGATGTGCCTTTTTATTTACTCTTTCGACAAAACATCGTTTTCTTTCGACCAACTCAAAAACAGGCTTTGGTCGAGTATTTACGGATGCACGTCTAATTCTTAAAACATGCCTTTCCAAAGCATCTTATGTTTGCAAAAGAAATATTTGTAACCTAATCCTGTATATTTACGATATACTGATTACCGGTTCCGGAATTATAAAAACAAAAAGATTATTCCTTATGCAACTCATCATTTCAAACGTAAGCAAGACTTACCCCAATGGCCTGAAAGCCCTCAACAACATTAACCTTACTATAGACAAAGGCATGTTTGGCCTTCTGGGACCCAATGGTGCCGGTAAATCCACATTGATGCGCACCATTGCAGCGCTTCAGGATCCGGATAGCGGCAGTATTGTCCTGGGTAATATTGATGTGTTGAAACAGAAAACTGAGTTGCGTAAGACATTAGGCTATCTTCCCCAGGATTTTGGGTTTTATCCTAAAGTATCTGCTGTAAACCTTTTGACGCATTTCGCTGTACTGAAGGGCATTACCAACAAAGGAGAACGCAATGATATTGTAGATGCGCTATTACAACAAACCAACCTTTACGATGCCCGTAAGCGTAATGTAAGTGATTATTCAGGTGGTATGCGCCAGCGTTTTGGTATTGCGCAGGCACTGTTGGGCAATCCTAAATTGGTAATTGTAGATGAGCCTACTGCCGGTCTCGATCCTGTAGAACGTAACCGTTTCCATAATCTTTTGAGTGAAATAGGTGAGCAGATTATTGTGATCTTATCTACCCATATTGTAGATGATGTAAAAAATCTTTGCAAAAAAATGGTGGTGATGAACAAAGGCACCATTATGCTGGAAGGCACACCGGCTGAAGCCGAAGCTACCGTACAAAATAAAATATGGAGCAAGAGTATTGATAAGAATGAGGTGAACGAATACCGTTCCAATATGCATGTAATCTCCTCTCACATATCTGATGGCAAAGTGATCATACATGTGTATGCAGACAGTAATCCCGGTGCAGGTTTTGAACAAATAACTGCAGGACTGGAAGACGTGTATTTCTCAACCATCACTAAAAACTAAGCCAGCCATGTTTAAAGAAATCTTTTTATTTGACCTGAAACAGAATTTCAGGAAGCCGCAGACTTATATTTTCTTCGGGATATTTTTCCTACTCACCTTTCTGCTGGGACTTTATGCTGCCGGCGTATTCAATGTAGCAACCGGCGATTCCAACCTGGTTATGAATTCGGCAAATTCAGTAGCCGGAATTATTGTAGGGCTTAATGATGGCATACTTGGCCTGGTAAACAGTGTGATACTTGTGGCCATAATGGCTACAGCTATTCAAAAGGATTATGAATACAATACACATCCTATGTATTTCACGAAGCCTATTACCAAGGGAAGTTATTTCTTTGGCAGGTTTATCTCTGCATTTGTTACTGCAGTGTTCGTTTTTTCTGCACAGGTTATTGGTTATTATATTGGCTGCCTGTTCGGTATAGGTAAACCTGTAATGGGGCCGTTTGAATTCATGAATTTTCTCCAACCATTCCTGATATTCATGGTACCTAATATTCTTTTATTGGGCGCCATTTTTTTCTCCATCACTACTTTTACCCGCAATACCCTACCCGCTTATCTTTTCTGTATCATTCTGCTGGTAATACGTTCGGTAACAGCTACCATGACCACCGATCTGGATAATAAAGCTACCGCAGCTTTATTGGAACCATTTGGTGCCGAAGCTTTAAGATACATTACCCAATACTGGACTCCTGACGATCAGAATACCCGTATGGTTCCGTTGGAAAGTAGCTTGCTATATAACCGTATACTCTGGCTGGGTATTGCGTTACTCATTACTTTGTCCAGCTTCTTTAAATTCAGTTTCAGCCAGTTCCTTACTCCTTTTACGTTATTTAAAAGAAAGGATAATGAAGCACCGCAAAGTAATCCATCGCCACTACACTCTCTGGCTTTATTACCAAAGGTTACGCAGCATTTTTCATCAAAAGAAACATGGAAACAACTGTTCTATCTGGCAAAATTTGAGTTTATTAAAATGACCAGGAGTACATTCTTCATTATCATTTGTGCATTGGGATCAGTTATGATGTTTATCATATCGCAATACATGGGCGCCATGTACGATACAGAAACATATCCGGTTACTTACCAGATTATGGGAAATGTTGCCGGCATATTTCAATTCTTTATTATGATATCAATCGTGTTCTTTTCCGGAACCATTGTCTGGCGTGAACGGGAACAAAAAATGGATGAACTGGTAGGCACTACGCCGGTAAGCAATACCGTTTTATTTTTCTCTAAATACCTTGCACTGGTGTATGTCATTGCAGTATTATTGATTGTAATTATTATAACGGGAATGCTTATACAAGTTTCTTTATCTTATTACCATGTTGAACCGATACTATATCTGAAAGCGGCTTTAAGAACATTGGTTACGTTTTCTATA
>JBAZWL010000051.1:0-28387 GCA_041660405.1 Taibaiella sp. | reverse complement strand
TGTTGGTCAGCAATTTCAATAATCCATTGGGCAGCTGTATGCCCGACGAGCATAAGAAAGAAGTCGTCGCTTTGTTACAACATCATAATGTTCCTTTAATTGAAGATGACCTTTATGGTGATGTATACTTTGGCGACAGCAGGCCTAAGTGTTGTAAAACCTATGATGAAAGCGGACTGGTATTGTGGTGTGGCTCTGTATCTAAAACATTGGCACCTGGTTATAGAGTAGGGTGGGTATCCCCGGGAAAGTTTAAAGAAGATGTGATCCGTATGAAGCAGGTTCATTCTATTTCCGCTACGACGATTACTCAAGAGGTTATTGCTAACTTTCTGGAAAACGGCCGTTATGAAAATCATCTTCGTAAACTGCGGCATACGTTGCATACCAATTGCCTACAATACATCAGGGCTATTGCAGATTATTTTCCCGAAGGCACAAAGGTAAGCCGCCCTCAAGGTGGGTTTGTACTTTGGGTAGAATTGGATAAAAGAATAAATACGATGGAGCTATACGAACTGGCTATGAGAAAGAACATCAGCATAGCGCCCGGACGCATGTTCACGCTTCAAAAACAGTTTGATAATTGTATGCGATTGAGTTATGGATTGCAATGGAGTGAACAACTGGATGATACTTTGAAAACATTGGGGAAGCTGGTAAAAAGTATGCTGGTATAAATGGCCATTGTTAAAGATCATTTATTTTCTTCTGAATGGTTTGCTTATCTGTAGCTGTTTTGGCAATGGAAAAAGCTTTCATAAAATTTATCCTGGCTTTTTCAAGATCTGTTTCTTTGTACAATTCACCAAGCAATGCGAAGTAAAAATGATTGTCTTCAAGCTTTAAGAGCTCGACCTCTTTAATGGCTGCCTGTGCTCCATGAACTTTAGACAGCGCATACGTTCTGTTGAGCGCCGCTATAGGAGAATATACTATAGTAAGCAACCGGTTGTATAGCTGAAGTATGTTTTCCCACTTCTCATTTGTATCTGCTTTGATAGTATGCCAATAAGCTATACTGGCTTCAATATGATATCGGGAAACATCTTTTCCTTTCGAAGAATAGTTGAGGAACTGTATGCCTTTGTCTATAAGCTCTTGGTTCCATAATAATTCATCCTGATCCTGGTACAACACAATCTCTCCCTCATCGTTTTTTCTGGCTTCAAATCGTGAAGCGTGAAAACACATTAAGGCGAGCAATGCATTTACCGGTGGTTGGTTTGTTTGTTCGTGAGCTAAAAGAAGATAAGTTAGCCGCATGGCTTCAAGGCAAAGGTCTTTGCGTAATAAGCTATCCTTACTTTCAGAATAATAACCTTCGTTGAAAAGCAAGTATAATGTAATTAAAACCGAATCAAGCCGCTTTTCAATCTCTTTATTTCCCGGAAATTCTATTTTTACTTTTTCCTGGCGCAGCTTTTCTTTAGCTCTGGTAAGGCGTTTATTGATCGTTTCCTTGCTGGTCAAAAATGCATCTTCTATTTCCTCTATACCAAACCCGCAAAGGATTCTAAGGGATAATCCGATTTGAGCTTCAGTAGAAATGGAGGGTTGGCAAATGGCAAACAACATTTGTAACTGACTGTCCGTAATGTTCTGATCAGAAAGATCAATATCAATTTCTTCTGTAGTTGGCGAACCTGCTTTGATTACATCGACTACTTTATCAGCAAAAATGGCATCATGATGGAAATGGTTCCGGGCTTTATTTTTAGCTACGGTATATAGCCATGCAACGGGATTTGATGGCAGCCCTTTATAGCTCCAGGTTTCCACAGCAGCGAGAAAAGTATCGCTGGCAATATCCTCAGCTATTTCAATGTGATCTATGCCGAAACGTTTGCAGAGTACAGCTGTTATTTTCCTGTATTCTGTCCTGAATAAATGTGGTATGAGTTCCTGTTGTTGCATAAATATAAAAAACCTCTGTAAATGTACAGAGGCTCCAGGTAAAATCTACATCATGATTATTTCTCTTATTTCAACATTTCCACCGACATTGAAAATAGGACAACCTTTGGATATCTCAACTGCTTCATCATACGACGTTGCTTTGATAATGGAATATCCGCCTATGGCTTCTTTGATTTCGGTGTAAGGTCCGTTGGTTACCACATTTTCTGGTTTCAGCACTTTCCCGCCGCGGTCCAGACGGTTCCCCTGATCGGTGAGGTGCCCTTGTTGAGCAAGGCTGCCTAACCAGTCCATCCATCTTTTCATATTAGCTTCCATTTCTTCTGGTGTGCTTACAGGATTTTGATAAAACTCGGAGCGGAAAATTAAAAGAAAATCTTTCATTGTTTTAAAATTTTAATGAGTGTTTTTAAAAGGAGGAAAATTAATTTAGTGTATGCCATCGCCTTTTGCAATTTTTCTAACTTCCACGCTATTGCCATCGCCTTGCAATACAGGGCTGCCTTTGGCGAATTCAACAGCCTCTTCAATAGAGTCTGCTTTTACAATTACGTAGCCGCCTATGGTTTCTTTAATATCTCCGAAAGGCCCGTTGGTTACTACATTACCATGCTTGACAACTTTGCTGCCTTCAAAAGGCAGGCCATTGCCTGCTACAAATTTGTTCTGGGCGGCAATGCCACCGATCCAGTCCATTGTTTGCTTCATCCAGATTTGGAGCTGCTCTGGTGAAGCGACTTCCCGACCATCTTCGTGCCTGAAAATCAACATGAATTCTTCCATTTGCTTAAATTTTAAAAGTTATAAAGTTATTGATGATATAACTATAACAAACGAACTCAATAAAACAGGACAGGGCACCATAAACTTTTTTATAATCCCGGACAAATAAGAAAAGCGCCTTCATTACAAAATGAAGGCGCTTCCTATTCTATTAATTAAGGTCTGATTATTATTTGATCAGTCCTGCAAAATATTTAACTGTACGAACCAATTGAGACACATAGCTCATTTCGTTATCATACCAGCTTACTGTTTTAACCAATTGATAATCGCCTACAGTAACCACTTTGGTTTGTGTAGCATCAAATAAAGAACCGAAGGAAGTTCCGATAATATCGCTGGAAACAATATCATCTTCATTGTAGCCGAAAGATTCGTTTGCAGCAGCTTTCATAGCGGCATTGATTTCTTCAACAGTAACTTTTTTACCTAAAATAGTATTCAGTTCTGTTAAAGAACCGGTAACCGTTGGAACACGTTGTGCGCCACCATCCAGTTTGCCTTTCAGATCAGGAATTACAAGACCTATTGCTTTGGCAGCACCGGTAGAGTTAGGAACAATGTTTTCAGCAGCTGCACGTGCACGACGCAGGTCACCTTTTGGATGTGGTGCATCCAGTGTGTTCTGATCGTTTGTATAAGCATGCACTGTGGTCATTTGCCCTGCTTTGATCTCATAATTATCGTGTAATACTTTCGCCATGGGTGCAAGACAATTGGTAGTACAAGATGCACAGCTGATAATAGTTTCAGAGCCATCAAGTATATCATGGTTTACATTGAAAACGACAGTTTTCAATTCGCCGGTAGCTGGTGCAGAGATCACAACACGTTTAGCACCTGCAGTGATGTGTGCTTTGGCTTTTTCAGCATCGGTAAAGAATCCGGTACATTCCAATACTACATCAACTTCGTGCTGACCCCATGGAATTTGTGCAGGATCTCTTTGTGCGTATATTTTAATTTCGTGACCATTAACCGTAACGGCATTTTCAGAATGGCTAACTTCCTGTCCGAAACGGCCCTGTGCAGTATCATACTTAAGCAGGTGTGCCAGTACTTTAGGCTCTGTAAGGTCGTTGATCGCAACTACATCAATTCCTTCCATGTTGAAGATCTGACGGAAGGCAAGGCGGCCAATACGCCCAAAACCATTAATGGCAACTTTAACTTTACTCATTTTTTGAATGGATTTTTGCTGTGTTAAAAAATCGGTGCAAAGGTAAATGCATCAAAATGATTTTCCAATTAAACTAAGGAATGATTAAGCTAAAATGATTTTTGTGAAAAATTTTTCCATTTTTTGGGAATTTTGAAAAAGTCTGTTACCTTTGCAATCCCAAAACAAACGGCGCGTTGGTCAAGGGGTTAAGACGCCTCCCTTTCACGGAGGAATCACGGGTTCGATTCCCGTACGTGCTACTGAACGGGACAAAAGTGAGAAATCATCTTTTGTCCCATTTTTTTTTGCCTCCAACTCTTTATTTATCAGGTATATAAGCGATACGACTTCCGGTGCACATTCCACGAGGATTCCGAGGTAAAATGTACGCATTTGCGTACATTTTAGGGTCAAGGACAACACTATAAATCTGAATCAGCAAAACCTTCAGGCATAGTTGTCCTTCACAGTTTTAACTTGAAAGACAACTATGTAAAAGAACTTTGGACATAGGACACCCTTAGGTCTGACAAACCATTTTACAGGGAAAGTCCTGGTTTTCGGTCAGCCTTTGTTTTTTACCCGAGGTTATCTGTGATTTGAAATAATGCTTATCCGGTCTGGCACCGGCCAGGACTTCATTAGGTGTAAAGCCATATAATTGACCATTGGGAATATTGTTATAACTTTTTACGGCATTTTCCAATGTGTTGATTAACCCATCGGTATCGGCAACCGGTTTCGTATATAGAAAGCGGTATTTAAGTATTTTGTTGGCAGCTTCCACCATGCTGTTGCTTTGTATGATGTCCAGTTGGGCAACCAGCTTTTTCCAAAGCATACCAGGTTTATGGAGCCATTCCTCAAGCTTCCCCTTGTTCTCCATACCGTCATCGGTCACCAGTGTACCTTCGTGGTCCATAAGGCCAAACTTTTGCAACACCTCTTCCAGAGTTTGCCTGGCCAATTCGCTATTGTATTCGGTAGCTACTTTGCAGGTAAGAATGGCCCTGCTGAAATTGTCACGGATCACATATATGTAATGTTTTATCCCGTTTATAGTCCTGAATATGGTAATATCCTGATGTAATACTTTCAAAGCGCCATCCGCTACAAATGGAATGTATCTTTTAGGTCTCTTTATCTGTTTTCGGGTAATATTCAACAGCCTGCAATATTTGTAAAAAGTGCTTTGGCAGCAGTTGATTTTTTTCTCCCTCAACAGCTGATAATAAATGCTGTTCAAGGGCCAGTTTTCATATTCTTTATTAGCGCATTCGGTCCGGATTATTTCCTGTTCCGATACGGAAAGCTGTTGTGGATTTTGCCTGCGGCATAGGCCCTGCAAAGAACTCAGGCAATGTCTTTGTCCGCTCCATACCTTCCATTGTTTAAAGGAAAATGGAAGGTGCCGCCATATTAAATTATCCGATCTGTTTTCATTGTAATAATGCAACAGCCTGTCGATACTTTTTCGAACTGCCAGCACCTGATTAGATTTGACCGGCAATAAAGTGACCAGCTCCTTATAGATCGCAACCAGGTAAAATAATGATCTTACCTGGACTTTCAATGTTGCATTTTCTTTTTTTAATTTCTGTAGCAGGTAATCACCAGACAAGGTGTCCGAAATAGGGTAGGGTGTCCAGAAAGACTGGATATTTTTTCCTTTCCATCTTTGTTTTGTGGAACGGGGGATAGTTCTTGTGATATCAGGTTGCATCTTACCATCGGCAAACAGAAGTTTCAATCCTGAATGGTAACTACGGTATGGAGAAGGCATGAAAGGCAAGCAGATTATAATTGGCTACAAATTTAGGCCGTCTGTTCTAAATATGTTCTTTCCGGTATGAAAGCGACGAAGCGCTTAACTTAAGAAGAGGTACGCTTTTGCGCACATCTTAGCTCGTAATATCCGTAGAATGTGCACGGGATAGATGTGAACCATGTAATATTTGAAAAGTATCCGTTGGTATATAGCAAAGCAGATCACACGGATTTGCAGCGGATACATCCTGATCATACTGTATGATTGTAACGCCCATTGGCAACTGGAGCATGGCCTACTTTTCGGCTCTGGAAATTTTTCGGGTATAGAAGGTCCCTTTACCTAGCCCATGCTTTTGAAGCTGTTTATTTAACACCAGGTTTTCCAGATGCTTTTTGATGGTATTCCTGTTGGCTTTAGTGATGGTAACAATATCACTGATGGTCATTTGTCCTCTGGACTTTACCAATTCTAAAATGCTTACAGACAATTCCGGAAGTTGACCTAATAGTAGATATTCCTGTTCCAGTTTTACCTCTAATCTTTGTTTTTGCTTCATTAGCGCTTTCAGGAAAAACAACACCCAAGGGTGCCAATCAGGAGTATCATTTTCCAGTGTACCTTGTGTTTGTCTAAGTGCCAGGTAATATCCTTCTTTGCTATGTTCAATAATCGATTCTAACGAACTATAAGGCACATAGGTATATCCTGCTGACAGCAATAAATAAGTAGTTAATACCCTTGAAAGCCTCCCATTGCCATCTTGAAATGGATGTATTGCTAAAAATTCTACAACAAAAATAGCCGTCACCAATAGCGGGTGCAATGATTTATTATTCAGAGTTTCCGTTGTCCACTCCATCAGATGTTGCATTCTTAATGGCGTATCAAAAGGGCTTGCTGTAACAAAAATAACCCCGACACTTTTACCGTTAGCATCAAACGCCTCTACCTGGTTGCTATGTTTTTTGTAGTCACCCCGATGACGGGTGTCTTTATCACTATATTTCAGTAAGTCTCTGTGAAACTGACGTATATAGTTTTCAGTAAGCGGAATTTCCTGGTAATTTTCAAAAACGGTACTCATTACCGCTGCGTAACCTGCGACTTCCTGCTCATCACGATTTTCAAATTTTTGAATCTGCAAATTAGAGAGGAGTACTTCCACCTGTAGGTCAGTTAGCTTACTACCTTCTATGCGGGTTGATGAACCTATACTTTCAATAGTAGCAACCCTTCTTAGCGAGGTTAATTGTTCGGGTGCCAGGTTCCCCAACACTTTCCACGTTCCTTTAAATTCGTCTATGCTGGCAATAATTCCCAATATCTCGGGAGTTATTCTTAGTGAATTAATCTTCATTACCCAAAATTATACCCAAAAATACCCATAAAAAAGTTGATATCCAAAAGTATATCCATAAATACCCACAAAAAGGTTTCTATATTGAACGCAAGAGCAGTATGAACCGTAAGGTTCGCCTAAAGTTCTGTGAGGCTTAGGCTTATAATCCAGAAATCTATAAAAAGTTTTACGATGGGCCAAAGGCAGGAACTTTAAACTGACTTCTTTGAAGGTTTTCGACAAAGCGAATAGTAGATGGATAACGGCTATTCGATTGATGAAGGTCGGAAATTCAAGCTTGATGCATCTCAAATTGATACAAGGAATGATAAAAAGGTCCTTTTAGATGAAACCGATATTGGGAAGGCATGAAACGCATGAAACGCAGGCGTTATTTTGGTTGCGAATTTAGTAAATAAGTTCTTCCAGTATAAAAGTAACAACGTGATTAGAAGTTGTACGCAAATGCGTACATATTTGCTCGTAATATCCGTAGAATGTGCAGCGCATATCAGGTTATAGATGGAAAGCGGAAAAAGCCCAACCAAAATCTATATGCTAAGGACAGTGAAGTGATATTTGGTAACAGGCCAGTGGTTCGCGGTGCAGAGAATGTGATTAATATGTTCACCCATTTCTGGACTTTTATCAAAAGCTACGAGCACTCCATAGTTTCAATCTTTGGAAACGACGATGCGTTTGCGGTTGAAACCGTTGTAACCTACATCCGTTTAGATGGTAAAGCAGTAGATATTCCGGCGGTTATAGTCATTGAACGGAACACAAAAAAGAAGATAAAATCCATGCGTATTTTCATTGATATCGCGCCACTTTATAGAAATTGAGCCCAGTAAAACCAGAAACATGAACCGTCATATTTGGAAGGCCGATAGCGCTCATTCACAGGCGGGGTTAAGGACTAAGGCAATAGCATTTTTATAGAATTAAATCAATTAGTGAAAAAGAATTAATAATTATCGAGTAACAAAGTTGATTACAGGAAGGGCTGCAGTAGCGGCTCTTCCTGTTTTGTAGATATAAATCTACAAGCCTCAGCTTGTGTGTTCCATATAATGACTATACTTTTATGCCGTAATCCAATTCTCTTTTTTTTACCATAAAAATTCGGAAAAAAAAACATAACATTCCAAACACAGATCATTGCTTGCTGTAGTTCCGGTTATTTATAATGCTGTTTATAATCCGGCATTCAGTTTCATTAACCAAGTGAAAACATAACGAACATATCCCAAAGAGGATGACAACTTGTTCTCTTTTCCTTTGACAATCTGAATAAAATATTTATTGTAATATTGCACAAGAAACCTTTTGAAACCCTATTGTTCCTTTTAACTCCATGAAAAAACAATACTCACGAATATTAGGTGTCGCGGTTTTGCTATGCCTTTTTTCCTTTAACAGCCTTCATGCTCAATGGCAATTTTTAAAAGGTACCGCATATAACCCATTGTTTCCAAGGCATGGCATGCTCGGGGTCGAAAGTACATATAACAGCCCCGAAGGTGCCAGAGCAGGAGGTGCCACCTGGATGTACGAAAATAATCTCTATCTTTTTGCCGGAACTACCTACAATGACTTATGGAAGTTCAATGTTTCCACTGGCTTATGGTCGTGGATTAAAGGCCCTTCGGCTTTTTATAATACAGGTTCTTACGGTATTCAGGGTATTGAAAATCCGGACAACAATCCGGGCTATCGCAGTCAGTTTCCGTTTTGGGTTATCGACTCAAAAGTATATGCTTTTAATGGTGATATGTGGGTGTACAATATGGCATCGGGCAACTGGACCTGGCTTGGCGGACTACAAGGGCAGGCTCAGGTAAATGGCACAACCGGTGTGTTCGACACAACCAACAATCCCGGGGGATCACGCATTGGAGTTTCATGCTGGACCCACAACGGCGGCTTGTACCTGTATGGCGGTAATACACCGCTAAATGGTAATTATATGAATGATGTATGGAAATACGATACCACCATTCGCCAATGGGCCATAATCAATAACAACTATAGCATTTGGGCAAGCGATACCATTGCCCCTGCATCTGCATATGGCCATAACTGGATTCTGGGCGACGAAGTATACTTCTATGGTGGCATACAGAGCAGTTACAGTAGTGAAAGCTACTTCATGAAGTATAACATAACCACGAATCACTGGCAACGAATTTCTGACGGTACTTTCCTTCCAGTATATGGTACCAAAAATATTTATGCAGACTCCAATTTCCCTGGTGCACGCAGCGGTGGTGGACACTGGGTTAAGGATGGTAAATTTTACTTGTTTGGTGGCCATAATGCATACAATACCATCAATAATTCGTATGACAATTATTTCAACGATTTGTGGGAGTACGACCCTTCGTTGCAAAAATGGCGCTGGATCGAGGGCGACAGCATGCCTAACCGTTTTGGAGTATACAACAATAAAAATGCGACATTAGCCTCAAGCCGTATGGGCGGGCGCAGCAATGCTTTATTCTGGCAAAACGATTCGCTCGCTTATTTCGCCAATGGATCTGGATACTGCTTTAGTGGCAAGACCTATTCTACTGACGACCTCTGGAAATACAATAAAAACACAGGTCTGTGGACATGGCTTAGTGGTAAGAATAACGCCAGTGCCTTCAGGGTTAGCTATCAGCAAAATGTTACCAATTCCAACAACACACCCGCAAATGCCTTGCCTTTAGCTACCTGGCGCGTGGGCGATAACGTTTACACCTATTACATTGATGATCAACGTTGGGAAAAAACCATGTGGAAATACAATGTACCGGCTAATAGCTGGAGCTTGCTAAAGGTGGATACTGGCAGTTACCGTGTGCCGGGAACAAAAGGCGTTTTTGCAAACGGCAACTGGCCGGGTAAAAAGGAATCTGCAACCTATTGGGTAGCTAATGGAAAACTATACCTTTTTGGTGGGCTTTGCTTTGAAAGTGGTATGTCCAATGAGCTGTGGGAGTTTGATATTGTACAAAACAACTGGCGATGGGTAACAGGTACACTGACAGAAGACAAGATAGGTCACTATGGAACAAAAGGGCAAGCTAACCCTGCAAATACACCACCTGCAAGGTGCTCGGCTTCGGTTGTGTACTGGAATAATAAGAGTTATATGTTTGGCGGAGCCAGCGCTGGAAGCCTTTTTGAAACTTATAGCGATTTGTGGGAGTTTGACCATAATACGGGCAACTGGACTTGGCTACATGGTCCTAATCAGATAGAGCAACCGAGAGTTATTACAGATGATAGTCTGTATATGTATCACCCTTTAAACATGCCTGGACCTCGTGTGGCTGCTGTGGCCTGGGTGAAGGACGGAAAAATATATATTTACTCCGGCTACGGTGTTTATCAGTTTTATGGAGGTAACTTCTGGGAAGAAGAAAATATACCCGATTTCTGGGTATATGATATTGCGACGAACGAATGGGCTTGCCTTCAATCGGAAGGTAATTTTCCATGGACATCAACACCACGCCGGGCTGTGTATGGGACAAAAGGAATACCACATCCCGACAACAGGCCTGGGGCCAGAATGCTCGCAGCAGCATTTGTTGCTAACGATAAACTTTGGATGTATAGTGGACAAGGTTATGGCGCAATGTATACCGACTTTGGAACAAACGATGATTTATGGAATTACGATCCGCAGACAAATATGTGGACCTGGGTAGATGGCCATATTAATATGGATAACCTTCCGCCCGCCTATCCCGATCAGCCAGATGTTACAGCTGCTAATGTTACCCCTGGCGAACTGGTCGGAGCACTAGGTTTTGAGTGGAATAACATGATGTATATAGTAGGTGGGAACTGGGAGTATGTAAACAGAAATCAGGTATGGCGCTATGGACTTTGTCCGCAGCCGAACACATGTGCCACGCAACCACCAACAGTACAACTGGGAACCGATTATGTAATCTGCGAAGGGCAGGGCATGGAGTTGAATGCCGGTAATGTGGGTTGCAGTTTTGAATGGAGTACTACAGATACTACACAGATTATTTTCGCAAGCACAGCCGGAACATATTGGGTCAATGTTACCGATGCAAACGGCCAGACTACTTCAGATACAATTGTGATTACCAGTACAAATGCAATACCATCTGCTGGCATCGGATACAATAAGGCAGGGTATAATGTAAACTTTTATCCTGAAAATCCTCAAAACTGTAATGCATACTTGTGGGATTTTGGAGATGGTGAAATGGCATTTGGGGGAAACGTGCCACATACTTATGCTTCAACAGGTACCTATCAAACGCGCCTGATAGTTTATAACCAATGTGGATCTGATACTATTTCAAGAGAAATTGAAATAAGTACAACTTCAGGCATTCAGCAGCCGATAGAAAAAATAACTTTGAAGGTCTTCCCTAACCCGACAAGTAATCAGCTTTACGTTATTCTTGATAAAGGAACCATTGACCAAATCGACCTATATGATATGCAGGGCCGGTTGATACAGCGAAGTAACTACAAGAACAAAGCAAAAGAGATGACTATAAATGTGGGGACTTTAAAGGCAGGATTTTATCTTTTACAGCTTTATTCTGGAAAAGAGATGATTGCAAAGAAAGTTGAAAAGCATTAGTAGGAAATCGGTCAACCAAATTGATTATTCCCTTAACCTATTCCCTGCACATTCCATGAGGATTCCGAAGTAAAATGTACGCATTTGCGTACATTTTAAGGCTAAGGACATTACTATAAATCTGAGTTGAGAAAACCTTCCAGACATAGTTGTCCTTCACAGCTTTAATGTGAAGGACAACTATGTCTGGAAGAACTTTGGATGCCGGATGTCTCTAAGTCTGGCAAACCATTTTACAGGGGAAGTCCTGGTTTTCGGTTAGCCTCTGTTTCTTACCCAAGGTTATCTGTGATTTAAAATGATGCCTATCAGGTATAATTCCGGACAAGACTTCATTAGGTGTAAAACCATATAGTTGGCCGTTAGGGATACTGTTATAACTTTTTATAGCATCTTCCAATGTGTTGATCAACTCATCGGTGTCTGCAACTGGTTTTGTATATAGAAAGCGGTATTTGAGTATCCTGTTGGCAGCTTCAACCATGCTGTTGCTTTGTATGATATCGATCTGTGCAATCAATTTCTTCCAAAGAAGGCCCGGTTTATTAAGCCATTCGTCCAGTCTCCCTTTATTCTCTATGCCAGCATCAGTAACAAGTGTTCCTTCCTGATCCATAAGGCCAAACTTTTGCAACACTTCTTTTAGTGTTTGTCTGGCTATTTCGCTGTTATATTCTGTAGCTACCTTGCAGGCAAGAATGGCCCTGCTAAAATTGTCACGGATCACATATATGTAATGTTTTATCCCATTTATAGTTCGGAATATAGTAATATCCTGGTGCAGTACTTTCAAAGCTCCATCCGCTACAAATGGACTGTATTTTTTAGGTTTCGTTATTCGTTTGCGGGTAATATTCAACAGCCTGCAATATTTGTAGAAAGTGCTTTGGCAGCAGTTGATCTTTTTCTCTCTCAACAGCTGATAATAAATGCTGTTCAAGGGCCAGTTTTCGTACTCTTTGTTGGCGCATTCGGTCCTTATTATCTCCTGTTCTGATACGGAAAGTTGTTGTGGGTTTTGCCTGCGGCAAAGCCCCTGTAAAGAATTCAGGCAATGCCTTTGCCCACTCCGTACCTTCCATTGTTTAAGGGAAAATGGAAGGTATCGCCATATCAAATTATCAGACGTATTTTCGTTGCAATAGCGCAAGAGCCTTTCTGTACTTTTTCTAACTGTCAGTACCTGATTGGATTTGAACGGTGATAACGCCACCAGCTCCTTATAGACCGCTACCAGGTAAAATAATGATCTTACCTGTACCTTCAATTTTGCATTTTCTTTTTTCAATTTCTGCAGCAGGTAATCATCAGACAGGGAATCCGAAATAGGGTAGGGCGTCCAGAAAGACTGGATACTTTTGTTTTTCCATCTTTGCTTTGTAGAGCGTGGGATAATCTTTGTAATCTCGGGTGTCATCTTACCATCGGCAAACTGGAGTTTTAGTCCCGAATGGTAACTACGGTATGGGGAGGGCATGAAACCGCAGGCAGATTATTATTGGGCGGCGAATTTAGCCTATCTATTCTATATGTGCCTTTTCTGGTACAAAGGTTAACTCTGTCTAAGAAGTATTTTGCTTTACAATGGACATTGATGAGACATATTACCGAGCATTCCAAAGTTCAGTGTACGCAAAAGCGTACGTATTTGCTCGTAATATTCATAGAATGTGCAGGGCATAGTGATGATTGAGGGGGAATACTTCATGATAGCGAGATGGTGCTCGGGAGTAAATCCCTAATCATGAAAAAAGTAGAATTAATTGGATATTGTTGTCGCATATACTATCTTTGCGACAACAATTTAAAATAAAACAAGATGATACAATTAACATTTGCATCTCTTCAAGTAAGAGATTTAGAAGCAGCAAAAGCATTCTACACGAACAAATTAGGATTTGAAATTGACAACACTAACCCACAAGCCTGTATTTTCAAGTATAATCAAGGACAGGCAAGTTTTGCTATTCGGACACCTCTTGAACCACTTGAAGGAAAAGAATTAGGAATTGGTGTCGCACTTTGGTTTTCAGTTGACGAAAATGTAGATGAGCTGAAAGAAAAATTAATTGCGAATGGAATAACTACTGCAGGACCAATTATAGAAACACCTTTTGGCAGGGCATTCCACGTAAAAGACATTGACGGCTATAAACTTACTTTTTTGAATACAAAATAACAGTAAATTATTCACTAATACTACAGCAAAGAATATGAAAAATAAGATATTAATTACAGGAGCGACAGGCGGATTAGGAAGTAAGGTTATCAACCTTTTAAAAGAGAAAACCGAAATTGAAAATCTTGCTGTTTTGGTAAGAGATGAAAAAAATGAATTGGCAAAACAATATGCCAGTGATGGCATTGAAGTAAAAATTGGTGATTATGCGAATTTAGAAAGCTTGAAGAACGCTTTTAAAGGCATTGATGTGTTATACTTCGTTTCGGGAGGAGAAGATAATCAGCGTTCAAAGCTTCATAAAAACGTAGTTGATGCGGCAGAAGAAATGGGTGTTAAGCATATTATATATACAAGTGCAGTATGGAAAGACGAAAGTGATACCTCTCCATTAGCGACTCTTGTAGATTCTCACATCCAAACTGAAAATTGTATCAAAGCATCAGGTATTACTTACACAATTTTGAGACATAATTTATATGCCGAAGTAATCGAAATGATGATTGGAGATAAGAGTCAATTATTAAAAACCAAAACCATTTATTTACCCACAGCAAATGGATTAGCCTCGTTTGTCCCCAAACAAGATTTAGCGGAAGCAGAAGTTACTATTCTTTTGAATCCTTCGGTCTACGCTAACAGGATAATTGAGTTCAATGGAAGTGAACAAATCACTTTTTCAGAAATTGCTGAAAAGATCGCTGAGACCGTGGGGGAGCCTATCCGGTATATTTCCCCAAGAATAACTGAATTCGAGGCTAAAATGAAAGAAATTGGTTTGCCCCAACATGTTATCGAAATACTGAACACATTCAGTTTAGCCATTTCCCAAGGTGAGTTTGATCAAAGATCGGAGGATCTGGAAACGATTTTAGGACGAAAAACAACATCATTAACGGATTTTCTGAAGGAAACCTATAATTAAAAACAATGTCAAAATTCGATCACGTTGTCGTATCGGCTGGTGATAGCCTTACACAGGCAACATTTAGTAGTGATTATTTATCAATTCTGCGACAAAGATTAAAGGGGCAGCATTATGAATTTGTCAATGCAGGACAAGTTGGCGATACTTCTGAAGGTCTTTTAAAGAGAATTGATAAAGATGTTTTAGCGGACGATCCCAACTTTATTACCATTCTAATTGGTGCAAATGATGCAAGACAGGATATTGAACCAAAACAGGCAATTGAATCTTATCGTCATACTATCGAGGCAATAATTTTTAAAATAAGAGACAAAACAAATGCTCCGGTCGCTTTAATTTCCATAGCCCCGTTGGGTGAAAATCCCCACAGCAGCAAGAATAAAACGGTGGAACAATATAACGTCGTTTTAAAAGATATGGCTGTTAAACACAATTTAGGGTATCTGCCGTTATTTGAAAAGCTTATGCCTGCTCTAATTAATAAAGTTTCGTCGGATACATCTGACTTTAAATTAAATCTGGCAACCGCACTGATAAAACCAGCATTTAAAAAGTATATCCTAAGAAAAAGCTGCGATGCAATTTCAACAAGTAAAGGATTTAGTATTTTAACCGACGGCATTCATATAAACGACAAAGCCGGAAATATATTGGCTGATTTGATTCAGGAATGGCTTTTAAGTGTAAAACAAAATACCCCAACTTAACTATGCCTAAAGAGATTGATTTTCATTTTAAAAGTCCAAAAGACAGTCCTGGTTATTTGCTCGGACAAGTCACAATGCTTTGGCAGCGAAAACTAAAAAAAGTTTTAGACCCTTTGGACTTAACGCAAACGCAATTTGTATTATTGGCTGCGTTGGGCTGGCTTTCAAAAAAAAGCAACGCAGTTACACAAGTCGATATAGCTAACCAAAGCAATGCAGACAGAATGATGGTATCAAAAGTATTGCGCACATTAGAAGATAAAGGGTTTATAACACGAAAAGAACACGAAACCGATACAAGAGCAAAAACAATTCGACTGACAATTAATGGCGGAGTTGTTTTACAAAAAGCACTCATTGAAGTAGAAAATGCTGACTTGGATTTTTTCGCTGCAATAGATACGGAAATACCCTTATTTAATAAAAATATGATGCAGCTTATTGACAAGAACACGCAGTAGGAACATTACCGACATATTACCTGAGTATTCCAAAGTGCAGTGGTCGAGTAGGCAAAGGCGTTTCAGCCTAAGCCTCTCACAGAACCGTACGTGAACCTCTCGGTTCATACGGCTCTTGTCATGTAATTATCACTAACTTTCGCTAATGAAAGCATTCATAGAATACATCTTGCAGTTTGGTAATTTGAACCAACAACAAATAGACTTCATTTCGAAAAAGGCTAACGAGTTAGAACTTTCCAGAAACGAATATTATTGGGAAGCAGGAAAGGCAGTAAAGCAAATTGGTTTTATTTCTGAGGGTGTTCTTCGGGTTTATTATTATACCAACAAAGGCGAAGAAAACACACGTTACTTTGTTGATGAAAACCATTTGATTTTAGATGGAAATACTTCTGCCGCAAACTATACTCCTTCCGAATACCTGCAAGCTATTACTGATTGCAAACTAATCATATTTTCAAAAAAAGATTGGAAGGAAATTTCAGATACTATTGTTGGCTGGGACAGCATCATTCAAAAGATAATCACAAAGTATCACGCTGAAAAATTAGAAAGAAGAAGCCCTTTAGTTTCACAAGACGCTACTACGAGATATCTCGAATTTATGGAAGCCTTTCCTATGTTGGTAAATCGTATTCCTTTATCATTCATCGCCTCATATTTGGGTGTTACACAACAGTCATTAAGCAGAATAAGAAAAAAAATTCATTGAGTTGCTTTTTACCAAATGGTAAACCTTGTGTGTTTTTTATTGCTGTCCTTTGCAGTAGAAATCTAAAATTCAAAAAATGAAAACAGCATTAATTACAGGAGCGAACAAGGGTATTGGCTTAGAAGCCGCAAGGCAACTTGCACAAAAAGGGTATTATGTTTACATGGGTAGCCGTAATTTGAAGAATGGCTTAGAATCCGTTAAAGAATTGCAAGCTGAAGGGCTTGAAAATGTAGAAGCCATAGAGTTAGACGTAACCAGTCAGCAATCAGTAAATACTGCCCGCACCGAAATTGGCAGGAAAACAGAAGTGTTGGATGTGCTTATCAATAATGCAGGTATTAATGGAATAAAATTTAATGGAGATACACCGATAATGCACACTGCAACCGGCACGGGTGTAGACGTGTTTAAAGAAGTTTATGAAGTTAACGTATATGGCGTTATAAGAGTAACCCAGGCATTTTTGGATTTATTGCGAAAATCACCAGAGCCTCGTATCGTAAATGTAAGCTCAAGTCAGGGTTCGCTTACTTTGCACAGCGACCCAACATTTATTCATTACAAATTCAAAGGGGCTGTGTATCAATCTTCAAAATCAGCAATGAATATGTACACTATTGTTTTAGCATACGAACTAAGGGGCACGCCTTTCAAAGTAAACGCTGTTAGTCCAGGTTCTACCAAAACCGATTTCAATCGTCAACTTGGACAAGGTTCTGTTGAAGAAGCAGGGAAGCGAATAGTGAAATATGTATTAATTGACAACGATGGACCAACAGGTAAGTTTTTCTCTGAGGATATGAATATTGCGACAGGCGAAATTCCCTGGTAAAAAGGACCAGTAGATAACATAAATATCTGAGTGACTGATACCCTGCATATTCCACTTGTGCCATGAATGAATAGTAAGTTGTAATTATTGTTCAATGTCGAATAAAAGATGATGGTAGGCCCATCACAGTCGTTGAGCAAGCGAAGGCTGTAAACCGCCTCTCGGTGCTTAAACAGTAATGTTTCGGTGTTGAACGGAAAGAGGAAAAGGCTGTCTGGAACAGTCAGGTGCGGATAAAAGTAGATATTCCGGAGAAGTTGGTTCTTCCCCAATTTTGGTGGTCAAATCGATTAGCTCGTAATATCCTTGGAGTGCATAGCGTAGTAAATTCAGGTAAGATGCAACCTGACATTTCAAGAACGATACCAGGTTCAACAAAGCAAAGCTCCGGCAAGAACCATATAAAGCTAAAATGACTGTTACTATTAAAATGACTTAAATAAATATGAACAGATACTTACATTTAGTTAAATGATTGACGGAATTCCAGTGGCGTAAAGCTTGTTTTATTCTTAAAAAGCTTACTAAATGACTGTGGATATTCAAAACCTAATTCATAAGCAATTTCACTGACCGTCATATTGGTAGACGTCAGGATATGTTTGGCTTTTTCAATTAATTTATCATGGATATGCTGTTGTGTGCTTTGACCTGTAAGGCTTCTAAGCATATCACTTAGATAATTAGCAGACATATTCAATTCGGTGGCAAAATATTGGACAGAAGGTATCCCATTTGAGGAAAGATTGTCGCCTTCAAAATAATCATTTATCAACTTTTCAAAGTTGATAAGCAATTCACTATTTGCTGTTCTCCTTGTTATAAACTGCCGGTTGTAGAACCGGTTACAATAATTCAGCAGCAACTCAATTTGTGAGATAAGTATGTCCTGACTATAAACATCTATCCTCGAACTGTATTCTTTTCGGATAGTGTCCATTACTTCTTCAACAATTGTTGCTTCTTTGTCGGAGAGATGAAGCGCTTCATGTACGGCATAAGAAAAAAAACCAAACTGAGTAATCTTTGCGGCCAAAGGATAAGCCCTTATGAAATCCGGGTGTATCAACATTGTCCAACCCTGTAGGTTCACATTATCTGCCAGTTCAGAAACAATGACCTGATTAGGTCCATGAAACACCATTGCCCCTTCCTGAAAATCATAGTAATGCTGTCCATACCTCATCGTACCTGTATAATTCATTTTCCTGCTTATTGTATAGAAATCGTAGGTTTTGTTTTTTAGCTTTTCGTCAGTATAATTCTTAATGTCTTCATGGCTGATCAAACTGATTAAAGGATGCTGCGGCTTTTCGACTCCTAACAAGGCATGATATTCTGATATTGATTTGATATGGTAAGGCTTCTCTGTTTTCATATTGATCGGTATTTGTAGAACACAATTTTACTCCAGTTAATTTACTTTTAAATCTGTAGATAATGATATCTTTTTAAAAGCCTCAAACTCTTCCAAATCCCGTGCTCTTTTATCCATGATCATTTTAAAGCTGTCTGGTCCCAATATTAAATGAACCGGAGGGTTTTCCATATTGGCCAGGTTTACCAGTTCTGCAACCAGTTTTTCCGGATCACCTGGTTGTTTTCCTGCCCTTTCTGCGTAACTGTTATATGTATTTACACTTTCATAATCAGGAATAGGATTTTTTACATAATTCAAAGAGCCATCATCTAAAAAATTAGTTCTGAAAGACCCCGGTAATACTACTGTGGGCTTGATGTTAAGCCGTATCGCCTCCAAAGCCAATGCCTCAGTGAGGCCAACTATTGCAAATTTAGATGCTACGTAACTGCCGATATTCGGACCGGCAATATACCCCGCAGCGGAGGCTATGTTTATTATTCGTCCGGAACGCTGTTTTCTAAATTGTGCCATTGAAGCCCTGATCACGTTTACCATTCCGAACAAATTTACATCTAAGGCTTTTCTGAACTCTTCATCTGTTAATTCTTCCAAACTGCCAATAAATGAAAATCCTGCATTATTAACAGCTACATCTAATCCTCCAAAATATTCGATTGTTTGACTAATTGCTTGCTTAACAGCTTCGCTATTTGTAATATCTAGCGCAAGTGGTAAAAAATGATCACTTTCTATGCCAACGTTTGACTTTAATAAATCTGAATTTCTTGACGTTGCCGCAACCTTATTGCCTTTCTCTAACAATATTTTTGTGAGCAGCAAGCCCATTCCTTTTGAAGCACCTGTAACAAACCAAATTTTTTGATTGTCCATATTTACCTATTAATTTTATTTAATGAATGCTATCGGATGAATGACTTAATACGATACAGTAGGGTTGCTAAAATGTGCAATCCTACTGTATTCGCTTAATGTTTTTTGAAAAACGCATCGACCTTATCCATTGCAGGATCAAGAAATTTGTCAATATCATACAAATCCATGTGTGATGCCCCGTCTATGACCACCCATTCCTTTTCTCCGGCTGCCATTTCATATACCGCTTTGTCCATGTCATGCGTAAAGGCTTCGCTTCCCGCAATAACCAAAAAGGGCGTAGTAAAATATTTTGCCTGGTTCATAAATACCCTTGCCGGATCAACAGGCAAACCTACAGTGGGATAATTGGGAGAATAGTTAGGGCACTTATCCTGCCCGGCCCTAAGGAAATAATACCCATAGGCGTCTTTCATTGCTTTTGACGCATTGTCAGGTGGAGGTAATGGCATCCCGCCAAAAATAGGTGCAGTTTCGTATTCCCCGGTTTCATAATATTTTTGCTTGGCTTCTGCGGCTGTTTGAAGCATTTTATCAAGAAGTTCTTTCGGATAAGCACCAAATAAACTGGCAGCTGCATCAAAATTGCCGACCAGTGTCGCTACTGCTTTTATCCGGGCATCTCCGATAGCTACATTACAGATATAAGGGGCACCGGCGCAAGCCCCCAAACCATAAAATCTGTCTCTGTCAATAAATTTAAAGGTTCTTAAAAAGCTTATGGCATCAGTAGTATTGGGAACCATGTTGTGCATGGATTCGTAGTTTCTGATTTCTCCCTCGCTATCTCCGAAATTCTTTGGATCGAATACCAAAAATGCGTAGCCTTTTGCTGAAAGTTTACTGCCATAAGTGGCTCCTGTCTGCTCTTTTACCTGGGTACCCACGCGTGTATAGATAACCGTAGGATATTTCTTTTCGCTGTCAAACCCTTTTGGCAGATATAAATCTCCTGCTAGTTTATAACCCTGGCTCATAAAATAAACCCTGTTCTTTCCTTCCGTTAACTGTTGATAGTCCACAGTCAGTACTTTTTGATGATTGCTCATAACGATTGTTTTAATTATAAAGCAAAGTTGGGTCTTTTAAGAGGCCTGTTTGTATCCGAATCTCTTAGGGTTGTGTTCAAATACAGGATTTTATTGAAATCCGGTTGAGAAGCTCAGCTCTTTCAGTTGTTCCAGTTTTTCAAGCTGGGATCTGTAATAATTTACAGCTCTTTCGTAGGCATCTCCTCCCATCAACAAATGCAATGGAGCATTTTCCTCTCCTGCGATATCAATTAAAATGCTCACCAGTTTATCGGGATTTCCCGGCTGTTGTCCGTTAAATTGATTCATAGCATCAACCAGTTGCTGTGTGCCGTATACTTCAATTTTATTTTGGGCTACCGGAAATGCTCCTAAAAAATTTGTTCTGAAAAGCCCCGGAGAAACAATGGTCACTTTCACATTGAATGGTTTTGCTTCCAGCGCCAATGCTTCGGAGAATCCTATCACAGCGGATTTGACTGCATTATAACTCCCCGCACATGCATCAGCAGAATACCCTGCTGATGAGGCAAAATTGAAAAAATGTCTACTTCCTTGCTTGCGGAAATAAGGCATAACATTTCTGATCACATTTTGGAATGCAAATACATTCACTTCCATAGATTGTTGAAATTCTTTCGCAGAAACTTCTTCCAAAGCCCCCAAAAGCATATAGCCTGCATTGTTCACGGCAACATCAATTTTACCGAATGCTTTTACCGTTTCCTCAATCGCTGATTTAACCTCATTGTCACTGGTAATGTCAACTGTAAGTGCCAGTAGATTAGGGCTTTTCCCTGTTTTCTCTTCAATACTGCTTTTGTTTCGGGACGTTGCGGCAACTTGATGCCCTAGCTCCAGCAATTGTTTTACCAGCGCTAAACCAAAACCATTTGAGGCACCGGTGATAAACCAAACTTTATTAGTTGTTTCCATTTTATTGTTAATTTAAGTTGTTAGAAATTGTTTATTTAAGCCCTCCGGAGACTTCGATGCGGCTATCGGCTAAAAATTCTGAATCGTCACTTGCCAAAAACACGGCTACTTTAGCTACATCTTGCGGAAAGCCCATACGACCTAATGGAGTAGCCTTTATATATTGTTCAGCGACACCGCCACCAAAATCAACCTGTGTTCCTTCAGTTTCAATTGCTCCCGGAGCAATAGCATTCACACGAATTTTTTTTGGACCTAATTCTGCCGCAAGTGCATGCGTCATGCTTTGTACAGCACCTTTAGTTCCTGAATAAATTGAATAGGTAGGTACGCCTTTTTCACTCACTACCGAAGTCATATTAATAATGCTGCCACCTTCTTCTCCAAAATATTTTACTGCTTCTCTTGTCGCCAAAAGATTCCCAAGAACATTGATACTGTAATGGCGATTGAACTCTTCTACACTTATTTGCTCTATTGGAATTGATTTGAAAACGCCAGCGTTATTTACCAAAATATCCAACCGGCCAAATGCTGCATGTGCCTTTTCAAACATATTTTTCACATCAGCTTCTTTTGAAACGTCAGCATATACTGCAATAGCTTTGCCGCCCTTTGCGATAATTTCATTTACTATTTCTTCTGCGCTTGCTTTATCACTTGCGTAATTTACCACAACACTGGCATCTTCCCCGGCAAATGCCCTGGCAATACCCGCACCGATACCTTTGGATGCGCCTGTTACAATGGCCACTTTTCCTTCTAATTTTTTCTTTTGATTGCTCATTTTATTTATTTTTTATTGCTTTTTATTTTATGCCTAATATTTGTTTTTTTGTTTCTTCCGAAGCCCACGGATTTTCCACATCTCCGAAATCGGTAGAAATACTTATGTGTTTCCATTTTTCCAATTCTGCTTTTCTTTTTATTTCCACCGATTCCAGAATGGTAACCGCATCTGAGCCTAAAAGCAAATGCACAGGTGGTTCCGGGTGTTCTATCAGTTCAATAATCACCTGCGCCGCTTTATCAGGATTGCCCATAGGCTTAATTGTTTTCAGATAATCCTTTAGTGGCTGCAAAATATTTTTGTAATCATCAATTGGTTCAGCATAGGTCATCGAAGCTACTGCCCAATCAGTACGGATTCCACCAGGTTCTATCGAAGTAACCTTGATGCCAAGATGAGCGACCTCCTGTGCTAAAACTTCCGTAAATCCTTGTAACCCAAATTTTGCAGCCTGGTACATTGAAAAACCTGCTGAGCCTACTCTGCCGCCAACTGAACTCACATTGAAAATGCTTCCCGAACGTTGCTTACGCATATAAGATAGAACAGCTCTCGTGACATCTATCGGCCCATTAAGATTTATTTGCAGCTGACTTTCCATTTGTTCATTGCTGAATTCTTCAATAGCTCCGGTAATACCTACACCCGCGTTGTTTACCAGAACATCGATTCGTCCAAATTTTTCAATGGTTTCTTTCACCGCTTTATCAATTTGCACCTTATTCGTCACATCTAGCGGTAAGGCGATAATTTGATCGGGGTATTGATTTACGAATGCTTCTAACTGTTGAGGATTTCTTGCCGTAGCTGCTACGTTATCTCCTTTTGCCAATACAGCCCCTGTTATACTTCTGCCCAATCCTCTTGAGCTCCCTGTGATAAACCAGGTCTTTGCCATTTCTGATTAATTTAATTGTGAATGTCAAAATTACCATTAAAAGATATACATTTGATACCTGTATACAAAAGGATACTTAAATGAGCAAAAAGGAAGAATGGAATTTTGAGGATAAAATCAAATTCGTACAAGACACACAATATGTAATCGGCGGTAAATGGAAACTGCCTATTATTATTTCAGTTTATCACGGAAACAAAAGATTTAATGAAATTCTTTCATCGATTCCGAGAATAACAAACCGGGTGTTATCGAAAGAATTAAGGCACCTTGAAGAAAATGAGCTGATTTCAAGAAAAGTCTACGACGATTATCCGGCAAGAATAGAATACACACTTACAGATTATTGTCACAGCATCACTGAGGTGTTAACGTCGATGGAGAAATGGGGTAAGCAGCACAGAGAGAGAATTAAGAGGAAATGATTTTCTGCAACTCCTTTTGAATTAAACTAATGGCTTTGTATATGAACGAAAAGCGTGTTTGTCTGATGTAACAGTAACAACAATTGAAAAATTCATATTCTCAATGAACATAGATTAGTATGGATATTATTATGCTACTTTAGAATGTTGTATCGTTTCGATACATTTATTCAATAATTGTATAGCGTATATATTCCACGAGCATTCCAAAGTAGAATGTACGCATTTCCCCTGTCCTCCTTTAGGGAAGGGCGGTTGCGGAAATTATTAAGTCTGCGACCTCTTTTGGATGGGATATATAAACACTATGGCTCGCACCGTCTACTTCGACTATTTTCACACTATTAGCCCTTTTGGCATACATCCGTTCTAAATCCGGATTGATAATCCTATCGGATTTTGCCACCATATACCAAACAGGTTTTGTTTTCCAGGCCGGATTTTGAATGATGGCATGGAATACCAGATCAGCAGTAGGTGTTTGCGAATTGGCCATAAAATCTGCTTTTGATTTTTGCAGGTCACCTGAGAAATCAAAAGCAAACATTTTTGGGTCGATATAGTCCCAGCCGTCACTTCCCTTGATCAGTGACTTATAAGCAGCCGGGAAAATTTTACCTTTGTCAGCTTCAGATTCACCATGATCCGGTGCATGTGCGGCTATATATACCAGTCCGCGAACCAGGGAGTCATTGCCCGCTGTTGTTATTACTGCACCTCCATAGCTGTGTCCTACCAAAATACAAGGCCCGTCCTGCAGGTTAATTACTCGTTTTACCGCAGCTACATCATCTTCAAAGGTAGTCAATGTTGGCTGAGCAATACTGACCTTATAACCTTTTCTGGTTAGGATTTTATAGATCTGTTCCCACCCCGAGCCATCTACAAATGCACCATGAACGAGCACAATGTTTTGGACTCTTGGGGAAACCTGGGCTTGTAACTTTGAGACGAAAATCGTCATGATAAAAATAATAAGCATTTTAAATATGCGGATGTCGCGGTTGGGATGTAAGCTCATGGTCAGTTTTTTTATTTGTTTATAAAATGGGAAAGTGCCCGTCATTTTTCAGTTCAGGTGCCGGAAATCCGACGGTGACTTACCGGTTTTGTTTTTAAATATCTTTGTAAAATGAGAGGGGTGTTCGAAGCCTAGTTCAAATGCAATTTCGCTGATGTTTTTCTCTGTGCCCCATAACAGGGATTTGGCTTTGTCTACCAGTTGCAGATGGATATGTTCCAGTGTGGTTTTACCAGTATACCTGTTCAGCAGGTCGGAAAGATAATCCGCAGATAAGTTGAGCCGGGATGCGAAGTATTTTACATCAGGAAGTCCGTCATCGATCAGCGAGTCCTTTGAAAAATAGTCCAGCAGCAGGCTTTCAAACTGCTGGACAAGGTCCTGGCTGGGTTTGGAACGGGTGAAGAACTGCCGGTCGTAAAAACGGGTGCAGTAGTTGAGCAACAATTCAAGGTTATTTACGATCAGTTCCTGTGAGTGTTTGTCTATGTTTTGCGAATACTCCTGCGTGACGTTATCCGCGCAATTGCGCAAGGTCTTCTTTTCATCCTCGGATACATGCAGGGCTTCATTGGCATCGTACTGAAAAAAGGAGTATCCATGCATCTTTTTGCCCAGCCCGGTCCGGTACAGCAAGTCAGGGTGGAAGAACAATCCCCATCCATCCTCATAGGAAATGTAACGCTGAGTAGAAACGGCCTGCCCCGGAGCGGTAAATACCAATGCGCCCTGGTCAAAGTCGTAATGCGAGCGGCCATAGCCCATTGATCCTTTTAACTGTTTCAGATACACGGCATAAAATCCCAGCCGGAACGCAGTTTCTTTTTCCGGAAAGTTATTCCTGCTGACCTGCTGCAACTGAAGGAAAGAAACCAACGGATGCTTTGGTGGCGGGCAGTCATAGAGCTTATGTAGCTCATAGATGGAGCAACCACCTGCCAATGGTGATCAGGTTCCGTTTGCAAAGCATCTACATAAAACATAGCAGCTCCTTTCAGTACGGGATAGTATTCCTTTAAAAATGTGGTATCTCCGGTGTATAAATAGTGGTCCCAGATATGCCTGCACAACCAGGCTCCCCCCATTGGCCACATACCATACCAACCGCCGTCTACAATGCCGGAAATACGCCACAGATCCGTATTGTGATGCGCTACCCATCCCCGTGCTCCATAAAGCTCTCGGGCTGCCTCTTGGCCAGTAATGGACAGGTCTTTGATAAGACGGAACAATGGTTCCGTTTCCTCCGTCAGGTTGGTTGGTTCTGCCGGCCAATAATTCATTTCCGTGTTTATATTGATCGTGTACTTGGAATCCCATGCAGGTTTTATCTGGTCATTCCATTTGCCTTGCAAGTTAGCAGCTTGTGTGCCTGGCTGGGAGGAAGACAATAATAAATATCTCCCGAACTGAAAGTAAAGAGAAATAAATTGAGGATCAAATTGTTTGTTGAAATTCGCGATCCGCTTATCTGTCGTTAAGTTAGCCGGGCTATTTCTCCCAAGGTTAAATTGAACCCTATTGAATGATGATTGGTATAATTTGATGTGCTCTGCTAATGTTTGCGTATAAGATTTCAATAGGGCCTTTTGTAATAACGAGTCTGCTTTAACCTTTTCATCAAGGCTGACATCCTGATAATTTTTGAAATTGCTGGCAATGGTTATATAGATGGTGGCTTCATCTGCACCGGATAGTTGGAGGCTGGTATCAGTGGATGACAACTTACCTCCTTTATAACTGATATAAAAGTTTCCAGCATAATGAATCGCTCCTTCAATGCCCTCGGCTCCCTTTATCCTGGCATTTAACTGAAGCATATGCTCTGTCTTATTTGTGGCTACTTGAATATGCTCATGTGGCGAATCCGTATGAAAAGTCAGGGAAACCGCATTTTTCTTGCTGGCAGCAATGTGATATACCATGACATTGGATACGAATGATGCGAAAGAAGTACGGGTATAGGTTATGCCATTGCTTTTATAGGTAACAGTGTGGATTGCTTTGCTGATATCAAGAGTCCGGGTATAATTTTGAGGCCGATCAATAATACCGAAATCGATCCACAAATTACCTGCCGGCTGATAGGCCATGCCATTCTGAGCAGATCGTATAGAACCTTTTGACAGAACCTGAGCTTCGGAAAATTTCTTTTGGAATAAGAGTTGCCTGAGGCTATCAATGATTGGCTTTTCATTACCTCTAATATTATTATGTGGACTGCCTAACCATAGGGTTTCCTCGTTTAATTGAACCCGTTCTTTTTCAATGCCCCCATAGATCATTCCTGCGATCTGACCATTACCAATAGGAAGTGCTTCGTTCCAGCTTTGTGCAGGTTGATCGTATTGAAGGACTAAATTATCCTGGCACCAGGATGTATCTATAGCAACAAGGATAAGCAGGAAACAATAAAATAGGTTGATGCAATATTTCATAGACAGTTCTTTCCGTTATCAATAATGTTACCTCTTTTTTTATAAAGAGCCTGAAACCGGTCCAAATATTTACGCAAACGTTCCCAGGAGATATTTGAACTGTCAACCGATCCATGTCCATTTCAATACCCGCTGAGTGAAGTAGTTTATAGGCCATAGCATTTGCTTGCATGGCAAGAGTAACGAGATGAAACGTCAGATATAGATTTTACTTTCAGTCAGCTTCCACGTTTCAATGTACTTTCCTTATTAGCTCCATACCGTTCCGTGCGCGTTCTATAGTCATTCCGGGCTAAAATGTACGCAAATGCGTACAATAACCTTCGGAATTCTCGTGGAATGTGCACCGCAAATGCGTACATTCTACCTCGGAATCCTCGTGGAATGTGTAGCGGATAAGCAAGGCTCCAGATTTCTCTAGAGCCTTGCTTTCACAGGAGCAGAAGCCACGCAATGTTTTATCCTGATAGCTTCCGGGCGCCTGCTATATTCGGGCATACCCTTACCCTAAAATGTACGCATTTGCGTACATTTTACCTCGGAATCCTCGTGTAATGTGCAGGGCTTTTTGGACAGCCCCATCGTTTTTTACATTCAGTTAAAACTACTTCACCACAATTTTCTTTGTATCCGATAAGCCGTTGCCTTTTACGCTAAGGAAATAAGTTCCCGCAGCAAGTTTAGGTAATACTTTTTTCGGATAACTGTTCAGCACTATCTCTTCATGCCATATCACCGCTCCCGAAACATTGGTCAGAGAAACGTTGTATGGCTGTTCTTCCGCATTTACACTTAGGCCCATCTGTGCGGTTACTCCCGGATTAGGTGCTACTGTTATTTCAAATCGGTCAGCAGCATCTTTGGCAATAACCTTTACGACTTGAGAGTAGTTATAACGGCCATCTACGTCAACCTGCCTGATGCGGTAATAATAAATCGGCACTCGGGCTATCAGCTGTTCATCCAGGTAATTATAGCTTAAAGGTTTATTGGAATTACCGGCAGCAGTTACCCTTCCGATTGTCGAAAAATTCCTGGCATCTTCCGAACGTTCCACTTCGAAATAACGGGTATCATGCTCTTGTATGGTCTGCCATTCTACAAGGTTGGCATGGTCGTTTTGCATCGATGCTCTTACATAACCCCAGGTCAGTGGCAGTACGATGCCAT
>JBAZWL010000050.1:0-30765 GCA_041660405.1 Taibaiella sp. | reverse complement strand
AATGTAATTTTGGCAGTACTCCCGAGCTGCTCTATAATGACTGGACCTGGAATGGAAGCATGGGACTTGGGCCCAAAATAGGCGGTTGTCCTAATGGAACGATAAGGACACTTATAAGATTTGATGAAATAGGAGATATCCCTCCTTGTGCAATTATTACGGAGGCCAGATTGCTGCTTTATGGCATACCCTCCGCTTCGGTATGCAGTTGGTGCTGGAACTCCTGGCCTAACTCGAACCCCGGGCTTTTTTCCAATGAAGGCTGGGTAAAAAGAATCAGGAGTCCCTGGAATGAGCTAGGCGTTACCTGGAATAATTTCGGTGCACCGACAAATGCCAATGTAACCAGTACAGGACAATTACCAATAGCTCCTTCCGGCTCTGCCTGGGGCTGGAACCCTGACATCAATGTTACTTCCCTGGTGCAGGACATTATCAATGGTGCCCCGAATTTCGGTTGGCAATTATCTCTTCAAACCGAGGTTAATTACAGAGGTATGATTTTTGGTTCCCGTGAAAATCCCAATAACGCTTTACACCCTCGTTTGCAAATTACCTATGTAGAGAATGGCGGTTTCGAGTATTGCTTTAATACCAACAATACGAACCTGTATACCTTTTCTACATTGAACCCTCTTTCAGGTTATACTTATACCTGGCTCATCAACGGGACCCCTTACACCGGGTCCTCAATTACGGTTGACTTAACGACCATTATCAGTCCTCCCAACTGGGGTAATAGTTATACTGTGACTATGACTGCAACCAATAATTCGACCGGGGCGCAGTGTGTAAAATCACAGGGTATTTGTCTCTCTACAGGTGGCAACACTATCGGTAATTGTGCTGCCTTTTCTGTATGCAGAAAAAATACAGATCCCAATACTTTTAATTTACAGGCATTGAACCCTGCTGGAACAGGAATGCAATTTAGCTGGGCAGGCCTTGGAGGTACGGGTGCCACAGTTACTTATCCCAATGGTATCAATGGTGATGCTGCTGTTGTTTCCTTTTCGGCCCCACCTACTCCATCTCCATATCAGACTAATGCATCGCTGTCTGTAGTACCGATTGGTGGAGGTTCCGGGACTTGCCTCAGTGCTTTAAAAATGTGTTATGTATTCAACCAGGCCAGACCAGCACGTGAAACAAGTACAACGGAAAATGACGGGAGTGTACCTCAATACAGCTACATGGTTGCTCCTGATGCCATCCCATCAGCTAAGCAGGAAATTTTCCCTAACCCAACTTCATCAGACTGGACTGTAAACCTTGTCAGTACTGCCGATGATCATCAAGCCAGTATACAGGTATCCGATATTACAGGCAAACTTATTTCCAGTCAAACCCAGGTTTTGCATGCGGGAAGCAATATCATCCATGTTTCTGGTAATAATATCGCTCCGGGTATGTATTTTATGGAAGTGAAACAAGGAAGTGTTTCGGTTAAAGAAAAGATCATAAAAATAAAATAATCGTCAGGGCTTAGGCTTATTCAATAATAAAAGACGGAAGCAATATGCTTCCGTCTTTTATTATTATTAATCTACTATCCGTTCCTGTTCTACACTCCAAGCCTCAGCTTTTTGTTCAAATAAAGCTTTGGTAAGCCCCCACGTTTCTTTAAAAAATTCTGAAAAACGATAATGATCCAGGGCTTGTTCATTCTCCCAATGGCTGTAGGTAAAATATATATTCTCCTTCCCGCCTTCCCTCCAAAGTTCAAGATGGTGACATCCTTTAAAATTCCTTATCCTTTCTTTTCGTTCATCAAAAAGTTGCACGAAAGCCGGTACATGCTCGGGGAGAAATACCATTTTTACTATACGGACAATCATAAGAATTCAATTTTAATATTCTGGTAGATCAACTGCCTTTCATTATGCAATCTAAGGCCAAGAAGCGAAGACGCCTTTCCCTGGTTGATTGCTATTTCCATATATCCTGCGCTATTAAACAGACAAAGTTTATCACTCACCGGCACATCGGAGTAGTCTTTACTGATCTGCGTTACCGTATCCCGTACAATTTGTATTCTGAATTTTCTTCCTTTACGTAAAGATTCAAATTTGTCTTTCGTGATGTTGATCACTACATTTTCGTAGCGGTCTATATGAATTACCTGGCATTCAATCGAATTGTCTTTAATCAGCGCTTGCAATTGCGAAGGATGCACTTTAGGTTCCAGTGTGGGTAAATGATCCAGGTTAAAATTGGTTTGTTCCAGCCCAGCAATAAAATCAGCTGCCAGATACAACCAATCCAGGTAGGTATTTACAGTCTGCTCCAGCATATAAACCTTACCTAGCTTACCATCAAAGGTAAGTGGAAGCAAGCCGTTATCTGCTGTAATAATATATTGTTCATCAACCTTTGTAACAAGTAAAGCCGCAGGATTGCGGTGCATAATATCAAAGAGTGAAAGATGGACTGTTTGTTCGGGAAAATTACTGTAAGCACTTTTCAACAGATAGCTACATTGTAACAGATGAAAAGGTTCTACCTCGTGATTAAGGTCTATAAGCCTGGCCACAGGAAGCTTTTGAAGCAAAACACCTTTTGCAACAGCAATAAAATTATCCTGGTAACCAAAATCCGAGAGTAGGGTAATTATCATTAATTTGGCCGGTTAGCAAATGAGCTGATTGGCAAATAAAACAACAGAGTTACATTATTTGCCAATCAGCATTTGCACATTATTTTTCTTCTTTTACTTCGTAAAGCTGATTGCGTGGTACAACCCTGACTTTCGATTTATCCTGCAAGGTACGGGTAACAGTGCCGTAAGGTGCCACCACTATTACATCGCCCTTTTTAAGTCCGGAAGTGATTTGTATATATTCATTATCCTGGATCCCGGTCTTCACATCGCGGATCTCCACTGCCTTTGTAGTTTTATTATATACAAATACTACCTGACGAATACTTTCTGCTTCTGTTTCAACAGATTTATTTTTCTTCTTTAAAGAATCTGCAAGATCGCGTGTAGTAACAGCATTAATAGGAACAGAAAGGATTCCGGATTCTTTGCTGGTTTGAATCTCAACGCCCGCACTCATGCCAGGTTTAAAAGGAAAATTACCCCTGCCCAATTCCGTACGTAACCAAGCATAAGATTCCGGCAGGATAAGGACATGAACCGTATAATTGGTTACCTGATCGGTAGATGCTGTGGCTGCTGCAGTAACCGAATTCATTTGCACACTGGAAACAGATATCTTTGATACTACACCTTTTATTTTTTTATTACGATAAGCATCAACCTCAATCAGGGTTGTATCTCCAATGCTCACTTTAGTAATCTCTGTTTCGCTTACATCTACACGTACTTCCATTTTGCCGAGGTTAGCAATGGTCATTATCTGCGTACCATCCATTTGTGCTGTACCTACTACCCTTTCTCCATTTTTTACCAATAATTGAGAAATGATACCAGACGTTGGCGCTGTAATATTGGTACGGCGAAGATTTTCTACTGCCTGCGAAAGATTGGCCTGGGCTCCGGCTACACCATAATTACCACCGGTAACATTGGCTGCAGTAGCCTCGTAGCTTGCCTTTGCAGATAAATAGTCCGTTTCGGATTGTTCGTATTCCATACGACTGATCACCTTGTCGGTAAACAGCTGTTTGTTTCTATCAAAATTTGCTTTGGCTCTGTTCATTTGCGCCTTGGCCTGGGCTACCAGTTCGCGGGCATTATTTACACCTGCCCTGCTCTGATTCATGGAAGCTTCGGCCTGGGTTACCACAGAGTTATAAATGCTGGGATTGATCCGGATCAGTAGCTGTCCTTTCACTACGGAATCTCCTTCCTGTACCTTCAATTCAACAATTTCGCCACTCACATCGGGTTTTATTTTTACTTCTGTTTCGGGGTAAATTTTACCACTCGCACTCACACTTTGAATAATAGTACGTTCGGAAGCTGTGTCCACAGCAACTTTAATACCATCACCTCCTCCTATTGCACCCGTACCTTTAAGTACCAGCAACAGGATAACAATAAAGGCTAAAATACCGATAAGCCACCAAAGGGTTTTCTTCTTCATGTATGTTTTATTGTGTGGTGATGCCTTGTTTCCAGTATCAAGATTTAAGTATCGAGTATCAAGACCAATGCACTTTCAATACATAATACTTGATACTTAAATCTTGATACCTGATACCTGATACTTGTTTCTTAATACTTAAATTATTTTACTTCGCTACCTGCATTTACGGTATTCACCGGGGAAACAAATATAAGTTTACCATCGGTATCTTCAACCATAAGTATCATGCCGGCACTTTCAATACCTTTCATTTTGCGTGGTGCCAGGTTAATGACAACGGTTACTTGCTTGCCTACAATTTCTTCTGGTTGATAATGTTGTGCTATGCCTGATACAATTGTTCTTTTTTCAAAGCCAAGATCCACTTCCAGCTTAAGCAATTTATCTGCTTTTGCTACTTTTTCAGCAGCCAGAATAGTACCGGCACGCAGCTCTATTTTAGCAAAATCATCAAAGGTAATGATTGGTTTTAATTCCTTTTCCACTGCTTCTGCTTCCGTAACAACCTCCGGTTGCGGAGCTTGTGCAGCCTTGCTCGCAGCCGCCTTTTGTTCCAACTTGGCGCGTTGTTGTTCTACTTCTGCATCTTCAATTTTACGGAACAATAATTCCGGTGCACGCAAAGGATAATTTGTTTTGAGCAAATCCATTTTGCCACCATGTTCCCAATCCAGCATCTTATCTACCACTTTAAGCAAATGGCATATTTTCCTGGCTGTAAAAGGCAGAAAAGGATTTACAAAAATAGCAAGGTTGGCCGTTAACTGTAAAGAAATATGGATACAGTTATCAATTTTCTTTTGATTCTCTGTTTGCAGCTCCGGTGTTTTACCTAAGCTCCAGGGTGCTATATCCTGCAAATATTTATTGCCTTTACTGGAAAGCTCAATGATCTCAAATAACGCATCACGAAACTTGTAAGTTTCTATCAGGTCTTCAATCTTCTTCTTTGATTTTTGTATTTCTTTGATGAGTTCTATGTCACGATCCTCTTTGGCATCATCGTGAAATGCAGGTACACGGCCACCACAGAACTTGTGCATCATCACCATAGCACGATTCACAAAGTTGCCAAACTTAGCTACCAACTCACTGTTATTTCTATCCTGAAAATCTTTCCAGGTAAAATCATTATCCTTTGTTTCCGGTGCGTTGGCGCAAAGTACATAACGCAGGGTATCCTCCATGCCCGGAAAGTCCTCAATATATTCATTGATCCATACCGCCCAGTTGCGCGAGGTAGATACTTTTTCCCCTTCAATATTCAGGAATTCATTGGCCGGCACATTTTCCGGAAGTACATAACCACCATGCGCTTTAAGCATTGCAGGGAAGATGATACAGTGAAACACAATATTATCCTTTCCAATAAAATGTACTAGTTTGGTATCTTCTTGTTTCCAATACTGGTCCCAACTTTGAGGCAATAATTCTTTAGTAGCACTGATGTAACCTATCGGCGCATCAAACCATACATACAACACTTTACCTTCAGCGCCTTCTATAGGAACAGGGACACCCCAATTGCTGTCACGGGTCATAGCGCGGGGCTGCAAGCCACTATCCAGCCAGCTTTTACATTGACCATATACATTGGGTTTCCATTCATCCTTCTTACCTTCTACGATCCATTCCTTCAGAAAATCTTCATATTGGTTCAGCGGAAAATACCAATGTTTGGTTGTTTTCTTTATCGGCACAGCATTACTTAATGCGCTGCGCGGATTGATCAATTGCTCCGGCGAAAGTGTAGAACCACATCTTTCACATTGGTCGCCGTAAGCATTCTCATTACCACATACAGGGCAGGTACCTATGATGTAGCGATCAGCAAGAAACATCTTCTTTTCCTCATCATAATATTGCTCACTTTCTCTTTCTTCGAACAAACCATCATTGTACAGTTTTTTGAAAAATGCCTGGGAAGTTTGTCTGTGTGTATCGGAAGAAGTACGGGAATAGATATCGAACGAGATACCCATTTGTGCAAAGCTATCTTTGATCAGCGCATTGTATTTGTCCACCACATCTTGCGGCGTAATACCCTCCTTCATAGCACGGATGGTAATGGGCACACCATGCTCATCACTTCCGCAGATAAATTTTACATCACGTTTTTGAGCGCGTTGGTAGCGCACATAAATATCAGAAGGCAGGTAGCAACCCGCCAGATGTCCTATATGAACCGGTCCGTTGGCATATGGTAATGCAGCGGTGACCAGCAATCTCTTATATTCTTTAGCCATAGTATTTTCAGTCAGCAAAAATCGGAATTAATTGGTGAATTAGCTAATTCACCAATGTGCAAATTAGAAAATATGGAAATTGAACTGATTAATGTACTCATTAGAAAATATACAGATAGTTAAATGAGTAGCAACCTCATTAGCACATTTCCTAATTTTCAAATTACTTAATTCGGCCAGGGTTAGCATCCAGGAATGCAGCCCAACCCTTAGTCGTTTTTTTTGCCGCAGGCACTTTTTTTATACTGGCAGAAAGGTTGGTGTTACATTCAAAATGATGACACAAAGCTACAGCAACGGCATCTGTAGCATCAAGAAATTTCGGGTCTTCTTTAAAATTTAATTGATGCTGTAACATTTTCCACACCTGCTCTTTGGAAGCGTTCCCGTTTCCGGTAATGATCTGTTTTATTTTACGAGGAGCATACTCCACCGTAAGGCTGCCATGCGCCATAGCTGCGGCCATAGCCACTCCCTGTGCCCGACCCAACTTGAGCATACTTTGTACATTTTTCCCGAAGAATGGCGCCTCCAATGCTACAATAGATGGCTTATGGATCTGTACCAATGCGCTAACTCTTTCAAAAATAAAATGCAAACGTTCAGAATGCTCTTTATATTTGGAAAGGTGTAGCACCCCCATTTCGACAAGGGAAAGATTACTTTTGCCGATGGATATGATACCATATCCCATAGTAATCGTACCGGGGTCAATGCCAAGAATTACAGACAAGTTAATTAGATTTGAGCTACAGGATAATTGTAAGACGGGTTTAGTGCCTGCAAATATTCCGAATTTTTACAAAAAAATATTGTGAACAAAACTACCAAAAAAATACTGCTTAATTATATTGCAACACCCTTGATCACGGTTTTACTGCTTTGGCTCATTTACCGGCAAATTGTTCACAAAGGCGGATTTGCGACTCAATGGTCTGCATTTAAACAACATTGGAAAGAAGGCGATCAATTTTTATTATTATGTGTTGCCATTCTTGCACCGCTCAATTGGATGCTTGAGGCTGTTAAGTGGAAAATATTGCTACAGAAAATTGAGCCCGTACCTTTTCGTAAAGCATTTGCCTCCACCCTTACCGGCATTTCTTTTTCGATAGTAACCCCTAATAAGATCGGCGATTTTGCGGGTAGGATTTTATATCTTAACGATAAAAATAAGCTTCGGGCAGCAATTGCAACTCTGATCAGCAATCTTTCACAGACCATTGTTACCTATGTTTTTGGCATAGCTGGTCTTATTTATTTCAATATTTCGCATCCCGGTAGCTGGCAGCTTTTCGCTTTAATTGCGGCACTCATATCCGCATCACTATTGATTTTCGTTTATTTGCGCATTGATCTTATTGCAGGCTGGGCAGAAAACAGAAAGTGGTTGAGAAAGGTTATTATTTCAATCCGGATATTAAAGAGGTATTCCAAAGCTGATCTTTTACAAATACTGGGCGTGTCTTTTATTAGGTTTTGTGTCTATAACTTCCAGTTTCTTTTATTGGCAAACGTTTTGGGAGCAGGCGTACCCTGGGTTACCGGTTTCCTGGTAGCAGGACTTATGTTCTGGATGATCACCGTCATTCCGTCCATTTTTCTTGCAGACCTTGGTGTGCGCGGTTTTGTAGCAGGGCTGCTGTTTACAGAAACGGCTATAGCTTCTGATAGTATGGCTATACTTGCCGGAAGTTATATGATATGGTTGCTGAACCTGATCATACCGGCTATTATAGGTAGTGTGCTTTTATTGACGATAAGATTATCTAAATAAAAAAGAAGCTGTCTAAAAATTCTTTAGACAGCCTCTGAAATCTTTATAATTATTTACACTTTAGATGTGCTCGGCTGTACTACAGGCATATCTTTTACATCTTTCATTTTACCAAAACCACCCAGTACATTGCGCAGGTTATGAAACCCTTCACGCTTCATTAAAGAGCAAGCTATTACACTTCTATACCCTCCGGCGCAATGCACATAAAGATTTGCTTCATCGTCTATTTGTGCCATGTGTAGCGGATCATTCAATTCACTCAACGGTATATTCTCTGCACCTTTAATATGGCCTATCTCAAATTCGGATGGTTTCCGTACATCTATAACCTGTAGCTTATTATCGAATGGAATATCCATGGCCAGCTCTTCCGGTTCCACATCTATGATGAGGTCAATTTTTTTACCAGCTTGCTGCCAGGCCTCAAAGCTACCTTCAAGATATCCGATTACTTTATCCAGCCCCACGCGAGCCAGCCGGACTACTGTTTCTTCTTCTTTTCCCGGTTCAGTAACCAATATCAAATCCTTATCAAAAGGCAATATACTTCCGGCCCATTCTGCAAACCTTCCATCAAGTCCTATGCTTATAGATTCCGGAACAAAGCCTTCTGTAAATATTGTTGATGAACGAGTGTCCAGAATAATGGCGCCATCTTTTACTTTTTGTGCAAAAGCATCTACCGAAAGCGGAGTTAAGCCTTTTGACCTCACCGTATCCAGGCTCTCATAGCCTGTAGAATTGATTTGTGCGTTTACCGGGAAATACGCTGGTGGCGTATTTAAGCCTGTAGTTACTTCTTTTATAAATTCTTCTTTGGTTTGCTCTTTCAGGGCATAGTTGGAAGCTTTTTGTGTACCAATAGTACTGAAAGTTTCTTTCCCCAGATTTTTGCCACAGGCAGAGCCAGGGCCATGTGCAGGGTAAACAATTACATGATCGGGCAATGTTTTGATTTTATTATTGAGCGAATCATACATCATCGCTGCAAGGTCTTCTTTGGTAAGGCTACCGCTGAATAAGTCCGGACGGCCTACATCACCTACAAATAAAGTATCGCCGGTAAACACACAATACTCTTTACCTTCTTCATCCAGCAACAGATAGCAGGTACTTTCCAGTGTATGTCCCGGTGTGTGGAGCACTTTTATTTTTAAATGGCCGATACCAAATTCCTCACCATCTTTGGCCAGGTGAAAATCGAAAGCAGCATTGGTTAGCGGACCGTAAACGATTGTAGCTCCTGTTGCCTTTGCCAGATCCAGATGGCCACTCACAAAATCAGCATGAAAGTGCGTTTCAAAAATATATTTGATCTTCACTTTATGCTCTTCAGCAAGTTTCAGGTATTCGTCAATGTCACGCAAAGGATCCACTACTGCGGCTTCGCCATCGCTGGCAATGAAATAAGCTGCCTCACTAAGGCAATTAGTATATAGCTGTTGAACGATCATAAAAGCAATTTAAATCCTTCTTTAAGGAAATACTTTTTAAAATAATAATGGAACAAAATTAAGCATATTATCTGTCTGTATTACAGTGGGTAATCAATATGCAAATAAACAAAGCAAATAGTTCCGGCGCATGGTATCCCTCTGTAATAATACGAAAGCCTACTCTACTTTAAAATATACTTTTTTCCCACTGATTATTGCATAAGGAGGCGCAAAACCAGGCATATATGTGGCCCTGATCACCTTTTCAATCGCCTCTCCGGATTGATTCAGGTCTATTTGCTTCAGTTCGTTAATCTCCTTACGAAAATGAAGACTTTCTTTCCGTTTTTTAAGTAATTCTGCTTGGGGAACTTTGGTATAATTTCCTTCGATCAAAGAAGGAAGTGATTCATGAAAAAGTTTGATTGCAGCATTGAACGTGAGCTCATAAAGATCATTTACCCAGCAATGTTCCGGTATGGAGAACCGGTGCTCAAACAATACATCTCCATGATCGATGCGGGTATCTATCTGATGTATGGTTGCCCCGAATTCCTTAGCTTCATCTATGATGGCAAATGAAAACTGGTTGCAGCCCCGATACTCCGGAAGTGGCGCCAGGTGAAGGTTTACAGCAATATTCTTTGCCTTCTGAATATGCTCTGCCTTTAATAATTCGTGATGCTGCACGGAGTAAATAATATCACATTCCGGAATATCATTCAATGAAGAAAGCACCGGAATATTATATTTTTGAGCCAAGCCGGTAAGATCGCTTTCACCACTAAACTCTTTACGCAAGCGGGTACAAAGCCCCACAACTTCAATATCAAGCATTTCTTTTTGCTCTAATAAAAACTGAAGACAATGGAAACCAATTGGTTTGGAACCAAGAAAGACTATACGGGTAGGCATATTGCAAAAGTAGGTGGATTACAACCGGGAAATCAGGGCAAATTAAAATGATTTTCTTTAAAATAGACTTCCTCTTTTAATCTCCTGATTGAAAATCCCTATTTTTTAATAGGCAAAATATTATCGTTATACCAAAAAGGATAACGACCTTTGCCCAGCAAAAAAATCAACGATAACTAAAAAGCAAAAATTAACAATGAGTAACAAAACAGCTTCCGTAGGTAGCAAATTTCCGGAATTTAAGAAAAAGGCAGTGGTAGCATCCGCTTTGAATGCAGATGCACCTGGTAAAGAGTTTGCAGAAATTACCAACGCTATCCATATGGATACAGACAAGTGGATGGTAATGTTTTGGTGGCCTAAAGATTTCACTTTCGTTTGCCCTACAGAAATTGCCGCGTTTAACAATGTTTATGGCGAATTTTCAGACAGAGATACTGTACTGATCGGTGCTTCTACAGATTCTGAATTTGTGCACCTGGCCTGGAGAAAAGAAAATGACGACTTGCGTGGCCTGAAATTCCCTATGCTTGCAGATACTTCAAAATCACTTGCAGAAGATCTGGGTATCCTTGAAGCAACAGAAAAAATTGCTTATCGTGCTACTTACATCGTAGATCCTCAAGGCATCATTCGTTGGGTTAATGTAAACGACCTGAGCGTAGGCCGTAATGTAGATGAGGTATTGCGTGTGTTGGATGCTTTACAGACAGATGAACTTTGTCCTTGCAACTGGAAAAAGGGTGAAGAAACCTTAACTGCACAATTAGCAGAAGCTTAATGTAAAGAATTGCATATTGAGATGTGAGTATTGAGACCTCGGTATCAGCATTCACATCTCTTTTTTTATTGAGGATGTAAGCTGTATGATTTTAGATCAGAGATTCAAGGTTTAAAATCTTGGCACTTTTTCTCAATTTCAAATTTCCAATTTCAATTTCCCAATGAACGAAACCATTCAAAATCTCTTTGCAGATTTAAACATACCAGCCGATTATAAAAGTGAGAGCCTTGAGAAACTGGCCGTTGTAGACAGCCGTTACCTGAAAGACCTGAAACTTAATATAGGAACCGTTTTAAAGAGCACAAACATCAACAAAAAAGAAGCTTATTTATTGGCACTTGCTGTTGCAGTAAATGAAAAATCTACTATATTGATTACTGCATTTGAAGCATTGGCCAGAAAAGAAGAAACCAGTGATGCAGAGATTGCAGAGATACATGCTTGTACTTCATTGATGAATACTAATAACATTTTCTACCGTTTCCGCCATTACCTGCCTCAAAATCAATATTACAATAATACCCCTGCCGGCTTACGTATGAGCATTATGATGAGCCCTGTTTTAGGTAAAGAATTTTTTGAACTGGTGAGCCTTGTCGTGTCTGTGCTTAATGGCTGTGAACTGTGTGTTACTTCTCACGAAGCTTCTGTAAAACAACATGGAGCTACAGAGCCCCGCATTTATGATGCTATTCGGTTGGGTGCTGTGATTAAAAGTTTGGTGGTGGTGATGTAATGCAACATTTATAATTTCTCGCAGCGACGCGGCGGCGCTGCGAGAATAAAATTCTTAGTCTACATTAATTGCCTTTTATACAACTGCACCGTATTCTGCAGGCCAAAATATAAAGCATCGCTGATGAGTGCATGGCCTATTGATACTTCGTCCAGATTGGGAATATGCCTGGCAAAAAACTGTAGGTTGTGCATATCAAGATCATGTCCGGCATTAAGGCCAAGACCAAGTCTGGAAGCCTCTTGTGCCGCAGCAACATAATCTTTTATTGCAGCATCTTTATCCTTTACAAATACCCTTGCATAAGCTTCGGTATATAATTCTATCCTGTCTGTACCACAATCTTTTGCGCCAGTTACCATAGCGACAATAGGATCCACGAAGATAGAAACCCGTATACCTTCTTTCTGAAAAACAGGGATGATCTTTTTAAGATAATCTCTTTCTTTAACTGTATCCCAACCATGATTGGAAGTGAGCTGGTCGCGGCTATCAGGCACAAGCGTAACTTGCGTGGGTCTATTTTCCAATACCAGTTGCACAAAGCTTTCTTCCAGCGGATTACCTTCTATATTCAGTTCCGTGCTGATCACTTTTTTTAGTTCCCGCACATCTGCATACCTGATATGTCTTTCATCGGGACGGGGGTGTACTGTAATACCATCAGCTCCGAAACGCTCAATATCCAGTGCAGCTTTAATTACATCGGGATTATTACCGCCACGGCTATTACGTAGCGTAGCAATTTTATTAATATTTATAGAGAGTTTTGCCGGCATTTTATTGATCCTGATTTTTTCTCAAAAGTACAGAAACGGACAATGCCAGCCTAAAGGGCTGGCATTGTCTTTATTGACAGATTGCATGTTGCTATCTGGTAAGTTTGCTCGCTAGCATTTTTCGTGCGAAGTGGATTCTACTCTTTATGGTCCCCAATGGTTCTTGTAGTGTATCTGCTATTTCCTGGTATTTATAGCCCAGGTAATGCAGTTCAAATGATAATCTGAAAATATCAGGTAAACGATTGATAGCAGTTTTAATCTCTCTTATGCCCGCATTGATAATACCATCATTGTGTGCTACTTTATCCGTTTGATACAGGAAGTAATCCTGGGGTACATCTGAAGTTACCTTGGTGAACTTCTTTTTGCGACGATAGTTATTGATAAAGATGTTGCGCATGATGGTGTATAACCATGCTTTGATGTTAGTACCGGTCTGGTACTTTTCCCGGTTAGCCATGGCACGATACAAAGTTTCCTGTATAAGATCCTTTGCCTCTTCGGTATCATGGGTTAGCGAAACAGCTACAGGTTGAAGGAAATCGCTGTTGCTGATCAACATGTCGTTAAAATCTTTCTCTGTCATGATATATCGGTTTTGATTGTGTAGTAAAATTACGACGATTTCACCCTAAATGCGCCTCATAATGAGACCTTTGTGCCTTTCTAAACACATTTTTATAGTATTGTTTAGCTTTGGGAAAAAATTTACACACATTCCCGGTGTGGAGGCAACAGTTTCCACATTAAAACACTAATAATCAGCCATCAAAGACCATTATCAAACATTGGAAATAGGGCCAAAAGCCACAGCAGATGAAATTAAAAAGTCATTTCGCAGGCTCGCGCACGAATATCATCCCGACAAGAATCCCGATAATGCATTTTCGGGGGCCAGATTCAGAGCCATTCATGAAGCTTACACTATTCTGAACAATGCAGAAAAAAGAGCTTTATACGACTATGATCGTTGGCTTTCAGGAAGGTTTACCAGAAATGCAGCCATTGTTACACCCGAATATCTCTTACAAGAAATACACAAGCTAAACGCCCATATAGCTTTGATAGATGTTTACAGGATGAACAAAGAACTATTACATCAATATTTGTTGTTCATGATGAGTGATGAAAAGATAGCGGTCATTCTGCTGAAAGGCAAAACAGATACCATTCGTGGCTTAATAGAAGGAATAATAAAAGCTTCATCTACCCTGCCTGTTTATTTTGCTAAAGAGATATTACAAAGACTAAAAATGATAACTGTAAATAGTCCCGATGAAGAACTAAAGGTTGACACAACATTGAAGCGATTAAGCCGGCAGCAGAAATTAGAAAAGCTTTTCCCATGGCTGGCGCTGGCCATTACTTTATTGCTTTGTGTTGCCATGTATTTTTTTAGTAAAAAATAAAGTGTTGGTAAAAATCAAGGTTCAAACAGATATTACTTTAGGCAAATATTATCTTTGCTTTTACCGATAAATCAAAATCAATAATCTGCGTGCATAAACTGATAGCTTTCCTTTGCCTTATTTGCCTGAACCTGAATCTTTTCGCCAAAGATGTAGCTCCTAAAAGAGAACTGCGTGCCGTGTGGATAGCCACCGTTGGCAATATTGACTGGCCTTCCAAACAAGGTCTTTCTGCCCAGCAACAACAACAAGAATTTATCAACCATCTCAACTTTTTACAGCGTACGGGATTCAATACCGTTATCGTGCAAATACGCCCTGCTGCAGATGCTTTTTATCCTTCACAATATGAGCCCTGGAGCAAGTATCTTTCGGGAAAGCAAGGCCAGCCTCCTTTTCCAAAGTATGACCCCCTGGAATTTATGATACGCGAATGCCACAAACGCAATATGGAATTCCACGCATGGTTCAATCCTTATCGTGCATTGGTGGCCAGTAATAGCAATCCCAATCCTGCCAACCATGCTACCCGTACACACCCTGAATGGATTATCAACTATGCCGGCAAGGCTTACTTTGATCCCGGCAATCCTGAAGCAAGGGAATACATACTAAAAGTGATTCTTGATGTGGTAGCGCGCTATGATATTGATGCCGTTCATATTGATGACTATTTTTATCCCTACCCTGTTGCCGGCAGGCCTTTTCCCGATCAGACCAGCTATAATAAATATAACAATGGTCAGAGCCGGGAAGACTGGCGCAGAGACAATGTGAACATGTTTGTCTCGCAATTGAATTCAAATATCAAGAAACAAAAATCCTGGATAAAATTTGGTGTAAGCCCTTTTGGTATATGGCGCAACGACAATAAAGATCCTGAAGGTTCTGCCACAAGAGGTTCCAGTTGTTACGATGATCTGTATAGCGATGTAAGGTTATGGATTGATAAAAAGTGGGTGGATTACGTAGCACCCCAACTATACTGGGAACATGGCCATAGAGTTGCAGCCTATGATATATTACTTCCCTGGTGGAAAAAAAATTCGGGTGCAAGGCAATTGTATATTGGCCTTGGTGTGTACCGTATGTTGAATGCAACAACATCGCCCTGGAACAAACCTGATGAAATATTAAAACAGATACGTGAAGCCCGTGCATTGAATACCAATGGATTTGTATTTTACAGCATGTCCTCTTTTTATAAATTAAGACAGGATCTGACAGATAGCTTACAGCAAAATTACTTTGGTACCATTGCCATACCTCCGCCTATGAGCTGGATAGATAATGTACCTCCGGCCGCGCCCGTAGCCCGTGCAGCAACTACCAATAACGGCATGTTGATTCAATGGGAAGAATCAAATGTTTCAAAGGAGCCCATAAAGTACCTGGTTTATCGTTTTGGCCCAGATGAAAAAATAAACATAACCAGTGCTGAAAATATTATTGCGCTTACCCAGGCCAGTAGTTTTATAGATAAAGATGGAGGGAAAAATTACAAGTATGTAGTAACGGCTCTTGATCGTCTCTGGAACGAAAGTGAGAAAAGTAATGTGGTATCGCTTGCTATTCAATAAGGTCTAAAACTTCTGATGTGATAAAAGACTTAGGGTTACTTCAATAATCCTATTTTTGTAGCCAGATGTTTATAGAACCTTTTAAGTCCGGAACGGATTCCGGCTGGATAGAAGTGATATGTGGGTCTATGTTTTCCGGCAAAACGGAAGAATTGATACGCAGGCTGAAACGAGCCCAGATCGCTAACCAACGCATAGAAATTTTTAAGCCATCCGTAGATAAACGTTATCACGATACCGATGTTGTTTCTCATGATGAGCATCGTATACGCTCTACGCCGGTTTCAGCCTCGCAAAATATTTTACTTCTTGCTGAAGATGCTGAAGTAATCGGTATTGATGAAGCACAATTCTTTGATGCTGAACTACCAAACGTTGCTGAAACACTTGCATCTAAAGGTATTCGGGTTATCATTGCCGGGCTGGATATGGATTTTCAAGGCGAACCTTTTGGCCCTGTACCTGCTCTGCTGGCCAAAGCAGATTATATTACCAAGTTGCATGCTATTTGTATGGTGTGTGGTAATATTGCCAATTATTCTTACCGAAAAACAGAGGAAGAGAGTAAGGTATTGTTAGGAGAAAAAGATAAGTATGAACCTCGTTGCCGCAAATGTTATCATCAGGGATAAAGCATGAACTGTAGCAGAAGAAATTTAAACCGCTTTATTAATTTGCCATTATGGAACCATCACATATAAGGCCTGATAGCCCCGATCCTGCAGAGAAAGAATACGAGAACAGCATAAGGCCGCAATCCATTGAAGATTTTTCAGGCCAGCCTCAGCTGATCGAGAACCTGCGTATTTTTATTAAGGCGGCAAATATGCGTGGTGAGGCCCTGGATCATGTTTTATTTCATGGGCCTCCCGGCTTGGGTAAAACAACACTGTCGCGCATTGTAGCCAATGAACTAGGAGTTGGTATAAAAGAAACCAGTGGTCCCGTACTGGACAAACCAGGAGATCTGGCTGGCCTGCTCACCAACCTGGAAGCAAGAAATGTACTGTTTATTGATGAGATACATAGATTGAGTGTAGTGGTTGAAGAGTATTTGTATGCAGCTATGGAAGATTATAAAATAGACCTTATGATCGAAAGCGGCGCCAATGCCCGTAGTATCCAGATCGCATTGAACCCTTTTACCCTAATCGGCGCAACAACGCGATCAGGGCTGCTTACAGCCCCCTTACTTTCCCGTTTCGGTATTAAATCACGGCTCGATTATTACACACAGGAAGTGTTGCAAAAAATAATTATCCGCTCCGCGGCTTTGCTTAATGTGAAGATCACTTCGGATGCTGCAGGAGAAATATCACGCAGGAGCAGAGGAACACCACGTATAGCCAACGGCTTGCTGCGTCGTATGCGCGACTTTGCACAGGTATTGGGCAATGGTGTGATAGACCTGGGCATTACGGAACATAGCCTTAAAGCGCTTAACGTAGATGCCAGTGGCCTTGATGATATGGATAACAGGATTCTGTCTACACTTATTGAGAAGTTCAAAGGCGGGCCTGTAGGCATCAGCAACATTGCTACTGCTGTAGGCGAAGAAGCCGGCACCATTGAAGAAGTGTACGAACCTTTCCTGATACAGGAGGGTTATATAGTACGCACACCACGCGGGCGAGAGGCTACAGAGAAAGCTTACCGCCATCTGGGAAAAGATTATGGCCCGCAAGGAACAATACAAATGCTATTTTAAATGGAAGCTTATTACTGTAACCGGAGAAAAATAATTTAACTAAAAACGGCCCCGAAGATCGGGGCCGTTTTTCATTTATTGGTTTAAAATCAATTTTTTAATTTCTCAATTCTCAATCCTACATTCAATACAGAAGGTAAGGGATCATTGCGCATCAGTTGCTCAATCTTAATCTCGTACATTCCTGGCTTTGTAAATTGTGGTGCTTCCCTTACAGGAATTGCAATCCTTTCTTCCCAGATAGTGCCCATACCTCTACCCAGCCATTCTCCTGCAGCATTAGTAAGTTGTTTTTCTATCCGCGCACCATCTCTAAACACAGAATCACCTGGTGCTTTAATTTTCATTCGGAACCATAGGTTTGCATTAGGGTAAGCTTCATCATGGCGCATTAGCAGACTGACATTGTACCTGGCTTTTACATCCTTGATTTCAATCTTAAAATGAGGCTGAAATTTAGATGACCATTTCGCACCCGGAACCGGAACCTGCTTCTGATAAAAAGATGACTTCACCCCACAAGAGGCAATACCCAGTGCTACACAAAGAATAAATATTAATCTGGTTTTCACAATATAATTTTTGAAAATGGAAATTTAATCAATCCGGGTTACAATACATTTAATACTTGCTCCTTGGCTTTTTCAAGATTGTCCTTCATATTCACTACTATCTTTTGAATATCAGCATCATTCGCTTTAGAACCCAGAGTATTCACCTCACGGCCAACTTCCTGCAACACAAATCCAAGTTTTTTGCCAATCCCGTCACCATTACCCTTTTGGGCCAATTCTGCAAAGTAATTGCAATGTGTACGTAACCTTTGCTTTTCTTCTGAAAAATCTATTTTTTCAATATAAAAGATCAGCTCCTGCTCCAGGCGATTCATATCTATTCTTTCCTTCTCTACCCATTCCTGAAGTGAACCATTTATCCGTTGGCGGATGCGGTCCATTCTCGAAGGTTCGTATTGTTCCACCTCTTTCAACAGGCTGTCGATGCTGTTGATATTAGCCAGTAAATCTTTCTCTATTTCCTTGCCTTCCTCTGCTCTGTGCTGTGCTAACTTCTCCGCAGCTTCAGTAATTAGTTGTTTAATGCTCAACCATTCTTCTTCTGGTAGTGTATCACTATCAGCAGCAACAATTTCAGGCATACGCATCAATGTAGAAAGCACATGCTCAGGATGAGCTGCTACGTCAAGATTAAGATCATTAGCAATTGTTGTCATGGCATTGTAATAATACCTTGCCAGCTCTGTATTTACCTGCATGGGTTTATTGGCCCCTTCCTGTTTTATAGTTACGGAAAGATCAATAGTTCCACGTTTTAGTATGCGCATCAATTCGTTGCGGATATCAGCTTCATAAGCTTTAAGTAGAGGCGTAAAGCGGCTATTGAGCTCAAACTGTTTGCCATTAAGCGATTTCACTTCTACTATTACCTGACGGTTGCCAGCCTTGCCTTCTGCCCGGCCGTAGCCTGTCATTGAATATATCATTCGTTATATTTTTGTGCTTAATCAGTTTATTTTTTCTCTGCAATAAAACAATGCGCAATATTACTAAATTACAAAGCATTGAAACTTATTAATTCACTATTAGATTTTATAGCGAACATTAAGCACCCGGGTGTTACTTACTCTTTCAAAAGCTATTTTGTTAAAAATAAGGTTAAATAAAGCTCTATGCCTTCAGTTTCAGTCAGATAAATACCTAGCTTTACAGATCATAAAAACACAAACGATGAACCTAAAACTTATGGCCATTGCAACTACCTCTGTTGCAATACTCGCATTTACATCTTGCAATAATAACAACAATACTGAAAGTGCTACATCGGCAGATACAGCAAAAGCAGAATCAGCAACGGCACCTATTACCATCAAACCTGTAGAAGGTTCGCCTGAATTTGCAGACGCTCAACTTGGCATCAAAAATGTAAAGGCCGAATTGCAGGGTACCGACTCTGTAAAAATCACGGTAGATTATGATGTAAAAAATTACGAGTTGAAAAACCAGACTCCGGACGCTACAACCAAATCTTGTGCCAATTCAAAAGATGGTCAGCATATACATTTCATCCTGGATAATCAACCTTATCTGGCCTTGTATGAACCTACAAAAACGTTTACCGTTCCCGTTAAATCTGAACATTACCTGATGTCTTTCCTTTCACGTTCTTACCATGAATCCATCAAATCGCCCAAAGCAAATGTGCTATATCATTTCTCTGTAGATGAAAAGGGAAAGCTTACGAAACTGGATGTTCCTAAAACGCCTATGATTTTCTACAGTCGTCCCAAAGGTGATTACTTAGGTGATGATACCAAAAACCTGCTTCTTGATTTCTATCTGTACAATACAACGCTTGCTGCAGATGGTAACAAAGTAAAAGTAGATGTAAACGGCACGAATTTTGATATAGATAAATGGCAACCTTACTTTATCGAAAATGCTCCGATGGGTGATGTAACCGTAAAGGTTCAATTGGTTGACAAGGATGGTAAAAATATAGAAGGCATAAATACTTCTGTAAGTCGTACAGCTAAACTGGCCGTACAGGAGCCAATGAAATAAATAAACATCCATCCTAAAAGGTTGGCTACGGTTGAGGTGTTTGTCTTTATAAACAAAACCTCAACCATTTTTTTTAAAAATAATCTTTTGCAATGAAGAAATTACCATTGTTGCTTACCTTACTTCTTATCGTCTCTGCCTCTGTTGTGGCACAGGATACATTATGGGTAAAACAAAAGGAAGGCAAGCCATACTTGTTGCATAAAGTAAAAAATGGTGAAACCCTTTTTTTAATATCAAAAAGATATGCTGTACCTCCGGCTATACTAGCAGATATAAATAATGTGAATTACCAGGATGGCCTGCCAACAGGTTCCAAATTCAGGATACCTATTGACAATTATAATTTTATACGCATTGAAAGTGTAGTTAAAAGCAAGCCCATCTATTTTCGTGTCGGCGAGGAGGATGATCTTCGAGGGATCAGCAGAATGTTCAATGTCCCTCAAAGTGCCATCCAACGTTGGAATAATTTAATAACTCCCGATATTGAAACAGATAAGATATTACAAGTGGGTTGGATAGCCTATGATAACACACAGGTACCCTTTGCTGAAAATACAAGTTCTGTCGTATCTGATCCTTTGAAAACAACTACTTTACCGAAAGCCGGGGTAGCAAAAAAAGTTCCTGATACGTCTGTTGATAAAATCACAAAAATAGCAGATACAGCTTCTGTAGCTGAACCTTCTGCTTTTGAAGAATTATATTACCAGCAAACGGCAGGAGTAAGTGTAACAGAAGAATCGGGGGCCGCAGTATTTTATCCATTAAAAACAAAAGCGGGACCAGGCGTATATTACGCTTTTCATAATACAGCCATCCGGGGTTCCATCCTTAAGATCATGAATCCGGCAAATGGCAAGATCATTTATGCTAAAGTAATTGGTACTTTACCCAAGCTTAAAGAATATCATAACTCAATTGTAGGGCTTAGCAGTAATGCTATTAGTGCTATGGGAGCAAGGGATCAGCGTATGTTTTGCAAATTAAAATACAGATAGGATTCCTTGGCAATAACGTTTTTCAAAAAGAAATAAATGTGAGCCTTTTCCATATCCGGAAAAAATTTTAAAAAATATTTTGTTGACGTATTGAAAAACCAATATTGTTCGTTACTTTTGCACTCCTTTTTTGAGGCGCGGGTGTGGTGAAATTGGTAGACACGCTAGACTTAGGATCTAGTGCCGCGAGGCTTGGGGGTTCGAGTCCCTCCACCCGCACACAAAGACACAAAAACCCCGCAATTGCGGGGTTTTTGTTTTACAGATTAGTTATAGTTTTTAGCAATAAAGCAAGACAACCATTTAAAATTTTATAAACATGGCAACGGTAACACGTGAATCCATCGGTAACCTCCACGATAAATTGGTGGTAAAAATTACTAAAGAAGATTATTTCCCTTCTTTTGAAAGTGCCCTGAAAAAATACAGTAAAAACGCAAACGTACCCGGTTTCCGTAAAGGTAATGTACCTGCCGGAATGGTTAAGAAAATGTATGGCCAATCTGTATTTGTAGAAGAAGTACTGAATAGTGCTAACCGCGAATTACAGAATTACCTTAAAGAGCATAAGCCCGAAATATTTGCCCAACCTGTTGCAATGGAAAACAATGATCTGAAATTTGACATGAATCAACCTTCAGATTTTGATTTTGCATTTGAAATCGGCTTGAAACCTGATTTTGAAGTTACTCCGCTTAACAAGAAAGGTGCTATTACCAAATACAAGATCAAGGTAAGCGGCAAACTGGTTAACGATGAGATCGAAAACATCAGCCGTCGTGCAGGTAAAGTAGAAAATCCTGAATCTTTCGAAAAAGATACAGACATCGTTTACGCTTCTTACGAAGCTTGCGATGAACAAGGTAATGTAGCAGAGGATGCAACAAAAACTGAAGATGTAGTAACACTGGAGCAAATGCCTAAAAAGCTGGCAGAACAGCTTAAAGCTATCAAACCAGAAGGCACTATTGTGTTCAAACCATCAGAAGCCTGCACTGAAGAAGAACTTCCTGAGTTCATGAAGAGTGCATTGCATAAAGCAGGTGATACTGAAGCTGCGAACCAGTTTTACAAACTTACCCTTACTAAAATCGGCCGCCTTATTCCTCGTGAAATAAACGAAGAGTTTTTTGCGGAAGCTTTCCCGGGTGCTGAAATTAAAGATGAAGCTGCCTTTAAAGAAAGAGTAAAGCAAGAACTGGAAAAAGAAACGGACCGCATTGCTAAAGACCGTATCCAGAATGAAATATTTGAAACACTGGTACATGAAACACCTATTGACCTTCCGGTTGATTTTCTGAAAGTATGGTTGAAAAAAGGTGGTGAAGAAGTAAAAACAGATGAAGAAGTTGATAAAGAATATTCATCATTTGACCATCAGTTACGTTGGACTTTAATTTCCGATAAGCTGATACGCGAAAATGATATCCAGGTTTCTTTCGAAGAAGTAATGACCGATGTCAAAAGCAAAGTGATGGCTTATTTCGGAATGAAAGAAGGTGATGAAGCACCGTGGATGGAATCTTATATGGAAAAAATGTCGAAAGATGAAAAGACTATGGATGAAACTTACCGCCGTCTGTTGTTCGACAGATTATTTGAAAAGCTGGAGCAGATTATGGAAGTGAAACAAGAAGAAGTGAGTGAAGAAGAGTTTTCAAAAATTGCACCGTCACATCATCACCATCATTAATTAAGACGTAGAGTCAGTAAATATTTAAACAAGAAAGGGATGGAACTATGTTTCATCCCTTTCTTGTTTTCCGGAAAATAAAATTATATTTTTATTGCCTTTTCAATTTATTTTGTATCTTAACACCCGATTTCTGTCAAAACTGAATCAACATATTTATAAAGCAAAATTCTACACAAGCATAATTATGAAAAATTGGAAATCTTTACTGGTCACCGTTTTCAGCTTTTTTGCCATTTCAGGCATGGTTCTTTTCAATTCTTGTGTTAAGGATCCCTGTACCGAGCTTTCCTGTAAAAACGGAGGATCCTGTAGTGAAGGTTACTGCCAATGCCCTACAGGCTTTGAAGGTGCCGAATGTGATATTACAGCGGCAAGCAGATTTATTGGTAAATGGTCAGGGTCTACGCGTTGTAATAATTTCCCGATACAAGCGGACACTGTTACCATTGAGCTGGTAAAAGGACCCAATGAAATCAGGGTGAAAATTGGAGCAGGTAATACAGCCTTGCTTGGTTTCTCTGGTATTGCAGAGACTCCTGAAACACATTTTGTGACTCACGTTAGTCCTGAGGTTGAAATCCACGCTTATATCACGGTTGATGGTGGTTTATTACAGCTTTACCTGCAAACGATCAATAAACAAATTAATACCCGCCAGAATTGCTATTTCTCTGGCATGAGAATATCTTATAATTAATCGATAAAGGAAATTAAGGTATAGAGACAGGTTGCAGCTAAAAGTTGCAGCCTGTTTTAATTTATACCTATTTTTGCTGAAGAATAAGAATGCAAACTATGAAAGAAATCATTTTCAAAGACCTGAGAAATATAGAATACGGTGCTGCATGGGAACTTCAGGAAAGTTATATGAAGCAAGGTCTTGAAGTAAAGTCTGCACGTTTTAACAATGATCATCCTGATAGCAAAACGATCCCGAATTATCTATTTCTTTGCGAGCACCCTCATGTATATACATTAGGCAAAAGCGGCATTATTGAAAACCTGCTGATCAATGATCAGCGTATGAAAGATCTTAATGTTTCTTTTTACAAAACCAATCGTGGAGGTGATATTACTTATCATGGTCCGGGACAAATGGTGGCCTATCCTGTATTGGATCTCGAGCAATTCAAAACAGACCTTGGCTGGTATATGCGCAGTCTTGAGGAAGCTATAATCCTTACCATCGGGGAGTATGGCATTGAAGCCGGAAGATTACCTGGATCTACAGGAGTATGGCTGGAACCAGATACTGCCCATGCCCGCAAGATATGTGCCATGGGCGTGAGAAGCAGCCGGTGGATCACCATGCATGGCCTGGCATTGAATGTCAATACGGATCTTCAATTCTTCAATTACATCGTTCCGTGTGGCATAGTAGACAAGGGTGTTACGAGTATGGCAAAAGAACTGGGTACCACGGTAGATGAGCAGGAAGTAAAAAAGATTTTCCTGGAAAAATTTACAGAAATATTCGATCTTAACGCTGTCGCCCAAATGGCAACGGCCATTTAGTAGATTTCATTGGGTCGCTACTGGCCTGCATCTTTGGCTTTCAACCTGGTTAACACAATATAATCAGCAAGTTGCTGGTATTTTGTCCAATCAGGATGTTCAAAATCTTCAGTACCAAAACAGCTTATGGTTGTTACTTTTTTATTGTAATTATCCATAAGTCGCTTTACAAAGCCAAGGTGATTGTCGCTATGGAATCTGCCATTCATCATAAACACAATGCTTCCTTTATTTTTCTTCAATACCTGAGCAATAGACCAGGACATGGTTGCGTCCCATAAATTCTGCGATTGGTAAAGGCTCATCCCAGGCATGCTATGACCTCCCATAGCTTCAAGAAACCGCTCATAATATTCACCCTTCATAGTATCCACAGGTAAGGGGGGTAAATAATTCTTTTTTACTGTTTTGCTTAGTTTATTTAATGATTCCAGACCATTACGGGTAACCATATTAGCATAGCGGGGTGGCGTATTAGCAGCAATTACTTTTAGTCCTTTTTCTTTAGCAAATTCTACAGTTGCACGATAATCTGTTTTATAAGTATCCCAAGCTCTTGCCTCCTTAATGAAATTTTTCTCACTGATCTGACCTCCGAGGTACTCGTCCAGTATGTATTGAACATCGCGATGAAACATTTCCATAGCCAGGATTACATCGGTATTGTATTTAGCATATAAAGCTTCCAGCATTTTCTGCTCCATCAAGTGCCCGATAGAATCATCGTGCTGTTCACCAAAAACCAGCACATTACTTTCTCCCATTTTATCAGCAATTTCGGGAACAGTAGTTTCCTTTTTTAAATGAGTATCATACAATTTATAATCTGCTCCCGAAACCTGGGCCGAAGAAAAAGAGGGATATAAAAAAATGAAGCAAAAAAAGCTGAACAGACGCATAGGTTGAGCGGAGGGTTATTTTGCGGGCAAAGTTACTTCAAAGGAATAAAAAAAGGGCAAACACTTTTGCAAGTGTCCACCCTATTAATCAACTACTCGAAGGTAACTTAGACAAGTTGAAATCTTATTTTAACTTCATATCCATCTCTACACGACGGTTTTGAGCGCGACCTTTAGCTGTTTTATTGCTGGCAATTGGATTGGCATCTCCATGACCTTCAGCTTCCAATCTATCATCGGCAATACCTTTGCTTACAAAATATGCTTTTACTGCATTTGCTCTATTCGTTGATAGCTCAAGATTTTTAGCAGGTTTACCTACATTATCCGTGTATCCGTCAATAGTCATTTTATAATCAGGATACTCATTCAGAATATCAGCAATTTCATCAAGCACTTTATTAGACTGTTTTTTAATTACTGCTTTACCTGTTTCAAATTGTATTGCTTTAGCTGCGAAAGCAAGTCTTTTCCTGGTTTCCTCTCTTACTTCGGGGCAACCTTGATTGCTTTGCGGTCCTTTAGCAGTCGGACATTTATCCATTTCGTCATTTACACCATCAGCATCAGTATCAGGTATTGGGCATCCATTATACTTGGCTACACCTGGTATAGAAGGACATTTATCGTTTTCATCATTAGTACCATCATTATCTGTATCCGGTATCGGACATCCATCATACTTAGCCACACCGGCAACATCAGGGCATTTGTCATTCTTATCAGCAATACCATCACTGTCTTTATCAGGACAACCATTAAACTGGGCTATTCCGGCAATAGATGGGCACTCATCAGTTGCATCAGGTGTGCCGTCGCCATCAGTATCAATTACTACAGGAGCAGCTTCCACAACTTTTCTCTTACCATGATTGATAGTAGCTGCTACACCGAAAGAATAGAACATATTGTTATCCAGCTTGGTATCCTGGAAACTAGCGCGATAGTTTGCCTGCAGGAAAAGATAAGTTTCGCTCATCAGGTTTACCTGCAAACCACCACCCAAAGGTGCATAAGGAACAAATGATTTGCTGTAACGCCCAACACCTATCCCGGCAGAAAGAAAGGGATTAAATAAATGATCATCGCTCAACGCTCTAATGTGTAAGGCACCTTCCAGTTCGCTTGCAAAGTTGCGATCACTTGTCCTTACTGGTTTTGCGTAATCAGTAAATAATCCATTGAATCTAATGGACAGATCCAGGTTTTTTGTCAACCCTTTCCAGTACATCAACGACGCACCCATTTCAACTCTACCAATTTCTGGTAATGATGCGGAATAGTCTGTTAAGTTTACGCTGAATCCGATAAGAGACCCTTTTACAGGAGAGGCAAACCTAGATTCTGTTTCTTGTGCCATAGCAAAATTGCTCATGGCAAGCGCAATAGCGGAAATTGTAAAAAATTTCAAGTTCATAATTTGTGGTTTGATGTTTAGTTTAAATATTCCGTTCGTTAAAATAATTCACTTATAGGTCTGAACAATAATCGTGCCAATTATAACAAAAACTAAAGTACTAATTTATCTTTTAAAAATAAATCTTATAGGCGTTGCACATCAGGAAGGTTCTCTAACTAAAAGGAAAGCCGATATGGGCTTTCCTTTTAATAATAACAAAGAGCTTGAATTAAATCAATTAATGTGCTTCTTCTCCTGGCTTCAACGGTACATTCTGTGGAATGAAATCGTTACCATTTCCATCATCTTTATAATCATAAGGCCAACGATATACTTCAGGAATATCACCTTCCCAGTTACCATGACCAGGGTGGATTGGTGTAGTCCATTCCAACGTTGTAGAACCCCAAGGATTAGTAGAAGTTACTCTACGACCCTTAAATATACTCATAAAGAAGTTAAAAACAAATAAGAGTTGCGTAAAGAATACAATAATTACTACAACGCTAATAAATTCGTTAAGCGTTCCGAATTGCTTGAAAGATTCCCAGGCACTGTAATCGTAATAACGACGAGGCATACCTGCAAAACCTTCATAGTGCATTGGCCAGAAAATCAGGTAAGCACCGGCAAGTGTTACAAAGAAGTGGATATAACCTAAAGTGTTGTTCATAAAGCGTCCGAACATTTTAGGGAACCAATGATATATTCCCGCGAACATTCCGAAGAAAGCGCTCACACCCATTACCAGGTGGAAGTGGGCAATTACGAAGTAAGTATCATGAAGGTGAATATCCAAAGCAGAGTTACCTAAGAAGATACCAGTAAGACCACCGGAAATGAACAGGGATACAAATCCAAGTGCAAACAACATTGCTACAGTAAACTTAAGATTACCGCGCCAGATGGTTGTAATCCAGTTAAACACTTTAATGGCTGATGGGATTGCAATTAGCAGCGTTAGCAATACAAATATACTTCCGAGGAAAGGACTCATACCTGTAACGAACATATGGTGCGCCCATACCACGAATGCCAGCAAAGTAATACCGGTAAGGGAAATAACCATCGCCAGATAACCGAAAATTGGCTTACGGCTGTTTGTAGACAATATCTCTGATGCCATACCCATACCTGGAAGCATTACGATGTAAACTTCGGGGTGACCCAGGAACCAGAATAAATGTTGATAAAGGATAGCAGAACCACCAATATGCGATAAGGCCTTGCCTCCGATAAATATCTCTGACAGGTAAAAACTTGTACCGAAATGGCGATCAAATATAAGAAGTACGAAACCGGATAACAATACAGGGAATGACAATACACCTAAAACAGCGGTAAAGAACAAAGCCCAGATAGTAAGCGGCATACGGGTCATTTTCATACCCTTGGTACGCATATTCAGAATAGTAGTAATATAGTTAAGACCGGCCAGTAATTGTGATACCACAAATAAAGCCATACTGATCAACCAAAGATCCATACCAATACCAGATCCTAATGAAGCTTCTTTAAGCGCACTTAATGGTGGATAAGTAGTCCAACCACCGGCTGCAGGTCCCGTTTGTACAAACAGGGAAGCAAACATGATTACACTGGAAATAAAGAAGAACCAGTAAGACAACATGTTCATGAATGGAGAAGCCATATCACGGGCACCTATCTGCAAAGGAATAAGGAAGTTACTGAATGTACCACTAAGCCCTGCCGTAAGCACAAAGAACACGAGAATGGTACCATGCATGGTAACCAATGCATAATAAAACTCGGGGGTAAGCTTACCACCCTTTGCCCAATGCCCCAGGAATTTTTCCATGATAGGGAAAGTATCCTCAGGGAAACCTAACTGGAGACGGAAGAATACGGAAAATAAAGCACCTATTATAGCCCAGATAATACCGGTGATCAGGTATTGTTTGGCGATAACTTTATGGTCCTGGCTAAAGATCCATTTTGTAATAAAATGTTGCTCAGGATGATCATGGCCATGTGCGTGTGCATGTCCATGTGAATCAAGGTGAGCGTGCGCTGCATGCGCTTGTCCGGTAGTTGCGTCGTTACTCATTTTATTTTTTATATTTCCGGCCCTTTGGGTAAAGGGGTAATCATTTTAAGAGAAATAATCCGATAATCTATCTGTCAACCTGAACATGTTCAGGCTATTTTTTAGGGCTTCGCATGTGGCGGTGCAGTTGTGCCGGCGGTACCGGTTGTATCTGTTGCTGCTGGTTCCGGAGCAGCCTGAACAGGTGCTTCTGTTGCTGGTGCAGTTGCTTTCATCACATTGGCATAATAAGTGGGTTGTTTACCAAGCCACTCTTTAAATTCATTTTCTGATTGTACCACTACAGTACCTCTCATAGAATAGTGACCTTTACCACACATCTGATCACAAGATATCTCGTAAACGAAATTAGGATTGTGTGTTATTTCCTTCATTCGCTCTGTAGAGATCTTTGGTGTAAACCACATAGTAGTCGTTATACCAGGCACAGCATCCATCTTCATACGGAAGTGTGGCAAACCAACATCATGGATTACGTCACGGCTATTAATAACCAGTTGTACCGGGCGTAGATTGATAATATGCATTTCACCATTTTCAACAATAATATCATCTTTAGCAGCCGGGTCATTCCAATCCAATCCCATTACATTGTTTGCATCATTCATCAGGCGGAAGTCGGTTTTACCCAAAATACCATCAGCACCAGGATAGCGAATTAGCCAGTTGAATTGTTTTCCCATTACCTGAACCACAAGAGAATTCTCAGGTGCTTTATCTGTTATAGCAAACCAGTTTTTCAAACCGATCACAACCAACACAACAAGTGCTAAAGCCGGTACTGTTGTCCACAATACTTCAAGTTTATTATTATGAGAGTAGAAAAAAGCTTTGCGGGTTTCTGTAGCCTGATAGCGAAATACAAAATAGAACAACAATAACTGGGTAACAAAAAATACGAAACCGGTAAGTATTAAAGTTACCATAAGCATGGAGTCATAATGAACACCTTCCATTGAAGCCGATTCCGGTAACATTTTGTCGATCAGATCTATATGGCATTTATAAATGCCAATCATACCGAGGACAAAAAAGGCAACCATCAGCCAGGCCATAAGGCGATTGGTCTGCAGCTTTACCTTTTCTTCACCACGGAGAATGGTTGCTAATTCGCTGGCTTTTGCAATCTGATAAATGACTATAAAAACCAGAATAACTAAGGCGGTAACAATTAATCCCGACATTGCTTATTTTATTTTATGTACTCTTACCTTCGGAAAGGCTGTTATTATTTAATTTGATATCTAATCTTCTCTATTGTTTTCCTAATCCTGAGTAGGCATTAACTTACGTGAATCATTGCTTCTTTCAGGAATGGATGATTAACCGGTACCAGGTTTGCTTTAGATAAAGTTCTGGAAACGGCAAGTATCAGGATACCTACAAATCCACAAGGAATACCCAATTCATACCAGCTCAGGTGCCAGTTTTCCTGAAGTGGTCCAGGCATAGTCATCACATAGAAATCGATCCAGTGTCCAAAAATGATTGCTATGGCCATAAACACAACGGTAAAGTAATTACGCTTACTTGGTGTTGACATCAGTATCAGCACTGGCATTACAAAGTTTAGTATCAGGTTAGCCCAGAAGAAGAAAGCATAAGGGCCTTGCATTCTTATTTTGAAATAAGTAGTTTCCTCCGGAATGTTTGCATACCAGATCAACATGAATTGTGCGAACCATAAGTATGTCCAGAAGATGCTGAATGCAAACATGAACTTACCCAGATCGTGCATATGCTCTTTGGTTACAAATTCCAGGTTACCTCTGTTTTTCAGATAAATGGTAAACAGAAGGATCAAAGCCATACCGCTCACAAAAGAACTTGCAAACACGTACCAGCTAAACAAAGTAGAATACCAATGTGCATCAATACTCATGATCCAGAACCATGGTGTTGTACTCATCATACTCAATGCGTATACAAAAAGAAATGCACCGCTCATGGCAACCATTTTCCAGTAAATTTTAGTACTGTTCTTTGGCGCTGTTTCCTGCTGAATAGACATTGCACGGAATTTCCATCCGAACCAACTCCACAAACCTACAGTAACTATAGAAAAACCGGCAAACATACCCTTGTTCAAAAATGCAGATTTTCCTTCCAGGATTTTATCACCATGAGGATGAACCCAGTGATAAATAGGATTATGCTCACCTAGTCCGAAAACT
>JBAZWL010000049.1:0-30975 GCA_041660405.1 Taibaiella sp. | reverse complement strand
TCCATGTCTATGGATTAGGGCTTTTGCTGCGTCGACTAAACGAACGCGTTTATCTGTTTTTCTTGGCATGATTTTATTCCTTATTGGTTACTTCTGACCCACAAAGTAACATTGTCATATGAATAACACAATAAGAGATCCCTGTGACTTTGTGTGAGATATAGCTTACAAGATATTTCCTTGGTATTGTGATAGAACAATCCTATAATTATTTTTTGACAAAAGTAATTTTTTTAAAATCTTTAGTTTTAATCAATCTATCTGCTAGGCTTTGTTTGAGATCAATTTTATCAAGGATTTTGTCAGTTCTTCCACAAGCCCCCTTAATGATAGCTTCGCTGTAAACGACATTTCCCGCTGGTTATGTCAGAGGAGCCTTATTATGGTGAAGCTATTTCAACAGGGTTTGTAGAAATAACAGTTAATGAATTGATGAGCAAGAGGATAGTAAAAAAGCAGCAAATGACGTCTTGCGACATAAACGGCTGAAAATGTCGTTAGCTGGATCAGTACAGATTTAATCACAGTTTTATATGGTTTACAAATTATTTCAAATAGGAAATTTAGATGTTTAATAATACAAATATTGTTATATCCACTCCAATGTATCGGGTAGGAACAGATGTCACACATGCATATCGTATGGTTGCCAGTTCAAATGAAACAACAGCTGATTTGAATGATATTTCTGCACGCATAGATCAAGAAGGGAATAATTTTTGGCGTGTCATCGGCAATGGATTAAATAGGTTATATTCCCATTTATTCAGTCCTTCGCCCATGGTCAATTCTCATTTTATTATTGATCAAGTAAAGCAGGAAATTGTTGAGAAGGTGCAAGAAATTGGCCATGATAAGTTTCCAGATACCATCAGTCATAACGTACAAGATAAATACCAGCATGTATATATTGCAGGCCCAGATGCTTATAACTTGGAAGAAGTACAATTCTTTTATAGATCTAGAGGAATTAATGTTGCTGTTATAGGAGATGGGAAAAGTACTATTACCCCTGAAATGTTGCTTCCATTAAAAGGTAGAATTTCAGTAGATGCGTTGGTTTTTTTGAACTTCCATGGTAAAGTTGATCATAATGAAAATCATATGATTATGACTGATACAGATAAACATAGGTTAACAAATACATTTTTTCACGTTCTCACCGGCATATTAGGAGACAACTTTAAAGGGCATATCTATCTTGGGAGCTGCTATGGCGAAGCGGCAATAAAATCAATCAAACACCTACCGCGTAACGCAATACTGACCACTCATACGGGTTTTAACACAACATCCTCAACTGCATTCATTTATATAAATACTTTGAAAACTATATACGAATACCCTAGGCATATTACTAGCAATACACTTATTCATGCTGATAAAATCACCTTCGTGCGTGGGGAAGGTGATATACACTGTGAAATAAATCTACCTCAAAGAATACCCAAATCTCCAGATCAACTGAAAATACATATAGTGAGAGACTTAAGCACATGTAATGATCTTGAAATAAAGTCTATGGCACAAAGCCTCAATATTTCAGATAATGCATTTAAAATTTATCTTAGAGAATTATCTCTTACGTATATTTCTCGAGGAGATATTGGTAAGGCAGAGTATTTTTTAAAAGAAAAGATTATCACGCCAAATACCCTCTTAGATCATCAATACAATACTGCATTGATTATTTCAGGGCAAAATTCTTATGTTGAACTAGCTAGACTTTTAATGAGCTATAGTGAAACTGATCCTAATCTACAAGATTACAAAGGGGCAACAGCTTTATTCAGAGCAGCGCAAGAAGGATGTATTGAAATTGTTAGTATGCTATTAAATGATGATAGAACGGATCCCAATTTATCATATTATAATGGTGGAACACCGCTATCTATTGCCTCTTTCAATGGACATGACAAAATCGTAAAATTACTTTTGAAAGATCTCAGAGTGGATCCTACTTTATTATTCAAGGAAGGTACAAGCCCTCTTCATGTTGCTGTACGTTATGGACACGAGAAATCTGTTTCTGAGCTGCTTAAAGATAAAAGAATTAATCCTACTTTAATAAATAAAGGTGGTGAGACGCCACTATCAATAGCTAAAAGCAGTGGTAATATTAGAATTGAGGAAATACTGGAGAAAGGCATAGAGGAATGGAAGAGGTCAGTTCATGAGCATAAACGATTTAAAAAATAAATTGGCCGTCCTACATTTGGTGCGATAAGCACCCCGAGCCGGGATTATGCGTGTGCATGGTAAGCCTAAAGATAACGCGCCTGCATTATTGCCGAAGCATTTAGGCGCAGTGAGTTAGTTGGGATTTGTTATGAACATTTAGGATGGAAAGAGCGGGGGATAGATGTGTTAATACCTAGGTAGGGCCTATTTTTAGGCGGATATATGCGAATGATCGTATTGATGATGAACCGCTAGTGTCCTTATCGGTTAGTAATATTTTAAGAAAGTGGGCGGATAAGACGGGAATTCCTGAGGCTCAAAAGTTAAGTAGTCATAGTTTGAGACGGGGATTGGCTACAGCAGCTAGTCGTGATGGTGCGTCATTGTCTGCGATTATGCGACAAGGACGATGAAAAACATTAATACTGTTATGGAGTATGTTGAGGCAGCGCAGAGGTTTGAAGAGAATGTAGGGAAGAGTGTATTAAATAAAATAAATGGGTTACTTAAAATATGAAATTAAAATCAATAAAATTAAAAGAATTTAAGCGTTTTAAAGATTTAACTATAGAAGGAATATCACCAAGGGCAAAACTTGTAATATTAACTGGCCCAAATGGCAGCGGTAAAACCTCGTTATTGGTTCCCAGCCAAGATCTTTACGTTAAACCCATCCAAAAGCTGTAAGTCCATGATTTATAAAGAGCAAAATACCAGGAAGAATTTTGTTTTTAGGTTCAATTTTCAAAATAATTCTATTTTTATCATATAGTTATAATTTTACATTTTTAACAAAATATTAATAATATTTCACTTTATTTTTTATCCTCTTATCAGACTAAATCCACCACTAACCTCTAGCCAAGCGGAAGCTAAAGCTAGAGCTAGAGCTAGAATCTTAAAATATCATTGAAAAAATTTATTCATCTTAGCCTGAATAATATTCTCGGGAATAAAATGAAAAATTCCTAATTCTATCGATAATTCAATAAGCTCACTTTTGCTGTTACAACCAAATTTATTTTTAATATTCTCTATATAAGTTTCAATAGTTCTACTCGATAAGCCCAATAGATTGGCGATCATTTTTGTCGTATAGCCATGTAAAAGAAAAAATAAGCATTCAGACTCTCTAAGTGATAAAGTAGGTTTATTAAATTTAATTTGTAAATATTTTTCATCGGCAACAACTAGTGACTTCTTTTTATGCAGTGGTTGCTGCTTGGTTGATTTGTGTATAAACGTTAGAATATCTTTATCTTTTACTTCCATACCAACCCCTAAGATAGCAGAAAAATTTCCTTCTTCATCATAAAGCACTGTTTTTTCAGCCATCAATACTTTAAACCCATCTGCAGACATAACAGGGTCCAATTGGCGATAATTAATTCCAGATAACGTGTCCTTATCATGTTTTAAATAGTTATCCGCATACTCACACCAAGGGGCATCAAAATCACTTAAATATTTCAGGTCATCAGCTTCTCTTACTCCAGCTAACTGCATAGTCTTTTTATTGCCACCGATTATATGATTATTCACATCACGTAAATAAACATAACAGGGCAAGTTTTCAAAGATAGATTGAAAATTAATCATGGATTTATTTGGCATTTTTAACTCCACTTTGAGAATTTTTTATTCTGTTGGCGGCAATTCAAAAGATTTTGGAAGTTCAGGTGTCACTGTGAAATGAGATGCAGCAACGCGGAATATAGAACGATGGTTATATTCCTTCCAGATACGTTGTAACACATATACCATTTTTGGATTATGTTCCTCTTCCTCTTGTAATGCTTTAGAGATAATATTTTCCCATGAGGGTTCATCGGTGTGCATATTATCAAAAGTATCTTTATATCTGGCCTCTAATGTTTCTAGAACTCTTTTACTCGGGAATTCACCTCTAGAAAAAAGAATGCAAAGCATACCAACCCAATAACATTGAGCAACGTATTTTTGCTGATCACTAGGAAGATAATTAGAAAACTGTTTCATTGCATGCAAAGATGTAATTAAATGCAGAACAAGAAAATCACTGGGATATGCCAAATAAACCAAAGTGGTGGCATAATCTAATTGTTCCCATATATTGTGTATACTTTGCGTCTCAAGCCATCTGGGGATCATGTAGATTTGCGGGTGTCCTTCTGCAAGAAGTCTAGCAATTCTGTATTGAAGACCTGATCTTACAAGCTCAGGATGAATACAGGAAGTTACGCTTGAATCATTTTCAGCAATTAATATCTCAACCCAATTTTTAAGCGCTATAGAATTTTCATCCCAAATATTAGAGATAAACAATAGTGTATCTATTGCGGATTTATTTCTTAGGTGATCATGGTTATTAGGATCAGAAATAATTTTTTCTGGATGACATGAGACATGTGAAAATGCCATGTACGCCAGTCCCTCAATTGTCATACAACGATTACCTATATCTAGTGCCCAACCTAGATGGATAGTGCCATGCATTAATGAGCCGACCCATCCAGGGAGGAGAGTTGGTAAGTATTCTTTGATTAATGCATCCATTCCTAATTTTTTTTCTTGGCTATCAAAAAATTGGTAATAAGACGAATAACTAGTACGTTTTCCAAGATACGTCTTCCAATTCTCTAGTGAGATAACATGCTTTGAAGATTTGGGGGCTTCTAAGCCATAACCATAAGGTGTTTTAAATGCATATGCTTCATAGTATGATTTTATTCTTTCCTCAGATGCCCCAAGGCCATGCAGTGCAACCACTGCATGTTTATTATGATTAGTAAGATGACCATTAAACTCAATATGGTAGGATTGGTCATTTAATAATGTATTTACCAAATTTACACGTGAGATTTCTTTTTGTATAGCATCAGTCATAGTAATTTCTCTTTTGTTTTTTGACTATTCACGAACCCCTAAAGTTTCTAAATTATAACGAGCCCAGGTGTCCCCTTGAGCTGCTGCTTTTTTATACCATTCACGTGCTTTGTTATAATTACGTAGAACGCCCAAGGCATGTTCATATATCCAACCTAATAGACGCTGAGCACTTGAATTGCCTTGTGTTGCTGATTTTTCAAACCATTCATGGGCTTTAAAATAATTAAGCAACGTACCTTTACCATCTTTATATATATACCCAAGCGCACATTGTGCAGAAGCATCACCCTGACTTGCAGCTTTTTCATACCATTCACGGGCCCTTTTATAATCTTGTTCGACTCCTTGACCATTATCATAAAGCCAACCTAGGGCATTTTGTGCATATGCATTCCCTTGTGCAGCAGATTTTTCATACCACTCATGTGCTTTAATGTAATTTTGGATAACACCAAATCCACATTGATACAACCAACCTAAATTAAATTGCGCATTAGCATCATTTTGTAATACTGCTTGCTTGTAATATTTATAAGCAAGCTCATAATTTTGAGAAACAATTTTACCTTTAAGGTAAAGCCATCCCAAACTTGATTGTGCTTCAGCATATCCTTCTGTCGCTGCTTTGTCATAATATTTAAAAGCTTGTTCATCACTTTGAACAACACCCCATCCGTTCTGGTAGCATACACCTTGAGCGAATTGTTTTGCAGGATTTTCTATAATCGCAGCTTTTTGAAACCATTCACGTTCCTTTTGAGAATCCTTTTTTATTGATACTCGGCGATACAATAGTGCTAATTGTATACATGCATCTACATGCCCTTGTTTTATTGACCGTTCATACCATCTTATTGCTTCGTCCCAGTTCTGCTGGACACCATCACCACGACTATAATGACTGGCCAATAAATATTGTGCAGTGGCATTATTTGTTTTAATTGCTTTTTCATAAAGGATGCGAACATCAGCTCTTGTGGGCAAGAATTGGGCATAATGAGTTGCCCAGAGAACTAGGTGATTTGTACCAGCATTACTCATTAGTCTTTCCCTCAATTATAAACCTAATTTTTCATAACGATTATACAACATATACTTCAAATATTAACAATCCGTATTTTTTACGGTAATGCATAAACTATTTTACAAGTATCCTTAATATCAACAATAAGATAAAATAATCTGGCCAGAGCGTGTGCATTTTAACTAAATTTAAAACCATGAACTTAGAACCTAAATATATTAACAACATCCTTGTGCTGGACTTATTTTGGGAACAGGTACGGAAGTATCCTAACTGCGAGGCAGTTGTCTATCTTGACAATAACGTGTCCTATAAACAGTTAGCTCAATACTGCAGTGATCTTGCTATTTTTTTGCAGTTTTTAGATGATAATTTGGAAAAATCCGTTGGGATTTTCATGGATCCTTCTATCGAAGTGATAATAGCAGCTTGGGGGATTTTAATTTCTGGCAATGCATATTTACCCTTATCACCAGAGTATCCTGAAGAAAGATTAAAATATATGATAAAGGATAGTAATGTAAAAATCATTATTACGCAGGAAGAACTGAAAGAAACCTTATCACATTTGATATCTGAAGAGATACAAATTATTACTTTTACAGATGTATCTAAATTTAAAAATAGTCATCAAATATTAACGCGAGTTCAGCTAAGAAATAATTTGAGATCTAATAGTCTTGCTTACACTATATATACTTCTGGTAGTACTGGTAAGCCAAAAGGCGTGATGATTGAACATCAAAGCATTGCTAATCAAATGAATTGGTTAAGAGAGACATTTAACTTAGATAATAAGGCTGTAATTTTACAAAAGACACCTATGAGTTTTGATGCAGCACAATGGGAAATTTTGGCTCTCAGCTGCGGAAGTAAAATAGTAATGGGGACCCCAGGCATATATAGAAATCCAAGAAAATTAATTGAAACAATAGTTAAATATAATGTAACAATATTACAATGTGTCCCAACATTACTAAATGCTCTTTTGAATATAGATGAATTTGTAAATTGCAAAAGCCTAACACATGTTTTCAGTGGTGGAGAAGCTTTGTCAAAAAAAATAGCTTTAGAATTTATTAAAATTTTACCTGAATGCAGATTGGTTAATCTATATGGACCAACAGAATGTACGATTAATACATCGGCTTTCATTGTTGACGAAAATAATATTAGCGACAGCCTAAGCACAGTTCCAATAGGCGCCCCAATATGTAATACACAATATTATATATTAGATGGCAATCAAAAACCTGTTATGGCTGGAGAGGTTGGGGAGCTGTATATTGGTGGAATAGGCCTCGCAAGAGGATATCTAAATTTACCTGATTTGACTGCGCAAAATTTTCTTACAAACCCATTTGACCCAGAGAACATGCACGACAGAATATATAAAACTGGAGATTTAACACATTGGAATTCTGATGGCACAGTTCAATATGTAGGCAGAACAGATAATCAAGTAAAATTAAGAGGTTTTCGTATTGAACTGGATGAAATAAAAGTAGCTATTGAAACTCATAATTGGATTAAAAATGCTGCTGTAATATTAAAAAATGATCAAAATACAGGCTCTCAAAATCTAATTGCATTTGTAGAATTGAACTCTAAAGAAGCTGCTTTGATGGACCAAGGCAATCATGACTCACATCATCAATCTAAAGACGATAAAGCTCAAGTGATGATGCAACTATCTAATCCTGGATGCCGAGACAGGAGTAACTTTAATGAAATAGATGTAATTAATTTACCAGGGAGAACTCCAACAGAAAGTCAAAGGAAAATAGTATTTGCTCGTAAAAGTTATAGATTTTATGAAGGCGGATGTATTAATAAAAATGATGTTTTAAAGTTGTTAGAGCCAAAGAATAAATGTAACAAAAGTGTTCAACTTAAAGATTTGAGTTATGCATGTTTTGGCGAAATTTTAAGATATTTCGGGCAATTTATAAGTAAAGAGCGATTATTACCTAAATATGGTTATGCTTCTCCAGGTGCTTTATATGCAACGCAAATGTACTTTGAATTAAATTACATAAATAATTTAAAACCCGGTTATTACTATTACTGTCCAATAAACCATCAGATCTTTTTCATTCAAGAGAAAATCGATTCAGAGAAAATGGAAATAAAAATTCATTTTATAGGCAAAAAATCTGCTATCGAACCTATTTACAAAAACAATATTCAAGAAGTTCTTGAAATAGAAGCGGGACATATGATCGGGCTATTTGAAAAAATATTGCCAGCATATGGATTAAACATTAATGTTGTGGGATATTTACCTAAGACAAAAAAATCTCTTGCTGTATCGGATGATGATTTTTACTTGGGAACTTTTGAAATTATACCTAATAGTATAAGTGGAATGGATGAACAAGTTGATATATACATTCAAAGTCATCCTGGGAAAATACCCGACTTAAAATCAGCTCAGTATAGATATGAAAATGGATGTTTGAAGAAAGTTGCAAATGATATTATTTTAAGAAAACATGTGATCGCCATTAACCAGTTTGTATATGACCGTTCATCTTTAGGTATTACTGTTATAAGCAGATCTACAGACTGGATGGGTTACATACATTTAGGAAGGAAATTACAATCACTACAAATGAATGATATGAACTTTGGATTTATGTCATCCGGGTATAGTTCTAAAACTGGAAATAATTTACCTTCCGCAATAAAAATCGAGGAGATTCTAGATAAAAAAGTCGGGCCATCTTATTTCTTTATTGGTGGAAGAATTACAGATGAGCAGTGTCTCAGTGAAGGTATGAAAGAGGACGCTGTGCATATGAAAGGACCTGCAGAGATGATAAAGGAAGATTTATTAAATTATCTGCCTGATTATATGCTTCCGAATAAAATTATAGTGTTAGATGAAATGCCGTTAACATCTAATGGAAAAATAGATTTAAAAAATCTAAGTCAAAAAAATATTATTACATATAAAAATAAACATATTGCACCACGAAATAAGATTGAGAAATTAATTCATAGGATATGGAAAAAGGAATTAAAAAATAAGCGAATATCGATCGATGATAATTTTTTTGAATTAGGCGGTGATTCTTTAGATGCTATAAGTATAATCCATATGATTAATGTTGAGTTAAATACATCTTTATCAGCACAAACTTTATTTGAAGTCTGTACTATCGAAGATATTGCATCAAAAATTAAAGACGAAAACATAGAAGCGGTTTCCCGTCTTATCCAGTTGCAGTCGAAAGGTACTCAAAACCCTATATATTGCTGGCCTGGTCTAGGTGGATACTGTATGAATCTCAGATTACTAGCAAAGGAAATGGGTTCTGATCAGCCATTTTATGGTATTCAAGCATATGGGCTTAATATAGATGAGCAGCCATATTCTACTATAAAAGAAATGGCCTCTGAAGATCTCATGCTTATAAAAAACAATCAACCGATTGGTCCGTATACTTTATGGGGATATTCTTTTGGTGCGCGTGTTGCCTTTGAAACGGCATATCAACTTGAACAAAAAGGTAACGTTGTTAAAGAATTAATTTTAATTGCTCCTGGTTCACCGAAACTTAAAGAGAGTAATAAATCCACTGCAGATTTGATAGCAAATTATACTAACCCAAATTATGTAACGATTCTTTATTCGGTATTTATGGGGAGTATCAGTGGACCTGCATTGCAAGAATGTTTGCAAATAGCTGATTGCGAAGAAAGATTTATTAAATATATTGTTAGTAAAAATAGTAAGCTTGATCCTTCTATAGTGAAGCGTATCATTAATGTTGTTGCCCAAACTTTTGAATTTAAATATTCATTTATTGAACTAAAAGAAAGACAAGTCAAAGCGCCAATTACAATATTTAAAGCAAGAGGAGATGATTATTCTTTTATTGAAAATAACCATGGATTTTCATCAGTCAGACCTGATATTATAGATCTCAAAGCAGATCATTATAGTATACTCAAAAGCTCTGACATTGATGAGTTAGTTGAGATGATAAAATTCCATAATAATATAGAACCTGTTCAACAGGATAGAGTGAATTTACGAAGAAAATATAAAGAAAGTTATAAAGCTACAAATATAATTGCGGGTTCATAATGAGTTTTATATATCAATGATTATAAATAGAGAAGTACGATGAAAAAATATGATTGGATTTTGTTTGATGCAGATGGCACTTTATTTCATTTTGATGATTTTAAAGGTTTGCAAAAAATGTTCGAATCTTATGCTGTGAAATTTACTGAGGAAGACTATAAAGAATATCAGGTAATAAATAAGCCATTATGGGTAAGATATCAAAAGAATGAAATTACAGCACAGGAATTACAACAAATGCGCTTTAAAGTTTGGGGTGAAAAATTAAATGTCGCTCCTAAAGTATTGAATAGTGCTTTTCTATCAGCAATGGCTGATACTTGTGGACCTCTAGACGGAGCTCTAGATCTTGTAACTGCTCTGCATGGTAAATTTAAACTTGGGATTATTACGAATGGATTTACTGAGTTACAACAAATCCGTCTTGAACGTACCGGGTTTGATAAATACTTTGAAATTTTAGTTGTGTCGGAGGAAGTCGGTGTTGCTAAACCGCACCAAGGTATTTTTGATCATGCTTTCTCTCGTATGGGTAATCCTTCCCGCGATAAAGTTTTAATGGTGGGTGATAATCTTGATTCTGATATCGTAGGTGGACTTAACGCAGGTTTAGATACTTGTTGGTTTAATGGTGATAATAAACCTGATTCAGAGCATATAAAACCCCACTTCAAAGTTAGTTCACACAAAGAGATAGAACAACTGATATTAGAAAGCAAACTGGCAATAAATGTTTACACAAAGTTATAATACCTTTTGCTAAGGAGAGTTTAATGCCACATGTTAATATAAAACACTTTCCCCCTCTTACTAAAGAGCAGGAACATGATTTAACAAAATCAATAGCTAAAGTGATCATGGATATTATTAAATGTGATGAAGGGGCAATTTCAATTGCAATTGAGCCTATTGAAAAAGAATTTTGGAATGAGCGCGTATATATTCCAGAAATAGTTAATCGTAAAGAACTATTGAGCAAAAAACCAAATTACTAAATTATTTAATATTCAAACAGAGAGGATCATATGAAAATTAAGCAACAAAATAATAATCTATTGAAGTTTAGTGAAGAAGTTCTAGAAGCTTTAAACTCTGGAAAACCTGTAGTGGCATTAGAGTCAACAGTTATTTCTCACGGTTTACCATATCCTGACAATGTTGCTACAGCAAGAAAACTTGAAGAAGCTGTTAGGGCAGGTGGGGCAATTCCAGCAACGATAGGAATTGAAAAGGGCCAGTTTGTTATTGGCATGACCGATGATGATATTCATCGTTTCGCTTCTACAACCGGCATTCCTAAGGTTAGTAGTCGAGACATCCCAATTATATTAGCAACGGGTGGAATGGGGGCCACTACAGTTGCTTCTTCAATAGTTGCAGCTGATCTAGCAAATATTCCGTTTTTTGCCTCAGCAGGGATAGGCGGGGTGCATAGAGGCGCAGGAACTACGATGGACATTTCTGCAGATTTAATTCAATTTACTCGATCAAAAGTAGCTGTTGTTTGCGCAGGAGCAAAAAGTATTTTGGATCTAGGTTTAACTATGGAATATCTTGAAACACAATGTGTGCCTATTATCGCTTATAAATCTGATGATTTTCCTGCTTTTTATTGCATTTCAAGTGGTGTACGTAGTCCTCATAGGATAGATGATGAAACAACAATTGCCAAGGCCATTGAAAAGCATTGGGAAATGGGCAATCACAGTTCGGTATTAATAACTAGTCCCATCCGAACAGAAGACTCCATTGATAGAGACGCGGTTGATATCGTGATTAAAGAAGCGATGATATTAGCGGATAGAGATGGTATTCGTGGACCTGCAATTACACCTTATTTAATGAAAGCAGTTGGTAAAGCAACAGAAGGAAAAACTGTAAAAGCAAATATGTCTGTACTTATTAGCACGGCTGAACTAGCGGGTCGTTTGGCAACAGCGCATGCGCTATATCTTAAAAAGGAATCATTATGAAATCAGCGATTCTTTTTGATTTAGATGGAACTTTAATTGACACCCCACGTGGGATTGTAGAAACTTTCACTGCAGCATTAGCATCTATGGGTATACCCTTTAATGATTCTTTTGCTATAAGAGCGACAATTGGTATGCCACTTGAAAAAGCTTTTAGCATGTTAATGAACGTAGATTTAAATGATGAAAAAGTTCCATATGCTGTAAAGCAATATCAAGCTTTATTCAAAGATATTGTATTACCTAAAGCAAAAGAACTTATTTTCCCGGGAGTAGTAGAAGGGCTGGTAAAACTTAGATCTCAAGGATTTGCATTGGCAGTTGCTACCAGTAAAGTTTATCCTAGTGCAGAAGCATTATTAAAAGCTGCAGATCTTTTTGAACATTTCGATCTGGTTGTAGGCGCAGATCAAGTGACTCATCCTAAACCGCATCCTGAAATGGGGCAAGTTATTATGAAAAAGTTAAATGTACTTGCTGAGCATACAGCAATGGTTGGTGATACAACCCACGACATTCTAATGGCCAAGAACGCTGGAATGCATTCTGCCGCGGTTACTTATGGGATACATGATTTTCACACCTTGCAATCAGCAGAACCTACATGGATAGCAGATACATTTGATGAGGCATTGAGTTGTATCAGAATAGGTTTATTAAAGGAGCTTCAGCGAGAATCACAATGAGAAGTCGAGCAATTGATTGGTCTTTAGCACTCTTCGGAGGTTTACTGCTTGCTTTAATGCTTGATTATAATAGTTTGATGGCAAAACATACTTCGCCATTATATGCCTCATGGATAGCTCATGGTATTGGATCAGTTGCATCAATATTCCTAATTGTAATATTTCTAAATATATTCTCCACCAAGAAAGAACACAATGAAAAACAGATAAGAGGACCTCTTTGGGCCTATTTAGGTGGAATTCCTGGGGCCTTAACTGTCGTGTTGGCTGCAATCACAGTCAATAGTAGCCTCGGTCTTTCCGGTACACTAGCCTTCATGTTGGTTGGGCAGGTTATTTTTGGTATTGTTTCAGATGTTTTCGGTTTATTTGGCACTTTAAAAAGAAAATTTATATTTATGGATTTTCTTGTCATTTTAGCTATTTTAACTGGAAGTGGAATTATTATATTTTTTGGATCATAAACAATGCTTGGATATATTTTTTTAGCAATCCTAACGGGCATAGTTATAGGAACTAGTAGAGCTATTAACGCACGATTGAGTGTTGCTACAGGACCTTTTAAGGCATCATTTTGGAATCATATAGTTGGATTTATTTTTATTACATTTGTGATTCTTATAGTAGGAGAGGTAACATTTGATACTACAACGGATGTTCCCATTTTCACATATTTAGCTGGTTTTTTTGGGGCATTGTTTGTTGCAGTAAATAGCTATGTTTTTACTCGGATCGGCGCAATTAAAACAGTACTTTTAGTTATTAGTGGTCAAATGATTTCTAGTGTATTACTTGATTACCAAAAGGGGACAATACTGTCTACGGGAGCTCAATTTTTTGGTGTTGCAATTATTTTAGCAGGTGTTTATTTGTCGAAATCATCTAGTATACGTGGTCAAAATAGGTAAGGAACTTTTATGAAAAAAAATATTAATACGTCTGATCATGATATAAATAAAGAGGAAGAATCTATAGTATCCACGGCTACACTTGAAACTTCCTATGTGTTGATTAAAGATGAAGATGACACTGATGTATCTAAAAATGAAGTTAAGGAATTGGGGAATATTGCTACTTACAAACCACGTTCAAAATATCTTGGTCTTTTTCAAATGCCACCTGAACAAAGTATTTGGTTGAAATCCTCTACATTTACTTTTAATAGTTTGCTTTTTGCTACTCAAATAGCACTCAACGCTAAAATGCTGTCAATGTTGGGCGCTGATGGAAATGGAGCGGGTTCAATTGTTTCGACTTTCCAAAATATTACTATAGGTACGGCGGTTAGCTGTATGCTCAGTACGGGCATTGAAATGAGTAGCCCCATGGCAACACGAGATTTTGAAAAAGCAGGAGATGTTGTCAAAGCTAGCTGGGCTTTAACTGGAGCACTGAGCGCTTTAAACGTAGTCATATTATTGAATTCCAGATGGGCGTTTCCGCTTTTATTTGAAGAAAAATCAGCTAAAATGGCCTCTGATTATTTTACTGGGTATGCTGCTGGAAGTATACCTGGTCTATTTATGACAACTAATTTACAAGTTGCAGTTCAAACCGGTGATTTGGATATTTCTACTTTAACTGTATTGAGCTCCACTATCCCTGGAGTTTTATTGAGTTATGCTTTAGCATTTCCCGCCAACTTAGGTGCTCTGGGGCTTGGAATTGGTGCATCAGCCCCCAATTTTTTAAGTGCATGTTTTATTCATCTTTGGTTTTTAAAAGGAAGATATGCTGAATTCAAATTCTATAAATTACCATTGACTGAACTGAAGAAAAATTCAGATGCACTCATGAAAACAGGTATTCAGCTTGCATTTCAACGACTAACCGAGTGGGGGAATTTATTTGCAATCACTTTATTACTTGGGAAGGTTGCACCTTCATCCGCTGTATCTGCATTACATCCAGCCATTCAATATTCTGCAATTGTAGCATTTTCATTACAAGGTCTTGCCCATGTTTCAACGATGTTAATAAAAAAAGAAAAAACCTCTTTTCAAAATAATGTTGATGCTGCAAACTTTGATAATGCTGCGCACAACTATTATAAAATAATCCGTACTTTGGTAACTAATAATGCAGCAGGGACATTCGCTGCTGGAGTAATTTTTCTACCATTTTATTTTGCAAGAGAACCTCTATGTGATTTCTTTCTATCAGATGAAACTGATCAAGAAACCAGGGAGTTAGCTCAAAGATTTTTATGGATCAGTATGCTTGGTTTAATTCCAGATGCACCACGAATTGTCTCATTAGGAGTTCTTAGAAGTTGGAATGAAGTGTTTTGGCCTACATTGATTTGTTTAATCGTTATGAGCGTTGTTGCTATACCCGCAGGTTATGGAGCAAGTGAGTTGGATGATGATTGGTCATACATATTGATCATTCGTAATATCGCAATGGCTATAAGCGCAGTGATGCTGGGTGAAAGATGTGCAAATCAAATGCTCAAAGATAGAGAGAAAATTAAAGCGCATTTGGAAGCGACGCCCTTTATGTCATCTAGTTCTTCCAGCACGAAGACCACTTCTTGTTGCCCCGGATTTAATAAGTCCATTATTAAGGATATTAAAGCGGCATTTCAAGATTCTAGTGAACAAGTTGAGAATGATGATAAACAAGGATTATTATTTAAATAGAATTAAAAGTTTTAAATTAGTATTTTGCACAAGCCCATAAAAATGTTACCATTTTTACCATAATTACAGCATGTCATGCAACTGCTTTTTATTTTTAGCTGACGCAGCGCGCTCCTGTAAACCAATATTAATATATCGATCTGTAATTGCTCCAGAGCTGTGACCCGCATCATCACGAACATGTTCACGAGGACGTACTTTAACATCATCCGAAATACCCGTATGCCTTAACCAATGTACTGTCGCTGAACGTAATTGAACTGCTTCGTTTTTATCGCCCATAGCATTTAATTGATCTGCGGCTTGATCAAAACACCCTTGTACTAAAGTGCGGATCCATCTTTTATCGCTGACCGCTTTATGTTGGTTTTTTTCATGTGGGATCAAAGGTGTTTTTTCATCCAGCAGGGGATAAGGAGATAGACCTAAAGATTTTCGGTAGCGCTTTAATGCAGTTAAAATAAATGTACTCACTGTAATTTGCCTCGCTTTATTGCCTTTGCCTACAGTTTTGAACCACCAGTTACCGTCGTTGTCTTTAAAAAAATCATTCATTAAAGGTATCCAGCGTGTACTTGCAGTTAATTCTGATATTCGCAAATACATACCATATAGGCATGATACAATAAATAAGGTGCGTTCATGCTGCGGATTTTCATCTGCCATTTTGTGGGCAACTGTGAGTACAGTTTGCCATTGTTTGGGTGATAGACGTCGTATAGTAGGCGCGGTGGCTTCTTTACGGATAAATTTACTTTTTTGTCTAATCAGTTGCACAGGATTTGCTTGTATAGCGCCATCTTGTAAAAGAAAATTATAAAAACTACTGAGCACGCCAAACATGACTTTAAGCGTGCTTGGGGCCATTTGGTATTGTTCTTTAGTGGGTTCAAGTCCGTCTTGATGGTCTTTTTTACTGACGGTGACATCAAAGGGACGCCAAACTGGATTAGGCTTTTTTTCGCCTTCAATTAATTTAAACCGAGCTACTGTTTTAAGTCCAATCCAACGTTTATAAGGCTTGAGACAAAACATAATAAAAGCTTCAATGTCTTCTCTATTATGTTTGAGTGGTGATTGCTCTTTAACAAACCAACTCCATTGTAATAAACGCTCTATATCGCGTCTGTACGCCCTAAATGTGTCTGGACTGCCACGATAGCTGTATAAAAAACTCAAAGCTAACTGATAGTCTCTAGAGGCCTGCTGTGGTAATGTGATATCTAGTCCGGCAAAGCAATGAGTTAACCATTGGCGAATAATTTGACGAGGATTATCAGCTTCGTAAATCAATTTATATTGGTCTATTAGCTCATCCAAGGTGTCAAACACAGGTCTTGGAACATAGTGTTTTGGCGTCATTGTTGTGTTATCCTATAACACCCGATAAACGAATTAATCGGGTTTAAGTGTTCTGTATGTTAAATAATACAAATAAATGTGACACTATGCAAGAAAAAAACATTACCTCTCTTCCACTTGAACTTTCATCTGATCAACGTCGCGCCATTTATGCAGCTCCTGTATTTTTACCTACAGAGCGTGACTTTTATTTCAATCTAACCGCGCAAGAAAGTAAATTTATGCGCAGCCTAGATAATAGCACACAGGCCGTTTATTTTATTATAAGTTTAGCTTATTTTAAAAAGAAGAAAACCCTGGTTAAATTTACTTATCAAAGCTCAACTCATGACAGACGTTATGTGATGAAGCGTTATTTTCTTCATAAAGCAGCGCCAACAAATCTACCCAGCAAAGAAAATATGACTAAGCTGGATAATAAAGTTTTAGCATTCACTGGCTACAAGCGCATAAATGCTAAATCAACACAAGATTTACAGAGAAAATTAAATGCAATTGCCAAACAACACCCTAAGCAAAATCAATTATTCCAGGCCCTGCTCGATTTAATGATTTCCCATCAAATCGCCATTCCTGGCTATCGTAGCATGCAGGAAATGATTAGCCATTCTTGGAATAAAACTCTTAAACAATTGATTGACATTTATTACCGCCATACAAATAAGCAAGAGCGTCAGACCATATCCGCGTTGATGCTTAAAACAGAACGTACTCACCAAATTATCAGCATCCGCAAAGACATGAAGAATTTTAGCACACAAGAATTAAGAAAAGAACTTGAAAAACATCAAACGCTAAAATCTATCTTTGATACAGCCTTAACGGTTATACCAAAATTTAATTTGCCTGATAGTACACTCGAATATTATGCTTCGCTGATTAACTACTATGGCGGCTGGAAGCTTAAATATATTAATAATGATTATGCACAAATTTATCTACTTTGCTATAGCCACATGCGCTATCAAACACTGAATGATAACTTGATGGACGCTTTTAAAAAACACGTACGTGACTATGAAAGAGATGCTCAAGAATACGTGCGTGAACAAGCCCTCACCTATCAAGATGATTTGCAGTCTGTTAAAAAAAGACTCAGTGCATTACTAGTGACCATACACAATATTTCTCAGAAAAGTAATACTATTCCGGTTACGGCAATATTTCAACATATCTCCCAATTGGAATTGCTCCCTATCGCTAAACAATTAAATGATGAAGCATTTGATAAAAAAGAAGTATTCTGGCAGTTTATCGAGGATAAATTTGGCAGCATTAAACTTAATCTTCGCCCGTTATTCTTTGCAATTGATTTTGTTTTTACAAATCATCAGCTTTTAGAAAAAATAGTCACTGAAATCAAGTCTCGTATCAGTACTGACCAATTTAATGATAAAACATCATTGCCTGCTTATATTAATGATTGGGTGCCACAACGCTATCAGGATTATATTATCTCTAACGGTGTCATTAATTATAAACGATTAGAATTTTACTTGTATCGGCAATTGTCGTATCGTGTGAACGCTAATGATATTTCACTTAAATACAGCTTCCAACATAAACGGCTAGAAGATGATTTAACGCCACAAGCCACTTGGCAAAAAGATAAGAAAAAAATGCTTAGATCACTGGGATATGAAAAATTGCTTTCACCTATTAGCAAAACATTAAGCGAGCTTAAGAAAGAATCAACCCTGCTATATCATACGGTTAATCAACGCATTAGTAATAATGAAAATACTGGAGTTAAGGTTTCAAGTGAAAATAATGTGACTCAATGGAGATTGAGCCCCCTCAAGGCACAACGGGATGAATATGCGAATAGTTTATTTTCAGAGTTCCAGCCATTGAGTATCGTGGATATCATACGATTGGTAGGCAATGAAACACGATTTTTACAGGCGTTTGATCCTGTAACACCCAGGGGGCACAAAAGTAATCGTGACCCCACTTTGATTATGGCTGTTGTGTTGGCCAATGCAATACGTATTGGCACTAGAAAAATGGCAGAAAATTCAGATCTAAATTTATCTGAACTATTAACTGCTGAAAGTGCGTACGTCAGAGTTGAAACGTTAAAGAAAGCAATCGATATCATTAATAATGCCGCTGCCAAATTACCAATTTTTAAAGAATGGCATATTAACGGAGTATTACACGGCAGTATGGATGGTACTAAAATAGAAACGATGTTAGAAAATATTAAAGCACGCTCATCACAAAAATATTTCCTTGACAGCGTGGGTGTTTCTTCTTTTAATATGATTGCAAACTCATTGCCATTGAGCGCAATATTGATAGGTTCACATGAATATGAAGGTCACTTTTCTTTTGAATTATTTCAGCATGGCAATACTTCAGATATAAAACCCGTTAGACAGTCTGGTGATGGACATGCAATGAATCAGTTAAATTTTGCGTTGTTTCATATGGTAGATAAACTATTTATGCCACGCATTCCAAAAATACACCGTGAAACATTATACGCCTTTGGATCGCTCAGTGATTATAAGGATTATTTAATTAAACCAGATAAAATACTGAGCGAAAAATTGATTGCTGAAGAATGGGATAATATTCAGCGCATTTATCATGCGCTGATTAGTGGCAACACAAGGCCTAGTGTAATTATTAAAAAACTCTCTGCGCATACGCATAAAAGCCGAACCAAAAAAGCCTTTTGGCAATTTAATAATATTCTAAAATCCATCTATCTATTAAAATTTATTGATGATGAAAAAATCAGGCAAGGTGTTACCAAGGCTTTAAATCGCGGGGAAGCTTATCATAATTTATGTGCAGCCATTGGATTACATAAGGGCGGCAAGCTTAAAGGCTATAGTGAAATTGATTTAGCAATCTGGAATGAATGTACACGTCTAATTGCGTCAATTATTACTTATTACAATACTTATATTTTATCTACTTTATTTATCACTGCTAATAAACATGAGCGTAAATTCTTAATTAACGCATCACCTATTGCTTGGGCGCATATTAATTTTATTGGATTTTATCAATTTTATTCTGAAGGTAATCTGAATCTTGAGAAGTGGATAAAAGCATGGAATTGGAAAAAATCATCAGACTTTGTTGAAAACATGAAGTAAATTAAATAATTATGCTACACAGGTTTACAATGATTCAAAGAAAATGTGAATACGATCTGTTGTCCATACGGGAATACCAGTTCCAAAAAAATCTTGATCTTCAGTCCAAATAGGACTATTTAGCATCAATGCAGTTGCCACAACTGGCCAGTCAAAAATATCACGGTTATAAATTCTTTTTTTAGCATCAATTTCATATTCTTGATAAATATTTTTATCAACTACTTGTATCAAGTGAGTAAATTCTTCAAGCACCTCTAACGCAGGCTCAAAAAGTTTTGATCGCTTTTTTAAAATATCTGGTAAATATTTTCTTGCATCATTCATGCAAACATCTGGGGTAAAGAAACTAGCTTCAGTATTAAATTGAAACATCAATTCCCTTACTTTTTTCCCAAGTACAGCACGAATTAAAATATTAGCATCTAACACTAAAATATTTTGCGACATTATTTATCCTTTGATTCTCGCAGTGCACGAAACTCTGATACTAATTCATCTTCAGTAAGACCATTAGCAATAAGCAATTGATCAAGTTGAGAAGCAGCTTTTTTTAATGCCGCTAAGTCTGAATTTTCAACATGATGGTGCGCAGGAATATAAAATCCCACAGTCTCACCGTGACGAGTAATAGCAACCGGCGCAGGTGCCAACAAATATTGTGGCATATGCGCTCGGAATTCCCGCATACCAATCTTTACTACATTTGAGCTCATAATTTATACCTATATTGTGTGCCTATGTGTACACAATAGCAATAAAGCCCCCATTAGTCAATGCTAAAAAGCACCTCATTTTTGTTGAACGTGTAAAATTATAACTATTTGATAGGTATAGAATTATTTTGAGAAACAGGCTAAATGTTAAAATTTTTCTTGGTGTTTTGCCCTTTATAAATCATAGACTTACAGCTTTTGGATGGGATTAGCGTAGATATCTTGGCTGGGAACCATCTTAGGACATTGTGGGGCACTTTCTTAAGTGTTTAATTGAAACTCTTGGTAAACACAATCTTGGGTCTTCCTGCATAACGAGCGTAATTTTTCGCTCATGGGTATAACACGTTGATTATCTAAGTCATTTTCTTATACAATTGTCTTGTATTTGACAAGAAAAATCATCTAATGCTGTTTTTAATTCGTTGATTTTAATCTATTTAAATTTTGCAACGACAGATTTCGCCCGTTATGCAGGAACGCCCAACAAGTAAGAGAGTTTCATTTTTTATAATAAACTTGGGATTTTATACCTTCGACTTGCGTCCACTCGTTCTTTTTAACGTCAGTGTTCTGGGGTGTGCCCGCAAAATGGTGTAAATAATAAGTATTTCCAGGTCTGTTGCGATCGGGTTCGGGCAATTTGACTACGCTGTAGTAAAAAGGAGTTCTTGTACGACTGGAATCATCATTACGTTCTGTATGCAAAGAATAGTCGTTTCTGCTTAAGAAAAATAAGCCTTTTACCACGCCCTTTGCTTGAGCCAACGCCGCTTGTTCTGCTTTTTTATAATCCTCTTGTGCTGCTTGCACTTCTTGAGAGAGTTGTTCTAAATCATTTTTACTCAGTACGGATGAAGTTGTCACGCTTCGGTGATTTGCAATATCTTTGCTGGCAGCTTTGGTTTCCTTTTTTGTCTCACCCGCGGTATGATCATCATGGAACTTGAGCGTGATGTAGTGTGTTTCATGGACAGGCGTATTGCGGGTAACTCCATATTGAAAAACACCCTCTTTAATGAGTCCTTGACCTGCTTGAACAGCGTAAACATAAAGCGCTTCTAGCTTCTTTTTTTCGCCAGCATTCCCCGTGATAATCGAAGGGTTAGGTGCATCAAAGCGGGCATTAGATTTTTGAGCATTAGCTATAAATAAATCGTTTGTTAAAGTTGTGGTGGGGATGGAAATATAAGAAGACTTATTTTTGGAATCGGGACCAATTTCAGCAAACACAGCTTCACGGGTGGAGGTATCGACGTGATTTACGAAATAGTTTACAAGATCTGCCATATTAAGGCGCGTAATATTGTGGGTATTCACATACTGATACAGAGGAATGAGCTCTTTCTTTGTTGTCTTTACCCGATCTTTGCCAACAAGGAAATCGGTAGGCATCTTAGCTAGATCGGGACCTCTGTCAATCGTGTCATTGTAAAGGGTATCTGAGTCAATTCTGACGACGCGCGCAATCCCTGTAGACATGTTTTTTAAAAGAACCGTTGTGATTTCCCGCAGTGTGTCTACGACTTTAAGATCGCCTAGACTTATCATTTCCTGCATCGTCTGTAATTTGGTTTGTATCGCCGATAATTGTTCGGTCATATAGGTTACTTCTGAGCTTATGATGCCTATGCAAGCAACACGGTTTCCTTGTCTGATAAAGGCGGGGCCACCTGAAGCGCCTATCAGGATAGTTCCCTCAACAACAACCTCATTTCGACCCCTTGCGTTAGTGACGGAAGATATGATTCCACGACCGAAAGTGTATTCTTCCTGCTCCAGTGGAAATCCGGCGTAATACACTTTTTCGCCTTCATCTGGATTTTCCGAAGCGGGTAAAAATATTACATCATCCCCTGTTTCAAGGTGGTAAAGACCCTCTTCAAAACGAGAGCCGTCGCTAAAATGTGTAATTTTAATGGGCAGTGCATCAAGGTAAGCGTAATTATTGAGTAAGTTTTGCTGGTTTTTACCGTTAGGAAAATAAACTTCGCCACGCAAATGCTCCCCATCCAAATTAATTTCCACCCGAGTATTGAACAGCACGGGCTCTCTGTTCCTTTTTTGCTGTGCAACAATTTTGAAAAAATGCTGATTTAAATCAGGGTGTTTTTTATAGAGGTTCGCATAAAATTCGTTACGTGCTGCGCTCTTCGCAGTATTTTCTTGTGGTTCTCCAGGTATGTCACGATAATCATAAATTTTTGGACTTGGACTGCCAGAAGAATTAATTTTGCAATAAAACCCAGCATCCAGTTTAATCTCCTCGGGACGGTTGATTTCAAGCAGTTTGGGCAATGGCCTCGTCTCTCTGTCAACATATCCATTTCCTAAAAGCGCAGCAAAAACATCCGGATCACTAAACGGCAATCTTTGGAGTTTTATGGTTCCCAGCAAGTGAAAACTTGTTAAAATAATGCCATTATTAGCGTCAATCACAAAACCACTTGTTGCATTGTTTTCAGTGGAAATTTTACAAACCCCGGGCTTAATAGTATTGGAAATTTGCGTGTTTGAAAGTTTTTCATTTGAAGAAGGTGCGCTTTGCATGAGGATTGCTCCATGAGTTTAATTAACGCGATATGCAACTTAAATCTACAAGTGACAAATAAATTTGCATAACATATTTATCGATACTTGAAAGGCATAACTCTTTGATATAAATTAATTTTTGCAAAAAATTATCAAGGAAGATATTATGCCTATTGAATACTTTATCATTACTATGTACTGTTGTATAGGTATCTTCAGTGATTTTGAAATTAGTTACGATAATTTTTGTTATAAGTTACATTCATACCATTTTTCATAATCTTTTGATATTAAACAACATTTAATTTCTAATTTTTGAATTTTATGTTGCGGAATGTCTGTTTAAAGCTTATTTGCTAACCAATAAAGCTGTTGATTTTTTCTTTACATAACTCCTCGCCTATATTTTTTAGCTCTTGCACCCTTAAAGCTAGCGTCTCTAACTCCTCTTCGGTCACTTGAAAATTAGGGTTATACCTTGCATCGACATAGGCTTTACGCAGCAGTTTAAACAATTTACGCTCTTCAAATGTGCCAAACGAAAATGCTTTAACCAAACGGCTATCGACTGAATTGGCTAAACTTCTTAAATCCTCTAAATCGTGCGTTTTCGGCTTATAGCGGGTAAAAACCAGCAAAATACCGTTATATAAGCGTTCAGTCACTTGATGTAGCTCAAATGCAGCTTCAGAAAAATATTTTTTTTCTAAGTGAAAATAAAATGTTTCAAATAGCCTGTTTGCACTACTAAACCAATAATCAAAATCTTCCTGCGCCAGCTTCTTTCGCTCTACGGGATGCTGATGTGGCTACACTAATCCGGACACGTAAAGTAAACTATTACGAACCGGAGAAAAACGATGTCCAAACGTATCACAAAGAATTACCCGTTAGAATTCAAACAATCATCAGCCAAATTAGCTGCTGAGTCAGACCAGCCAATATCAGAAATTGCAGAAGCTTTAGGTGTTCACCCAACAACACTATATGGTTGGGTACAAAGATTTCATCCTAAGCCCAAAGTAAATCCACCTGAAAAAGATCCATTAAATGAAGAGTTAAAACGCCTGAGGCTAAAAGTTGCACGCTTAGAACAACAGCGAGATATTTTAAAAAAAGCAGCGGCACACGAAGCCAGCGAAATGTAGCAAGGTACGCCTGGATAAAGGCACATCAAAGTGAATTTGATATCAATTTGATTTGCAAATGCTTAGGCGTTAATCGCAGTAGTTATTATGAATGGCGTAATGGGTCTTGCTCACTGCGAAGCAAAGAAGATGAAATTTTATCTTCGAGGATAAAAATGATTTTTAATCATGGACGTAAAACTTATGGCACGCGTCGAATAAAAAAGAGATTAGCTAAAGAAGAATTAACTGATAGCCGCAGACGTATTGGTAAACTGATGTCATCTATGGGGCTTGCGTGCAAAACAAAGCGTAAGTTCAAAATAACCACCGATTCTAAGCACGAATTGCCTGTGGCAGAAAATTTATTGAATCGAGAATTTACTGTGCATAAACCTAATGAATGTTACGTAGGTGATATCACCTACGTTCACACGCAAGAAGGTTGGCTTTATTTAGCGGTTGTTATTGATTTATTTTCACGACAAGTAGTCGGCTGGTCAATGTCAGACACAATGAAAGCAGAGCTAGTTAATAATGCTTTATTGATGGCAATATGGCAGCGTAAACCTAAGCGCGGTTTACTATGGCACACGGACAGAGGTAGCCAATATGCTAGCGACTCTCATCGCAGCATATTGCAACAACATGGTATTAAACAAAGCATGAGTCGCAAAGGTAATTGTTGGGATAATGCTGTATCTGAAAGTTTTTTTCATACATTAAAAACAGAATTAATACATCAGGTTCATTTTAAAAATAAGGAGGAAGCAAAACAATCTATATTTGAATACATTGAAGTTTTTTACAATCGAGTCAGGATGCATTCTTCCATTGGTTATTTATCACCTGTGGAATTTGAAATGGCTCATAATTTTTAGGCAAACTGTGTCCGGAAAAGTGTTGACACTTCATTTTGATTCTCAAATTTCATCCGGGATGTTGTATATGAAATATTCTTGTGGCAGGTCTATCTTCCAGTAGTTTTGAGGGCAAACTATAAATTCAGGCTCATTGTGGCCTATATAGCAATAAATCTCATCTTTTTCTACCAGAGCCACCCAAACAGAACATCTCTGGTTTGCATCGTCTCCATAGAAATTATGCCATTTAGAACGTTTGGGATATTTTATAGCTTGCGACAGACAGGTTGTCCACGACATTCCAGGTCGAAAAGCTTCTCCAACGCAACCGCGAAAAATAGTGAACGGTTGTAAGCTGTTATGAGCATCTCCGTAAGGATGTCCACACTCTTTTTGTGAAATTTTTTTTAAAGTTTCTTTATCACATGCATCAAACATTTTTTTTAGATCTTCAAATGGAATACCTTTGAAGCAATCTGCATGTAAATAAGCCTCAATCCATTTTTCTTCTAGGATGCCTTTATTGCGGAGCTTTTCTCGGTTTGAAATAACATTTTTTACGCGATTCAGTTTCTTTATGGTATCTTCTGAAAGTCTATGCATGTTCTTAAATCCTTTTCTTAGGTGATGTTCGACTTTTTACATGAAAATTCCGTATTCATCAAGACTCAATTATTTTGAAACTCTCGGGGTTGCCTATTTTTTACTAGGAGACACTTAAATTTTGCATACCATTCCTGCAGGAAATTAAAAGGCGTGATAGTTGTGACTATCAGTTCTATCTAGGTATTAGTGTGATTATTGGCATAATCACACTAATCTCGTTTAGGTATTATATGGTCTTCTGGTCTTTCTACACGCGGGCGTAATTTTTCGCTCATAAGCATAACACATTGATTGTTTAGGTCATTATTTTATACAATCGTCTTGTATTTTAACAAGAACAGTCATCTAATGCTGTTTTTAATTCTTTGATTTTAATCTATTTAAATTTTTCAACGACAGATTTTGCTTGTTATACAGGAAAACCCAATCGTTAATTCCAACAGTATGAAACAAAACTAAGAATTTATTTTTAAATTTTATTGGGTTTCTTTGCCCTACTCTCAAAAGATTCAGAAGCCTGTCTCACAACAAATACTCCATAATGTTGGCATTTTATATCTTCACCGATACGAAATAACGTTAAAAAAGGCTTAAGTGTATCACCACCATTAATCTCGATAAATCGTGGTTCTTCATTTGTGCGAAAATCAATAATATTTAATCGCAATCCATAACAAAGTACCGTTGCTTCTATGATTGGACCTTCTGCCCAAACTCCATTCCTAGACATCATTCGAAGATAATTTTCTTGAGTACCAAATTCTAGATCCTCGCCAAAAATAGGTTGAAAATTTTCTGGATGTTCATTGATGTATTTAATCGCTTCTTGACGAATATCAACATGAGATAATTCACGCTCTTGAGAACAATTTAATAATACAGCAATAGCACTAAAAAAACAGTTACCATCTCACGCAACACTTTTCACTGTAAAGTTATTATCATCAGCAAATTTTTTGATAGGATCTTTTGGACTTCTAGAGGGTAAAAAAGGTTGATTTGTCATTGAAGAGGATTTTGAAGACGAAGATGATTGAGACATACTAATTCTTGAATTTACAAGATGCGTTTCTACATATTGTGTCAATTCTGCTTGTATCGCAGCTTTAATGTTTTTCATCCTCCCTTTTACTAGTGGCAAAACAGTTGCATCATCTAGCCCACTATATTTATCCCATTCACATAATTGCAACAATTTAATAACTCTTTGTTTGGTAAAATTAGAGTTCAATATCTGATTATTTAGCTCAACAATATTTTTATTATCTTTATCTAACCATTCTTTGAATAAAGAAAGTTTATTTTTCACTCCAGTAATTTCATGAGACAATGCTTTTTCTTGAATCTCATTTAACCGTTGCTCTAACAAAGAAATTTGCTGCTCACATTCTTTAATTCTGTGTGTACATGAGTTAAGTTTTTCTAAACAAGAACGAAATTCGTAATAGTCATTAATTTTTTGTTGATCATCCTGGAACGACTGTTGTGAACGATACTCTCTTTTTTTATCATCGGGCCAATCATGAAAAGAGAGTAATTCCTCCATATTTCCAAGAAACTCATTATATTTTATAGTTGCAATGGTATTAGAAATCGGAAAAGTTTCATTCGCCAAACGTAAAACCGCAGTTTCTACTGAATTTTCTAAAACAATCGCTGGTTCATTAAAAATTCTTCTTATTTTTTTAATACTAATTTGCTCATGAATACTAGATAATTCCCGGTCGAGTTCAGAATAAAATCCCAAAATACCATTGATAACTGGTTGATAAATATCAGATGGATCGTATGTACCCACCCAGTCTAGATCGACTATAGTAATATCGTTTTGAAAGATTTTCCTGAGTATAATAGAAGACGCCTGTGATAAAATTATTTTTTTTAATGTTTCTCGTTTTTTTTCAATAGCAAATTCTATTTCCTCATTAAAATTATATTGTTGTCGCCTTTCACCTGATGGTAACTCTATAATATATCCACAGTCAGTCCTATCCCCATATCGTTCAATCAGATTTTCAATTAGAGCTTGCTTTGCGATTTCTGGTTCTGAGACAAATCGCCTGAGAATAAAAGGATTTGTCACTTGATCAAAAATGATTTCTAATGCATTGATTAACTTTAAATCAAAATCACAAGAATATCGTTCAATAAATTTTAATCGCTTAGTGAGCTTTTCATATAACTTATAAAATTCTTCATATATCTCAAGATTAGATCTTAATTGATGATTGGACAATATCTCTCTTCTAAATTCTATTTTATTAGCGATCAACGTCACTCCTAATGCGCGAGTGATATTTTTTTGTTTATCATCCTGACTATTTGCATTGTAAGTAATAGAAAACTCATTTTTTTTATAATAATTATCTAATAAATGGTCGAGTTGGAGTATATAAGCAAGCATATCTAAAGCTAAAATTTTAATATCTGTAGGTATATCTTTAAGTTTTATCTGAACGCACTCAAAGTATTGCATGGCTTTTTCTGTCAGAACATCGAGCGCCATACTATTTTTCCTGAATCTTTGCTGAGCAAAATCTTGCGATTTTTTATTTTCTAAAAGCAGATCTTCTCTGGTCAAAGCATATTCGACATCGATAGCATGCGAAAATATTGTGGCATTGATGAATGGAGTTGAACGAAAAATATTTGATAGTCTTTCTTTATATGAAATCAAAATGATAGCAAAATACCGTGATATCATCTCAATATTAAAAACATTTATATCGGATGCCAAATTTTTTTGTAATTGTGCAATCGTAAGATTATAAGAACAATGTCCTAATAATGGGTGTTTAACATAGATAAGTTCAAATTCCTGTTTAGTTAATCGTAAAAAACATCCTTGATGATGTATGATTAAATCACCATTTTGTTCATGCCTAACGATTATTCCCCATCCCTCGAGCATATTATGAGATTTAAATTTTTCAGACCACGAAAAGTAATCAGGATACTTTTTATATGCTTCATTATTAAAACGCCATAACTCTTCTATTGAAAGTATCTTTTCTTCCTTCAAATATTCAATCAATTTAGGAGCACCCTGAAAAAAATCAGAGTACATTGTCATGGCTTCAAAACAAACGGAATTTAAAACCTCCCTAGGCTGAACCTGATAAATGTTACTACTATAGTTTACCCGCCAGTGTCTAGAATTTTCAGAATTATAACGTGTTTCTGGAACAATAAATGCCGGATAATGAATCGGCCACAATCCTTGACTTAAATCTTCTTTAATTATAGGGTGTGAGCTTTCTGATCCTATAAAGATTTGAATTGCTTCGTAACTGATGACATGAGGATTAACAATCCATGTCATCATATTGTCAATCCATTGCTGGATTTTATCATTATGATGGTTATTCACATCTAAACTATGGCATATCATTTCATGAAGATTATTTGTGTTATTTATTAAATCTAATGCCTCTTTTTCTTCATATATTTCACGCTTAGCAATAAAACTTAGTATAAATTCTAGTGCTTTTCGACGTTGGTGATCACTAACCAGTATTTCACCATTATTGGGGATCCTCACTTTTGCCCAACGTTGCTCTCTAAATATTCTTATAAAATCTTGTGATCTTCGTAAATCACCCAGGGTTTGTGCTTCATTTACAATATTTTTATAATAATAACTGCTGATTTTATTTTCATATCTTTTTCGTAATGTTCTTCTTGTGAAAACACGTACGTTTGCATTAAATGCATCACTAAGGTGCAATTCGAGTTCGAATAATCTATATGTTGAACTCACAGGCTCTACTAATAAATTCAGATCACCTTGTATTCCTATATCAGTATTAAAATTTCGATGAAATATTTTATAATCTGGCTTAAAGCCGTAGCGAGCAACATATAAATCTAAAAGCAAACGATTATCAATCAAGTCTTCTACTGTGATTAATCTTGGCACATGCATTGTATTTGAATTATCAAGGGATGTTGATTTTTCAACATTATCTTTTAGTTCAAACTGTGTTTCTAATACTAACCGCTCGATGTAATAATTCATTAGATCAGAACTGATGGCAATAGGGAAATGCGCCATTACTTTTCTTGCAGTCACTAGGAGATTAAAATACCGATTAGTCAATGTAAGACGAGTTTCTTCTTGATAAAGAGGATATGTGAGGAAAATTTTAGATCTTTGCCCAATCTCTTCTAGTAGATATTCTGCAGCTAATTGCAAAATTGTATTTTTCTCATTTTTATAAAAATTCTCAAAAATATTACTTAATGACTGAATATCATTCTTAAGGTTTTTAACAGCCTGCTTTATGATTTGATTACCATCATCTTGAACTGTTGGACTAGGAGCAGCTCCATTATTTATTGAATTATGATCGGCGGGGTTAATGGCAGCATTTATATCTAATAACTTATTACATAATATTCCTCGAGTTGGACGTTCATTAAATGATAATTCTTCTTTGAAGCGTTTAGCTTCGTTTATGCATTTTTTATCTAATTCATCCAGTTCTGTTTTCGCTTGAGCATCAGAATTTTTCTGATAACGACGATTATATGTTTCCCACGGCAGATCGATCTGATAAAGTAATTTTGATAATTGATATAAATAATCGACTTTTAATTTAAGTGAATTCTTTAAGGCCCTTATACGATGTTTAAGATCTGATTCAAGAGATGACTTTTTAGCAAGAATAGCATAATCATTTTCATCTAAAGAACCGTCGAAGTATTTTTCATGTAAAATGGATGATTCATTTTCTCCTAATTTAATTTTTTGTTGCTTTAGTATTTCTAAAAAATATTCTTTTGTCTTATGCGATGAAAATCTTCTAACAATATCATTTATCGATACACCTTTTAGCAAATCATCTAAAATTCCATCTGGCGGCGTATAGTTAATACCATTAATTAATTCTTTTAAGTGCGCAATTAAATCAGGCTCCAATTTTTCTTTTCCACGTTGCTTCTTAACTGCATCTTCAATTGTTTTCTTTATCTTTTCATCTAAAAATGGGATTTTTTCCAATCCATATAAAAGAAAGTTACTTCCGTTTTGAGGAATAGCATTCTTGTCGTTAAAATATGCTATTAATTCCCTTCGCCAATGCTCAAAATCCAGTTTTTCTCCATTCTTTTTAAGTTCACTAACAACGCAAATCACATACTTTTCACTATCAATGCATAATCCTTTATCTGACAAAATTCGATAA
>JBAZWL010000048.1:0-32141 GCA_041660405.1 Taibaiella sp. | reverse complement strand
ACACAGATACAAACTTGCTGCAAATATTGGTACACAACTTATAGAAATAGGCGTAAAAGCTGTGATAGTGGCGGGATGGGCTGTTGATGATGAAGCCGCCCTTGATTTCACTGCATCATTTTATGATGATATGTTTGAAGGATATAATTTTGGCGAATCGGTTAAAAGAGCAAGAAAGAAAGTATATACTTCTTATGGCGACCGTACCAATACCTGGGGTGCTTATCAATGTTATGGTGATCCGTTTTATAGTTTACAAACCAAAAGAAAAACTACTACAAAGGTTTATGATTTCATCATTCCGGAAGAGGCTGAAATTGAGCTTTCGAATATGCTTAACCGGATTGATATCGGAGAATATTTCTCCGGTGAAATTCAGGAAACCATTCAGGCCATTTCCAAAGCAGTAGATATTGCTGGTGTGCGCACACCGGAAATTGATACATTAGAAGCCTATCTTTATGCAGCATTAAACCGTTATGATCTTGCCTGCTCGGTATTTGAACGATTGATAGGACCAGGTAAAGCTGGCTATCATGTGCAGGCTATGGAAAAGTACTGTAATGTAAGACCAAAATTCATCCTGGAGCAGTATAGAAAAGTGCCAGAACAATCTGCTTCATTGTTGCAACAATTAGAAGATGTATTGGAAGACCTTAAAGCTTTGCAACGATATGGCCAAACTACCGAACGCTGGAAGCTTTTGGGCAGCGCTTATAAAAGAAAAGCAATGATGCTTCAGGGAGATGACAAATTTAAAGCACTAAAAGATGCGGCAAGTGCTTACCTGAAAGCTTTTGATCTTTCCGGAAATGGCGATAGATTCTATTCCCTCATCAACTGGGCTGCTATAGCCAATGCACTGGTAGTTTCGGGGCATGAATCATGGGGCGCAAATGGATTTATGGGCAAAACTAAAAACAATGTGTTGAAGTTTTTGACAGATGATATCGATGAATTTAAAAGCAAAATTCAACAATCGGATGATATGGATTATTGGCAATTAGTAGCTATGGCTAATTTGAAATTTTGCCAGGCACAAATACAGCAATCTAAAGATGATCTGGAAGAAATTTATGCCGCCTATCGAAATGTATGGCATTATGCCGGGCACATAGGCAACCGGCAGGCAGAATTGGAACATCTGGATTTTCTGTCCGACATTCTCAATATCCAGGAAAAAGATATGAAACCGGCAGACATCAAAAAACTGGAGCAATTGCGAAATGTGGTAGAAACTGTAAAAATCAACCTGGAGGGAATGAAACAGTAAATTCCGATTGGATTTACCATAGGGACGCATTGCATGCGTCCTAAATGTGGCATTTTGCATGATCCGCACAGGAAGAGGAACGCATCGCATGCGTCCCTACGTACTATAAAATTCATTAATAAAACATGGATTATCACTATCTTGTTATTGAAGTTTGCAGCCATAATTCATTTTGATTTTCCCGCCCCGAAAATTCTCTTTACCTTTGCATGACCGATAGATTTTACTGGAGTTACTATACGCATTCCACCGGTCGCAAACAGGAAACATTATGACTAAGTACATTTTTGTAACCGGCGGGGTTACATCTTCATTGGGCAAAGGTATCATTGCCGCTTCTCTTGCTAAATTGTTACAGGCTCGTGGTTACACCTCTACGATCCAGAAATTTGACCCCTATATCAACGTTGATCCGGGCACACTTAACCCCTACGAACATGGCGAATGTTATGTTACTGATGATGGTGCTGAAACCGATCTTGACTTAGGTCACTACGAACGTTTCCTGAATACACCTACATCACAGGCCAATAACGTGACTACAGGCCGTGTTTACCAATATGTGATCAATAAAGAGCGTGAAGGTGCTTTCCTGGGTAAAACTGTACAGGTAATTCCACACATTACAGATGAGATCAAACGTCGTATCCGTCTCTTGGGTAATGACAATAAATATGATGTAGTTATTACAGAATTAGGTGGTACTGTGGGTGATATTGAGTCGCTTCCTTATATAGAAGCGGTTCGCCAGTTGAAATGGGAAATGGGAAATGAAAACTGTATCGTTATTCACCTTACCCTGATCCCTTATTTAAAAGCTGCAAAAGAACTGAAAACCAAGCCTACACAGCACTCTGTAAAGATGTTGAGTGAAAATGGTGTTCACCCTGATATTATTGTTTGCCGTACAGAAGAACCATTATACAATGATCTGAAAAAGAAAATTGCTTTGTTCTGTAATGTACGTCCTGAAGCAGTTATAGAAGCGCGCGATGCTGATACTATATATGGCGTGCCCATTGAAATGATGGTAGAAAAGCTGGATGTAATTGCACTTAAATTGCTGGAATTACCATTAGGCACTGAACCGGAATTGTTGAAATGGAAAGAATTTTTGACCAAACTTCGTTATCCTAAAACTAAGGTAACGGTAGGTCTTATCGGTAAATACGTTGAGCTTCAGGATGCTTACAAATCAATTCTGGAGTCCCTGATACATGCAGGTGCGATGAACGAATGTAAGGTAGAAGTAAGAAATATACATTCTGAATACCTTACACCTGAAAACGCTGCTGAAAAATTGCAGAATCTTGATGGAGTATTGGTAGCACCGGGTTTTGGAAGCCGTGGTATCGAAGGTAAAATAGATGCGATCCGTTACGCCCGCGAAGAAAATATTCCGTTCTTTGGTATTTGTTTGGGTATGCAAATGGCCGCTGTTGAGTTTGCGAGAAATGTATTAGGCCATACCGATGCGCATTCTACAGAAATGAACACCGACAGTACCAACCCGGTAATCCACCTGATGAACGAGCAAAAAGATATTTCCCATAAAGGTGGAACCATGCGTTTGGGAAGTTATACCTGCGAACTGGAATCCAATTCAAAACTGGCAACTATTTATGGTAAAACTTCTATCCAGGAGCGCCATCGTCATCGTTATGAATTCAACAACGATTACCTCGCAGCATTTGAAAAAGCAGGAATGATGCCAGCGGGTAAAAACCCTGAAACCGGCCTGGTTGAAGTCATTGAATTAAAAGATCATCCTTTCTTTATTGGTACACAATTTCATCCTGAATATAAGAGTACAGTAGAAAATCCGCATCCGTTATTTGTAGCTTTTGTAAAAGCAGCTAAGCTTCGCCAGGAAAATAAAAAGGAAGAGATTGCTTTTGAAAAGAATCTTTCCCATAGTTAAATAGAGATTTACCGGAATCATAAATAACGATTCCGTTTTATATTATCGAATCCTGTCGGGCATCGTCCCGGCAGGATTTATTTTTCAATCAAAATGCATCCGGAATTGTAGCGAAAGAATGGCTAATTTTGCCCACATTTTATAGCGTAAGTATTCATGTTTACACCATTTTCCAGAATTATATTATTACTCATTTGTGCAGCGCTTTCTGTAACAGCGGCAGTATTCAATATTTATTCTTTATTAATCATTACCAGCATTTTTTCTGTAATCCTGTTGTATGGATATTTCCGTAAAGGATCTGTAAACCTTGCTCTGTCCAGGTTACGCAACGAAGACTACAAGGAAGCAGAACGAATATTGGAATTTACCACACATCCTGAACGGCTGGATAAAAAACAGAAAGCCTATTATCTTTTTATAAAAGGATTTGTGGCAAGGGAAAAAGACCAGTTTGATCAGGCAAAAGTTTTCCTGGAACAATCTTTGCACGAAGGTGTCCGCAATCAGAACGATATTGCTATGGCTTTATTGGCTTTAACCGATATGGAAATGGTAAAAAAGAACCGAACCAAGGCAAAAGAATATTTCATACAAATGAAAGACCTTAAAGTAAAGCCATCCCTGATGCCTTCTATACGCAAAATGCAGGAATGGCTGGAGGTTTGAAATTTGAAATTTGAAATTATCATCAGGATTTTTTAGTTTCAGGTTTCCGGTTTAGATTTACGATTTCGGGTTTAAGAATACAGTTTCATTTACAGTTCCAGTCTCAATTTCAAATTTCCAATTTCTAATAAATGATATCTTTTGAACGTTTTACACTGGCTAATGGATTGCGGGTGGTGCTGCATGAAGACCACTCTACCCCAATGGTAGCTTTTAATATATTGTATGATGTAGGTGCCCGCGATGAGGACGCTGACCGTACCGGGTTTGCTCATTTATTTGAACATCTGATGTTTGGTGGTTCGGTAAATATTCCTAATTACGATGAGCCATTACAAATGGCTGGCGGCGAAAACAATGCCTACACCACTAACGACATTACCAATTACTATATCCAGCTTCCTAAAGAGAACCTGGAAACAGCCTTCTGGCTGGAAAGTGATCGTATGTTATCGCTTGCATTTGACGAGAAAAGCCTTGATGTACAACGCAAAGTAGTTTCAGAAGAATTTAAAGAACACTATATTAACAAGCCTTATGGCGATGCCTGGAATCATTTGCGCAAACTAGCTTACAAGCAACATCCGTATCAATGGATGACTATTGGTAAAGAACTGAAACATATTGAAGAAGCGCAATTGCAGGATGTAAAAGATTTTTTCTTTAAACATTATCGTCCGCAAAATGCGGTGCTGTGTATAGCAGGCAATACTAACCTGGAAGAGGTAAAAGCCTTGACTGAAAAATGGTTTGCCAATATTCCGCCTGGTGAAAAATACGTTCGTAATCTGCCCAAAGAAGCAAAGCAACAGGAAGCAAGAGAAGCCATAGTGGAAGCAGATGTGCCTTATGATGCTTTGTTTAAAGCCTGGCATATGGAAGGCCGTATGCATCCGCAATACTATGCTGCCGATATTATCACTGAAGTTTTGGGTGGCGGGCAGTCTTCCAGGCTGTATCAAAGATTGGTAAAAGAGCAACAATTATTCAGCAGCATTTCCTGCTATCATACCGGCAGTACCGATCCTGGCTTGCTCGTGATAGAAGGTAGATTGGTAAAAGATATTTCTATCGAAAAAGCTGACGCAGCCATTCTTGCAGAAATTGAATTGTTGAAACAAGAAGGAGTAAATGATGAAGAGCTTTCAAAATCAAAAAATAAGATTGAAGCGATGATCACGTTTGAAGATATGAACCTGCTGGCCAGGGCCAATAATTTTGCGTTCTACGAATTGCTCGGCGACGCCGCTATGATGAATACAGAACTGGACAAATACCTTTCTGTAACTAAGGAAAATATTGTGGAAGCTATTGACATTATCTTTGATAAAAACAATAGTAATACGTTGAAGTATTTGGCGAAGGGGAAAGAGTAAGCAATTGGCAGTAGGCAGTAGGCAGTAGGCAATTTTCAAAATTGGGAGGAGCATTAATAATCAGAGAAGCGGTTATTTTGATAATAAAAGTGGCGAAGAACTTTGTTCTTCGCCACTTTTATTACTACGAAGCCAAAACCATTTGGCTTTTAATCAGACGTTTCATTTATTTAAAATAGCTAATCGCGGAACCGCCGATATAAGTTACCATTTGATTGCCAACTGCCAATTGCCTACTGCAAACTTATTTCACTTCCTCCTCACCAGTATCCGAATCTTTCAATATTACAGGCGGTACCTTCTTTCTCAACTTCATGTTCAGCAATTCAACCAGGAAAGAGAAAGCCATAGCAAAATAAGCGTAATTCTTCAGGTGAAGATCATGTGCCCTTTCGCTGTCCCAGCCTTCTACCAGCAGGATAAAGCCAATCATAACCAAGAAGGAAAGTGCCAGCATTTTAATCGTAGGATGCTTCTGTATAAAAGAAGCAATGTTAGCACTGAACAGGAACATAACAGCCATGGCAATAACTACGGCGGCTATCATAATTTCAAGATGTTTGGCCGTACCGCCAGCAGTAATAATACTATCAAAGCTAAAGATCATATCGATGAGTATAATCTGAAACACGGCCTTACCCAAAGTCAGTTGTGTCTTTTTGGCCTTTGTATGTTCTTCTTCACCTTCCAGTTTATGGTGAATTTCCATTACTGTTTTATAGATCAGGAAAATACCACCGCCAAGCATTACCAAACTGGCCAGGTCGAAACCTTTGTCCCAAAGGGTAAATACAGGCTTCCCTTTTTGAAGTAACAACCATTGAAGACCAAATAATAAAACAGAACGAACAGCAATACCGGTGAACATCCAGATAAAGCGGCCTCTCTTTCTTAACTCCTCAGGCAGCCTATTCAATATGATACTGACAAAGATTACATTGTCAATACCCAATACTATTTCCAATACTACCAATACTATAAAACTGATGATATTATCGGCCGTAAATAAATGTTCCATGAATGAAAGAATCTAAATTTAAGTTTATGTTTCTAATGATTACAAGCCTCTGCAAATGTTTTTGGCAATACCAGGCCCTTCGTAAATAAAGCCGGTATATACCTGTACCAATGATGCTCCGGCATCAAGTTTTTCTTTAGCATCTTGCGCGGTAAAAATACCGCCTGCTGCAATAATCGGAATTTTACCATTGCTTTTCTGATGGATATACCGGATCACATCAGTAGCTTTTTCCTTAACCGGCAATCCGCTTACGCCACCGGCTCCCATAGCTTCCACTTCCTTATCAGCAGTCTGTAATCCTTCCCTGCTAATGGTTGTATTGGTAGCAACAATGCCTTGAATGTGTGTAGTATTTACAATGTCGATGATATCGTCAAGTTGTTCTTTAGTAAGATCCGGCGCTATCTTCAATAATATGGGACGTGATTTACCAAGCTCTGTATTGATCAGCTGCAAACGGCCAAGTAGCTTTTGCAACGGCTCTTTTTCTTGCAACTCCCTAAGATTAGGTGTATTGGGACTGCTTACATTTACCGTAAAATAATCTACCACGTCATACAGCTCTCTGAAACAGATTTCGTAATCCTTTGTTGCATCTTCGTTGGCGGTAATTTTATTTTTACCAATATTGCCACCAATAATTACATCAGATTTTCTGTGACGTAAGCGTTCGGCAGCGGCTTTCGCACCACCATTATTAAAACCCATTCTATTAATGAGCGCTTTATCTTTAGGCAAACGAAACAGGCGTGGTTTATCATTACCATCCTGGGCAACCGGTGTAAGTGTACCGATCTCTATAAATCCAAAACCGAGGCTGGCAAGTTCATCGGTAAACTTTGCATCTTTGTCAAAACCTGCTGCCAGGCCTACCGGGTTTTTAAAGGTCAGGCCCCAAAGTTTACGTTCCAGTTGAGTATTACTCTCAACGGAAAAGTTCTTTTTCAATATGCTTTTTACAATGGGATTTTGATACCATTTTTTCAACTGGTTCATTACCCAGTAGTGGATAACTTCCGGGTCTTTACGGAAGAGGAAGAATTTTATGATGGAGTACATTGGCCGCAAAGATAATGGGGTAAAACAAATTTCAGAAAACGAATTTGTTTTACCCCATTAAAATCCTGGTAAAGATATAGTTCAGACAGTCTGCTCTTGCGTTTGCTCTTGAGAGGAAGTTTGCGCCAGCTTAAGCGCCTGTTCTTTCAGATTTCTGATTTCAACTTTAAGATCATCCACATAAGTTTCCAGAGAATTAATGCGGCTTTCGTAAAGTTGTTTCAATTCAGGGCTTATCTGATATTGAAATACTTCTTTTACCGCGTCCTTCTTTTCACTTACCATATCATGGATCTTTTCCACATCGAACTGAATTATAAATTCAGAACTGTAGCCTAATAACCCGGATATTTTCTGAAGTCTTTCTTCTGAAAGATGAATTTCTTCATTTTCAATCCTGGCATAGTTGCCTTGAGTCATTTCCAGCTTTTCAGCCATGTACTGCTGCGTAAAATTACGCAACTCCCGTAGTTTACGGATGTTTTGCCCTATCTTTTTCATTGTGTTCTAATTGGTTAAATTATATGGTTGTTGGTTGCCCAGTGGTTCCAGTGATGGTAACGTAAAATTACATTAAATATGAGATAAGAACTCACTTTACGAATTAATTTTAAAATTAGCCAAGCTAAAATAAGTAAAATAATTGATTCTCAAAATTTTGACTAAACATCTTTATTGTTATAATACTTATAAAAATCCTTTTTCTATTTACTTTAAAGCAAGATTTTTAACCTGATCGTACTTTTTATCCTTTAAAAGAGCACTTCATAAGGCACAGATTTTAAGCAGAAATTGCTTTTATTTTCAGTACAAATTTTCTCTTTTTATGCTACCAAACTCATAATTCAACCCTTAATTATAATTTTTGCTGTATCTAGTTCAGATAAGGTTTATCGTGAAAGCTAATTTTAGTTTTCAACTTTGTATCTTTGCACGCTGATTTAAAATTTTCAATTACTTAATATACACATGCCCCAGGATACAACGAGCCGCCCGGCCTTTCTGCTACTCGAAGATGGTACGCTTTTTACAGGTAAATCATTTGGAAAAACAGGAACAACCGGTGGAGAATTATGCTTTACTACAGGAATGACGGGATACCAGGAAATTTTCACCGATCCCAGCTACACCGGTCAGATGTTGATTATGAGTACTTGTTACGTAGGGAATTATGGCATAAATGCGGTAGATGTAGAATCGGACAGGGTTACTATTAACGGACTTATTTGTAAGAACATAGCCAGCAGATATTCAAGGATGACAGCCACCGGCTCTCTCGAAGATTACCTTGTAGAACACAATATAGTAGGCATTCAGGATGTAGATACAAGAGCCCTGGTGCAGCATGTACGAACGCAAGGCGCCATGAATTGCATCATCTCTTCTGAAACAGATGATCTTGAGGCCCTGAAAGAAAAATTAAAAGCAGTTCCGTCCATGAAAGGACTGGAAATTTCCTCCAACATTACTACAAAAGAAATTTATACAGCAGGCGATGAAGACGCTTCAATAAGAATTGCTGTACTGGATTTTGGTATAAAAAGACACATCCTCAATAACCTGGTACAACGCGGTGCTTACCTTAAAGTATTCCCGGCCAAAACATCTTTTGAGGAGTTGAATAAATTTGAGCCACACGGAATATTTATCTCCAATGGTCCCGGCGATCCGGCTTCAATGGACTACGCCATTAATACAGTAAAAGATGTGCTGAATTCAGGCAAACCATTATTTGGTATTTGTCTCGGCCATCAATTGCTTGCCTTGGCCAATGGTATTCCGACTTACAAAATGCACCATGGTCACCGTGGGTTGAATCATCCGGTAAAAAATATTATTTCCGGTAAATGTGAGATCACTACACAAAATCATGGCTTCGGTATTGATCCGGAATCAACAAGAAAATCGGAAAATATTGAGATTACTCATATTAACCTGAACGATGATTCCATTGAAGGTATCAGGATGAAGAACAAACCGGCGTTTTCTGTACAGTACCATCCGGAAAGTACTCCCGGCCCTTACGATTCACGCTATCTGTTTGACCAGTTTATGGATATGATCTATGAACATTCCGGTGTAAATGCTTCGGGCGAATAAATATTTCTGAAGGCTTTAAGCCAGTAGTACTGGTGCTTTTAGCCGTTTACTCATTCAATATTCTGACCATACAAAATCCCTTCAGGGAAGCAGCAACTCTTTATGGACAAAATTCTAATTATTGGTGCCGGGGGGCAAATAGGTGTAGAACTTACTTTAGCACTTCGCAGTATTTACGGGCGCAACAACGTCATAGCTACGGACATCAGGGAAGAGCATCCGTTGCTGAAAGAAGATAACGGACCTTTTTTGCATCTTGATGTGATGGATGTAAAAGAAGTGGCCAAAGTAGTAGCACAGGAAAATATTACCCAGGTTTATCTTCTGGCTGCAATATTATCGGCTACAGGAGAATCAAAGCCAATATGGGCCTGGGATATCAATATGCAAAGCCTGCTTAATCTTTTGGAGATCTGCAGGGAAAATAAAGTGAAGAAATTTTATTGGCCAAGTTCTATAGCAGCCTTTGGACCTAATACTCCAAGAGAAAACACGCCGCAACATACCATTATAGAGCCGGTAACTGTTTATGGAATCAGTAAATATGCCGGTGAATTATGGTGCCAATATTACTTCAAAAGATATGGCCTTGATATCCGTAGTCTGCGCTACCCGGGGCTTATAAGCTGGAAGTCGGCACCAGGTGGTGGTACTACCGATTATGCTATCGATATTTATATTGAAGCATTGAAGAAGAAACACTTTACCTGTTTCCTGGCAGAAGATTCTTACCTGCCTATGATGTATATGAATGATGCCATAAGAGGTACCATTGAGTTGATGGAAGCACCTGCAGAACAAATTAAGAACCGGACTGCCTACAACCTCACAGCTATGAGCTTTTCACCAAAAGAAATTGCTGAATCTATAAAAAAGCATATCCCTGATTTCACGATTGATTATGCTCCCGATTACCGTCAGCAAATAGCTGCAAGCTGGCCGCAAAGCATTGACGATAGCGAAGCACGTGCCGACTGGGGTTGGAAGCATGAATTTGATCTGGATAAAATGACGATTGACATGCTGGAAAATTTCAAGAAGAAATTGGAGCTATAAGAACATAGAATTATAAAGAAACTTTTAAAAAGTTGTAATAAAGAGAAACGGTTCAGCAAATGCTGAACCGTTTCTCTTTATGTTTTGAGGGTGATTTATTCTACAGAAAACTTTCCGTTTAAATGTTTACCATTCTTAGTGTTGGTAAGCGAATAGAAATAGCTTCCCTTAGCCCATCCTGAAACATTCTTTTCATTTACCTGCTGTTTCAGATTTTCTACTAAAATTGCTCTTCCAGAAGCATCTGTAACAGTCAATGTATAATCTTCTGCTTTCTGGAACGTATTCAGGTTAAAGTAGATCATGTTTTTAGCAGGATTAGGGTACACCAACGCAATATCATCTGCAAATACCGGTTGACGGATAGATAAACTACTTCCGGTAGAAGTAGTCATGCTGACATCATCTACCAGCATTTTATTGCCATCAGTAAATTCTGTACCAGAACCAGCTACCGCAGAGCTGGAAAAGATAACGATTAAAGTATCTGTTGCTGTATTAGCCGCATTTATGTAAGTTACGTTAACTGTAGTTTCTACGTAATCATTATTAGGATTAGCGCTTACCAATCCTATACCAGATCCTATCAATACTAAGGTATCAGCATTAGCTGCTGTCTTTGCCTTTTGCAATGCATTTACGGTAATAGAAGCCTGATCCATATTGGTGCTGGCTGCTTTTACCCACGCTTTAACGTTGTCTACTTTGCGGCCCAGCGCAGGGGTACCACCAGTGAAGGTAAACAGGTTCAATAAGCTGGAAAAATCCGGGTTCGTGCCTACAGATAAAATATCAAAATTAATTTTAGCATTGATCAGCGCTGCAGGAACATTGCCTAAGGAATCACCCAGATTGGCAGTTTTAATTTCAGCTGCAAATGTTCCTGAATGGGCATCGGTGCTTTTAATAATTTGCGTAACAGGATCAATATCAATACCGAGTAACGAAGCAGGCAGTGTGAGACCTGCAATTAAAGAATCTGTGCCAGACCATGTAGTTGGAGCTTCAAGCGCTACGCTGCCTACTGGAAATCCTGTAGTTACGGTAAAGTTATTCCATGTTTCAAAACCGGAATTGGAAAATGTCTGTGCCTGAGTAGAAGTTAATGTACCGACCAGGGCAGCAGTTAAGAGTAAGGTTTTCTTCATAACTAAATAGTTGTTGTTGATTTTTAATGGGATAAAGATAATGAACGTTCTCAAATAATAATAAGACGCAATATTTACCAGACTCCTTTGCTTTTAATTAAGGTTTTTTAAAACATTTTGTATCGCATCAAAATCCGGGACTTTTCCTGCATCTTCCAGTACTTCTGCATACCGGATCATACCTTCTTTATCAATTACAAATGCAGACCTTTTGGATACACCTTTCATACCAAAAGCAAATTCTTTATAAAGCGTATCATAAGCTTCGGAAGCTTCTTTATTGAAATCGCTCAATAACGGAAAAGTAAACCCTTGGTCCTTTTTGAATTTATCCAATGTATAAAGGGAATCGACAGATACTGCTAATACCGCTGTATTAAGATTATTGTAAACGGCAAGATTATCCCGCATAGCGCAAAGCTCTGCTGTGCATACGCTTGTAAAAGCCAATGGGAAGAAGAGTAATACTACATTTTTACCCCTATAATCACTAAGTTTCACTTCTTGCTTGTCGCTATCGCGTAAAGTAAATTCCGGAGCGGGTTGTCCTGTTTGTAAGGCCATAATGATATATTTTTAAGGGTCAAAATTAAGCTTTTAAAAGAAGGAAAAGTAACAGCCTAATCTATTGCTTTGGATAATTCAGCAGTCTCAATCACCCAAATAGTGGTATTTTTAACTAAAGTTTTTTTTCGGAACTTCACCGCATCATAATGCTCTTATCACAGAAAGCAATCGGTTAAAAATAAAATCAAACACAATAAATGAAAAGACTTCTCCTCTCTGCAGCAGCTGCAGCATTGCTATTTAGCCCTGCTTTCCTGCATGCACAAGCCAAACTGGTAGAAAAAGTAGTAAAGAAAGGTAATGAGGCTGTAATACCATATGAAAAATATGTATTACCCAATGGACTTACCTTGTTGATCCACGAAGATCACAGTGATCCGATAGTGCATGTGGATGTAACTTATCACGTAGGTTCTGCCCGTGAAGAGATCAGTAAATCCGGCTTTGCACACTTCTTTGAACATATGATGTTCCAGGGATCCGATAATGTTGCCGACGAGCAGCATTTTAAAGTGATTACTGAAGCCGGTGGTACACTTAACGGTACTACCAATCGTGATCGTACCAATTACTTTGAAACAGTACCAGCCAACCAACTTGAAAAAATGTTGTGGCTTGAAGCAGACCGCATGGGATTTTTGTTAGATGCTGTTACACAAAAAAAGTTTGAAGTACAACGTGCCACAGTAAAGAATGAAAGAGGCCAGCGTTACGACAATCAGCCTTATGGCCTTGTAGGTGAAGTTGCCGCCAAGAATTTATATTCTTACGGGCATCCTTACTCCTGGCTGACCATTGGTTATATTGAAGATCTGAACAGGGTAAACGCACAGGATCTTAAAAATTTCTTCCTGCGGTGGTATGGCCCTAATAATGCTGTACTTACTGTGGGCGGTGATGTAAATCCAAAACAAGTAGTAGCCTGGGCTGAAAAGTATTTCGGTCCCATTCCTAAAGGACCTGCTGTAAGTCCGGTAAAGTTACCATTGCCTGTACTGGATAAAGATCGTTATATCTCTATGACAGATAATTACGCCAAGTTGCCTATGCTTCGTATCATTTATCCGTCGTCTCCTTTTTTCAGTAAAGATGAGCCTGCATTGGATTGTCTTGCAGAAATTGTTGGTCAGGGCAAAACATCTATACTTTATAAAAACCTGGTAAAAACCAGTAAAGCTGTAAACGCTACCATATACAATGCAACAGCAGAACTTGCGGGCGAATTCACGATAAATATTACGCCATTCCCTGGTCAGAAACTTGCAGATATTGAAAAGCTGGTAAGGGAATCATTTGAAGAGTTTGAAAAACGTGGTGTAACTGATGAAGACATCAGCAAGTTCAGAAACCAGGCTGAAGCTCAAATCATTTACGGGCTGGAAAGCGTATCAGGCAAGGTATCCCAGCTTGCATCCTTTTATACTTTTACCAGTGATGCCAATTATGTAAACAAACAATTGAAAGCCAATACTTCTGTTACCAAAGAAGATGTAATGCGCGTGTACAACCAGTACATCAAAGGCAAACATGCAGTAATTGTAAGTGTGCTGACTAAAGGTAATGAGGACAATAAAGTAGCAGCCGATAATTATACAGTATCAGAAGCTGGTTACAAAGCACCTGATTATGGCTACAACAGCCTGAAGTATAATAAAGCGAAAGATAATTTTGACAGAAAAGCAATACCTGCCGCTGCAAGTGCAGTTGTGGTGAAAGCTCCTGCCTTCTGGCAAAGCACGATTGAGAACAACATTAAAGTAATAGGTGCCCAAAGTAACGAAATACCTGTGGTTAATATCCTGCTGAGCTTTAAGGGTGGAAAAATGGTAGATCAGCCCGGCAAAACCGGTACTGCTAACCTGTTTGCTGCTATGATGAATGAAGACACTAAAAATTATACTTCTGAAGCATTCAATATGGCGCTGGAACAATTGGGAAGTTCAATCAATGTTTCTGCAGGTGAAGATGATATTACTGTGCAGGTACGCACCCTTAGCAAAAACCTGGACAAGACACTGGCTTTGCTTCAGGAAAGATTAATGAGACCACAATTTACCGAAGAAGATTTTACCCGTAATAAAAAGCGTACTACAGAAAGTGTAAAAAGTGCACTAAACCAACCGGCTTATGTAGCTAGTGTAGTATATAATACCTTGCTACTGGGACCTGAAAATCCTTTAGGTAAAACAACTACCGGGACAGAAGCTACTATCGCTAATATTCAATTAGAAGACATACAAAACTACTATACCAACCGGTTTTCTAAAATAAATGCAGAAGCAGTAATAGTAGGCGATGTAGCGGAAAAAGGAATACTGAATAAACTGGCATTTCTTACTCAGTTGCCAGACATAGAAACAATGATGCCTATATTACCTGATGCACCAAAAGTAGAGAAAACCAAAGTGTATTTTGTAGATGTTCCAGGTGCCGCACAAACAGAATTCAGAGTGGGTTATGTAAGCAACCTGAGATATGATGCCACAGGCGATTTTTATCGCAGCAATGTAATGAATTACCCGCTGGGTGGAGCATTCAACAGTCGCCTTAACCTTTACCTGCGTGAAGATAAAGGATGGACTTACGGTGCCCGTTCCAGTTTCGACGGCGATAAATATACTGGTGATTATTCTTTTAGTGCCGGCATCAAAGCATCGGCTACTGATAGTGCGCTAAGTGATGTATTGCATATTATAGAAGATTATAAAACCAAAGGTGTAACGGCGGAAGAACTGACCTTTACACAAAACAGCATGACGCAAAGCGAAGCCCGTAAATATGAAACAGGTTTCCAGAAGGCTGGTTTCCTGAACAATATTCTTACCTACAATTTGCCTGCTGATTACACTATGAAGCAGAATGCAATATTGAAAAGCCTTACTGTAGCTGATGTTAGTAACCTCGCTAAAAACAATTTACCATCAAACGATAAACTGGTAGTATTATTGGTAGGTGATAAAGCTACGCTTGCTGATAAAATAAAAGCGAAAGGTTTTGAGATTGTAGAGTTAGATAAAGAAGGTAAAGTGGTTAATTAATTTTTATTGCAGTAAAATAGAAATAGCCTTGCAATATTTGCAAGGCTATTTCATTCGTAGAGACGTGCAATTGCACGTCTCTACATTTTACTCAACAAATGAGTAACAGTATAGATCAATAAACCTACAAGCCCGCCTACAAGCGTACCATTTATACGAATAAACTGAAGATCTTTTCCTACTTCCATTTCCAGCTTCTGACTCAGCTCCCTACCCTGCCAATTGCCCACTGTGTTACTGATAAGCGAGCCAACATTCTCCGTATTACGTAGAATATATTTATACGCTGTATGCCTGATCCAACTGTCAATACGATTACGTGTAACCTCATCCTGTTTAAGGGTATGTTCCAACTCATCAAGCATTCTGGCAAAATATTTCATTAAAGCCGAATCGGTATTTGTAAGTTCCGTTGATAGCGTATTTTTCAAGGATTGCCATATATCGGATGCATATTGATTTAGCTTCTCTTCTGAAAGCAACCCATTTTTTAATTGCCGGAACTCCTCTTCCCACTTGGGTTGCGCATGCATATCTTGTGCAAACTGGTATAGTTGCTGTGTGACTTCAAAACGTATTTTGTGCACGGGATCTTTTTCAATCTCTTCAAAATAACGGATAAGGCCATTACTGATTTTAGAGGCAAGCTTGTTGTCAATAAATTTAGGTATAAAAAAATAGCTTTCTTCTTTCACCTTATCTTGCACCATGGTTTCATTTTCACTGATGTAAGTTTTAATTCTTGCAGCAAGATTGGTAATTAATTTTTCATGTTCTTTACGGTCCAGAAAATATTGAAGGGCATTTGCTACAATCTGGTTAAGTTTTACTTCCGCTATGAGTTCAGCACCTTTTTTTGATATGAACTTTGCTACTACCGCATCATCCATTTTGAACAGGATATCTTTCAACAGTTTGGTAATTTCAGTCAGAATCAACCCTTTGTTTTTTTGCGAAGAAAGCCATTCGGCTGCATAAGCGGATACCGTCAGTTTCAGAATATAAGGGCGTATATTCTGTGGTGTAAGAAAGTTATTCACTACAAAATTACCCAGATTATCCCCTATTGATTTTTTACTTTTTTCAATAAGATTGGTATGTGGAATAGGAATGCCCAAAGGATGATGAAATAATGCAGTAACCGCAAACCAATCGGCCAATGCCCCTACCATAGCCGCTTCTGAAAAAGCCTTTACATACCCGATCCAATGAGAAGAGCTGGATTTCAACAACCAGGTGGTGAGTATATATACCACTACCATAAGCAGGAAAAGTCCTGTAGCCATACGTTTATGGTTACGCAACTGACGCATTTTTGAAGCATCACTTTGTTGTACTTTCATAGCTTAAAGATAATAAGCTAAAGACAATGCTGAAGTATTTTTGTTGAGGGAGCCTATAACAAGCCCCAAAAATCGCTTAATCAATTTTCCTGAAATTCAATCTTAAAGAATTCAGCACCAATATCACATCGCTGAAAGCCATAACGATTGCGGCCCATATCGGCGAAAGGTATCCCATGGCTGCGAGCGGTATTGCAAGTACATTATAAAAGAAGGCCCAGAAGAGGTTTTGCTTTATCGTCTGGTAAGTAAACTTGCCCAGTTTTATAGCTTTAGGCAAACTGCTTAAATGGTTGTTGGATAAGATTACATTTGCTGATTGCATCGCCACCTTCGTAGCATCACTTAAAGAGATACCAACATCTGCCCTTGCCAAAGCCGGAGAATCGTTAATACCATCGCCCACCATAGCTGTTGGTGCAAGTTTTATTAAACGTTCCAGTTCATCCATTTTCTGTGCCGGAGTCTGTTCTGCTATTACCGTATCAATACCGGTTTCTCTACCTACTGCTTCTGCTTTTGCTTTACGATCTCCGCTTAATAATATAGTTTTATAACCAATATCGTGTAGTGTTTTGATGGTACCTGCAGCCTCTGGCCTTAGTTCATCTTCAATATTTAACCCACCTACCCATTCACCATTTTTCAATAAATGGAGATCAAAGGAACGGCTGTTTGTACTACCATTCAATATTTTGAAAGAGCCCAACTGCCAGGTATTGTTATCTGCATCCTTACCTTCTATGCCTTCGCCCTTTGTTTCCTTGACACTATGCAAAGGAATTTGTGAAGCAGCAGCCCATGATTTTAACACTGAACGCGCAATAGGATGTGATGAATAATATTCCAGGCTTACAACTACAGACTTTAATTCTTCATCAGATATTTTATCTGTTTCAAAGGAGCTTATTTTTAATTCACCTGTAGTTAAAGTGCCGGTTTTATCAAACACTATTTGCTTAATGTCCTTAAACCTTTCGAGTGTATCACCACCTTTTACCAGGATACCATTTCTGGCTGCACGCCCCAACCCTACTGCTACTGCGGCTGGAGTGGCCAATCCCATTGCGCAGGGACAAGCTATTACCAATACTGCTATACTACGCATCATACTTTGTGCAAATCCGATATCGGCGATAAAATAATTAATCAGTAAAGTAATTACAGCTATACCCAATACAACAGGTACAAAAACAGCGCTTATCTTATCAGCCAGCTTTTGCATAGTTGGTTTGGCACTTTGCGCTTTTTGAACCAATCTTATAATTTCCGCCAGGGAAGTAGCTTCACCTACAGCTGTAGTTTTTATCCTAAGGTTCCCGGAAGTAACAACAGATCCACCGGTAACGGTAATACTTTCTTCTTTATGAACAGGTAAACTTTCACCTGTTATCATACTTTCATTTACCGTTGCAGTACCACTTACTACAATACCATCAGCCGGTATGCTATCACCATCATTTACGGAAACAATGTCATTGATCTTTAAAAATTTGCTTTCCACCTGCATGGTAGATTCCTTGCCAAAGCTATCTGTCATAATAACTTTAGCCATAGATGGCTGTAAAGCTGCAAGTGCTTTGATGGAAGATGTAGTAGATTGCACAGTACGTTCTTCAATCCAGTTGCCTATCAATACAAAAGTAATGATGGTAGCTGTTGTTTCGAAGAACAAGTATTGATGAGCATGTTCTGTAAAAAAGAACATACCAATAAGCGAGTAGAAAAATGCTGCCGATGCCCCCATAATAATCAGCACATCCATATTGGGAATACCATTTTTCAACGCACGAAATGCGCTGCCACCAAAGTGCCAGGCACCTATAGCATATACCGGCAAACATAACACCAGCTGCAGCCAGGGATTATTAAAAATGCTGTCATGCCCCACAAACATGTGAAATAATAAGGGTACGGTAAACAGCGCACAAATAATAAGCAATCGCCCTAAACCACTGGCATGATGGTGTCCATGATGATCGTGTGATACTTCTTCACCCGGCTTAATCATTTTATATCCTAAGTCGTTTATACCTTTATATATACGCGCAACATCGGCATGTCCTTCTGCTGTGAAACTGAGTTCCCCGGAAGCAGCATTTGCTGAAACATGTTTCATTCCTTGCTTTTCCAGATAACGCGATATTGTTAATGCACAATTACCGCAAGTCATACCTTCCACTCTAACATTAAACGTCTGCTCCATTTCTCTTTATATTATTATTGCAAAAGTACGCATCCCATGCGTGCAACTTTATTGCAATCAGGGATGATGCGTTAAAGAATCATTATTTAAATATTCCTGATATAGGAAGTTTTCCCTTGCTTTGTAGTAATTAGAATGATCAGATACTTATGATGGCTCCTTTACGCAATATATTTTGTTTTGCTTTATTATTCCTTGTTACTTCCTGCAAAGGCCAGATAAAAGAACATACTGTTATAGAAGATCATGCGGCAATCGCTTTTTACAATATGGAAAATCTGTATGATCCTGCTGATGATCCTTACAAATCAGACGATGAGTTTACACCGACCGGCGCTAATCATTATACCGAAAAAGTGTATCGTGCAAAATTACACAACATGGCTTTTGCATTATCACGACTGGCGATTGATAAAACTCCTGAAGGGCCTGCGTTTATTGGTCTTGCAGAAATTGAAAATGAAAAAGTATTGCGTGATCTTGTAGCAGAACCAGAACTTAAAAATCGTGACCTTAAGATCGTCCATTTTGATTCGCCCGATAATCGGGGCATTGATGTTGCTTTGCTTTATAATCCTGAATATTTCAAAGTGATTAACGCAAAAGCATTGCCCGTAAACATTAGCAACAATGGCAGAACTGAACATACCAGGGATGTGCTGTATGTAACCGGAAAACTTGGTGATGATACTTTACATGTATTTGTAAACCACTGGCCATCCAGACGGGAAGGTGAAGAGACAAGTGCCTGGAAACGTATTGCAGCAGCAGAAGTAAGTAAAAAAATAATGGAACAACTCACTGCTAAAAATAGAAATGCCAAGTGTATTGTAATGGGTGATCTTAACGATGACCCTGTAGATGAAAGCGTGAGCAACGTTTTAGGTGCAGAAGGCGATCAAAATAAAGTGAAGCCTGGCGGGCTTTTCAATCCATGTATGGCTTTGTATAAGAAAGGAGTTGGCTCACTGGCTTACAAAGGCAACTGGAATCTTTTTGATCAGATTATTGTTTCCTACGGGTTTATCAATACTAAAGCGGGAAAATGGAAATTCTATAAAGCTGAAGTATTTAATCGTGATTTTTTGAAAAATACTTATGGGAGATATAAAGGATATCCACATCGTTCTTTTTCGGGTAACCGCTGGATAAAAGGCTATAGCGATCACTTTCCCACTATTCTTTATCTTACAAAATAGCTTCCAGTAAAGTTTTTATTTTATTGTCAAGTACAGTGGCAGGCTGCATTTCCGAAGATAAAGCTATTGGGATCTGTGTAGCTAGTTGCAGCGCTTCCTGTGTACAGGTATCGAAATATTTTTTCTCCTTTAAATACGCTGCAAGGTATTCCTGCTCTGTTTGTCCGGGTGTTGGTATCAGTAATGCTTTCTTACCTAAAACTGCCAGATCCATAATGGTCGAGTATCCGCTACGGCAAATGACCAGTGAAGCGCCTTGCAACTCTGGCAATAATCTTTGAGCATTAAGATGTGTATGGTAAGTGATGTGTTGCGGAAGATCCTGAATCATATTACCCAAAGGATTACCACCTACTACTGTGAATTGATAGGCTGTTAATGTTTTTGCTTGTTGCAGCACTAATAATTCCAACTGGCCTCTCATAGGTTCAGGCCCTGATAATAAAACTAATACCTGTTTACTATTACCCTTATTATTGTCAGGTAAGCAACCGGCAAATTGTGAAAGCAAACCAATATATACTGCATTAACCGGCAATGTTTTGGGATGTGCTAATTTACCCGAAAATCCTCCGTTCCTTTCTTCATCTACTACCCAACATTTATTGAAACGGTTAAGCAATTGGTAATGCAACCTTCGTAAAATATGATCCGCCAAATTACCTTTACCGCTTAGTATTTGTAACTGGTGTGTTAAAATAACACAAGGAATTTTGCTGTGATAAAGCCCATAACGGTTATCAGATATAATGAGATCAAATTGGTGAATTTGTTGTTGTTGCAGTAACCATTGATGTTCCTTTTTTATTGTTGCCAGTATTTTGGGTATCTGTAACAATATTTTTACAGTAAACAATTCTTTCTTCTTGCTGTACCGAATACGATATCCATCAAGAGGGAGTAAGTTAATTGCAGGAAAATTTTCAAGCAATAATCGAGCCGATGCGCCTTCTGCAGCCACATACACCTCTTTGCTCTGCGCAATAAGATGACGGATTATTGGAATACACCGCGTTGTGTGGCCAAGCCCCCAATCCAATGGAGCAATTAAAATTTTCGATGGTGTAGCCAATGATAAAATTTATTAACTTTACAAAAATAAAGGTTACAAAATTAGCAAAGCAAATATGAAGCGTTTATCGAAAGCCGGGTTTATTTTAGTTTGTGTATTAGGAATGGGATTACTGCTGGAAAGCTGCGCTTCATCAAGAAGTAATTGTGATTGCAATGATTTGAGCAAACATTACAAATCGCCCAAAAGCTATAAGCGTAACATCAATTGAGTCACGCGGCATGTGGCTATAGCTAAAGATGTCAATAATGTTTGGACGTAGGGAGAAAATATGGAAGCAGTACCCGCAGAATATTGCTGCGGTAAGTAACAGAGAGGCCCTTTACCTGCTGCATTACATGGCCTATGTCGAGATCACTAAGTGCCATCTTCGCGTTACAGAAATACTCGATGTTCAACGTTACCGCATTATCAGCAACAAAAAGAAAGTGAGCAAAATTTTAGCTCTGCCTGAAAAAAACAGTGTGTTTTTGTTCCCGGTAAATAAAAACTAATCCATCTCCGGATTATTAAATTTTGCAATCGCCCTTTCACCTTACATTTCCGCAATAAATTCCGTTTTTTTTCGTTTTCTTTGGCATCAGATATGCTTTGGAAAAAATATTTACTTCTGCTGTTATGCTGCATGGGCAGCTCCTACTTTGTTATTGCACAAAAGGCAACGCTCACCGGTAAAATAATCGATGATGAGGGCCAGCCATTAAATGCCGTCTCTATTATAGAAACAGGAACTGATAATGGCGTTTTGTCTGATTCAAATGGTGTGTATAGTATTGCCATTCCTGCAGGAAAGAAAACAGGTATCAGAATAACTTACGTGCTTTATGAATTTGAATCTTTTTCCGTAAAAAAACCGGCAGAAGGAGAAACAATAGTTCGTAATGTTACAATGCACAGGCTGGCCAATGTTATCCAGGAAATAGAAATTAAAGATAAAGTAAACAGAGACCAGGCAGGTAATGTATTGGTAAACCTGGAAAGTGCAGATATCAATCCAAGTCCTATTGGTGGTGTTGAAGGGTTGATCAAAACGCTGGTGGGTTCAAACAATGAACTTACTTCACAATATACAGTTCGTGGTGGTAATTTTGATGAGAATCTTGTTTATGTAAATGACTTTGAAATTTACCGGCCGTTTTTGGTGCGCAGCGGTCAGCAGGAAGGTTTAAGTTTTGTGAACTCGGATCTTACCGGCGGTGTTAATTTTTCTGTAGGCGGCTTTCAGTCTAAGTATGGCGATAAAATGTCTTCGGTTCTTGATGTGAGTTATAAGCGTCCCAAAAAATTTGCAGGCTCTGTATTATTAAGTCTCTTGGGGGCACAGGCACATATTGAGGGCGCTACCCGAAATAAAAAGCTTACATACCTTTTGGGTGTAAGACAGAAATCCAATCAATACCTTCTACAATCTCAACCTACAAAAGGCCAGTACAATCCTTCCTTTACCGACATCCAGGCTTTGATCAATTATAAATTTAGCGATCAATGGGAGCTTGAAGCTATTGGCAATTTTGCACGTAACCGGTTCAACTTTGTACCGGAAGAAAGTGAAGCTGCATTTGGGTTTGTAAATGAGGCTTACAAACTTCGCACTATATATTCCGGCAGCGAAATGGATCAGTTCGACTCCAGGTTCGCAGGTCTTTCCTTATCCTTTCGCCCTACTAAAAAAACAAAATTAAAATTATTGGTTTCCGGTTTTCAAACTAACGAATCTGAAACGTACGATATCATAGGTGAATATGGTTTCTATGCGCTTGAGGCCGATTTGGGCAAGCCTGATTTCGGGCAGGAAAAATATAATCTGGGCACTGGTGTTATCCATGATTTTGCCAGAAACTATTTGACTGCTAACGTAGGAACAGTTGCACTAAGGGGATCGCATGATGCCAACAAACATTACATACAATGGGGACTTGATGCTACTTATGTAGATGTGGATGATAAACTATTAGAGTGGCAACGTCGCGATTCCGCTGGTTTCTCACAACCATTCGATACCAGTGAGATCAAAATGGCAAAAACGTATAAGGCAAAAAATCAGTTGGACTACACAAGGCTTTCTGCTTTCATACAAGATAATATCTTGCTCAGCAATATTATGACTTTAACGTTGGGCGTACGTGCAAACTATTCGTTGCTTAATGAAGAACTTATTATAAGTCCGAGAATACAATATTCCGTTAAGCCGAAATGGGAGCGGGATATAGTGTTCAGGGTTTCTACCGGTCTGTATGCCCAGCCGCCGTTTTACAGGGAAATGAGGGATATGGAAGGCACTTTGAATACAGAGCTTAAAGCACAAAAATCATATCATGCGGCAGCTGGTATGGATTATAATTTCACCATGTGGGGCGATCGTCCATTTAAGTTGACTGCAGAAGTTTATTATAAGCAACTTTGGGACCTGGTACCTTATGAATATGACAATGTGCGTATCCGATATTTTGCCAATAACAATGGCAAAGGTTATGCCTATGGTGGAGAAGTAAGATTATTTGGCGACCTGGTTAAAGATGCGGAATCATGGGTGAGTGTTGGTTACTTGAAAACAGAAAATCAGATCATGGATGCTGCTACAGGTTTATATTCCGATTATCTTCCAAGACCAACAGATCAGCGATTAAATTTCGGGATGTTCTTCTCCGACTATCTGCCACGCAATAAGAACTTTAAAATGTACCTGAACCTGATGTACGCCACAGGCCTGCCTTTCAGTCCTGCAGGAAAAGGACTTGATCCGGCATATCAATTGCGTATTCCTGATTATAAAAGAGTGGATATTGGTTTTTCTGCATTGCTTATTGATGGTAATAAAAAGAACAGACCATCTTATAGTTTCTTTAGTGTATTCAAGTCTGTATGGTTAAGTGCAGAAGTGTTTAACTTGCTTGGCATACAAAATACTTTATCTTATCAATGGATACAGGATTATAGCAGTAATAGATTGTATGCTGTTCCTAACAGGCTTACTTCAAGATTGATCAACGTAAAACTTTCTGCTAAGTTTTAATCTGTAGGGACGCATTGCATGCGTCCACAACATAGGACGCATGCAATGCGTCCCTACAGATTTTATATCATTGGATGTATTACGATACATCCGTGGTTTTACATCGTGCAATACATCCCTATAAAATGCTACACATAGGATGATCTCTGCAGTTTTATCACAAAAAAACCGCCCCGGTGAAGAAGACCGGAGCGGTAGAGCTTTACTTACTAACCCATCGTAAGTAAGGCAAATTTCAAAAAAAAGAACGGGAAAATGAAATGTTTTTTTCCTAATAACATATTGACACGCTAAATAAGCCTGTTTCTGACTAATATTCTTTTGTGAAATACATAAACATGACATAATGTCCTTATAAAATCATTTTATCTGCCTTTTTGACCTATTTTATGGAGTGGAATGAGTTTTGTTCTGGTGTTACTAAGTTAATCAATCAAAATTTCAAACTCACAAATTAAAAATCTAATCAAAATGGTAAAGACAAATCAATTTAGCCCCCGCACATTCTCCGGTTTACTGGAAGATATTTTTAATGGCAACACAAACCGTTTTTTCAGGGATGATGCCTCACACGATGAATGGGTGCGTAATGCTCACCAGGTGCCTGTAAATGTCAAAGAATCTGAAACAGAATACAAACTTGACGTAGTAGCCCCAGGTGTCGCTAAAGAGGATTTCAAATTGCAGATTAATGATAAATCATTGACCATCTCTTTTGATCAAAAAGAAACTGAACAGAAAGAAGAAGATAAATGGTTGCGCAAAGAATATAAAGTGCGTTCTTTCAAACGTACCTTTACTTTAGGCGATAAAGTAGATACGGATAAAATCACAGCTACTTATCAAAACGGAATATTAGAACTTATCCTGCCTAAAAAAGAAGCTGCGATAGTAACCAATAAGGTTATTGATATTCTATAATTCGCGAGTAATGTTTAAGAAGCGTATTTCCAAAGGGGAATACGCTTCTTTTTTTTCCAGACTTTTTTCTGTTATAGCAAACAATAAAATGTAATGTCATTAGCATTATCTTTACAAAAAACTTACTGTATGAAGAAACTATTACTCTTATCGGCGACACTCATCAGCTTTTCCTCTTTTGCGCAAACGGCAGAAGAAAAAGCCTGGATGGATTTCATGACACCAGGCGAGCAACACGCTACACTCGCAAAGGAAAATGGTAAATGGAATGAAGAAATTACTTTTTACATGGCACCAGACGCTCCGCCTACTACTTACAAATCTGTATGCGTAAATGAAATGATATTAGGTGGCCGCTACCAGAAAAGCACGCATACCGGCGAAATGATGGGTATGCCATTTGAAGGTACCGGAATTATTGGTTATGATAAAGGCCGTAAAATGTGGTTCAGCACTTGGATCGACAATATGGGAACCGGTATGATGTACAGCGAAGGAAATTACGATAAAGCAAAAAACATATTGGAATTCAAAGGCACCAGTACCGATCCATCAACAGGAAAAGCCATGAGTTTCAGGCAGACCTTTAAAGCTATTGATAACGACCATCAGGAAATGGAAATGTTTATGATGAATAACGGTAAAGAGTTTAAATCCATGGTGATTAAATTTACAAGAGCAAAATAAAGCTTGTTGCCAATGATAAAAGCCAGGACTTTAATAAGTCCTGGCTTTTATATCTAAATAGGATCGCCTATACCCTTCCGCCCCTGATAATACGCAACAATACCGCGATAATAGCTATTACGAGTAAGATGTGAATGAGCCCACCTCCTACATGAAAAACGAAAAACCCAAAAATCCAACCAATAATTAAGATAACAGCGATTAAATACAATAAACCAGACATAGCTTGTGAGTTTTGATTATATTGTATTAACACACTGATAATTATTTAGTTTTAACCCAATTCATAAAGAAATGTAAATTAAATTTATTTTTTTATGATCAGTTTTTCTCCGTTAAATTCGAAGCCTGATGGATAGTCATTATAGCTCCATTTACCCAACACGGTTCCTGCTTTGATCAACATAAGGCCAGGGTTAGAACGCATAGCTGTTTTGCAAACCGTTCCATCTATAGCGAAGTAATAAATATTGAGTTTATTATCCTTTACAAACTTCTCGGTTTCTTCCTTCGAATTTGCAGACAAGAGATAAAAGCCTACATTACTTTTTTCGCATTTGGCAAATAGCTGTCTTAGCTTGTCCATATTGCGTTTCGAAGCTTTATTTACATCCTTTACAAAGAAAATAAAATTGTAACCCGGTTCTTTAAGCAACGTTTCGGTATAATCATTTCCATCATAGTCACTCACATTAAATTCTTTGATCTCCGGAGTATTGTTCCCCTTCTTTATCAGTTTTTCTTTAGGCTCCCCGTCAATTTTCCAGGTCAGGGAATCCTGCCAGATATTACTGTTGGCATATGCTTCCATACCCATTTCTTTGGTCTCCCCGGTCTTCAGGTTTTTCAAAGTATAAGTATATTCTACCTGGTCAGGAACAGAGCCCGGAGGTGCCTGCATTTTCTGCCATATATTATTGCCCACTTTGTAAGGAAGGCAATCAAAATAAGGAAGATGTTCCAATGCATACCATTGAATGAATATAGAAAAGAACAGTGCCAATATCATTAAGGAAGTGTTGATCGCACGGCGGAATAAGGATGGAATATGCTTACGGCCCAGTACCAGTATAATAACCAGTACCAATAAAATAATGTCTTTAATAAAACTCTGCATGGCAGTAAGTGGAATACAATCTCCAAAACAGCCACATTTTAATTCCCGATGATTTACATGCTCATACCAAATAGCATAGCCGGTAAGAAATGTAAAAAATATCATGAGGAGCAACAGCAAAAAAGAAACTTGCCTGAATGCATAACCCAACAACAGCGCAACACCAGCTATGATCTCAAATACGATCATGGCTATAGAGAGCGCAAGGGCGTAAGGTGCAAGGCCATTCATGTGCCACAGGTCAAAAAATTCTTCCATCTTATAAGCAAGCCCGGAAGGATCATTGGCTTTAATAAGACCGGAAAAAATAAACAATACACCTACAAGAATACGGATACACTGCAAAAGATAATAACCAAAACCATGACCGGTTTTGCCTTGATTGGCCGATGTAGTTCCTGATCCGTTAAACTGGCTCATAATGTGAAGAATGGTTTAATGAATGGTAAAAATAAGAAATGCAGTTTAAAAGAAAGTGAATAAGTTGTTACCTGTAAAGCCTTACTCTTTCAATAACAGGAGATTAATAAAATGGAACACATAAATCACATGAAGATCGTTCGCCATTTAGGTAAGGACATTTTATCGACTTAAAGTTTATTTTTGACCGAATAAAAACATGGCATGAACTGGTATATAAAATCCTTCGACGAGTTAAACACTATTGAGCTTTATAAAATTTTGCAATTAAGATGTGCAGTATTTATAGTAGAACAAAACTGTCCTTACCAGGATCTGGATGACAAAGACTTAAAAGCAACCCATATCTGGAGCAGTGATAGCGATGGAAATGTAACGGCTTATTGCAGGATATTGCCCGCAGGTATTTCCTATACGGAGCCTTCAATTGGTCGTGTAGCAACTGCTGCCACTGCACGAAACACAGGAATGGGCAGGATCTTAATGCAAAAGGCAATATCTTTTATCCATGATACCTGGAACCAACCTGCTATAAGAATAAGCGCTCAATTGTACCTTGATAAATTTTATACTTCACTGGGATTTGAGACAGTAAGCGAACCTTACATGGAAGATAATATTCCTCATATTGAAATGGTAAAGACAAATTAATTCATTGATAAGGCCAGGAATATCCTGGCCTTATCAATGAATTATAGAAGTTATGAAAAGACAGTTCGCTCATAACTTTTGAAAAGTTTAAAAATTTTCAAAAGTTCATCTAATGTAATTCAGGCTCTCTTAATTTTATCAAAGCAAACACAGCATAGTTCACAATATCACTGAAGTTTGCATCTATTCCTTCCGATACAATTGTTTTACCATCGTTCGCAAGTATCTGACGAATGCGTAAAATCTTGGTCAGCATAAGATCTACAAAGGACTCCTGGCTTAAAGCCCGCCAGGCTTCACCATAGTCATGGTTTTTCTGTAGCATTAATTCACGCACGACCTTTGCCTGTATATCATAATAGCGTTCGGCTTCTTCCAGACTAAGGTATGTTTTGGCATCTTTATCCAGTGTAAGTTGTATCAAAGCCATGAGACCGTAATTCACTATAGCCATGAATTCGCTTTCGATACTGTCTTCAATTTTTTGTACACCACTTTCCTGTATCTGGCGGATGCGCCAGGCTTTAATATAGATCTGGTCTGCGATAGATATAGTACGGTACACTCTCCATGAGGTACCATAATCTTTTGCTTTCTTCAGGTACACATCTTTGCAGGAGGAAACAACTGCCTGGTATTGGTCTATAGTATTCAAACGAAATATTCTGATTTAGATTAATGAATGCAGCATAAAGATCAGATGGTATAAACAACCAGGCCGTCTCTTGTTTTAGGTTCGAACCAGGTGCTTTTAGGAGGCATTACCTGCCCGCTATCGGCTACTTCAAACAGTTGTTTTATACTTACCGGATAGCATGCAAAAGCAGCAGCCATCTCTCCTCTATCTACTTTAGCCTGCAATGCTGCAAGTCCCCGTATACCCCCTACAAATTCAACTCTTGTATCTGTTCTCGGATCGTTGATATTCAGCAATTTTGTAAGTACATTATTTTGTAAGATGCTCACATCCAATACGCTTATCGGATCAGTTTTATACGTACCTTCTTTAGCAACCATTTTGTACCATTCGCCGGCTATATAAAGCCCGAATTCATGCGGCTGCTTTGGTTTGTAAATATCTTTTCCCTGAGAAGTTATAATAAAATCATTTGCTGCTTTTTCAAGAAAAGTGTGAGCACTTAAACCATTCAGATCTTTTACTACCCTATTGTAATCCATGATCTCCAACTGGCTGGCAGGGAAGATGCAGGTAATGAAATAGTTGAACGATTCATCGCTGGTAATGCTCAGTTCTTCTGCTTTGAAATCTGCTGCAACCTTTGCTGCAGAGGCTGCTCTGTGGTGACCATCCGCGATATAAGTAGCCGGTACATCATTGGCAAAAATATCGGTAATGTAAGTTACTTTACTGTAGTCACTCACTACCCAAACGGTATGCTGTATGCCATCTTCAGCTGTGAAATCATACTCAGGCTCATGTTCCTTTTTCCAGTCAGCAATAAACTTATCCATCTCTGTTACGTTGTTATACGCAAGAAAAACGATCCCCGTTTGAGCCCTTGTAGCTTTGATATGATTAATTCTATCCAGCTCTTTTTCGGGCCTGGTAAATTCATGCTTTTTAATGATCCCATTGTTATAATCATCAATGGAAGATCCGCAAACAAGTCCTGTTTGTTCCCTTCCATTCATGATTAACCGGTATATATAGTAGCAAGGTTCTTTGTCTTGAACCAACACCCCTTTTTCTATCATCTCCAAAAGATTTTCTGATGCTCTTTCGTAAACTTCAGGGCTATGAACATCAACAGTATCAAAAAGATCGATTTCTGAACGGGTAACATGATAAAAATGGTAAGGATTGTCTTTGTATTTGCGGGCTTCTTCCACACTACATACATCATAGGGTAAGGTAGCAACCTGGGAAGCAAGATCTTTACGAGGTCTTAAACCCTTAAAGGGGATTATTTTTGCCATGAATTTTTAACTGTTAAGTTAGAGAGGGGGCAAAAATAATAAAAATAAGAAGGGATTCAGAGAAAGGATAATTATTGCTCAAACTTTATTTTCTGAATAAAATGGAGCTTCCCCTTTTGCTTGAAAAAGAAATAAACTTTGTAAATGCCATGTGCATTACTTTTAAGTTCGCCAATCACAAAAAACGAACTATCACCGGAGACATTCCCTTTATATCTTACCTGAAATGATTTTGCAGAATTTTTAGTTAAAAAACTCTTTATAACCATTTCAGCCTGGGTCTTACTATATGTGGATTGATCGTTGTTCAAAGTAATGTCTACAACATTATCAAAATACTTGACCATGTTTTCGAGATCACCACTGTTAAGAGCTTGAATTACATCGTCCAATTGGGGTTGGGCTATCACAGCTCCCCACATAAATATCGACGTAATAAGTAAAGCCAAATATTTTTTCATTATTGAATATCTATAGCATAAATAGATTAACCTAAAGGTTTATAATTAGTTAATCAATAATTGTGCCATACTTTACCAATTTAATATTTATTTAAATGTTAATTGTCGTTAATTGACAAAAAACAAAATTTCGTAGTATTGAACCTGGCAAAAATCACTAAAAAATAAATGAAAGCCAAAAAACTTAAACCCACCTTTTACATGCTTTATGCGACAAAACCTTTATTATCTTTGCATTTATGAAAAATAAACGCGCCATGCTCATCATTATGGATGGATGGGGGCTTGGAAAAGTTCCTCAATCTGATGCCATAGCCAATGCTAAAACACCATTTGTAAGCGCTCTATACCATACTTATCCTAATACTCAACTGGTTACCTGTGGAACAGCAGTAGGGCTTCCTGAAGGTCAAATGGGCAACTCGGAAGTGGGGCATCTCAACCTGGGTGCCGGACGGGTAGTCTACCAGGAACTGGAACGGATTAATGTAGCCATAAGAGATGGCGAACTCAGATCTAATAAAACATTTACCGATACGCTGGATTATTGCAAAAAGAACAATAAGACATTGCATTTCATTGGTTTAGTAAGCGATGGTGGCGTGCATTCCCATATCAGGCACCTTAAGGTCCTTTGCGATTATAGCCGGGAAGCAGGGTTAAATCATTATGCTGTACATGCCTTTACCGATGGCAGAGATACTGATCCTAAAAGCGGTGCCGGCTTTTTGTCGGAATTACAAAACCATCTTCAGGGAACCCCTGGCGTGCTAGCCTCTGTAACAGGGCGTTATTATGCTATGGACCGCGATAAAAGATGGGAACGGGTAAAGATAGCTTATGATGCACTTGTTCATGGAACAGGCAAAACCAGCCAGAATGTATTGCAATCTGTTAAAGACTCTTACGAAGCCGGTATTACCGACGAATTCCTGCAGCCCATCATTGCAGCGGATAACGATGGCAATCCGTTGGCTATCATTAAAGAAGGGGATGCGGTGATTTGTTTTAATTTCAGAACAGACCGCTGCCGGGAAATAACCGAAGTACTCACCCAGCACGCCGTTCCAGATCAAAATATGGTGCCGCTGTCTCTGCATTATGTTACGATGACGGAGTATGACCATCAGTTTAAAAATGTTCATGTTATTTTCCACAATGATAATCTGAACAATACTATAGGGGAAATACTGGCGAAAGACGGGTTAAAGCAAATACGCATTGCAGAAACGGAGAAATATCCTCACGTAACCTTCTTTTTTTCCGGTGGCCGAGAAGAGCCGTTTGAGGGGGAAAAACGCATTATGCTCGCTTCTCCCAAAGAGGTTCCTACTTACGATCTTAAGCCCGAAATGAGTGCCTACGATATCACAGAGGCCATTTTACCTGAAATTGAAAGAGAAAGTGCGGATTTTATCTGCCTCAATTTTGCCAATGCCGATATGGTGGGACATACAGGCGTATGGGAGGCTGCTGTTAAAGCTGCAGAAACTGTAGATCATTGTGTTTCCAGGATTGTACCGGCTGCCTTAGCGCACAATTACGCTGTTTTTCTGACTGCCGATCATGGTAATTCAGATTATATTATCAACGAGGATGGAACACCCAATACGGCCCATTCACTTAATCCGGTACCTTTATTCCTGATATCAAATGATTATAAAGGAACCTTAAAACCGGGCAAATTGGGAGATATTGCTCCTACCATGCTTAAATATATGGGGCTGGAAATTCCGGCAGAGATGACTGGAAATATACTTACGGATTAATAATTGATAAGTCTGTCATATAATGACTTGCATAAAAGTTGTTTTTAAGATCTTTTATGCAAGTCATTGTTAAACTTTAACATTTTATTTCGTTAAGTAATTTAACTATTATGCCA
>JBAZWL010000047.1:0-32176 GCA_041660405.1 Taibaiella sp. | reverse complement strand
AAAATATGCAGGGCTTTCCACTACAATCGTATCGCCTCTCTGCGCTAATGTCATCATACAATATGATATCGCATTCATGCAGCCTGCTGTGGTGATCAGATCATTATCATTAAGATTTCCGCCCCAGTTAAACGACCATTTGGCCACCTGTCTCCGCAATTTTTCGTTACCCTGAATAGGATCGTAACCTGTACCACTATCCGGCAATGTGCGTACCGCCTGAACAATGCCTTTATTTAGCCTTGCAATAGGTAACAGCTCATTTGCAGGCACGCTTAGGGAAAACAAGGTGATATCTTTATTACCGATATTCCGGAATACTTTATCAACAATAACCCTTGGATCATGTTCTGCAACTTTATTACCAGGCTTACTGGTATCCGGTACCTGCGGTTGCTTTTTAGGGCAATAAGCCACATAGTAGCCTGACTGCGGCCTCGACTCTATAAGGGACTTACGCTCCAGCTCAAGATAAGCCTGCGATGCAGTGCTCATACTTACTCCCTGCTCACGGCATACCATGCGGATGGAAGGTAGTTTATCTCCGATTTTCAGCACACCATCGGTAATTTGTTGCTGAATACTTTTCGCAATGCGGAGATATAAAAGGTCTTTACTTTTAGCGGCAGCTGTAATCATAAGAAAAACTGTATCGCACGAAATTAACGAAATTGTATCTGTATTGGTAATAATTTTTCCTTCATCTTTGCGTTCTGTTCCTGATGAACAAATCAAAATAATCCATCGAACCTTGCAATAATGAATCTTACTAAAGCTTATCTCGCGTTATTTACCATTTGCATAGTTTGGGGCACTACATATCTGGCCATGCTTATTGGCGTTTCCAGTTTTCCAGCCTTTTTATTCTCTGGTATCAGGCATTTTACTGCTGGCTTGATCATTTGGCTTTCTTTGCCTTTTTTAAAAAGGAAAATCAAGCTTACGCGTAAAGACATTATCAACCAGGTGATACCTGGTATATTAATGCTGGCATTAGGTAACGGAACTATAGGCTGGGCTGAAAAATATATACCCAGCGGGTTGGCTGCACTCATTGTTTCTATCATGCCTGTATATGTAGTCATGATCAATTTTATAACAGGCAAAGGGAAAGGAACACTCAATGGAAAAATCATTCTGGGCTTACTATTAGGCTGTGCCGGCATAGTACTCATTTTCAGAGACAACTTAAATGATCTTACCAATACAAAATACTTGATGGGTGTACTGGTAACTTTTGCGGCATCGTTAAGCTGGGCTATAGGTACCATCTTTATGAAGAGAAATAGTGCCAACACAGATTCGTATGTCAACACTGCAATACAACTTAGTAGCGGCGGACTTGCGTTATTGATTTCTTCTCCATTCCTGGACGATCTCAGTCAGCTGCAGCACATTAAAGCAGATAGTTTATGGGCATTGGGCTATCTGATTATATTTGGCTCATTACTCTCTTTTCTGTGCTATACTTATGCCGTTAAAAAACTTCCTGTGGGACTTGTTTCCATTTATGCTTATGTCAATCCGCTTATTGCAGTAGCTCTGGGCTTTGCTTTGAATAATGAAAAGGTAACCCCAATTACGATTATAGCATTTATCACTACCATTACAGGTGTGTTCTGGATTAACCGAGGATATAAAAACAATAATAAAATCGTTACTCATCAAACAAAACAACTGCAAAATGAAAATGTCTGATTTTGTATGGCTATTCAGTAATGGCCTGGATAAATTGAAAGAAGAACTTCTCGCCTATGATGATGAAAACACCATGTGGATCATCGAAAAAAATATTAAAAATTCGGCAGGTAATCTTGCTCAGCACCTGGTAGGTAACCTTAAAAACTTTGTAGGCAAGTACATGGGCCAGATTCCTTACTTGCGGGAGCGTGATCGTGAATTTAATGAAAGGCAATTTGACCGCGCTACGCTTCTCCGACTTATTGATGAAACTAAAGAAGCTATAAGCAAGTCTTTGAGTGATAAAGATGCTTCTTCTTTTCTTGCGCTACCTTTTCCTGAAGAAGCAGTAGTTATTAAAGCAGGCCAGACCAATGGTTTTATGCTAACCTATCTTTATGCTCATCTCAATTATCACTTGGGACAAGTTAATTATCACAGAAGATTACTCAATTAGAAACGATCAAAATGCAACTTATACTTTAACCTTTTTTCATCTTCCTGCTGACAACTGGCAGGAAGATGGTGATAATCAAAGGATAAAAACCAGGCAATAGCCTGGTTTTTTTAAATAATTTCAAGATATATTCAACTTAATCCATTGAGCAACGTTTAATTATATAAACGCTGTAACCAACTGTTGTTTATTAAATGATACTTATGGATATTGATGACTTAAAACAGGATATTGAAGATAAAGAATTTCGCCTGAGCCAGCTCCGCAGCATGGATACTCATTAAACTATCTGAAAAAGATTTGGAGTTGATTAAAAGTCTTGAAGAAGAAATAAGCCTTTTGAAAGAAAAACTGAATGAAGAGTAAGTATTCATTACATTTACGATCGCCTGCAAAACCATACATAAGATGAGCAATAAGGATAAGAACAAACAAGGCGCTTCAGAAAAGGAAGTGAATAAGGATGAGCAAAAACCTCAGGAAAAAGAGCAGCATAAGAACGAGGATGAAAAAGATCCGCATCGCGGAACTGCCGACACACCACCACAAGCAAAGGAAATGATGCCCGGAAGTCAGGATCCAGATAGTGGATATATTGATGAGGATGGAGCTCTTGATGAAGAGTTAGAAGATCTTGAAGATGAAAAAGAATAGAGTCATTAATAACCGTAAATTATTTACACAACAACCAAACGATTCTATATGAGAAAAAAGCATTTAAACATTTTAGCGGTAGCGTTCTTTATGTGCTCCGGCATTTTATTAACCTCCTGTGCATCAGAACCAGAACATAATGCGGAGAGCGTGCATGTAGACAGTTCCAATCAATATGGGACAGCGCCTGTACGCTATGGGGCTGATAACCCTGCCGATACTTCAAAAATGTCTGAGACGGATCCCAGCGATGATACCGGAAGAAGGTCCAATACAGAACAAAGATAAATTGTAATCTTACCGTTATAATTTACAAAAATGCATAAGCGGACATGAGCGCTGTTACATCATTTTACGACACTTTAAGTGTCACAGATGCCCGCTCGTTGCAGGATAAACTTAGGAATAAGATACATCTTTTGCCATTGCAAAAAGATATTAAAACCATTGCCGGTGCAGATATTTCGCTGAATAGATTTAGTGAAATTATTTATGCCGGCATTGTTGTATTGCGTTATGATGATTTGCAACCCATTGCCTATTCCCTTGTACAGAGTATTGCCCGTTTTCCTTATGTACCAGGCTATCTCGCCTTTCGGGAAGTACCCGCTCTGGTTCAGGCATTAAATCAGATGCCTGCCAAGCCTGATATTATCATGGTAGATGGCCATGGTATCGCTCATCCCAGAAGAATGGGTATAGCAGCACATTTTGGTTCGTTGATTGATATCCCTACTTTGGGTTGTGCAAAAAAAATACTTTTCGGTAAGTATGATGAACCAGACCTTGTAAAAGGTTCGTATACCCCTATTAAGGATAAAGAGGAAACCATAGGATACGCGTTACGAAGCAAGAATAAGGTGAAAGAAGTTTTCATTTCGCCGGGGAATAATATGAGCTTAGACAATAGTATGAACATAGCAATACATTGCGTAAACAATCACCGCTTGCCGGAGCCTACAAGGCGTGCTCATGAATTTGTAAATCTTTTCAGGACAGGAAAGCTGGAAGCCGGTTATCACGAAATAAAGGACTATACTTTATTCTGACAATTTTTCTATTCTCATAAAGATCCGTTCAACTTAATGCATGAAAATCTGTTAGTAGCCATAGATAAGTAGTTCAGATAATGGCAGATATAAACATTACGCCAGTCTGACTTATAAAAACATAACGAGTATCATCAGGTTGAAATCATAATAGCTATGGACCTTTACGCCGGCTTCCCTTATTGGCTTATTAAAAACCCCTTGTATAATTACGTAAATGAATTACAGGAAAACATAAGCATTGATGTCGCCATTATTGGTTCCGGTATTACCGGCTCCCTTGTGGCTCATGAATTGTGTAGTCATGGTATTGCATGTTCTGTGTACGACAAAAGAGCCATCGGCACCGGAAGTTCGGCTGCAAGTACTGCCCAGCTTCAGTATGAGTTAGATATTCCCTTACACAAATTATTGGATAAGGTGAGTGAAAAAACAGCCGTGGTGGCTTACCGTTCCAGCCTGCAATCCATCAATGATATAGAAACTGTATTTCGAAAAACCAAAGTAGATGCGGAATTTGAACGCAAGTCCTCCCTGTATCTTGCAAGTGATAAAAAGGGCTACAGGGAGATTGTACGTGAATGTAAAATTCGAAAAAAATATGGTCTACCGGTAACCATGCTGGAACGCGAAGATCTCCTGAATGATTATACTATACACCGTTTAGGGGCATTGCGCAATGAAGAAGCAGCACAGATGGATTCTTACCGCGCTTCAGTAAACCTGTTGCATTATCATCAAAAAAAGAATAACCTCAAACTCTATCCTTATACCAATATCGTAAGACATGAGCCATTAAAAAAAGGCTATAAGCTTTACACTGAAAATGGCCAGGTAATTACCTGTAAGTGCCTGATAATCGCTGCAGGATATGAAGCCGGTAAATTTCTCCCTAAAAAGATAATGAACCTGGATAGCACTTATGCTTTGGTAACAGAGCCTTTGCGTAAAGAGCAATTGTGGCCGGAAGAGTGCCTGATATGGGAAACAGCCCGCCCTTACTTTTACTTGCGTACAACAAGCGACCACAGAATTATGATGGGTGGTGAAGATATCAGTAATAAAAACGAAGCTATAAGAGATGCTTTACTTGCAAAAAAGACAGCCACTCTCCTGAAAAAATTCAACGAGTTATTTCCTGGTATTCCTATTAAAAATGAGATGGCATGGTGTGGCACCTTTAGTGCTACCAAAGATGGTCTCCCTTATATAGGCTGCTATCCGGGATACAAGAATATGTATTTCGCTTTGGGCTATGGCGGCAATGGTATTACCTTCAGTATGATAGCCGCGCAAATGATCCGTAATAAAATGAAAGGAACAAGGGATGAACGTGAACAAGTATTTGGTTTTGATAGGAAGTAAACTTTATAGGTATACCTGCTAACTGTGGTCATTTCATCACATCAACACCACCTGCTCCGGCAGCACTGCAAACACTATAGCATTTTTATCCTCCAGAACAGACAAACCAGTAAGGTAACCAAAGGCAGGCAATAGAAAGTTTTGTCCTCTGAAATGAAAACATGGCAGACGATAGCTTTGGCGGCCTTTGCCATGGATCACACAGCCCGGATGTACATGCCCCGCTATATTGATCTTGCCATCTTCCACATCAGGCATAGGTTCATGGGAAAATAATAGTTGATCTAAAGGCAAAACATGGGCTACAACTGCAATACCAAGCTTATCATAATATTCTTCTTCAATGATATCATGGTTGCCTTTTACGAGTGTAAAATCAATGTTAGGCCATGCCCGGATGAAGGCTTCAAACTGTAACCATTCAGAATTGTGCATGCTATGAAATAGATCACCCAGGAACCATACCTGCTTCGGGTTATACTGTTCTATTAATGTATTAAGTGTAACGTAATCTTTAGCTGCACTACCTGCAGGCATAAAAATACCTGACTTGCGGAAATGCTGTGCCTTACCCAGATGCAGATCGGCTATAACAAGTATGGAATGTTCAGGTAGGAACATTGCCTTTTGTGGTAATAATAAAATGGTAGTACCTGCTATTTCAATTTGCATTATAATTCTTAGCCTTTATAGTTGTTGGTGAAAACACCAACAACGGCGCTCCATGTATTCGACTCCTTTTCTTTAAAAACCTTTTCTCCTTTGGGTAGGCTTTCTGACTGGGCCCGGAGCTTCTATCTGCGCTTTAATTTTGTTCATCCGGTCTTCCAGGCTCTCATTGCTGAATTTTTCCCGGAATATTTCTGCAAATATAGGAAAGGCAAAGGGAGTAAGGCTATCCGGTTTTCGGATTACGATACGATGTGTGCTAATACGCTCAAAAGCCTGGCGCATTCTTACTATTTCCAATTGAAAATCATACACTTCCTCATATGCCAGACGCAACAAAAGATTATCTTTTTCATAATCATGGAACACTTTGAAAAACAAACCGGAATTGGATTGCAGATGTTTGGCCTTAACCTGCTTACCAGGATATCCTTGAAATACCAATCCTGCAATACCAGCAATGTCTCTGAATTTACGCCGCGCCATCTCCGTGGTATTGATACTACCCGCTATATCTGCACTAAGATTTTCAAGCGAAAATAATTCCTCTATCACGGACTCTTCTATAGGAATATCCTGATCGCTCAATAATTCAAATCCATAATCGTTCATAGCTATGGAAAAGCTGAAAGGTTTTATTCTACCCAGTCGATAAGCGACAATAGCTGCCATGCCTTCATGTACAAACTTACCTTCAAAAGGATAAAAGAATACATGGCAGCCTTCTTTGGTAATTATTTTTTCAATCAACAGTTCATTTTCCGAAGGCAGGTAAGAGCGCCTCTCCTGCTCTTCAAATAACGGCTGCATAAAGTCCAGTTCACGGTCCTTTACTTTTTCCTTAGCTTCTTTAAGTTTATGCCTTAAAGCTTCTGTAAGGTATGATGACAAAGGTAAACGTCCGCCCATCCATGAGGGCACAATGCCTTTCTTTTTATTAGATGCACGTACAATAGCCTGCATATCTTTTACCATAACTAACTCCAGGTTGCGGCCTGCAAACCAGAAGTTATCTTCAGGTTTTAGCCTCGAGATAAACCATTCTTCGATACTGCCCAGGTATTTGCCGCCTAGAAATTTTACCTGCATCATAGCATCACTTACTATAGCGCCAATACTTAATCGATGACGCATAGCAATTCTTCTATCGATCACTTTATACAGACCATCTTCCAATATTACTTTATGAAACTCATCATAGGCTTCAAGCATTTTACCACCTTGTGTAATGAGCAGGATGCATTCGTCAAATTCATCACGAGTAATGGATGAAAAACAATGGGTTTGCTTCACCTGTTCAAAAAGCTCATCGGCTTTAAAACCATCCGAAACTGCAAGCGTGACCATAAACTGGATCAGCACATCGAACGAACGTATATGTGGTATCCGGCTTTCAATCATATCATGCTGTGCAGCATAGCGTAGAGCAGTGCCCTCCATAATCTCTAGTGAGTGTGTAGGCAGAAAATATATTTTACTGGTAGCGCCTGGATAATGTCCGCTACGCCCTGCACGCTGCAGGAAGCGCGCCACGCCTTTAGCAGAGCCAATTTGCACCACGGTATCCACCGGTCGAAAATCTACACCTAGATCAAGGCTACTCGTGCAAACTACTGCTTTTAATATGCCATCATGCAAAGCCTGTTCCACCCATTGTCTTATCTCCTCACCTAGAGAGCCATGATGCAAGGCTATTACCCCTGCAAGATCAGGCTGTATATGTAACAGATGTTGATACCATATTTCAGCCTGTGAACGGGTATTGGTAAATATAAGTGTGCTTCGGCTGGACTCAATAATAGGTAAAATTTTATCGGATAATTTAATACCCAAATGTCCTGACCATGGAAACTTCTCTAGGGTGTCGGGTAGTATGGTTTCAATAATAGTCTTCTTGGGAATAGTAGCACGAATCAATGTTCCCTTTTTGTGACCAGTGCCTAATAATATTTCCTTGGCTTCATTAATATTACCTATAGTCGCTGATATGCCCCATACCTTTAATGATGGATTTATCTTCTTCAACATGCTCAAAGCCAGTTCTACCAATACCCCCCGCTTACTACCCAATAATTCATGCCATTCATCTACCACTACAAATTCCAGGTTTTTAAATTGATCGGCGTAGCCCTTAGTGGCCATCATAATGTGTACACTTTCCGGTGTGGTGATAAGTGCTTCCGGTGATTTTCTTTTTTGCTTTGCTCTTTCTGAAGCTGTAGTATCTCCGGTACGCAATCCTATCTGATAAGGAAGATCAAGGTCTTCACTCACTCTTGTAGTGGCATTCAATATTTCTTTTGACAAAGCCCTCAATGGTGTAATCCATAGACAATGTAGCCCTTGTAGTTTTCGTTTGCTGGTTAGGCCCCGCTTCATATAATCCTGGATAATGCCGAACCATATTGCATAGGTCTTGCCGCAACCTGTAGGTGCATTCAATAATCCTGAATAGCCCTCGCCTATAGCCTTCCATGCATTGCGTTGAAAGGGGTAAGGCTTCCATTCTTTAAATTCAAACCAGTCTTTTGCAAGTTTATTCATGAATGTTATGCTGCTATCAGTTGTAATAAATCACTTTTGATCCTAACCTCTGTAACGCTCTTATTTCTGCGCTATCACAATATACGAGGAAAACGCAAATGCTACTGTCGGCTTATGCCTGAACAGAAATGCACAAAAGAGAATAATACTATTAAAAATTTTAATATTCAAAGTGAGTACACTAGAATCATGGTAGATAAAACTTTATAAAATACACATTAATCATACATTCAACTAAGGCAACAATTTTAGGTAAAAACTGTATTATACTTTGCCAAAGCAAGGTAATACAAACATGGAAGAGCATAGGATCATTATTGTTTCTAACCGGTTACCCGTAAAAGTTGAAATTAAAAATGAGGAACTGATTTATCATACCAGCGAAGGTGGATTAGCCACCGGTTTAGGCAGTATTTACAAGGAAGGCAATAATGTATGGGTGGGCTGGCCCGGAGCGTTTATAGAAGAAGAAACGACACAAGAGATTATTGCCCGGGATTTTTCCAGGCAAAATTTGTGTCCTGTAATGTTATCAGAGGAAGAGATTGAACATTATTATGATGGCTTTTCCAATGATACCCTCTGGCCTCTGTTTCATTACTTTCCAAGTTATGCCAACTACGCACAGGAGGACTGGGAAGCATACCAGAAAGTGAATCGGAAATTTGCTGATAAGGTGATCTCTATTGCTTCTCCCCAAGACATTATATGGATTCATGATTACCAGCTGATGCTCGTCCCGCAAATGGTGCGTGCCACCCTTCCTGATATAAGGATAGGATTTTTTCAGCATATCCCATTCCCTTCTTATGAAGTATTCAGGCTGATACCTTGGCGTGATCAATTGTTAAAAGGCGTTATGGGGGCCGATCTTATTGGTTTTCATACGTATGATGATGTGAGACACTTTATGAGCACAGCCACGCGTATAGCTAACACCTTGTCTAATGCAAACGAGATCGTGATGGAAGAAAGAACTATTGTGGTAGATGCATTTCCTATGGGTATTGATTATGAAAAATACAGAGATGCTATAAACAATAGTATTGCCAAACGTAATGAACAGAAGTTACATGAGTTAATGGGTGATAAAAAACTAATGATATCTATCGATAGGCTAGATTATAGCAAAGGCATTCCGCAAAGGCTGGAAGCTTATAATTTTTTTCTAAAAAAATATCCGGAGTTTAAAGAGAAAGTTATTTTTCTACAGCTTGTGGTACCATCAAGGGACCAGGTAAAACACTATGCTACTTTAAAAGAAGAAATTAACCGCTTGGTTTCCGATATCAATGCCAAGTACGGAACCCTTACCTGGCAACCGATTCATTATTTTTACAGAGCATTTCCTTTGGAAATGTTGTCTGCAATATATGCATCAGCAGATATTGCATTAGTCACTCCGTTGCGCGATGGCATGAACCTGGTATGTAAAGAATATATAGCCAGCCGAAGGGATAAAACAGGAGTGCTCATTCTTAGTGAAATGGCTGGCGCTTCTAAAGAATTATATGAAGCGTTAATAATAAACCCAACTAATAAGGAGGCTGTCGCAGAAGCTATACATGAAGCATTATTAATGCCTGTAGAAGATCAAATAAGAAGAATGGAATTACTGCAACAGACGGTAAGTACTTTTAATATTCAGCACTGGGTAAATAACTTCATGAATAAATTGAAAGAGGTAAAACAAAAGCAAAAACAATTGAGCACCAGAATTATAACGCAACAATTTGAAATATCTTTGGCAATAAAATATAAACATGCGGGCAAAAGATTGATCTTCCTGGATTACGACGGTACTCTTGTCCCTTTCCATACAGATCCGCTAAAAGCCTTTCCAGATGCAGAATTGACCAGCTTATTAAAAGACTTGTATAGTGACACGGATAATAAGCTTGTCATCATTAGCGGGCGAAAAAAGGAAACCTTAGATACCTGGATCGGGAATATGCCTATTGATATTATAGCAGAACATGGTGCCTGGCTTAAAGAAGGCAATAAAGGCTGGATGATTGCTAATGATCTAAGCAAAGATTGGAAAGATGAATTTTATCCGCTGCTCAAACAATTTGAATCACGCACACCAGGCTCTTTCATAGAAGAAAAAGATTACTCTCTCGCGTGGCATTACAGAAAAGCGGATAAAGGTCTTGGTGAACTAAGAGTAAAAGAAATGGTTGGCAACCTTAAATATGCTGCCGCTAACCTGGGATTACAAATGCTGGAGGGCAATAAAGTTATTGAGATCAAAGGTGCTAATATCAATAAAGGCAATGCGGCAAAAGAATGGCTCAAAAATTATCCTGCATCCTTTGTACTGGCCATTGGCGACGATCATACCGATGAAGATACTTTTAAAGCCATGCCTGAAAATGCTACCACCATTAAAGTAGGTACCGGTATTTCTTCAGCAACATACTTCTTAAAAAACACAGAAGATGTAAGGAGTTTTCTTAAGAAATTGATTCACGCCAATACAGATAATAATCCAAGTGAAGAAGTGGATACCGTTTTTATAAAAAATTAGGGCGGTCCAGTTTTTTAGCAATGCGATATGCAGCATTCATCATACCTACGTGGCTGTACGCTTGTGGGAAGTTGCCGTATTGACTGCCTGTACTGGCTTCCACGTCTTCACTCAATAAGCCGAGATGATTTGTATAAGTAAGGAGTTGCTCATATCTTTCCTGGGCTTCTTCTATTCTTCCTACACAGGCCAATGCTTCTACATGCCAAAAGGCAGTAATAAGAAAAGTAGATTGTGGCTTACCGAAATCGTCCTCATGTTTATATCGGTAAAATAATCCTCCGGGCGCCGAAAGCACTTCCTCCACGGCTTTCAGATGATCCTTTGCCCGTTGGGATAAGGGATCAAGATATCCCATCATAATAAGCTGCAATGTACTGGCATCCATGTATGGTGAATCGATAGCCTGTTGGTACACCTTACGCTTCGGATCGTAACAAGCTTCGATCCTGTCTACCGCTCTTTTGGCCAGTCTGCGTGCCCATGTTTCCAGCTTATTATCTTTTATCCGTTGCGCAATTTTTATTGCGGCCTGGCAACCTGCCCACTGAAATAAATAAGTATAGCAAAAGTATCCGTCTCTATCCCTGAATTCCCAAAGGCCTGCATCTTTTTCATCAATAACCGTTTCTATTTTTTTAAGCAAAGAAGATATCCATGCAGATGAATCCGTTCTTTCTTCTACTACAAAACGTTCATCGGTATATAAAGGCAAAAGGGAAATAAGCACTTGGCCATACACATCATTCTGAATATGTTCGCTGGCCTGGTTGCCTATTCTTACGGGCTTGTTGCCCATATATCCTTCCAATGGAATTTCATATTCGGTTAATTTCGTCTCCCCTGTAATGCTGTACAGTGGCTGATATCGGCCTTCTTCTTTGATAGATATATTGGCAATGAAATTAAAATAGCCCTCCATTTCCTCGAAGTGACCAATATGGTTGAATGCCTGCAGTATGTAATAAGCATCGCGAAGCCAGCAATAGCGATAATCCCAGGTGCGGCCACTTCCCGGATACTCAGGAAGGCTCGTAGTGCTAGCTGCTATTATGGCTCCGGTGTCTTCATACTGATGTATTTTCAATACCAATGCACTTCGGATCACGCTGTCCTGGTAAATGTTCCCGATACTCATCTTCTTAACCCATGACTGCCAGTAATCTTTTGTTTTGGTTAGAAATTCTTCTACCGTACTTTTCAAAGGAGCTTCAAGGGGAGTACCATAAGTCATTACAAGGTACTTTGTTTCATTCAATACTGCATGTAGTTCATCCAAAATAAGGTTGATGGAAAAATTGGTAGTAAGTCTTAAAATATTTCCGGCACCGGAGTAATCAATATGATTGCTTGCCGGAGCAGCTATAAGTGCCGATTCACCATATTCTGTAACCGGTTTGCAGGTAATTTTTACCCTTGGATTAGTACCATCTAATGGTTCTATTTTACGAATAAGCATTAATGGTTTGAAATAGCGATCGTATAGATTAAATCGTGGCGCAAAATCAGTAATTCTATATCGGCCATCCTTACCGGTTACTTCCGTACAAAGAATATTGGTGTTCTCCATATAATATTGCTTCGTAGTAAAGTCACCATCCGGCAAAACAGAAAAAGTACCACCTTTCTGCTTATCTAAAAGACTTCCGAACACAAAACTACTGTCAAAGCGTGGAAGGCACAACCAGCTTACGTTTGTATGGGTATCTATGTGTGCAATGAAAGAACAGTTGCCTATAATTCCGGAATTATATAAATGCTTTTCTTTGGCCATCTTACAATCAGATTTGGTTCACGTTCTTTAATAAACCAAATTATCGAAAAAGGTTCGATGTGCATTTATTTAGTATATGTTTAAGGATTGCAAACGATTACATCTCAAACACAAAAAATCCATCTTCCACACCTTCCTTGATTAATACTGGTTTAGCTACATTGAATACTTTTACACCCGAAATTTCTGCATCCAGATTACCTGCGTGTGCATGCCCATGAAAGGCAGCAACCACTTTCTTTCTTATTAATGGTTCTGCAAGCCTTGAAGAACCCAAAAAAGGAAAGATTACTTCCGGTTCGCCCTTTACAGTTTCGCTAACCGGGGAATAATGCAACAGCGCTACTTTCCTTATCCCTTCATGCTCCTGATCCAGGCGTGATAATGCACGCTCCAGGTGTAAAGCTTCATCCACAGCTTCCTGTACAAATGCTTTCATGGCTCCTTCACCAAACATGGACAGCATGTGATTATCAAACCCACCACCAAAACCTTTTACCCCCGCAAAACCAATACCATGTACCACAACAGACTCACCATCGAGGATGTGCAGAGCAGCATGTTTCAGCAATATCTGGCGAATAAGTTTCTGTCTACCTTTCTCATAGTCATGATTGCCCAGTACAGCAATAACGGGTATCGTACAGGTTCTTAGCTCTTCCAGTAATACTTCTGCTTCAGATTCATCGCCGGTATGGGTTAGGTCGCCTGCAATGAGTAATATATCGGCTGAACGGGATATTTTTTCAAAATATTCTTTCCATTTACCTTTTTCTGACTCCTGTACGTGAATATCCCCTACTGCAGCTATCCTTATTTTTTTCTGATCTTCTTCCATAATTAAACGGTTTTAATGGTGTACGATTTATAACCCCATTCTTTTATGTCTATCTGGTATTGTGTTTGATCTATCCACGGTCCACGGCACACTTTTTCCATTGACGGTGGTATGTCGTACTGTTCTTTAGCCCTTTCTATAAGTTCATCAAAAAGCCACTTAGGTAAAATTTTAGGATAATCGGAAGGATAGACAAACTGGAACATGATCAAATTGGAAAGCAGGATGTGCCAGTTAGGTTCAATAAGTTCACTTAATAATTTCCAATCCAAAGTCCGCCCTTGTTTCAATAGCAGATGATTGATATCTGCGCCATCATACCGCTCTCTGTTCATTACATACATTTTGCCCCACAGTAAATGTTCGGGCGAAATCAGTTTTACATGTATATCAAATACAACAGCATCTGTAGCATGTTCAAACCAGTTATCATCAACCTTGCAAATGTTATTTACCGTATCAAAAATGATATCAATAAATTTACCTTGCTCATCAAAAATCTTTGCCAGCCAGCGGGAATCATACAACTGCGTTTCATATCCTTTGGAGGAAAAAAACTTCATCATCTTCGGATAATCCTGCGGACGGCAGTAAATATCCATATCCTTCGTTTCTCTTACTGTGCAGGTATATTCAAATACAGCAAAAGAACCTCCGATCATAAAATCAATTCCACTGTCTTTAAGGTGTAGCAAGATCTGTTTATAGAACATTGCCGTCTTATTATATTGTTCATTTGTAGTCATATAGTAAGGGCGCTAGTAAACAGATAACAACAGATTTACAAAAAAGATGCCTGATTATCTATCAGATTTTTGCATAATACAAAGCAGCCGCCATGGAATTGGCGGCTGCTTGACCAAATGTGGTAAATTACTGTTGATCCCTTAGTACTCTTACTTTATTGTGCATCGTTAATATTCCTTCTTTTTGCCTGTTTAGTGTATTAATAACAGGTTCCATCTATTGATTGTCAGTTGATAGCATTAATCACGTTTTTATAAGCATTCAGGGCAACATCTTCACCATGGTCGCAACTTTGCAATACCACTTTGGTATTATCAGCAGCCTGTGCAAATTTATGTCCATCCATACTCGATACTTATCACCTGCTGCTGAGGATAATATGTACAATTGATTCTAATTAAAAGATAAATAACCAACCGATTAGAGATGCATACATCGTGTCTTGATGTTAATATATTTAAAGGCGCTTGCAATAAATAGTATCGGTGCGAAGAGGTGTGATTGTAAACGCTATGCATTGCGTCTCTACAGTGTTATTCTATAAACAAAAAAGCGTCCCTTAATTTAAGGGACGCTTTCAATGATATTCGAGAACAGTTTTAGTAAGACACAGATTCAGCTCCTTCAAGCAAAACAGTTGTTTTGTTATTAAGTGTTTCTACAAATCCACCGGTAATATTGTAGGTTTCATTGCTGCTTTTATCTTTCAATATCTTCATTTTACCTACTCCAAGTGCCGCAACCATAGGTGCGTGATTTTGAAGAATTTCAAATGAACCCTCAACGCCCGGCAACTGTACGCCGTAAACATTGCCACTAAAAACTTTATGCTCGGGTGTTAATATTTCTAATTGCATTTTTCTAATGTAAAAATGTGAAAATGTGCAAATATGCAAATGTCCATCTGGAAGTCAAAATTTGCTAATTATGCCATTTGCTAATTTGCTAATTAATTCTTCGCTTGCTCCATCAGTTTTTTACCTTTTGCAATAGCATCATCAATGCTACCCACCAAGTTAAATGCTGCTTCAGGATACTCATCTACTTCACCGTCCATAATCATATTGAAACCACGGATCGTTTCTTCAATAGGAACCAATACACCTTGCAGACCGGTAAATTGTTCTGCTACGTGGAAGGGCTGGGAAAGGAAACGTTGTACACGACGGGCGCGGCTTACAGTCAGTTTATCTTCTTCGCTCAACTCGTCCATACCCAGAATCGCGATGATATCCTGTAACTCTTTGTAGCGTTGAAGGATCAATTTAACTTTGTTAGCACAGTTATAGTGTGCATCACCTACAACTGCTGCAGTAAGGATACGGGAAGTAGAATCCAATGGATCTACCGCAGGATAGATACCTAAATCCGCAATTTTACGACTCAATACTGTAGTAGCATCAAGGTGAGCGAAGGTTGTAGCCGGAGCCGGATCGGTCAAATCATCCGCAGGTACATATACTGCCTGTACGGAAGTAATTGAACCTGATTTAGTTGAAGTGATACGTTCTTGCATCAGACCCATTTCTGTAGCCAAAGTAGGTTGGTAACCCACCGCTGAAGGCATACGGCCTAACAGAGCGGATACTTCAGAACCTGCCTGGGTGAAACGGAAGATATTATCTACGAAGAAAAGAATGTCCTTACCTTTTCCTTTTCCGTCACCATCACGGAAATATTCCGCCATAGTCAAACCGGAAAGGGCCACACGGGCACGTGCTCCCGGAGGTTCATTCATTTGTCCGAAAACGAAAGTTGCTTTTGATTCTTTAAGACCTTCAAGATCAACAGATGCAAGATCCCATCCGCCTTCTTCCATGGAATGCATGAATTTTTCGCCGTATTTTACAATACCTGCTTCAATCATTTCACGCATCAGGTCATTACCTTCACGGGTACGCTCACCCACACCGGCAAATACCGATAGACCACCGTGTCCTTTTGCAATGTTGTTGATCAATTCCTGGATCAATACGGTTTTACCTACACCCGCACCACCAAACAAACCGATTTTACCACCTTTTGCATAAGGCTCGATAAGGTCGATAACTTTAATACCTGTAAATAAAATTTCTGTAGAAGTGCTTAGGTCTTCAAACTTTGGTGGTTTAGCGTGGATAGGACGGGTTACAGTCTTATCCGGCTGAGGCAAACCATCAATCGCATCACCGGTTACGTTAAACAGACGACCATTGATCTGGTCTCCTGTAGGCATTGCAATAGCTTTTCCTGTATCGGTTACTGCCAGTCCGCGTACCAGACCTTCAGTACCATCCATTGCTACACAACGAACGCTATCTTCTCCAAGATGTTGTTGTACTTCCATTACCAGCTTTTCGCCATTTTCGCGAACCAGCTCAAGAGCGTTGTAAATTTCAGGTAATTTGGTGCCTGAAGTGAAATGGACGTCGACTACCGGGCCGATGATTTGCTTGATTTTACCAACGTTAGGCATATCAAAAATTAAATTTTTTTATAAAGAGATTTTCAATTCGGCTGCAAAGGTAAAGGTTAATGCTCAAAAAAAGAAAAAGATATACAAAAAGATGGTGTAAAAAAGGGAAAAAAACATGGTTTGGAGCCAATGAATGCTAAAAATCAAATGGATCTGAACGATTTTGCTAAAAATCATTCATTTTGAGCTGATCTGGTCATCCTTATATTATGCCCTAATTTATAAACAGAAAGTATTATTAACTTATGCTGTGACCATTGCTTTTTGGCTTAGCTGCGGCGCTATAGTCTTCTTCGCTTTTTTCTTTCTGCCCCACCAAATAAGGAAACCGGTAACGGGCATACTGGCGCAGATAAGACTAGCTAAAAATGCTATGATTTTTCCGGTGAGGCCTGCCACTGCGCCTACATGTATATCGTAGTTCATACGTTGTATTTTTTCTGCAACGGTAGCATTTTTCAACTTGCCATAGGTGTGCTTTACCTCTATTTCCTTTAAAGTATACTGGTCAAAATAACGATAATCTGCTTTCCAATACGTATTGCCATCAGGGTTTAAGGCTACCTCTATAGATGTGCTTTTATCTTCAGGAAAATGTACTTCCATAATGCCCGGATAGCCTGGATTTTCGGCTCTCATTTTATGCCAGATCACGTCAATAGTCTTAGTTTCCTTCCTGGCGATTGTAGTTGTGGTATCAGATAATGGCATGGAAAATTCTGTCATCGCCTTGCCACCGGATGTAGTCCAGAACAGGCTTTTAGCAAACCATTCAAAACCCCATACCAACCCGGTAAAGGCAATAAATATAATAACCCAGCTCATATAGAAGCCCAGCACATTATGCAGATCATAGTTTGTCCTACGCCATTTGGCATTGAGTTTTACTTTGAATCGCTGTTTGCGGGCAGCTTTATTTTTAGGCCACCACAGTATAATTCCGGTAATGAGTAAGATTACAAATATCAAGGTTGCCGAGGCAACAATAGGTTTGCCTACCTTAGGCGGAAGCCAAAGATAAAAATGGCCGTCAATCATAATTCTGAAAAAATCATCCTCCATATTTCTTGTCTTCAATACCTTTCCAGTATAAGGATCTATGAATATGAGGTAATAATATTTTGGCTTATCATTATAAAAAGATGCAACGGCAGACTTGCCCGGCTGATAACTGATGCTGTGCAGCTTTTTACCCGGCAATTGTTTTAAGGCTATTGTCTGCAGTTCTGATGGTTTTAAAACTGCTGCATTTTTTTTAGCAACAAAACGATAAGGTTGTGTAACATTTTCAATCTCTCTTTCAAATGCAAGTATACAACCTGTTATGCCCAAAAAACAGACAACCAGGCCGGAAGCCAGGCCCAACCATAGGTGTAGTTTACCCACTGTTTTACGGAAAGGTGATTTGCCTGCTTTCTTTTTATTTAAAGTATTCATTACACTATCATTAAATACCACAGCCGCCAGGTGCATTATACACCCAACGACTTGTAGTTATAGGTCAGGACTTTTTAGAATCTGTAATTTACACCTACTCTGAAATTGCGGCCCGGTTCAGCTTGCCAGTAATAGTAAGCAGCATAAGCAGATCCGGAGTACAAATATTTATCTGTTATATTGAGCATATTAGCTGTAATTCTTACTTTATCTTTTTCGTAGTAAATACCACCATCCAGTTTAAAATAATCTGGTAAAGGTTGCTGTCCTGTAGAGCCAGCCCAGGTCCAGGTGCTGCGGTCAGCCATCCAGGTGAAGCCACCGGAAATACCAAACCCCTTCAATACTCCTGATTGAATAGTGTAGTTCAACCATGCGTTAGCAGTATGTTTAGCGTAGCCAGGTACATTGTTTCCTATTGTCTGTTGAGATGCTTCACTGGTATCAGCCTTTGAAATTTTAGCATTGGCATAGGCGTAATTGGCTATCAACGTAAGCCCTCTTGTGATTTCTCCGCGAAGATCAAATTCTAATCCCTGGGTTTTTGTTTGTCCAAACTGAACGATGAAACTTTCTCCTGCTGTATTAGCAGGGTCTCCGGTAACCTGATTGTTTTTAAGGATCTGGTAAACAGATAAACTGGTGGACCAGCTTCCATCGAACCAATCTCTTTTCATTCCGAATTCTATATTGTTACCTGTTACCGGCTTTACTGCTTCGCCATCTCTTCTCAGACCATCCTGCGGCACGAAGGTCTGATCATACAATCCATATACGGCAGTAGACCTGTCAACAGAATAACTCAGGCCAAATCTTGGGGTAAATTTCTTACCGGTGGTGAACGTATTATAGTTATTGGTCTTTACATAGGTATAACGACCAGCAAGTGTAAGTCTTAACTTATCCTCAAAGAAACCCAATTCATCCTGAAGATACAGACCTGTAGAGGTTTGGCTTACTGTTCCATATACACCGGCTCGTTCTCTAAGGCTGGTCTCTCTCCTGGTTTTAAATAATTCATTAGGTACACCATTGGCCGGACTACCATATTCAGGATTGTTGACATCAAATGGTTTTTCATAAGTGTCAAGATCTGCGCCAATATTCCAATCTGCAAAATATTGTTTATCGGCAAGGTCAAATCCCCCAAGAATGCGATGGTGCACCGGCCCAGTGGTTACATCGCCATTAATATACATTTGTCCGAATTTCATAACGTTGGATGCATCCCATATGGACACATTACGGATAATTTTTCCATCAGCCGAAACTGCCGGTATAGCCACCGTTCCGTTTGCATTTAAACTATCTGCTCCGGTCCACATAGAGCTGCCCTCTTGCTGATAGCTGAACAACGAAGCCTGGGCCGTTAATTTCCAATTACTATCAAAATGATGCTCCAGATTTACATTCACATTATGGTCATTGATGATCGTAGGATCTATGCCAGGATCACCCAGGGTAAAATTGCGGGGAGTAGTAGCATAACCATTTTTGGCAAACACATAGTATGAACCCACGTTCGACATTTTTGCATGTTGAAAGATGTATTCAACAGTAAGCTTTGTTTGATCTGTAAGCTGGTAAGAAATAACGGGTGCGATACCGTACCTATCATTGAACTCAAAATCACGGAACGAACCTTTGGTTTGTCCAAGGGCATTTAAACGAAACAGGAGCTTGCCTTCTTTATCAAATTTACCATCAAGATCCACATTAGCACGATAGAAGTTATAACTTCCAAACATGATACCGGCTTCTCCCCTGGTTTCACCTGCAGGTCGTTTGGTTACTACATTATACAGGCCGCTTGGCTCACCATTGGACATCATAAATCCTGCCGGGCCTTTTACAAATTCAATACGGTCTACAAAAGCCATATCCTCTGTTAATGGTCCCCAGTTGCTGGTAATGTTCATCCCATTACGGAAAGCAGATATACGGGAACCACGGGCATTGACACGGGCATACATATCTCCCCAATGCTCCAGGCGGCTTAAACCGCTTACATTCCTGATCACGCCATCACTCATACTGGTTACCTGTTGATCAGCAAGTGTCTTCATAGTAACCACCTGTACGTTCTGTGGCAGCTCCACCAGTGGCGTTTGCAAGCGAAGGCTACCGGATGTTTTATCTGTAGTATACTGATGCCTGTTCGCGCCTATAACTATTTCACTCAGCTCTGTTGAACCTTTTTTCAAATGTATATCTGCAACAGATACTGTTTTATCTTCACTGATCTCAATAACAATGGTCCTGCTTTTAGCACCCACTGCATGTATCATAAGGTTATGCGCACCAGGCTCGGCCTCTATTAAAAATGCCCCATGCTCATCTGTAGTAGTTTCTGCAGAGGCATCGTCCAATGTTACGGTAACCTGTGTAGCCGGAGTACCATCGGGATTTACTATTTTTCCTTTTACTTTGCCTGATTGGGCATACAACGCAAAGCTGCTGCACATCACGCCAAAAATCATAAAGATTTTTTTCATTGTTGAATGATTGATTTGTTCTAAACTTTAAAAAATCGGTTTTAGGAAGGGGCCGGGTCTGTAAATCTTTTGGCGAATTACCTTGATGGCGCAAAAGTAAAACCGCATTGCAACTACCATTTACAGAATCGGGAGAAAAACTTTCAAAATCGGGAAAAGTGTGTCTGTTTTCTGTCAAAAGAATCAACCTGTAGTTTACACATCATCAACAATACCCTATTGTAATTTATTGGTCATTTATTCCGTAGGGACGCATTGCATGCGTCCACCATATCGGACGCATGCAATGCGTCCCTACTTTGATTTGTAATCTATAAATTTGCTACATGAATTTTAAGCTTACAGAAGTAACCACTGCCCGTCATATAAAACAGTTTTTGGAATTGCCAGTCAAAATATACAAGGATGACCCGAACTGGATAAGGCCTCTGAACAAGGATATTGAAGATGTATTTGATACAGAGAAAAATAAATTCTTCAAACAAGGGGAATGTAAACGTTGGCTATTGCTGGATGAAAGCGAAGAAGTAATAGGTCGTATCGCTGCTTTTACCAATAAAAAATACAAACAGGAACAGCCTACCGGCGGCATTGGTTTTTTTGAGTGTATCAACAGTCAGGAAGCTGCAAACTTCATGTTGGACCATTGTCGTGAATGGCTACGAAGCAAAGGGATGGAAGCTATGGATGGTCCTATTAATTTTGGTGAAAGGGATCGTTGGTGGGGATTGGTAGTAGAGGGTTATTTTGAACCGTTATATTGTATGAATTATAATCCTCCTTATTATAAAGATTTGCTGGAGCATTATGGGTTCCAGGTATACTTCAATCAGGAATGTTTTGGGATGAAGGTTGCTAACGATTTTCAGGATAAATTTTTTCAGCGACATGAAGAGCTTTCAGGCAATAAAGATTTACGTGCGCAAAGAGTATTGAAAAATGACCTTGTAAAGTATGCCAAAGACTTTGCCTATGTATACAATAAAGCCTGGGCCAGTCATGGCGAAGGCAAAACGCTGGACGAACGGCAGGCTATAAAAATATTCAAATCCATGAAGCCTGTAATGGATGAAAAGCTTAACTGGTTTGTGTATCATAAAGATGAACCGGTAGCCTGCTGGATTAACCTGCCTGATCTGAACCAGTACTTTAAACATCTTAATGGGAAATTCGATTTGTTGCACAAACTTAAATTTCTATGGTTGCAACGGTTTGGCAAGTGTGACCGGTTTTTGGGCATTGTATTTGGCATTATTCCGGAATGGCAGGGCAAAGGCATGGATGCATTTATAATTGTAGAGGGTTCGAAAGTTATTGTCTTTCAAACCAAATATAAAGAATACGAAATGCAATGGATAGGTGATTTCAATCCTAAAATGATCAATGTGGCTAAGAATTTGGGCGCTCATGTTACCCGGCGGCTAAGTACTTACCGTTATTTATTTGACCGCCAAAAGGAGTTCAAAAGACACCCAATGTTATAGCCTTAAACTGACCTCGTTCATTTTCCCTTATTTTTGCGCATTATCTTAATTAATGATATTTTGATGTCAAGACCTTTTAGAATAATCAGTTTTGTATTGTTATCCCTGATCAGCCCAGGTTTGCGTGCACAGGAAAATACGGAGTCCGATGTGACCCGTATGCAGGAAAACGCTCATTCCTATCTTTCCCGTGGCGATTATGCCAATGCTATTATGATGTTTAGCCAGGCTATACGCCAGGCTCCATCCGATGTTTCGTTGAGAAGGGACCTTGCTTATACTTATCTTTTAAGTGGCGACAGCAAAAAGGCAAAAGAAATTATTGATCCAGTGGTATCTTCTGATGCTGCTGATGAACAAACATTCCAGGTGGCCAGCGCAATAGAAAATGCATTGGGCAATACCGGCAAAGCCAAACGTTTATTAAACGAAGGGCTGGATAAATTCAGCAATTCAGGTTTACTGTACAATAGCAAAGGCAACCTACTAAACAGCGACAAGAGTACAAAAGATGCACTGGAGGCTTACAACGCCGGCATCAGGGTTGAGCCATCCTACCCTATGAATTATTATAATGCCTCCAAGATCTATTTCCAGAACGAAGACCCGGTATGGGCCTTGCTTTATGGTGAGCTATATCTTAATCTTGATCCTCAATCGCAACGTACTATCGAGATCAAAAAGATGATGATCGACGCCTATCGCAAATTATTCTCTCCGGGAAAAGATGAAGAGCTTCCCGGCTTTCAATCAACCTCTTCTTCTTCAAACAAAAAACAAAACTTTACGTCACTCTACAAAAAAGTTATGCTGCAATGCGCACCTGCCATCAGCGACGGACTTAATGTAGAAAACCTGATTATGCTGCGTACCCGTTTTATGCTGGCCTGGAGTAAGGATTATTCAATCAATTATCCATTCACACTATTTACTTACCAGGACAAAATGCTGCATGACGGTGTTTTTGATGCTTACAATCAATGGCTGTTTGGCGCAGTGGACAATTCGCAGGAATTTTCCCTTTGGGTAAAAGTGAACAATAAGGAATACAGCAATTATGAAAGCTGGCGCAAGCTGAATCCACTGCAACCTGCGTTGTATGACCCAAAGCCAGGGAAATAGGAGATTTTTCTCGCAAAGGCGCAACGAAGCAACGTTTTTAATGGGTTAGATTTGTATGTAGGTTACTTCTCTGCGTCGTTGTGTCGCCGCGAGAAATAGCATCGTCCAAGAGATTCCCCTCACCGTTTCAGATTATTATTTTTTTAAATTACCTTTGCGCCTTTCATATAACAATTCAATGGAAGATTTAAAAGTTACGCTTAAGCAACAAATTATAGAATCCCTTAATCTTCAAGGCATGAAGCCTGAAGACATTGACGATAACGCGCCTTTATTTGGCGATGGCCTCGGGTTGGATAGCATTGACTCACTTGAGCTAATGGTATTACTGGAACGTAACTATGGTATCAAGATTGAAGATGCACGTGAGGGTCGTAATATATTGGCCTCTGTACAAACTATGGCTGAATATATCCAGGCTAACAGGAAGTTTTAATCCCAGATAATTATAAAATTAGGAAATTTGAAAATGTGCAAATGATATTTACAAAATGTCTGTTTGCACATTTTTATTTTAGCGCATGAGCAAGATAGGTTGATTTTGACACCCATTTGCACATTACGTAATTTTGAAATTTTCAAATTCAATTATGGTCCTTGTCACCGGCATGGGAATGATTACCACATTAGGTAATTCTGTTTCTGAAAATCTTTCTGCTCTCTTCGAAGAAAAACAAGCACTCGGTCGCCCTGAAATATTGTGCACGCGTCATAAAGATGATGTGATGGTAGGTGAGATCAAGATGACCAATGAAGAGCTGGAACGTGCCTTGAACATTAGCACCGTAGGTTTTAGCCGCACCACCCTGCTAGGTATTTACGCTCTGCGCGAAGCACTGAAAAGCCTGCCTTCCGAACAAAGAAAAAACAAAAGAATTGCCTTTATCAATGCCACTACAGTGGGCGGTATGAGCGATGTGGAGAACCTGTATTTTGACATGATTTCGCCAGCTATGGATGGATCTTTTCTTTCCTATATCGACTCGCTGGATTGTGCTGATTGCACCCAACGGATAGCCGAGTATTTTGAATTGAAAGGTTTCCAAAGCACTATCAGTACGGCATGCTCATCTTCTGCAAATGCCATTCAGCTTGGTGCCAGGATGATTGAAAACGATGAAGCAGACATTGCCATTTGCGGTGGTACCGATGCCCTTACCCGCTTTACCCTGAATGGGTTTGGTGCTTTAAAGAATATTGACAAGAATCTTACCCGTCCTTTTGATCAGCACCGCAATGGCTTAAACCTGGGCGAAGGGGCTGCTTACCTTATACTTGAATCCGAATCATCAGCAAAGGAAAGAAATGTGACAGCCACAACGGCCGTAGCGGGTTATGGCAATACCAATGAAGCCCACCACCCCACGGCTCCTTCGCCCGATGGCGCAGGGGCCAGCCGCACTATGCAGGAAGCATTACAGGTTGCCGGCATTAATAAAGAAGATATTGATTATATAAATGCCCATGGTACGGCCACATTAGGCAACGATTTATCAGAAGGCAATGCTATAGAAAGCCTTTTTGGCAAAGAAAATCATCCACCTTTCAGTTCTACTAAAGCCTTTACCGGCCATACATTGGCAGCTTCCGGTGCATTAGAAGCCATTTATTGTTGCCTGGCTATAGAGCATTCCTTTATCCCGCCCAATCTGCGTTTTGAAACTCCAATGGAGGATATTAATATTATGCCTCAAAGAAATCTCTTGAAAGATTTTCCTGTTCGTTATGCCTTATCCAACTCCTTTGGTTTTGGTGGTAATAATGTTTCTTTGATATTAAAGAAGGTATAGGGGCGCATGCGTCCCTGCAAAAGATTATATTTATTTGATCGAAAAATATTTTCTTTGTACGGTAAACGCTAAAAATCTTATTCAACCATTTTGAAGCCCATATACATCACACATACCAGTGCCATTATACCTCAACATCAATCTGCTGGTGGCATGTTACAACCTTTGGTAAAAGATACAGATACGCATTTCTTTGTTTTAGAGCCTGATTACACTACTGTAATTCCACCGATGCAACTGCGTAGAATGAGCCGTTTATTAAAAATGGGTGTGTACTCTGGTATGGATTGCATTAAACAATCGGGCATTGAAAAGCCCGATGGTATTATAACCGGTACGGGAAAAGGGAGCATGATAGATACCGAAAAATTTGTAAAAGAGCTAAAAGAGTATAACGAAGAAGCATTAAATCCTACCCCCTTTATCCTATCTACCTATAATGCCATCAATGGCGCTATTGCCCTGCAGACAAAGGCTACAGGTTATAACCAGACTTATGTACATCGTGGTAGTTCATTCGAAGTTTCGCTTTACGATGCACAATTGAAGATGAACAAACTCACCGAAAAACAACATTACCTGGTTGGTTCTTTTGATGAGATCACTACAGAGTATTTTTTTGTAAAAAACAAAATAGGTTACTGGAAAAAAGACAGGGATAATGAACAGTCATTATTGCAACAGAGTAATAGCACGGGGACCATATCAGGAGAAGGTACGGCTTTCTTTATGCTAAGCAACAAGTCTGAAGATGCTATTGCAGGCATTCATACCATTCATACCTCTTATAAATCTACCGCAGAAGATATTAAGCAGATTATTGACGATAGTATTCGTAAAACGGGCTGGGATAAAGAGGAAATTGATATGTTAGTGCTCGGTCTCAACGGTGATAAAAATGATGAACATTTTTATCAGGAAGTATTACAGGACTTTCCCAATACTGCAATTATGGCTTTTAAACACCTATGTGGTGAATATGAAACATCGGGCAGTTTTGCATTGTGGCTTACCTGTCAATTATTAAAAGGCGAAAATTTACCTGAAGATATTTGGTACCACAAGCCTTCAACGGATTCTTTCAAGCCTAAAAAGATTGTTTATTATAATCATTATCGCGGGTTGAATCATAATGTGATGTTATTGTCAGCACTATGATTCTTTTGATTGGTTTGATTTTTTTTGATTTCTTTCATTTTTTTCTTCTATAAAAAGATTGAAATTCAGCGAATGATTTTAGAATCATTATAATCATAAAAATCAAACGAATCATAGTAATGATAAATGAGCAGTATAAGTACTCAGAGCTTACTTCCAAAATAATTGGCTGTGCTATGACCGTGCACAGAACGTTGGGAAATGGATTTCAAGAAGTAATATACCAACGCGCTTTGGCCGTGGAAATGGGATTGGAAGGAATAGCATTTAGCCGCGAATTTGAAATGCCTATATTTTACAGATATGAGCAAATAGGAACAAGAAGAGTAGACTTTCTGGTAGAAGGAATACTTTCTGTTGAGCTTAAAGCAACGACTAAACTGGAAGATGTACATTTTGCTCAAGCCATAAATTACCTGGAAGCATATAATACAGAAATAGGTTTACTAATCAACTTCGGAGAAACGAGTTTGAAGTTCAAAAGACTTACTAATAAGAAATACAAAGCTCCATTGTCCAAACTATGATTCTTTTGATTTGTGTGATTCTTTTGATTACAAACACAATTAAATTATATTAATCACACAAATCAAAAGAATCATAGTTTGGACGAAAAAGGATCACTGAAAGCTTTGTTCTTAATAAAAGAAGAATCGGTGAGTGTATGAAGAAATGCAATCAGATCGGCTTTTTGTTCTGGTGTCAATTGTAATCCGCTGCCAAATGGTACCATGTGTTCATCAATATTCGGGCTCTTTTGATGAATGCCTGTACTGTAAAAATTTATCACTTCATCTAATGTTTTGAATCTGCCATCGTGCATGTAAGGTGCTGTGAGCGCCACATTCCGAAGCGATGGCACTTTCATACGGCCGCGATCTGTTTCTTTACCTGTAGTATTATACAATCCCGGTTTCGGATTGAGATCAAGGCCATTGTTGCGGAAAAAATTGTCGGTAAGTAATACATCACTATGGCAGTGATTACAATTACCAAAGCCAAAAAAGATGTCGAGACCACGCTCTTCCTGTGCTGTTAAAGCATCTGCCTGACCGTCGAAATAATACTTGTCAAATTTTGTGTTGAAAGAAACGAGTGTGAGTTCAAACTGTGTAATGGCGCGCATCACCATTGTGCTGTTTATCTTATCTGAGCCAAATATTTTTTTAAACAAGCGCGGATAATCCTTATCTTTTTGGAGGTTGTTTAAAACGTCTCCCCAATTGCTGGCCATTTCGATCCGGTTAATGATAGGATCATTTGCCTGTTCGGGTAATGAAGGTGCACGTCCGTCCCAAAAGAAGTTCTTCGCCCATCCCATGTTGAACAGAGACATAGAATTCATTATACCTACACTGTCGTGCACACCCAAGCTGAATTGTTTATTATCTGCAAAGGCAAATTGTTGTTTGTGGCAGGAGCCGCAACTTAGTGTATTGTTTGCACTTAATTTTTTATCGTAAAACAAACGACGTCCTAGTGCAATGCCTTCAACAGTTAAAGGATTTTCCGGATCAACGGGCATTTTATCAAAGTAATCACCTACAAATCCTGGCAACGGAATCGTGTAAGGTGTTAGTCCGCCTATGGTTTTTGATTTTTTATTGCCGGCAAGTGTGGCTATTGTACATATGCTTAACAGTACCGCTATGATTGTCAGTTTCTTCATCCCTCTTTACTTTTCTACTTCATATTTACTGACTGACATATTCAAAGCTCTTCTCACTGCTTTAATGATCACGCCATTATCTCTTGGGCTGTAGCCAAGCCTTTTATAATATCCTTTGTGCCTTTTACCTCCACCCAATACTAATATAGTTGGCATACCCATTCCTCCATAAAATGCCACTTCCTTTGCTCCTTTTATAAAAACGGCATCGGGTGTAAATCCATTATCTTTCACCCACTTTTTCATGGTTACAGCATCGGTTTCATCTTCAAATACAGTTTGAAAATACTTTATCCTGCCGGGATGCAATTTGCGCATTGAGTTTACTATTTTCTCTAATCCTTTACCAGCAGTAATACAAGGCCTGCAACTCATCATCACATATTCATGAATGATTACAAAGCCGCTATCCATTTGGCTGTAAAGATCATATTCCTTCCCCTTCAATATATCCTTTTTAGTCCAGCGTAAAGTATTATAAACATCCGACTTGGGGAAAGTATAATCATGCACATGGTCCTTTTCTTCCATTACATACTGGGCATAGCTTCCGAAAGAAATAAAAAGATAATAAAGAATTAAAAAAAGGGCTTTGGGCATCGTTCAAAGTTAAGGATTATTACTATAAGACAGGTCTGCTGCCCTATTTAGCTGGTATAAAGCAGACAATTATCTTAATTTGCTTAGTTTTGCGGACTTAAAAATTGCATACGCTACATGAAAAAAATCAGCATAATTCTTGGTATTGCCTTTATATCACTATCTGTAATGTTCGGCTCCTGTAAGGAGGATGAGCATAAAGAGGTGGCCGATGTTTCTTCTGTAAAAATTGCATACACTTCTTATCCGTTTTACAAAGACTTTGCTGCGTTGGATGTAAACCATGTAGCCAGTGGTCTGGAAAAAATGAAAGCTAAATATCCGGAGTTCCAGGATTTTTACCTGGATACCCTTGTTGGCTTTGGATATCATCATCAATACAATGACACCAATCAGATGATGAAGGATTTTCTGACTATGAAAGATTACAGAGAATTGCTGGATACCGTGACCAAAGCTTTTCCTGATACCAAAAAATATGACGACTGGTTAAAACAGACCTTTCAATACATCAAGCATTACGATAGTTCATTTGTAGTTCCGGAACATGTTTATTATTTTGTTTCTTATCTCAATGGTATGACTGCGGTATTGCAATCGGATAAAAATATAGGGGTAGGCCTGGATATGTTCCTGGGAAGGGATTTCACACCTTATAAACAATTAAACATCTCGGATTATGCCACCATCCGCATGACTGACGACAATATTCCGGTGTGGGTAGCCAGGGCGCTTTATGACGATAAATACCCGTTTAAAGCAGATGATAATGATCTGCTCAATCTTATAATACAAAGAGGCAAAGAACTTTATTTTCTTGAAAAAGTAACTCCTTTCCTGAAAGATGAAGTAAGGTTTGGCTTTACATCTGAACAAATGGAATGGTGCAAAAAGAATGAAGCTTTGATCTACAATTTTTTTATCCAAAACAAATTATTGTTTGAAAAAAACCTGCAAAAAACAATGCGTTATGTAAGTGACGGCCCATCGTCTGCCGGTATGCCTGTGGAAAGCCCCGGCAATACCGGAAGCTTTATAGGCTGGATCATTGTAAAAAAATATGCAGAACAAAACAAGGTGAGCATGCACCATTTATTGGAAACTAAAGATGCCCAAAAGATATTAGAAGGGGCAAGGTATAAGCCTTAATATAACATTTCCTATATCATTGAAAGTTTTAGAAGAGATTGGCACATTATTTGCAAGATTCTTAACCAAACAATCAAATTTCAACAATGAAGAAATTAATTTTACTTGCCTCCGTCCTCTTATCAGGTTTTATGGCCAGCGCCCAATTGAACTATGATGAACTAAATAAAAAGAATGCGGAAACCAACAACTTGGATACTGTAGCTTGGGTGCATAGCGGCGTATTTAACCTTGGCCTTAACCAAGGTATATTACACAACTGGGCAGCAGGGGGTGAATTGGCTTCCATGACCATAAACGGCTTGTTTAACGGGAGCCTTACCCGATACAATAAGCGTATTATCTGGACCAACAACCTTGATCTGGCTTATGGTTTATTCTATGCTTACTCCAATTCTTTTGTACCACGTAAAACGGACGACCGTATTGACCTTACCTCAAAATATGGGTACCGCCTTAGCGATTCCGGCAATTTCTATCTTACTGGTTTGTTCAATGCCAAAACACAATTTACCAAAGGTTATAATTATGATGCGCCGGAATGGGATACCTTCTCTACTTCTAAACTTTTCTCTCCGTTATATATGACTCTTGCTCCGGGTATTGAGTTCCGTAAAGGAAGCCAGATCAGTGTGTTCTTTTCCCCTGCAGCCGCCAGAACGACTTTTGTAAGCAGGTATTATACTGATCGTGATCCACAGGGCGCTTATGGTGTTGAACATGGAAAAACCTTTCGTTTTGAGCTTGGTTCTTATCTTACTGCACGCTATGTAAAAGACCTGAATAAAAATATTACCTACAGAAGCCGCCTGGATTTATATAGTAATTACCTGGCCAAAAATACATTTGACAACAATGGCGTATTGGTAAAAAAAGATAATCCGGGCAATATTGATATCCTGTTTGACAATTCCATTTCGCTCAAATTTTACAAGTACTTCTCTGTAAACTTTGGCATACTGGCCATTTATGATAATGATGTGCCTTACAGCAGAACATTTGAAGATGCTAGCGGTGCTACCATTGAAAAAGATGAACCGAATGCCATGAAAGATCTTGGCTGGTGGCAGATTAAACAAGTATTAAGCTTTGGTTTCAATTATAAATTCTGATAACAGCGAGATTTCTGCTGTTACTTAAAATAATTGTACATTGCTATCCCGAAATAAAAATCAAACATAATAGCTTTCTCGGGACAAGGAGTAAATCATATGGCATCTACAGGTTACCAGATCAAATTACCACAATTCGAAGGTCCATTCGACTTATTGCTGTTCTTTATTGAGCGTGATGAGTTGGATATTTATAATATTCCGATCCACACCTTAACTAAGGATTTTCTCGACTATATTCATGAGTTGGAGGCTCTGAATATCGAATTGGCCAGCGAATTTATTCTGTTCATATCTACGTTAATGCGTATTAAGGCAAAAATGCTGCTGCCACGCCGCGAGGTAGATGCTCAAGGTAATGAGATAGATCCCCGCCATGAACTTGTAGACAAAATACTGGAATACAAACGCTTTAAAGAAGCGGCGGCCACTATGGCTGTAATGGAAGCCGAACGTTTGTTGCAGACAAAAAGAGGAAACATACGTAAAGAACTGGAAGAACTGGGCCAGACTTATGCTGAAGGCACTGAGGTACAGACTGTATCGCTTTATAAGCTAATGAGCACTTTTGAAAAAGTGATGAAGCGATATAAAGAACGCTCCAATAAACCTCAACATATAATAGTCAAGTATAACTATTCGCAGGAAGGTCAGCGTCAATACCTGATCGATGAATTGAAAGAGAAGAAAAAGGCGTCCTTTGAAGCCATATTCTCTGTATGCGAAAACAGGATTCATGCCATCTTCACTTTCCTGGCTATGCTTGAACTTACACAGCAAAAGTATCTTACTATGCTGATAGGCTTGGGCCGGAACAACTTTATCATTGAATGGAACGAAACCCGTGCAGATGATATTGAAGTACATTATGGAAAGGATAGCGATGAAGATGTGAAAAGAGGTATGAATACGGAATTGGATTTTCCTGAGGAGGATTAACTTCTTACCCTTATGGATCTTTAAAACCTAGAAGGATTATAATAAAGTTTGTAAATAGAAAGTCCCGGCCATTAATGACCGGGGCTTTCTATTGTATGTAATTAGATTAAATGAACAATTTACCAACTTCCACTTGCACCGCCGCCGCCAAAACTACCACCGCCAAAGCCTCCGAAACCACCACTACTACCTCCGCTGCTTCCACCCCAGCTACTACCACCCGAGCTTCCACCGCCACCAAGAAGGCTGCCCAGTATTGCACCGGTAAGAAAGTCACCACCTCTGCGGCTCATATAATTGCCACCACCACGACCGCCGCCACCTTTAATAGCTGCAATGATAATAACAATAAAAATTATTAAGATAATTATGATGGGTACTATTCCGCCGCCGCCACCTGCATCCGGAGGGTCATCATTGGTATATTCTCCTTTGGTAGCAGCAATAATTGAATTGGCT
>JBAZWL010000046.1:0-32970 GCA_041660405.1 Taibaiella sp. | reverse complement strand
CCAAGGTAGAAAAACAGCTTAAATTCCCCACCGGATACTATGTCACCTATGGCGGCGCATTTGAAAACCTGAATGCAGCAAAGCAGCGTTTATTGATAGCGGTGCCGGTTTCACTGCTGCTTATTTTTTTACTGTTGTATTTCGCATTCAACTCTATTAAGCATGGCTTATTGATCTACTCGGCAATTCCCTTATCAGCTATCGGAGGTATTTTGTTTCTGGCCCTTCGCGGTATGCCCTTCAGCATCAGTGCTGGTGTAGGCTTTATCGCTTTGTTCGGAGTGGCCGTGCTGAATGGTATCGTATTAATCTCGGAGTTTAATCAGTTAAAAAAAGAGGGTATGACCGATCTGAGAAGAATTGTTTTAATGGGTACTAAAGTAAGGTTAAGGCCAGTATTAATGACCGCATTTGTGGCTTCACTGGGCTTTTTCCCTATGGCTATCAGTAATGGTGCAGGTGCCGAAGTGCAAAGACCCCTGGCCACGGTGGTGATAGGCGGATTACTGATCGCTACTTTCCTCACTTTGTTTGTATTGCCTGTTTTGTATATCATGTTTGAGAAAGGTTTCAAAACAGTGCTCAGTAAAACAACCACGGCCCTGGTTTCCATCGCATTATTGACCGTCGTAAGCCAGGGCGCCAGTGCACAAATACCGATCACACTCAAAGCTGCTATTGATACGGCTTTAAAAAACAACCTACAGGTGAAACATGAGCAGTTAAAGGTAAAATATCAACAAATGCTGATTGGAACTGCCGCAAACATCTCACAGGCAAGTCTTTTTGGTGAAACAGGGCAGATCAACAGCAGTTATACAGACACCAGGTTTGGCATCTCTCAAACCTTTAGCTTCCCTACCATTTACAGCAGGCAAAAGGAGCTGTTAAAAGCGGACTGGAAAAATAGTGTAATCAGTGTTGCTGTCAATGAAGTGCTGTTAAGGAAGCAGGTAAGCCAGGTGTACTATGCCCTGGTTTACCTGGAACAGAAAAAACGATTACTCCAACTCACCGATAGCCTGTACCTGGGTTTTTATGAAAAAGCGGAATTACGGCTGGCTAAAGGGGAAACCAATATACTGGAGAAAACCAGTGCCGAAACCTTGCTGGGGCAGGTCCAAATGCAATTAAACCAGTTGAAAGAAGACCAGGCCATATTGCAATTGCAATTCCAGCTGCTGCTGAATTCCACTAATGTATTCTCAGTAACGGATGCCGGCTATAAACTAACTTTTACCGCTGCCATAGACACACTGAATTTAACGGAGCACCCGACAGTAAGGTTAATAGCCCAGCAACAACAAATTGCAGACGCCGCGGTCCGGTTGGAAAAAAGCCGGCTTTTGCCTGATCTGTCCATCGGATATAACAATACCAGTTTCAAAGGTACCGGGGCAGATAACAAGCAGTATAATGGCTCAAACAGGTTTAATTCGGTACAGGTGGGAATTGGTATCCCAATTTTTGTGGGCGCACAACGCGCCCGGATCAACGGCGCCCGGATTAACAAACAGGTAGCCGAAAGCAATTACGCGATGGAGGTGCAAAACATAACATCAGCTTACCGGTCGGCAGACCTGCAATACCAAAAATATCTGCAAAGTGTATCCTATTTTGAAAACAAGGCGTTGGAAAATGCGGGCCTGATCACAATGAGTGCCAACCAGCAAATAGCAGCCGGCAATATCAACTACCTGGAATGGGCGCAATTGATCAATCAGGCAACCACGATCAAAAATGATTACCTGGAGGCAGTTCGTAACCTTAACGAAGCCATTATTCAACTTAACTATTATTCCAACAACTAAAATTCAAATCATGAAATCCATCATATCTTTATCGGCTATAATATTCATCTTAACAGCATGCGGCGGTAAAAAGCCGGCAGAAGAGGCCACAGACAAAGCAATCAATCCGAATATAGTTACCTTAACTGATGCACAGCTAAAAAATGCGGCTATAACCACAGGTAAGATCAGGCAGCAGGAAATATCGTCTATATTAAAGCTCAACGGCAAGATCGATGTCCCGCCACAGAACATGGTTTCTATCAGTGTTCCTTTAGGCGGTTATCTGAGGTCTACAAAGTTATTGCCGGGCATGCATGTAAATAAGGGTGAGGCAATAGCCGTTATAGAGGACCAGCAATACATTCAGCTGCAGCAGGATTACCTCACAGCGCAAGCGAAAATAGGCTACCTCGAAAATGAATACAACCGACAAAAAGACCTTAATAAAAATAAGGCCAGCAGCGATAAGGTTTTTCAACAGGCCGAAGTAGAATATAGGAGCCAACAGGTATTGATTAATTCTTTAGCTGAAAAATTGAAGCTTATTGGAATAGATGTGCGTAATATCATCGCCTCTAAAATATCCCGGAGCGTAAACATTTATTCTCCTATCACAGGTTTTGTATCCAAAGTAAATGTCAATATCGGCAAATATGTATCCCCAACCGAGGTGCTGTTTGAGCTGGTTAATCCGACAGACATTCACCTGGCCCTTAAGGTTTATGAAAGGGACCTGGCTAAATTGTATATCGGCCAAAAACTGACTGCTTATACTAACAACGAACCGGCCAAAAAACATAATGCCGCCATCTTATTGATCGGACGTGACTTGTCGGCCGATAGAAATGCAGATGTACATTGCCATTTTGAGACTTATGATAAAATGCTGGTGCCGGGTACTTACATGAATGCCGAAATACAGGTTAAAAATAGCAAGGCATCTGTACTGCCTACAGAAGCAATTGTTCAATTTGAAGGTAAACAGTACGTATACCTTGTTAAAGGACATAACCAGTATGAGATGACTGAAATAAAAACCGGCGAAAGCGAAAATGGCTTTACAGAAATCATTATGCAGGAACGGGAAATGCTATCGGATGGCGCTTATGTTATTAAAGGGGCTTATTCGCTGTTAATGATGATGAAAAATAAGGCGGAGTAAATTAAACAATGCCATTATTGTCATTACAAAGCCATTATTGTCATTACAAAACTCACGTGCAATAACTCTTCTTGGATTCCCTAGAAATGTGATATGTCTTTTGTAGCTGGTATAATTATTGTCGACCGGTGATAATTTTAATACCTTAAGGCACAGTACTATGGTGAACATTTTACCTTAAACTACTTATGTTTTGATTTTTCGTTTTAAATATTGCCTAGATTCTGTATCTTTGCATCGCATTAATGGTAATGATAATTTCGTTTGAGCAGTTCGTTAATCATTGCAATTGCGGATGCAGTTGAAAAATATTATCAGAGGATAATAGTTGAGAGGATAAATTATCTAGTCAGCTATTTCTTCTAAATGGAAATTATAGTTTGTATGGTTTCAGAGAATTGAGTTTAGAGTCGGAATCGCTTGCTTTTGTCTTTTTCCTTTCTTTGATCGTACTGATTAAAGGTCTGAAGGTCAGTTTTTGCGAATGATAGATCTCGATTTATTGAGGCAAGCTTTACCAAATCTTCGAAGATTTGGTTCGACTTTAGTACCGTACAGGCTACTTAAGGAAACAACTATACTATAGTGTTTCCTTTTTTTATGCCAATAAGATCCTGTATTCCAGATTGTTACAATCGGATCAATTGAAGTTCGATATTTACTAATGGAATCTACTGGCCCAGTTCTGCTCTGGGTCTAAAACGTGGATAATGAAAATTTTGTGGTATTTTTCAGAGTTCGATTTCTACTTAAGGGATACGAGCGTTTTTGATTGCTATTATGTTTGTTGTAGGTTCTTGCGATAAGATAAAGGAAGTCCAGTATAATGGCAGTTTCATTGTCATCTACTTGAATATTACTTTTGGCTAATATAGCGGTAGCCAGCTTAGCCGTTATTTTTTTATCAGTAAAATTCGGTGTTCTATAAATTATATCATTCATTTTAAATGCATTAGATTATCATCTTTAGAAAATAATATTTTTGACAGGGCATTGCTCAGCGTTACGGAAATGTCACCCGTTTGAATATCGATGGTTGCGGGAGGAATCAAACTGACAACCTGCTTTTTTTCAGCAATATCCAAGCCTAAATACCCATGAAAAATATTGATAAACGGCCTGTCCGCCAGTTTGTATTGTTGATCAATGCATCTTAGCTTTCTAGTTGTTGCATCAAGCTCCTTTCTTAGGATGCTGGTAAGAGTCCGGTACTCTTTTTTTAATTCGCTGAAATCGTCAAACTTCAGCTTATCTGCTACAAATAACTTTCGGACCTTAGAAAGCAATGATTCCTGTTCTTCAATTTGCTTCAATAATGTCTTCCGCTCCTTTAAAAGCTCTGCCTTTTTTGTACTCACATTTGTGTCTTCCAAAATAAGATGGAACAATTCAACTGCTTTTTCCGACAACATCAAACGCTGTAGTTGGTTATTGTAATTGTTATTTACTAAATCTGCGTTGACCCTCGCTTTGCAACCTCCAGAACAATGATAATAGGGATATCTTTTTGATGACCCGCGGGAAAAACTTCCACGCAATTTCCGGTTACACACAGGACAGGTCAAATACCCTTTTAAAAAGAAGGTTGTTTTTAACTCGTCTGTTTTACTTGCGATCTTTCTTTTTGTGGTGATGATGTTTTGAACTTCGTAAAACAGCGCCTCAGAAATCAGGGGCTCATGAGTTCCTTTAATCATTTGTTGTTCTTCACAATTTGATGACAATGGAATAAGGCCACAGTAAACAGGGTTGCGTATAAGTTTCCAAAAGTATGACCGTGAACATTTCAATCCTCTATCATAAGCCATTCTTCTAACTTCTTCAATCTTGTAAGAGTTTTTAGCAAGTTGTTGAAAGACCCATATTATTATGCCAGCTTCAGGGTGCTTAGGATCAATATATTTTTGACCATCCAATGCTGTCAGATTGATAAATCCCATAGGAGCTTTATTGGGATATCTGCCTGATTGCTTTGCCCTTCGAAGTGAACTTGCTGTGTTTAAGGCTCTTCTGATATTTTCTGCTTCGGGTACTGCCAAATATACTGCAAGTATTACTGTACTTTCCGGGATAGAAAAATCAATCGGCTGGTCAATGGCCATTGCAGTAGTATTGTATTTTTGAAGTATGCCGAGCATTTCGTAGGCATGTGCAACATTGCGGCTAAACCGGTCCCATTTTATGAACAGGATATTATTTCCATCAGATGGATTCTTCCTGATCAATGTGATTAGTTTTTTCCATTCTGGCCGATTAAAGTTTTTTGCAGAAAAGTCTTCCTGAATGACCCCTTTAACTTCTATATGGTTGTAGTCACAATATTTTAATAGACGATCCTCCTGCTCAGGTAAGGAATAACCCTTCCTTTTTTGTTCGTCAGTGCTTACACGGACGTATAGATAAGCTGATTTCATAGCGTGAAAAATTTACTTTTAGTTATCTAAACGAACAAAAGTCAGAATGGATGTAGGACAACTAATCAGATACTGTGGGAATTCATCTCCAAACTAAAAATCATCGAGTCTCGTCTTGTACGACGTCAAATCAGATACATTTATCCGATTGCAATCACTCTTTACCAAAGAAATCTTTATAGTTTGTCCAGGCCTCTTTTCTTTTATAATGCAGGGCAGGATCCCGTGGGATTTCATTAGGCAATGTTCCATCTTTGCACAAGGTGATAAACTTCCATCCATATGAAGCATGCACTGCATATTACACGAGGATTCCGACGTGAAATGTACGCATTTGCGTCCATTTTAGGGTAAGGGGTAAGCGGGTAAATCCGAAGGCACTAGTTCCTAGGGATGCATTTATTATCGCCCGGCGATCTTGCTATGCAAGTAAACACTATTGCCGGTAAATTTAATTCCTTGAGAGACAGTGCTATGATTAAAATTTCACCTTAAGGCACCTATATTTGACTTTATTGTTTTGAAAGTTGCGTTGAATCCATATCTTTGCACCAAGTAAATGATATTGATGATCTCGTTTGGAACATCATTAATCATTGCAATTGCGGATGCAGTTGAAAAATATTATCAGAGGATAATAGTTGAGACGATAAATTATCTAGTCAGCCATTTCTTCTAAATGGAAATTATAGTTTGTATGGTTTCAGAGAATTGAGTTTAGAGTCGGAATCGCTTGCTTTTGTCTTTTCCCTTTCTTTGATCGTACTGATTAAAGGTCTGAAGTTCAGTTTTTACCAATGATAGATCTCGATTTATTGAGGCAAGCTTTACCAAATCTTCGAAGATTTGGTTCGACTTTAGTACCGTACAGCTACTGAAGGAAACACTAGGTTATAAGTGTTTCCTTTTTTTATGTCAATAAAGTCCTGTACTTCAGATTGTTATAATCGGATCAATTGAAGTTCGATATATACTAATAGAGTCTACTAACCCAGTCTGAGTCTGGGTCTAAAGCATGCGTAGTGAAGCCTTTATGGTATTTTTCAGAGTTCGATTTCTACTTAGGGATACAAGCGCTTTTGATTGCTATTGTGTTTGTTGTAAGTCTTTGCCATAAGGTAAAGGAAGTTCAATATAACCACAGCTTCATTGTCATCAACTTTAATATCACTTTTGGCCAATATAGTGGTAGTTAGCTTAACCGATACTTTTTTATCTGTAAAACTCGATGTTCTATAAATTGGGTTGTTCATTTTAAGTGCGTTAAATCATCTTTTGAAAGGAATATTTTGGATAAGGCATTGCTTAGCTTTACGGAAACTTCACCCGTTCGAATATCGAAGTTAGAGGGAGGAATCAGGTTGACAACCTGCTTTTTGTCGACAATATCCAGGTCTAAATAACCATTAAAAATATCTACAAATGACCTATCCGCCAGTTTGCATTGTTGATTAATGCATCTTAATTTTCTGGTGTTGACATCCAACTCTTTCTTTAGGCTGCCGGCAAGAGTTTGGCACTCTTTTTTTAATTCGCTGAAATCATCAAATTTCAACTTGTCTGCAACAAATAATTTTCGAGCCTTAGAAAGCACTGATTCTTGTTCTTCAAGTTGTTTCAATAATATTTTTCGCTCCTGTAAAAATTCTACCTTTTGTGTACTCACATTTGTGTCTTCCAGAATAAGACTAAATAATTCAATTGCTTTTTTCGAGAGTATCAAATGCTGTAGTTTATTATCGTAACTGTTATTCACTAAGCCCGCGTTGATTCTTGTCTTGCAACCCTTGGAACAATGATAATAAGGATATCTTTTTGATGATCCGCGTGAAAAACTTCCACGCAATTTCCGGTTACACACAGGACAGGTCAAATACCCTTTTAAAAAGAAGGTTGTTTTTAACTCGTCTGTTTTACTTGTGTTCTTTCTTTTTGTGGTGATGATGTTTTGAACTTCGTAAAACAGCTCCTCAGAAATCAGGGGCTCATGAGTTCCTTTAATCATTTGTTGTTCCTCAGAATTCGATGACAATGGGATAAGACCGCAGTAGACAGGGTTGCGTATAAGTTTCCAAAAGTATGACCGTGAACATTTCAATCCTCTATCATAAGCCATTCTTCTAACCTCTTCAATCTTGTAGGAATTTTTGGCAAGTTGTTGAAAAACCCATTTTATAATACCAGCTTCAGGTTCTTTTGGGGTGATGTATTTTTTACCATCCAATGCTGTCAGATTGATAAACCCAGTAGGTGCTTTGTTGGGGTATCTGCCTAATAGTTTAGCTCTTCGCATACCATTTGCTGTGTTCAATGCCCTTCTGCTATTTTCTGCCTCTGGTACTGACAGATAAATTGCAAACATTACAGTACTTTCCGGAATAGATGAATCGATGGGTTGATCGATAGCCATTGCAGTAGTATTGTATTTTTGAAGTATGCCGAGCATTTCGTAGGCATGTGCAACATTGCGGCTAAACCGGTCCCATTTTACAAACAGGATATTATCTTCATTAGAAGGGTTCTTTCTGATCATTGCGATCAGTTTTTTCCATTCTGGACGGTTGAAATTTTTTGCAGAAAAGTCTTCCCGAAAGATCCCTTTAACTTCTATGTCGTTATAGTCGCAATATTTTAAGAGCCGATCCTCTTGCTCAGGCAAGGAATAACCCTTTCTTTTTTGTTCGTCTGTGCTCACGCGAACATATAGATATGCCGTGCTAATTCCACGAGAATTCCAAAGTTCAGTGTACGCAAAAGCGTACGTATTTGCTCGTAATATTCATAGAATGTATTGGGGATTAATTGAAAAGGTCAGGTTAAAAATGCTGGCAAAAAAAAACAGCTTTGAGAATTCGTCTGAAGTATTTTAATTGAAACAGCCGGTTAAGAGTTCGGGCTGTTTTGTGGAAAGATTGGTATTAAGATTCTAAAACAATTATATCCAACTAAGATTCCTCCCTCGAATTAGTGGTATTATTATGTTTCAAATGGTTGATCTATTTATCGAGCCTGCCGGTATTAATATCATAGTCATTTTTAGTCCACTCGGTATTATTGCTCGAATGCTAATTTCTATTTACTCCAAAAATCCTGTCATATTTAGTATTGACATGACATCGGATACAAGAACTTAATTTACGGTCATTAAAAAGAATGGGTTTCCTGGTTTTATCTTCTATACTTACATTTCCGTAATTCCAGCCTTTGTCGTTCGATTTATTTTCTTTCTCCTTGTACATGATAAAGACTTCTGAAACGGTTAGTGGCGTATACCATTTCCCGTCATTCCTGCTCCTGATCTGTAATATATCCCTATTTAAACTATCATATACTACCTCTTTCACATTCCAGGTTTCCTTTACGATTACCTGTCCCACAGGCTGGACTGTCTTAAAACCGAGATACGATCTGTAATCTTTTATATAGAGTTTGTACAGCTTATTCCCATGCGGACTCAACGCTTCATTTGCCATGCTCATAAATGAGCTATCCACTTGGAAGTGAAAACCATAGAGTGAATCGCCGGCAGGAGGCACCTCGCACAAACCGATGGTCCAGCTGAATTTTGAACTATCGGTAACGACTATATGCTCCTGTGTGTATGGCCTGTAGCTTTTGTACTCACTCGCTATTTCGTGTAGCCTGTCTTCTTTGTCCGTTACAATATCAAATCCTGAAAAGGTGATGAAGAGTATGGACAGTAGAACTAAAATCTTTTTTCGATGGTTCATTGGATAGTTTAAATATTACTGCTGCAAATTAAGATATTCAGCTTACCTATGCAATCCGTATTGAATGGAATTTATTTTGGCACTAATAGCAAGAAGCAACTTGGGATACTTTTACCGCATAGCTCCGAAGTAGGAACTTAAATAGAGCGTACAGCCATATTAAATTATCTGACCCGTTTTCATGTAATAACACAACAGCCTGTCGATACTTTTTCGAACTGCCAGCACCTGACTGGATTTGACCGGCAATAAAGCGGCCAGCTCTTTATAGATCGCAACCAAATAAAATAAAGACCTTACCTGGACTTTCAATGTTGCAGTTTCTTTTTCAACCTCCGGAGCAGGTTTCATCAGTCAAAGTATCCTGCAAAGGGTAGGGTGTCCAGAAAGATCCGATATTTTTTCCTTTCCATCTTTGTTTTGTGGAACGGGGGATAGTTCTTGTGATATCAGATTGCAATTTACCATCAGCAAACTGGAGCTTTAGTCCGGAATGGTAACTACCGTATTGGGAAGGCATGAAAGGCAGGCAGATTATTATTGGGCTGCGAATTTAACTGATCTGTTCTAAATACTCATTCTGGTAATTAAAGTAACCAGGCTTTTAAGAAGAAGTACGCATTTGCGTACATTTTTGCTCGTAATAACCGTAGAATGTACAGGGCAACTATGTAAAGAACTTTCGATGCGAAAAGATGGCTTTAAGTTTGGCAAACCATTTTGCAAGGGAAGTTCTGGTTTTCAGTTAGCCTTTGGTTTTACCTATAATGTGCAGGGGAGCACTACACCAGTCCTAACTGAAAGGATTTGGTCACCAGGCCTGCCACATTTTTTACATCCAATTTTTGAAAAAGGTTATATCTGTGATTTTCGACTGTGCGCAGACTGAGGTATAAGTGATCTGCGATTTCCTGGCTTGAGTATTGCTTTACAATCAGGGACAGGATTTCCGTTTCCCTTTTGGTAAGGCTGGGTAAGCTTTCTGCACTGTGCTTTGGTGTTGAGAATTCATTTAATAACTTGGATTTGATTTCAGGTTCCAGATATTGATTCCCTTCGTAAACGGTTTTTATGGCATTGACCAGGGTATCGCGATCCGTATTTTTGAGCAGATAGCCCAGCACGCCGCTACGCAGCATTTTTTTTACATAATGCAGGGTGTCAAAATTAGTCAATGCCAGTATTTTGATACTAGGAAAATGTTTGGTCAGATACAAAGCTATAGTATCGCCTTCATCATTCGGCATCCTGATATCCAGTAGCAATACATCAGGTGTATTCACAAAAATACTGGACATCAGTTCCTCTTTGTTTTGATATACTCCGCTAAGACGCATGTCTTTATTGTCCTGCAGCATTTGTTGTACACCATTGAGTACAATAAATTGATCATCCAGAATGGCGACCTTTATCATAGTGTTGTTTTATTTTTTGTCAGATCAAATTCAATATATATCTGTGTTCCGCAGAGCGGGACACTTTCAATTGTTATTTGCCCGTGTAGCATGTGCACTTTTGCTTCAATGTTTTTTAGCCCGGCGCCCTTCTTAAATTCATCAGGAGCCATCCCTTTACCATTGTCTTCAACAGTTATAGATAGCAGGTCATTGCTCATACTGATTTGTACCAAGGCCTTTTGGGCGGCTGCGTGTTTGATAATATTATTGATCAGTTCCTGGATGATGCGGTATACAAATAATTCAAAATTTACTTCCTGCTGACTGAAATTACCATAGGCTTGATATTCAATAAGCAAAAGCTGGCTGTTGCTGACGCGCTCACAAAAGTCCCTGGTTGCTGTCACGAGGCCCTCCTGTAAAAGCATTTGCGGCATAAGATTATGTGCTGTGGTTCTGAGTTCAAATGCTGCTTCGTTCAATAATTTCATTGACTTCTCAAATACAGGCTTATCAGCATCATTGGTACGAAGGGTGCTGAAGTTCATTTTTGCTGCAGAGATAATGCTGCCTATCCCATCGTGCAGATTGCTGGCTATTCTGTTTCTCTCCTTTTCCTCCCCCTCTGCTGTAGCTTTTAAAATTTCAATGCGACGATCTTGTTCAATACTCAATATTTTTTGCTCCTGAAGGCCTTGCCTGTGCTGATGATTTTTATATACTATGATGAAAAAAATAATCAGCAAAAACAGTCCCAGAGAAATAGCAATGATCCAGATGTTCCTGTTTTTTAACATCCGATCTTTCTCGATTACTGATAATTTCTTTTCCACAATTTCGTTGTCTTTCTGCGCGGTACGGTATTTTATTTCCAATAGCCTGGAGGATTCCGTTATTTCTACACCCCTTATGTTTTCTTCCAGTACATATGCCTTCTGCAAGTGGTTGTAGGCCTGCTTATATTTACCTTCCTGGTTGTATATTTCGGACATCAGGAGATGACCCTCCGATAAGCCGTCATTAATTTTTGCATCCTCAGCTTTTGATATAGCCAGTAAAACATGCTTTTTAGCTAACTTGAAATTGCGAAGCTGATGGTAAACTTTTCCCAATGCAAGTCTTATGGGTACCTGGTAGTAAGGATTTACATTTTCCGACAAGGGTAGCCCTGTTTGTAAATATTTAAGTGCTTTAACAGGGCGGTGCTGATTGAGATTTAGTTGCCCCAGATTGGTAAATATCATAAGTCGGATAACATCTTTCGGAATACCCGATGATTTTTCAACACCAGGTGTGGTGTCGCATACTGCAAGAGCACTTAAAAACGTTGCTTCACTTAACTCGAATTTTTTCTGCTCTTTGTAAATACGGCCTTTATTAAGATACATAGCCGGCAGCAGGCCATACCATCTGTTTTTCCTGGCCAGGTCTTCTGCTTTTTCGAGATAAATTAATGCTTTGTCATTATTGCTTGTGCGGTTGAAAGTTAATGAGATATTGTTGTATGCCCGCAAGAGCTGTAACTTACCGCTGTCGATGTGCTCGGCTTTTTCAACAGCTTTATAGAAGTATTGTATGGCTGAGTCAAATTCACCTTTAAATTGAAATGATGCACCAATATAATTATATAATGCCGACATTTTTAAATGCCCCTTTGGCGTATTACCGCAAAATAACAGGCCCTGTTTGCACATGCTGATTGCGCTGTCGTATGCACCTTTGTCAATAAGTACGTTGCTTTTTTTAATTATCGCCGATATGTCAGTCGTTTTTTTTGCGGACAGCCAAAGGCTTTCGCAGCCGGCATGTCGCTGTGCTACAGCTTTGTGCGACGACAGCAAACAAAGGCCGGTAATAATAATCGCAAAAAGCCTGGTTACAAACGCATACATCAGGATAAAGATATTACTAATTGGAACGGAATAAAAATGACAACTGTTGTCCCTGCCGATAATTTCAAAATTGAGTGGTTCCACTCAATTTTGAAAACAGGAGTAAGCCACCTATTTTTTTACATCATTTCTAAAGACTTTTGTTTCTGCAAGCAGAATTATTTATCCAAGCCTTGTCAGCAAATTTTACTGATTTTCAAACCTCTTTAAAAGTGATCAGAAATTTTTTTTCATTCGTTGTATCGGTATGCTGTGTATTATTATTTGTAGCCGTTCATGCAAATGAGGGTGTTACTTATAATAATCATCGCAATCTTGCCTTCAGAGAGAATAAGGGCCAGATAACAGATCAGACAGGTGCTGGCCGCGATGATATTTATTTCCAGCTAAGCACAGAGCATAAATCCGTTTTCATTGGAGCCGATAAAATACATTATCAGGGGAATAAAATGGCGTTGCAGGATACGGTAGCGTTCAGGCCCTCGTCATCCGGGCCACAATTGAACAAGAGCGAAAGCTACAGGCTGGATATGCAGTTTGTAGACGCTAATCCCAATGCTACTATCCTAAAAGAAGATGTATTACCGGATGTGGATATTTACTATCAGCATGGCCTGAATGGCACACGTGCATCATCTTTCAGAAAAATTACCTATAAAAACATCTACCCCAATATTGATTGGGTATTATACATCAAAGACAATAGCCTGAAATATGACTTTGTAATACGGCCTGGTGGTAATGCGAACGATATAAAAATGCGGTATGAAGGAGCGATCAGCATTATTCTGGATGATGGCGCTGCGGTGATTACTACCCCTATGGGTAAACTTCGGGAAAGCAAACCCTACAGCTTTCAACAACAAGATGGAAGTCTTATATCCTCCCGCTTTTTACTGAAGGACAATGTCCTTTCTTTCGAAACAGGCAAGAGTAACGGAACTCTGGTTATTGACCCGGAACTGCGGTTAGATTGGGGTACTTATTTTGGCGGTTCGGATATCGAAGGTGGCCAATATCTGATGAATACATTTCAGGGTTATTATGCTTACAGCAATACTGTAACTACCGATCATACCGGCGCTGTATATCTTTCAGGCACCACAGCAAGTGTTGACAATATTGCAACAACAGGGGCTTACCAGGTCGCATTGTCGTTCGGAAACAATGCATTCCTTGTAAGGTTTGATAACGAAGGAAACCGTTTATGGTCAACCTATTTTAGTGGCTTCGGATTTATTGATGAAGGAACTGTTTCTGGCAGGGGGCATTCCGTAGTGTGCGATACAATAGGCAATGTGTATATGGCCGGAAATACATTTTGTGATAGTGGTATAGCTACAACAGGTGCCTATCAGCAATATCGCAATAGCAATGGGTATGGATGGCCTGATCTTTATCTGGTAAAATTTAAGAATGACGGAACACGGGAGTGGTCAACTTATTACGGCAATCCGGGTATTGATGAAGGCGGTTCGCTCGGCGTAAAGCCCGATGGTAGTAGAATTTATCTTGGTGGGGCATCGCAATCGTATAGCCCGTCAGTAGATGCAATTGCCACTCCTAACGCATACATTAGCCCGGTTACTATTGGCAACGCCGCATACTCCGGTTTCCTTGCATGTTTCAATGCAGCAGGACAAAGGCAGTGGGGAACCTATATTGCAGATGTTTCCAACATCATCAGTTCTGTTTATGACCTTGCATTGGATAAACAAGGTAATATTTTCCTTACCGGATATGCCATTGGAGATTATGCTGGCAATACCCAGTCCATTGCAAGCCCGGGGAGTTATCAACCTCAATATAGCGGCTGTGTCATTTCCCCTTTTTTTCCACCCAGTTGCATGACAGATGCTTTCCTGCAAAAGTGGGATAGTGACGGAAACCGACTATGGGGTACTTATTACGGAGGCGATTATCCTGATGGTGGTTATGCAGTGGCCTGCGATGAGGCGGGTGATGTTTACATGACCGGATTTACCAGTCCCTTTACCAATGCTAACAACGGCCCGTACAGTGTAGCATCACAAGGCAGCTTTATGGATGTTTTTCCTACAGAAGGCGGCGCTTATCTTGCTAAATTTTCAGGTGCAGGTCAGCGGCTTTGGGCTACTTACTATTATGGTCAGGGCATGGGATTGACTTGTGCCGATGATAAAGTTTTCTTTTTGGCAAACACAGCAATCGGTGATGCAGCAACGACTTGCGCTCATCAAACTGATAATTCGGGGATATTTGCCACAGGCTCGAATCCATCCTCGCTGCTCACTATTTTCAACACATCAGGCATAAGGGAATATGCTACTTACTATGGTGGAAAGTATAACGACTGGGGCTCTTCTCTGGCGGCCGTTAAAGCAAATGATAATGTCCATATTTATACAGCAGGTAATACTTTAAGCCCTTCGGGCATTGCCACGCCAGGTAGCTTTAAAAGTGTACTGGGCAGTCAGCTCAGTATTCAGCGGGATGCCTATGTGGCAAGGTTTGTTATGCCTCAGCCGAAACGGATCAAGGTGCCTTGTTTCAGTACAGACAGCGTGCTGATAACCGCTACAGATACAACTCACCTTAGTTACGAATGGAATGATGGTTCTGTTAATAAAAATATTTGGGTGAAAAATTCAGGACTTTATGTGGTGCGTTACGCAAAGGCAAACGGCTGTATAATCACAGACAGTTTTTGGGTAACGATATACCCCATGCCGCAACTCACTACCACACAAGGATGCATAGGACAAGGTACCGCCACCATGCATTTGGAAGCCGGAAGCAATGGCGTGTACACCTATAAATGGTACCGTTCATCGGGTGAGCTTATAGAGGAAATTTCAGGTTCGGATTATGTTACAGTAGATAGTCTTCAAGCCGGAAACTATACCTGTCGCATACTTACGCCCGATTGTGATACTACTGTTTATTTTGTTATAGAATCCTTTGCAGACATCGAGCTCACCATAAGTAATGATACTCTTATTGCTGCCGGCCATTCGGTAATATTGTCTGCAAGCGGAGCCAATCTGTATCAATGGCAACCAGAGCAATGGCTCGACGATCCGCGATCGGCCGATCCGGAAGCAACGCCCGAAGCGCCCATAACCTATACGGTAACCGGTTATAACGAAGATGGCTGCAAAGCATCCAAAAGTGTGCGTATCAATATTAATGAAGCCTTATTTATACCAAATGCTTTTTCGCCAAATGGTGATGGCATAAACGATGAGTTTAAAATTGGAAATTACGGGCACCTGAAGCTGGAGGAATTCCGCATATTCAATCGCTGGGGAAACGAAGTATTTTATACCACCGATCCAGGCAATGGCTGGACCGGAACCTACAATGGCAAGCAAGCCGACATAGGTACCTATCATTATTACATCAGGATCTTCAATCCCAAAGGTGAGGAACAAACATTGAAAGGAACACTTACACTTATTTATTGATGATCACTAATCTTCAACTTCCATTTATCAAAAAGAAAATGAAAAAAAACGTACCACTGAATTTTAAAGTAATACTGCTTTGCTATTGCCTGCTTTGTAGTTGGACAGGTGTACAGGCTCAAGACCTGCATTGGGCCAGGAATCTTAACGGAACAGGATACGACGCAGCCAAATGCGCTGTAGTAGACGCGCAGGGCAATACATTGGTGGCGGGCATCTTTACAGAAACAACTGACTTCGATCCCGGTACACCGGTACAGAATATGGTATCTTCAGGTTGGGATATGTTTTTGCTTAAACTGGATACTGCGGGAAATTTTTTATGGGTAAAACATTTTGTACCCAGCAATACAGATATCCTATCCGAGCCCAGCGATATTGCAATAGACTCCCTTGGCAATATTTATATAACAGGAAACTTTGGCTCGTTTGGTCAGACCGGTACTTTAGACTTTGATCCCAGTACTGGTGTTCAAAACCTGAGTCCTTCGGGCGAGCTGTACGCTACAGATATATTTGTATTGAAGCTGAATAATGCAGGAGCATTTTCGTGGGTGAAACAATTTAAAGGTAATAAAGAACATCAGAGTACTGCCATCTCTATAGATCATGAGGGCAATGTATTTACCACCGGGTATTTCAAAGACACTGTAGATTTTGATCCGGGAACCGGTACAGCAAACCTGGCCTCCAGCACCACTTATGGCAATGTTTTCATTTCTAAACTGGACAATGACGGGGACTTTGTATGGGCAAAACGATTGGGTGGCACCGAAGTGATAAGAGCAAAATCTGTTAAGACAGACGCAGCCGGAAATATTTATACCATGGGCATATTTGCCGGTACAATTGATTTTGATCCCAATGCCGGAACGCAAATTCTGACCACTAGTATGGGGCCTTATGGCTGGAGCAATGGTAACATTTTTATCAGCAAACTGGACAATGATGGTAATTATATATGGGCCAAAAATACGGGTATGCCCAACAATATTTACAGCGGTGATGTAAGCCCCATGTCAATGGCCATTGATGCATGGGGAAATGTAATTACAACCGGGGGATTTACAGATACCGCCGATTTTGACCCGGGGCCCGATACCGCAAACCTGGTATCAACACTAACCGGTACGACAGACGTGAATATTTTTGTTTCCAAACTGAATAATAACGGCGATTTTGCCTGGGCCAAAAGTATGGGTGGCATTTCTTCCGAACTGGGATACGGCATCACCACCGACGCACAAGGCAATGTATATACTGTGGGCACCTTTGCAGGACCTGCCGACTTTGATCCATCGGATACTGCTGAATTGCTCATGACATCGCCTTCAGCTGCGGGAGCATTATTTATTTCCAGGTTGGATACTGAAGGTAATTTTAAATGGGCGAAAACAATTGGTGGCGCACAGTGCGGCCTTGGATTAAACGGAATAGAAATCATGATCAATCCTGTAGATAATGCCGTACATATCGCCAGCGAATTTACCTGCACCGTAGATTTTGATCCTGGTCCCGATACATTCAACCTGAGTGCTGCCAGCAATAATGTATTTGTAGTGAAACTGAAAAATTGCAATCTCATTACCTCGGCGATGAATGTTACTGCCTGCGACAGTTTTAATCTTAATGGTATGGTTTATGCTCAAAGTGGAAGCTTTACACAGAATTTTGTTACAGCCCTTGGCTGCGACAGCCTTATAAAACTAGAACTTGTTATTAACCAAAAGCCGGGTGTAACTGTAACGCAGACAGGAAATGTATTAGCGGCTAATACTGGCGGCGCCGTTTATCAGTGGATAAATTGTAATGATAACAGTCCCGTTTCCGGAGCCACTGCTCAAAGCCTTACTGCAACGGTAAACGGCAGCTATGCGGTAGTCATTTCGAAGAACGGTTGTAGTGATACATCAACCTGTTATAATGTAAGTGGTTTAGGTCTTGAAGATGTCGCATCATTCAATTCTATACAAGTCTATCCCAATCCGGTAACTGGCACGGTAACGATATCTATTCCTGAAATGACCAAAAACGGAACAATCCGATTGATCAATGTCCTCGGGCAGACGGTAATGCAAAAAACGAACGTCAACGGCCGAAAGATACTTTTGAATATGCAACATCTTGCATCAGGTACTTACATACTACAGTTTGCGGATGGTGTTAAGATTTTAAGAGCTAAGATTATCAAAGAATAAAAAGTCCGAAAAGGTACAATTAAAGGCAGTGTGTGGATTAAAAACCACGCCTGCCTTTTTAATCAGTATAGAATTTATGAAATCACAAATCTTATTTTGGGTATCAGTTATTTTTCTTGCAGGCTGCTCTGCTCCTGTAATGCCTCATCACGATAAGGAGCTTCGACAGATGGCAAATGATGAACTGATGCCTGAAGACGGTAAAATGAAGCCTGCTACTACAGAAACATACAGGTTTAACAATGGGATGATTATTATACCCTATGAATGCAGCGCTCCAATGTGTGATTCCGGGAGGATATTAAATTAAAGGATTTAAAGCTGGATGCATTAAGGGAAACGGCAGTTTACTCGTATGTTGATTGACCTAATGACGAGGTTTTCGATAATTAAATTCATCGATTGTACGCTATTACTTTGCTTCAAGCCATAGGAACAGAAAGTAACCAGCTTTCGGTGACTTAAGGTAAGAAGTGATTAATTTTGGGCTTAGTAATGTTTTTCCTCCACACATTCTGAACTGTTGTAATTGTTGTTCAATGTTGAATAATTCGAGATACATTATGCTAAAATTTTGGCCTTTTTGTAGATGAATGTTTAACCTTTTCAATTGGCTTTTGAGAAGGATGTTGTGTGAAGTTTTTTTTCTCAAGTGAGGGTGCCCTGCACATTCCATGAGGATTCCGAGCTAAAATGTACGCATTTGCATACATTTTAGGGTCAGGGACAACTCTATAAATCTGAATCAGCAAAACCCTTAAGGCATAGTTGTCCTTCACAGTTTTAACGCGAACGACAGCTATGTAGAAGAACTTTGGATGCGGGATGCTCCTAAGTCTGGCAAACCATTTTACAGGGAAAGTCCTGGTTTTCGGTTAACCTCTGTTTTTTACCTAAGGTTATTTGTGATTTGAAATGATGCTTATCAGGTCTGGCCCCGCCGGCCAGGACTTCGTTAGGTGTAAAACCATACAGCTGACCATTAGGAATATTGTTATAGCTTTTTATGGCATTGTTCAATGTATTGATCAAATCCTCGGTGTCGGCGACTGGCTTCGTATATAAAAAGCGGTATTTGAGTATCCTGTTGGCAGTTTCAACCATGCTTTGAATGATATCGAGCTCTGCAATCAATTTCTTCCAGAGAAAGCCGGGTTTATTGAGCCATTCATCCAGTCTCTCTTTATTTTCTATACCAGCGTCAGTAACAAGTGTTCCTTCCTTATCCATAAGGCCAAACTTTTGCAATACCTCTTCCAGTGTTTGCCTGGCCATTTCGCTATTGTATGCGGTAGCTGCTTTGCAGGTAAGAATGGCCCTGCTGAAATTGTCATGGATTACGAATATATAATGTTTATCCCCCGAATTTTAGACGTGACACCATAGCATGTGCAGTGTTATTGCTGTTTTGAAGCCTGAAATAAATGATTAAATTAAAGCCAGATCATGATTATCTATAGGTACTACTACTTGGCAGAGCAAACCAATAGGATTTAAGAACTCATCTTCTTATTGTCGCCATTGCTATGGCAATAACTCTTTAGGCCCGACTTCTAAAACGGAAATGTAAACCATCTTCAGAAGCTGGTTAAATCTATCTTTTGAGTGCCATCACAATTAACTAATTCAAGAGCACAAGCGGAAATGATCAGTTATTATCTATGATAGAATTTGTATGCCAGAATAATGTTGGCACATCTTCTGCTCTCGAAATACTTTCAGTCGAAGTGCTTTGAGCTTCTAATTTTGCAAAGAACGATTTGTAAATATAATCCTTCCTTTCTTCCATCCTTTCCAGAATTTCTCTTTTGATTATATCCTTATAATGATCAGGTTAATGGCGCTCCCTTAACCCTGGCTACCTTGCTATAATCTGTAGGTGTGTATCCTGTTATCTCTTTAAAGTAACGATTGAATGATGATTTGGAATTAAAACCCGCATCGAAAGCGAGTGTCAGCATATTAATACTGATGTCGCGTTCCTGAAGCATTTGCATCTGGTTCAGTATGTGCTGGATCCGGTATTTGTTAATGTATTGATAGAAACTTTTCCCTCCGTGCCGGTTTAGTGTTTCACTGATATGGTATTTATTTTGAGCCGTCAATAAAGCCAGTTTATCAAGGTTCAGTTCACTATCTGTATACACGGCTTTATTTTGCATAGAATCCTCCAGCACCTGCCAGACTGTTTCCATTTCTGTTTTATCCATCTGTGCCTTCTTCGGTTCCTCTGCGTAATATGCTTCCGCAGGTTTAACTGTTTCAACCGGATCTGTTTTCACGTGGGGTATTTTCACAGGTTTTTCTTCTGCCGCAATGCTATTAAAAGCGACATAACGGTAACGTACAATCCAAAGGGATACCATAATCAGTAATGAATATGCGATACAGCGGGACAGAAGATTGACGTCGTGGCCATTTCTCATCAGCGTTGAAAATACGATGGCCATTAAACTGAGGATGGCAAAACATGATGCAATCTGCGTAATCATATTTCGTTCCCGCGCAAATGAAGGCGCAAACTTTCTTGCCATCAAAATGGCCACTACCGCGTAAAAGAGATCTCCGGGGATAAAGATCCAAAAACTGATGGTATTGTACCAATAGAGCATTTCATGTCCTGCTTCCGGAGCAGTTGCCAGGACACTGGCTACTGAAAAGTACCCGATTATGCCAGCCATTAAGGGAATAAATACATACCACCGTGAGGCAATATTGAATTGGGGCTTGAGCACTTTTTGAGTATAAAGATATAGGAGCGGGCCGTAGCAGAAATTGATGAATGTATTCATCATCACCCGGACAGCTTTATCCTGTACAAAAGTGAAGATGATAAATTTAATGGAAAGGTGTGTGGCAATACAGGCTACCATCAGTATCAGTATGCCATCGGCACTATTACGCAATTTGCTTTTCCACAACAAACCTGCAGCTACCAATGCCTGAAAAATCCCTATTGCGATAATATACTCCATTCCCGTTTCACTAATTGTGAATACAAAACTAAAAATGAAATATTACTGCAAGGTTAACTCCGTATTTGTATCGGGTTAAAAGGGAAAGGTAACATTTTGGTAATGCACTGTAAATATTTGAAAATCAACATAAATGTGTGTCAACTAAAGGAATGATACGTGTGTTCGTATGTCTTGTTGGACACGGTCGATTGGTCGCATTACATTCGCACATCTTTGCAAAAAAAGCGATTATGTTTCCACATCCTACAAATAGTAAAGGACAGAAAAGAAGGTATGCGACAGCGAAAGTATTCGGGATAGCTGCACTCACATTGACCGCAGGCTATGCTCAGGGACAAACCATTAAAGGTATTATTTCGGGCGAGTCGGGCACCTTGCCTGGTGCCACCATCAACGCTGTCAGCTTTAGCCAGGGTACCGCTTCAGATCTCGAAGGAGACTTCAGCCTTATGGCACAAGATACAGGAATGGTAAAAATTTCCATTTCCTATATGGGCTATAAAACCAAGGAAATGGAGTTGCAGGTTAAAAAAGGCATCAACGACCTGGGCATTATTATCCTGGAAGCTGATAAAACCGGTAACCTGGGTGAAGTAGTGGTAACAGGTACTATGGCGCCTTCACAAGCTAAAGCGTATAGTATCAAGAAAAACAGCAATGCCATTATGGATGTACTGGCTTCTGATGCTATAGGTAAGTTGCCTGATCGTAATGCGGCGGAAGCGGTACAGCGGATGCAGGGTGTAGCAGTGGCACGCTATCATGGAGAGGCCGATCAGGCAACTGTAAGAGGTACGCCTTTCGCCTGGACCTCCACATTGTTTAACGGGAGTCGCCTTCCTTCATCCAATGTAGTAGGTAACCGCTCTTCGGTACTGGATGTTGTACCTTCTGAAATCATTCAGTATGTGCAGGTTGCTAAAGCCATAACACCGGATATGGAAGGAGATGCTATAGGCGGCTCAATTAATTTTATCACACGTACGGCTCCTGCACAACGAGCCCTGAACGTTAGTGCAGCAGCAGGATACAACTCTTTCAGCCGTAACGGAACTTACAATGGATCCCTGGTTTACGGTGATCGGTTCTTTAAAGACAAACTTGGAATTATTATATCTGGTGCTATCTGGAACAGACAATGGGGGTCAGACGCTTTTGACGTATCCTACAATACCGGCTTACCTGATAAACAGCAAAAGAAATCTATCAGCACTGTGATGCTGAAACGCTACATGGGCACAAGACAGACGATGGGACTGAATGTAGGAGCGGAATATAAAATAGCACCCGGACATAAAGTATTCTTTCGTGGAATGGGCAATAAGTTCAATGACATCAGGCCAGTTTATGAATCTTATGTAGATTATAATAACAGCCGGTACCAATATAATTATCGCTATTCCCATTATCAGACAACATTGACGGGCGGAGAAGTAGGCGGCGAACATCAGTTGGGTAATAAGTTGAAACTGGAATGGAATGCGAGTGATTATAAAGCGAGGTATTTCCTGGAAACGCCTCCGACAAATGATACTAAAGGACTGCCTATTGCAACTTTCCGCCAAAAGATCACCAGCGGATTTAATAACCTTTCCAGCGATGGCAAACGCTATTGGAGCTTTGACTCACCGAATGGTGTGGGAGGAGATCCGATGGACTTTGTATCCGGTGTATCTGATCCGAATGAAACCATGAGTGCCGATAAACTATTATTGTCTCAGCTTGTGATTGCGCAATTAGACAATAGCGAACATGATCAGGTAGGACAACTGAACCTTAAAATTGATGCTTCGTCGAAAGTGCGTTTTAAGGTAGGTGGAAAATACCGTCACAAATATCGTGAAAGTACTTATGGTTCCAGCATTGTTTATATGCCGGGAGCCGCACTGGGAGTGCCTAATGCGCCAGGACTACGTTCGCTTGCTTCTCTGAGCACTTCAGCCTTTCCCAAAGGATCTGAATATTTTGGTACAATGAATGGTGATCATACTTCGTATATCATGAATCCATTAACAAAAGATCAATTGTTCGATATGTATGGTCAGGGATTTTTGTCTACCAACGGATTTATGGAAGTGACGCCCAAAACAAACCCGACTGCATTGTATACCGGAAACGAAAACGTTATAGCCGGTTATGCCATGGCTGAAATTGATGCGACAAATAAACTTAAGATCATTGCTGGTTTGAGAAATGAATATACCAATATGACCTTGAACGGATCGAAAGCCACTACAGAAGGCACCCCGGCTAAAACCACGATCAGCCCTTCAGAAGTAAAAAATAATTACAATGCTTTGTTGCCCATGCTTCATGTTAAATATGCATTGAGCGAAAACGCTAATCTCAGAGCCGCTTACACCCGCACTTTCATCCGCCCGAATTTCGGGGATATGACGCCGGGAAGTTCCATAAACAGCACTGCAGCACCAATGACTCTCAGCCAGGGTAACCCGGACCTGAAACCGACTTTCAGTAATAATATTGATTTGATGGCAGAATATTACTTTAAAAATATCGGCTTGTTATCCGGTGGTGCATTCTATAAGAATATTACGGATGTAGTGTTTACTGACCTGAGCATGCAAAATATTAACGGAAGCGATTACCTTACCACACAGGCTAAAAACCTTAATAATGCAACACTGATCGGCTTTGAGGCAGGTATCAATAAACGCTTTGATTTTCTGAAAGGATTCTGGAGTGGCTTTGGTGTAGAGTTCAACTATACTTTTATTGATTCCAAAACAGAAGTCCCCCGTGGCATAGGTGCTGCACAAGTGATGGATAAGGCCAGTCTGCCTAACCAATCCAAACATCTTTTCAATGCAATCCTGTTTTATGAAAGGAATGGTGTAATGGTACGCCTGGCAGGTAATTATCGTGGTACTTCTGTTGAAACAATTAACCAGCAGCTGGGCCCTGATTATTACATCTGGACCGGCCCTAACTTTACGATAGACGCTTCTGCCACAGTATCAATCACACCTAAGCTGAAAGCTTTTGCGGAACTGAATAACCTGAGCAATTCACCCATTAAAATGTACATGGGAGATGAACGCCGTACCACTTCGGCAGAATGGTATGGTACAAGGGGTCAGGTTGGTATTCGTTGGGACATTATAAAATAATCTGAACACGGACAGGCATACTGGCTCAGCCTGTGCTCTCTCTGTTCTTTTTCTTAAAAACTTAAACACAAGAAATAATGAAAAAACTAATTATAGCTATAGCATTACTCGTACCTGTTTTATCCTTTGCACAATTGTCAGACAGCAGCCAACGCTTGTTACATGTAAAAGGTGGAATGAACTTTCGCGATATTGGCGGATATAAAACAGTTGATGGCCGTGAAGTGGTATGGGGCAGGGTTTATCGCAGTGCAGCAATCAATAAACTTACAGATGATGATGTAGCGCTGATGGATAAAAAGAATATTCATACCGTGGTAGATTTTCGTGGTAATGCCGAGGCGGCGGCTGCTCCCGACCGCCTGGCCGCAGGCACTGATTACACGCTTTCTCCGGCAGGTAGCGATAGTTTACCCGACGCATCCAAAATGGTAGTATTATTGAAGCAGGGCAACTTCCTGGAAAAACTGTATGGTGATGAGGGTGTACAATATTTTGGTGACCGGTATCGTCCCTTGTTTGTAAAGCTGCTCTCGTTGGATAATAACGAAGCGCTGATGTATCATTGCACTGGTGGCCGAGACCGTACGGGTATGGCTTCTGCTTTGTTCCTGTATATTCTCGGTGTGCCGCAAGCTACAATTAGTGCTGACTTTGTCGCATCAAACGTTTACCTGAAACCGATGATGAGCCAGATGATGGCACCAATGGCAAAAATGAGTGGTCTGACTGAAGATGCCATAGCAAAAGAAATGGAATTGCGCCCGGAACTTATTGATACATTTTTCAGCGCTATACGCAAGCGTTATGGAAGTATCGAAAAGTTTTTACAACAGGAAATGGGCATAGGTATAAAAGAAGTTGCTTTGCTTAAGCAACGATATACAAAGGCTATCTTGTAAGTTATATTGGCTGATAAAATCCCTAAAACCTGAATATGGATAGATATTTCTTTTCATGTTCTAGATTTATAGTCGCAAAAAAAGTAGCAAATCTCCAGGGTTTGCTACTTTTTTGACTTTTTTATTCTTTAATCCTGTGCCTTGCACATTCCACGAGGATTTCGAAGTGAAATGTACGTATTTGCGTCCATTTTAGGGTAAGGGGTAAGCCAGTAAATCTGAAGGCACTAATTCCTAGGGATGCATTTATTATCGACCGGCGATTTTAATTCCTTGAGGGACAGGGCTATAGTGAAAACTTCTTTTTAAAGGCACCTATATTTGACTTTATTGTTTTGAAAGGTGTGTTGAATCCATATCTTTGCACCAAGTTAATGATATTGATGATCTTGTTTGAACATCATTAATCATTGCGGATGCGGTTGAAAAATATTATCAGAGGATAATAGTTGAGACGATAAATTATCTAGTCAGCTATTTCTTCTAAATGGAAATCATAGTTTGTATGGTTTCAGAGAATTGAGTTTAGAGTCGGAATCGCTTGCTTTTGTCTTTTCCCTTTCTTTGATCGTACTGATTAAAGGTTTGAAGTTCAGTTTTTGCCAATGATAGATATCGGTTTATTGAGGCAAGCTTTACCAAATCTTCAAAGATTTGGTTCGACTTTAGTACCGTACAGGCTACCGAAAGTAATGCTAAAAATATTAGCTATTTAAATGACAAAAACCCATCTTTAGGATGGGTTTTTTGCTTGATACAGAGGTAGTTAAGGTGTTCGCGTTTTTTAAATTCAACATCGTGTTTTTGTTAAATATTCCACTTTAACACTAATTTAATCATTATCAATAACTTAAGAATGTTCGATTCCATTCTCCTGTCTGGCACTGTTTTCTAGTTAACTGATTGGCTATCAATAATATAGTTTTTAGACCAAACGAATTTCGGGTAAAAAATTTAAGCAACGTGTGAGAATGTTGAACACGTGTGAGAAGATTTACGTAAAGTGTACATCTTTGCTTGTATCAGCAGAAGATGAACTACAATTCTGAATATTAAAACAGCATACAATACCTTTGTAGTGAGTTGTTGTACTCCTAAGTGTTCTGCAGACAACGGTGGTGTCCGAAAACAATGCGCCCTTTCGGGTTCGGTGGCCGAGTTTGTTCAGCTCCTCGGCTGTAGTTTCTTACGCCGGGTTCTAAGGAATATTTCATAGATCAACTTTCTAATAGGGGGGCTTCCGATTCATTTATTACATATTCTTTGTTAAACCAGGAATATCCGAATGTTGCCTGGCCTCCCAATGGTTTGCCAAGCTTTGCACGGATCGGGATCGAGGCGGAAATCCTGCTTGAGATTTCCTCCCGCTCCCATTCTGCCATCGCTGATATGACCGTAAAAAAAGCATCCCGGACGGCGTGCTGGTATCAATGTTTTCAGATATTGAAATAAGATTTGCTTTCGCGGATTTGAATATGTCAGCGAACTCCAGAAGTTCCTTTGTGTTCCTGGCAAGACGTACAAGCTTTGAAAAAACCAAACCATTGATTTGTCCGCTTTTTATGTTGCGCAACATTCGCTGGGTCTCTGGATGTTTCATAATAGTCTTTCCACTTACTCCGTCAAGACGATAGGTTTTAACCAGTTTCCAACCCTTGGCATTGATGTAGTCCTTCGCTCGTAGCTCGTGATGCTCGGGGCTTTCGTCCTTGACCTGCATATCGGTGGATACACGTATCCAGATTCCGACTTTGAGTGGATTTATCATTGTTTTTGATTAAATAATCAAATCTAATACTATTGTTAATCCTTATCTTTATTCGGTAGGTGTAGCTCAGTAATGACCGCGCGTTAAAACAATAAACCTAAATTAAAAATTATGGAACAAGCAAAAGTAACATGCGGATTAACAATGTCCCTGGATGGGTATACTGCCGGCCATAACCAAAGTTTTGAAAAACCATTTGGAGATAATTTCGATTCAGAGTTACTGGATCGTTGGATGTTTTCTGGGCCGGAAAAGCATAGTCATAAAAAAGAAATAGACGCTATTCTTGATGCGGGGGCATTTATCATGGGCAGTAATATGTTTGGTCCTAAAGACAGAAGAGACCAATCGGAATGGAAAGGATGGTGGGGCGACAACCCTCCGTATCATGCTCCGGTTTTTGTGCTCTCGCACAATGAACGTGCACCAGTAGAAATGAAAGGCGGGACGATATTTCATTTTATTACGGATGGCATTGAAGAGGCACTTAGAAAGGCGAAGGAAGCGGCAGGAGACCAAAATGTAAAGATCATGGGAGGAGCAAATACCGTCAACCAGTATTTAGTTGCTGGTCTAGTTGATGAATTGTGGCTGCATGTTGCCCCTGTTACTATTGGTGCTGGTGTGCGGCTTTTCGAAGGCGTACCAGATCTCAAGCTCGAACCGGTTGAGGTAAGCGGAACCAGCATGGTGACACACATTAGATATAAAGTTTTAAAATAATAATAGTCCAAAATTCAAGACCTAGCAGAAACTGTATTCAACCTGCAATGGTAGCCCCTCACAATAATGAAAATCTCGACATTATCCCCTTATTAACAATGAGTTACTAAAAATAAAAAAGGAGACAATCAAAAATTGATCGTCTCCTTAAGTGAGCCCATAGGTACTCGAATCACAAATGTAAGATTCTTAATGCCAACTACATGATTGACCTATAATTTTACACCTCCGATCAATTGGCAATCATCAATAAAGTTCGACATATCGCCGCTTCCCTCTACTGCATTGTTCGTTTTCGGTGAGCAGGTAAGGTATGAAACTGTTGATTTATCCTGAAACTTTACTGGTTGTCTCTTTAAGAATTGGGTAACATAGTGATGCTTTTTCTTACTTCTGGCAATCTATAAATATGATAGTCAAAGTCGGCATTTGAATTTACTAATAATGAATCTAGGTCTCGTGCATCTATTTCTTTATGCCCATCTTTAATTAGAACCTTCTGAATAGAAGTCAGAAGGATGATTTGTTTATCTATAACTTCAGCGCTCTTTTCAAAAACCACCTTTAAACTTTCGCTACTAACGGAATGCTGCCCTGGGTAAAGGAGTGTTATCTGTATACGTTTCTCAGCTTCAATTAATGCAGATGGGCGGCGCAACCTGTTCACATTTTGGAAGAGCTGCGTGACAAATGATTAGATGAAGATCGTGCATTCGTTTTTTCCATCTTCAGCGAGCACACGGCCTAACGGCCAGTCAGCAGTATTTGCTGCAGAGCAGCGGCCTGGTTGAAGTGTTCATCCCGTGCCGCATAGACCAATGTTACAGTCTCTTGTTGTTCGATCAGTGATTGCAGACTTTTATAAGCCGACGATGCCCGCAATTCCTCAGCATATTTTTTCGTGAAAGCTTTCCATTTTTCAGGCTCATGATTGAACCACTTGCGTAATTCGGTAGAAGGCGCTACGTCCTTTAGCCATTCATCTATCCTGGCATCTTGCTTCTTAACACCCCTTGGCCATAATCGATCTACCAAGACCCGATACCCGTCATCCGTCGAGGGCAGCTCATATATTCGTTTGATGAAAATGGTCATTTGTCTTTTTTATTCAGGATCGATGCCGGTTAAAGCCTTAATATATTTTTCGATGTACAGGTCCTTTGCTGCACTTTTATACTGCATGATGAATCTGGGGTGCTCCAAAGGTATGATCTTGCGAAAAAAACCATGATCATTATTTAGCTGCTTCAAGAACCTGGCGTTTTTCCCGGTGCCCAGGCAAAAGCAGGTGTCCCTGGCTATTCCGAGATCAATTAATTGCCGCATGCTCTTAATGATAAATTGACGAACAGTTTTCATTAGCGCCACGCTGTCGTAATAATTGTAATTGATTTCCTTACCCTCGGAAGTTGTCTTTGTGATCGCTAAGGGGAATGGCGAGTTGATATAAAATCTGTTGTAAAAATCGCTTACGCCGCCAAACGCTTCAATCATTTCATAAATAAAGACCGAAGAAATTTCATGTGTGGGTTTCCCTTCGTATGGGATCTTACATTCGCTAACCAATCGTTTAGTGTCCGTAAAAGGAATACCCGTAACCCCAGCGCCTAGCCGGCTCGGATTGATGCCCAGAATGATGTGGCGCTGGTTTTTATCGTTAAGATACTTTTCGGAGAACAACCGGAGATTGTCCATCGCAGTCATGGACTCAACAAATGGATTAATAACGTTAATACCGTCCGGAGGGGCCGGGCGCGAATAAATCAACTGCTCATGAAATCGGATAACGTTCTGTCCAAAGGTCATAAATTTTCAACTCCGGCATTTATAGTTGTTCGGGATAATCTTGCGTTACAACTGCAGCTTCATGATCAATTGGCGGATAGGTACCTCTGCCAGCGCGAACGCCTTTGTCATCCGATAAATCGGTATCAATTAGAATTTCTGAATGTCACAAATATCCCAGCCCTTTTTCCTGATATACATTCTAAACGTAGTAACGGTGCAAGCCGCCAGTCCCGAAAGTGCGGCAGTAAAGGGATCTGGTCCGATGTCTTTTCCTCCGTTAAAAGACGGCTCATCCATTATTAGTTGTCCGGCACGCCAGTTGATGACAACTTCTTGTCTGCCTTTTACAAGGTCTCCGGTTATGTCTTTGGCAAACAGGTGAAGGGTTTCTTTTTTGCGCATCATGATTCTAAATTTTTATTGGTGGAATATTCATCGTTTATGCTGCACAGAAGAATAGTTTCGTTGCCCGTATCTACGCCGGTCCATAATTCAATTGCGGGGTTATTCCTTTAAGTCGGAAAAGGTTACAGCTGCTGCTTCAAAGGCTTGTCATTTTGAGCAGCAAGTAAAAATGCGGCTGCACTCCCGACCCAAACCGAATAATCTAAAGGTGCCTTTATCCCCAAAGAGATGCTCATGGACAGGGCAAAAATCAACAAAAGAATACCTGTGCCTGTTGCTGCCAGTTTTGTCTTAAAGCCTAAAACCAGCATAACAGACAAAATTATCTCGAAGAAAGTGGCAGCATAGGCTGAGCATTTGCTAAAAATCCCTGGGAGAAAAGAAGTGATTTCCGCAGTATACTTTTCAAAGTTCTGCCAGTTACCCCAGCTGGAATGAGCTCCCCAAAGACCAAACCTGTCTGCAACTGCAGAGAGCATTGTCGCAGCAATGGTAACTCTTAAAAAAAATCTGTGGAAGATGTTCCTTTTTACTTATGATCATTTTTAGTTAAACAGTTAGCTGGTAACGAATTTGTGTCGGCAGGGCGATTCTGGATCAATTATTATCAATTTTAAAAATTGACTTTTTTCATTTGATCATCCGGAGAAATAGAATTGCTCGCCGTCCCCCCAACCCTCACGGGCGAACGCGGATGATCGTCTTACCTTTGACCCGATCAGGCGAGTTGTAAGTGGCGACCGCATCGTTGAGTGTCACGATGCTTCCCGTGTTCGTTTTCAAACGCCCCTCACTAAATCTCTTCGCGATCTCAATCAGTTGTAAGCGGTCAGCTTCGACAACAAAGTCAATATACTGAACTCCGTTAGCTAGTTGTTCAATCGGGCCTGTAATGGTCACGAACCTTCCTCCATCTCGAATTACACCCAATGAACGCTTTGCGATATCGCCGCCGAGGACGTCAAAAACCATATCTACCTGGTCAATATTTTCTAATGCATCATTTTCGAGGCCGACGAACTCGTTTGCACTGAAGCCAAGCACAGCTTGACAATGAGCAGCACGTCCGGTACCGATTACATACGCGCCAGCTTCTCGCGCAAGTTGGACGGCCATCGAACCTACTATACCAGCCGCACCATGTACGAGGAATCTTTGGCCTGCCTGAAGCTGGCCGTGATCGAAAAGTGCCTGCCACGCAGTTAAGCCCGGCATTACAAGCGCATTCCCATCATTGAAGTCAACATCATCCGGCAGTGGTGCAAGGTTGCGCGCCTCAATAGCCACATACTCGGCCAGCGTACCATTACGATACCAATCCTGAAGGCCAAACACCCGTTGTCCAACCGACAAACCTGTTGTGCCATAGCCAAGCGCTGTTACCATCCAGCTATTAGCATCTCTGCAAATCCCGGCGTGAACGTATCAAATGGCCAGACGGTAACCTTTACTGCAAGCATAAGCGGGGAGGGGCCCGGCGGCTATCAGGTTAGGTGGTATCGTAATAATGTATTTATGCCTCAGGTTACAAGTCTTAGTTGGAATGCTGTAGCAGGTACGGACGTATTCCATAATGCAGCGATAAAAGCCGAACTGACAAGCTTTTCGTCTTGTGCTGTACCTGAAGATACCTTTAGTAACGTGTTGAAAATGTCGGTAGGGACGTTGGGTTTAACAGATCATAATATCCCTGAAAATTTTGTAGCTTACCCGAATCCGACAGCCGACATGGTTTTATTTGACGGACTTCATCGTGGCGATATGCTGGTGTTGAGAGACGTTACCGGTCGTGATATACAAACCCGGAAGGTTGATAAAGAAGGAACATATAAAATGGATATATCAAGCCTCGCACAGGGTGTTTATATATTCTCTTTCGAACATCAGCATACCCGGTGGCAGGTTAAAGTGTTTAAAAATTGAAACCTTTGAAAGGGTTAAAGACAAGCAATCAGGAACCGTATTTTCTTTCAGTTATAAACAAAAGGGGACGCTATTACCTGGGAGCAAAATAGTATTCACTACAGATTTCTTAGAGTCTTTGTCAGTGTTCTATATTTGACCGTCATCGGCATCGTAGAATAAATTTACAAATGAATGCCGCTGAGATGATAGGTACAGGTAAATCAAATGCCTATCAACAAACTACAGGACACATTAACTTTACCAGGGGTTTTATGTGTAATTATAGTGGTGGAGGAAACGGTGGAACTGGTGGTGGTATTTGTGCTGTCGCAGACAGTTTCAGCCACAGCAAACACAACAATAATGTTGTTCTTTTCATATGATTAAAGTTGTGCGAATTGATTATAAAAATATGCTCTACTGGAACGTTTCCCCAATTGTGAAACGTTAGAATAGAAGAGGGAACAGTAATTTCAAATTTTTTTTACTTTATCGGCTCGTAAAGAAGCTCGCGTATAATACCAGTGTGAAAACAGAGACGCTGGAAGTCCAACCATTACCATTAAAATAACCAGATTCATTAGCGCCCTGTCCCAGCGGAAAGGGCCTGGTTTGATCTCTGACAGAGGTACTACTACTCTGTTCATGATCACCCATATTAGAACACCATAAAAAAGGCCACTCAATATTCTATGTTTGCGCATTAAGGAAATACGAGGAAAAAGTATGAAGTAAATCAGAACCCAGGAGTAAGCTATAATATAATGGAAAAACAATCCTGCAATAGCCATTGGTGCACCTCCTTCCATAGCTGATTTTCCAAAAGCACCTGAAGCAATGCCCTGTAACAAACCCACGGGCCTGAATGCCCCGGACAACACAGTGTGCAATAAAATGGCGGACACAATATCAAGAGTCCCGGCAAGGAGTCCCGCCAGTAAAAATGCTTTGCCGAATGTAATGTTTTTTAGATGTGGAAATATGGATATGGAGATGGCCATAGTACAAGAATTTTATTAAAATTAGCAACTTTATCGATAATACTTTTATAGGTGGACTGCACATTCCATAAGCATTCCGAAGTTTGGCGTACGCAAATGCGTAGTGTGCCATGAATGGATAAACAGCAAAGTTTATTCCATGCTGTATAAAAGATGATGGTAGGCCCATCACAGTTGTTGAGCAAGCGAGGGCTGAAAACTGCATCTCGGTGCTTTGGTAGTAATAACAAGGTATTGAACGGAAAGAGGAAAAGGCTGTTTGGAACAGTCAGGTACGGATAAGAGAGATGAATGAAAATGAACCATCGATGAAGTAATGAGATGCGTTACCCATTG
>JBAZWL010000045.1:0-33912 GCA_041660405.1 Taibaiella sp. | reverse complement strand
TGTTCAAAAACCTTTCTGGGCTACCTGGTGGTTTATCAGCTTATGTGCACTTGCACTCATAGCACTGGTATGGGGTATCATTGTCTTTATTACCTGGCGTAAGCTGCGTAAAAAGCAAAAGGAACATGATGCCGACATGAAGTACCAGCAATCGGAATACAAGGCACTGAATGCACTCATGAACCCCCACTTTATTTTCAACAGCCTTAATAATATCCAGGGCCTCATCAATAAAGATGAGAAACGCACCGCCAACGAATACCTGGTCATCTTCTCCGACCTGGTACGCCAGAATATGCACAATATCTCCAAAGGTTTTATTTCCCTGCAACAGGAGCTTACACTTATTGAAAACTACCTTACGCTGGAGAAACTAAGATTTAAAGAACTGGTCAATTATGAAATCAAGGTAGAAGAAGAGGTAGATATTGACGATATTATGATACCGCCGCTGATGATACAGCCACTGGTAGAAAATGCAGTAAAACATGGCCTGCTGCCTAAGCAATCTGCTTTAAGCAAAGTATCAGTCCATGTATATGAAAAGGATAACCTGCTCTATATTGTTATTGAGGATAATGGGGTGGGCCTTACGAAATCTCTGCAAAGTGAAAACAAGCTGCACGAATCCTTTGGCCTCTCCAACCTTAAAAAAAGGACTGAACACCTGAAGAAAATACAACAGCATGAAATCAATATTGAAATAACAGAACTGAAAAATAATGACGGTACTGTGAAAGGAACACAGGCTGTAGTGACCATTAAATTGATGGAAGTCTAAAAGTTCAGGTAGGCTCTTTCAAGTTTTTCAGGGAAAAGTTTTAAAGTTTGCACAGGAAAATTATCTTTGTTTGATCAAAAAAATAAGAATGAAAAAAATTCTAAGCATTTTTACGCTATTGGGCATTGGTGCCATGACCCATGCTCAGGATATTAAAGTCGGCCCGGAACTTGGTGTAAACTATGTTACCATGTCGCAAAAACTGAACGGCGATACCCGTGAAACCAACTACCAGGTTGGCTTTAAGGTTGGTGGTGTTGCCGACTTCCAGTTCAACGAATACTTTTCAGTGCAGCCAGGCCTGTTTCTTTCTTTGAACAATGGTACAGAGAGCTACCATGAAAGGTTTTACAAAACTGGCTCGGGCTTACCGGCAAGCGAGAAAGACCGTAGAAATTATAATGTAACCTATCTTCAGTTGCCGGTATACGCTATGTATAAAACGGGAAAGGAATTTGATGATCCCCATATCTTTTTCGGTATAGGACCTTCCTTTAATTATGCGATTGGTGGCCGTTACGAACAGGAGTATACTACTACACTAAATGGTGTGGATATCCCTACCCGATACGATTACAGCCTTCCTTTTGGTAATGACAGAACTAAAGACAGAATGCGCAGATTCGATATCAGCGCTAATGTAACTGTAGGCTACGAAACGCCATTTGGCCTTTATTTCCGTGCATTTTATGGTTTAGGCTTACTCAATGTAGCGCCTGCTGGAAATAGCGATAACTGCTTCCGCCATTCCGGTGGGGGGATATCAATAGGTTTTTTATTTAAAACGAGCGACAGACCACACTGGCAATAATAATTTAATTACTTTTGAAAGACACCTTCGGGTGTCTTTTTTGTTGATTCAATTACTGATACCGTGTTTCGCAAAGCATACAAAAAAACCATCGGGCAAATACTTCCTTCTTTCAGCAAAAGAAAGCAGCTAAACACGTATAATCCTAAACGCGAGATTGTAACGGCTTCTGATCTGCCTACGGTTTATTCACGGTTTAACTACAATGGCCAATCTATACACCATTATATCACAGAGTCCCTGATAGAATGTATAACCAATGTAAGCGATGATACCGTAACCTGGATTAATATTGATGGTCTCCGAAAGAATGAGGTAGAAAAACTCTGCAGACATTTCAATATACATCCGCTTCTGGTGGAGGATATTTTAAGTATCGGCCAAAGGGCAAAGGCTGATGATATGGACTCACACCTGTTCTGCCTTATGCCTATGCTATCTTATAATAACGATACAGGCATTGTCCAGGCAGAGCAACTTAGCATAGTACTGGGAGAAAGATTGCTGATCTCTTTTCAACCAGATCCCAAACATGATCCGTTTAATCCGTTAAGAGATAAATTAAAGAATGAAACTGCGCCTATCAGGAAAAAATCTGCTGACTACCTGGCGTACAGCCTCATGGATGCTGTCGTAGATGATTACTTTACTGTGCTGGACAAGCTTTCAGACAGGCTGGAAAAGCTGGAGGATGAGGTGGTGACCCATCCAAACAGCTCGGTCTTGCTGAAGATTACCTTATTACGTCATGAAATCATGGTTGTTAAGCGTGCGATCACTCCGGTACGTGAACTGGTTACTTCTTTCTGGCGATCAGAGAGTGCATTAATTGATCCGGCCAATAAGAAGTATTTCAAGGATGTGTATGACCATATTGCACTTGCAATAGAATATACCGAGAACTATCGGGAAATGGCACTTAACGTTCAGGACCTTTATATGAACCAGGTAAATACCAGGATGAATGAAGTCATGAAAATTCTCACCGTGGTTACTACCCTACTCGCTCCTGCTACCGTTATTGGAGGTATATTTGGCATGAACTTTGACAAGATACCCTACGCTCATCATCCCCATGGGTTTATGATTGCCGTGATCGCCATGCTATCAGTTTCCGTGTTGATGTTGTTCTTTTTCAGAAGGAAAGGTTGGTACTGACTATGCTATTAGCTTGTTTATTAAAGCTATCAGCTTTCTCTCTTTTCTTCAAGTAATAAATGCAATGCATTATCAAGAGAGCCAGCTGTTTGCAATGATCCCGAATTCACAAAGAATATTTCATCCGCATTCTCAATGGTATTCAACCGGTGTGCTATAATTACACGGGTTGTTTCTTTAGGAAGCTTTTCCAGTATATCTTCCAAAAGCTGTTCCGTTACCGTATCAATATTGGCAGTAGCTTCATCCAATATTAAAAGATCCGGTTTACGTAGAACTGCACGTATAAAGGCTATCAATTGTTTCTGTCCCAGGCTGATACCTTCGCCACCGGCTTTTACAGTTGTATTTAATCCTTCATCAAAACGGGCTACCAACTGACCCAATCCTGCTTGTTCCAATACTTCTTTGAATTGTTCTTCATTATAATCTTTATACTGACTGTTCCCATAAAGTATGTTATCCTTTATGGTTCCGCTAAAGAGCAAAGGCTCTTGCAATATGAAGCCAATAGCATCTGTTCTTTCAGCAGCAGAATATGTTCTGATGTCTTTACCCTTAAGTAATACCATACCTACTGTAGGGTCGTATAACCGGGCTATAAGCATTGCTGTAGTGGTCTTTCCGCCACCCGTTGGTCCTACAAGGGCATAAGTTTTGCCTTGTTCCATGCTGAAGTTTATATGGTGCAACACTTCTTTACCGTCAGGATAAGCAAATGAAACATCTTTAAATTCCAACAGATGCCTGGATGTAGCTACCGGTATAGATGTGTCTGGCAAGATCGTATCCGCAGGTACTTCAATATCTATGATTACACTTATCCTGTCCCATGCTGCCATAGCTGTCTGAAAGCTGGCCCATAAAGCGGCAAGCTGACGAAGGGGGAAATAAAAATTCTGAACATAGGCAATAAAACTAATAAGCAATCCTACGGTAAATGAACCCTGTGCAATAAGATAGATACCGTAAGCCAGCACAATTACCTGGGCTACATTGGAGAAAAAAGTAAATACCGGTGTGAAAATATTATTGGCCAAACCAGCTCCTATAGCAGCTTTATAGTTTACTTCGTTAGCATCATCAAAACGATTCCGGAAATAATCCCTTCTGTTAAACGTAATGATCGTTTTGAAATTATGAAGACTTTCCTGTATCTCTGCACTCAAACCGCCAGTACTTTTCATACTAGAAGCATTCTTCTTTTTCACCCATGCAGATACCAGTTGTACAAAAATCAAAATAAATACACCTGGTATCAGGGAAGCTGCCCCAAGTTTAATATTGATGGACAAAAGAAAGATAGCCGCACCAGCCATGGTAAAGATGCTATCGACAAACTGCATCAATGATTGGGAGAAAAACTGGTTGACCTTATCTGTATCACTATTAATCCTGGAGATCAGATCACCACTTTTGTTCTGATTAAAAAAGGCTACAGGCAGTTGTTGCAACTTTTCAAATACAACATTGCGAAGATTATACAACATTCTTTGCCCTACACCACCCATCAGTTCGGTTTGCAGATACTCGGTCCCTGCCCAGATAATATACATAACCAACAGTAACCTTGAAAATACCGCCAGGCCATGGTATTCGCCGGCCTGAATATAATGATCTATGGTATAGCCGATCAGATAAGGAGTTAACATGGTAATGCCTGCATTAAGCATCATCACCAGGAAAGCCAGGTAAAGATCCTTTTTCTCAGCAGACATAAAGCCAAGCATCTTACCCAAAGCCTTTCTGGTACTCGTTTTCTGGTCGGTATTTAAATTATAATTCATTGGAATTGAGGTAATAATTATGTTTCTCTAAAAGACAAAAGCTACTCATGCGACTGGGGCAAGGATTGCTGCGAATCATATATCTGCACATATTCCGGGCAGCTTTTCATCAGTTCATCATGTGTTCCTTTAGCTATCAACTCACCCTCCATCAATAATATGATCTGCTCAAAATCTTTTGCTGAAGAGATTTTCTGCGTGATAGACACAAGCGTTATATCCGGATAATTACGGGCAACATTTTCAAGGATTTTTTGCTCCGTCTGATTATCTACTCTTGCTGTAAAATCATCCAGTAATAATATTTTAGGTTCGATAGCAAGCGCTCTGGCAAGCATTATCCTTTGCTTTTGTCCACCCGAAAGGCTATTGCCTCTTTCGGAAACGATCGAATCCAAACCATTGGAAAGCGTAGCAACAAAATCGTTAAGCTCAGCTGTTTGTACGGCCTTTTTTAAAGCTTCTTCAGTAACACGTGAATTGAAAGCAATATTTTCCCGAAGGCTCATGTTGAATATAATACTATCCTGAAAGGCAAGCCCTATCTGACTTAGAAGTGTTTCCTGCCTGTAGTTTTCTATAGGAGTGCCATCATAAGAAATGGATCCTTTATCAGGTTTTATTAAGGTTGTAAGCAAATATAATAATTGTGATTTCCCTGCTGCCGTAGGTCCGATAATAGCTGTCCTGGTTCCGGCTTTCACTGTGAAGGAAACATCTTTCAATGCTGCTTTTTCACCATAATAAACACTCACATCTTTAAGCTCTATATTCCCATCCAGTGTTCTGTCTACCGTCCCGTTGTCTACAGTATCTTCGGCATGCAAGGTGGTGTAAATACGGGTATAGGAGGCCGAAGCCCTTGCTATTACATTACTCATGAACCCTATAATAAGTATGGGGAAAATAAGAATAGAGATATAGCTGCTGAATGCTGCAAACTCTCCCAATGTCATACTACCGGAGATTACATAATGCCCGCCAATAGCCAGTACAGCTAGTCTTGCCATATTAGAAGTAAACACAATTACCGGGATAAGTAAAGCAAATAGGCGCAATATAGACATGCCCAAAGTCTTTGCCTCCAGGCTGGCGTCCATAAACTTATTGTATTCTGTACTTTGGGCATTCAACACTCTTATCAGAGCTGCACCCATTATACTTTCGTTAATCACCTTATTCAACCAGTCTATTACTTCCTGTCCTTTCTTGAACAGGATCTTTACCTTTTTAAATACAAAGAAAAAGGTGACTCCTATTACCGGAATAATCATGAGTACTATAAGGCCAAGCTTCCAATTAATACTCAACAATAATATGCTGGCACCAATGATAAGTACAATAGAAGATACAATGGATACAATTGCTTGTGAAACAAACATCTTGATAGCATCCACATCAGAAGTAAGATTGGTTAATAACTTACCAGGGGTGGCGTCTTGTATATAAGTATAGCTTTGCTGTGAGATCTTTGCTGATAGCCTCTTTCTGAGATCACGCGCCACTTTTTCTGAAACATAAGTCTGTATAATACTTTGAGCATACAGAAAAACAAATATCAGTAAGGTAGCAGCAGAAAATTGAATAATAACAGCACGGATATTGAACTGACCTTTAGTAAAATCATCAATACTATTCTGTACCAGTTTGGGTATAGCAAGATTAAGCACATTGCTCAATAATGCAAATAACAATAATCCTGAAATAAGCCCGTAGTAAGGCTTTAACAGATGAAAAAGGTTAGGCTTGTTTCCTACGCTTTGTGTTGGAGTATCAGACATTTTTTTCAAAATAAATTTGAAAGAGTAAGTTATAGTTAACCAGGAATAAGCACAAGCAGTAATTTATAAGCTTGTATAGCTTAAAACGCAACAGTACAAAAATAAAGTAGTTCAGCCTGTCTTTCGGACAGGCTGAACTACTTTAACTTATTAAAGTTCGTCCTTATCAAACTTGCTCAATGATATATTTACACCCGCAAATATGGTCCGGTACAATGCCGGTTCAACAGGATACCGGCTTTGTCCATCAGCAGAATACCGATAGCCGAAAATGTTTTTCTTATTCAACACATTATCTACACTTACGTAGAATACAGCAAACCACTTACCAAAGGAACGCAAATGACTCACCTGCAAAGCAATATTTTGATAATCAGGTGTGCGATCTCCCAGGAAAACGGAATTAGTCGGATTGTAATAAGGTTTACCACTGGCATAACTAAAAGTTCCGCTTACCATGCAATTCAGTTTTTCAAACCAATATTTGGTAACCAGACTTAAGTTATGATCTGCAATAAAATCCGGTGTTGCTTCAATAGGGAAATTACGATACAAACGCTTGGTATTGATATAGCTGTAAGATAACCAGTAGTCCAGATTCTTGATACTCTTCTTATCTCTCCAGAAAAGCTCAAGCCCTTGTGCATAGCCATGGCCACTGTTATCAATGGTACCGTCAATATAACGATAACTATTAGGGTCATACTTGCCTGCATATTCCTTTACTAACTGGTCGTAGCTTTTGTAATAACCTTCCAGTCTTAACGTACGGTCGTTCTTCGCGTACATAAAGTTGGCAATGTAATGCACCGCCATTTGCTGATCGGGACGATAACCCATCAACAAATATTGCTTATCCGGATTTTGATAAAACAATCCTCCGGCAACAGATACCGAACTGAATTTGGTTGTTTTTACTGATGCCGATAAGCGTGGAGCAAGTGTATTGGTCTTTAATAATTCACTGTGCTCTATACGCAGGCCCGGGCGAACTGCCAGCCAATACATCGGTGTCCACTCCCCTTCCAAGTAAGCAGCAGCCTGGTGTTCTGTAAAACCTGATCTTAATGTGTCAAATGTTCTGTTCACATCAAAATACTGATATTCACCACCAGCCACAAGACTTAATTTTGAAGCCGCAAACCAGGTAAGTTCACTACGTACCTGTGCTCTTTTTTCTTTGCTTATAGATGGGAATGTGCCCCATTTCCCATCATCATTATTGTAAGAATAAGAAGTTGCGGTAAACCATTTTACTTTCTCGCCAAAATTCTGTTTAAAAGTAGCCTGGCTATAAGCATTGTTATTCTTTATTCCGAAGTCCAGTGTTTTTCCAGCCTCAAAAGGATTAGGAATACGAATACCGGAGCGGGTTTGAGAATAGTTTCCCATTACTTTAAGCAAGCCACCACTTTTTGTTTTCCAGATGTAGTTTAATGAACCGCCGCCACCTTTCGGTACTTCGTAAAAGTCAAAATTCGTTTTGGCAATACCATAAAAAGGGGAAAGATTGGTATAGTTAGCTGTGGCTGTAATGCTCATCGTATTGTCGTTAAACAATTTAGTTCCGGAAGCATAAAGGCCCGCCATATAAATACCAAGGTTGATGGTACTATTATCCGGTATATCAAGGGTATTCATTTCCAATACGGAAGACATAGCCTGGCCGTAACGTGCGCTGTAACCGCCGCTACTAAAGGCAATACCTTTAAATTGAAATGCGCCAAAACGGCTGCGTTGTTGTACACCAGGCACATCGCTGAAGAAAGGATTTTGCAAAGTAAGACCATCTACAACAATAGCAGCTTCACTGGGATCGCCACCACGCACCATCATACCTGTAGTGGTACCGTTTCTTTGCACACCAGGCAGCATTTGCATAGCTGCAATAGGATCTGCTCCCGAACCGGCTGTAGTTACAATATCCAATGGCTCCAACACCGTTTTCTGTGTACCATCAGCAGAGCCAAAACTTCCGGCAGTAATACTTACCTGCTCCAGCATATTGGTTACTGATTTCAATTTAAATTCAAAAGATGTATTGGCATCTTCAACTTTAATAGGCTTACTGATTTCTTCGTAGCCAATACCGGTTACAACAAGGGTTTGGGCTCCTGTCTCCGTTGTGGATAAAAGGAAATTTCCAGACGTATCTGTGCTCGTTCCATCAAGTGTATTTTCCAGAGAAACGCTAATGCCGCCCAGTGGTTTCCCTTTATCATCCAGCACTTTGCCTTTGAGCACTTTTTGTGCGTAACCGGCAAAAGTCAATAGGGTAAGTAAAAAGGAAAATAATAATGTAAAACTTTTTTTCATTTTGGGTTGTTTATGGCGCAAAAGTAATTTAGTGGGTGCGGCAATAGGAAAAGGGTTTCGGTAATTGTGCCTTACTTCTCGGTAAATGATAGTCGTATTTTATCATTTTTCGGTAAGTGGAATGCGATACCTTTGTTATAACAAAGAGAATCAGCAAAAATAATTAAGTTTGATTAATGCAAACCATTTTATAATATGGAAACCCGCGTACTCACTTTATTCGACGACGAAGATTTTTATCCAAAAGAGGAGCCTAAAAAAAAGCCTAAAAAAGAGCCTGTAACTAAAACAATTGAAAGCGAAAATATAATACAGCTGCCCGAAATTGCGCAACCAGAATTGCAGAAAGAAATTGAAAAGCAGGAAGAGCATATTTTACCGGGAAGCCAGATAGAACAGGAAGCGTTTCATCCGGCCGAAGACTCAATATCTGCAAAAGAACAATCAGAGATAGATGCTACAACCGAGATCGTTGACGAAACGGAAAATAAACTCCCAGAAGAGGAAGAACGAATTGAAATCCTCGCTGCAAATATTGAAGTAGAACAACCGGTAGAAGAAGGGATCGATCATAGTGAAACTCAGGAAGCTCTTGCTGATGAACCAGTAATTTTTGACGAGCAGTTATCGGAAGACAATAATTTCGACCAAGGTACAACACATGATCCTGAAGCAGGAATGAAGGATGACAATGAAGCTGAAGCAAATTCCGCTGATGAAGAGTTGAATAAGCAAATATTGAGCGAATTGGTACAGGTTGATTACGCATCACTCATTCACCGGGATTATCCTTTCGATATGAGCAATGCTTCTGTTGTTGATAAACATGCAACAACATCGAAAGAAAAATCTGTTCCTGAAGTAAATGATGAGGAGGAAGACCATGAAGTCTTTGAAGATATTGTGCCTTTACCCGAATGGAAGCTGGATAAGAAGTATTATACTATTGGCGAAGTAGCGCAATTGTTTGCTGTAAACACTTCCCACATTCGCTTCTGGACAAATGAGTTTAAACTTAAGCCAAGAACAACGCGTAAAGGTGACCGCCTTTACAGCCCGAAAGATATTGCTGAATTAAGGTTGATTCATCATCTGGTAAAAGAGAAAAAACACACGATTAAAGGCGCCAGAGAAAAGCTGAAAGGTCAAAAAAATGATGTGCATAGCAAACTTGACCTTAAAGATTCTTTAACCAATTTGCGGGACACTTTATTAAAAATAAAAGAACAATTATAGCCGGGATTACAGATTATGTCCTGATAAAACATTGAATTATGAAGAGAGCAATTTTGCTGGGAGCCTTAATATTTGGAAGTATGATGTTACATGCCCAATATCAATCAGATTTTGAAGAAGTGAAGAGTACCAATGAAGCCGAAGTGATCTATAAAGGATCATGCACTTTCGAGGATGTTGAAAAAGTACCTGCATTTAAATTGACAGAGCAATCAGAAAGTTATAAACCAGATGAAGAGAAAATAGAATCTTTATCGGAAGAATTAAATAAGTATCAGCTCATCGTATTTCTGGGTACATGGTGCGAAGATTCACATAGACTGATACCACAGTTATATCGTGTGTTGACTGATGCCGGTTATCCTCTGGAACAAATGCAGATCTTTGCCCTGGACAGGGATAAGAAGGGAAAAAACGGCGAGGAAAAACAATATAACATCACCAATGTACCTACTGTAATAGTATTGCAGGATGGTAATGAAAGCGGCAGGATAACAGAAACCGTAAAACAAAATGTAGAAAGCGATCTGCTGGAAATCATAAAGAAAAACTAACCGTTGATTGCCTACACTTTATTTATCCGATGAAAAAATGACAACTGCCACATCTGTAGTTATTATTGGCTGCGGCCCTGCAGGAGCAAGCGCTTCCATGTTTTTAACCAAGGCCGGAATACATCATACTATTATTGAAAAAGATGTTTATCCCAGAGATAAAGTCTGCGGAGATGGATGTAGTGGTAAAACAGCTTTTGTATTACGGAAAGCCAGTCCTGCTTACCTGGAAGAAATATTTGCAGACGGTACAAGATTCCTGCCCAGCTATGGTGTTACTTTTGTAGCACCTAATGGTAAGGCGCTTGATGTTCCATTTACTATGGACAAAAGTAATCTGCAACACCCGCCAGGGTTTACTTCCAAAAGGATAGACCTGGATCATTTCCTTTTCAAAAAACTGGCAAGCCCCTTCGCTACTATTCTTCAGGGCACCTCCGTTCAGGATATAGTAAAAACAAACGATGGCTATGATGTCTTCTTTCAAACAAAAGGACAAGCAGAAGACCGATTAAAGATAAGTTGCAAACTACTGATCGGTGCTGATGGAGATAAAGGTATCAGTCGTAAAAAATTATTGCATGACAATACAGTTACCAAAACATCGGCAGTTGGTTTACGAACTTACTTTGATGGTGTAACGGATTTGCACGAAGAAAATTTTATTGAACTCCACTTTCTTAATGAAGTGCTTCCCGGATATTTCTGGATATTTCCATTGCCAGGTGGTGGTGCTAATGTAGGCATTTGTATGGACTCTGCTTTGGTGCGGAAAAAGAAAATTAATCTTCGCGAGTTGATGCTGAAAGCTATTGCCAGCAATCCAAACATTAAGTCCCGCTTTCTTCATGCAACCATGAGTGATAAAATATATGGCTGGGGCTTGCCTATGGCCACTACAAAAACAAAGCTTTCGGGTGCGCATTTTATGATCATCGGTGATGCCGCATCACTAATAGATCCTTTCACCGGCGAGGGTATCGGCAATGCTCTATTCAGTGGCATGTTGGCTGCAGAAGCGGCTATCAAAGCATTTGAAGAAAACAGGTTTGACGAAGAATTCCTGCAAAAAAATTATGGCGATGTATTATTCAATCGTATTGGCGATGAGCTAAAACTCAGCTACACCATTCAAAAATTACTTCGCTATCCCTGGCTATTCAATATGATCGCCAATAAGGCTCATAGAAGTCCTTCGTTAAGAAGTACCATGACCAGTATGTTTGCTGACCTTGATGTAAGGGCTTTGTTACGCAAGCCTTCCTTTTATTGGAATGTACTTACCAATAAATAAGATACCGGAAAAGGTATAAATAATTACTCCACGTTTGCTTTGCAAATATTATTTTGTGTTGCCTTAACACCTAAAAGTATTTTCCTTATGCAAGCCAACACCCTTGACGAAGTTATATTCATACTGGATCAAATCATTGCTGACTGTAAAGCCCAAGGTTCACGATTGGGCTACTTTGCTTCATTATACAGAAGAATGACCCTTGGTGTAAAAGAAGGAGTAGCTAACGGAATTTTTGATGATGGTCCACGTATGGAAAAACTGGATGTAGTATTTGCCAATCGTTATTTTACCGCGTATGATCAATACAGTAAAGGATTACAGCCAACTACGTGCTGGCAAACTGCTTTCGCAGCCACTAAACTCGATAAGCTAACCGTCATGCAGCATTTGCTTTTAGGTGTGAATGCACATATTAATCTTGATCTTGGCATAGCAGTGGCAGAAGTTTCTACAGTTGCAACAATCCATAGCATGCAAAAGGATTACACCAGGATCAATGATATTATAGCGGGCTTCTTTGGTGTGGTTCAGGATAACCTTACCAAAATTGCATTCCCTATGTATTTTATAAAAAGGATAGATCCACGAAGAACTGCTGCTGTACTCAATTTCAGCATGGTTAAGGCACGGGAAACAGCATGGAATAATGCATTAATACTTTCTGAAGCCGGCCCTGACGGTATACCTGCAGTAATCGATCTTACGGATAAAGTAGTATGTCAGGTAGCCAATAATATCCAGTCGCCGGGCAAATGGCTTAGCCTGTTGCTTGGCTGGATAAGATGGACAGAGGGAAATGATATTGAAAAAAATATCGGCTACCTTAATGAATAAAGTAGCCGGCAAATAACCTATCAGGGTCATTATACTTTTTCAACTGAAGAAGAAAGTATCCATCCTTCACGACCGTTGGGTAATTTCACATTCATAAAGTTTCCTTCTTCTGTATAGACCTCTATTACTGTACCTTCAGGCAATGCACCCAAAACTTTTCCCGATGCACGTGGGGCCTCCAGCAGATTTGCCGAAGGTTCAAGTACTACGGCCATATCGCTATGTGTAAATGATTCGTGTGTAAACCAGGTCATGCAAGCACATATAATAAAGCATACAACTGAAAGAGAAAGCCAACGACCTGCATGGGCAAATTGTTCTTTTTTTACTCTTGCATACCAAACCAAACCTAGCACGGCAAGAAAAATAATGAAAGTAATTACAGCCCAGGTATCGGCACTGAAAAGTTGCAGTAAGCCATTCCACCACCTTACAAAAAATATAGGAGCAGCCTCAGGTAAAGGATTCTGGATACGGCCTTTTGCCAATAAGAGATTATCCTGTATTTCTTTATTCCCCGGATCCAGTAAAGCAGCCTTTTGATAATGTAATACTGCCGCACCTACCTTATTAAGTCTGAAGCTAACGTTACCCATGTTATACTGAATTATAGCATTTTCCGGATATTTCTTCAATAAGGCACTGTAATAATATTCAGCACTATCATACTGCTTTTGTGTGTAGAAGTTATTTGCCTTCTTCCATATTACATCATCACCTGTAGTGGCATATATACACGAGGGTACTAAGAAACATATCAGGCATAGCACCATGATATAGCTCCGGATATTCAGGCTTTTTCCCCAACTTTTTTTAACCTGCATGTTGCAATACATTGTTTTTATTTTTCAATACCGTTTCCAATTCACCAATAGCTCCTGCGGCTTCGTCCAGGGTATGTTGTCGTTGCTGCTGGCCTCCACTGGGGCTATACAGCGCCATCTCACATTCCAACACCAATCTTTTCACCCGATCTATTTGTGCTATGGGTACATTTTTATTTTCCAGTTCCATGGATATAGTATCTTTTGAAAGCTGCGATAATGGTATACCTAGCTTATCACTCAGGTAAAGCCATATTGCTTTCGATACTTCTTCATAAAATTCTTTGTGTTGCTGCTGTGGCAATAGTTTCCTGGCTGTGGCCAATCTTTTCCAGGCTACCTTATTCGCCTTTTTGTTTTTAAACAGTGCCTGGTTACCTGCGTACTCTTCTTTCTTTTTATGAAGTATAAGTAATACTGCAACTGCTGTAATACTTATGATGTATAATAGCCAATACCAGAATTTACCGGCCAGGCTATGATAATTTTTAAATTCAGGGGTTGCCTTATAAATATCATGAATGTCTCCAGGAAGAGATTTAGCCTTCGCAAGGTTTCCGGTATAATTTTTGCCCTTGGTTACATGTACTTTTATGGGCTGGGTATGCTGTATTTTGTACGATCCGGAAGCAGCATCGTAGAAAGAGAAAGCTATCGCCGGAATAACAAAATCACCAGGCGACTGCGGATTCATGCTATAGGTAAATATTTTACTTCCTGTAATAGCTGGATTGCGTCCGGTAATAGTATCGGTTACTTGTGGTTCATATGCGCCCAGCTCTGCCGGAAAGTCTATCTTAGGATTTCCGATAAGTTTCAGGTTGCCGCTACCCGAAACTGTAAAAGTAAACGTCACGGCATCATCAGTACTTAAACTGTTCTTATCCAGTTGCGCTTTTACCGTAAAATTGCCAACGGCGCCGGTAAAGGATTCCGGCTGGTTTTCTGCAGGTAATGGGCGCACATTAATTTTTACAGGCGCGCTGGAAAGTTTTACCGGAACATCTTTATAATTATATCCGGAAAACATATCGTCATTAAAAAAAGGATCATCCATAAAAAATGAACCGAATACCGGATCATCGGCAAATGGGTTACGGCCTTTAACCTGCTGCACAACGCGTACTACACCTTCAGCCTTAGCAGCATCCAGTTCGAGTGTTCCATCCTGCTGGGGAAATAATGCTGATTTCTTTAATAAAAATACCTGGTACCGTTCTCCGTTTACTATTTCCTCAGTGGGTTTGGGTGGATTGGGTATTTGAAAATCCTGGCTCCAGAATCCATTCAGCGATGGCAGTTGAGTAAGATTTACAGACATGGCCAGGCGGGTGTACAATTTATAGCTGGCGGTGATCTGCTCTCCCACATGCGGATTGGTTTTATCTACCTGAACCTTTATAAAAATATTTTTTCCGATGTTCTTTTCACCCATGGCCTCCAGCTGGCTATTCTGTTGTTGCGCCTGCTGCTGCCGAGACCGTTGTTGCTGCATCATTTGCTGCTGCATTCTTTGGCGATACTGTTGCATAGCGGTAAACGGATCCTGATCGCCATAAGGATCTCTTTGCTGGGCAACGCTGCCTGAAACTACTTGTACCGTAATGGTATTAGAAGAAACATCTCTTCCGTTAAAAGTGACTTTTGCAGGAGGAATGGTAATGATCCCTGTTTTATTGGCAACCAGGACATAAGTAATATTGACGGAGGAAGTTTGCCGGGTTTGGCCATTCACAGAAGTAACACTTGTACTATTGCTTTGGTAAGGTCCACCTACTATAGAAAAACCAGGGAACGAGGGCGGCCGGAAATCACTGGCGCCGGAAGCATTGCTTAAGATATAAATAACCTGTAACCGATCTTTTGTGCCTATCTTTTTTGCATCGGACTGCGCAGTAAAAACCATCTCCTGCGCCCAAACGGATAGCTGCAGACCAAGCAGCATTACCATCCATACAATACCCTTCCTTATCATAATTGTAATAATATGCTATTCTCATGTAACAACGTACAAAAATAAAATTTACATATCCGAACTGCGGTTAAAGCGGCGTTAATTGATTAACAAATGAACCCATTCATAAATGATATCAGCATAACTGATTTTTAACCGTTCAAGTAATAAAGAATAGATAAATATGCTAAATTATAATGTTAAAATAATTATAATGCCTATAATAATTCTACTTTTACTTATTGAAAACCAGCCTTTAAGTCTTATGAATTAAGACTTATTTACCAATCTCCACTATTTTACTGCCATAATAATGTATGCTTAAAATGAGCATACTCGCTGAACCATTGCCTTTATTAGTCGTTTTATTCATAATACATGCAAGCTGTGTGTGTGTTTTCACTATAACCAATAAAACCAAAATACAATGAAAAAGCATTTATTACTCCGATTACTGACCATCTTTGTTGCCCTTACTGTACCTTATGTAACACAAGCCCAATGCCAGTTTGTTAGCCCGTCAGTAGAACTTTTAAGCACCCAATTGGATTCCAATGGCAACTGTGTTGTAAACTTTAACCTCGGTTTTGAAATTGACATAAATAATGGAAATAAGATAATTTTCATACACCTATGGAGAACCCAGGATTATACCATTCATAACTATTCTAACCAAAACCAGCCCAAAGAATCGAATGTTTTGGCAAACGCCCTGGCAACTATTGTAATTGATAATGATGTAGTTAATAATAACAGTAGTGCGCCTCCCAGCCAGGTTTTTATGACCTCATATGGCCCTGATCCTGGTATAGATGACAATACCGGTCCTGCAATGTTTCAAGTTAAAGATGCTTCAGACGGGCTAACCTATAACAGGGTGGTTGTAAATGCATCAACCAATATTTATCGTTATACAATCAACAACCTTATACTTGTTGTACCCGGCGCTTGTACTAATCAAATTGATTTTACGGGAGATGCATGGTCCAGTAATGCAAATAGTGCGAGCCCTTCCGTTCAATGCTCCATGACCGGGTTTTCATTCCTGGTAAATGACCCGACAATCAGTACCAGTTTTACATGTCAGCCTGAGGGCACTTCCAATAACTACTCCTATGTAATATCTACCACATCACCACAATCATTAACCTTTAACACTGATGTGTATGTAGATAATGGAGATGATTTTTTTGATGTATCCTTAGATATTCCGGTGGTATCCAATGCCGGTCCTTATACCATTACATCAGGATCTCCATTCAATTCCGGCGTGCTTACCTATACTGCACCATATTCAACAACAGAACCATACAGAAAAGAAGACTTATGGATCGTAGTTAAAAACATGTCTCTTACTAATAATACTGTTATACCGCCTACAGTAACAACTATTTCAAACCTCTTACTGGGCAGAGTAATCAACACCTGCAGTTTTGTTATACTTCCGGTATCCATCCTGGACTTTAATGGTTACAGAAAAAATGAGCTTGTACAATTAAAATGGAAAGTAGCGGAAACAGCAGACCTGGACAGGTTTGTAGTACAAAGAAAAATGGGGAATGATGACTGGAAGGATATTGCTACAGTATATAACGAGCGTGATAACAAACAAGAGAAAACATTTGGGTTCACAGATGAAAACCCAACTTCAGCGATGAGCTTGTATAGAATAAATGCAATCTCTAAAAATGGTGAGGACGGATATACCAGGCAGATTATGATCAATGGTATGGAACAAACCTTCTCGTATATGATCAGCCCTAATCCTTCTGTGAACGGAACATTGTCTGTTAAGCTGCATGCTCTAAGTGGCTCAACTACTATAAGAGCATTCAACATCCAGGGACAATTGATAAGAACATTGCAAGCCGACAAAAGTGGTACTTATAGCTTCTCCGGGCTTTCTGCAGGTACTTATTATGTAAGTCTGAAGAGCAGTAATGGCAGTGTTAGTCATGTTAGCAAAGCAATAGTGCTTTCAAAATAATAGTGAACCCTAATCATAATAGTGAACCCTAATCCAGAAATAAAAAACCGGCTACCTTAATGGTAACCGGTTTTTTATTTGTTTTCTACGGAAGTAAAGTAATGATGCCAACATCTGTAATTACACCAAATGATACCGTTACATTGGGCTGTAACAAGTCCTGGAATCCGGTATTACTTGCAGCATCAAACCATAGGCTATAAGTTCCCTCAGCCATACCCGAAAACATGAAATATCCGTCGATAGCTGGTATTGCGGAAAACGTATCGGTACCATGGATAGCATAAACAACTGCATTGGCCTGTGCTGGCAATACAAAGCCTTTAATTTTCCCGTTGGTTAAAGCAGTATATGCTCTGATTACCGGCTTTAGGCTATAACCACCATTTCCCTGTTCTACTATTGATTTTCCAGCATCAAAATCAATCCAGATATCGTAAGAACCATTAGCTACAAGTTCCTGGTGAATATTAAACTTCAACCCGCTTTGCTGTGCAGAAGGCGTAGATAAAGGATGGCTTACACCATTTACAACTATAGAATTATTGTCCCCTAAAATCAAACGCATTTGAGAAATGTGGCCTACAGGCAGACTCGCATTAATAAGTAAAGTGTCCATACCATTACTAAAATCCAATAAATTATACACTCCTGGCGCTATAGCAGCTACACTAACCCAACCACTAACATCAGAGTTTATTTCGACGCGCTGTACATCAATAAAGATAGCGTCATAATCAGCCGGACCGTCCGTGAGATGAACATTTACTTTAGCCATACCTTGCTCATCAGAATCTTTTTTACAGGAAGAAAATATTCCACAAGCAGTCAATGCTATCACACTTAAAATAAGCAATGTTCTTTTCATAATACAATATTTAACGAGTTAACAAATACAATCAGGATTCGTTCAATCTTCAAACTAAACTTTAATTAAGCGAGTTCATAGCTGTATAAATCTATCATTTACAGCTTATGGATTTCTGACTAAAGAGATGCAGTTTTGGGTTGGTTTCTATGCACAAAGATAATATTACAGATTCCTATGAAATACATAAAAACAGGGTCTGACCTGTTAATCTTTTGTAGATATTGTAGTTATACTTAAAAATAAAGAGCCATTCCATTTTCAGAAACGACTCTTAAAGATTTATTCGTGTATAATCTTAAATATCAATCTTAGCGTACTTGGCATTCTTTTCAATAAAGTCGCGGCGCGGGCCTACTTCTTCGCCCATCAACATTGCAAATACTTCATCAGCAATGGCTGCACTTTCAATGGTTACTTGTTTTAACGCACGTGTATCGGGGTTCATGGTGGTTTCCCACAGTTGCTCTGCGTTCATCTCACCAAGACCTTTATATCGTTGAATATTTACGCTGTCTTCTTTTCCGTTACCCAGTTTTACTACTGCTGCTTTACGTTCATCTTCCGTCCAGCTATAAATGGATTCTTTACCCTTTTTCACTAAATACAATGGTGGTTGAGCCAGGTAAACGTGCCCTTGTTCTACCAATGTAGTCATATACCGGAAGAAGAAAGTAAGAATAAGTGTAGCAATGTGAGAACCATCCACATCGGCATCCGTCATAATAATAATCTTATGATAACGGAGTTTGGTAAGGTTCAATGCCTTCGGATCATCAGGCGTACCAACGGTTACACCCAATGCGGTGTACATATTCTTGATCTCCTCGTTTTCGTAAATTTTGTGTTCCTGCGCTTTTTCTACGTTCAGGATCTTACCTCTTAAAGGCAGGATAGCCTGGTAGCTTCTGTCGCGGCCTTGTTTGGCTGTTCCACCAGCCGAGTCTCCTTCGACAAGGTAAAGCTCACATTTTTCAGGATCTTTTTCCGAGCAATCGGCAAGTTTACCAGGCAAACCACCACCGGTCAGTACACTTTTACGTTGTACCATCTGGCGTGCTTTTGCTGCAGCGGCACGGGCCTGCGCAGCAATAATCACTTTATCTATGATGATCTTTGCAGCCTTAGGATGCTCTTCCAGGTAAGCTTCCAGTACACGGCTTACGCTTACATCTACCACACCACTTACCTCATTATTGCCCAGTTTGGTTTTGGTTTGTCCTTCAAATTGAGGCTCAGGAACCTTTACAGAGATAATCGCAGTAAGTCCTTCACGGAAGTCATCACCGGTAATCTCTACTTTGGCTTTTTCAAACAGCTTATTCTTATCACCATAAGATTTGAACACACGTGTAATGGCCCTGCGGAAACCGGCAACGTGCGTACCACCTTCAATTGTGTTGATATTGTTTACGTAAGAGAAAATGTGCTCGCTGAAAGAAGTATTGTAAGCTAAAGCTACGTCCACAGCTACATTGCTCGCTGCATCATGTGTCTCTACATAGATTGGTTCCGGCAACAATGCTTCACGCTTGCCGTTATTATCCAACATTTGTACAAACTCAACAATACCACCTTCACTGAAGAATTCTTCGCGTGGGTTATCACCATTTTCCTCATCAGCCCGATCATCTATCAGGGTAATGCGTATCCCTTTGTTCAGGAAGGAAAGCTCACGCAAACGCCCTGCCAGTATATCGCGATGATAAACGGTGTCTTTAAAGATAGTTCCGTCGGGTTTAAAATGTACGATAGTACCGGTTCGATCGGTCACGCCTATTTCACGCACCTCGTATTGAGGCACCCCTTCACGATATTCCTGTTCAAATATTTTGCCTTCGCGGTGTACGGTTACATGTAAAGGATCACTGAGCGCATTCACACAACTTACCCCTACACCATGCAGACCACCGGAAACTTTATAGGTATCTTTATCAAATTTACCACCGGCATGCAGCATGGTCATAACCATTTCCAGTGCCGATTTCCCCTCTTTGGTATTGATACCGGTAGGGATACCGCGGCCATCATCATCAACCTGTATAGAGTTATCAGACTTAATGGTAACGATGATATTTTTACAATATCCTGCCAGCGCTTCATCTATTGAGTTGTCGACTACTTCATATACGAGGTGGTGCAGCCCTTTCATGCCGATATCACCAATGTACATGGACGGACGCTTACGCACCGCCTCAAGGCCTTCCAAAACTTGTATACTATCTGCTCCGTAACCGGGCGTGGCTGGTGTTAATACTTCTTGATTTTCTGTACTCATTACTGCGCTTTAGAAAACGATTTGTTTGTTTGAGAGAGGTGATTTTTTAATAAAAAAACATGCGTTTGGACATTAAAAAATCGATATGCAAAAATACGAAAAATTAAGGGTTTTGTCAAAAGAAATAAGTTTAATTCACTATAATTCAGCGTGAAAGATGTATCGTGATTTATTAAAATTTTCACAAAAAAGTGAAAATTTAAAAATTCATTTGACACTGTAGATATTCACTTTACATTTGTAAAAAATTTACAATTATGAAAAAAGTAATCTTATCTTGCACAGCTGCTGCATTATTTACGTTTGGTCTTATTTCCTGTGGTGAAAACAAAGGAACCACAACGGAAACAACTACTACAGAAACCACTACTACGGAGGAAGCAAAACCTGCTGAAACCGCCGTTTCAAGTGATGCACCTACTTTCTCAAATGAAGAAGTAAACAAGGGTCTTGCTGAATACAAATCAATGATCAATGATTATGTAGCGGCTCTTGAAAGTAAGGATCAGGCTAAAATTACTGACCTTACTACTAAAGCTCAGGCAGTAGGGGCAAATATGTCTTCTTGGGTGACAAAATTGAAACCAGAAGAAACCCAGAAATTTACTGAATACTGGCAGAAGCTTTCTCAAGAGTGGTCTGCTGCTGCAATGAAAGCTGTTGGCAAGTAGTATCGTATCGATTCGAGATTTAATAAAGAAATCCAGCTCTCACTAATCAGAGCCGGATTTCTTATTTTATTGTAAATTGACAAGAATAATTATCGTAGCAACGTTACATTGCCTTGTTTCTTAAAGGTAGTACCGTCAAAAAATATAACCTGCAAAGTGAACGCAAAAGCATCCATTTCCTGTGGTTTGCCTTTATAGGTTCCATCCCAGCCTATAGACTGATCCTGTGTTTCAAACACCATCTCGCCCCAGCGGTTAAATACTTTGAAGTCAAGTGTCTGAATACTGTAGCCTCTCACGTATAACACATCATTCGAGCCATCACCATTGGGACTGAATCCCGTTGGTACATCAGCCAAAGGCGTTACATCTGCAGATATGGTACGGCATACTTTATCCGAGCAACCTTGCTGATTATATGCTGTAAGACATACCTGGTAGGAGCCGGTTCGGTTATAAGCATGTACAGGATCAGTTGCTGTACTTGTTCCACCATCTCCAAAGTTCCAATGGTACCGAACGGCATTCTGACTTTGGTTATGGAAGTTTGTCGGCTTATTGGTTTCAGGAATAATCGGAGTATAAGCGAAAGCCGCTGTAGGATTAGGATTGACCGTAACGGTATGCTCGGCCGAATCTATTTTATTGCAACTGTTAGGATTGGTTACTACAAGCTTAATCGTATAAGTGCCTGTAGCAGTAAACATATGACCGGCATTCAGCTCGTTGGAAGTACCCTGCCCTACACCAAACGACCATAAATAAGACGTTCCATTAACTGAAGTATTGGTAAATCGAATGGTATCGCCCATACAGATCGTATCCGGAAAAACGAACGATGCATCAACAAAGAGCTGATTAATCGTAAGCGGTTTAATAACAGTATCCGGTGAATTACAGGCATCTGGATCGGTCATGATCATCATAACATTGTAAGTACCTGACCCGGAGTAATTATGTGTGCCGGGATTCTGGCCGGTAAATGTGTTGCCGTCGCCAAAAAACCATTGGAACGTAGCATTAGCCAGAGTATGGCCAGGCATTGCGGCTGATGTGTTGGTGATGTTGATTCTTGGATTGGTACAGGTATCCAGCAATACAAAGTTAAAATCGCCATGAATGGTATCATCACTCACTACTATCTGAAGCATAACCGTATCATGGGTTTTGCAGGCATTGGGATTGATAGCTACCATCATTACTTCGTAAGTACCAGGATTGGTAAAGGTATGTGTAGGCGTTGTTGCATTTGACGTCGGACTACCATCATCAAAATTCCAGACGTACGACGTTGCATTTGTCGAATTATTGCTAAAATTGACAACCAAAGGTGCGCAACCGGTTGTATTGGGATTGGCATCGGCAACAGCATTTACGCTACCCAGGTTAAATGCAATTTTTAGAGCGCCGAGATTACAGTTAGTACTTCCGTTAACTGTTGAGTAAGCGCCCGTCGTAGCCGGGAAACCTGTTCCACCACCACAACTAGCACATATCGCCTGATATACCACACCTTGGGGATCAAAGCGGCTGGTACCACCATCCACGTGTTCTGCTTTTACCGGGGAGCCAAAATAAGATCCGAACAACAGACTCAATGCATTTTTACTGAAAACGATAAAATAAAAATCACTGCCATCAGTAGTCGATTGAAATGCATCGGTGGTAATAGGCAAACCTGTGGTCGAAGAGCCGGGAGATATACCACCAGCGCCCCATCCGGAAATATAAACGTTCTGGCAGGTATCCACCAGGAAGGCTACCGGCGAAATATTAGGGCCGTTGGTAGCACCGCTGCCAAATACCGTAGAATAAGTAGCGGTACCCAGTAAACTATCCAGCTTGATCAGGAATTGCCGTGAGCCTGCATTGGAATAAACGCCTGCCGAAACAGGGAATGCGCCCATAGTTTGCCCCATCGCATAAACACTGTTTTCCAGATCGGTTTGCAAACCATAACATTGATCGTATGCTGCGGTTCCTATAAAAGTTGCTTTTTGTAAAGCGTAAGTTCCACTGTTTAAAAAGCGGCAAATGTATCCATCGGCAAGTCCGCCCTGATTGGTACTGCGCCATGCTCCTGTAGTAACTGTAGTATGAAAATCAGTACTTGTGGTGCCTCCGGCAACATATACATGGGTTTCGGCAGTATCCAATGTAAGTACATAAGCAGCATCATCAGTACTTCCACCAATGAATGTACCGTAGGTCATCGTGGTAAGTGTCGGATTCATTTTGAAGTAGACACCATCTTGTGTACCACCCAATGTGTTTTTGGCAGCATTAGCTGTAACCGGAAAGTTAGCCGATTGCGTACTGGCTGCAACGTAAATATTACCTGCATTATCCGTAATAACCTCGGTACGGGAGTCATCTCCGTAATTGAATTTCAATGTGCTTTGATTAGCAGAAAACCCCGGAGCAATATTGATACCATCATTTCCTGACCCGCCTACAAACGTAGATCCGACAAGTGCCGTACCAGCTGCGTTAAACTTAGTGACTACAATATCATAATTGCCATTGTGCAATGGATCAAATCCGTTTGCCATAATGGGATAATTTGTAGAAAGAGATTTACCCGCAATAATAAGATTATTCAAATTGTCAACCACAAGGCTATGTGGCATATCGTCGAGCGATCCGCCCAGGTAAGTGGAATAAATCAATGCATTTCCTGCTGCATTGAATTTGGAAATAGCCATATCGCAAGGCATAGAACTTACAGAGCCACCTCCAAACGTTGCCTGGATAGGGCCGGCAGAAAGCGGATAACCCAATCCATTTACAATACCACCAGCATAAAGATTTCCGGAATGATCGTAAGTAGCGGTGAAACCCCAGTTGTCTGCTGTAGAACCGGTAAGTGTTGCAAATACAATTGTCGGGTCTATAATCAGGTTCTGTGTTTTATCGTAGCCTTTAGGGAAACTGAATCTCAGTTCCTTACCTGATAATTTATAGTTGCAGGGCACTTCCTTCAATTCGCCGTTTACGTACTGATAAGCATATGGTGCCATTTCGGTAATGGTACCAACGGAAGTCTTTAATAACAGGTTTCCGTTATTTAAACTCATTCCGTCTAAGCCTTCATATGCAAGCCTGATCTGATCGGGGTTACCTCCCGCTTTTACAATGAAATCATACTTGGCATGCCCTTTTTCAGAACTTAAGTGAAGATCAATTTTCGGATAAAGTTCCTTGTAATCTACATTGCCATATAGCGGCACATTACCTTTCCACCTTGCTTTATCGCTACCCAGGTAATAATTATGATAGAATGATTGCTTCTTACCGCCTTCTGTTATTGCATTTTCATTAGCACCTACCCATTTCATTTTATAGGCATGAAAATTTAAAACAGGAGGCACCGTAGTTTCCATTTCTTTATATGCATGAATCTTTTCCGGATTGGCGCCATCTCCGACCACATACGTTATACCACCTTTTTCCAGATAAATATCTGCATTAGGAGAAATGCCTTTATATAAAAAAGGTTGTTCCCACTGGCCTTCATTTGTTACAAAAATTAATGGTGGTACGGCGTCCTTCTGCTGGGCCATTGCCGGCAAAAAGAAAAATGAAAGAAAGGTGAGCAGGATAAAGATTCGATTCATCAGCTGGATTTGCTTTAATAAGCGTTGGAATGGTATAAAATTAGCGAATTATAACCAATGTTTCCGTTAAGACAGGCAGATAACATAAATATGTTGGGATGTAGCCATTCCTTTCAAAATTCAGGAACTCTGTCAGTTAAATATATTTATTCTGCCTTGCTGTTTTAATAGCATCTGCACGGGAGTGCACATCCAGCTTGGAGTATATATTTTTCAGATGCGACTTTACTGTTTCCAGATCAATAAACATTTCAGAAGCAATGCGGCTACGGGTTTTGCCGTCAGCAATCTGTTCCAGTATTTCTGTTTCCCTCCGGGTAAGTGGGGATTCCTGGCTACGTTGAAAAGAATGCACAACCATGCGTGCGATATTGGCACTCATTGGGCCACCGCCGTCCATTACTTCTCCCAGCGCTTCAATAATTTTAGAAGGCGCTACACTTTTGGTTAAATAACCGGCAGCTCCTTTCCCCAAAGCATCGAAAACAGTTTGCTGATGATCGTAAACCGTAAGCATGATGATGTATACATCTTCAACCAGAGCCTTAATTTTAGGAATGGCATCCAGGCCACTTATGCCCGGCAATTCTACATCGAGCAGTACAATATGGGGATCATCTGCTTTAATTCCTTTCAAGGCATTTTCGGCAGAAGAATAGGTATTGACCACCGTATATCCTTCTGTTTCATTAATCAGATAAGCATACGACTCCCTTATCGTTTCATCGTCTTCAATAATAACGATCCTTACATCAGAATTTCCGGTAGCAGCGCTCATAATTCAGAAAGAATGTAAATAAACATTTGTCGATGGATCAAATTTACTCACATTTCCCGAAGTATGGTCAAATTAAAAAGAGCGTACGGAATATTCCGATACGCTCTTTTCATGTACACATACAGATTGTAACGACAATTACAACAACAATTCGTCCAATTCCCTGTGCAGTTCTTCTTTAGTCTTCCCTAATTTTTGCTGTAACCTGCCATATAGTTCATCTTCTTTACCTTCGGCATACATCAGGTCGTCATCAGTAAGCTCTGCATATTTTTGTTTCAGTTTTCCTTTCATCTCGTTCCAATTGCCTTTGATTGTCTGTGCATTCATAACTAATTGTTTTATGGTTAAATCGTCCTGTGCTTTTTTGCGTTCAGGATAAATAAATAACACAAATAGTATGGTAATGTTCGCCAGAAGCCTGTCTAAGCTTATGTTAAGGCATTAATCAATTGTTGCAATACACTTCAGCTCAATGGCGATAGATGTGGGTAAAGAGTTGATCTCTACTGTAGTGCGGCAAGGCTGATTATCTTTAAAATACTCCGCATATATTTTATTATACACCGCAAAATCACGTTTCATATTTACGAGGAAAACGGTTACATCTACCAATTTATCCCAACTGCTTCCGCTTTCTTCCAGCACAATTTTTACATTGTCGAAAACATTGCGGCATTGTGCTTCAAAATCGAATTCCTGAAAGTTGCCGTTTTTATCAAGTTTCAATCCCGGTATTTCATCGATAACGGTGCGAGGCCCTATTCCGGAAAGAAACAATAGATTGCCCACCTTCCTTGCATGAGGATAAAGGCCTACAGGCTTTGGAGCCTTATCAGTAGATATTTTTTGTGACATGCGGCAAAGATAGAAAATTAAGATCTCTGTAAACCAGCTGCTTTAATTTTCCTGATTACACAGGTTATAAAATACAAAAGATCCTGGCTCTTATCCAGGATCTTTTGTAGCAATGTACCTTCCTTGATTCGGGAGATTGGTTGGGAATTAATATCCTGATTCTTTAACCAGTTTTATAGTCTCCTTATTATCTCCCCGGTGAAGGATGAGATAATAAGTACCATCCGTCAATTGCTTGGTTGATATTACCGTGTTTGCTCCGGTAATTTTTTTCCGGTAGATTTCCCTGCCCAGCTGATCGTTAAGCACTACCTCGCAATTAGTCTTCAGCGAGGCCAGATCGAGTACAAGGTTAAAGTTGTTGCTGGATGGATTGGGATAAACCCGGAACCATGTTCCGGGCAATGCTATTGCCTGCAATCTATTTTCCGTAGCTGCCAAAGGAGCATCAGGCACAGGCGCATCCGGAGCCGGACGACAGCCGGGGCATACTCTTTCGCGGAGCACACGATTGCCGTTGTTGTCATAATGAATTACGATCTTATCCTGTGCGGCGGCCGATAGAGATAAGGCAAATGCAATACTTAAAAAATAAATCGTTTTCATAGTAAGATAATTATTATCATGAAACTAATAATCACTTAAAAGTGATGTTAAACCATTTTATAGGCATGTATTGAACAAGCCTAAAAGCAAAATTGTTATTCTGCATACGCCAATTTCCAATCCTGTTGATTCAGGTAATTTATATCAACATCAAAGCGTTTTAAAATTAAATCCGGGCGTTTTCTTAATGAATCACACCCTATTTTATTATCGGCAATATTTCCTGCGCTATCGGCATTATACACAAAAAACATAATAGTCTTTGAGGGAACCTCATCAAGTTGCTTTTCCCAACTACTATATAAACGAATGGATTTGGATTCTCCAGGGCTAACAATATTACCAATGTCCTTTGTAGAACAACCATTAAACATGAAATTCAGTGTATCGGGATAGCTATTCGATGACATATAAACAACTCTTGAGCTTGAATTATTGACCATATAAATTTGCTTATCCTCTTTTCTAATTCTATCGCATGAAAACAAACTCATCATCGATAAGATTAACAACATGTTCTTCATTGCAAAACAATTTAATTAAAATCTATTTCTCCTGACTATTGCTAATGGGTCAAATATATATAGGGCATGCTCCCACCATTTGGCATTTCGGATTTCTCCCCTCGGATCTATTGTGTCGTCCCAAGAAGTGAGGCCATGATTCTTGCTGAAATAATCCCATGCTCTTGCATTAGCATCTTGTTCTACCCAAAAGTCATCATGCGAACCCGCAAACCCCAGCCCCCAAGGGGTGTCAAAATTCTCTGTAAGCAAGCTTGGAATACCATATTTAAACAAAAACAAAGGCCCACTCTTTTGGCCTTGAATGTAATGGCCATACTCATGCATAAAAAGCTGGTTATCTGTTCCTGCCCACAACTGGCTACTATTCCCATAAATATAAGAGCCTAATGTTACTGCAACTCCAGGGCTATTCTTATTTGCCGACAGGCCTGTCACTACCGTAGCTCCATCAAAATGTGTAGCCTGCAGATCTGGTTTTATTATGTTCATATACATCATACTAAACAGCCCTATTCCATTCTGAAAGCTCTCAAAAAAGTGACGACTCATTATTTGTTTAAAATTACCGGCAAATTGCCCTGCCAGAATATTGCCACTGGTATTTATCTTTTGCTTTGCATTCATCCACCCATTATGCGCCTTGTCCCAAAAACTGCCACCACTACCAAAGAATCCACCTATATATCCTGTCAAAAATTCAAAAAGCAACTCTCCGCTTGGATCGGTATATTTTAAAGGGTTATTAAGGCAATAACTGTAACGGTTAAAATTCTGAGTGTTATCTATTTGTTGAATATAAGGGTCGGGGCCAAACATCCTTCCCATTACAGGATCGTATAGCCTGCCATTCATGTTAATAATACCAAACTGCGGCAAATGTTCGTGGCCGGTATAACCCCGGTCAAATTTGCAGTCTGGCTGGCCCAGATCCAGGTTGGCCGGATATGCTGCCCAGCTCTGCGGATCACGCAGCCTGCCCCATGCATCGTAAGCCTTTTCTTCTGTAAGGCTGCCCGTATTGGTAATTACCTGTGTAATACTTCCTAAATGATCTGTAAGTACTCCAAGAGTTTTTTCAACACCGTTATTAACCTCAATAATGGCTACGATACTACCTTGCGGACCAGTTACATAACAGCGCTGGCGAATGTTTCCACCTGCATCTTCCTGTTGCTCATAATCCGGTACATAGTACATCCTTTTCTGTAGTGCCCCGTTATTGGTGAGCAGCATACTACTGCGCTTACCATCGGGCCAGTAAGAGAACTGTGCCTGCCACGGTTGTTCATAGATAGATTCCACCATATTGAATGGTGTATATTCCAATTTCTGCTTCGCTATAGAAATATTCAAATACGGTTCTATCTCTGTAAGACGATTTGCCTGGTCGTAAGTAAAGGTACCGGCATCGCTTTTTTCATTGATGTTACCATTATTATCGTAGCCCAGAGATTCGCTGCTGCTGTTATTGGATGTAGTACTGAGGCGATTAAGATTATCGAAAGTAAAATCTTCAGCAAGCCCGTATTTCAGATCTTTACGTTGCATCAGGTTATTGGTAACCGGATCAAAGCTATAGCTGTAACGGCGCAAATTTACATTGGCAGGATCGGCAGTTCTTTGCTCGGTAAGCAAGCCAAAGTCGTCATCAAAATGCTGATAAGTAGTATACTTATAGAACGGGCTCGGATAGCTTGGATTAGGCATGGGACCGGAATAGAACTGGGACATATGACCAGCCTCGGTAACCTGTCCGAATTTGTTCTTTTTCAAAACCGAATATAATCCGGTGGGCACGTAGATAGTATTGCCCGGGCGCCCGATCCAGTCTACAGTACCGTCGATACCGTTGTAGCTATATTGAACAATTACATTGTTAGGATATTTTCTGGAATTTATTCTTCCGTAGCCATCATATGTGAATTCAGTTTTGAAGGTATGGCTGTTAAATATACGTTCTTCGTAATTCATTTTTTTCCCGATACCATAGTCGTAATTATGTACTGCACCTGTACCGGAATGTGTCAGCTTCACCATTTTACCACAATTAGGGTTGCCCGAAACATAGTTATATTCATAATCATAGGTACCATCAGGGCCTGTTTTGGTTGTCATCTGTCCCAGATTATTGTAGTCAAATTGGTATATATTGCCGGAAGGATCTTTCGTACTTTTCAGTTCACCATAGGCATTGTACTCATATTCGTAACTGCCGTTATAGTTGGCGTCGCTGGCCTGGCTTTTGCGCCCGAAATCATCATATACAGTATACGCAATGGTACCAGGTCCGCTTAGTTCGGTACGTTCTAACAGCCCAATACTATGGTAAGTATAGCTTAGTTCGCCGCCATCGTCAATTACACTGGTTATTCTTCCGGCTTTATCTGTATTCACTACTTTGGTTTGCCCTGCAGGATTGATACTGGTAGTGGTAAGGCCGGAACCAGTAATATCGTATTGGAAATTGGCAGGACCTTCGGGCCGGATTTCTTCTATTTTTTGGCCCCAATCATTATAATGGTACTCTGTCCAAAGTGGTGTAATATAGTATTGTGTGGCTTTACAATCTTTTTCTATCTGGCCTTTGTCGTTATATAAAGCACGGGTCCACAAAGTTTGTCCGTCGAACCCACTGAATTGGGTATTCACCAGACGCTCCAGGCGATCATAATACTTCACCACCGGGGCAGTAACATTAGTCTCCTGTTTTACGAAATACCGGCCAAAGTTAAGATCCCAGCCCATTGAGGTTGTACTAACCATCCCGTTATTGTCAGAAACTGTTTTTATTCTGCCAAACCCGTCGTAGGTATAGGAAGTAACATAACCATCAGAATTTGTTTCATTGGTAAGTGTGCCGGTGATAATGTGAAATTGCTTTGTAGAAGTTACAGTTGGGAAAGAGAAATTGATCACAGAAGTAACAAACCTGTTCCGGGGGTCGTAAGTATAGGACTCCGTACGGGAAGTCAATCCAGGTGCGCTGATGGTCTTCGTTATTGGATTGCCATATGCATTATAAGCGTATTCTGTAGTAAGAGGCATACTGGTACCTGCATCATTTATTTTTGCAAGCAATAAACCTGTTGAAGGATGATATTCATTTTGCTCCCAACGTATATAAGGAGGTTGCCCCTGTCGGGTTTGCTCTGTTGTTACCAGCTGCGGTTGAGACAACAAATAGGAAGGATAACCACCACCGATCCAGGGATATTCAAAGGACTGTATTCTTATATCCTGGCCATCTCCTTTATCCGTTTCAATACGTACCGGCTTGCCGATATCGTAACCGGAGCCTACAAAAGGACTGGAAGGCTCGTAGGTATAAATCTCGTGTACATTGGTATTATTAATATTATCGAACTCATATTTTTCCTGCATGTAAGGAAAGAAACGCTTGTTGCCAAAATCATGGAAACCATAATGATTATAATAGCTATGAATTGGCCATAAATTACCACTTACCGCGGATAAGGAATTGTATAAATAAACATAGCAGAACTCCTCATTGATAAAATACTGTTGAGAAGTGGAGATGTTTTTTACCAGGTCTCTGACAGTTTTGCTTTCAAAGCCCAAAAGCCCTTTACCATGGGCATTGTACCGCAGCCCTACATAGAAATAGGAAAATCCGTTGCCTTGTTTGTTGATCCCGTTATCGTTGGTACTGGCAGCAACTACACGAATTGGGATGGTACGTTTAATGAAGGGATAAGTGTATATGGAACTGCCGGAGGCATAAACGCTCGTATTAGTTATTGGCAGATAACGTACTGTGTTTTCCTCGCCCAGGCCATTAGCCATCTTATGGATCAGGTGTCGTTCTTCATTTGGCCGGAAAGCGATATTATGGACATTCTGGTAGCTGTATCTTTTATTAAACAGGTCTGTGTTGCCATCCCCATCCCAATCACCTGGCCAGCAATCTTCTGCCAGGAAAGCAAGGGAATTACCATTGATGCTATAAGAAGTGGTTTCAAAAGTGTTGTTCCCTTTGCTGTAATGTACTCTGGGGGCATAAGGAGTGCCCCAGTTATAGGTACTTTGCATATCAGGTGTATAGTCATAAATATCACTTTTCCCATCCCCGTCATAGTCTGCTACCATAATAGGACGGGTAACATTTGTCCCTACATTCGGTTTGTTCATACCAGAAGGTGCGGTCTGCACCTCGGTCACTACACCTTTACCGTTTCCATAACCAATCTTCCACCCCTCCGTATCTTTCCAGGTCAGGAAGTCGGTAACGCCATCACCATTAAAATCTCCGGGGAAGATATCATGATATAGCGTAGGGAATATTCCTTCACCAGTTAAGACAAAAGCGGGGTCACCGATTACCGGTTTATTGTTGGCATCAAAAGTAACATTGAGTCTGAATACCTGTGCAACAGGAGTAACGCTTGGGGTAGACCATACAGACAATATCTCTGATTTCCCATCTCCGTCTGCATCAATCACAAAGAGTTTATGACCACCATTACCTGTGGCAGGAACATAGGAACCATCAAAAGGCATGCTCTGCAATTGCGTAGGCAAAAGATAAGTGCCATTATCATGGAGATATTCCTCCCCAATCATGTAGTTATAGGAGAAAGACGTAGTATAATCCAACGACCCTTTCAACACAAGAATTTCCGTTTTGCCATCTCCGTCAAAATCACCACTCATCGGATAGGTCTTGAAAAAATCTGTGTAAGCCACTGAACCTGCATTATGTGGCACAATAGGTTTGGGCAACGCATTGAGCGAAGTGCCGGCAGAGGTAAATACATGATAATTATTCAATATCGTACTCCCAGACAATTTCAGGCTACGATAAAAGAAATCATCCATACCATCTCCATTAAGATCAAAAAATGTGGTCGCATAATTCCTTCTTGTATTCAATGAGCTGGAAAATTCCGAAGCGACTGGTGGTAATCCTACTGTTTGTACCGGAGTGTACCCGCTACCACTGTTGTTCAAAAACAGATCCCAGGTGTTGCTCCCAGAGTTGTAATACTTTGGTAGCCTAACAAAATCAGTAAAGCCATCTCCGTTGAAGTCACCCGTCACAAGGGCATCTGTACCATTGCCGGAACCCGCTACAGTATTTGTTACCACACTAGGTGTGTTGACTGGAGTGCCATATTCAAACGATGAAGGGGTCAGGGCTTCGGGGGTACCAGCCAACTCATGCCCCTTTTCTGTTACTCTGATCAGGTGAGAATACACATCGGTGGCGTACTCAAGATGGTAGGAGCCGATCGTTTCCCAATCCAGTCCACCGTTACCCAGAGCCTGAACATAAATATTCTTAAGCCTGTAAGAAAGATTGACCTTGCCTCCGGCTAAATACTGGAAATTGGGATCGGGCCGGGTTTCATACCCAAACCCGATAAGTGATATTGCAGGTGAACCTGTAATTTGGTTGCCATTGTAAAAAATGGAGCTTAGACGAGGCACCTCTGTTGTGGAATTTATATAGGTATAAACCATATAATTACCGTTAAGATCAGTTACCTTAGTCAATAACCATGCATAAGGTTCATTCACCCCGGCAATCTGTGCCCGGGTGCCGGCGGTTGAGCCATATTCATATACCTTTCCGCTCTGGTCCGTAACTTTAAAAGACGATGGGCCGGAACCAGAGCTCCCAATCACCTCTATTTCCCGGTAAGATTCCACCTCCGTACGGTATTGTGCCCCCGGAGCCCCGGCAGTACCGCTAATCAAAATAAGCCGGTTACCATCTAATGAGAACTTGTCTTCCGGTGTTAAAGATACACCAGTAGTTTTTTTATCGTGGTGAATGTTGTTAGACACCCTTGAGATGGAAGAAATACCCGTTAATTGCCAACCCATTCCCATAATATCGTTTCCCGCCTGACTGCCATAATCCAGTGACAGAGAAGGCTCCAAGCCTCCATAACCTGGCGTGATCTTTATTGGAATGGAATATTGAGCGGAGCCCACCGCAGAAACTTCAAATACGCCCTTGATAGTACCAACGGACTGGGCGTTGGTTATTGATACATACAGCATCAATAAAACAATAAAGTACATGTTCCTTAGCATATCATAAAATTTATTTAATAATTTTTAAAATATTACTTAAAGAAAAGTAGGTTTCGTTATTTTTTTGCAAAAAAGTTTATAAACGGTAGGAAAATTCTAACGAATGGTTAACGATATTCTTAAAAAGTGAAATTCAAGGGTGATATGGTGGTTTAGGGAACCTGAATTTTTAAATATTAAAAAGCTGCGATGATAAACATCGCAGCTTTTTAATATTTAATTCTGTCTCGTCCTGAAATATCGATACACAAAAACATCGACATGGAACAAGATAAAGTAAACCAGTACGTTAGGCGCAGCCAGAAAGATTACAGTATGTCTTTTAAACT
>JBAZWL010000044.1:0-34657 GCA_041660405.1 Taibaiella sp. | reverse complement strand
TCTATATAACTTACGGGTAGTAACAGAAAAAGCACCATTGTCGTAACTGCCGGGTTTAAGTTGGCAGTAAAGGTATATATCACCATTAGGCGCTACATCCATATCATGAGAAGCAGCCATGGGATTGCCGGCCGATACAGTATCAGGCTCGGGCATTTTTAACCATTTCAGAATGCCTGAAGTATCATATTTAAGGATAAACATGTTTTTATCATTAAAATCAAGCACAGAATCTGCATCGAAATACCCGGGGCCTCCTACTGCGCCATAAGAGCTATACATTGCTCCGGTAATGTATACACCATCTAAAGTATCTGTTCTTAGACTTTCAGCGGTGCAAAGACTGCCGCTGCCAAGGATTTTTTTCCAGCGCAAATTTCCACTACAGCTCCAGCTTGCTACAACAACCCTATCAAAATTTCCGATACCCGTTTGCCCGTTTACATAGGCATAGCCGTATACTTTTGCGAGCACATAAAGATTGCCTTTTTTATCTGTGGCCATATCTATTACGTCTTCAATTTCAGCAGATCCGTTATCTCCTATACTGCCTCCGCTTTTCCCCCATTGCCAGGCTGGTTGCGCTACGGCAGATAAAGTCTGAAACAATAAACAAATGGTAAGTAATTGGATAGAAAAATATCTCATAGTTAAAAAGGTGTTGGTTGGTTAGGTCATAAAGTTAGAAAAAAAACCATAGCGGCCAAAGCCGCTATGGTTTTTAAAGGTTAACAAAAAAACTATTTCGTTACAGAAAGTTTGCCTTGCTGCACAACCTTACCGTTTTGCCGCATCACTACCTGGTACATACCAGCAGCTATACGATCGAATGGCAATACGATCCTGCCTTCGTCTTCGGTAATGGTATGTGACTGCAGTTTTCTTCCTATCATATCATACATCTCTATGCTCTTACTACCACCATTGCTTTCAAACCGGAATACCACAGTTACCTGGTCACGGGCAGGGTTTGGTAATAATTGCATTGCAACGTGATCACTACCCAGCTCAAAGTCATTCAAACCGGTAGGACGAGGTATAAGCCTTCTGCAAGTATCACTTTCAAAGTACATATCCCCACTGGTTACTGAACAGTACCCATTGTTAAGTTGCATGTTGTAAATATTTCCAGGAAAGACGTAGTAGTTAGGCATATAACCACCACCAGACTGATCAATGCCACCATTTTTGAGCCATGCCCAGAAGCTAAACGGAATTATTGGTCCGATTACATAGGGTTGCTCAATTTGTAGCTTACAGAAGCATCCTGTCGGGAATATCCAAAGGTATTCGGCCGGATCTTTAGGCACATAGATGCTGTTGTCACTTTGGCATCCGTTCAAAGCTGTAAGGGTTACCTGGTATGGTCCACCATAAGGCGTGTTGATTACAGTGCCACTCATACCATTATTCCAGTTGTATGTTCCTGCAGCTCCTGAAGCTGTGAGTTGAACCTGGTAAGGGTTACAATTCAGGATATTGAAACTGATCGATGGCGGAGCAGGCGGATTGCTAACTACAACGATAAAGTCAGGGCTGGTACGGGTACATCCATTATAGGTCATAGTAACTCTATAGGTGTACGAACCAGCAGTAGCAATCGTTTGGCTAATAGAAGTACCTGTACCGACAGTACCAAAACCAACCCTTGTCCAGACATAAGTAGCACCAGCATAGGTTTGCGTACTGAGTGTAAAGGCTGAATTTAAACATTGTGTGTTATCACCATTAATTGATATAGGTGGTACCTGTCTTATATTAACGGCAATAAGGTTCGACTCAAATGAACATCCATATAGATTACCAGCTTTAACCCAATAGCCGCCAGGTGCAAAGACATTGTATGTCGATGTTGCTGTTGTGAAGAGTGGGTTGCTTTGCTCGTACCAGGTGTACGTGTTTGGTGTGCTGATACCTGTTGATCCAAATGATAAGGTAACAGGGTTACCCTGACAAGTAGGATTAGGAGCTGCCGACATAGTACCACTATATGGGTTAGTATTTGCCGTAACATTCACTGAAGATGTACTGGTACATCCGTATCTGTCTGTAACCTTTAATGTAACAGGACCATTATAGAAAGCACTATATACTTTACCGGCATTATATATCATATTAGTGCTAAGGTCTCCAAAGTCCCATAAGCAACTTAAAGGAGGGACCGTCGGTGTACTCGTATTGTTGAAATTAAAGGAAACATCGTCTACGCAACCAGGGTTAGGAATTCCAGGCAACAAGTTGAAACTTGCTACAGGGAAAGCCGGGATAACAATAGACACCGATGAAGTACATGGTGGGTTGCCTCCGCCCTGAATAATTTGGTAGAATGTTTGTGTTGTTCCACCGGCTACAAAAACATTAGCGGTAGTACCACTGCCAACCGGCACCCAGCTTGAATTATAGAAGTTACTAGTAATAGGTGAGCCTGCAGGATACAAAGTGCTGTGATCAAACAAGGTTACCTTATAGTTACTTCCTACCTGGTTACAACTTATTTCATAACGCAGATCAGGCAGATAAGGTATTGTTACGTTAATGGTCTGGGTATATTGGCAGAGCGTGCTGCCAGTCATATAATACACAGTATATCCAATGGTGTACATACCAGCAACATTTACAGTACCATTAAACGCAGCCGGGCTTGATCCCGTCGGAGTAACGCCTGCGCCATAAGACCAGGTAGGAGTACCGGTAGTAGAGCCAACAACTGTTGCATTTACTGTAAATGACCCGCAGTTCTTGAGAACATTTAATGTAACTGTTGGCGGTGGTCCACAACCAGGGCCGGGACAACTTGAGACGATGGATACTACATTGCTGGTGTTACTGCAACCAAATACAGAATTGGTAACGGTAACCGAATAGTTACCAAGGCTGTTCGTGGTAAGAGAAGTGCCTCCTGTCATGGTAGGAGACCATAGGAATGTATTCGATCCACCAATACCGGTAGTAACCGTTGCATTGAGTGTTTCTGTCCAACCGGTACCACAATGACCTAATGGGCCTGTAGGTGAAACTAAAGCTATTGGTCTCGGCATTACAACTACCGGAGGAGCAGTAGCAGTAACAGTTCCAAGACAACCATTCGCATTTAGAATAGTAATAGCCGGTGTATAACCAGTAGGAGCACCTGCACCATCTGTATTATAGGTATGTGAAAAGTTGTATGGAGGTCCGGGAGTAAATCCGGGAGTAGTCACTGAAGGACCATCGCCCCATTGCCATGTAGTACTGGTCGCACTGGAAATCGGATAGCTCGGATTTACTGTAAAAGTAATTGGAGTACCGGAGCATACCGTATCATTTTGACCAGTAGCCAAAGTAACATTGATAGCAGGTGTACCTTTTACAAATACATTAAATGTTTTAAAGTTATCGACACCACATTTCCTTACAGCTACAGTAATAGTAGCGGTAGCGCCGGTACCCGGAGGTATATTCCAGAGTATAGTAGGCTGGTTGCCTGTACCGCCCTGTACTACGCTACCCAGGGTAGACGGGGAAATAGTCCACGTATAAACATCGCCACCGGCATAGTTGAGTGTATAGGTTTCCTGTGTACTATGACAGGCACTATCTTCTCCAGTAATTACTAATCCTGGCACAGGTGATACCACGACCTTATTTAATGGTGAAGATAAACATTGCGCTTCATCGAGTGTTATACGCCTTACACTTACAGTATAAGGTGGTAAACCGGCAAATGTAACATACGATTCATCACCTACAGGGGCATTTAACGTACCGGAAGAAACACTCCATTGGAATGATGTACCCGCAATAGGATTACCCGCCTCATAAAGAGTAGGAATACCTGAGCATGCACTGTCAGGGCCAGTAATTACATTAGGTGGGGCCGGTGTTGGCACTACCTTAATGATGAATTGATCCGGAGGACAGAAGGTAGTACCGGTTACGCCTAATTTATAAGTACCTGGTGTGGTGAAGGTGTAATTGAAAGTAGTTCCTGTACCGGTAGTTATCACCGTATTAGTAGCATTCATAAGTGTCCAGTTGCCACTAAATCCGCCGATGTTATAGGAGCGGGTTTCTCCCTGGCAAAACAGGTCATCTCCACTGATCACTGCAGGAGGCAATACCTGAATAGTTAGTTGTGCCTCTCCCTTACATCCTAATACCGTATTGCGGTATCTGCAGCCAAGTACAACTGTACCAGGGCCTGTAGCTATAAGCGCTTTTTCATTACGCTGATCCGTTGGACTTAAGGTAGCGGGCCCTGAAACTATAAACCAATCAAATTCTGTAGCAGGCCATTTAGGAAGACGGTAAACATATTGTTCGCCTACACAAATAGTAACAGGGCCTTGAATATTGGCTCTGCGCAATATAACAGGTACTGCTTCTGTAACTGTCATAGGGCATGGATCACAGGCCCTATACATAACATAGCCAAACCCTGTGTTAGGATCAACGCTGTTCCATATTACTTCCAGACGATTAGGTGTAGTAGAAACAATGGTACCTCCTACAACACTCCAACTGCTTGCGGCGCAAGGTATATCTACGGAATAAACAGAACGTTCATCCTCGCATACTACCCGGGGGCAAGCTATTTTAGGGGCCACAGGAGCAAGTACTCTTACTCTTCTTGCATAGGTTGAAGTACAACCACAGGAGTTAGTAACAGTAAGCTTGATCGTATAATCACCAGGTGCAGTATACTGATGAGATATAGGGTTAAGGCCTCCACCTGGAGAAGTTGTGCTTATCTGACTATCGCCCCAATCCCAAAGCCAAGATACTATGGGAGACGCAGTAGATCCGGTAGATAAGTCTTGTAATACAACTTCACCATCTTTACATATTGTGATTGGGTCTGGTGAAGCGGGAACGGATTGAAACTTCGCAATCGGGCTTTCAACAATCTCTACGCAAAAAGAAGCAGATCCCTGGCATCCTGGTATGGTAGTTTCCGTAACACTTACCTGGCCATTTCCAGGCGCACCCCAGTTTACCGTACAGGTATTTCCTGATGCTATAAAAGAGATTGCTCCGGTAACATTCCAGGCATAGATACTTCCGGCTGTTCCGTTAGCAGTATACACTACAGTACTGAAGGCACATACAAGCTGGCAATTTTCGTTGTCAAATACAGGAGGGCGCGGCTGGCCTTCTCTGACTGAATCTACATTTAAAGGCTGACAAGCCAGCATTACATTTGAAGTGATATATGGTGTGGGTAAGTTGTGTACTGTAACATTCAATGTTCCGGTTTCTACTATCGGATTTCCGGGAAGAGAAGGGTCTCTTCCGGTAAGATTAATAGTAGCAGCACCTGCTATATTCCATTGAATATTGGCTCCCAAACTATTACCGGTCAATACTGTACCATTAACGGAAGGTGTTACCGTCCAGGTATAGGAGTAGTCCGGGTTTAAGGGAGTTGCAGGAGTATAGGTTGTGGTTTCCCCTTTGCAAACATTAATGTCGCCGTTAATGGTTACAGCCCACGTAAGTGCAGGCAGCGTTGTCCCCATAAGCATGAGACAACAGAAAACCAGATGCCTTAAGTATGACAAATTCTTCATGAAAAAGATATTGTAAGGTTAGAAAATGATGTTTGGTTTGGATACTTTCTAACAAAAGCTAAGGGGGATGCTGACTCAATCGCAGGCTATAACAGGAGCCTGAAAGAAGGTATACATTTTTGTACAACAAAGAGAGATAAACGCACCTATGGGAAAAGAGAGCATCGATTGCCATACGAAACGCAGGCAACAATATAATAGATTGAATAGGATAGACAGGTATGCGCCGCTCGTGCATTGCATTGATGTTTGGTGTACCACTTCCCTTCTCTTCAAGTTCTTTATAAAAAGCAGTACCGGGTTATAGGCAAGGGAAAATGTTTCCAAGATTAATAAACCTTCTTCTCCGGTGCAAGCACAAATGAGTAAGTGTATGTAGAATCCGGGTAAGTGTTAAATAAACTGCACTTAGTGTTAATTGACTTCACAAAGGGGCTTAACTTTGTTTAAATTGGAATTACTCAAAAAAGAACCACTTAAAATCAGGATATGAAAATAGCTACTTATAATATCAATGGAGTGAATGGGCACCTGCCTGTATTGTTACGCTGGCTTGAGGAGACATCGCCGGATGTTGTATGCTTACAGGAACTCAAAGCACCGCAGGAAAAATTTCCTGAAGAAGCGATCAGAAATGCAGGATATAATGCTATCTGGCATGGGCAAAAGAGTTGGAACGGTGTTGCCATCCTTTCACGCGGCCTCCCTATTGAAGAAAGGCATCGTGTATTGCCAGGTGATCCTGAGGATGTGCATAGCCGCTATATTGAAGCAAAGATCAATGGCCTGATTATAGCATGCCTTTATCTTCCTAACGGCAACCCGGCTCCCGGACCAAAATTTGATTATAAGCTTGCCTGGTTCGAACGCCTCATAACTCATGGTCAACAACTATTCGCTCTTGATGAGCCAGTAGTAATTACCGGTGATTATAACGTAATACCTACAGAATTGGATGTGTACAAACCTGAACGTTGGGTAGATGATGCTTTGTTCCGCCCTGAAACACGGGCAGTATTTAAAAGATTATTGGATCAGGGATGGATAGATGCTATCCGTAAAATTTATCCCGATGAGAATATCTATACTTTCTGGGATTATTTCCGAAACGCATATGGCCGCGATGCCGGTTTGCGTATTGATCATTTCCTGCTAAGCCCTCACCTTAATGATCGCCTGATGAACGCCGGCGTTGATCGCCATGTAAGAGGTTGGGAGAAATCAAGTGATCATGCCCCAGTATGGATAGAACTATCTGACAAGCCTTAATGCTGCCTTTCAATTGTCAATCTTTGCGTTTTGTGGTTAATGTATAGTTGAAGAAAACAGAGCTATGGCATTAGAGTAATTAGTAGGCTTGTAATTGTAGCTTAATCCTCGAAATAAAATCGTCGATGTCAAAGGGCTTTGGTATAAAGTCTTTCGCAGATGTCTCCTGTGCAAGTGCTTTGTTATTAATATTACCATCCGGCAACATTATACCCAGCAAGATAAGATCCGGCAAATCGGATTCCAGGTTTTTCTGAAACTCATTGACTGTTGCAAACCCGCGTACTTTCATGTCCTCGATGATAAGCAGATGTTCAATAAGCTCCCAACAGTGAAACTTATTAAGCTGGTGGAAGATAACAAGGCGAATGGAATGATGAGAAAGTTTATAGATGAAACGTAAATTCCTATATCAAATTGCTCCAGCTCCTTTCATAATAATAGATTGGCCTGGAAAATAATGCTGCTTAATTAAGCCTGAATGCGGTGACGATCAACCTGCTCAATACTTCCTGTTCTTCATGTTGTTTTAGTGGCGTTAATTTTATTCCGGCTGAATTGGTAACAGGCCTTAATTGATCATTCAAAAGATCTGTCATACTTAATATACCATCTTGTGTAAGCTTCCATAAATCTTCAGCCGAAACGGTATCCCTACCCTCCTTATATTCGAGGATATAAATTACAAAACAATTAAAAATAATGTAGTCTTCACCGGAGAAAATAATCTCTGAAAGAGCGCGCAGAACGAATACCGGTTTATTGAGTAAGGGATCTTGAGCAAGTTCATAGTCATAATCCGTTTTTACAAATGGTCTGCGATGGTAAATAACACCCTTTTTTTTCAACTCTATAATACCCATTTCCTTTTTAAGCAGTTCCATGTCCCTTACTTTTAGATAAATAAACGTTGGTCCTACATTATTAATTGATCCCTTTGGCAACTATAACAAAATTCATTCCATATTGATGCATTTGTTTTTATAAACATTACATAATGTACTCAAACAGTAAGTTAATGGAATCAAGAGCCTGACTAATTGTGCTATAAGCAGTATAGCAAGTGATTAAGGAGTTATAATATTTTCATAGCTTCAAGGAAAGAATCTTTGTATAATCCACCTAAGGGAATTTCATTCCCAGAACTCATTCGCAATATACCGTTATCAATTTCGGTAATGAAGTTTTTATTGACCAGGAAGGACTTGTGCACTCTGAGTATAAAGGGATAGTCCTTCAGCTGTTCTTCCAGGTATTGCATGGTGCTGAGCACAATAACTTTTTGTTTGCCGGTGTATATACAGAGATAGTTCTTCAGGGATTCTATAAAGATGATCTCAGCAGGGTTTATTTTTACCAGTTTCCGGTCACTACGCACATAAAAAGCTTCAGGCGGAAGCTTTTCATTAATACGGACAGACAATTGCTCCTGAGGTATCTTTACTTTGTGAACAGCTTTTAAGAACCGTTCAAATGATATGGGTTTCAATAAATAATCAACCACATCCAGTTCAAATCCATCCAAAGCATACTCATGAAAAGCGGTAGTGATAATAATTTTAGGGGGCGTCTTTAGCGTTCTGATAAATTCAAGGCCGGTCATTTCCGGCATTTTAATATCAAGGAACATAAGATCAATATGTTGTTTATTCAATTCCGAAAAGGCCTGTAATGCATTACTGCATTTACCTGCAAGCTGGAGAAAATCCACCTTTTCTATATAGGTTTCTATTACATCCCTTGCCAACATTTCATCATCTACAATCAAACATTTCATGCGTTCAGCTTTAAATTTAAAGATACCATAAAAACATTATTTTCATTTTTAATGGTAAGATTATGTTTTTGAGGATAAATCAACTGTAGTCGTTTTTGTACATTCTCAAGCCCGATGCCGCCAACAGTTTTAGATTTCACTTCCTTAAAATTATTGATACAGTCAAATTGAAGTATGCCGTTATCTACTTTAATGGCAATATTCACGTAAGCATGTTCACTCATGGAATCAATACCATGTTTTACCGCATTCTCAACAAAGGGTATCAGTAACACAGGGGCAATTACATAAGAGCTTACATCGCCCGTTATTTTTATTGTGATCTGTTGCTGACTGTCTATTCTTATTCTTTCAATATCTATATAGTGCTCTATCATGCTGAGTTCTTTGTTCAGCGCGACTTTTTCCTGTTTGGTTTCGTAAAGCATATACCGCAGTATGTCCGAAAGTTTTAAAACGATCTCAGGAGTTTTATCAGATTTTTTCAACGATAACGAATAAATGCTGTTCAGTACATTAAACAGGAAATGGGGATTTATTTGTGACTTCAATAAACTCAATTCTGATTCAACCTGTTGTTTCCTGATCGTATCCTGTTGTTTCTTGATCTGAAAATATTGTTGTGTCAGAAAGCCAATAGAAAACAGGAACATTACCAGAAGTACAGAAGGGATGACAGATAGATAATAATTAACCCAGCTTATTCTGGATCCTTTCATACCAATATTGATGGCAGAAAAATAACCATCTTCTATGCCGGGAAAATGTTGCAGTATCCAGAAATTATAGGTGCTTATCAATATGGAAAATACAAGGAGCAATATGACAAACCCAACAAAATAAATCCCGTATTTTTTCCGGACAAAGTACTGTGGCATAAGCCACATAGTGTTCAGGCTGCTAACCAATACGAAAAGCATATTATAACCAATAGTGTGCAGTGCGAAAGCAAATTGCATACCATCAGGGGGATGATAATTTTGACTATTACTATAAGCACCCTCAAGCAAAAAGCCCCAGGCAAGGATATTGAGCAGAATGCGTACTTTGTTTTTATTCAACCACAGTAACATAAATTCAAATTTCAGCAGTAAACAGCTAATATCCTTAAGTACTTGGACGAAAGGGCGGATTCCATAAACAAAAATGATAGAAAGATGATTATGGAGGACGATATATGTTTACGTCATTGAAAAAGCCATATTGGTGTAAATTGCAATGAACCGGTATTGGAACCATTGTTCTTTTGCATGATAAAACTCACAAAAAATGAAAAACGTAACGTATTACATCCTTCTATGCGCCCTCTTGGCAATTACTTTTAATGCTCATGCACAGGATAAGGATAAAAATAAGATCATGGTACACACTGCAGACAGCTTGTTTAACAGTCTGCACGGACAAGGGAAATTTAATGGAAATGTACTGCTGGCCGAACATGGACATATCCTGTATAAGAAAAGTTTTGGCCTGGCTAACGAGCAAACAAAAACACCACTTAATGAATATTCCGTTTTTGAATTGGCATCCTGTTCAAAACAATTTACAGCTATGGCCATTGCCATTCTGGCAAACGAAGGCAAACTTTCCCTGGACGATGAAATATCAATATACTTCCCCGGACTAAGTTATTACAAAGGTGTTACTATCCGTAACCTGCTATATCATACTTCTGGCCTGCCAGATTATATGAGACTTGAGGATTCGATCTGGCAAAGTTGGGATGAGCATAAGATTGCAACCAATAAGGATGTAATTGCCATATTTGAAAAACACAAACCGAAGCTATTGTTTGAACCTGGCACCAAACATGAATACTCTAATACCGGATACCTTCTATTGGCAAGCATTATAGAAAAAGTATCCGGAATGTCCTTCGGAGCTTACCTCAGTCAAAAAATATTTAAACCATTGGGAATGAAGCAGAGCCTGGTGTATAATAGAAGATATGCACCACGTAAAGTAGAAAATTATGCCCTGGGTTATGTAACAGATGATTCGTTGCATAAGAAAGTATTGCCCGATAGTTTTCTGCCAACTCAATACGTTTATAACCTGGATGGTATTGTGGGAGATGGTGCGGTAAATTCAACAGTCCATGATCTTTTAAAATGGGATAACGCACTATACACAGATAAGTTACTGCCGGCGAACAAAAGGAAGGAGCTGTTTGAATCAGGAAGATTAAAGAATGATTCGCTCGCCCATTACGGGTTTGGCTGGTTTATTAAAGACAAACCGGATGGCACAAAGACGGTATCACACAGCGGTGGATGGCCAGGCTATATCACTTATATAGAAAGAGACTTACAAACACACAGGACAATAATTATGTTGCAGAATACTTCAGACGGGGTTATACCTAAAAAGGAAGTGAGGCTATTGATGGATGGCAAGCCCATCCCGCCTGCAGAAGTTCTGAAAGAAGTTCTTTTACCCGAAAATATTTTATCATTTTATACAGGGCAATACCAACTGGATCCGGAATTCATACTTACTATTACCAAAGAAGGCCAGCAACTATATGCCCAGGCAACAGGCCAGGGAAGAATTCCAATCTATGCATCATCGGAAACCAAGTTCTTCAATAAGGATGTAGCTGTGCGAATGGAATTTGTAAAAGACGGAGAGAAAATAAAGGAAATGATATTTCAACAAGGAGGAACGACCATAGCAGCTCCAAGAATTAATTAGATATAATGGTTCATTTTGGTAGTAAAATAAATCAGGATACCCTGATTTATTTTTTTTGCAAATTGCTTAGAATATACAATGGCAATATGTATATTTATAGTGAAACCAAACGTGACCAAACATGATAACTAGCGAAAAAATTCTCTCAACACAAAGCCTTCACCTGTCAGGCCCTGAAATGTCAAGGCTTCTGGGCATTTCCCTAATTGAGTATTATAATTTAAAACATGGCCCATTACAGGAATTAAAAGATGCAGCAGGAAGTCCTATTTTGTATCAGCTGACGATCAGTGAAGAAAATGATCCTGATATTTTAGGAAAGCTTAAACCTTGCGAAAACGGAATAGCAAATTTTAGTGTTGAAGAAGTTGTAGCAGCAAAGTCCTTATAAAAAATAGTAATTAAAATGGTGTAACAAATGTTACGCCATTTTTTTGTGCCGCCTTTTACAAGTCATCCTGCCGGTTAAATAAGCCGGTTCGTATGCCGAGTCCCAAATACCATTCTGATTCATGTATTGCCGTGGCTGAGTGACTATGATAAACAATATCCATTTGCACGGATAGCCTGTTTGCCGGATTCAGCATATAACCCAGGCTCAGTCTGTTGTACCAATAATTGTTTCGGATACCCTGCATCGTTTTGCTTCCTAATAAAGGCACTCCTGCTTCGCCTCCCCAAAGATCATTGCCATTATTATAACCCAATGTGCTATCCTCCCCTCTTATGACCAAAGCATTGTGCAGTATCCCATACCATCTGTCCATACGGTAATTGAAAATAGAAAGGAATTCGTGAAAGTTAGCACCAAAAGGATGGGCCAATGCCTGATGGTTGTGCGTATAGTTCTGATCCGGTTTCCGATGGCCATACATGTAGGGACGTACTGCATTCCATTCCAGGCGCCAGCTCAGTCCTTTCAGGAATACATCGTGTGTCCAGATACCGAGTTGTATACCATACTTATTATTGAGGTGTTGCTTTTTGTTCTTAAAACTCTCATTGATATTTATATCATCCAAAGCCAGTTGCCCATAAACATAGCCTACCTTGGGAATTGTATATTTCCAGTTGAGGCCAAAGAACGAGTTATCAGGAGAGCCCAAAGAGAACTCTACAGGGCGCATAAAAGTAATAGGGTTCACATATTGCGCATCAAACCCACGCTGGTAATTGGTATCACGGGCCAGCCATAGTATATTTTCGAAAAGGCTTACCTGCAGGCGTTTCCCGATATTGATACCCAGGTAATGGCTCACACTATATTTGCCCTGACGTGCGCCATCCACCATGCGATCATTTTCAAGATAACTGTACATCACATTGTAATTCAGTTTCCAGAACGATGCCTTGAGCCGTATATAAGGATAATTAAAAGCATTGTCGGACCATAGCAAGCTGCGGTATCCATCACCAATAAACTGTTTGCCATAACCGGCGGTAAGCAGTATGTGTTCATCGGGCATATAGGTCAGATAGGCGTCTATATTGGAATAGGCATAACGCCCCTCATCCTTTAGCTGGCCCTGGTTCCGGCCGGGTATCATTGACTCATTTTCCGAAATAAATTTATCGAGGTAAGCTGGGAATTCGCTTAGACTGGTATAACCACCCAGGCCAAAGGACAATCTGTTTCTGAACGTACCTCTGATCGTTAAGCCCGCAGTACCATTCCATAAAATGCCACCTTTCTGATCGCTCTTTCCTTCTGTTGCATCCAGGTAGGGATCGGCTGTAAGCAGGAAATCTTTACTTTCATAACGTAACCAATGGTCTGTAAAAATCCTGTGTCCGAAATCGCCCTTAACGTCAGTAGTAAGGCCAAACGTCCTATCACCAACTTCCTGTCGTTTGCTGTCCAGGGCATAGCGGAATTCCAGCCAGTCGGAAGACCGGTAGCCGGTGTACAAGACGGTATCCGTACCTTGTACCAATATGTTGAAATCGTTCATCACTTGCTGCCCGAGCGGCAGTTGCTGTGCCACTGTAATTACAGGCAAAAGCAGGAAAAACAATACATAAAAATGCCGCATATCTTGTTGTTATTTATCCAACGACGTTATTAAAAATCGTATAGCAGCTGACGGAACGAACTCCGCAAGCCGATCATAAATACACGGTCATTAAACTCCGTGGTTCCTCCATCTTCTTTTCTAAAGGTGAACCCTGCTTCAATCCTTAGATTGGCGGAAGGATTAATAATATAAGCGAGGCGTATATCCCACCATAAAAGGTTTGTCTTTATAGTAGCAGTCTGATCATAACTTGCAGTAGCCAGAGGCTTAAAGATATCATGTCCGGCATTTACAGCAGTAGCTGAATCTGTATGATATTGAGCTATAATCGCCTGTCCGCGCACATACCATCGTTGATATTGATAGCTGGCAATAATCAGACCTTCTGTAAAATAGGCTCCGAACGGATGGGCCAATGACTGATTGTAATGCGCATAGTTTACAGCGCGGTTATCGCCGGCATAAGCATATGGTTTTGCTGTATTAAACTCGCCATTAATATTTAGTCCCTTCAGACCAAAAACATCCGCACTTCGTAAACCCAGTTGGGCAGCAAAACGATTGGTCCATTCACTGTTACGTAGAAACTGGCTAAAAGCTAACTGTCCATAAAGATGCGTCCGTGGCAAGATTTTATATTTAGCATTAAGACCAGTAAGTGTAGTATTAGCCTGTCCTCCGGGAGTATTGTTGGCATGCAGGAAAATGATTGGACTGGCCATAGTCCAGCTGAGGTCTTTACGTCTGCCTTCAACATCCTGGTCGGGCCATATTACTGATTCAAAAAGGCCGATGTTTCCGTTTGGAGAGAAATTCCAGTCCAGGAAAAAGGTTTGCCCCCATTTGCGCGGATAACCGAAAGTATTATTCAAGGTGCGGTCCACATCACTGACATATTGACTCCACATTGCCGAATACTGTATTGATTTATAATTAGCCGTTACCTTCAGATAAGGATAATTGAAAGACCAGTCGGAAAGCAATACAGAACGATGCCCGTCACCGATAAAATTTTTGCCATAACCCAGGTCAAACTGAAACATTTTATAGGGCATATAGACCAGCCTTGCAGAAGCGCTGTTGAAGTCATAAGGACTGGTTGCGCTGTTACGCCGGAATGTTTGGGAACCGGGAATTACTTTGGTTCTGCTGATATAACTATCTACATACGCCGGAAACCGAGCCTGGTTTTCAAAATCTTCAGCTTCGAAATAGATCTTGGACCCAACATTACCGGATATCCTGAATGCCCTGGTATTGGTCCAGGGTGTTTTCGTTCCCCGGCTACTATTCCCTATCTGAAAATCCGGTATAAAATCAGCACATATATGAAAACCGTTTTTCTCATAAAACAGGAGATGTTCGTCCAACAGCTTCCGTTTCAGCCAGGAGCCTTCCCCCCGACTATACCCTGTATCTGTATACAGTAAAGGTTTCCAGGCTGTATGAGCATTACTGTCGGTGTATAATTGTTGTATATTCCAGCTTGTATAGGGCAATAACAGTGCATTACTTTCCTGTGCTTTCGCCCTAATCATGTTTAACCATAACAAACAACATACCAACAAAATATTTTTGCTACAATTCATAAATGCATTGGATAAACAATAGAATGATAGTATGACTATATTAAGCTTCAAAGTCAATAGGCACAACCAGATGAAATACGCTAATCTTTATTGCCGTACATTGAACCTTCTTAATGATTACTTACCATAAATGTTCAGGCGAGATAATTTCGATTGAAAAATCATTTCCGGAGCCTTAGAAAACTCTTTAAAGTCCTGTTCGCTTTTTTGCCCTTTGAAAACACTCCAGTATGATTTCAGATTATAATTTCCCCATAACAATACATAAGAGATGTCAGTGCCTTTTATGGATGCCATCAAAGTGTTAGTCCACCAATCCGCTATTGGCATTTGCTTAAATCCGGTTTCTGTCAAGGCAAATAATTTCTTTCTTTTCTTAGCTTCTCCGCTTAGTATTTTTATCATACTCCTTAATTGGCCCTTCATTTTATTCTGAGGATAATTCGACTCACCATCGTAACAGTCAAAACCGAGGATATCAACATAATCATCACCCGGATATTTTTTAAAATACGCTTCGGAAGTACTGAATTTATCGGTACTATATACGTAGATAATGTTGTGTACTTTTTTTACATTACGTAGGTAATCTACTGTGTATTTCCATAATTTAACATAATCCTCATTGGAGGAATTAATGCCGCCCCACCAAAACCAATTCCCGTTATTTTCATGAAAAGGTCTAAACAACACTGGTATCGAAATTCCTTTTTTTGATTTCAGACTACTTATATATCCAGCTACCTTATCAAGCCAGGAGTTATACCTCTTTTTAGTCAACGAATCAGTAAATATGCTTGAAATAGTGTTTTTAACTAATTTGCTTTTCACGTTTTCGGAAGGCATAACAGGATTATTTAAATGCCAGGAAAGCGTAATTATTCCCCCCCGTTCATAAATCTCCTTTATATAAGTTCTGATCTTGTCACATGATTCCGCAGAACAATTCTTCTCTTTACCCAATTCTAAAAATCCAAGGTCAAATCCATAGATCGCAGGATAATCGTTTATAATATCATATATATCAGACCCTTTTACCCCTCGGCTCCGGCTTGCACCAACTACAGGATCATCATGCTGCCCGAATAATATTTTGTCCCCCTTCATTTTTGAAAGGTTAGCGTATAAATTCCTCGTTTGTGGCATTGCATTCTTGTCTACCAAATTCTGACTGTACATATCACCATAAGCTAGCAGAAACAAGATAACCAATATATTTTTACCTAAAATTCGTTTCATAGCATAATTTTTATTAATTTATATGAAAGGGCTAATCAGACTAATTTTTCCAAATCTTGTAAAAGCAAAAACTTTTATTAGTTGAATGAAAGTAATGCTATGATTTAATCACTTTATGAGGCTAAAATTTCATACCCATTTATAAACAGACTTCATCAGGATATAATGATAACAGTAAGCAAGCATGTAACTTAGCACAATTGCTATTAATCCAATTAACCACATACTTAAATAAAAATTAAAAAATGAAAATAGGATGTAGAATAATAACATATGTATCAAATACCACTCATAAGAAAATTTATTGGTAAAAATAAAAAAAACGTTGACCCACTTCATGTTTAAAGAATAGATTAACAAGGCCAAAGAACCATAACCAATAAGAGAGGGTACGTCGTTATATAATTTCCACCAGCCCCCAAGTACTCCGAAAAGGCCACTCATTCCAACTCCGAAAACAATTAATAGTGCAAGAACCCATTTAGGTGGTATAAATATCGTTCCCTTTTTATGATAAATTTTTGCAATCTCCATCCCTAAAACAAACTCCCATAAATATTGTAGAAAGAAACTGTTATATACCCTCAAATTACTTTTTCCTAAAAAACCGACAATGGTAGCCCAGGCTAAACTGATGAGCAGCGATAAAATGATGTTATTTACAAAACTCCCTCTTCTAAAAATGCTGACAATAAGACCAAATGTTATATAAAACTGCAATATCATTGAAATGAACCACAATTGAGGTCCAAAACTACCTATATACTGCTCAAAAAACATCTTAAACAGAAAGATATGGCTTAGAAGAGCTATAAATTTATCATTCCCAGAATAGGTATTCGGGATGAAATAAGAAATAAATACAATAATTATATATGGGAGATAGACTTTTAAAAATCTCTTTTTTAGAAAAAAAGAAAAGCTTATTGGTTTTTTAAGGAAGGACAAATAAAGGCCGAAGCCTGAACACAAAACAAAAACGTGAACACCTGCACCTCCAAAATTTATGGCGTACTTTAAGATACCAGATAGGTAAAATTTTTGTGCTAGGTGAAATAAAACTATAGTAGCGATAGAATAGCCTTTTAAAAAATCTACTACAGGCAGGTATGCATTAGTATTTTGCTTCATAATATTAAAAAACAGTATACACCTTCTTTAAAACATTTTTAAAATCATAAAAAGTATCTTAACAGTAAATTCCTGCAAAATTTCATCAAAGAGATGTTTTACCGGTTTCTTATTAGTTTCAGCAAGAAAACCAATAGAAGCTTTCTTCCTGGTAACTCCAATACATTTGAATCGGTTCGAGGCTATAATTCGTTGTTCGCCTATTAATCATTGCCATGGTATCCATTTTCATTGAATATCAAAATGGTTTTTTATAAAGACCTAGTTTTTGCTTTAAGATTAAGAAGAAAAATGGCATATCATCAATCAAATATCTTTTCCAAAGTCTCCTGGGTTCGCATAGTAACCTGTAAAGCCACTCAAGGTGAAGCTTTTGTAATATTTCAGGGGCTCGTTTGATATTTTCTGCTTCAAAATCAATAGTGGCGCCTAATGCCAGAAATATATCAATCTCCGGCAGGAGATGTTTGTATTTCGCAATCCATAATTCCTGCTTGGGCGCACCAACACCAACCACTAAAACGTTAGCACCAGAATTTCTTATGACATCAATTATATAGTTACACTCTTCCTCGTTATTTTCAAATCCAAATGACGGAGAAAAAGCCCCGGTTACAATTTCCCGGTTTATTTTTTGATTAATACGCCGTTTTGCCTTTTCAGCTACTCCTTCCGCAGCACCTAGCAAGAATAATTTAATCTCATTATTGTTCTTATGGTAATTATAAAAAGCCGGTAAAAATGACGATCCGGGGATAACTTCTACGAATGGTTTACCTAAAAATTTAGCCCCTAGATTTACAACCTTGCTATCACAAATTATCCAGTCAGCATCTTTATAAGCATAAAAAAAATCCTGATTCTTTTGAAGTTTTACCAGGTGATCAACATTTGGCGTAAATACAACTCCTTTTTTAAGATTAATTAAAAAATCATTTAACGAAATAGAGCATATATCAATATTTAAAATGCTATTGGTTGTCATTACGATCTAATTGATATAGTTAAATTTTCCGAAAAGCCGTTGTACCATAAATTTTCTTACAATTTTCCTTTCCTCCTTAGATAAGGGAGGTTGCTTGGAAAATTTATTTTGCAAGCATTTATAAATGAAAAATATTGAATTTGAAATGCCCGAAGATTTCAAAATTTTAAATGATTTTAGCAAATACATATAAGAAGGGTACCCCATATTAAAATATCCTTGTGCCTCCCGCTCTAATCCTTTCTTAACGCCCCCTTCGGAAGACCGTGTTTGTGTGGGATATAAGTGATGCACGGTTTGCTCGAAAAATTTTTCAGTGATAAATCCTTTTTCCCGTGCCAGAATATCATCCAATCCATCCCAACCTTTAAATGGTTTTAAACCTCCTATTTGCTCCAAACATTCCTTCCGGTAAAATTTAGTTTGTCCCTGGCTATGCCACTTATGGTTCGATTCGATTTTCTTCTTCCCATCTTGCAGGATATAGGTTACACCGCTGGAAATACCTAGCTGAGGGTATTGTTCAAACTTTGCTATAATAAATTCAAAGTAATCCTTATTGTCAATAACCAGGTCTGCATCCAGTTTCAAAACGATATCCCATTCTATACCTTTTTTATCAGCCTGTTCCAAAGCATAGTTAAAAACGTTAACCACATTCCCTCCGGTGGCACGTCCCTCTCTTTTATACGGCAGTTTAATGTACTTAATAAAATCTTCGCTATAGCTGTCTATAACTTTAGTGCTCCCATCGTCAGAATTATCATCTACCATAAGCCAGGCAACCGGCTTATAACTCTGGCTGACAATGGAATCCATAAAAACCTTTAGTGATTTTTCTTCATTTCTAAAGGGTGTAATGACAAGCAAGCGTAATTTATTATCATTCATTGGTAATAAATATATTATATTTAAAAATAGTCTATTAGCGAATTGGTATATACATTTTTGACTTTATAAATCCACATACCTGAATGCAATGTCAGGAAGAAATAAGCAATGGTTATCAAGACAATGAAAATGGAAGCTTTATTAAGAATCTTAAAATAGGAGGAAGCCAATGCCATTATAAATGCGAGAAACATCCACGCATATGCGTTGAACCTTACCGTCAATTCTACTTGATTGAGATTTATCAATATAAATACAACAAGGATCATTAATAGGTTTGAGAACCGGATCAGGCCCTTATTAAACCGGAGTGATTTATTCTTAACGTAGATGATATACACCGGCACAGATGCCAAAACAACCAGGAATAAGATTTTAGAAATTGTCAATACCTTTAGCTCCGTAGTAGTATCCCTACTGGCTCTGTCCAACGCATAGCCAACGGCTGAATCGTTAGGAAATATGACCGAAGAGACTGCAGCTATCTGTTGGATAAAGATTAAAACCAACAGACCAGCCAGGTAATAAAAAATTGTCCTTTTATTAATGTATTTATTGAAGAACGGGGCGTATAAAAAGGGCAGGAAGAAAAAAGATGTGGTATGACACAGCACCATGAATATTGCGAGGAGCCAGGATTTTTTTCCGTAAAAACAATTTCGCACGAGTATATACATCAGAACACTTCCGGCGAGAAACTGTCTTAATATCACTGCAGATATGGCGAACACGAAGGGTAAAAAAGCAATCAGGAACAAACCCGAAACCGTAAAGATATAGTCGACTTTAATCGCCCTGCAGAACTTCAAAAATGCGAAATTTAAGAACAGATAACATACTGTGGTATATAATATGACATACCAAGTTGTAGATGGTCCGATAATAAAATAAATGATATAATTGAAAAATGGAAACGCTAGTTCCTTTCCTTTTCCATTGAGGCCGAAGTTGAATATATAATGTAAGAAATCCTGCTTTCCAGCATCAAGAAACCCTGCGAGGTACCACGTCAGATCCGGATCATTGTAGGAAGATTTTGTGGAGTTGATACAGCCCAAATAGAACGCCAATAATATACTTATAAATTGCAAAAACAAAGCGTTCGTTCCAACGTATCGATACTTAGTATCCGCTGCGGCTATCAAAAATAAGAATGCAAGCAATAGCCCTAACAACGGATTGAAAATGTATAATGCACAAAAAAACGCGATTTCAAAAATTACTTTCTTCGGAGAAGAATCATATTTTGAATCGTTTAATATTTTTATTTCTTTAGTTAACATCAGATAGGCCACGACTTAATAATTCTTATAGATGGTAGATTCCGTTTATGATCACTTTTATTTATACTTCTAGGATTAAGAAAATCATAATCAATAAACATATTTTAATATTCACAATATTAATTGTGAATATGCTCCACTTTATTCAATAATATTTTTTCATATAAATTTTCAGTACTGTTTTTGTGTGCAATGTTGTCATTAAGAGCCGCCGCAGTAGGCTTTCCTTTCAGTTCTAATTCAATGAAATTCCAAAGCTTTAATTTTCCTTCTTTATCAAAAAATAAACATTTACCTTCTTCAATCAGATTTGCGAACGAATGTTTACCGATCTGATCAAAAGTTATATTTACAGGAACCCCTTTTAAAGCTGCTTCGGTTATGCTCCCCGAATAAGCAGATAAATGTACCAAGGCCTTGCTTAATAATAGGGGCAAAGGTTCTGTGTTGGCGTCGGAGAGATTCACTACTCCCCCTGCAACAGAAGAATTGAGTTTTTTATTGATATTTTTCCTTTCTGACGTTGTCATGCGGGGATGAAAGCGGATATACCATATAAAATGGTCAGGGGTTGTTCTGATGGTTTCCAGCAGGAATTCCGGGATCGATAAGCCGGTTTGTAATGTGTATACTATTACTTTTTTCTCTTCTACTGGATAATTATTATCCATCGCCTTCTCGGCCAGGAACCCATGCCATGGATTTCCATTTAAAATAATCCTGTCTTTATTATCGATCCATTGCGCTAAATGGTCTGCAGATGCTTTATCCCAAAGCCAGAAATAATCGGGTAATAAATTGAGCTGTGCAATTTTTTTATTAAACGTATAACTGGGATGTAATATCCCCTGCCCACCATGCTGCATATCAATAAATGGAATGGAGCGCTTATTACAGGCTAATTTGAGCCCAAACATTGGCCAGTTATAATAGCAAATGCCCATCGCAATTTGAGGCATTGTCTTTTGCAACTGATTTGTCCATAGCATCTCCCATATTAATGTTTGTTTTATCGCCCTTGCTATTTTCCATTTTAATACAAATGAACTTACAGGAAATTCCCTGATTAACTGATTGAATTGTTGCAATCCGCTAAAGTCAACAGTGCTTTTTGGAAAAACGGATTGAAAATGTTTATATTTTTTTGCTGCATTAATTACACGTTGTTCTTTGTATACATTAGGATTGTCATAGTTTGCGTACTCAAATAACAAAGCTTTTTTGCCGAGCAGTTCAGCCTCGTCCATTAAGGGATCAAAATAACGTGAGAACGATTGATTATTATATTCAGAACGGTACGTTACTGCACTTGAAAAGAACAAGTCAATTTCATTGATCTTATGCTCCTCTGTAATATCTGCCAGTACAATTTGTCTATCTGTATTTATTTTCGATTTAATTCTGTTCCTTATCGAAGAAAATTCCCTTCCGAAAAAACGCTGAACTCTTAACATCTTGTCCTGAAATCCGATATTCTCGATGCTTTTATAGGCTTCAAAAAACAAAATTGTTTTCACAATAGGCCAAATATCCATTGATTCTACCTTCCATTTTTCAACGGGGTATTTTTGTTCCAGCCGGTTTAGTAGGTCTATTAATTGTTCTCTGGTCATTGTAACATTTTGTGCTCTTCAAAACAAATATTTTACTATTGCTTACTCCTATCTTACTGTTGTTTTTCAATGCTATTGATCATACTTCAGCAGGTAAGCTCAAATTTTTCTTTACCCTATTTTTCTATTAAACCTGTAAATCAGGGTTGCTCCTATTATCCCTGAAACCAGTGTAATCGCAATTTTCACCCATACCTGCATCTCTACTAAGTAATAAGCCGAAACAGTAAGCAGAATACCTATAGTCATCCATAATAAGGGATAATATTTTTCTTTTGATATCTCGCGGTAGGTCTTATAATAAAACCCTGCATAACCCATATACAGGAAACCGATATAGGTGCAATATGCTGTCGCCTGGAATCCGAAAATTGGAATGAACAGAAGCGTCAGGGTAATATTGATGATGGCTGCCGTAAGGGTAAGTTTCCAAAGCACATTTGTCTTTTCAGCAAACATCAGTTTGGCATTGGACCCAAAATACATGGGCCTGTAATTCTGGGCCATGATCAGAATAATGCCTAAAGGATACATTACGCTGAGTGTTTCATTTTTTAGCATGATCCCAAACACCACATTTAACCAGATACTCAGGTTAAAGGTCACTGAATAGAATACTATTTGTAAAATAAAAATCAAATATTTAACGGAGGCATCATCTTTTTTAGTAAACCTTTCATTCATCAGGGGCCCGATGGCATAGCCTGCTGCTACGCTGAATCCATCCATCAATTTGCCAAATGTATTAGCGGCATTGAACTTACCTATATTGGAAACACCTACTCCTAACTTGTCCATAATCAACTGGTCGGAACTACTCATTAAATACCCGGCATAGAAATGAGGAATAGTAGGCAAAGCAACTTTTAATGTTTGCTTAATATAACGCCACTTAAAATTGTAAATGGGTTTGATGCTTGTTTTAGTAACAAGTGGAATATAGTACGATGCATTTCTCAATATAGTAGCGATAAAAATAGACCAGAACCAGCCCATATAACCCATCCCCAGATATGTTATAAAATATAGATCCAAAAACGCCATCAACAAGCCAAAAAACAAAGTACGAACCGCTATCTGGACAGGCTTCTGCTTCAGTTGGTAATACAGCATACCAATTGTGGACGTTTGCCCGAAAATTACAAACGGCAACGCATTGAGCATAACAATTATCCATCTGTTTTCAATGGCTTCCTCGGGAACTGCTATGTATGCCACCGCACCAATAATTACAGCAAACAGCAAATTCCAAAGGTTGAGAAAACCATAAACCTGGCGCCAACCCCATTTATAATGATTACGCGATTTGTAAAAAGCATTGACCAATACTACGCGTAAACCCAATGTTCCTAATACGGAAACGGCCATGGTATAGGAAGTAAGGATACCCGACACACCGAAATCGACAGCAGTTAAATGTGGTGTAATAAAAGGCAATAATATAAAATTCACCAGCAATGTAATTTGCGGCGCCAAACCATAGATGATCGTATGCGAAAAAAGTTTCTTAAGCATCAAGTCTATTTATTATCCTTTGGTATATCTGTTTATGGCCATAGGAATTTAAATGATGATGATCTGACATGGTTCCGCTTAAATCAAAATCGTCAACAGAAATATAGTTTTCTTTTGTTTTCAATATAGAATTGTATTCCCTAATTTTCTTTGTTACTCCAGGCAATACCTTTTCATAAAGCGGGTGAGGCGGTATTATCCCAATAAAAAAAACAGGCGTTGTGTTAAATCGCTGACGTATACTATCAATATTTTTAGAAAAGGACTTTTTTGAGGTATATGTTATCCTTCTAAGCCTCCTTATCATATTATTACTCATAAGTTTTATGATTGCTTTTCCAACATACCCATATTTTCTACATAATGTTAATTCCAACCTGGTCATAAATCGCGGAGCGCAATCCACAATGCCTGATTGCACAATCACATAATCAGGTTCAAACATTTTGTGATAAGTCACTTGAGTTAGCAAGTCTCCGGAAGTTGCACCTCCCACTGATGCCTGATGTATTATATAATTACTTTGTTTTAGAAGTTGAGGCCAAGTATCTTCATATCTGCATGCTTCAGGCTTGTCCCTAGGTAACGCAAGAGAATCAGTGAGCAACAATATTTTTTTCATCTAATATTGTCTTGTTTAAAAATTTCATTGAAGCACATTTTGTTTAAAAGTTTTTTCCCAACCAGATGCTCTACTTTAAAAACAGCCTCTGTGTTGTCGGAATACATCTTCAAAAGAATGTCTTCTTCGGTAATGGTGTGTCCTTCTTCCAAATCTTGAGCTGCAACGCACACCAACTGCCGATTCCTGTATGTTGTTTCTTCTTCTCCAATTAAAAATAATGAGGAAGAATCCATAATATATTTATCTATAAAATCGAGACGTCTCTTAGTTGTTTCAATTTTTTCTGTATTTACAGCTGAAGCTGAATCTACTCTTTTATTATCTTCTTCAAGTGTGATATGCTTTTCAAAGACTGTAGCACCAAGTATTCTGGCATATTCATTGCTAATTATGGAATATTCATCTTCAAAAGAAGAGTGGTCAGCATAACCGATTTGAAGGTTTTGAAATAGCGATTTCAAAACACTTATTCTTCCAAGCTTTATGTTTTGCAGCTTACTGGGAAAGGACTGGAATCCAGTCATAAGTATTTTTACTTTTCCTTGGAAAAAATCAATAAGAGAATAAATTTCATCTAAAGTTCTACCTCCGACTCCTAAGATTATATCAACTGCGTAACTATTAATTTTATTTAATAGTTTCTTATCATTGAAGGATACTGAGTGAATATCCAAATACCGTATTTCATACAAATCTATTAATCCGCATGCCTCTATATTCAATGGCATTAGAATAATATCTAAACCTTTTTCACGAGTATATTTAAAAATAGATTCCCACTGTTCAAAACTGAAACAATAAGCTGCGAGTTCCTGGAACGAAGTGTGACGAGTTGTAACAAAGTCATTAATATCGGTAAGAACCTGGAACTTAATTCCCTGGATACCACAATTTGCTATTTCGTCTATCAGTTTTATTAAATAGTCATAATCACCTTGATGGTGAAATGCAGTTTCGCCATATAAATATGATTTATTCATCGTACAGATTAAATTGAGTTGAGTTTGTTTTACGATTAATCATATCTTTATTGAATTCTTCAAATGACATAGAGTTATTATAAGGCAATTTCACTATCCCAGCTCTTTGAATTTCTTTTGCAGGAAGCCCCTCTAAATTTCTATTTAAAATATCTACAATTTCGCAGAGCTTAATCTCTTGCTTATCTGTTTCCGTGCTATAATCAAGAATGTTTTTCACTCTCAATAAATCATCAGGCGTATCAACGGTTATAGAGAAGTTTGAAGTATCATCTATAAAAGGAACTAAGACACCACATTTGTACTTATCAGGATTAAACATATAAAGCATCAAATATTCACTTACACTTGGATCAATATTTTTATAACAATCAATAAGTGCTTCTGTCTTCATCACTTCTGCTGTGGCTCCTATGGGTACATTTGAGAGTCTAACATAGTCAAGATTATGTTCGTGGGCCTTAGTTATTTGTTTTGATAGGTATTCAATAGATGTTAGTGGATTATCGCCCGTTATTCTGATTAGATAATCAGCATTTTCAATTTTAGCGACTTCGAGCATTCTTTCAATTACGGCATCCGCCGAGCCTCTATATAGTTTAATATTATTTCTCTTGGAGATATCTTCCATGATATCATCTTGAGGCTCCTTAGACGTACAAATATAAATATCATCTACTCTTTCAACTGATTGTAATCTTTTTATCAAAAACTCAATCATACTTACATTAGGCAATAGATCCCTGAGGACTTTAATAGGCAAGCGAGTAGATACAGTTCTCGCGATTATACAGGCTATTGTTTTATTTTGCATAAACTTTTATAACAACTTTAATACTGTTTTGGTCGGCAATTTTATTTGTATGCAATTCGTTGGTGTTGATTACTGCAAAGCTGTTATTACTTAATTCGGTTTGAGCAAAAATTGTTGAATGATACAATGCATAATCATAATCAGGATTATAGGGCATTGATAAAATTGAATTCTCCGAATTACCCAATATTATTTGATCTACACCTTTTAATACCCAATGAATGTCTAAATGTTTTTTATGTGCCTCAAATTGTGATTCCTGAAAATTACTCTTGTCTAAAAAAATATATTTTATCCTCTTATCTTGGAGTTCAACCCACTCCCCTATTTTATATTCTTTAGTTGTAAACTCATTTACAATCTTTTCAACGATGTCTTTATCTATATAGTGTCTTAGGTTACTTTGTGGTTCAATAATCATATATCTTAGTTTGACCCTAATTTAATTTTATAATAAATCAAATTACAATTTCAAATGTTTAATATCTTCCTGAGCTTTCTTAAAGTCTTCATGTCTACCGATATCTAACCAGTATCCATTAATCGGAAAAGTGATTAACTTCATGTTCATGCCCAGGGCCTTTTCCATTAAATCCGTTATATCAAAAAAGGTATCTTCAGGAATTAAACTCAATACACTTTTTTTCAGCAAATAAATACCCGCATTGGAAAAATAAGTATAGCGCGGTTTCTCTTTCAGCGAACGAACACGTTGTTCGTTATCTGCTTCCAGAACTGCATAGGGAACATCTACGTTATAGCTTGTTGCGGCTACAGCCACATCAGCATCAGCAGCTTTAAAAGTTTTATAAAAATCAGTAAAATCAATGTTGGTCAGCAAATCGCTGTTCATTACCAAAATATCATCATGTTCCAAATTTTCAGCTAACAGGATAGACCCTATAGTCCCCATTGGCTTCGCTTCTCTGATATATTGTATATTGAGTTCCTTTGCGCTGCCATTTCCAAAGTATGCCTCCAACTGTTCACCAAGATAGTTGATGCTTAGGTGAATATTTCCTATTCCCACTTGTGCCAATCTATCAATGTTATATTCAATGATAGGTTTGTCGCCAACTTTGAGCAATGGTTTTGGTGTATGCTCTGTTAATGGTCTCAGGCGCTTGCCTTCGCCCCCTGCCATCAGTACGGCATCGGCTGGAATAATGGTAGTACGCGTACGAAAATTAACGATATCTACAATTTGATTCTCGTCATTTAGAACAGGCACTACTTTAAAATTACGTTTCCTAAATACTTCAAGTTTCTCTACTGCATTTTCATGCTCTCGTATGAAAGAAGGATTGGGTTGAATAAAATCAAGAATAGAATCTTCAAAGCCCAACCCTTTAATAAACCCCCGGCGTAAATCGCCGTCAGTGAGTGAGCCAATGAGTTTTTGGTTTTCATCAACCACAAACAGAATGGCGTCAATGCTGAGGTCATTCAGTTTTTTCAACGCTTCTCTCACAAACGTTTCTTTATTTATCAGGTGCAAACTTTGCATTTTTCAAATTTATTTTAAATCACTCCATTTTAGGATCGTATCATTTTCTTTGTCGGTTATAAGCATGCGACCTATCACAGAATCAATTAAATCAGGCGAAATACCGGTACCTGGACGCTTGCTGGTTAAATCGTCCGAGGTGAGCATATGCCCAGTCTTTAAATCCCGACTAATAACAATGCTTCTCCTGAATTTTGCTTTTTTCTGTTGTTCAGCCTCCGAAATCACCCTATTAAATACTCCTAAAGAAGTATTTACATTTTTCCCTTCTTTACAAATGATTGCCATTTCCAGCGGATCAGCTGATACTTCGTGATCCCATCCAGGTAAATTTTTATCCGTAGTGAAGTGTTTTTCTATGATACAGGCCCCCAATGCTATACTCGCAAGTGGAATTGAAAAGCCGATACTATGATCTGAAAAACCAATAGGTAATCCAAATGCTTTTTGAAGCATTGAAATATTGTTCAGATTGATGTCTTCATATTTTGGCGGGTATATGGATATGCAGTGCAGTAAAGCAATTTCTTTACATCCGCTCTTATACAAAAGCTCTACTGCATTATCTATCTCTCCTAATGTTGCCATCCCGGTTGATAAAATTACAGGCTTACCCTTGTCGGCAACATAGCGCAAAAGCTGAATATTGTTTATATCCATTGAAGCTATTTTAAAGAAAGGAACTTCACATTTTTGCAACAAGTCTACCTCATACTCTGAAAACGGTGTAGAACAAAAATCAATTTGCTTTAAGTCACAATATGCTTTTAGTTCATAATGCTGTTCTTCACGTAAATAATATTTTTCTACCATTTCCTGTAGCGATCCGAAATGCTTTTTCGCAGAATCGTCATATTTTTGGTTTCTATCGTATTCTTCTTTTGCAATTAAAGAAGTAGGTGACCACGACTGAAACTTCTCACAATCCGCCCCATTTTCCTTGGCGGAGTCAATCATTTGTTTTGCCAGATCCATGTCGCCGTTATGATTAGCCCCGATTTCGGCAATTACATACGGCGTTGAAAAATTGTAAATTTCTCTGTTGTTGATTTTAATTATGTTCATAATAATTCTGTTGCTTCCCACCAAAAAAGCGATGTAGTTGATTGAATGATTGATGTATTTTCTATCTGTTCTTTTTTATTTTGAAGTGCTGCCATTTCAGTTTTCAACTCATGAAAACCGAAACGAATAAGTTCACTGTAATGCCTGTTTTTTACATTAAGTACATGCAATAATTTTTCCTTGCTCACCATATTTCCTGCGCCGGCAATATTGTTCTGATGCTGCCTATATAAGGTTTGGCATTGCGTAGTAAAAACGCCGGTACTGTTTGCTTGCTTCATCCATTGATAAAACAAAAACCAATCGTAAGCAATTACTGAGTCGCTGTGCTTAAATTGCTGTCGTAATAAAGAACATTGCACAGCCGAATTACCAAGACCGACAATATTTTTATTGGAAATGAATTGTACGTCGAAGTTAAAAGCATCCCCCAGCCTTTTCTCCCAAATTGAGGGTGTAACGCCGAAATCGTCAAAAGTTGATAAGTCGTTGCACACAAGCTGAAAGCTGTCAAGCGCATCAAGCGCTACCTGCATTCTGTTGTCCGAAAGTTTATCATCAATATCCTGAAACACTATTTTGTCAATACTGCTTTGTGCTGCAAGGTATTCCATTGACATAGCCCGTACTGTCCCTGCATTGGAAACATTCAGGTTAATTACCTGAATGTCATTTTGCAATTCTCTGAAATAAATTTCCGCATCAACAACGCCATCGTTAAAAATTATCAATTTAAAATTGCTTCCTATCTGAGCATTTATCGATCGTACAAAATCGCTTATGAATTTAATTGCTTCAGGATAAATGTATGTAACCAAAACACTTTTCAAGTCGTTATTTTTTTGCAGGAACACTAAATTCTGCGATGATGGTTTCTCTTTTAATGCTACATCTTTTTTGCGGGTACACCAATTACGATACTGTTGTCTTCAACATCTTTGGTTACCAATGACGCAGCTCCTACAATTGAGTCGTTGCCAATTTTTTTGTATTGTAAAATTGTGGCTCCAACCCCAATTAAATTAGCTGTACCTATTTCTACCCCACCCGAAATATTTACTGTTGGGTTGATAACATTGTAATTACCTATTACAGCATCATGCCCAACAGTAGATGACAGGTTAAAAATGTTCATATCCCCGACAGTAATACAAGTTGTAAACAAAACTCCAGCTACGAGAATATTCCCTTTCCCAAATCTGACATTGCTCTTATCATATATTGCAGACGGATGAATTAAATTGGGAAAGGAAAAATCTTTGAATTTTTCAGCCAATTTTTTAATGAGCTTAGGGTCGCCAATTCCTATTGCTAAAATTGCCGTTTCAGGATTCTCTCTTTCCAAAAACTCTTCTTCCGTAATTACATCAAATGCTCCTTCCTGAAAACAAAGCCTCTCTTTATTAACAATATCAATAAACGCTTTGAAATTATAGCCCCCTATTTCTTTCAGAAGAAAATAAACCTCTTTTGCGAAACCGCTACTGCCTAGTATATATATTGACTTATTCATAGACCCGCTCATTTTCTTACACTACTTGGTATGTTCACTATTCTATCGGCTAACCATTTGCTATTTTCTAATCCATCGTGCTGACAATCGTTAAACATGGGTAATGTGTTCATCAAATCCCATACCGGGCGGGTCATTACACCGTTTTCATTGGTAACTTTCAAAAATTCATCACGCTCATTTTCATCGTTTAGCAAAACCGCATTCAACCAATAGTTGGCTTTCGTATTTTCAATTTCTGTTACAAACTGAATTGTAGTTCCGCCAAAAAACTCTTTATATAGATTTGCCAACTCACGCTTATTTTCCAAAAACGAATCTAATTGCTCCAGCTGGGCACAGGCCAATGCTGCGTTCAAATTAGGCATACGATAATTGTAACCGATTTCATCGTGCATAAATCGCCAAGGGTGCGGAACCTTGGCTTGCGTAGTTAAATGTTTAGCACGTTTTGCTAAGGCTTCATCATCGGTAATCAATGCTCCCCCACCACCACAAGTAATTGTCTTATTGCCATTAAAACTGAACGTCCCTATTATTCCGGATCTTCCGGTATGAACGCCTTTGTAATAACTGCCCAAAGATTCTGCGGCATCTTCTATCAAAGAGATATTCCATTCCTTACATATTGCCACAACCTCATCTATGCGCAATGGCAACCCGAATGTATGCATCGGTACACAGGCTTTTATTCTTCTGCCTGTAGTCTTATTGTAGGTAAATCCGTCTTGTTTTTTTTCTGCATTATTTTCCAGGAAAGACTGTAATGCCTGAGGCGACATTCCAAGCGTGTCTTTATCCACATCGATAAAAACAGGAACGGCGCAACAATAGCTGATCGCGTTTGCTGTAGCAATAAAGGTTAATGCTTGCGACAGCACTTCATCATTTGCCAGAACATCATTTACTAATAATGCAAGGTGTAAAGCGTTTGTTCCGTTCACACAGGCAACAGCATATTTCGCACCTGTGTATTTTGCTATTTCTTCTTCAAATTTATTCACGAAAGCGCCTACTGAAGAAACGAAAGTAGAATCAATTGTTTCCTCTAAATATTTTTTTTCATTGCCTCCGAAAGTCGGAGCATGTAAAGGAATAAATTCCTTTTCCTCGTTAAAGGTTTTCCGAATAAAAGCAAGTATATCTTTTGTTTGCGCCATTACATTTTTGTGTCTAAGTATTTGCTCGTCTCCTTATGGTTAAATTTCGGAATCATATAATTGAATACATCCACAATCTCATCTTTCTCCCAACTTCCTTTCGAACGCATAGCGCTGATTGTTTTTTCAAAATATTGCAATTTATGCTCTTCGATGTTTAACTCATTTTTGATAATTCCCAGATTTTGAAACCTATTTAAATCCAATGTTTCGTTTTCGGTAAAAAATTCTTCAAAATCTTTTTCGCCTGTAGTATCACTTTCCGTGAAAAGACACGGGTATTTTTTTTGTTGCGGCAATGTACTCATTAGTGCACGTGCTTCGTCTTCACTTTCACATTCATGAGGTTCGTACCCAAGTTGTTCCAAATACCTCACTGCAATTTCAGCAAAGGTTATTAAGTGCAGCTGCTCACTAAGTTTTGGGAAAAACACATCACGGTTTTCACCAAAAATTGCCGACATTAAACACAATTCTCCTGATTCTTTTGGAATAACAAAATACCTTTTAATATCGTTAGGTGCAACAAGAGGCTGTTGTTTCTGAATACGTTGATTAAAACCATGCAACAATGAGCCATCTGAAAATGCAACATTGGCAAAGCGTGCGGTAGAAACAGTTATGTCTTTGCTTTTGCGCATCAAAAACATCTCCATAATACGCTTTGATGCCCCCATCATATTTACCGGATTGGCTGCTTTATCGGTAGAAACACAGAAGTATTTTTTGGTACCTTTTTCTATTGATTGCGAAATCGTTTTATCGGTATTGAAAACATTCACATCAATCATTCGCATCAATGTGAACGGGTCTTTCTCGCTCCTTACGTGCTTTAGTGCAGAAAGATTGAGGACATAATCATATTTGCCGTCAGCGTTGATAAAAGCATCGTAAATATCAGAACCAATATCAAGCGCGAATGTTCTGAAATCTCCATCAATGTAGCCGAGTGTGCTCCGGATATCTCGCACCAATTCCACCATATTGTTTTCTGAAATATCGACTACGTGAAGTTTGCGTGGATTACGTTTGAAAAGTTCTTTAGTCACAGCTTGCCCGATAGAGCCGGCACCACCAATTACCAAAAAACTTGAATTTGTTACAATCTCATTCAAATCCTTGGCCACACCGATGATGTCATTATCAAATAAACGCTCTTCCCTGCCAATTAATTGAAGAATATTCATAATTAGAAATTAATAACTTGCTATATTGGAATTATCATAATCGTTAACTAAAGCTATAGCTTCTATATTTTTAATTCCAATTCCGTAATAATTAAATCCTTCTTTACGTAATTGAACCTCGTCATATATATTCCGTCCATCAAAAATGAGAGGCTTATTTAGCAGCTTCTTTATCATTTCCCAATTTGGTAATCTAAACTCCCTCCATTCCGTTACCAACACCATACCATCTGCCCCTTCTACGGTTTGATAAATATCGCTACACCAGCTTACTGAATCTTTTAAAATTTTCCTTGCTCGTCCATGGCTATCGGATCATGCACCCGTACTTGTGCACCAACCGCTAATAATTGCTCGATCAGCACTAACGAAGGCGCCTCACGCATATCATCCGTTTCAGGTTTAAAGGACAATCCCCATATTGCAAAGACCTTATCTTTCAATTCACCCGAAAAATGAAGATTAATTTTGCTAAATAAAGTTTTTTTCTGGTCGTCGTTGATGTCTTCCACGGCTTGCAGCAGACGAAGATTATGCCCATGATCCTGCCCTGTTTTTACTAATGCTTTTACGTCTTTAGGGAAACAGGAACCACCATAACCTACTCCCGCGTACAAAAATTTGTTTCCAATCCGGGGATCTGAGCCTATGCCTGCACGCACATGATTGATATTAGCCCCTACGATCTCGCACAGGTTAGCGATATCATTCATAAAAGAAATTCGGGTAGCAAGCATCGCATTAGCAGCATATTTGGTCATTTCAGCCGAAGCAATATCCATATGTACCATACGAAAGCCGTTGAGCAGGAATGGGCGATATAATGTTTCTATCACATCACGTGCTCTTTGGCTTTCAGTACCCACCACAATCCGGTCAGGGCTCATAAAATCCTTAATCGCCGCGCCCTCTTTCAAAAATTCCGGATTAGATGCAACATCAAAGGCAGTCACAGCTCCCCGGGCATCCATAGAGGCATAAATAGCAGCTTTCACTTTTTCGGAAGAACCTACAGGAACAGTGCTTTTGGTAATGATAACCGTGTATTTTTTCAGGTGTTGCCCTATTTCCCTGGCCACACCCAATACATATTGCATATCGGCGCTGCCGTCTTCGTCCGGTGGTGTGCCTACCGCAATAAAAACCGCTGTAGCATCGTCAATATGTTCGGCTAAAGCAGTGCTGAAATGAAGACGTCCTTTCTCCATATTCCGATGGACCACCTCCTCTAGGCCTGGTTCATAAATCGGTAAGATTCCTTTATGCAGGTTATCGACTTTATGTTGATCGATATCTATACAACAAACATCAATACCCACATCGGCCAGACAGGCCCCTGTTACCAGGCCTACATAACCGGTACCAATAATCAAAACTTTCATAATCTCAATTCTTTTACCTTCTTAATATTATTGACGCGCATAATCGTCCTCTATACGAATGATATCGTCCTCCCCAAAATAAGTGCCCAGTTGTACCTCTATGATTTCCAACATCGCCGCCCCGGCATTTTGCACCCTGTGTTTGGCTCCCTGGGGTATCATGACTACTTCCCCTGCCTTATATATGGTTATCACTCCTTCGAGTGTAACGGTTGCTATGCCCGCTACAATGGTCCATATTTCCGAACGATGGTGGTGGTATTGGTAACTCAGCCGTCCCCCCGGATTTACCTGTATATGTTTTACCTTATGTGTTTCCGTATCTTCCAGTACCCAGTATTGACCCCAGGGACGGATGTCATGCTTACTATCCGTTAATTGATTTATCATAATTTTATTCAAATTGTAAGTCAGAATAAGTCATTGTTCAAATTTCATACTCCTACAAAGCCAATCATTTCAGGTCCTGATTATTTCCTTTTGTTTCAGGTTATGAGTGCTTACTATTGATTGGTTTCTCGTCATTATTTTCAGTTGGAACCTGCAGTTTTTCAGTTGCATCTATCACAACTTTAATTTTATCTGAAACCGTTAGCAATACTTGTTCAATAGTTGCCCGTGGCATCTTTAGGTTTGTATCAATAGCTACATATTGTGCCACCCTGGCTTCCCATGCATTTTTCGCCACCTGGTACACCTCTGGCGCCCAGGTTTTTAACTCCTGAAGATATACGCCTGCCTTGCAACAAAGGATACCGGAATAAATAACGTGTTTTTTACTTTTTGATAAAAATTCTTTCTGTTCTTTAGCGGTCGGTTCTTCAAAAGATTTCACTCTTTCTTCTTCACAAATCATGAAAGGCATCATATTGAT
>JBAZWL010000043.1:0-35855 GCA_041660405.1 Taibaiella sp. | reverse complement strand
GCACTTCTTATGTAATTATACTACACATCATGTGTAATTGAATTGCACTTCTTATGTAATTATACTACACATCATGTGTAATTAAATTGCACTTCTTATGTAATTATACTACACATCATGTGTAATTAAATTGCACTTCTTATGTAATATTATCGGTAAAGGTGCTGCTATCCTTTACCTGAATGTTTATTTATTCAGCTCCGGGCAATTTTTTTTCAGGAGCGCCCCCACCATTATTTTTATACCGCACTTTAAGTTTATCATAAGCGGCCTGTGCGCCTGGTAAACCCGCACCGGCGGCGGTATCAAATACACCATACACTACATTGGCAGTGCCTTTAGCTTCACTGGCTGCTATACGCTTCATATCCCGTATGCGTTGCAGTACATCCATCACATCGCTTTCTATGCTGTCCAGCTGGCCGTAAATTACCAGGTCGTTCATCATCATTTGAGGGGTAATAAATTCGGGAATAATGCCTTTGCCACGGCTTTTCAATTCGGCTATAGCATCTTCTACAAAGGCTTTATTGTCTACATCGAGCGATTCCAGCGAGTGGCGGTCGCCTTCTTCAAGGGTTATAGTACCTTTTTCAGGCAGTTGCTCTATTACTGTCTTCAGGCTTTGGGTAATGAGGTCTATTGTATTCTGGGATAATACCGTATTGATACGGTTCTTCATGATGTTTGCCATCTTGATGTGTTTTAGTTGAAAAAAATGAATGGTTTGTTAGATGCAAAAGCGATTATAGCTTGTTGCAAAGGTCGGGATCAAAGATATTGTCCTCCTGTTACTGTGCAATCCCATAAGTATGGGGGGAGCCTCAACCCATTTGCCTGTTTTCTAACGCCTTTTTTACCAACAGCGGCGTGAATGAATATCCACCGACAGCCCCAAAACATTTAACCTGCCTATTTTTTAACGCCTTTAGGGTTAGATTATCTTTACGCTAATATTCATAGCTTTACCATCCTTAAAACCAATTTTGATGAAGCGAATTCCTATTTTATTTTCCATAGCTATGGCCAGTATTATATCTTCCTGCAATAATAAAGAAACCGGTGAGCAAAGCAGCAGCTCTAACCCATTGTTGCAAGCCAGCACATTGCCTTATCAGGCACCAGCATTTGACAAGACTAAAGACAGCGACTTCGAGCCTGCTATAGAACAAGGCATGAAGGAGCAGCAAGCAGAGATGCAAAAGATCGCAGATAATCCGGAGGCACCAACCTTTGAAAATACGTTAGTTGCCATGGAAAAAAGCGGACAGCTGCTTAGCCGTGTAAACATGGTATTTAATGTGCTGACCGGTGCTAATACCAATGATAGTCTGCAAAAGATACAAGAGGCAGTAGCGCCCAAGCTGGCAGCACACCAGGATGCTATTTACCTCAACTCAAAATTATTCAAGCGGGTAGATGCTTTATATCAGAAACGCAGCGAACTGAACCTTGATCCGGAATCATTAAGATTGGTGGAGTATTACCATCAACAATTCGAAATAGCTGGTGCTAATCTTTCAGAAGAAAACAAAACGAAACTGAAAAAACTGAACGAAGAAGATGCCACTTTGAGCACTAAGTTTACCAATCAGTTGCTTGCAGCAGCCAAGAAAGGTGCATTAGTTTCAGGCGATAAAAATGAATTGGCAGGTTTATCTCAAGGTGAGCTTGACGCCGCCTCACAGGATGCCAAAGAAAATAAGCTTTCCGGTAAATGGATGTTTCCATTGCAGAATACTACACAGCAACCATTGCTGCAATCTCTGAGCAATAGAGAAACCCGCCACAAACTATTTGAAGCATCCTGGAACCGCGCCGAACAAGGCGATGCTAACGATACCCGTAAGCTGATAACCAGGATGGCGCAGATAAGAGCTGAAAAAGCAGCACTACTGGGCTTCCCCGATTATGCTACATGGAAATTGCAGGATCAGATGGCTAAAACACCTGCAGCTGTGGAATCTTTCTTTGCCAAACTGATACCGGCTGCCACAGCTAAAGCCCGTGTAGAAGCTAAGGATATACAAGATTTGATTAACGAACAAAAAGATACTTTTTCTCTACAGGCCTACGACTGGAATTTCTATGCCGATCAGGTACGTAAGGCAAGATACAACCTGGATGAAAGCCAGATCAAACCTTACTTTGTGTTGGATAGCGTGTTGAAGAATGGCGTGTTCTATGCTGCTACACAATTGTATAGTATTACCTTTAAAGAGCGGAAAGACATTCCGGTGTACCATAAGGATGTACGTGTGTATGAACTGTTTGAAGAGAATGGAACAACCATTGGTTTGTTCTACTGCGATTACTTTAAACGGGATAGCAAAGGTGGCGGTGCATGGATGGATAACATGGTACGTCAATCGAAACTTTTAGGCACCAAGCCTGTCATCTTCAACGTGTGCAACTTTACGAAACCTGCAGATGGGCAACCGGCCATGATCAGCTTCGATGATGTAACTACTATGTTCCATGAATTCGGACATGCATTACACGGCTTCTTTGCTGATCAACAGTATCCAAGTTTATCGGGTACTGCTACTGCACGGGATTTTGTAGAGTTCCCATCGCAGTTCAATGAGCATTGGGCATTGTATCCTTCTGTGTTGAAAAACTATGCAAGGCATTACAAAACCAATGAAACCATTCCTGATGAACTGGTTGCTAAAATTAAGAATGCCGGAACCTTTAATCAAGGTTATGCTATTACAGAAGTACTTGCCGCAGCTAATTTGGATATGCAATGGCATACCATTAAGCCTGGTACACCAGAGCAGGATGTAGATAAATTTGAAAATGCAGCCTTACAGAAAGTACATCTTGATCTGAGCTATGTACCTTCGCGCTACCGTACTTCTATCTTCCAACATATATGGGGTGGGGGGTATTCGGCTGGTTATTATGCTTATCTATGGACTGAGATGCTGGACCATGATGCTTATAGCTGGTTTGAAGAAAATGGTGGCATGAGCCGTGCTAATGGAAAACGTTTCAGAGATATGATTTTATCAAGGGGTAATACAGAAGATTATGGCAAAATGTTCAAAGCATTCCGTGGCCACGATCCGGTAATAGAGCCCATGTTGAAGAACAGAGGTTTGCAATAACAAGCATTAAATAATTATAGTAAGGAGCGGCCAGATGGTCGCTCTTTTTATTAATTTGCCGGCTTCAATTTGTTTTTTAAAACCCGGACATCTTTTTGGAACGATTTTTGTTCTACTATCTAAAATTAAATTTATGCGCAAACAATTTACCTTACTTCATGCTTTTGCAGTTTCTGTCGTTATGCTTTTTGCCGGTTGTACCAAAGATGGTGGCTTAAACATCTTTTCTATTGAAGATGATAAACAACTAGGCCTTCAAACCAAGCAACAGATTGAAAGCAATCCTTCTGAATTTCCCATACTGAATCCCACAACTTATCCTACTGTTTATGCTTACATCAATGCCATGCGCGATGATCTGTTGAACAGCGGACAAGTAACACACAAAAATGATTTTCTGTGGGAAGTAAAAATTATTAAACGCGATGATGTGGTTAATGCCTTCTGCACACCAGGTGGATACATTTATGTTTATACCGGCCTTATCAAATACCTGGATCACAAGTCATCTCTTGCAGGTGTGCTGGGACATGAAATGGCGCATGCAGACAAACGTCATTCTACTAATCAGCTTACTAAAAAATATGGTGTACAAACCTTGCTGGAAGTTGTTCTGGGCAAAAATCAAAATCTGCTTACACAAATAGGTTCAGAATTAGTATCTCTTCAATTTAGCCGCAGCGATGAAACCCAGGCCGATGAATTTTCTGTAGTCTATCTATGCCCCACAAAGTATCATGCAGATGGCGCGGCCGATTTTTTTCAGAAAATAATCAATCAAGGCGGCAGCAATGTTCCTGCATTTTTAAGTACACATCCTAATCCGGATAACAGGGTGCAAAACATTCAAAACAATGCAACAACCCGTGGATGCACCGCTACCATAAGTGCAGCTGAAAACGATTCTGAATATATAGCGTTTAAAAATTCTCTACCTTAGGCCAATACGGTAAAAAAGGTGATAAGTGACTAATTATCAATAAATAAATCTGAGTTTTTCTTTTTTCATTTATGAAGAACTCCATAGTTTTGCGCCCCGCTCTGAGCGGGGCCATTTTAAATCAAAACAACCAAAATGAAAAAAGCGTTCTTAGTATTTGGTTTAGTTGCTACAACATTTGCAGCTAAAGCCCAGGTAAACGATGAGTTTAAAAGTTTTAAACCAGTAAAAGGTGCAGTAACTACTGAGCTTGGACTGGCAGGTGGTTTGAACAATGCAGATTTTACCCTGAATGAAAAATCAAGCGGATTGCTGCGTTTCCGTTATTTCGTAAAACAAGATCTTGCTTTCCGCTTAGGAATTAATGTATCTGCACACAGCGATAAATCTAAGTTTTACGGCACTGGCGTTGATCTTAACAAAGAAGGCGAAATGACACAACGCTCTACAGGACTGTTGTTGAACCTGGGTATTGAAAAACACTTCAGTGGTACTCCTCGTCTGTCTCCTTACATCGCAGGTGATCTTTTATTAGGTGTTTTAGGACGTAGTACTAAAATGGAAAATACAGATGGTCAGATTTTTGTAAATCAATTTTCTTCCAAAAGAACTGGTCCTGGTACATTTTCTTTCGGTGTACGTGGCGTAGTTGGTGCTGATTATTACATTGCAAAGCATGTTTTCATCGGAGCAGAAGCTGGTCTGGGATTGTTGAACAGGGTAGAAGGTAAAACTAAAACCACTACAACAATTGGTAACACTACTACTACAGTTGAAACTAAATCCGGTGGTTCTGATTTCGATCTTAATCCTTCAGTAATTACAGGTATCAGAATCGGTTTTGTATTCTAATATTTTTATAGAAAAATGAATCGGAAACTCAGTTCGCAAGAGCTGAGTTTTTTTGTTTGTACTATAATTTAAAGATCATTTTACGTTGATGATTGTAATTGGCTTGTTCTCGAAAAGGTACATTATATCCCCGCAACAACCCCATTGTCATTCCGTAGGAATCTGCACTGCACCACAATAATTTGTATTGATAAGCGATGTGTAGATGCTTACAGCATGACAATGGGGTGGTGAAAAGCTATATAACAATACATTTAAAAATAGCCTGACTTTCCTTGGGATGTACGTTATCGTAAATGATTACTTACCCGTATAAACAGTAACTGCGGCTATAGAGCCGCAGTTACTGTTTATACTTAAATGAGTTTGATACTGTTTTTATTAACCTCTTCCCATATCTCTTAAAAAGTTGACATGTGCTGCCACAGCCTTGCGCATGGTAGGATACTCGATATACTGCAATTGATATTCCTGGCATACTTTCTTTACAATCTTACTGATAGCAGGGTAGTGAATGTGAGATATCTTCGGAAACAGGTGATGCTCGATCTGGAAATTTAAGCCGCCCACAAACCAGTTAATTACTTTGTCTTTGGTAGCGAAATTGGCTGTTGTTTTAATTTGGTGTGCAGCAAATTCATCCGGTAACTTTTGTGTTTCAATATCAGCAACGGGAAATTGTGCATCTTCTACTGTATGGGCCAATTGAAACACAATACTCAATATAAATCCACCCACAAGACTAAGCGTGAGGAATCCAAGTAACCAGGGCAACCAGCCTACTACCACAATAGGAATAATTACAAAAACTGCAGCATGCCAAACCTTTACAATCCAGAACCGTATGTGATCGGCAGTAGACATTTTCTTTAAAGGCATGTCACCAATCTTTTGAGAGAAATATTTATTGTAATCGCTGAAGAATACCCAAAAGATATACATCATCATGTACAGGCCTACAAAGTAAATATGTTGGAAACGATGTAGTTTATAATGTTTTTGTGTAGGAGCCATACGCATTAATGCGCCGATCTCGATATCATCATCCACGCCATCAATATTGGTATAAGTATGGTGGATCATGTTATGTTTCATATTCCACATAAACTGGCTGGCACCCATCATACTACTTGCCCAGGAGGCAATTTTATTCATGGTTTTGCTTTCGCTGAAACTGCCATGACCACCATCGTGCATTACATTAAAGCCGATAGAAGCAATAATAGCACCCATTATAGCACATTCCAGAAGGCCCCAATACCATTGTGGTTGAAAAATAAGCAGGTGGAGATAAATGGCTGCAAAACCCAAAATGAGTACTATAGCTTTATGCCAGAGGGCAAAATTGCCGGTCTGTTTAATATTATTCTCGGTAAAATATTGTTGCACCCTTTGCTTTAACTCACTGTGCAATGAGTTTTTGGTGCCGGGAAACTTGGGTAATGATGTTGCTGAAGCCATGAATACTGATTATCTGAAAATTGAATTTTCAGTGCAAATTTCGGAAATATTTTCGGTGTAACCATGATTCATTTCCTATACCGATATTACTGCTTCAAAAATATAAGATATCCTTTAGTTTTGGCCCGGCATTTTATCTAAATTGATTGCGAATAATAATAGAATCGCCGTTTTGCAGATAACGTGTAACCTGCACTGACTCACACTTATAGATCACACAAAGCGAATCGTGAATAGCATCCAGCCTGGCACTATCTTTTTCAAGTAAACCAATTTCCCACATTAGATTATTTACATAAACACCAGGCTGGATTTCCTTTGCCTGAAAAGCTTTTTCGAAATAAGGTTTCAGCTGCGCATGTAATGCAGAATCATTCGCCTGCCTTAAAAAAGAATATTGGCAGTCGTACGCTGCACCTGTTTCTTTCCAGGTTAGTAATTTGTTGTTTTGCTTTACCATGTCCAGGTAATCCTTAATTAATTGATCTCTTTCTTCAGTAAATTGACCCTTGTTTATTATGCTATCCTTTGCATGATGCTTTATTTCATAGCTATATTTTGCAAGTAATTTTTGCAACCTATAATCAAGCATAATAAATTTCAGGCCTATAGCTGCTTCATGAAAATCCTGCTTTTGCTTTTGGTAGAAATCAGTCACTTTACCTTCAATTATCTTTTCAAGAAAAGAGTCTGTTGCCAGAGGATAAGCATATTCGTAATCATACAACATACTGCTGAACGCATTCGCGCCGGCATAGGTTTTGAGTAAATAGTCTGTATTGTTAATCACATATTGATAAGCAGTGCTTTTTTCTCCTTTATACCAATATGCTGTGGCCAGTGCTTTCTCAAGATCATCGTAATTCAGGGTTCCCTTTTTTCTTGCTTCCGCACAATAGCTAATTGCAGAATCATACTTTCCTGCATCAAAAAGCGTTTTGAGCTTGTCCTGCTCTATTTTTCCTCGTTTCTCATAACTGGCAATTACAAACTGTTGTGCTGTAATTATGCCGGATATGCCTGTAGCAAGAAGTATAGTAAAGAGCAGCGATCCTTTTTTCATGTGGGTTCATTCTGGGCAATCTAAGATAAAGAAATCCGTTTTAATCAAATAAATTACTTTTGATCCATTGTAAGATCGTCGGTTGTAAATATGTTTCGGTACCTGTATTATTTTTTGCTTTTAGTCATTGTTTGCAATTGCCCATCACAGGTCAATGCACAACAAGCAGTGCTTATACTTCACCCTGTAGACACATCTGATACAAAACAAACACTGGTACTCGACAAAAAGCCTTTACCGCTTCGCCAGCAATTTGACAATATAGCGGATGCTAATAGTTATGTACGCAAGCTGGTCTCCCGTTTTCAGGAACAGGGTTACATGGCTGCTTCAGCCGATAGTATTGCTATGAGTGATTCTGCAGTGCATGCATGGATATATCAGGGTGCGGTTTATCAATGGGCTAAATTATCGTTCGATAAAGTTCCAACAGCTTTATTAAATGACATGAATATCAGCAGCCGGGATTGGGAACAACAAGTGATCAGCCCTTCCAGGTATGCTTCGCTCAGCGAACGTATGTTGAAGTATTGTGAAGATAATGGTTACCCCTTTGCACAGGTTACATTGGATCAGATAGAGCGGAACGATAAGGGTTTGTCTGCTAATCTTGTTCTCGACAGAGGCAACCTTGTATATTTTGATTCGCTGATTATAGAAAGCGATGCAGAGATTTCAAGAGACTTTCTACAAAATTATCTGGGTATACGGCAAGGTAGCCTTTACAATGAAAGCCAGCTAAGATTAGTCAGTAAAAGATTGAGTGAACTGGCGTTTTTGCAGGAAGCCAGGCCATGGCAAATGGAATTTACAATAGGGCAAAATAAACTTAAACTATTCCTGAAAGAAAAGAAAGCCAACCAGCTAAACGGGCTTATAGGCCTGCAGCCCAACACTGTTGAGACAGGGAAATTCATGCTTACTGCAGATATTCTACTTGGGCTTAAAAATGTACTGGGTTACGGAGAAAGTATAGCAGCTACTTATCAAAGTCTGCAATATAAATCGCCGCGCTTTCATGCTGAACTTGCAGTGCCATATTTGTTTGGAACGCCCTTTGGTGCAGAAGGTAGCTTTGATCTTTTTAAACGAGATAGCTTGTTTGTACGGGTTACTTTTGATGTCGGTATCAAATATCAGTTGAATGCAACAGATTATTTCAAAGTCTTGTATCAGACATACAGCAATCGTTTAAATTACATAGATGTCAATTATGTAAAGGCCAATAAAAAGCTGCCGGAAAACCTGGATATATCCAATAAGGGAGCACTGGTTGAATTTTATATGGATAGAACAGATTACAAGCTTAATCCCCATAAAGGTTGGCAGGTAAAGGTTTCAGGGGCGGGGCTTTTGCGAAATGTAAAACCCAATGATGCCATAACTGGTATTAGCGACGGTTCAGGATTTGATTACACAAAGCTTTATGATAGCCTGAGTACAGACAAATACCAATACAGGATAAATGGCGCGATAAACTATTACATCAGCCCGTTCCGCAACATGGTGATTATGGCTGGTTATAGTGGTGGTTACATCAGCGGTAGCAATCTATTCCTGAATGAACTATTCCAGCTGGGTGGCTTTAAATTATTGCGTGGTTTTGATGAACAAAGTATTTATGCTAACCAGTATCATGTAGGTACGTTGGAGTTGCGATTGTTGCTAAGCCGCAATTCTTACTTCTACATCTTCAGCGACAATGCATTTACTGAAGCCCGTTATGCCGGTATTTATCGTAAAGATTATCCGGTGAGTTTTGGTGGCGGTATTACATTGGAAAATAAATCAGGGATATTTAATGTTGCTCTTGGTTTAGGTAAACACAGTGGCGAGGGTTTTCAGTTCAAGCAGGCGAAAATACATTTTGGGTATACGGCTTATTTCTAATTAGCTAATTAGCAAATGTGCTAATTAGCTAATTAGAAATAAGTCGGGGACCCTTTGCAGGGATCGCCGACCTTAGAGAAGACTCCTATTTTATTTAGAAAGATAAGAACTTAGCTAATAGCCAAAAGCTCTACATCAAAGATCAAAGCGCTGTTAGGCCCAATATCGCTGCCTACCTGGCGGCTACCATAGCCCAGATTGGAAGGAATGAAGAAACGGTATTTACTGCCAACACTCATTAGCTGAACACCTTCTGTCCATCCGGCAATTACCTGGTTGAGGGGGAAAGTAGCTGGTTGGCCACGTTGTACAGAGCTATCAAATATTTTACCATCTATAAGGGTGCCGTGATAATGGCAGGTTACCTTGCTACTGGCTGTAGGCTTAGCAGTTCCTTCACCTTCCTGAAGTATTAAATACTGCAAGCCGCTGGGAAGAGCAACTACGCCTTCCTTGCTTTTGTTTTGCTCCAGGAATTCTTCGCCTGCCTTTAAATTTGCTTCGGCTTTTTCTTTGTTTTTCATGCCTAGTAGGTCTGATATGCTCATGTTTGTAAAAATTTAACCGCGAAAATAAGGAAATTGACTTGTAAGCTTTCTTAATGGAAAGTTACCTACCTGAAATCGCTCTGTTATATCTATGTGAAAATCGAAGTAATATCATTGCCGATGATCCTAAACAATTAGGGGTTCTTTAACCAACTAATGCGTATGGTCTGTTGTTCCCTTATTACACTGAAATCAGACAGGTATTTTAAAGTAATTTAAAGTAAACTGGCAGTGCTTGCCTGTAGAGTTGTTTTGTGATGTGTTTTTTCAAGGTAGGCATTGTTAGTGTTTTGATTGTGAAGCCTCCTCTCTTTTTAGAGATGGAGGCATTTTTGTTTGTTTATGAAAATAACAATAGAATGTATTGTAAGGTAGAATGATTTACAATCCCATTGTCATTCCGTAGGAATCTACACATCACCAGTTTTGTGAGCGGTGTGTAGATGCTTCCAGCATGACAATGTGGTTGTTGTTGATTTTGTCATTGCTTAATTACTATACAAACAAAAAACGCAGGCCCATAGCCTGCGTTTCCTTATATTATCTTTAAAAGTCGAGGAAGAGATTAATCTTCTTTTTCTTCTTTCTCGTCTTTATCATCCATATCTTCTTTTTCTATTTTGCTGCCATGGTTCATCATCATGTGGTGGCCACGGTGGCGTTTGTGCATTCTGCCGCACATAATGTTTTTAGATACACCAATGTTGAATTGGGTTCCCCAGGTAAGATCAAAAGAAGTAGTGGCTTTTGCACCAACAACATTCGACAATTTTGTCGTTTTGAAATCAATACCACCAAAGCCGAAGTTTAATGCAAAACCATCATGGATGATAACACCTACAGCCGGAGTAAGGCTGGCGTAGAAACCATTAAAGTTAGTAGTGCTGTTGGTACCAGTATTACCATTAGCACCGCCAATATATCCTGCTTCCAGTTGGTTAAACATTACAAAGTAACGGTTGATGCGCATAGTACCACGCATAAATACACCCGCACTATAGGTATTGTTGAAGTCCCATTCTGTTTGATTATTCATTCTTGTGCGTGCCGTACCGAAAGAACCGGTAAGACCAAGGGTGAAATAATCGTTGAACTGGTAACCGATGCCTGGATTGAAATTGAAAATGCGGGTTTTGTTATCTGCCGCATCTTTTGTAGTCGAATACCTAAGGTCGCCATAAACCAATACGCTGTTGGCCTGTGCATTTGCTGACATAGCAGCGGCGCCTATCATTAAGGCAGATAGAAGAACTTTTTTCATACGCTTTTTTGAGAATAATAGTTTTGGGTTAGCAAATTAAAAATGCCGTGACTCCCGGTTTAGGAATCACGGCATAATAGTAATATTTAGAATTGAAAAAGTATAGTAATCAGCCGGATTTTTTTAAGTACTTAACAACCGATTAAAAATCTTCGCAATTATTTCCTGAGTTCTTTCTCAATAGCAGTATCATAAGCATCTCTCCAGGTAGTTACATTACCCCAATCTTCGCCACCTACAAGGATATTGCCTGGTGTAACCGTTCCTAGTTTTTCAAATGGATGATTACCCAATGCGCTTTCAAAGTCAACAACTTTATCAGGGCTTACACTTACCACTACACGGCTTTGTGCTTCGCCAAACAGGTAAGCATCTTTACGAATACCTTCTTTATAATCTATCGCAAAACCTTTACCATTATGTGCTGCACTTTCCAATAGGGTAGTAAACAGACCACCTTCAGAAATATCGTGAGCAGATTGAATCAGTTTGCTATTGATCAGTTCCAGTACTTTAGCTTGCAGCGCTGCTTCTTCCTTAAGATCGAAATGTGGCGCCTGGCTGTAAGTAGCGTTATGTAGTTTGAACAAGTATTCAGAACCATTAATATCGTTACGACTTTCTCCTAAAAGATAAATAGTATCGCCTTCTTTCTTGAAATCAAGCGTCATGGCGTTGTTGATATCTTCCAGCACACCCACCATACCAATAGTTGGAGTAGGGTACACCGGACCATCTTCCGACTGGTTGTAGAAACTTACGTTACCACCCGTAACCGGGGCATCGAACTGGATACAAGCATCGCTCATACCACGCAGGGCATGTACAAACTGGTAGTACACTTCCGGATTGTATGGATTACCAAAGTTGAGGCAATTGGTAATACCCACCGGAACACCGCCACTACAAGCAATGTTACGTGCAGCTTCGCTTACAGCGATCATACCACCTACATACGGATTAAGATAAACGTAGCGGCTGTTGCAATCTACCGTTACTGCCAGACCTTTATTGGTGCCATGTATGCGTACAATAGATGCATCTGATGGTGCATTGGTAGTAGCATTGGCCGTACCTACCATAGAATCGTACTGCTCATACACCCAACGCTTGGAGGCGATATTGGGCAACTGTATTATTTTTTCGGCTGTAGCTTTAAGATCTGTAGCTTCGGGAATAGTATTCTGGTCAAATGCATTAACCTGTGCAAAGTAAGCAGGCTCTGTATATTCACGTTGGTAAATAGGAGCACCACCACCCAGTACAAGGCTTTCGCCCGGTACATCGGCCATAAGCTCACCATCCAGGTAATATTTAAGACGTTGATCTTTGGTCACTACACCAATCTGTTCGCAATGGATGTCCCATTTGTCGAAGATGGCTTGTACTTGTGCTTCCTTACCTTTTTCAATAACGATAAGCATACGCTCCTGGCTTTCGCTCAGTAGCATTTCCCATGCCTTCATGTTTTCCTGGCGGGTAGGTACTTTGCTTAGGTCTATTTCCATACCATGCTCACCTTTGGCGCTCATTTCAGAAGTAGAACAGCTGATACCGGCTGCACCCATATCCTGCATACCAATTACGAGGTCTTTGCCTACCAGTTCCATACAGGCTTCCAGCAGTTTTTTCTCCTCGAACGGATCGCCCACCTGAACGGCAGGTAATTGCTCTGCGCTATCTTCCGTAATATCGGCCGATGCGAAAGACGCACCACCAATACCATCTTTACCGGTAGAAGCACCTACTATATATACGGGATTACCTTCGCCGTAAGAAGTAGCGGAGAAGGTCTGACCCACTTTTACAATACCAACACTCATGGCATTGACCAATGGGTTGGTCTGATAGCAATCTTCAAAATATACTTCGCCACCCACGGTAGGTACGCCAAAGCAGTTGCCGTAGTGGCTAATACCCTTTACGATACCCTTAAGCAGATGTTGTGTTTTAGGATTAGACAAATTACCAAAACGCAAAGAATTCAACGATGCGATAGGACGTGCGCCCATGGTAAAAATATCGCGGTGAATACCACCTACACCCGTAGCTGCACCCTGAAACGGCTCAATAGCCGAAGGGTGATTGTGAGATTCGATCTTAAATACAACAGCTAGACCATCGCCGATATCTACCAGACCAGCATTTTCCTCGCCGGCTTTAACCAGCAGGCGGCTGCCATCGCGGGGTAGTTTTTTGAGGTAAGTGATGGAATTTTTGTAACTACAGTGCTCGCTCCACATTACGGAGTACATCGCAGTTTCGTTGAAGTTAGGCGTGCGGCCCAAAACCTTTTTTATTTCTTCAAATTCGGCTTCCTGCAGCCCCAGTTGCCTGGCTTGTTCGAGTGTTGCTTCCATCTGGAAATTTACTGATTGCGATTTAAGAATTTACGACAGATAATGGTCGTGTTTTTGGAAATGCAAAAGTAGGTTAAGAAAAGAAGAATAGGAAACTCAAAATTCAAAAGTCAAAATTCAAAAATGTATCATTTGAATTTTACGCCGTTGTTGGTGAACACCAACAACGGCGTAAATCATGAACCGTTCGGGCAAAATCAGGTACCTGTTGGAACCTGCCATGTACTACACGTACACTATCAGGTACCATGTGTGCAGGCATCTGGTATTGCACGGACAGTATCATTTACACCGTGGACATCATCAGGTACCATTTGTACGGCATCATGTACGCTGCGGATGGTGTTCTGTACGGCCTGTACCCTCATCATGTACGCCGTGGGCGGGGTCATGTAGCGTTTGTACTTCTTCTTGTACCATGTGGCCCTGATCTTGTACGACTTGTACCCCTATCATGTACCATGCGGACGGTGTCGTGTGCGATAGGTTATCCTATCTGGTGTCGTGTGTAACCTGTCTTGTACTACAGGGAGCCTGTCATGTATGCCTGGGAATAGGTAATTTATGCCCCGTAACGGGTCATGTGCGACAGGGAACTGGTCTTGTACGATGTGGAATAGGTCTTGTACGATGCGGAACCTGTCATGTAGGACGTGGAACTGACCGGGTGTCATGTGGATGAATACATAGTTCGGCCGTTGCATTCTATGGTAAAAACCAAGGACAGAAATATTGAAATCGTTATTAAAGAGAAATGTTATATTGTGAACGGTATAGGTGTTTTAATCAAATGAATTGACATTAACCTTTATCTAGAATATACGATAACATAGATATCATTTTATAAATGTCTAGAAAACTGATTTTAACACCATACGAGCATGGATTTATCGCAGGAGCGAATTATGCTCTTAATGAAGGGCCTCTTGCTATAAAAGACGACCCTTTGGACTTGACTCACATAATTTTGTCTGTAGTTACGATGGCTGGAGTTGATAGCATTCATTCAATCGGGAATATGAATGATACAAACACAAAACTGGTAAAAAAGATTCTATCGGAAAAATCTACTGTTAAATGGGCGATTTGTCACGATAAAATTTCAACCATTTTCAACTCATATAAAAACGAAGCTTCTACAAAAGATGAAAAGGATTCGCTTAACTCATTTTCACATTTTGTGACGAGTTTGTTTTATGGCATGGAGACAAATTCTGGTATATTATTATTGTCTGATCCAAGTAAAGAGCTTAAAAAAGATTTGTTACCACTTGAAATTAGATTGCCATCTGAAGTTCTGATAAATTCTATTCAAGAAAGAAAGCGATTCTTCCTGTCTTAAAACATGATGTTGAAAAAAAAGACATAAGGAGACTTATTGATATTCTAGAGAGTCGTGAATTTAGTAATTACAGAGAAGCTCAGTCAGCTATCGAGTCCAGTCGAAATCTAACCACAAACATCTTGAAGTCAATCGAAACTGCTGGGAAGGATTTGTATTCAAAAAATTTGAAGTGGATAGTTTTGAAGGATAGCTTTTTGCAAGCAATTCCTATGTCAGCCAAAGTTATAGATTTATTCTTTGGGAAATTTGCTGGTACCCTTGCAGACTATAGTAGCAATTTGTTATCTGACTTTCTTAAGCTGAATAAAGCAATTCCGATTTATAATTGTAATGGAATTTTGACTGAAGTTTCTCGAAGCCGATTACAAAAAAAATAAATGGTATATTGAGCGGTGAAGCAGATTTATAAATAAATATAACAAATGAACTGGGACGAGGCTCCAACAATCTTATTATAATTAACTCCCAGTTCTTTGTAGTGTTCCAATACGATCGCTGCTGTCCTGACGTCTGCGACTCAGGACAAACAACAACCACCTGCGAAGCAGACAAAGGAAGCTTTTCGCCGTTGCTGGTATTTCACCAACAACAATCATTATCTTGAACTCCAAATAAAAGGTAAAATGAAAAAAACAATACTAATAATCCTCCTTATACTAAACGCTATAGTTTTATTAGGACAAGTATGGCCGGAGGGTGCTCCTCCATTTGCAAAAACGATAAATATCGTGTTCCTGGTTTGCAACCTTTTATTCTTCCTCTTTTTAGTGACCCGTAAGAAGGTTTGAGGATTGTTTCCCAAAATAGTTAACACAACCCCATTGTCATTCCGTAGGAATCTACACAACGACATGGTAAGTCCCGTATTGATAAGCGATGTGTAGATGCTTCCAGCATGACAATGTGGATGTGAAGCGTACAGAACAAGTGCCATGTAGATGCTTACAGCATTACACAGTGTGTGTGAAAACGAGAAGTAAAGACCTTAATCTTCCTTATAAGGAATAGGATCTTTGAGTATAATCTGTTTCCTCAATAATACACTATCCCGCATCACTTCAATGTTGATCACTTTATCTTCTTTTAGGCTTAGTATTTGAAAAATATGATCGAGGGAAAGTTCGGAGGTCGGAATATTTTTTACGGAAATAACCTGGTCGCCTTCCAGCAGTCCGGCCACATCTCCGGGAGAACCCTTGCGTACTCCGGCAATGGTATAAGCGGGCTTCAGCTCAAATTTATATTGAAACTGGTTTGCAGATGTGAACACTTCCGTACCTCCTTGTTTCGAAGCAGCTTTGGTCTTATAAGGCCCTTCTATCTCCATTTTTACTAAGGTTTGCGCCCACTGCACCCCATCGTGCTTTATATTCAAACCACTCATGTTGTATTTGAAGGGATAATTGAAGTATTTATTCTTCTTAAAATAAAACCGCTTATTAGGATAATCCATGATAACGTTAAAGCGGGATATAATCTCTGTACCGATAGATCCTGCCCTGTCTTTTACCAACGATATAGACTGTATGGATTTTGGATCAGGAAAAGCCACAATGGGTTTGTACAAAGTATATTTTCCCAGTGTTACCGAATGAATCCTGCCACGCTTGCCTCTTACATCACCATTAAATCCCCTGCCTAAATAATCTTCAAATTCGGCTCCGTGATAGTTTAATCCTTCAATGGTTTTAGGGAAAATCCAGACCGCATCGCTGTTGCCTAAATCCAGAAGCATCTTAGCCGGAATGTCTTTCCCTTTAATATGCAGCGTTGCCTGGGTATAAGGTTTTTTCTTTTCAATGGTAATAGGTAAGCTTTCATACTTCCCTATATTCTTTATTTGTTCAAGGCCTGTATGAATATACATGCGGTGTTGTATGTAGTTAATTTCGACCGGATAGTTTTTGAAAAAATCATAACCCATTATTCCATTGACCGGCACGCCGAGGTGAGCAGAGATATTAAAATCCTCATCGGAAATAATATAGATTTTATGGCTGGTGTCTATGAAATTTTCTGCTATAGAAACTCTATTCTTAGTGGATTGAAGACCTTCTACAGATTTTTCGCCACCCAGGCCATTGAAGGAGATCTTCTCTACATTATTGAAGTTGATTTCTTTATTTTCCAGGCTGAACAACAAAGTTTCACCCATGCCGGAATCTAACACAAAATGCAACTCTACCCCGTTTACAACAACCGGAACGATAATGATATTATTGATGAATTGAAATGGAATAGTGACCTTTTCCTGGTTGGTGATTACAAAGCCTCCCTGCGCCTTTCCCCGAAAAGGCAATAGCAGCAACAGTAAAAGCCAGGTTTTCATAGAGTTTTGGTCGATAAATGGAATATTCTTTGTTATACAAATATATGTGAAAGTATCCTGCATCGGAAACATGTGCTTAAACAAAAAAAAGATGGCTGTAGAGCCATCTTAATGAAAACAACACTTGCCTTTATTCTTTGAAATATGCGTTGGCTTGAATTAGGTGATTGATAAAGGGGAAATAGTACTGCTTCTGATTAGCGTCATTGCGGGCTTGACCCGCAATCTTTCATCCTGATTATTAAAGATGCCGGGTCAAGCCCGGCATGACGCTACCGAATACTTGTATTTATGGAAATGGTTGAAGTTCTGCCTTTACCATATTCATAGGTTAGTTGAAGTATCTTACCATCGTAATGGATTTTATCGAATTGGTATTCTGGTACCATACTGTTAAAATGTTTTTCATTAACTGGCACTTCTATGATTTTAGGGTGATCAATAAAATCAACAACTACAACATTTCTTTCCTTAAAGTAGATTACAAAATCATAAAATGTTTCGTGTTCATGATCATAGATCAGTTCTCCTAATTCTCTGACTTGCTGCCCGGTAATTTTATCAATCAATACGAAATTGCAAGGCCCATTAGCCGGACAGCCCCTTCGAAATAGTAAGTATCTATCATACTCTTTTGATAAATGATAACCAAGCCGGTAGTGATACCCATACAATTCTTTGAAATCATCGTTCCAGCTATCTATAATTATTTTTTGCCCTTCAAATCTTTCTAAAGTTAGCCAAATGGAGTCACAGTTAAATTGATAGTATAACTTGCTTTGGTCCATTAAAAATATAGTGTCACAAGTAGTCGTAAATTGATCCATCAATGTATCTGTTTCGCAGCCACAATTCTTTTTTATTTTCTGCAGAGGGCTAGACGCCCATAAATCTCTATTACTACCAAAGCAAGATAATAACCATAGAATGATGAAAACGTATTTTACTGACATGGAAAATTATTAAAGGGTTCGCTTATTTAAACCAAAGGGCTGAACACGTTCAGCCCTTTGGTTTAAATATTATCTCTTTATCCTGCCAGTTCGTTCACTACCTCCAATACATTAGTGGTAATAAAACTTAGTTCTTCATCGCTAAGTTCCGTGTGTATAGGCAGGGAAAGTACACGTTTATTAAGATAATCAGTTACTTCAAGATTATAATCTGCACCGCCCAGTTGTTCAAACATCTTTTGTTTATGGCTTGGCACCGGGTAATATATCATGGACGGAATGCCGCGATCAGCAAGGCGTTTCTGTACTTCATCGCGGTTTACTTTATCCAATTGAATGGTATATTGATGGAACACATGACGACTATAATCTGCGCGATATGGCGTAGTAATCAATTCATGACTGGCAAAGGCACGATCATAATAATCAGCCACAGCACGGCGTGCATCGCAGTAATTGTCCAGTTCCTTTAATTTGATACGAAGCACTGCAGCTTGTATAGTATCCAGGCGGCTGTTGCATCCTACCAGCTCATGATAATACCTCACCTTCTGACCATGATTGGCTATCATCTGCATCTTTTCATATAGGGCATCATCGTTGGTAAAGATGGCGCCACCATCGCCATAAGCACCCAGGTTTTTAGATGGGAAAAAGGATGTAGTACCTATCTCGCCCATAGTACCATTGGCTTTGCGTGTACCATCAGGGAAAGTATAATGACCGCCGATGGCTTGCGCGTTATCTTCTATTACCGGTATTTTATATTCAGCAGCAATTTCCAGGATCTCTTTCATGGCAGCACTTTGGCCATAAAGATGTACTGGTATAATGGCTTTGGTTTGAGGGGTAATTGCTTTTCTTATTGCTTCGGGATCGAGTGTATAGCGCTGTGGATCTACTTCTACAAATACAGGTTTCAAGCCAAGCAATGCAACCACTTCTACCGTTGCTATAAAAGTGAAAGATGGGGTGATCACTTCATCGCCGGGCTTTAATCCGAGCGCCATCAAAGCTATCTGCAAAGCATCTGTACCATTGGCACAAGGAATCACATGTTTTACACCCAGGTATTCTTCCAGTTCTTTTGCAAAAAGTTTTACATCAGGACCATTAATAAACGCTGTACTCTCTATCACTGCCGCTATGGCTTCGTCGATCTGAGGTTTGATTTTGTGGTATTGGCGTTTAAGATCCACCATTTGCAAAGGTTCCATAATTGGGTATTGAGAATTGAGTATTGTGTATTGAGCATTTAGGCACTGAGCATTAAGAACGGAATTTCTAATAGGATATTATAATTCCCGGTTTCCAATTTCAAATTACTGTCCTAACGCTTCTTCTTTTTTGCCTGCAAGTAAGTACAGTACTGCCATACGTACGGCCACACCATTTTGTACCTGGTCAAGTATGATAGAGTTTTTGCTGTCGGCAACGTCGCTGTTCAATTCTACACCACGGTTAATAGGGCCGGGATGCATAATGATCACTTCTTTTTTAAGGCTGTCCAGCATTTCTTTATTGATACCGTAGTACAAGGAATATTCTCTTAAGGTAGAGAACAGTGGCTTGTTCTGGCGTTCGAGCTGTATGCGTAATACGTTGGCCACATCGCACCATGCCAGTGTTTTGCGTACATCGTACGATACTTTTACGCCCAGCTTTTCAATATGCTTTGGTATGAGGGTAGGGGGGCCGCATACAATTACTTCGGCACCCATTTTGGTAAGCAGGTATATATTACTTAAAGCCACCCTGGAGTGCATGATATCTCCAAAGAGTGCTACTTTTTTATCTTTCAGGTCACCCAATTTTTCTCTTATGGAAAAAGCATCTAAGAGGGCTTGTGTGGGATGTTCGTTGATACCATCGCCGGCATTGATTATGCTGGCGTTAATGTGTTGAGATAAAAAGTGTGGTGCGCCGCTGGCAGAGTGCCGCATCACCACCATATCCACTTTCATGGATAGAATATTATTGACGGTATCGATCAGCGTTTCCCCTTTGGAAACAGAACTGCCGGATGCAGTAAAGTTGATGGTATCCGCACTCAATCTCTTCTCTGCAAGCTCGAAGGAAATACGGGTACGGGTTGAATTTTCGTAAAATAAGTTAACTATAGTTGTGTCTCTAAGGGTAGGAACTTTCTTGATAGGACGTTGGAGTACGTCCTTGAAATTATCTGCTGTGCGGAGTATCAGGTCTATATCTCCCGGGGTCAGATCTTTAATGCCTAATAAATGTTTGACGGATAGTGACACTTTTAGCTTTATTGTTTTATTGTTATGTGATGCACGGTTTTAGTCCAGCATCACCACTTCATCTTTTTTATCTTTTTCCTTCCACAATACCTTCACCTTTTGCGTAGCAATAGAATCTACCGTCATGCCTATATAATCGGGCTGTATAGGCAGTTCTCTGCTAAACCTTCTGTCTATCAATACCAATAATTCAACAGATTCCGGTCTCCCAAAATCCAGTAGTGCATCCAGGCCGGAACGTATGGTACGACCGGTGTACAGTACATCATCTATCAGTACTACTTTTTTATTTTCGAGGGAAAAATTTATATCTGTTTCCTGTGCTTCGTGCAGAGCAGGCGAGGTATTGAAATCGTCGCGGTAAAAAGTGATATCCAGTTTGCCGTAAGGAATATTTACGCCGGGTAGCAATTCGTTCAGTTTGCTGTGAATTCTGTTGGAAAGAAATACACCGCGCGGCTGCATGCCTATCAATACTGTGTCGGAAAAATCAAGATGATTTTCCAGCAATTGATGCGCCAGGCGCTCAATGGTTATCTGCAGCTGTTTTTGTGTAAATAGAGATTTCATTTTCTTAATTCGAAAATCAGTAAATGTGAAAATTAGCAAATGGCCAAAGCGATCTAATTTTACATTTTCAAATTTTTACATTTTCAAATTTGCTAATTAAACTAAGGTGCCAGTCTGAATTTTTCCCAGGCACTGTAACCGGGCAATTCTCCTTCCCCATTATCGGTTTCCGGTTCGCGGTAAAAAACAATCCTGTCGTGCAGGCGATTGTTACGTCCTTGCCAGAATTCTACTTTTTCCGGTATTACCCTATAGCCGCCCCAATATTCCGGTCTTGGTATTTCGCTGTCGGCATATTGTGCTTCCAGTTCTTTTACTTTTTCTTCCAATTCAGTCCTGCCTTCTATTACCTGGCTTTGCGGAGATGCAATGGCTCCGATCTGGCTGCCTTTTGGACGGGAATGAAAATACGTATCCGATTCCTGGGCGCTGATTTTGCGTGCGACTCCTTCTATTCTCACTTGCCTTTCCAGTTCTTTCCAGAAAAATAACAATGCTACGGAATCTTCCTCGGCTATCTGGCGTCCCTTTTCACTTTCGTAATTGGTAAAGAATACAAAACCTTCTTCGTCCAGGCCTTTTAGCAATACAATACGTGCCGATGGTAATCCCCACATATTGGCCGTAGCAAGTGTCATGGCATTTACTTCTGTAATACCTGATGCTTCCGCTTCGCTAAACCATTTTTGAAAAAACAGAAGCGGGTCGTCGCCTACTTCTGTTTCGCTCAACGTAGCCTGTTGATAGTTGGCACGTATTTTTGAAATATGTTCAGAGATATTAGTCATGCAGGTCTTCAGTGTTCAGATATTTGAACATAGCATAGATCAAGACGATAGCCATTAGGACAACCAACACATAAGTCGATATTTCGCCAATGGTATTGCCTACGCTGTAAACACTCAAAATAGTAGAAGTCATGATATTAAAATATATAATTTTTCAAAAAATGCTCAGTGTCCTCGTAGGGACTCGAACCCTAGACCCGCTGATTAAGAGTCAGCTGCTCTACCAACTGAGCTACGAAGACGAATTGGTGGTGCAAATGTACAAAACCGATGTTGAAATTTAAGTACAAATAAAATATAGGGATTAATAAAATGTTTTGGCAAAAAATATACCCATGTCAAAGACAATGGGTACATTTTTATAAGGATGAATAGAGGCAACTGTACTTTTATTCACTAGCGTTCAGTTTTTCTTCTTTCAACTGGTTAAATTGCTCTTTGAAATCGGTAAGACTACTGCAAATAATGATACGATAACCGCTCGAATTAAACATGTTCCTATTTTTGTGGCCTTTATTATCATTAATAATTACCCCAAAACGTTCACCAAGAAACAGCGCTTCTATATTAATTACAGGCTCTTTTCGGGAGATGAAATAATAGACCCTGGCCGGCAGACCAAGTTCTTTTTTGTACCTGATATGCCCTCCTATACTGGTTATTACTTTGCAAATTTGTTTTTGCAATAAAGCTATATCCATATCCTCCAATTGAAAAAATGATCCTTTTTGTATCCAGTAGAATAATCAGAGTATAACCCTGATTTACAAGGATTGTTCAGCAAACAGGGGAGCAAATGAAGTTTTGAAACCGATTTATGGAAAGTATAACGATATTTATTCTTTCCATAAAAAAGGAAAAAGGATAGTTGCCAACGCTATGATAAGTACATCCATGCCCACCATCATCCATGCCATACCACCCCAGCCTTCCTGTACTACAGAAGATACTGCACCAAGGGCAAGATTGCTTAGGATCATAAGCAAAGGAATAGCAATAGGAAAGCCAAGAATAGCCATCAGCGCGGCGTTCTGACGAGCCTGGGCTGCAATAGCCGAGAGGAAAGTAAACAAAAGGGAAAGACTGGAAGCGCCCAGGCAGCATACGCCTATAAAGGTTCCCATCCTGATAATAGGGCTGCCCAGCAATACATTGAACAGCAACAGGGAAATGAACATCATGATCATCATCATGACCAGGCTGTACACCATTTTTGCAATAATATATTGTACCGGAGCTACCAAGGTAAAGTAGTAACGCATACGGGCTTCGCCTTCCTGTAAAAAACTCTTCGCCACTGTGTTGACCGTAACAAATAATTGCGCCACCCAAAACAAAGCATTCCAGATATTACTTTGAGGCTGGCCGGCCATCATATACAATACAAATACCGTGCAGCCCACATAAAGCATAACACCAAAAAGTGTATGCTTCTGGCGCCACTCCAGCAGGAAGTCCTTTTTAATCAGGGTTAGTATTTGTTTGATATACATGGTCTGCAAGATAAAAAAGATCATACAGGTTTAAAACCTGTATGATCCTGAAGGCTTGATTAAGCCCAAACAATTTTTTCTGTTAAAGGGATATTACGTATTGGCTCTCTTTTGGGTTGGTCTGTATGCCCCAGGTAAAGAAAACCTACTACTTCATCCTCTTCTTTTAAATGCAAATACTGTTTCATGGCTGGTTTCAGTACCATGCCTCCTGTACTCCACATTGTAGCCAGGCTCATAGCTTCAGCACCGATCAAAACATTTTGAATAGCTGCCGACGTGGCCGCATATTCTTCCAGGAAGGGAATTTTGGTTTCCGGAGTGCGACGCATTACTGCTATCACCAGGTTGGAAGCCAGATCGCCCATATGTTCCAGGTTATCGTAGGTTTGTTGCTTGCGGTTTTCTTCAGCGGTATTGGCCCAATAAAGTTCTGCATGATCTTTACAGAAGTTTTTTAAAGCCTCTCCTTTGTACACAAAAAAGCGCCATGGTTCTGTACGTCCATGAGTAGGGGCATAATCTGCAAGCTCCAATAATTGATTTATGGTACTATCTGATATAGTGGTACCGTTCATTGCTGCAGGTTTCGTTGTGCGGCGGTCACGTATCACATTTGCTATTTGTTCGAAATTTTGACTCATCTTAAGATTCTTAATGGTTTGCTTTTTAATAACCGCGCAAAAGTACTAAAGATTGGCTCGTTCTGATTTACTTTGTTATTTTTGACATCCATTAGACAAAAAAAATAATGAATCAGAAAATTGTTGATATTCTCCGGGCATCTGTAAGTGTAAAGGAAAAATTACTTGCTGATGAAAATCTTGTAGATACGATTAAAATGATTACCGAAAAAGTTATTGCAGCCTTCAATAATGGTAATAAAGTATTGTTTTGTGGAAATGGTGGTAGCGCAGCTGATGCGCAACATCTTGCCGCAGAGTTTTCCGGCCGTTTTTATACCGATAGAAATCCGCTTCCATCCGAGGCATTACATTGCAATACTTCTTACCTCACAGCAGTAGCCAACGACTATGGTTACGAGTTTGTATACAGCAGATTGCTGAAAGGTATGGGCCGTGAAGGGGATATCATAATAGGTTTGAGTACTTCCGGCAACTCTGGTAATATTCTTAAAGCTTTTGAACAGGCACGTACCATGGGAATCACTACCATAGCTTTTACCGGCGAAGGTGGTGGAAAAATGAAAGACCTTTCTGATATCCTGATGAATGTGCCCAGTAATGATACACCTCGTATCCAGGAATGCCATATTACAGTTGGGCATATCATTTGTCAATTGGTGGAGGAAGCCTTGTTCAATTAGCCAATGAGCAAATTGGAAAATGTGCAAATGACTGATGCGTGCAACATTTTCACATTGTCGAATTTTCCAATTTTCAAATTAAAAAAATGGAATGTATCATATTGGCCGGCGGGCTTGGTACGCGGCTTAGTGGTGTAGTGAGCGATGTGCCTAAATGTATGGCGCCGGTTGCCGGTGAGCCTTTCCTGGCACATATCCTGCATTACCTGGAGCAGCAATTTGTAGATTGTGTAGTATTTTCTCTTGGGTATAAATCGGAAGTAGTAATAGAATACCTGCGTTCAAAAGCTTTTACTTTTAAAACAAGCTGGGTATTGGAAAAAGAACCGATGGGCACAGGCGGCGGTATTAAAAGAGCTTTGATGAAGAGCAGGGAACGCGAAGTGTTTATTCTCAATGGAGATACCATGTTTAATGTTGATCTCCGGGCTATGAAAGCCTCTTTCAATACGGATTACAAAGCAATGTTGGCATTGAAACCCATGAAAGATTACGATCGTTATGGCTCTGTACAGCTCGATGCAGAAAACAGGATCATTGCTTTTGAAGAGAAACAATTCCGCAAAGAAGGACTCATTAATGGTGGCGTTTATTTGTTGAATAAAGCCAAAGAAGATCTTTCCACTTTCCCGGATAAGTTTTCTTTTGAAAAAGATTTCCTGGAACAAGAAACAGGAAAAGGTACACTGCAGGGCTTTGTAAGTGATACTTATTTTATTGACATTGGTATACCTGAAGATTATTATCGGGCGCAACAGGAACTTAAACTTTAATGAGAGGCAAGAATCAAGAGCAGAAACCAGGAGAAAGGGAATATTCAATAATCAATGCTCAATACTCAATATTCAACTCTTGAAAATTGCCAACTGCCAATTGCCAACTATTAACTTACCACTTACCACTTAAAAAAAATGACAGCATTATTCCTGGACCGTGATGGTGTAATTAATGAAGAAAAAGACGGAAGCTATATTTTTCATAAAGACGAATTTGTCTTTTACCAGGGCGCTATAGATGCATTGGTAAATTTATCCCGCAAGTTCTATTACGTTTTTATTGTTACCAATCAACGTGGTGTAGGGCGGGGATATATGACCGAAGCAGCTTTGCTTGAAATACATGATCATCTTACAGAACAGGTAGTAGCAGCAGGCGGACATATTACCAGGATATATTTTGCACCGTCAATAGATAGTAATCATTCACACCGGAAGCCTAATACCGGTATGGCTTTGGATGCACAAAAAGATTTTCCAGGTATTGAATTCGATAAAAGTGTAATGGTGGGTAATAACCTAAGCGATATGCAATTTGGAAAAACAATGGGTATGAAAACTGTTTTCTTACATACTACACAAGCCAAAATAACCTTGCCTCATCCGCTTATTGATGAACAGTATGATTCTTTGAAAACATGGGATATGGAAATGTCTGCTTCCTGAAATAAAAAAATAATTGCGTAGTCAAACCATCATCCGGATCCTTTATCAATTGTTTGCTATAGTTTTTACAGCATTCATACTCAATATTTATTCAGGCTATTTACAGCAATTTATTTCTATTCAATACTCCTTTTATTTTGAGCTGGCTATGGTAATAGGTCAGCTTATATTTCAATCCACCTTCTTGTGGAAACAACCATTCAATGTAAAGCTGAAATATTGGTTTCATTTACTTACCGTCTCTTTGTTAGGTTCATTGCTGCTATTGCTTTTTATCGGATTAAAATATCTGGTAAATCTTTCTCCATATATAGCATTATTTTACTTTTTATGTGTTGTCGTATTTATGTTCCTGGAACATAAACGAAGAGTGGCTTTATTAAAATTACCCTGGTATTTATCCCTTACCTGGCTATTGTACCGAAGCTTGATCCTTATTTATATTCTATGAAAAAGAAAATTGTCATTGCCGGAGGGACCGGTTTTATAGGCCAGTTCCTGGAACAGAAATTTACGGACGAAGGCTATGATGTTATAGTTATTTCCCGTAGTTCAGGTAAGGTACATTGGGATGATGAGCCAGGTATTATCCAGACATTGGAAGGTGCTGAACTGTTGATAAATCTTGCCGGTAAATCTGTTGACTGTCGTTACAATGAAGTGAATAAACAAGAAATACTGCGATCCAGAACGGAAACTACAATACAACTCGGTAGGGCATTGCTTAAATGTAAGCAACCACCTGCATTATGGCTCAATTCCAGTACTGCCACTATTTACAGACACGCTGAAGATAGGCCAATGACAGAGCTTGAAGGCGAAATTGGAAGTGGCTTTTCAGTAAGCATAGCAAAGGCTTGGGAAGAAGCATTCTTTTCATTTGATCTCCCCAAAATTCGTCAGGTGGCTTTAAGAATTGCAATAGTATTAGGCAAAGGCGGAGGTGTAATTGTTCCCTATTTGAACTTAGTGCATTATGGATTGGGCGGGCATCAGGGAGATGGAAATCAAATGTTTAGTTGGATTCATCTGGAAGATCTTTACAGGATTATCCGGTTTGTACAACAGCATGAAGAGTTGGAAGGAGCTATTAATTGTGCGGCGCCACATCCTGTAAAAAATAGAGAGCAAATGCGGATTTTTCGCAAGCTAAGAAGACAACGTTTTGGTTTACCTATGCCTCGTTGGTTATTGAAATTAGGAGCCAAAATGATTGGTACAGAAACAGAACTTGTGTTGAAAAGCAGATGGGTATTGCCGGAGCGATTGCAGAAGAGTGGGTTTGAGTTTAAGTACCCAACATTAGAAGAAGCATTAAAAGATATACTTGAAACTTAATAACCCTTATAGGTTTTAAAAACCTATAAGGGTTATTAGTTGATATGTTATTTTACCTCTTTTGCTACACTGAAAAATTCCGGACTAAAATGAAAGATCAATCCGAAGCTGGCATACAAGGGGAAATTACCTGCAATATTGGTATTCACTAGTTGTCTGGTGGCACCAAATTGTACACTGGCTTTGATAAATTTATATCCGCCTTCAAAGTTTACAAAGGGTTCTACAAAAGGAAACAAAGCTTTGGTTACGTCCTGCTGTGATTTGCCTATAGTATATCTTAAAGTAGGATCCGTTGACTGGAAATCATAAAACTTCATAACTGCAATTCTTAGACCTCCGGTAAAAGAAAAGAAATTAGATTTCCCAAAACCTATAGCTGGCTGTACAAAGAAGCGATGATAGCGGGTATTGTAGTTATATTGAGGTAATTCCTCCCCTCTTCTTTCTAATGATCCGTTGCCATAACCACCATAAACTTCTACTTTGCCCATCTTACCAAATACATCGTAATAGCCTGCTCCCAGTTCCCAGCGATTGCCGTTAAAGACGCCACCTATTGTTTTGTTATTTTCAAAGAAACCATAAGAATCTCCTTCTCCGATCCTTCTGTTATTAATCCATCTGCCAGAGGCAATAATGCCCAAGTGTTTTACTGGAGAAAAAGCAAGATCTATCCCTGTTCCGAAATTTACCTCATCTGATCCCAACGAGTCACGTTCATTGTCATTGCCCTGCGGTTTAATGCTGAATGTGGCTTTGCCTTCCAGCGCATGAGTAAGGCCAGGCGTATTGGCTCTGTCTGGAAAATATAGTCGTTGCTGGCAGGAAGCCAGTAAGAATAGTGAGAAAATAATAAGGCTTGAAATGTAGCGGTTCTTCATAGGTTAGTTATTTATGTGTTGATTATAAAGACGTTTGCCAGTATTTATTCACTGGGTATTTATTCAGAAAATTAACAAAAGTCTTTAAGAAAAAGAAGAGCCACTTTTCAGTGACTCTTGAACGGTTATTAATCAACTTGTTGCAATGGTGAGAGTAAATAATGTTGCGATGCAACAGCTGCATCCCGCCACACTTTATTAAGTTCCGATTGTGGAGAGATAATATTCATGCCACACAAAGGGAATAATGCATCTAATAAGTCCCGAGAAACTTTGGCTGCTTGATTGGTTACTTTCTTTAAGCGGTCTAAAGATTTTTCATCAGCCTCAATTCCTTGTTCATAGTATTGCCATACGCTTTCCAGTTGTTCGTACATTAAATTGCGTGCTGTATGAAAATTATTTGCAGCTTGCTCATGAATAGAAACGGCAACAGGATTATCTTTTAGCAGAAGATCACTGTGTAATGGTTTCTTGGTTGCAGCAAGTTCCTCATACAGATCCAGAAAATGTATTGCAATACCGGTGATCATACAAGTCATGTTGACTACGGCCATCATGTTGAACGGGAACCGATACACAGGCCCTTGTGCAAATGCAGAAGGTTTCAATAAAGTGAAGGTATGTTCAAAGGGTACAAAAACATCAATGGCTTCGAAATCATTGCTGGATGTGGCACACAGGCCTACAGCATCCCAGTTTTTATGATTGATAATTTTATCAGCAGGAATAATAAAGGAACGGAAAACAGGTATTCCATTTTCCATAATATTGTTCCCATTTTCATCCAGCAGATAAGCATTGGCTGTAAAATGTGTAGCATGGTTAGCGCCACTTGCATATTTCCATCGACCAGTGAGTATATAGCCACCTTGGGTTTTAGTCGCTTTACCGGAAATAGCTCCACTGCCGGCGCAACAGGTTTTTGCTGAATTGAAAATTGAATTTGCCACTGCTCCTTCCAGGTAACCGGAAAACATATTGGCTCCTGCGCCCAGGTTTAGACACCAGCCTACATTAGCATCGGCCCAGGTTATAGCTTCAAACAGACGAACAGTTTCCGGCAATGCTAATTCTTTACCTCCAAAAGCCTTAGGTACAAGCAACTGAAACCATTGCTGGTCGTATGCTATGTCCAATACGGTTTGAGGTAAACTCCTTGCTGTTTCTGTTTCAAATGTATAATTCCGTATTTCTTTTACCAGGCTTGCCGGTAATATTTCTTTTGGATGTTTCATGTTGTTTGAACTTCTCAAAAGTTAAAAACTTTTGAGAAGTTATTTATCGACTGTAGATTGACTTATTTAAGATCAAAACCGGATATTCACGCCTAGCAGAAAGTTGAATCCGGCTTGCGGGAAATAATAGTTTTCCGTTGTTAGTACACCATCATATTTATAACTAAAAGTGTATCCGTTTGCTTCGTACTTTTTATTCAAAATATTATTCAAAGCCAGGGAAATACCAAGTTCTTTTACAAACGAAGTTTGAATGGTATAGCGTAAACGCAGGTCGCATAAGCCGTATGGGTTAATACTTCTGCTTTCGTTTCCAGTATTATCCAGATATTGGCGGCCTATATATTTACCAATGATGTCTACATAGAATTGTTGTTGCTTCAGCAATTTGGCGAAAGGCTCTATAGTGGCGGTTCCTCCAGCAATTAATCCTGGTGCAAAAGCAATATCTGATTCTTCATATTTGTTTAGAATCTGTTCGCCGGAATCATAATCATCAATATATTCTTCAAAGTCAATAATCTTATTTCGGGAAATGGTAGCATTAGCCTGAAGTCTTAACCAAGCTGCAGGTCTTACCGCCGCGGTTAGTTCCAGGCCTGTTCTGTAGCTTTTAGGTGTATTGGTACGGGTAGCAGTTCCTACGTCATTTATTTTCCCGGTCGGTATTAACTGGTTGCGGTAATACATGTAATAGAAGTTGGCTCCTGCTTCCCAAATAGTACTGCGATATTGGTAACCTAGTTCTCCATCATATAAAGATTCTGCTTTGGGTTGTTGTGCAGGTGAAGCTTCAAAATCATCACGGCTAGGTTCTTTATTAGCAACGGCAAATGAGGCGTAGGCTTTACTTTCAGCATTGTTGGCATGCGTAGTAATGTAACTGATCCCTGCTTTAGGATTAAAGAAATTGAAATCAGCTCTTGGCATCAAAGTAGGATTTTTACGGAAACCATTGATTTCGTAATTCACTTTTCTATATTGAAGATCTCCGAAGGCATACCAGTTTTCGCCTATTTGCTGTTGCAGTTTGGCATAAATATTAAAGTCGCCTTTGTGCGCTGTAAGATTGTACCAACGATAATTATCCGGAACACCATAATCAGCCCAGGTTACAAAGCCATAATGTTTGCCATCATACCTGTTGTATCCTCCACCCAAAATGAATTGGGTTTTATTTTTCTGATAAACCAAAGAAAAAATACCACCATAGTAATGATTATCAAGCCATAAACGACGTGTAAGGTTGGTAGTGCTAAACGTGTCGCCAGCTGGCGTGGTGAAAGCAGGAAGGCCATAACCAGAAAGGCTTTCATCCAATCTGTATTCGTTATAAAAACCTTTGCCGCGTGTCAGAAACAAAGCCGCGTTCAAACTCCAGAATTCATTGAATTTATGGTCAAAAAACAATTGATAATAATCTTGCTGATAATTATCTGTCTGATCATCATAGTAAGTTCCGTCTGCTTTTAATCCAAGACTATTGAACCTGCGGTTGGTTGTCAGTGAATCTTCCTTCACTCCGTTCCAGGCCTGACCTGTTTTTTCTTTCCCAGTAAAAAGATTAAAGCGTAGTGCTGTTTTCTCATCCTTAGAAGTCCAACCAGCAACGAATTGCAACGATTTAAGATCTGCTGAAGAACGTTCAATATAGCCATCAGAGGAGATTTTAGAGGCACGGACATCAAATTGAAAACCACCTTTTAGCAAGCCTGTTCCTGCTCTCACAGTATGTTTCCATGTATTAAAAGAACCAAAGGAATTGTTGACTTCTGCAAATGCTTTTTTGCTTTGTTGCAGATTACTTAGGTTAACAGAAGCACCAAATGCACCCGAACCATTTGTAGAAGAACCCACACCACGCTGGATTTGAATAGAATTGGTCGAAGAAAGCAGATCAGGGAAATCCACAAAAATGGCTGCTTGAGATTCTGCATCATTTACCGGGATACCATTAATGGTAAAATTGATACGCGAAGCATCAGTACCCCTGATGCGCATACCCGTGTAACCTACGCCAGCTCCGGCGTCCGAGCTGATCACAACAGAAGGTGTCTGATTCAGCAGGTAAGGAATATCCTGTCCCAAATTCTGACTGCGTATGTCTTTTTCATTCAGGTTAGATACAGCGTAGGGAGACTTATCATTAACCCTTACTCCCCTGATCTCCACTGGAATAAGCTCTTGTTGGGCTATCGGTTTTTTTACAGAATCCGCTTCCTGCGCAAACGAGGTAATGGTTGAAAACAATGCACTGCATAACAGCGCGGTTTTTGGTTGAACTTTTATCATGATCTCAAATTGATTTTAAAATACATTGCTACAGCTTACGCTATAGCAAAAACAAAAAATGAAAGCAATGTATAAAGCCTTTCAGGGCTTACTTCATAGCTTTAAAAATCAATAAGGTAAGTTGGAAAACCAATGTTACCTTTCCTAACCAGCATTATCCGGTCAAGGTTCTACGGGTGTGATCTCAGCCTGATTAGTAAGGCACCCCGAGGTTTCTCATACATTCCCGAAGGAGATTATTGAGAAATAATGTGTAAAAATTTACCCTGCAAAGGTAAACTGTAATTGCAGACAATTCCAAATAATAAAAGCGGAATTGACCTTAGTCAAAACTTTCAAGAGATTTCTGTTTGCCCAAGGCAAGTCTTTTTCCTGCTAAAAAACATAGATAAGTAAGCGGTATTGCGGCCAAAACATCAATGGTATAATGCACATGCTGAACCAGTACCATTGTACCTACGAAGCAAGTGGAAATAAATGCAAAGACCTTATCCCTTCTTTTGTGAAGACAAAGAAAGAAAAGAAATTGAGATGAGGTATGGCCGGAGAAAAACAGGTCTTTGGTTACGAAACTTGTTTTACCATAAAAGAAATTACTGATTGGGTCAACCAATGGAATAAGACCATCAGGAGGATTGAGCGGCACCAGTGTAATAGTAATCATACGGAGCAAAGTCAGTACGATAAAACTATATAATGCAGCCAGGAAGAGCATGGGATTGCGGAAGCACCGGTAAGCAATCAAAAACGTAATTCCCCAGATACAGACAAAAATAGGTACCGACATATCAATCGGCTCAATATTATCTACGGCAATATCTTTGAGTTTATAACCATCTCTAAGTTCAATGTGCTGGAAAAAAAAAGGAAAGGTGAAAAGTATGGCCGCAAATATAATAGTAACGGCTACAAGCTTGAATATAAAACCGTTTGCTCTCACGGCTTCTTTCCACGTCAATGCTTTTGTTTTATTTTCTTTAATAAAGGATAACATGCTACGCTAAATCTGTTCTGTCGGGAAGATGCCACTCTGGCATTTTCCTGGTCTGCAAAGATGCAATTAGTTTTTCAATGTGGATTGGTAATATTTGCAAGCCAGTTGCAAGCCACATTCCTCACATTTAGGGCTACGGGCTACGCAAATATATCTGCCATGCAGAATAAGCCAGTGGTGTGCTTTATGGATCAATTCCTGCGGGAAATATTTAATCAGCTGTTGTTCAGCTTGTAAAGGGTTTTTGGCATTAAGCGTCAAGCCTATTCTTGCTGAAACCCTGAACACATGTGTATCAACAGCCATATTGGGCTGATGATCTATTACTGAAGTAATTACGTTTGCTGTTTTACGCCCTACACCTGGAAGCTTGATCAATTCATCGACTGTAAGCGGAACTTCCGAATGAAAATCATTTACCAGCATGTTAGCCATGCCAATAAGATGTTTCGTTTTGTTATTCGGGTAACTGATACTTTTTATTAAAGGAAAGAGTTCGTCAAATGTGGCATGAGAGAGACTTTCAGCATCAGGATATTTTTCAAAAATAGCCGGTGTGGTCATATTCACACGCTTGTCAGTGCATTGTGCCGAAAGTATGACGGCAACCAAAAGCTGAAAAGGATTGTCGTAAAGCAATTCAGTTTCAGCTTCCGGTGCATGCTCCTGGAAATAGTCAATTACAAACTGATACCGTTCTTTCCTCGTCATAATTTTTTTACTGTTCCGCTCTGGTTATTTTACCAGCGTACCCACATTTTTACCACTCACTACATCTGCAAGGTTTCCTGTTCTGTTCATGTCAAAAACAATAATAGGAAGGTTATTTTCCTGGCATAAAGTGAATGCTGTCATATCCATTACTTTTAGTCCTTTGCTGATCACTTCAGAAAAACTAATTGTTTCGTAACGGGTAGCATTAGCATCTTTTTCAGGATCAGCAGTATAAATACCATCTACACGAGTGCCTTTAAGAATTACATCTGCATTGATCTCAATAGCACGTAATGAACCGGCTGTATCTGTAGTGAAATACGGATTGCCAGTACCTGCTCCGAAGATCACCACGCGGCCTTTTTCCAAATGGCGTATTGCCCTGCGACGTATATACGGTTCAGCAACCTGTTCCATTTTAATGGCGCTTTGCAGGCGGGTTTTTACACCTACTTTTTCCAGCGAAGCCTGAAGTGCCATACCATTGATCACCGTGGCCAGCATGCCCATGTAATCGCCCTGTGCACGTTCAATACCTGTTTCTGCTTCATTCATGCCACGGTATATATTACCGCCACCAATCACAACAGCTACCTGAACACCAAGATCTGAAATGGTTTTGATGTCTATAGCATACTGGGTAAGCATTTGCGGGTCAAGGCCAAAGCTGCGGTCACCCATTAAGGATTCACCCGAAAGTTTAAGGAGTATTCTGTTGTACTTAGGTAGCATGAGTCGTAATCTGAAATATGTAAATAAAAATGGTTCCCTCTGTTATGGTCTGTTATAAAAATTTCTCTCCTTTATTCCTTTTTACCTCTGCAAGATAATCCTTGATCTGGTGTTCTTTGCTGCGCTCACAGATCAGCAACACTTCCGGTGTATCTATCACTATATATTGTTCTAATCCCTGCAGTATTACCAGCTTATGTTCCGGAGCCCTTACCATAGAGCCTGATGCATCAATGATCATTACATTTTTGCCGTAAACGGCATTGCCCAGATAATCTTTTTCAGAATGTTCGTAGGCCGATTCCCAGGTGCCGAGGTCACTCCAGCCAAATTGAGAGGGTAATGTATATACATTGCGCACCTTTTCCATAATAGCATAATCAATGGAAATATTGGTACACTGGGCATACAGCATTTCCATGGCCTTAACCTCTTTGGAAGTATTAAGCACATCGCGCGCCTGTACGAATACGTCATTCAATTCCGGGAAATATTCTTCCAGTAATTTAATAAAGGTTTTTACATTCCAGGCAAATATGCCGGAATTCCACAGGAAATCTCCTGAACGTAAAAAAGTACGGGCAATTTCCAGGTTAGGCTTTTCAATAAAAGTTTTGACCTTATGGAATTGATCTTCGTTGTTTTTGTGTTCGTATTGGATATAGCCGTATTTAGTATCGGGCCGTGTAGGTCTGATACCAATAGTTGCAATATCAGTATGTTTGGAAACAAAGTCGAGCGTTTCAAAAACTTGGTTTTGAAAAGTCCGTTCATCGGTTATCAGATGATCAGCAGGACTAAGGATAATGTTGGCGTCGGGGTTGAAAGCGTGGATCTTATGTGTGATATAAGCTGCGCTTGGAGCGGTATTCTTACGGGATGGTTCTGATACGATATTCGATGGCAGTAATTCGGGCAAATGTGCCTTTACATGCGTTATATACGATTCATGAGTAATGACATATATATTCTCTTTCGGGCAGATATCTTTAAAATGATTGTACGTAGCCTGTAAAAGACTTTGTCCGGTGCCTAAAAGGTCAAGAAATTGTTTAGGTAACTTTTGTCGGCTTTCCGGCCAGAACCGGCTACCTATACCCCCTGCCAGAATGGCAACGTAATTGTTGTGAATACTCATTACCTATGTTTAGAATTCCGGCGGCAAAAGTAACAAGAATTTTTTTAACGGGAAGAATGATAGCGATTGTTGTGCCCTCAGAATATGAATATCAACACTTTTAATTTGGCGCTAAGCAATAACCCCAGTATTTTTGCATCACTTTTTAAAGCTATGTTGTATCGGTTATCAGAATTGAAATCAGGTTCCAGCGGCGTAATTCACCGGTTTGACGATAATGAGGCGAAGGTAAAACTCATGGAAATGGGATGCATACCCGGCGAAGCAGTATCCATAGAGGCCATTGCGCCACTTGGAGACCCTATTGCGATCCAGGTTTCCGGTTATTGCCTTAGTCTCCGCAAAAACGAGGCAAGGCATATTTGGGTGGAAATTGCCTGATTGTTTTACTGAATGCTAACCTAAATCGACAACAACGATACGCTACATGAACATTGGTTTATACTTCGGAAGTTTCAATCCTATTCATACCGGTCATCTTATTATTGCCAACCATGTGCTGGAGCACGCTGATCTGGACAAAATATGG
>JBAZWL010000042.1:0-36200 GCA_041660405.1 Taibaiella sp. | reverse complement strand
GGTGCATTACCGTTCTTTTTCAGTTCGTTCTTTTTCAGGTAGAAAAGCAGTTTGAACGTGGACTTTTTTGTCTGTTCCATAACTCAAATGTTTAATGTTTAAAATTAAATTACATTGAGTTACAAGGGAATATAAAAAGGGGTGCAAAAGACTGAAATATAATCAGTTAAGCTACATAGTTACCTTTGTCAATCGGTAACGAATTAGTAACCTAACCTTGTGTTTTCAAGCCCAAAACCTATCAGACACCGAGTTCCAAACCAAGACTACTGTTTTATAAAGCATTGTATAGCAACGGGTTTAATCGTTTTGCTTATTTTTGCTTTTTACTAATCTTTTTTATAAAAAAAGACTTTTTGAATAGGGGGCAAAAGCCTGAAGTGCGTATTACCATTATAAAAATAAAAACAGCAATGAAAAACATCTTAAACTGCATGGCCATTACTGCGGCCACATTTTTAGTAAACTATGAATCAAAGGCACAAATGCCCTATCTTGTTACTACCCTTCAAGAAAATTATGTGCTCCTCACCAATGCCACAAACATTACTGCCGGTAATGCCTGGGCCGACACAGCAACATTTACTTTCCCGGTTGGGTTTAATTTTCAGTTTGGCGGTAACACAATAAATACCATAACACTGAATGAAACTAATCTGCTTGTCCCTGCTCTTACCGGCACGCAAAGCGGGTTTGCCATACTAGGCACTTCTTTACAAGATCGCAATTATCCCGGGAGTGAAGGGGTCAGTCCCGTATCATACAAATTATCCGGAACAAGCGGGTCCAGGATATTTAAGATGGAGCTTAGAAATGCGGGCTTCAGCAACGAGAAATCATTGTATGGTACCAGTAATGATTCTGTCAATCTTCAAGTGTGGATTTACGAAAGTAACAGTGCCATAGAGTTTCGTTTCGGCCCTTCATCGATCACTCATTTTCCCGATTATTTTCAGGGGAAGGTGCCACTCGGGTATATTAAAAACCTAAGCATGGATAATTTTCTTTTCGAAAAATATTATTCACTTAAAGGCAACCCTTTGAATCCAGGTATGGATACAGTCACTAATTTAAATGTGGCAGTGGGGCTGGATACTTATCCTGCATCTGGTACCGTATATCGTTTTACTCCAAAAACCAATAGTACGGGTATCTCTAGAGCAACTAAAGTAACCCTCGGAAGTGTTTATCCTGTGCCTGCAAGGGATGTATTATTTATTGAAAGCAAGGCAGAAGCTTATGAGATCTTATCTCTTACCGGTAACATTTTAAATAGAGGTAAAATCACAGGAGCAAGGACGGAAGTACCTTTACAGCAATTTGCACCGGGAATGTACCTGATCAGGTTGAGCAATAGCAGAAATGAGGTAGATGTACATAAATTTATACGAAATTAAAATGTGATCCATTCATTACATAAGCAGGGTATCATGCGGTATCCTGCTTATTTAATTTAACAGAATACAGCATTCATTAAACACTGTAAGGCACGCTATTATAGGATTTTAAAGGATTAGGAATTATATTTGCCTTATCAAAATAAATCTATCCGATGATGCCGGCCGGCGGTGCAGAAACCGCATTTAAAAATCTTTTTGCCCAGGAATACAGCAATCTTTGCCGGTATGCGGTTACCTATTTACAGGACAGCCACCAGGCCGAAGATGTAGTGCAGGAAACATTTATTAAAATATGGGAAAACAAACAGGAAATGATCGCTTCTCCCCATATGCGTTTTTACCTCATTACTGCTGTAAGGAATAATTGTATCTCGGCTCTGCGCAAAATTCGTTCCCAGCAAGTAGTATATACTGATGCAACACCCGAGCCTGAGCCTGAAATTCACTTTACCGCTATGCAACAGCATGAATATGCAACGGAACAATCCCGGAGCATTGCTGCAGCACTGGATCTGTTGCCTCCCAAATGCAGGGAAGTATTTCTGCTGGTAAAAATGTATGGAATGAGCTATAAACAAGCTGCAGAAACAATGAGTATTTCAGTAAAAACTATTGAGAACCAAATGGGCAAGGCTATAAAATTACTTAGAGAACATCAGCACATCCTTTTAATAATTCTTATACTGTTCGCGCTGAACGAGTTATTTAAGCATCAGATGGGGGTTTTACAATATTATTTCGTTTTAAATTAAGCATTGCAAGATTCATGGAAGAGAAGATGTACCTGTTAATGGCTAAGATGCTCAGTAATGAGGCAACCGGCGAAGAGCGCAGGGAGCTCGATGCATGGCTGGCAGCGACTGAGGAGAACAGGGCCATCTTTAAAGAAGTGAATGATTTATGGCAAAAGACAGATACCGTAGTGCAGCAACCACTCCAATTTGCTGTGGAACCCGCATGGGAAAAAGTGGTTGCAAGAACGACGAAGTTGCCTGAAAAGGAAGTGAAAATAATGACGAAGGTGAGACCTATGCGTATGTGGTGGAGTGTAGCTGCTGTGGCGGCAGGATTGTTAATCATTATGCTCCTGTATAATTTTCTAACCGGTACAGATATGGTTTCTGCAATTGCTACAGATAAAGAAATGGCTATAGTGCTACCCGACCAATCCAAAGTAAACCTTAAACCCGGCAGCACACTTATCTATCCTGAAAAATTTGAGGGCGATGAACGTAACATTACACTTACAGGCGAAGCATTTTTTGAAGTCTCCCATAATGAAGAGCAACCCTTTATAGTTAAAGCGCAATCAGCGGAGGTAAAGGTCTTAGGTACTTCCTTTTTTGTTTCCTGTACAGATAGTAATGCAAGTGTTGCAGTAAGCACAGGCAAAGTACAAATGAGCCTTTTGAAAAGTCCGCAGCAAAAATTGATTTTGACTCGCGGCACCAAAGGTGTGTACCAGGATAATACCTTAGCTACAATTAGAGATACTAACTATTATTATTACCATACCGGTGAACTTATATTCAACAACCAGACTTTTGAACAGGCAATAGAAATTATAGGCAAGGTTAAAAATGCAAGTATTCTGCTTGATAAAAGCCTTGATGATGCAGATCGCCAACAAAAGGTCAATATATCATTTAAGAACAGAACTATAATACAAATGCTGGATGACCTTTGCCTGATTACTGATACCCGGTGGAAAAAAGAAAACAACAGGTATGTTATTTATATCCAATAAAGCCGTTCATGAAGATGTTGAAGTTTGCCATGTTTGTTTTCCTTTTCTGTATTGCTGGTATTCATTCCAATGCTCAGCAACTATTGCAAAAGCCCTACAAGCCTTCTTTTTCCGAAGGAAAGATACGTGCTTACCTTAAGGATATTGAGAAAAAAACAGGTGTTGAAATTTCCTTCAGCGAATTGGCCCTGAACAGTAAAAAAAAAGTAAAAATCAGTGGGTCAGAGCATACTGTTGAACAAGTCCTCCGTACCATATTATCAGGGCTTCCGGTAAAGTGGGTAGAACGGACGGATAGAATATTAATCATACCCGTCGTTCAGGAGCATAGTCCTTCCGAAATAATTGAAAAAATCACCCTAAGCGGATTTATAAAAGATAGTATAAGCGGTGAGGTTCTTATAGGAGCTGCTGTTTTTATTCCCGGACTTGGCGCCGGTACTTTTACCAATAGTTATGGTTTTTATAGTCTTACTCTTCCTGGGGGACACTATGAAATGACAGTTAGTTACATCGGTTATAAAAAAAAGATACTTACAACCAGTATTGCCAGAAAAGATATTCTATTGTCCTATGATGACGAACTGAGTGAGGTCAACGTGGTAGAAAAACGAGACAAGCCTTCGGATCATATACAACTCAATACAGCAGACATGAATAAATATCCCGCTTTATTGGGCGACAATGATGTGATGCGGTCTTTGCAACATAAAGCAGGAGTACAGCCCGGACCAGACGGCACTGTAGGTCTTATTGTAAGAGGTGGTGATCCCAGCCAAAATCTTTGCCTTCTGGATGGTGTCCCTTTGTATTACACCGATCATCTTGTTGGTATAAGTTCTACCTACAATACAGAAGCCTTGAAAACCGCTGATTTCTATTCAGGCTCTTTCCCCTCAAGGTATGGAGGAAGGCTATCTTCCGTTATAGACATTTATACGAAAGATGGGGACATGGAACATTTCGGTGGCTCGGCAAAAATCGGGCTACTAAGTGGCAATATCAGCCTGGAAGGACCTTTAATCAAGAATAAAGCTTCAATGATCATTTCTGCCAGACGTTCCTGGGCTGATCTGGTCATGAAGATCATAGATACAACTAATATAAGCGGCGATTTTTATGACATTAATACAAAGCTCAATTACCAGATAAATTCATCCAACAGGGTTTATTTGAGTGTATATAAGGGAAGGGATAAACTTCGTCTTGGTGATGGTTCAGATGCAGAGGAGTTTAGCATACTTGGAAAATGGGGCAATGCTTTCATAGCTGCAAAATGGAATACAGTACTGAGTCCAAAGATCTTCATCAACACAACGTTTACTTACAGTAATTTTCGTTATGAACTCGACATGCCGGACTTTATTTCCGGACCAGATTCGACAGGTGGTTTTGCTACCCTTAAAGGTATTTCCACGATTAAGGAGAGAGCCATCCGCAGCCAATTGTATTGGTATTTGTCTGCCAAACACAAGTTGGAAATGGGCCTTCATTATTCCAATGCTACATTCGATCCGGCAACTGCTACTTATGAGGATAAGGGAATATTTACGAACAACCTTACCCCGGCCGAAAGCTTTAACTCCAACGAAGCAGTATTATACGCAGAAGAAGAATGGAAGCCCGACACTAAATTTAAAGTAAGACTGGGGCTGCATGTTGCACATTGGTTCAACCGGAGTTTTTCCTACCCTACCCTGCAGCCCAGGTTATATATTTCTTATAAGCCTGCAACTGCGCTAACCCTCTATGGGAGCGCATCCCGGATGGCTCAGTTCCTGCACATGCTTAATAATGGTTCATTTGGTATTCCAACGGATTTTTGGCTGCCCAGTACGAAAATTATCAAACCAGAATTATCACTTTTGGGTAATGCAGGCTTCAAACTTCAGCCAAGTGATGGCTTTACTTTTAGTATTGAGCTATACTACAAAAAACTGCAAAACCTGATAGGATACAAGGGATCAAACAGTTTTTATAATAACACCGAAAACTGGGAAAGTGTCCTTACTCAAGGTGCCGGCAGGAGTTATGGGTTGGAATGCAGTATAGAGAAACAACTGGGTAAGTTTTTTTTAGCCGTGGTCTATACACTTTCTAAAAGTGAAAGACAATTTGATGAATTATTTAGCGGGGCAATCTTTCCATATAAATATGACAGGAGACATAACCTGCATCTTGACGGCACCTTGCAGGTCACCAAAGGGATTAACATCTCTGCAAGTTGGGTATTTATGACGGGTACCTCTATCACCCTTCCTGATGATGTATATCCTGATTTTGACAATAACCTTTTAAATAACCAGTATCATTTCGGCCCAACCTACAACTATGCTGCCCTGAATAATTTTCAATTACCCCCTATTCACCGCCTGGATATCGCTGTTAACTTTACAAAGAAGAAAAGGAAGCGTTATGAACGAACCATAACCCTTGGCATCTTCAATGCCTATGGAAGACGAAATATTTTAGGTACTTATCTCAGCCAGGACGATACGGGGGCTTATTCACTGGAGGCTATAAGTGTAGGGCGTTTCGTGCCTACAATTAGTTACCGTATACAATTTTAACGATGAAAAGAAAGAACCTTGCCTGTTTGTTTTTTTTAATGATAACTGTTCTGTTTACAGCCTGCAATAAGCAACCGGAGCTTCCGAAAACCGGTACACCTAAAATTGTATTATTAGGTGAGCTGGTAGCAGAAGACAGTATTTATTTCCGTGCAGGACAAAGCATTCCAATCATTGCCGGTTCTACTGCACAGAGGGTATTAATACAAGATCTTGAAATAACCGTAAAGAACCAGCAAGGAACTGCATGGATCCTGCAACATAAAGAAGACGAACTTTCCTCAAGTGAATTTACACTGCCTTATTTTTCGAACAAATTGATTCAGGCATCCGGTGTTTACAACATTACGGCAGTGCATCCCAAATATGGAACTGCGACGGTTATGGTGCCTGTACCGAAACCATTTATAGCAATTGCAGATACCAGTAACGTAATTTATGAAGGTGAACCCTGCCTGCAGGCAAATATTTCCATAACAGATTTACCGGCTACAGGTAATGCCTATGCTATTGAAGTAGTACAACAACCCTACTTTATTGAACCCTCTTTTTTCTTTAACGGACAATGGCTCAAACAATCCGATCATACCGACCTTTATGATAGCCTGAAGCAGGCAGGCGCTACTGTACCGGAAAGGATGGATCGATTTTATGCAAGAATGTTTAACCGTATAATGTTTTTCACAAAAGATGCTTTTGCCGAACATGTAAAATCCGGCAAAGCCAGTCAGGAAATCAACAGGGCAATATTTGAAGATGCAGGGATGAATGGAACAACAATTAACAGCCGCATCTATATACCCAGGAAAAATATTTTTGCTTCACAGCCAGGCGCATTCGGTTACCTTACTTTGATACAGGTAAAGTCTATAGCATCAGATTACTTTAATTATCTCAAATCATATCAACAGGTAGACCATACCCTAGGCCTGGATGAGCTCTTCAATAAAGTTCAGATAACAGGAAATGTTCAAAATGGCCTGGGCATGATCGGAGGTGTGTTCCTGAGGCAATTCGGATATGACCTATAAACCTGACAAAGTAGTAACTTTTCCCTAATAATTACAAGATATTTATTACGAGTATTCGTTAAAGTGGAATATCGAAATGCTTCAGTACCCTTAAGGCCCGCGACGTATTCCACCTGCTGGGTTGCCTCACTTTTTCCATATCAAAGTGAGACACTCCGGGATGTCTGGCCTGAAGTTTCCATTTCTTATCAGCGCCTCTCTTTTTGAGTATTATCTCCAGTGCGTCATCCATTCTTTTATCGTACTGTGCCCCCGCCGCCTGAAAATAGTCCAGAGCCCGCAATATATCGTAACGCCACCTGGCGGGATAGGAAAGCCGTAACATTTTGGGATCAATTATTTTGCCTGTTTTATCGGACCGAAATAATCTATGTTCCAGTATAAATTCCTCTGAGTGTTTCGCGGCTTGTTGTAGTTCATTTAGTCTATACCGATAGCCGTTAACTGCATACTGAAAAATGCCTTCAAGTACAGAAAGTGTGGTATGTAATGAGCTATGTGTAGCGCCCTTGCGATTGGAGTAGCAATTGAACCCTCCATCAGGCATATGTTGCGATATTAGGAAATCAATAATGGATACTAATTCAAGTTCGTTCATTTTAAAATAACTCAGATAATTAAGTACCATACCATTAATACAAACATCACTATTCCTAATGGTACGACTTGGATTGATGCCTCCGTCGGGGCCTTTCTCGTTATTCACTATTAGACTCAGTGTATCCTTTATCACAATGCATTGAGAGGAGACACACAGATTTCTTAAATCAAGTAATGTGTAATGGGTAGATGTCCATTTAGGTTGATAAAAGCTGCGTCCCCATTGTCCGTTTGGCAAACGGCAAGATAAAAATCTTGCTCCCCAGCCTTCTTTTGCTATCCGGTTTTGTAAGGAACGTTGCTCATCGTTCAATAAATCCCGATGCACCTGGAATTGTATTGAAACATCTCCTGCTAACAGCCAGTTCAATACTTGTTCTTCTATCTTGAAATGCATATTCGTTGGTTTTATTTGCGACCTCACCCTTCAATCTTTAATTCAACCTAGTTAATGAACATATTGGGAAATGCCTGTAAATACTACTCCATAAGCTTTGCCAAGTCGGATCTGCAATGCTTGTCAACAAATACTTTCAGTATTGCCACTTATAAACCTCCAGCTATCATGTAACATGATTGATGAACAACACACAAACTATTTCTTTGATTCAAGGATGGCAATGTTCAAAATCATGCTAGTTTAATCAACCCATTTCAATTGTCTTATTACGCTTCCATTTTATCGTTAATAAAATACTGCCAAACACAAGGCTGGTAATTATGATCATTATAAACAAACCGGCAATAGGTATCTGAGCCACCATTTTTAGCAAAATGAAAATAAAAAGAGCAATGGAGGAAAGCTTCAGATTGCTCCATTTATAATTGCCCAAGACGCTTATCCGGTTAGCAATCACAACTGAACAGACAACATTAGCCAATGAGACCAGTATGATATAAAATACTAACAACATAAAACCTATGGGAATACCCACAATGGTAATCATAAGTACCAGTATGCCGACAGGAACACCGACAAGGAACAACAATCCATAACCTATTGACTTTAGGGCATGACCAAACGCGTACTCCGCCGCCTTTCCCATCAAATTGCTGAATAAATATTGTGCGAGAGCAATAAAAATAAGTACAACTATGAGATACCATACAAGGCCAAGAATTGAGGCAAAACCAAGGTATTGCCATTTCCCGTTACTAATCTCAAGTGAAGACTCAAAAAGAGCTTTCCCGTTCTTTATAGATTTTTTGAAATCAAGGGCGTGACTCCTGTTCCAATACCGGACGTCCTGATAAAAAGCTGCACTACTGCCAATATCAATCCGATCAGCAGATAGAATTGATTTTCCCCTTACGACTCCATCGACTGTGACATCGCTTCCTCTATAGTCTATATCCTGTTCAATAATACCATCCATAATCAGTGTACCGGACATGCCTTTTAGTGACCCTTTTAAAGTGCCGCTCATATTTACAGTTCCACCACCAATCAAGACATCTCCATAGATCATAGATGTTTTTTCGATTGTCAGCTTGCCGCCGGTTAATATCAAATCACCCACGATGATTCCCTTAATATGTATTTCTCCGACTATCCCTCTTACGTCATCCCCAACAAATCCATATATAGTTACTTTACCAGCACCTACCATTACGTCATTGGTAATTGTATCATTAATGACGACAGTCCCCCCGCCAACAATCAGATCGCCATGAATTGGCGCATTGATTGTTACCGTTCCTCCGGTTATATAATAATCTTCATAGACTGGCTTGCTTATAGTAATATCATTGCCGCTTTGCACTTTCAGAGCAAATGCTGTATTTATACAGAGCAATATGGTAATGAGCGTAAATACAGTTTTCATAATTCGCATTTTTAAGGTGAAGAAGATAGCAATGAATAAAGGATTCAACATAAAAAAAAGTATCGTTTCCGTCACCTGCAAACATAGCCCCAATAAGTCCTTGCTTGAATGACAGCAATCACCTTTAAGCCTGATACTTCTCATAGGATTAATCTTTTATAACCTGTTCCTTTGAATAATATTAAGCACCATCATGGTACCAAACACAATTCCTCATCCTAAAAATCAGTTCCTATGTCAGTAATTAAAATTATTGAAGTGATGGCCAGCTCAACAGAAAGCTGGGAAGACGCAGCAAAAACTGCTATACATGAAGCCGGAAAATCGTTACACAATATCAAGTCCATTTACATCCAGGATCATTGCGCTGTAGTTGAAAACAGCGTGATTAAAGAGTATCGCATTACCGGAAAAATAAGCTTCGAATTAGAGGGAAGCTAAATACCAGTTAATACGCACCCATGAAAAATAGATGCCCGGCTTTCATTAGCCCGGCATTTATCATGTATTTCAAAAATGAATTTGCCAACTATCACCAGAGCCGGAGAAAGAGAACGAAATCTGCCAAATCACACTAATGATATCGCTACATTTTCCTGTTCTGTTAACACGCTATCGGTGTTATTTCCTTTAGCGTAAAGGATCGTGTAAACAAGATTACTTCCATCCCACATAAGATGCGCAGCAATGATGTCAATGCCGCCATTCTGACCTAACCAATCGTTTATATTTTCTTCCAGATCCATCTTCCCCTGTGAAGTATCGAAAAGTTTAAATGCCTTCATGTTCAATAAATTTAAGTTTTACTTAAAAAAAAACGGAACGTTCAATCAGTGCCCTACCGTTCTGGATAAAAAATCAAGGCAGCCATATTTAATATCCAGATAGTTCTTTTCTGCTTCCAACATTCTATTTCGTATTGATTCTTGCTTGTTCCTTAATTCACTGCTTACAACAATGGTTGCACTCTCTTTAAGATTGTTCTGCTGCTTTCTTATTGTTTTCTGCAACATCTCAAAGAGTTGTTTGACATCGGATAAAAGTTCCAATAAATGTTCTGCATTTGTTGCCAGTTCAACAATACCGTCCCTGTGTATAATATCCAGAACCTTGGTTTTCAAATCGGGTATTTCATTCAGGGAAACGGTGGCCCGTTCATCAAGAGCAGTTAATTCATCTAAAAAATATGAAGCAATTGAGATTGGCATACCAGTATGTTATCAAGTTAAAACAGGAACAAAAATAAATCACCTTCAACCGTTAGAAGATGATGATCATCAGTAAAAGTGGTGATAGGGATTGTATTAAAGAAAAGCGTTCTTACCTACTCATTTCTAATTTGATTAAATCCTGTTCATACTCCAGTTTACTTAAATTCAATATCCTCACTGTAAAAAAGTGTAATTATTGCCAAGCTTTCTATTGGCGATGCATCAACATTTTCATTCCTGATTATAGTTATGATTTGGTATGATTAAAGTCAGAGAATTCAGGTTCCCCTTGATGTATTTTTATAAAAAATACTTTTATGAAATTTACATCAGACGAACTCGAACTGTTCAACGCTACAAAATATCGTCCCGCGATCTCAATCATATTGTCTGCTGCAGATGAAAACGGAGGTCGAAAAAATATGCCGCATCGCCTGAAACTAGTGGAAGATCATATAAAGAAGGAGTTGACTAACACTTACCCGGAAACAACCTGTACAGCTATCTTAAAAAAGATCAGTCTTACTTTTTCTTCAATTGATTTCACTGCCATTAAAAATGGCATAGCGGTCTTCGTCTCTCCGATTCTTTCAAAGATATTTTATTTAGTTGCTCCGGTAAGTGATAAAGTACTTATTGATGAATCCTTTGAAATACGTGATCTCGTATATGAGAAGCTGGAATCATTCAAATATCTGGCATTACTAATAACCGGACGATATGCAAAAGCATTTTTAGTGGACAATGAACATATAGCTCCGCTGGATTTGGGTGCAGCTAATAACATAGAGTCTTATGAAAATGATATATCAGAAAGGGTGCTCAACTTCTCAGACCCAAGCAAAAGAAAAGAATTGGTCCAGGAAAAATTTTTACGCGGTATCGACCATGCATTGTCCGGGCTTTTGAAATCTTATAGATTGCCCGTTTTCCTGGTTGGGGTTGATAGGATCATCGGACATTTTAAATCCATTTCGGTCAATGGAAAGCATATACAAGGTAGTATTCATCATAATTATAAAACATTTTCGTTATCAGAACTCAAAGACAGGATAAAGCCTTTTGCAGCTAAATACAAAGCATTAAGAACCGACATCTTGCTATCAGAGATAGAAAAAGCAATGAATAGTAATACTGTAGTTATAGGTGCAGAAGGCGTATGGGAAAATATCAATGAAAACAATTCACGTTTGCTTATCGTTGAGAAAAATTATGCTTTCCAGGCGGAGTACGTTGATAACAACTGTATCCGTAAATACAGCGGAACGGAAAGTTCTGTGTTACACATTAAAGACGCAGTAGATGATATCATTGAGAAAGCGATCCAATCCGGGTGTGAAATCTCTTTCGTTGATGATGGAGTGCTCAATAATTACAAGCATATTGCCTTAATCAAGTACTTTTAACTACCCGAATATAAGCCTGGCTTTTCTACCTTATTAAAAACGATTGGGCAGATCTGCAATAAACCAATTTACGATCTGCCTGTCCAGTGAGACAGGCAGGTTTTATTTAATTTTTCACAAAAAACATGGCATGCCCTGGTTCCATTTATATACACTTCTTCAGTGATTCAGTAAACTCATAATACTCCTGATCAATGGACTTCTTTAGCAAGCAAAACCTGGCTGTGGTAAATGATCTGACACTTGACGGAATGGGATACCAGGCAATATTCCTGGGCTTTGACTAATGCTGTCTTTGTCTCATCCATATTGCGTTCGTCAGCAATATAAACTATCGGGTAAAGATCTATTTGTGTGAATTCGTAGTGCCCCTTTATCCTTTCAACCTTGCCTATTGCTTCAGCTTTAAAATCCTGAATTTCCAATCCTTTGGCAAAAAACTGAAGTGTTGTCATAAAGCAGCTACTTATCGAACACAGAAATAAGTGTTCCGGGCTCCAGTTATTTTCCGGACCACCGAACCCGGGTGGCACCGAGATATGGATTACCCCTTTCACATCATTTGCCGTAAGTATTCCCCTCTGATCGGGTAACAGGTTTAACTGCACTTCAAATAGCAGTGGTTCATTTCGTTTGGGAGATGCATTTTCAGACATGACAGTTTTATTTTAAAATATGATTGTTTTACGAAAGAGCCAGCCTCTCCGCTCTGCCGCAATTTTATGATGTGTATGTGTGAATTTTCTTTGAATAAAGTTGGCTGTCGAGGCAATTACATTCCTGGTGGAAGCGACTGTCCGTTTTAGAAATTCAACCAATGACAGATAGCATCCACAAGGGCCGATTAATAAATACAAAGTAATCAATGTGGGAGTCAACCACCATTTTATATGATTTTTTTTCATAGTCCGGATCTGATAAAATAGTCAGAAGTTTAGGTGAATTTCTTCACAAAGAAACGGCCCGCCCGGAAGGCATACAATGACCGTAGTAAAGTTTAGGTATGATATTTATCTGCGTGAATGTTCCCTGATTAGATTAATCATAGAGAGGACAAATCCATTTCCTTTTCACAGCAACTTCACAGATGTAACGGTATTCTTATTCTTCCATTACAAGTACGGCAGCACCATGTATTTTACCATTGCGTAAAGCATTAATTGCTTCATTGGCTTCATGCAGCTTAAACGATTGTGTGGAAGTTTTCACAGGTATGTTCGGAGCAAGTTTCAAGTAATCATCGCCATCAGCACGGGTTAAATTTGCTACGGAACGAAGTATTCGTTCTTCCCATAAAAGATCATACTTAAAGGATGGAATGTTGCTCATATGTATACCAGCACAAACTACCGTCCCGCCTTTATCAAGATCGGCCAGTGCCTTTGGTACCAGTGGCCCATGAGGTGCAAAAATGATACCGGCATCAAGCTGTTCCGGTGGGGCTTGTAAGGAATCATCAGCCCATACGGCACCCAGCTCCATAGCAAAGCGCTGAGTTTCTATGTCGCCTGGACTGGTAAAGACATATACTTTTTTACCTTCGGATACCGCGACCTGTATAAGCAGGTGAGCAGCGGCACCGAACCCATAGAATCCTATTCGTTCCGGGCTTTTACCCATCATCTTATAAGAACGATAGCCAATTAGCCCCGCACAGAGTAAGGGTGCACCTGAAGCATTTGCATATATATCGGGCAGGCGATAACAGTATTGTTCCCAGGCTACGGTATGAGTCGCATAGCCTCCATTTATTGTATAGCCTGTAAAAACAGCGTGCTCACATAGGTTCTCCCGATCACTCCGGCAATACCGGCAGGTGCCACAGGTGTGGGCCAACCACGGGATACCAATCCTGTCCCCTTCTTTCAAACGTAACACACCCTGGCCGATAGCTATTATAGTTCCTACAATCTCATGCCCAGGTATAAGTGGCCATTGAGGATGGGGCAATTCTCCATCCATAATATGGATGTCTGTCCGACAAACACCACATGCTATTATTTTAACCAAAACCTGTCCATAAGCAGGAACTGGCATGGGCAACGTAGTGTACTCCAACAAAGCACCAGGTTTATACAGGACCATTGCCTGCATGCTGTTCCTTACCTTCATACCGTTCATCTTTTGCTTTTTAATTGTTGTCTGATTGTGAAACAGGTATAGCGATATTCTTATTTCCCATGACTATACAATTAATATTCTTCCGGCTAAATGAAATTGATCTATTCTTCCTTTTTTGCAGTACTACATCGAGCAGGGAATTGATCAACCATTTCATTCAAATCTTCGAGTTTGTCTTTTAGCCTTTCCCGTATTTCATCAATGTTACTTCTACCCTCCTCAATTGTATCACTAATTGAGTTAAACAGTCTCCTGCTTCGTCTTACAATTTTTTTTCTTGTCCTCGCGCCTTTCTCTGGTGCAAACAAGATGCCCATGGCTGTACCCGCTGCTATCAGCGTTATAGATCCCAATAAAATTATGCCTGCTTTTCTCATGACGGTATTTTTTAGCTTGAACAATCACTGTCTATGTAAAGATATCGTCTGCCCTTATAGACAACAATGATGTTCGTCACGATAACGGATGATTTCGCATGCTTTAACGAGAAGGAATAATCTTCGGATCGATATAACACCAACCTGTCTGTAATTGAATTGCTATGTTGGAACCGATTCAACCGCATGCTGATTGCCTGACCTGATTCCCATTATACTTTCAAGGTCCTCTTTAAATAGCACTTCTTTTACAAGTAAAAGTTCAGCTACCCGGATGAGACAATCCTTGTTTTTCAAAAGGATTGCCTTGGTTTCTTCATAAGCCACGTTGACCAGTTCCCTGACCTCCTGATCAATCAGTTCACCAGTCGCCTCACTATATGGCTTTTGAAAGCCGTCTTCCCTTTGTCCTGTAGAATCGTAATAACTGATATTACCCAATTTCTTGTTGAAGCCATAATAGGCGACCATCAGATATGCCTCCCTGGTTACTTTTTCCAAATCATCCAGGGCGCCTGATGAAATATCCCCAAATATAATTTCCTCTGAAGCCCGTCCGCCCAATGTTGCACACAACTGCTCTTTAAAAAAAGATGCACTGCGTAATTGTTTTTCTTCGGGAAGGTACCAGGCAGACCCCAGGGATTTCCCGCGTGGGATGATCGACACTTTTACCAAAGAGTCCACTCGTTTAAGTAACCAGCTAACTACTGCATGACCGGCTTCATGATACGCGATTATTCGCTTCTCTTCGTGTGAAATAATCTTACTCTTCTTTTCAAGTCCTGATACAATACGATCCAACGCATCAATAAAATCTTCTTTGCTTATCTTATCTCTTTTCTTCCTCGCCGCGAACAAAGCTGCCTCATTACATATGTTGGCAATATCGGCTCCGGAAAAGCCTGGCGTTTGGGCTGCAAGGAAACCAACATCTACAGAATTATCTACTAAGAGCGGCTTAATATGAACATTAAAAATTGCCTCGCGCTCTTTCATGTTGGGAAGCTCAAGATAAATATGTCGATCAAAACGACCGGGCCTCAGCAGTGCTGCGTCAAGCATGTCCGCGCGATTGGTTGCTGCCAGGACAATGACTCCGCTATTAGTACCAAACCCATCCATTTCTGTCAGTAATTGATTGAGTGTGCTCTCCCGTTCATCATTTGCCCCGCTCATGAAAGCGCCCTTTCCCCTGGATCTTCCGATAGCATCAATTTCATCTATGAAAATGATACAGGGAACACTTTCTTTTGCCTTTTTAAATAAACTTCTTACCCTTGAGGCGCCAACACCTACAAACATTTCTACAAATTCAGAACCGGAAATAGAAAAGAAAGGCACGTCTGCTTCTCCGGCAACAGCTTTTGCCATCAAGGTTTTTCCTGTACCGGGTGGGCCTACTAATATCACACCTCTTGGAATTTTGGCGCCAAGACGGGTAAAGGCCTGCGGTGTTTTTAAAAAATCTACAATCTCCCTGACCTCCATTTTCGCTTCTTCAAGACCAGCTACGTCGTTGAACGTGACTTTGCTTTTTTTCCGCTCCAGCAAAACTGCAGTAGAATCTCCGAAACTGAATGGAGATGTACCTCCAATGCTGTTGATATTCCATCGTCCCAACAGAAAATTCCCGATTATAAACAAAAGAAAAGTGATCATTATCCAACTTCCCGGGGCTTTCCACCATGCTTGTCTTTGGATATAATTCACAGGAATACTATCCGGGATGGAAAATCGGCGCTCTGCTTCTTCCAGCTTACGTTCAAAGGATTCTACAGAACCAATATTCATGACATAGTGGGGACCGGTACTTACTCCTTTGCCAAAAGCAGGCTGGGAAACATCCTTAAACATAGTGTCACTAAGAAATTTTTTCTTGATAAATATTTCTGCTTTCTGGCCATTAATGACATCAATTCTATCAACTACTTTTTGCCTTAAAATCCGGTTTTCGAATTGTTGCCAATTAATTTCTTTCGGTGATGGCAAGGAATATAAAAAAAGCGGAATCAGAAAAAGTACCGGCAAAATCACATAGATCCACCAAGTCGTTAATTTGCGACCTTTCCTCCCATTTGATTTTCTATTATTTCGTTTGTTCAATGTCAAAAAATTGAGCGATTTTTTATAACCCTTTGCTTAATTGTGGTGTGCCTTCCTCATTTAAAGTTGTGATGATATTTGCATCCAGATCTGCTATTCATCAAATTCAAACTGAAATTCTTCAACCTCCAGTTTATTGTCGACACTGGTTATTCCCGGAGCTGACCATGCAACTTTTTCGGCATCAGCACTTTCAGCAAAAGAACGGACACTGCCCGTAAGGACAGCTTTGGTGCCTGTAACGATAACATTTATTTGTTTGGCATCTAATGCCGCATGGCGGTAAAACGATGCAAATATCTTCTTTTCAATATCTGCCCCCTTTATTTTTGGCTTTAACGTTATCAGGCTAACTACAGACTTTATACCATCTAAGTTTTCAATGGCAGCTTTCGCAGCAGCCCTTTGATATTCCCATTCTACCTCACCATCGAGTGTTACATACCCGTCTTCCACTTTTATCTTTATACCCTCTTCCTGAACAGCAGTATTCCATTTTAGCGCATTAAGTATCGCCTCCGCGATTTCAGTATCCGATTTCTGATGATCAGACCAAAACCATACGTGAATATCAACTGCCACAGCTTTAACGCCTGCTACCCTTTTAGCTGCATTTTCAGCAGCCAGCTTTTTTGCGTAGGTGTCCACGAGACCGCTTAACGTTGCGACACCATCCTTTACTGTCGTGTTGATCACAGAACCAACTAACAGTGGCTCCCATTGAATTTCTTCCTGTACATCATTCTGGATTTGAAAATCACTTTTCATAAGTTTTCATTTTACGGGGTTAACGATGATATTGTAATGGGCACAAAATAACCCGGGATCAGGCCTTAAACCTATGACATTGGACAGCTTCTTTATTGATATGGATTATCTTGCTACCTTTGGTACTAAGGCAAGATTATGTAGGTATTGGGTGCTGTGGCCTGGCGCAAGATTACTTCAATGATCAGGATCTTCATTTGTTTAGTAATACTATAACAGCATATTTGGCTCTTTGCGGAACCGCCATAATGAAAACTAAGGGCTTAGCATTTTTTCCAAAGGTTGTTAAAGAAAATCGGACGATTAACCTGAAAAAACGAAAATCACATGATAAATGCCAACACGAGAAGTCACCTCTTTACCTGGCTACCACTTTTCTATGGGCCTATTACTGTATCACTGGCTTCAGAAGGAAACCATGGTAATATAATCTTAAACAACAAAACTGTTGACTTCGATCATTGCAACGATTAGCCCCTTGATTGTACCTTACCCTATAAAATGGGTTATGAAAAGCATATTTAAATTTTTGTTGATTGGTTTACTCTGGCTCAACGGTATTGTGAGCATTGTAAGTGGTATCAGAATATTATACCACATGCATTATCCGACCTGGCTCAATAATTTTTTGCTGCCTGGCGTTGTGCTCTTCATTTTATTGGGTGTCGGAAGCATCTTGCTTACTTTCTTCACCAAGAAACATCCCTTAATACTGGCTTCCGGTGCACTGATAGAAGGACTGTGCCTGGTATTTATGCTCACCGGACAGCAAGAAATATTTCATAGATTGGATATGATGTCCTTACTACTGGGTGTGGAAGGATTAACACTGATCATTACCGCTGCCATCCTGATGGCAACGGGCACAACTACTATCTTTAAACGTCAATAGATTTAAGTTTGTAAATTGAGTTATTTAACCTGTTGATCAAACTTCTTTGAAATTCTTTCTGGATACTAGATTCGTACCTCCGCCGCAATGATTTATTTTGAAGATTGAAGAGATAATGGATGAAGAGCAAATCTTAGAAGGTAAAGTATTAATTATAGTCACAGATATTGTAGAGTCTCAATATACAATTCAAGGATATTGCGAAACTATAAATGAATTTTACCTATAGAAATGTTATTTCCCTGGTTTGTAGTCATGGACAAAAAAGTGATATAAAGCTTCGTCAGTTGTACATATTCTCCAGCTTGGTGTAATTCAATATTTTAATCTTACTGCCTTCCAAAACAATTAGTTTTTCATCCTTCAATTCGCTGAGCATACGGATCAGTGATTCCTTTGCAGCTCCGGCGATAGCAGCCAGATTCTCCCTGGACAAGTCTACATGAAAAGCCTCATCATCTTTCTGGTTATATTTTTTATGTAGTGTTACTAAGGTATCGGCAACCTTTTTCCGCAGCGAGTTATAGGCAATGGCCAGCAATTTTTCTTCGTTATCATCTATATTTTTTGCCAGTATACCAATGATTTTTTTCATTACAGAAGGGTTACTGCCGATCAGCTCGTCGAACTCGGAACGGGGAATAATGGCTGTTTCAGTATCTTCCAGTGCTTTGCTGTTTCACGATAGGTTTTGCCCTCCATCAATGGAAGATAACCCAGCAGGTTACCCGGGAAAGACTGTTTTAGTTGTTCTGATTTTCTGATGCGTGCTTCAATAGTCGTTAGAAAACCTTGCCGTTCCCTCTCCGCTGATAACATCACGATCATGTAATTCAGTGATTATTGTCATTGTACCAGCGTGCCCTTATCTCTACTTTTGTGCGCTTTAGTAAACCATTGTGATCGTATTCATTTTGAAACGACATACCATTCATTATTCATTACAAAAAACAAAGGAGGACATTATGTCAAAACATTCATTGCTCAACCTGAAAGAAATTTTTCCACCATCTGTTGACGATTTCTTTACCCCCTGGGGTGATTGGTTCAGGAAAAACAATCTATTCAACCATTCATCTGTTCCGGCCATGAACATAACAGATGAAAATGATCATTACAAAGTAACCGTGGCTGCTCCCGGACTACAAAAAAAGGATTTCGACATTGATTTGGACAACAACATCCTTACGATTAGTGCCTCTTCAGAAAAAGAACATGAAGAGGAGAAGAAAAAATATAGTCGCAGGGAGTATAGCTATTCCAGTTTTTCCAGATCCTTTTCCTTGCCCTCCGATGTTAAAGAAGATGCTATAGATGCCCAATACGAAAATGGTATCCTGACATTGAACCTGCCCAAAAATGAACAGGCTAAACAGGCAGCTGAAAAGAAGATTGAAGTAAGATAATTGCCCTTTATTATAAATCATTATTTAACCACAAATCAATATTTATCTTATGAAATCAGATAAAAAAATCCAACAGGATGTTATCGCCGAGCTCCAATGGGAGCCAGTGCTTAACGCCACCGAAATAGGTGTTGCCGTTAAAGACGGTGTTGTAACGTTAAGTGGCCACGTAGGCAGTTACACTCAAAAAAGGTAAGCAGAGACGGCGACAAAAAGGGTCAGGGATGTCAAAGCGGTTGCCATTGACCTGGACGTACAGCTTTCCACCGAAGACAATAGCAACGACACTGAAATCGGAACAGCAATTGTTGACGCTTTCCGTTGGAATACTTTAGTTCCGGACGACAAAATCAAAGCCAAAGTAGAAAGTGGCTGGGTTACTCTTGAAGGAGAAGTGGAATGGCAGTATCAGAAAGAAGCAGCCTACAACGCGGTTAACTTCCTGCGTGGCATCAAAGGCGTTTCCAACCTGATAATGGTAAAACCGGTCATCAGCAAAAGCCTGGTTAAGGACAATATCAAAAAAGCACTGGAGCGTAATGCTGATATCGAAGCTGAAAAAATAGAGGTAGTGACTTCAGGCCACAAGGTTACACTTAAAGGAAAAGCTGGTTCATGGCATGAAAAAAATATCATCGAGAGGGCAGCATGGTCATCACCTGGTGTGAATGAAGTGGTTGATGAATTAGAATTGGTCTAGTACCAGAATCAGTATACCAACAATCTGCCTGTCATTAGACAGGCAGATTGTTGGTATACTTTTAGCAACCTATACAAGAGGTTAAAAATTTCTCTTTCTAGAAATGGCAACTCAACATAAAGCTATTAGAAAATAAAACAGCAGTTTCATTCAAACTCTACAGCCGGCATTAAATAAAAATTATGATAAGGAAGCTGAAGCGCCTGGCGTACACAAATTTAAAAGCCAGAGCCGGTACCTCACTAGTACTGGTTCTGGTAATAGTGTTGGCTTTGTTCAGTGGGCCATGGAGCCTGCTGCTGCTTGTCCTGACCATTAGTGTGTTAGCCACCAGCGAATACCACAGACTCATACTCCATCTGGGTTATACTCCTCAACGATTTATTGGACAGACCACCGGGCTGTTACTTATTATAGCAGTCTGGTCAATTCTTACCCGGTATAATACCATTTCTATTCTTGCGGCACTGATACCCATCCCGGCATTGATCTGCTTTTTAGAATTGTTCAGAAAGAAATTGACACCCGTTCCGAATATAGCATTGACACTATTGGGTGTAATGTGGATAAGCCTGCCACTTGCAGCTTTTCTATGCACTGGTTTTATCCAAGCTGGTATTTTGGTCTATCATCCTTTTATTTATCTCGGTTATTTTCTCTTATTATGGTCAGGAGACAGTGGAGCATATTTTGCCGGCATGCTGGCAGGAAAACACCCTTTATTGAAACGCATTTCACCAAAAAAAACAATTGAGGGCAGTGCCGGAGGCCTGATTATGGTCCTTTTAGTAGCATTTATCAATGCTATGCTCTTCGGCGACCTTACATTGAACCAGTGGCTTGTTCTGGCATTAATCATAAATCTTACTGGTACCCTGGGAGACCTGGCCAAGTCAATGCTCAAACGAAGTGCTGGCGTCAAGGATTCCGGAACCCTGTTACCAGGGCATGGCGGCATTCTTGACCGCTTTGACTCGCTGATCGGGTCTGCACCCTTTGTCTTTTTATATCTTTTTCTATATGCATAAGGGCAGCTACTATCTTATCAATGCTATAACTATATATCGTATGGCGGCATCCATGCTATTGCTGTATTTTCTATATACAGGAAGGGCGGATATGTTCCGCTGGTTTCTGGTGCTTAGCTTTTTCACAGACCTTATAGACGGCTTATTAGCAAGAAAATATAAAGTAACAAGCGTACTCGGGTCGAAACTGGATTCTGTTGCTGATGATCTGACATTCCTGATGGCAGCAATCGGCGTTTTTGTTTGGAAGTTTGAATTTATTCGACAGGAATATTTGCCGATTATTGGTTTGCTCGGTCTTTATGTTCTACAAACTATTATGGCACTGGTGCGTTACGGTAAAATAAGTAGCTTTCATACCTACCTTGCCAAATGCGCGGCACTCTTGCAGGGAACCTTTCTGATACTTCTGTTCTTCCTTACAGAGCCTCCATTCACACTTTTTTATATTGCAGCAGCCGTAACAGCCTTGGATCTGATAGAAGAGATCATTATTGTGATTATGGAACCTGAATGGCAAAGCGATGTTAAGGGAATTTATTGGATGTACGGAAAATCAAAACGGAAACAATAACACAATTAACGTAATCCAAAATCAGGGTGGCAAGCTGATTTCTGCTGTGATAATCAGGTGATGCACATATACCAATGACCTTTGCAAGAACCATATCAGCCAGGGCCACAACTAGTTCCAGAGATGATTGCAGGCACAGACGCCGATGGGTCATTATCTGTTGAATTTTGCGAGCATCCACACTTGAACGGGTAACCCGATGACTTGAGAAGAAGCGTCGGCAATGCCATATTTTTCTTAGTAATAGCCCGTCACAAACATTACAATTGTAATCAGGCCAAAGGATATTGTGGAGCAATAGGACCGCTGCCAAAATCAACAATATAATCACAGCGGCTCCAGTAGAAAGATGAAGGCCATAAGTGTGTTCCGTTATAATGACTATCGTATCATTTTAGAGTTTTAAAAAAATAAAGAGCTTATACACAAGGAAAGCAGGCCATACCATAGCCTTGAACACGCCGAGTACACCGTACCAGAAGCCAGTAGCGTGCTGAAGAAAATATACAAGGGCACCGATGAACCCAATGAAATAAAGCGCAGAATTATGGTGAATGACTTTTCCGGTTCGACTGGACATATACAACGTTTTAAGTTCAAAGAACCTGAAAATTATTATAATATACAATAACCAGAATCAGTTGTATCAATGATATTCATTGGCATTAACGAATAAGACCCGAGCCTTCCTTATACATCAGGGATATCCTTTAATAATACGCCCCGGTTAGGACAAAGGAGAGCTAGCACCTTCCTGCTGCCAGCAAGTTCTGTCCGACTAAACGGATTACGCGATTGAGGAAGCAAAGAACGAAACCGATCTGGCCGCTGCAGCGTTTTATCGTCAGTGGTTAGCAGGAAGGTGAAAAAAACTTGTCGGATCCTTAACATGGTAATCAGGTGCCCCACTCACAATTCTCCGTTCTGTTTTGAAATAACATGCTTCAAATTAGACGAGCGTTTCTTCTAAGCCCTAAGCAGGAAGCAGCACACCTTGTAGGAGTAGAACAGCGGAAACTATTGATACTTTGCTGAAACATTAGTGAGCGTAATCAGGTTATGGTCTGATAAGGATCATTTTTATTTGCTGTTGCCGATATCATCTTTGCATTGCTGCCATCCTCATAACTCCTGTATAATGAAACCAATGCCCAAACATACCGCTTCCGGGGATCAAATGCGGAGATTCAATATCCTGCTCTGGTTCCTGATCATGGCATCCCTGTTTGCCATCGGTCGCTGGTATATACACGGCTGTAGTTGCAGTCCTTTCCGCCCTACGCCGCCAAATGCTTTTTCTCTGGCGTATGCAAGTGTTGACCCTTTGACCGCCCATATAACTGTACATTTCAACGAACCTTTGCTGTGCTATCACCAGTTATGGGGTTTGAACTGTGTTGATTCAAAAACTGCAAGAACTTATACCGTACGGGTACAGCGGTTCCATAAACAAATGAAAATTTTGCATGACAATGGCTATCATGCCATTTTGCCTGATCATTGGAACGATCACATGCAACGGAGAGTACCCATGGAATAGCTGTGCTCGTGACGCGTCCTAATGCCAGTTCCTGTTTTTCTTTTTAATCATCCGAATATGATCCTAACCCTCACCCTCAACCCAGCTATAGACAAGAGCGCAATAGTAGATAAAATGATATCGGGCAAGAAACTGCGTTGCCGGAACATTATACGGGAGCCTGGCGGCGGCGGTATTAATGTCAGCAAGGCACTGAAGGAATTAGGTGGACATAGCAGGGCCTTGTTTCCTGCCGGAGGTGCTAACGGTCGGTTACTGATCGACATGTTGAAAAGACTAGGGATAACCCATACCGCTATCGACGCAGCATCAGAAACAAGAGAGGACTTTACAGTGCTGGAAGAAAGCTCCCGTAACCAATACCGCTTTGTAATGCCGGGCGCGCCGTTAAATGAAACGGAAATACAACGCTGTCTTGATGCTGTTTTGCTTTCACAGCCGATAGCCGACATTGTAGTAGCCAGTGGAAGCCTGCCCTCCGGAGTACCAGACGATTTTTTAGCCCGGCTGGCAGAGATGCTGAAAAGTAAAGGCGTTAAACTAATCGTCGATACTTCCGGCCATCCCTTGCAGCTTGCCGCGCGGGCTGGGGTGTATTTATTGAAACCCAACCTTTCGGAACTGTGCAGCCTTAGTGATACGGCAATGCTTGCAGAAGATGAGATAGTGGATGCTGCACAGGCAGCTATTGCAAAAAGTTATTGCGAAGTGATGGTTATATCGATGGCCGATAAGGGCGCTTTGATGGTTACCCGGGAAGCATCCATTTCTATTCCGGCACCGACAGTTAATGTGCTGAGTACAGTTGGTGCCGGAGATAGTATGGTAGCCGGAATGGTTTGGATGCTGGAGCAGAAAAAAACACTTATAGAAAGTGCTTGTTTCGGCGTGGCCTGTGGCACCGCAGCTACCATGAATGCGGGCACACAGCTCTTCAGGAAAGAAGATGCCTTCCGGCTTTACCAACAACTCAGCAGTGAAATCATAACATCCCCAAAAAGCAGATCAAAATAAGTAACCGGTATTATCGGTAGAAAACAGATAATACCGGAACAAGTTTTGATGTTTTACTACTTATTGGCGGACAACAATAACCCGGACATTATGCTCTGCCTTATCATCAGTCAATATAATGACGGGGCCTTCCTGTTGCTTACCGTCAATTGTTAAGATAGTATCTTCCTTGTTATCGGTTTGCCTGACTTCGATATGATAAACAGTGTCCTTATAACGGTAATTAACTTCAAATGATTTCCAGCCTTTGGGAATGCATGGGATGATCCTTAATTTTTCCTCTTCGCGTTGCAGGCCCAGGAATGATGTTATGATTAGTTGATGCATCCATCCCGCAGCGCCGGTGTACCATGTCCAGCCGCCACGACCGGTATGGGGAGCACGGGAATATACATCTGCTGCCATTACATAAGGCTCAACCTTATAAACTTCAATCTCTTCTGCTGTACTGCTATGATAAAGCGGATTAATCATGCTCAATAATTCCCATACACGTTCACGGTCGCCCAGACGGGCAAAAGCCATAATCATCCATATCGCGGCATGTGTATATTGCCCGCCGTTTTCCCGTACTCCAGGCAAGTATCCCTTGATATAGCCCGGGTTTAACGTTGACTTATCAAAAGCTGGTTCTAATAATTGAATGATACGGGCATCTTTCTTCACCAGGTTTTTGTAAGCCGATTCCATGGCTAAGGATATCTTGCCGGGATCCCCCGCTCCAGATAAAACAGACCAGCTTTGTGCTATGGAATCAATCCTGCATTCGTCATTAGAAGAAGCTCCTAATTCAGTGCCATTATCCAGCCACGCACGTTTATACCATTCCCCGTCCCAGGCATACTTGTCAAGGTTATTCTTGAGGCGTAGCGCTTCGTCCCGACAGGTTACGGCAAATGCCTCGTCCTTACATAATTGTGTAATTGTAGTGAACCGGGTGAGGACGTCGTATAAAAAGAAGCCCAGCCAGACACTCTCTCCTTTACCATGATGTCCAACCTTATCAAACCCGTCGTTCCAATCTCCTGTGCCTATCAAGGGTAAACCATGTTCGCCGTAATTAAGTCCGTGCTTAATTGCCAGTAAGCAATGATCATAAAGATTTACAGAGGAGGTGGTTTGAAGCGGCAGATCGAAATATGATTCTTCATCCGGATTCAGCAAACGTCCGTCCAGCAGCGGTACAGGTTCTTTTAAAATCATGAAATCCCCTGTGTTCGCCACATAAACTGAGGTTACGAAAGGTAACCACAAATAATCGTCTGAGATCCGCGTACGGACACCTCGGCCAGTCGGCGGATGCCACCAATGTTGTACATCGCCCTCTTTAAATTGGCGGGAAGCGCAAAGTAAAATCTGCGCCCTTGAGAGATGAGGTGCAATGTGGAGTAATGATAATACATCCTGTAATTGATCCCTGAAGCCAAAGGCCCCGCCGGACTGGTAAAATCCGCTTCGTCCCCAAAGCCTGGACGAAAGGGTCTGATAGGTCAGCCAACCATTGGCCAGGATATTTACAGCGGCATCAGGAGTCGTTACCTGCAAGACTCCCAAGGTCTGTTGCCAGTACTGTTTTACTTTTGCCAATGCGTCCATGGCAGCGAGACTTCCCCTTGTTCTCCTCACAACTGTGGTGGCATCATTACTGTCCTTTCCTGCCCCAAGCCTGAAAATAATTTCCCTTTCTCCCCCCTCTGGCAGGTAAAATGGAACCTGAATTGCGGCACAGGGGTCCAGTGCCAATCCTGATTTGCCGGAAAGGTGTGTCCGCAATAGTGCATCTGGGTGTCGCAGACTACCATTACGACCGATAAATTCATTCCGGTCTGCCGTAAATGTTTTAGTCAGATCGTCCACATCGAAAAAGGCGACTCTTTGCGAAAATTCTGTGTTGTATGGATTTTTTGCAAAAAGAGCTCCGCTTTCCGGATCAATTTCCGTTTGAATATACATAGCTGTTTTTGCCCGGTTATCGCCCAGCACCCATTCTATATAGCCGGTAGCGGAGAGCTTGCGTGGCCTGCCAGATTGGTTCCGTATTTTTAATACCGTGAATTTTACAGCTTCTTCAATATCTGCATACACAGACATTTCCGAATATATCCCGTCTTCAATATGTTCGAATATACTGTACCCAAAGCCATGGCGGGTGATATAAGATGCCGGCCCGCCGGCAGGCAGGAATGTAGGCGACCAGAAATGACCGGTTTCCTCATCCCGGAGGTAAAACACTTCTCCTCCCTGATCGCTGACCGCATCGTTGTTCCAGGGCGTAAGTCGTAGCTCATGCGCATTTTCTGTCCAGGTATAGGCCGATCCGCTTTCTGAAATAACTGTCCCAAAAGAAGGATTTGCAATTACATTTACCCAGGGAGCAGGCGTTTTGTTCTTGTCATGAACAACAATAACATATTCCTTGCCATCTGCTGAGAAACCGCCCGACCCGTTAAAAAAGATCAGGTCTTCGGGAATATTAACAGAAACGGGCACCGCGTTATAGGTCTGTTCCGGTTTAATATAGGGAATTGCCTTTTTAGCAATAGGCTTGCGTTTAACATGATCTGTCAGTGTGCCGTTATCATCAGAAATGATCAGGCGTGCCACGGTCTGAAATAATACCCTGTCTTCATCTGCTATCTGGTCAGCAGCCCTTACAAAAATACCGCCCGGATGATCCTTTGATTCAACTGGTATAAGTGCATGGATCTCGTTCTGAAAGATCTGCCGGTAATCACTGTGTTCTTCATTCCATATCACCAGATCCACAGCAAGCCCTTTGAGCCGCCAATAAGTATAAGCCTGGATCAATTGGCGTACCAGCTGCATATTAGCCTGTTTTCTTACTTTTAAAAGAACAATAGGTAAGTCGCCGGAGATAGAATATCCCCACAGGCCTGATTGCTGCCGGCGGTTATTGGCCAGGATAAGAGGATCGGCACGAAATAATGCAGTAGCAAAAAGTATAGTACCGGCCAGGCTTCCATACAATTGCGCATCGGCTTCTGAGGCATTAATCTGCCTGAGCAATACCTGACTGTGTGTCCATGCCATTTCAAATACTCGATCTTTATGGACTTTACCATCCTGGTATTTACTAACCAGGTGCCGGCAGTGTTCTTTTGTCGCGGCGATACCGGTAACTATATCTATTGTAACCTTTTCTTGCGGTTCCAGTTTGATCTTATACCTGATCGCCACAACAGGGTCAAGTACGGGTCCCTGGCTTCCGGAAAGCAAGCCGGGCCTTTCCATTGCTTCCGGATTCCGGGTAGTATTTCCGCGGCCAATGAACTTCATCCTGTCTGTTTCATAAGATATAGCTTCCGGCTTTTTTCCTTCCATGGTCATCAGGTGAAACATCCAGGGCATTTGTTCTCCTGCGGACCGGGGTCTTCTTGTACACAAAATAGCTTGTTGCTCAGGAAGAATTTCTGTTTCCACAAAGAGATTGCTGAAAGCCGGTTGCATCAGGTCTGAAGCGGCAGGAGCCATCACCACTTCTGCATAGCTGGTTACTTCGATTGTTTTGCTGTTATCCGAATTATTGGTTATCAGAACGCTTCGCATTTCCACATCATCTTCCGGCGATACGACAATTTCGGTACGGACCTCAATTTCTTCGTGAATACAGTGAAAGTCTGCACGTCCCTGTGAAAATACAGCTTCGTACATTTTTCCTATTTTAAGTGTTGGCTGGTAGGTATTGGACCAGTATGTTTCGCTTTCCAGATCACGGATATAACAGAAAGTGCCCCAGTTATCGCGAGTACTATCCTCACGCCAGCGGGTAACGGCAATGTCTTTCCAGCGGCTGTAGCTGCCGCCCGCATTGGTTATCATTACATGGTACCTGCCGTTGGACAACAGCTGAACTTCAGGTATCGGGGTATCGGGCGTCTTGATTATCCTTGTTTCTACTCCGTCGGTGGCATAATTGGGTTCCGCTATATCTGTCGTATGCGCGAAAAAGGCGGTGGCCCTCGGTATCCTTTCCTGTAGCAATAAAAGCGTTGCCTTAAATTCCGGTTCGGCTTCAAATAATTTCTGCATGGGTTTGTCGCGGAGTAGGTATGCCAATGACAATAAACTCATCCCGTGGTGATGAGCCATGAAAGAATATACAATAGCGCTGGTCTGACCGCGCTGTAAGCGGGATGCGGTATAATCTATGGCCTCGTACATGCCAAACCGTCCCTGCAATCCTTTCCTGGTAAGCAATTCCAGATTTTCACATGCTTTCTGCGGCGATACCATCAGCGCCAGGGCAGATGCATAAGGCGCAATAACGGCATCTTCTTCCAGACCACGCTTTAAGCCGAGCCCCCGGGCGCCAAAAGCACGGTATTGATAAATGGAATTAGCATTGATCATGTTATAGCAGGACTCCGAAATTCCCCAGGGCAAGCCCCGCTCTTTGCTGTATTTGATCTGCCATGCTACCGCCGCTTTATTCGTTTGATCCAGGAGGGTATTTTCATAAGTAGGCATAACCAGCAAAGGCATAAGATACTCGAACATAGAGCCGCTCCAGGACAAAAGAATCGGATTCCCGTCAACATTGGTAAGCAGACGTCCCAAAGCAAACCAGCTTTCTTCCGGAAGTTTCCCCTGTGCAATGCAGGTAAACACACATAACCTGACTTCTGAAGAGAGCAGGTCGTAATAGCTGGTATCGACAAGGTGTTCCTGTACATTGTAGCCGATACTGAGCAGATGGCTGGATTTGTCATAGAGGAAATCCCATTCCATATCAGCCAGCTCCGTGCATTGCCGTGCAAGTACTTCAGCTGAATCAACCAGTTGCTGTGCCTGCTGTGCAGATGTGGATAAGGCAACCTCAAGTGATGCCAGCCACGCTGCTTCATCGGGAGTATGGTTTGCATTTTGCCGGCTTTTTATTTCAACCTGTACTTCCGGCGCCGCTTTTATTAATTCGATGAGCGTTACAGGTATCAGCCGGGAAATCAGGTTTGCAAATTTTGCCGGTGCGGATGCATGCAACAACCAGGGTGCCAATAGTTCGATCTGCTCCTTCGTTTGTCCCAGTTGCTTTTTTAATGCCCGGATCCACCAATAAGCTTCGCTATCGGGATCATGATTAAGCCTTTCCGTCAGACTGTCGAAATCAGTGGCCCATGAGTCAACCTGTTCTTTTATTTCATAACAAGCCGGCATAGGTTTATGGCATGCTGCTTCCAATTCAGCTGTAAAGTGTTTGAATAGTTCTGCATCGTTTTCCTCCAGGGTATCCCTAAGCACAAGTACGGTATCCCTCAATCCAGCAAATAATTGTACACTTACAATAGGCTGCTTTGGTAAAGCCAGTAAACCTTGTTTCAGTACCAGCAAATGGCCGGCAAGGTTCCCGCTGTCAACGGTAGAAACGTATTTCGGAAATAAAGGGCTTAGTGATTCGGTATCATACCAGTTATAAAAATGGCCCTTGTACCGTTCCAATTTTTCCATAGTGCAGATCGTTTTTGCTGCCTGTTCCAGCAACGGGATAATGGTGATATAACCAAAGTCCCGGGCCGTTAGGCAGGAAAGAAGAGAAAGTCCGATATTGGTCGGAGAGGTACGATGCGCCAATTGTTCCACCGGTTGTTCCTGGAAATTATCGGGCGGTAGCCAGTTGCTTTCAGGCGTAACAAAGTGTTCGAAGAAACTCCAGGTTTTACGGGCTAATTTCTGAAGAAAAATATCCTGTTCTAAGGTTAACCGGCTTACAGGACTTACAGAAGGCCTGCTGGTAAACCAGGTGATAAAAGGCGCCAGGAACCAAAGCAGCAAGATGGGGCCCGCTATGATCAACTGCCCCATGTAATAAATTGCCAGGAAGACAGACACTGCTAAAGCGAATGCCGGCTCTATCCACATGGAGCCATAGGAGGCGCCTAAGCTTAACGGTTTGTTATATCCCTCACCAGAAGAGGGGGTCCATTCCAGCAGTTTTCTTTTGGATATCAGCATCCGCCAGAGCGTACGTATGGTAACCCCCATGATTGCAAAGGCTTCATAGGGAAGGCAGATCAGACCAAATAGCGTTTTTACTATGGTATCAGCCAGATTACGGATTGAATTTTTGAAATGATATTTTAAGATGACATCCCTGGGCTTTCGTATGATATCCCAGAGAGAAGTTATGAAAACGGGAAATACAATAATTCCGGAAACGGCAATGGTCCAGAATAAAGGATACGGCAATATCAGCCATCCTGATAAGAGCAGGAGGGTAAGCGCTGCAGGCACAAGGCTGCGCCTGATGTTATCAAATATCTTCCAGCGGGACAATCCAGATAACGGGTTGGGTATCCAATGTTTTCCGGCATCCGGCACCCATGGCAGAAACCAGGCAAAGATCTGCCAGTCTCCGCGTACCCAGCGCAATCTGGTCTTCATATCAGCCTTGTAGGTGGCGGGGTACTGCTCAAACAATTGAACATCGCTCAGCAGGCCCGACCGTATATAGCACCCTTCCAGCAGATCGTGGCTCAGGATGCGATTTTCCAGGAACCTGCAGTTAAGTACTTTATGGAAAATATCCACGTCATAAATTCCTTTACCAATAAAAGAACCTTCCCCAAATAAATCCTGGTAAACATCGGAGGAAGCGCGGGTATAGGGATCAATGCCTGGCTCGTTCCCGTGCATACGCCTGTATCTGGAGCCTGAAGTATCCGGCAGGCTCACTGTTACCCTTGGTTGAAGAATACCGTAACCCCTGGTGACCCTTTTCTTCCGGTTGTTATATACAGCCCGGTTCAGGGGGTGTGCCATGGTGCCAATTAGTTTCCATGCCGTATTCAGCGGCAGCTGGGTGTCAGCATCCAGCGTAATCACATATCTCACCTGCGGGAAGATAGACTGGTCTCCAACAATCAGGGAAAAGCGGTCTTTGACATGTTCCCTCAATAATAAATTCAGATCGGACAACTTTCCACGTTTCCTTTCATAACCCATCCATGCCCCTTCATGCCGGTTCCATAGCCGGGGGCGGTGAAAGAGGAAAAAGAGGTCATTGTTTGCGCGTTGGTACTTTTTGTTGAGTCTTAGAATGCCTTCCTGCGCAAGGTTCAAAAGGGGCTGATCCCCCGGAAGTGTCTCCTGCGAAGCGTCTGCAAAATCCGTTAACAGGCTAAAATGTAAATTATTGTCCCTGTTGGCCAGGTACCGGACTTCCAATGCGTCAATGAGGTTTTCTATGACCCCTGCGCTTGTAAGCAGAGCCGGGATAACAACCAAGGTACGGGAATCAGGGGGAATCCCTTCTGAAAAATCCATCCTGGGCAGCAAGGCCGGTTTTACCATTAAGGTAGCAAAAAAGTTGACCACCGACAACGCAAGCTGGCTGGCACACAGTAGTAGAAGAAGGGTAATAATAAGTGGAAGAAACCAGCTGTTTTTGAAGTCTGTATATGGGCTTAATAAAATGGCTGCGCTTATCGCCAGGGTGATGAGCAAAATAGAAGCAAGGTATACAGGGAATACCTTGTTGCCAGCCATGTGCCGTATCTTATCCATAACCGATACCGACATCTTAGCCAACTTTTGGGTCTGGATCACACCCTTGTCCACCAGGTAATACCCTACATGTGATGTGCGTTCTTTTTCCCCTTCTTTGTTTGATTTTTCGAGCACGAGCCGTATGGCTATGCGGGCTACCTCCTGCTCGCTGGTATTACTCTTTTTGGAAATGAGTTCCACAACGTGCCGGTAGCGATCGCGGGTGGCGAAATCCATGGAACCATAAATGCCTCCATAATCTTCCCGCAGGGTTTGCTCCACGATGCTATGTCTTTCCACAAATTCGCGCCAATCCATTATTCCCAACAAACGGAGACTATTGATGCTGTTGCTGATGGAAACCTGGTCGGCCGCCTGCTTCTGGTTTTCAATATTGACCAGCTCTATACTGTTCGACCCGGTTCTCGATAATTGTTGTTCTATCCAGTTGAGCACAAGGGCCAAGTCAGGGCCTTTCCCCCGCAACTGACGTATTAATTCTGATACAAACGCACTCTCCATTGGTGGCCGGGACTTTACCATTTCTGCAATAGCTAATATCAGGTGCTCCGGGTCATGTTCCGCCATTTCGACCATCTCCCTGACCCAGTAGTCTGCAAGGTTCCTGTCTACTTTATCAATACCGATACGTGACGACACGCGCCGTACATTTTCAATTAATGCAAGGCGCAGCATAATGGGTATGGCCCAGAGCTCTCCCAGGTTCAGATGGACAACTGTTTGATATGCTTTTACAAAACGCGACAAATTTTCCATATCGACCTTTCCATCGCTATGCGCGATAAACTGTAGCACGATATCATAAATGCGCGCCTGTCCGGGAAATGTTTTGTCCTCAAGTTGCGGTAAGCCTTCACTGTACTTTTTTGGGAAATGTGTTTTTGCGATCCGGATCTGTTCTTCTACGAGGTAAAAATTATCCAGCAGCCATTCTCCTGCAGGAGTAATTTCGCGTTTTCTCTTTATGGACTCGGTAAGTAGCCTACGTAATTCCTGTAAAACATTTTCATTATCCGCTAACCGGTCCAGTAATTGATTTTTTGCTCTTTTTGCACTTAACTTATGCTTTGCGGCCATCGCTTTCCCAAAGCGCTCCATCTGATCAAAACTATAAAGCTCTGCCCTTAACGGCTCTTCGTCCAAATAGCCGGATGGGGTTTTGTTGATCTGGAAAAAAGCCCTCATATTCGATATGAGTTCATGCGCAGTAGGTATCAGTTTCATAATTACTTATCACTAATTACAGTGTGAATAATGAATGGTGCTTTTTTAAAACGGCTCTCCGGATATAGTTAAGATAAAGCTAGGTTCTGGTCTAATTGGCCCCGCCTGGCCGGGAACTTTATGGATTATCTGCCACGACGTTGTACAGGCAATCGTTCGATATTGGTCCTTTGCTCCACAGGCTGCCGGACAGGCCGCTGATTTTCGTTGTTGATAGGAATAGATTTTGCCGGTTCTACTTTCCGGAATTCCCTTGGCTGCGATACCCGTTGCGGATGTTGCTGCAATGTTTTTTTAGGGTCCTGCAAAACCGGCCTGTAAACTTTTATTGTATTGCCGTCCTGTTTATTCCTGCCTATTTTATTGATCTCTCTTATCGTTACCGGATCTATTTTCTGGTGCACATGTTGCTGCACTTCTGCTATTTCGGGTCCTTTTGAATAAACTAAGCTGTGCGATGAGGTCTTGCCGAAATTATCGACAATGGATATCCGGTCCAGGTTAGTGGCTTGTGGCCTTTCGATAACCGGATGCCTGTCGTAAATACGGTCTCGCCTGCAGGCATTCCAGTAAAAGGAATGAGGTCGCCAGGGGCCATAACCTGCCCCCAGAAATACTCCGGGCATTAAGGGAGCCCAGCAATAATAATTATCAAAGAAACCCCAGGTTACCCATGCAGGAGACCATTCGTAACCTGGTATCCATAACCAACCATATACATCATCATATAACCAGCAACCATAGTGAAAAGTTGCCCAGCCCCAGGAATAGCCTGAAACCCAGGCCCAGCCTCCGGTGGAAAATACCCAATAGCCATTAGTGGCATAAGGACGGAAGTCGTCGGTAATACGAGGATTCCATACAAGACCATATTCGGGATAATCGATCCAGGTACCGTAGGGGGAGAGGTTGTCGTAAAAGACCTGATAGGTAACGGGGGTGTCGTCAGGCTCCTGTGCAATTAATGTGCTGCCGGCACAGCCGGACAACAACAGCGCAGAACACAGTAAGATAAGTCCGGATTTTATGTCCTTTTTCATGTTCTTTAACATTATGATGAATTTATATTTTGATACACTTGCAATAGCCGGTTCAGCTATCCTTGAGATGTATCAGTAAGGGTTGCTTTTCCAAAAAGAAGAGAAGGGAGAAAAGCACTGCCCCCCTTCCTTAAGTCCTGGCCTGATAAAATGATTGTCCAATGTTTGGTGGCAGGGTCACTTGTATGCTTTTGTAGCTTTGCAGCCCCGGCCTTTGCTTGTTCCTATGGCAGAAGTTCTGAATGAAATGTCGTTTCTTCCGTTGTCATTATTTCGACAGGTTCCAATTCTTCCTTGGCCAGTTTCAGCGCTTCGTGTTATAGCCCTTCTGCAATTTATATTTTGAGGTAGAGGGGCTAAATATCAAAATGTGATACACGTCTCACTATTTAATCTTCATACAGGTATTCCGGAATCTCTATTTCCAGCCTGTTTTCGACTTCAGTTACCCCTGGTGCAGACCATGCTGCTGTAGCTGCGGCTTCTTTTTCTGCAAAAGAGTGGACCATTCCATTAATGGTAACTTTACTTCCCATAACATTTACCTTTATTTGGTTGGCATCCAGCGAAGCGTTTCTTAAAAACGCAGTACTGATTTTTTGCTCTATGTCAGAGGCTCTGACCTTCGGCTTAACAACGATCAAATTGGTTATGGAACGTACTCCGCTTAAATTGGCAATAGCTGTCTTGGCATTGGCCCGTTGGTATTCCCATTCCACTTCCCCTTCCAGCTTTACATCACCGTCTTCAACTTTTATTTTTATTTTCTCATCCTGGACCGCAGTGTTCCATTTTAAAGCATTGAGTATGGCTTCGGCTATTTCTGTATCAGTCTTTTTATAGGACAGGGACATGCCGACCTGAATGTCTTCTGCAACAACTTTAACACCCGCTACACGTTTTGCTGCGTTCTCTGCAGCCAGCTTTTTGGCATAAGAATTAATTTCACCGGATAACGTAACAATTCCGTTTTTAACGCTTACTCCTATTTCGGCCGCATCCAGCAATGGATCCCAGCTGATTTCGGCTATAACGTCTTTCTGAATCTGAAGATCACTTTTCATAAGTTTAAATTTTAGTTGCTAAGAATAATAATTGCATTTAGTACCTAAAGAAACGTCGTTACAATACTATAGCCTATGAGTTACATTACCTACAGCGATGATTGTTCTCATGCTTAGCTACCGTGTAGTTACTTTCCAAATTCATTGCTGTATCCAACTACCGCAGTAGCGGCGCCAGTATTATTTTACCGTTTTGTTTACCTTTCTGAATGTTCAGGAATCCATAGTTACCACCCCCTTCAATAAACACATTGCTCCGGCCGAAAAAGTAATTTATGCCAAGGTTGCCTTCTATGCCAAGATTAATGGTTTGAATTGGCACGACTCTTCGTTTAGATATGCGGAATTTTATAGACTATAGTTCATTTTATGGTGTTGCAATCTGTAATACGATACGGCCTTCAATCTCACCTTTTTTCATCTGGTCGAATGCCAAGTGTACGTTTGTTCCCATGAGCTCTGGGGATCTACACCTCCCGAACGGGTTTGGGAAAATAACTACCGGAACTAAGCCGGTTCCAGAGTTTGTACAAATTATTTAACAGGTCAGTTTGGAATACTTCTAAACTTTCCTTGTCAACGCCTGCACTCCCTTGATTCGACTTTACTTTCCGGTACGCTTCCTTCACCATTTCTTTGGTTATCGGTACAGTTGTTGATTTTGTCCCGAACATCTTAATCCTTCTCTTTTCAGAGTTGTTGAAATATTTTAAACTACATGACTAATGCCCTTCGCTCCACCCTCATTACAAAAGCTTCATCGCTACTACAGCATCATCCGCCATCGCTACTGTCAGCCTTGTGAATATCATCCACTTGTGCTTTTTGCTTAACATACAACAAGGACTTCCCATGTTCCATACAAAAGCCTGAATAAGAGTCATGCCACCTCGATAACGATTGTCCTATAGCCAATATGCAAGTGATCGCTATAGCCTTCACTGATCTGCGCAAAAATCAGCTTTTGACAATGGGTAACGCATCTCATTACTTCATCGATGGTTCATTTTCATTCATCTCTCTTATCCGTA
>JBAZWL010000041.1:0-38568 GCA_041660405.1 Taibaiella sp. | reverse complement strand
GCAGCGCCAAAGCGGGTTACTTTACCTTCCATAGCACCTGAACCCACATCTATGCCCATCCTTGCCAACACCGGATTTCCACCAGTCTCCATTACGATATTCGGAATAGCAAGACACAGGAATCCTATAGTCATTACGCTAAAAATTACCCAGGCCAATCTTCTTTTTTTAAGAAAGAAGCCCAAAGCAAAAACCATAGCCAGTGGCACCATAAGCTGTGCAATCATTTCTGCGATATTGGTCAGGTAATTAGGGTTTTCAAAGGGATGCGCTGAATTGGCACCGAAGAACCCACCACCATTTGTGCCTACATGCTTAATGGGTATAAAGGCAGCAACCGGCCCTGTTGATACTTGTACCGTATCACCTTGCAATGTCGTCATCGTTTGCTTTCCTTCAAAAGTCATGGGAATGCCATTGAACAGGAATAGCAAAGCAAAAAACAGAGACAGTGGTAAGAGAATGCGCGTACAGGATTTTACAAAGAGGTTATAAAAGTTACCCAATTTATCCGTTGTCTTTTCCTTTAAGGCTATAAATAAAATAGCAGCCGCTGCCATACCTGTACCGGCACTTACAAACTGCAGGAACATCAACCAGAGCTGGGATAAATAACTCAGCCCTGTTTCACCTGAATAATGTTGCAGGTTACAATTCACTACGAATGATATAGTCGTATTGAAAGCCAGGTCCGGAGACATATTCGGGTTGCCATCAGGATTCAGGGGTAAGCTATGTTGCGTCATCAGGATCAACATTCCGATAAGGAACCAGATCATATTGATGGTGAGCATAGCTGCCATGCTTTGCTTCCAGTTCATTGGCTTGTCTGGCTTTATACCACTGAGCCGGAAGAATCCTTTCTCAAGTGGATTCAGTACCGGGTCCAGCCAGGTTTTCTGGCCCCCATATACTTTGGCTATATAACGGCCCAGGGGAATAGCCAGGCCTACCGAGGCCAAAAACATAAAAATAATTCCTGCTATTTCAGTGTTCATTTTTAAAATTATTTTCTAAAACTTTTCCGGTTTTATCAACACGTAACACATGTATACAAAAACCAGCAGAGCTGTTATGAATAAAGCGATCATAGTTCTTTTAATTAGAGATGATAAATACTGTCCTTTATATCTTTTCGAAGTAATTGATCGATTTAAAGAAGAGGCCAAAACAAAGCAGGCCGGCAGCTATTAGTACAATCGTTGTCATGGTATTTGTTTTATGTAAAGTGTAAACAATCCGTAGAGACGCAATAAATTGGGTCTCTACGGATGTTGATTAAAGACCTGATCTGTAAATTTGTTTTACGTATAAAGAATATAAGGTCATCGGCATTTTGGCTTGTACCAATTTCCATTCCAATTGATCGCAACCCGTACGTAAACCGGAAAAAGAATAAACGAATACATTTTCCACGGCATTCTTTACCATAGCATTTCCCTTGTCATAGATCTTATCGGCGAGGCGCATGCATTTAGCTACTGCATTCAGATCATGTAGATAAATCATTTTCTTTGTATACTTTACCAACACCTGCATAGCAGCGTTTACATTACCGAGGATACCGTTTTCTTTCAGCTCTTCTTTAATTGCGGGCAGTTCATCTTCCATGATTGCCGGAACTTCATAGTTGTTCATTGGATCATTGTTTGGTTGACAAGAAGCAAAGATCATTCCGGGAAAAGGAGGAGAAACATAACAATCGTATTGTCAATTGATTAGAAGGATAAGGGTTATTTTAGGGTATAAAAAAAGTCTCTCAAAATGAGAGACTTTTATCAAAATGATGGAGTGATGATTTACTTAATACCATATTCTTCCATTTTACGGTATAAGGTAGCCGAGCCGATCTCCAGCAAGCGTGCAGCTTCAGCTTTATTACCTTTAGTATGGTTCAATACTTTCAGGATGTGCAGCTTTTCTACACTGGCAATGGAAAAAGCAGAAAGTTGTTGATGTTGCTGTCCTGTAGGTCGGGCGTGTTGTATTTCATAAGGTAGGAGCCTGCTATCCAAAATGCCATCTTCCCTGCAAAGGATAACTGCCCGCTCGATCACATTCTTCAATTCCCTGATGTTGCCCGGCCAATGATATGCTTTCAAGGCTTCAATAAAATCGTCTTCTATCTTTTTGATTGTACGATTGGTTCTAAGCGCAGATTGGGCGGTGTAATGCTGCGTCAACGGTTCAATATCTTTGATACGTTCCTTTAAAGAGGGTAATTGTATCTGGAAAATATTGAGACGGAAATACAGATCGCTTCTGAAACGCTGTTCCTCGCTTTCTGTTTTTAGATCTTTATTGGTGGCTGCAATCAGCCTGAAATCTGAACGGATCACTTTGGTATCACCTAACCTTATAAATTCATTGCTTTCCAGGACACGCAGTAATTTGGCCTGCAGCTCAATAGACATCTCCCCTATCTCGTCCAGAAATAAGGTGCCGCCATTCGCTTCTTCAATCAACCCTTTCTTGTCCTTCGTAGCACCGGTAAAAGCGCCTTGTTTATATCCGAACAATTCACTTTCCAATATATCTTTGCCAAAGGCACTGCAATTAAGGGCTACAAAGCTCCCGGTACTACGTTTACTGGCCTGGTGTATAGACTGTGCAAAGACTTCCTTACCCGTGCCTGTTTCACCGGTAAGCAATACCGTGGCATCTAGTGGCGCCACTTTCCGGGCAAGCTCGACCACTTCTTTCAACTGGCGCGAATGGCCAATGATGGACTCGAAGCTGTACTTCTTACTCAGGCTATTTTCTTAAGCCAGGATTCGTTTCTGTAGTTTTACTTTTTCAAGAGCGTTGTGCACTACTGGAATGATACGATCATTATCATCACCTTTTACCAGGTAATTATAAGCACCATTCTTTATAGCCAGAACACTGTCTTTAATGGTGCCGTACGCTGTAAGCAAGATCACTTCGCAAACAGGGTTTGCAGCCTTTATACGTTCCACAAGATCAAGGCCGGTGCAATCAGGCAGTTTCACATCACAGAGCACAACGTCCGTTTCACTTTTAGTCAGTTTCTGCAGGCCTGATTTACCATCTCCTGCTTCCTGTACAGTATATCCTTCACCTTTTAATATCCTGGCCAGCAGGCTTCTTATTTTTTCTTCGTCGTCGATGATGAGTATGGTATTCAAGCGCTGTTATTTTATACAAAAGTAGGAAGTAAAAATTATGCAACATGAACAAAGCTTTCCTTTAATTATTCCGCTCATTTTGAACATTAGCAGTTAATGATAGTTATATAATTCAAAAAGACTTTTAACATGACATCAGCAGCAGAAGTGTTGAATGACCTGATCCTGATGAACAACGACAGGATCAAAGGCTATCAAAAAACCATGCAGAACCTTAAAGACAAGGATGAAGACCTCAGGATACTTTTTATGGAAATTATTGAACAGACAAAGCAATTCAATGAAGCATTAAGTCATGAAGTAAAAAAACTTGGTGTAGATGTGGAAACACATACTTCTGTTTCCGGCAAATTACACCTGGCCTGGATTGGCCTTAAAGCCACGTTTACCGGCAATAACAGAAGGGCATTACTTGCAGAATGCGAACGGGGCGAAGATGCTTTAAGAAGTACTTACCTTGAAGCGTTACATGAAAGCAGCGCTCTTTCTACGGAACAATGGGAGCTTATTTCTGCCCAGGCAGAACAGATGAAGGTGGTTCATGATCAGATAAAAGCATTAAGAGACCAGGCGACTTAAGGTTAGAATGCCTGGTTTAAATTGTAAGGGTTACCTAAGATTTTTTGCGTGCTGATTTCTCTGCTGCTGATTTTTTCTTAGGTGCAGCTTTTTTTGCAGCAGACTTCTTTTTGGTTGCCGATTTTTTTGCGCCTGCTTTTTTAGGCACTTTTGCACCCTCTTCTCTCGCTTCAGATAAACCAATAGCAATAGCTTGTTTCCTGCTGGTTACTCTTCTACTGGAACGCCCACTTTTAAGTTTACCCTCATGCATTTTATGCATAGCTCTTTCCACTTTATCTCCTGCCTTTTTTGAATATTTAGCCATAACATTTGTTTTGATCAAAGTATCGTTAGGAAACATTAAAAAATAAGGAAAGATTTTACCATGGCGTTAAACATCCTTTAAAATTTATATTGTAAATATTGAAGCTTCCGGGGATGTAAACAGGTAATATTTGCAACCATTTCAACGAATATTTGTTCCCTTATTACAAATAAATAAAATCATGTCAAGACCAATATGGACGGGTACTATAGCATTTGGGCTGGTCAACATTCCCGTAAAATTATTTAGCGCCATATCTGCTTCAACATTGGATCTGGATATGCTGGACAAAAAGGATAAAAGTCATATCCGGTATAAAAGAGTAAATGAGAACACGGGCAAGGAAGTCGCCTGGGGAAATATTGTAAAAGGCTATAAAGTTAATGGCCACTATGTTGTATTGGAAGATAAAGACTTTGAACAGGCTGCAGCCGAAAAAACAAAACGTATCGAGATCACTTCATTTGTGCAGGAAGAAGAAATTGATCCTATATACTATGAAACAACTTATTACCTGGAACCTGACCAAAGAGATCAAAAGCCCTATGCCTTGCTGCGGGATGCGATGAAGAAATCGGGTATGGTTGGCATGGGATCATTTGTGATGAGAAACAAAGAACAGCTCTGCGTAATTAAAGTGTTGAAAAATGCACTGGTGCTTAGTAAGATCCACTTTGAAGATGAGATCAGACCGCTTGATGAATTTAAAATACCAACATCAGCAGTAAAGGTTACACCCGCCGAAACTAAAATGGCTGTAGCGCTTATTGAAAGTATGAAAGCACCGTTTGATATCAGTGAATATAAAGATAAATACACAACGCAATTGCTTAAGTTTATAGAAAATAAGGCTAAAGGTAAAAAGATGGCTCCTGCCAAAACAGTTAAGAAAATACCGGAAGATGTTTCTGATTTGCTGGCACAATTGAAAGCCAGCCTGGGTGGAGATAAAACACCTGTAAAGAAAACCGCTACCCGTAAAGCAGCAGCAAAAAAAGCACCGGTAAAAAGAAGAAGAAAAAAAACTACCTGATAGAAATTATCCATTTTATAAGCATTACTGAATACAAAATAATAGTTCATGGGTCTTCAAAAATATAATGCCAAAAGAACCTTTACAGAAACTTCGGAACCAAAAGGTGTAGCCGCAAAAAAAAGTAGAGGTCCTTTGAAATTTGTAATACAAAAGCATGATGCATCCCGCTTACATTATGATTTCAGGCTTGAAATGGAAGGTGTCTTGAAAAGCTGGGCTGTACCCAAAGGGCCTTCCACAGACCCGTCCATCAAGCGTCTTGCTATGATGGTAGAAGATCATCCTTATGATTACAGAAATTTTGAAGGCATTATACCTGAAGGCAATTATGGTGCAGGAACGGTGATCGTTTGGGATGAGGGTACTTACGAACCGCTGGGAGAGCCTGGCAGCAGGCTTCACGGAGAGAAGCTATTGCTAAAACAATTAAAAGAAGGTTCGCTCAAATTTTCATTAAAAGGGAAAAAGTTAAAAGGTGAATTTGCGTTGGTACGTACCAAAGGCATGGGCGACAATGCATGGTTACTGATCAAACACAATGATAAGTATGCGAAGGATACAGACATTACAAAGAAAGATAAATCTGTACAATCAGGAAAAACGCTGAAAAAAATTGCTACTACCAGTACTAATATCTATGGTGCTAAAACCAAAGAGCCTAAAAAAGCTGCTGTAAAAAAAGCACCTGCAAAGAAAGCCGCCGCTAAAAAGAAAGCAGCTGCAAAAAAGACAACTGTAAAAAAACTAAAGAAAGAAGTAATTGCCGGTGAGGAGCCTGAAGAACTTAGTACCCAAACGTTATCCTCGCTACTGGCCAAAGGCCGTAAAGAAAAATTTCCTTCTGACCTCACGCCCATGCTTGCAACCCTTGTGGATGAACCGTTTGATGATGAAGGATGGGAATTTGAAATTAAATGGGATGGCTATCGGGCACTTGCTTTTTTGAATAAAAAAAAGGTAGAACTAAAATCCAGGAATCAGAAATCGTTTAATGAAAAATTTTATCCGGTATTTGAAGCGGTAAAACAGTGGGGCATTCATGCCGTGGTAGATGGAGAGATCGTGGTAGTTAATGAAAAAGGAGTGGCAGATTTTTCTTCTTTGCAAAACTGGCGCAGTGAAGCAGATGGAGAATTATTCTTTTATGTATTCGACATGCTCTGGCTTGATGGCAGAAACCTGATGGGCCTTCCTTTAAAGGAAAGAAAGCAGATATTAAAAAGTGTGGTGCCGGAAGAAGGAGTTATTCGCGCAGGTTTTACAATGGAAGATCAGGGAAAAAAATTCTTTGATGCAGCTTCAAAGATGGGACTGGAGGGCATTATAGCCAAGAGATCGGATAGTCGGTATTTCCCTGGTGAACGTACCAAAGACTGGCTTAAGATAAAAGTGCAAAAAAGACAGGAAGTTGTTATTGGCGGATATACTTTAAATGAAGGTTCGGCAAAACAATTCAGTTCACTGTTATTAGGTGTATATCAACGTGGAAAGCTTACGTATGCCGGTAAAGTAGGCACCGGCTTTAATGATAAAACACAAAATGAAATGATGAAACAATTTAAACCACTCATCACAAAGAAAAGCCCTTTTGCCGTAACGCCCGATTATAATAAACCTTCAAGATTCAGACCCGATCCTCCGCAAGCCAATGCTACCTGGTTGAAGCCCGAATTGGTGTGCGAAATTCATTATGGTGAAATTACTCCCGATGGTATTTTTCGTCATCCGGCGTTTATAGCCATGCGTAACGATAAAAATCCAAAAGAAGTGACCAGAGAAACAGAACAGCATACCAAAGAAGCAATAAAGCAAGCAGAAAAAAATACAAAAGAACCTGAACTGGAAGTGATAAAAGCACCCACCAAAAAGAGAGGCAGGAAAACCTTATTAAATCCCACAGATGAAACACAGGTAAGATTGATAGAAGGGAACAAACTTAAATTCAGTAACCTTAGCAAACTATATTGGCCTGAAGATAAGATCTCCAAAAGGGATATGATCAATTATTATTACCAGGTTGCGCCTTATATTCTACCCTATCTTAAAGACAGGCCATTGTCTTTAAACCGTTTTCCCAACGGCATACATGGCCATGGTTTTTATCAGAAAAATGTGATGAGTACCGCGCCGGATTGGGCTGTCGCCTTCCCCTACCGCACTGCTGAAGATAATGAGGATAAAGAATTCCTGGTAGGTGGCGACGAGTCGGGACTGCTGTACATGGCTAACCTGGGAACGATTGAGATGAACCCATGGAACAGCCGTACCAGCCACCCCGATAATCCCGACTGGTGTGTGCTGGACATTGATCCTGATAAGTCCAACACTTTTGAACAAGTAATTGAAGTGGCCCAAATGATCAAAGAAGTTTTGGACTCTTTGAATATAAAAGGTTATTGTAAAACATCCGGTTCGACGGGTATGCATGTATACATTCCATTGGCTGCACAATATGATTATGATCAATGCCAATTGCTTGGGAAATTTATTGCCACGCAAGTGCAGCGGGCCTTACCAACCTTTACCAGTATAGAACGTATGACCCGTAAACGTAAGGGTAAGATCTATATTGACTATCTTCAAAACCGGCCACAGGCAACACTTGCTGCAGCTTATTCCTTAAGGCCAAAGCCAGGGGCAACAGTATCTATGCCCTTACATTGGGACGAAGTAAAGAAAGGATTGCAGATGAAAGATTTTACCATTAAAAATGCCCTGGACAGGATCAAATCTGAAGGAGATATTTTTAAACCGGTATTAGGTAAAGGTATTGATCTGAAAAAAATTGAATTCTCCGGTTAGCCCATATCAAAAGCATTATGCCTTCTTCTGTTATCATTACTGCACATTACAATAAAGATACCCAGGTATTGAAAGTTATCTTTCGCTCGGGGGCTGTGTATGAATATTATGGTGTACCGGAAGAAGTGTATCTTTTCTACATGAAAGCCAAATCAAAGGGAACCTTTCTGAATAAGTTTATTAAAGGCAATTTTGAATTTGAAAAGGTAGAATAAAGTATTAAAAGCATTAAGATAAATAGCAAGCATTCCCGCAAGAAAGATTCATACAGGAAAAAGGTTTCGGTGGATTTATTGGAAGAGCAGGTTGCATAATTTGTTTATCTTTGCACTTCACTCATGAAAAAAAACATATATTATGAAGTCACTAAGCGCGATCAGCTTATTTATTTGCCTGCCACTATTTTCCTTCTCTCAACAGCAGCCAGAAATACTTAAAATAAATTCCCAACAAGCAAATGCCTACTTACAGGGCTACATTTATAAAACATTTCTCGATGGAAAAGTAATTTCAAAAGACAGCACTTATGGAAAAGCAAAGCTGAATTTTAATGGTTTAACGAATGAAATGCTTTTTATAGGACAAAAAGGAGATACCCTTAAGCTCGCCCATCCGGAGGAAACCATGATGGTAACTATTCAATCTGATACATTTGGGTTTTTCAAAAATACCTTTCTCAAGAAAATCACGCATTATAATAATGCCCTGGATTTATTTCAAAGACAGGATATTAAGCAGATAGACAATGAGAAGAAAAGCGCATACGGATACTCTTCTGTAGAATCAAATACATCAAGTGGTGTGTATATGGCTAATGGCATTACGACTTATATTTCTGACGACAGAAATTTTGTCTTCAAGCGTAACAGGGAAATTTTGATATCGAACAACAGGGGAGATTTTTTTCCGGTAAAGCAAGCTACTTTTTATAAGCTGCTTCCTAAGTATAAGGATCAGTTGAAAACCTTTGTGGATACCGCTAAGATCAACTTTAATAAAGAGGAAGATATAATGGCAATTGTTGAGTATGCTCAAAAATTACAATTATCAGACAACGGTGAAAGCAACTAAAAGAAAGGTTTTCCATCCATTTATGCTATTAACAACTACAGCGCTCCTTTGTAAAAAGAGCGCTGTAGTTGTTAATAGCCGTACAAGTTCGAACATTACATTGAGTGTCTTAAACTTGTACCGGAAAGAGGTTCGAATATCACGTTAAAGATAAAACGCGAAACCAAGCTTAAGTCCTAACCGGCTATAAGAGACCTCAAAAGGTGCCGTTTTGTTATTAGAAGACCGGGTGATTTTGGATTCATAATAAGTCTTTCTACTATCCTTTGAATACCAGTCAATAGTTTCAATACCATCTACAATAAAGGAGGTTACTTCCGTTTCTTTAGAATCCGTCTTTAGCGCCACAACATTTGCTTCCAGCGAAATCCCAAACTTCCTGGCAATTCTATATTCTGCTCCAATTCCACAGGAAAAGCCTAAAGCAAATCGGTTACGAGTTTCTGCTTCCATTCTGGCCGAAGAAGTGAGAATACCTGTCTTTGTTTGGTTTAATGTTGTATTCATGGGAATGACTATTCCTGTTTTGCCTAAGATGCTAAGATTTTTAAAAGGGAGGCGATAAACCAGTGAGGGATTAATCAAGAAAGGACGCTTTGTTTTTGTCTTTATCACTTCTCCTCCCCCTGTTCCATCATCAACCTTAAATATATACTGAGGATTACTAAGCCCTATATCAGCACCAACATCAACTCCAAAATTTGATGTAAAATAATAGCCAACATGAAGTGAGGCCCAAAGCCCTTTACCAAATGAAGCGTTTTTGATGTCATATGACTGCGTTATAGCATTATTATTGTACTGGATAAAAGCATCGAATCCCTGTTCTCCCATTATAGGCATAGCATATTCGGCCCCCGCCTTCACATAAAACTTTGGTTCATTTTGCGCAAAAAGGTTGCTGTTTGCAATAATTGTACTAATAAAAAGTAAGGTTTTAAACTTCATAGATTGGTTAGTTATTTGTAATAGGAAAGTTTTGATTATAATATTTATTTGGATCATTATAGAATATAACACTGCATTCAGACATGAAAGCCCGAAGACAATATTCAATGTGATCATGTTTTTTCAGATAACCTTGGAAGGACGGAACAGATGTGACGTACTTTTCAGGGTGATTTGTTAGGGTTTAGCTTCTTTCTTTATGAAAGCGCCGCAAATGTATAAAGACTTCTTAAAATTTCAAATTAATTCGTGTTTAATTTTTATCCCATATTTATGGGGGGCATGTTTTATCTAAAAATAGCCCAACCTCACGCGGCACGAGGTACCACCTTGCTATATAGGTAGGTTGACCTCGTTATACAGGTATGATGACCTCGTTTGTAAAAGAGGTGCCACCTTGCTATATAGGTAGGTTCACTTCGTTGTATAGGTAGGCAGACCTCGTTCACAACAAGGTACCATATTGCTATATAGGTAGGCTTACTTCGTTGTATAGGTAGGATGGCCTCGTTTGTAAACGAGGTACCACCTTGCTACATAAGTAGGTTGACCTCGTTGTATAGGTAGCAAGACCTCGTTCCGCTATTAGGTAAGCCTATACTAAAAACACAAAACACTCATTATAAATACTTAATAAAGATAAACTTTAAACAAAACAGCCGCTCTTTTCAAAAGAACGGCTGTCGTTTATTTGGTATGCTACGCATGTCGTTGTTGTTTGTCCTTAGTCACAGACGTAAGGACAGCCGCGATCATTATTGAACTCTACGGATAGCCGAACCAAATACTTATCGAAATTCTTCGGGTATATTTTTCATTTGCTCTATTAAATCCCAATTTTCAGGCTTTATTTTAGGCATAGCCCATTTTGCACCATTGTCAAGCCATTCTTGCCTAAATTTCTTTGTAGACTCCAAAGTATAATCTTGATATCCGAATTCGACATCGCAGCAAGGACAATATTCATATGTTGGACATTGTCCATCAATACCCCAGGGTGCATCCTCAATATATAATCCGCAAACGCGGCAATTGTGCTGTACCATAATCATTTATTTGCTTTTATTTAACCTTTATATATCCTTACCAGCATTGAATGGAAACGCTTTACGTTATCGTCCACCATTGGATTAAATTCTCCTGCATGGAACAAATCCAGCGCATGTAAACGCAGATAATAACGTTCTACAGGAGTTTTGATACCCTTACCTCTTGCTTTTGCCTTAGCGATATCTTCCGCATAGCTTGCCTTATCATTTTCCAGCAACACGTGAAGATATTTCTTTGCGGAATCATAATCTATCTGCAATCCCGGATTCAGCCATTTAGATAAATACCGGTAGCTTTTGGCTATTATGCGGTCACTTTTGCGTCTGTGGTTTGATACTTTTGTTAATTGCGCCTTTTTGATCTCAAAGACAGCATACTCCTGTTCCTGATGCTGTGGATGAAACCAATAGGAACGCGATTTTTTTGCTTCAACGATAAACTGATTATCTGTTATGATTACCTCATGATGGAGCAAGTATTTCAAATAGTAATTATACAGGCGAATACGTCTTTGCATGATCTGAGCATTTAAAGGTATCAGATCGTCATCGTTATCTTTATTTTGTAATCTAAGCTTCGTAAGTGTACCTAAGATGTAATAAAAGCTATCAAGGTCGTATTTGAAGGTAGGTGGATGGGCTGTAATTATTGCTTTCAGATCAATAGATTTCGGAATACCTGCTTTTGTCATGTTTTCAGGGTTTATTTTCACAATAATACCAAAATGCCGGAATGCAGGTAAGTTAACTGGGATAGTCTTAATAATTTGTGATTTTGTAAACGATGCTTCATATCCGAACTATTGAAGTACAACGTTCAATCGTTGCCTATTGTGTTACAAAATCATTCACCAGAATATTGAAGATTGTGCTATTGGAACGAATGAACTTTAGTTTGAATCCGCGCATGATTCTGCTACTGAAGCACAACAGAAAAACCCAAAGCCATCCAATAATGAATGGCTTTGAAATTAATCCGACTAAACACTAAAGCTAATGCATTACCTCATCCGTTTCCTTTCTCACAGACGTAAGGACAGCTGACAGCATTATTGAACACTACGGATAGCTGGGATGTAACGAACGCTGCCAACACGACCTAGTTGGGTAACTTTCCCTTAATAACTCCAATCTCTAGATCTTTTATTCTTATATCTTTCCTCTTTCGTTTTGAAAAAAGTTTATAAAAAAAATAAAATGGTGTTTCTGGTGTAAAGTAATCTGAATGCTCAAAATCAGAAATATCTACATTAAATTTTTCACTAAATTTTTCAATGAATTCAGCTGCATCATCTCCATAAATACCAAAATCTTTCTCAAGATACATTTCTGATAAGGGTCGATCTTTTTTCTTTGGAAATAATGCTTCAGGAATTAACGCTAAAATACTTTCAAGAATATCGCCATTCATATTATTATTAATTTACCGATTATGATACATTCCAATAGTTGTTACATCCAATCGCCATTGCCTAAACAGTTCATCCGGATCTACTTGATACTGATTGTAATCGTTATATATTTCATACAATGAAATTGCAGTACCTAAAACTATATTGCTAGCAGACCCAAGCCGTCCAAGTTGCCCACCCAAGGAAATGGACTTTGGTAACCATGATACAGGTTTAACACTATTTAAAAATCTCCTTGACAATAGTGAGACTATTGATGTGTTGGGTTTAGATCCTTTAATCCATCGGCTTTCACTCCAAATTGCTTTAGCAAGGGTAGAGCTTTTGGGAACTATTTCTGCACCTGATGCTACCAACGCTGGCCCTAATAGTTGTTCCAATCTATTACCTCTAATATCAATAGGAGAAACCGAACTTCCGCCTGTTTTCGTCTTTCCACTAGGTGTAGGATTTTTCTTCTTTCCTGAATCAAAGACCAAAACATGTGTGCCATCTTCGGCCTGGTAGCCATCAATTGCAACATCAGAAGGTCCTTCCCCATTAGGCGTATAAGGTTGCCCGGTAAGTTTAGCCCAGGTAGCCTGCGCCTGCTCACCATATAAAAAGATTTGGTCACTGGCGCCACCATAACCGCCCCCGCCTGTGCCCTGGTTGGCACCATAGCCATTATTGCCACCATTGCTCTTTCTTCCCCAAAGCGCAAAGTTCAGGTCAGTTGCCCAACCACCTACATTATCATCTGTCACAGCCTGTGCCTTTTGCACATTGACATATTGCAACCCATCCGGGTCTACCATGCTTTCAGGAGCATTACCCATAGCTGCATAAGGACTGAACCTTTCCTGTCCACCAGACCCATTTCGCGCAAGTATGCAGCTGCACATTGGCTACTCTGCATTCTTGCGCCATTTTTTATTTTATTGGTTTACTATACTTGCGCGAATAAGGGAACACAACCCTACCTAACATAGTATGGTATCGAAAAATACATTTCTACACTTTTGCCTGTATATTTTCCATCAGAAGACAAAGGACTCTGTGTATTTAAAATGTACCCTCTAAGGAAGTTAATCCCACTTTTGTTGTTGGTTCTTGAAAGTTCTATGATATTTCCTTTCATCAGCAAAGGAATACACTTATTCGAGCCAAGAAAGTTGTATTTTTCATCGAAATTGCACAATATTAAATAAGAGTAAGGGAATATTCTACCCTTTGACACAAATTTGAATTTATACCCATCAGAAATACTTGTCAAGGTATCAGCCTTTCGAAAAAATTCATAAAAATAGCTTTCCTCATATAGAGTATCTCCTTGTCGATTAAATCGAATAATTTCATTTGGTCTTGCAACAGATGAATCTCGATAATTAATAAAATATATAACTTTTTCTAGGTGCTCGGTGGAGTCATAATATCTAAAGTACCCCTTCTTCCTACCAGCAACATACAACCCCTCAAGAAACACTTTACCATTAGGATAATAATCCTTCGTATATCCATGCATTAAGCCATTTTTCATTGAAAACTGGCTTTGTATGGCCCCACTTGGATAAAAGCGCTCACCTTTAAAATCAATGCTGTCGTTACCGACTTTAATCAGGCCTTCCTTAATATTCCCGTTGGGAAACCTTTCAACCTTTACATATAAACTTTGCTGACGATTCTTTTCGCCACAACTTATAAATGCAATTACATACAATGCCATTGTCAGCAATAGTCTTGCCCCTTTAAACATAAAAAACGGTTTATAAAATTATCGTGATAAGGCTTGTCCATAATACCCTTCAGGAGTTTTATAGATTTGATTGTGATAATATGGCAAACTATCTTTAGGAATATTTCTTAAATCCACGCCATTCTTTAATTCATTTGTAAACCATGCTGTAGTATCCCCACTTACATAAGGCTTCATCATATCATTCACCTGCGAAGTAGCATCAAACGTCAGGTTATAAACATTTGTAAAATTATCAAACCGGTCCTTCCAGACGGCCCACATTGCAGAAGGTGAAGTACCCGGACCTGCAAGGGTAATCAGGTAACGCGCGTTGGTAACTGATTTACCATCCGGATTTTTAGCAGTATGCCCTCATTTCGGCAAGTATGCGGCGGCGGCCTTCGTCCGGTAGGGTACTTGTGCGGCTTGCTTACCCTAGCGCCCAAAATAAAAGGCACAAGAACACAGCTGCACATTGGCTACACTGCATTCTTGCGCCAATTTTTATTTTATTGGTTTACTATACTTGCGCGAATGAGGGGCAAGTGATCTTTGGAACACGACCGTTATCTAAATATCATTAAAATAATACTTGCTATAGTAACAATTCCCGATCTGATAAATACGCCTGAATGAAACATTGAAGGTTTAGGAATATATCGGATAAGGGTAATAGCTGTAATGAGTAATAAAATAACTATTCCTACTATAAGCATCATTGATGCACCCTCCCATTTATTCAGCTTGAATAAAAAACCAACTATAGCAATTGACAAGGAAATACCAGTTACAAAAGACCATAGTAATCGTTTCCAATTAAGGTTACTGTAAGCATTTTTTTTGAAAACACCCTTTATTGGAATTTTATTAAGTAATAAAATTCCAAAGAACAGGTAGAACAACGAAAGAATACCAAAAGAAAGTGTAGACAGTAAAACTCCTCCTTCTATTGAAAATAGCCTTAATACTATGGCTATAAGTGATATAGCTACAATAACTATTTCTGTTTTCTTCATTGTTTTCATCTGTTAATATGCACCTGAACCTTCCAACTCTGTTTCTACGCCAACAGCATTAAGCTGCTTTACCAACTTTTTGATTTCGAACTTAAATAATTGGGTAAGGAACGTTATACATTCCTTACCTTCTCTATCATAAATTTCGATACCTACAGAACCACCCTTCCCTGCATTGTTTATTCTTATAATAACTTTGCTTACATCGGGTATAATTATAGAATTACGTTTGAACAAAAACCATAATGGGCGATAAACTTTGATACGACTATCATTTACTGTAACTATTTTAAAAAAAATAACTGCAATTATCGCATAGAAAATCAAGAATATTAAAACATTCTCCATAAACTCATTACCCCTGGCCGCGTAGTTTAATAGAATAAAAACAAGAATCTCGGCGATAGTAATTATCAAAATAGACCAAATACCTATCTTTCTCATTTCCTACCTCCTTGCTTTATACTATAGTCGGCTATTCTAAATCCTAAGTTGAAAATCCCAAAAGGATTTGCATATCGAAATGCATCTACAACGTCAACCATGGGACCAAACTTGTTCCCGTATTTATTATTTGGGGATAGAAAATTATATGTCCCTACGGTAAAACTTGTCGTACTCCATGCCAAGCTTGAATAAGCCCCAAAAGTTGCTGTGCCAGCACTGTGGGCAGCAAACACACCGTAAGCTTCAAACCCTAAAGCTCCACCTGTAAATATAGTGCCTAACGCACTCCAGGTCTTCATCATAGTTGGCCAACCTTTATTCTTAAAACCTTCTTTCCCTTCCCATGAAGATTCAGGTCCGGCAAGATCACCTATCCAATTTTTCTCCATAGCCCGATTCAACTTCCATTCAAGTTTACCTACAAAGCTTTGTTTAAATTCAGGTTCTTTCGTTTCAGCTATTTCCACCGTTGCATTCGGATTCTTCCCTTTAGCGTAGTATGCTAATGATTCTACCCCCGTGTAATAGTAAATCTCATTTCCATATTCATCAATCCCTACCAAAATACCATCCTGTTGACCTACACCATAATTGCTAACTGTAGTGCCAGGATTTGCTTCAGCTTCTCCCAACATCTGATCCATAGTTTTAGTTTTCTCCGCTGGTATAATCCCAGCCGCCGCGCCACCATAGCCGCCGCCGCCGGTACCCTGGTTGGCACCATAGCCAGTATTGCCACCATTGCTCTTTCTTCCCCAAAGCGCAAAGTTCAGGTCAGTAGCCCAACCACCTACATTATCATCTGTCACAGCTTGTGCCTTTTGCACATTGACATATTGCAACCCCTCCGGATCCACCATACTTTCCGGTGCATTGCCCATTGCTGCATAGGGTGAGTACATATCCTGTCCTTCGTAATCTGCCAAGGGGTCTACTCCTAAGAACCTTCCGATTTGCGGGTCGTACTGACGGAAGTTAAAGTCCATCCAGTTCAGGCCAATGTCTTTGATATACTCATTGCTTTGGTACTTCCTGCGGTTCTCTTTGAACCCTGCAGCCGTGCTGCCCATACCATATATCGGCAGCCCGAACGGATAGTAATGGCTCTCCTCCTTCAATTGCCCAATCTTCACCTGTACCTTTACCTCATCAAACCAGACCGAACTGCAATGGTTACAGTTTGCAATTTTCGAGCCGTTGCTTATATAAACGGCAAGATAACCATTTTCAGGCACTTCCAGGGCATCAGTAGTCCCGATCTCTGTCCATCCGCCTTCGCCCGTTACCTGGAAGGCACCACTCATTTCCTGCACCAGCTCCATCCTTTCGTTGAACAGCAAATAGTTCAGGAAGGCCTTAGGCCTGGTTACGTCCGCAGCCTGGTTCACCAGTTCATGGAAGGTACCATAATTCGGCATGTTAAACACATCCGTCACCAGCCTGGTGTTATGGGTCTCACTGCCTATAAAGCCCCCCGCACCTTCGGAAAGGGTCTGTACCACGCTGCTTAGCATTTCCTCCATATTTACGGGCTCGTCATTATTCTTATCGTAACTTTCATAAAAGTTGTCCACGTTCATCGACACCAGGTCGCCGGCCATTACATGCATCAGCAGCGAGGTGCCTATTCGGGTTTCAGGGTCATCGCCGTCAAGCCGGGCAGCCATACTGTTATCGCCGGTTCCATCGGGCCTAAGGTCCCGTAGATCATCTATGTTGTCAAATACCAGGTTTTCAAGGTTGGCACTCGCCAGCTCGTAGCTGGCCAGGTACTGCGTCAGGTCATTTACTGTGATATCGATCACGCTGCGCACATTGCCCAGATGGTCTTTTACAAAAAATTCTTCACTGTTGGCTGTACCGGTATATACGGTACGTCCTGTACCGGTAAGACTGTACTGCAGTGCATTGTTCTCATAAATATAATTGCCGATATAATCCGTTGTCTTTACCGGGACGTTCTGCTGGTTGGTCACGATCTCCTGCACTTTATTGCCTGCAGCGTCATAACTGTATTTGATCCGGCCTCCATCGGTCTGGATGATCTCCACCGGCTTGTTGAAATGGGTATAGCTTAATACGTTGATGCCTTTATTGACGTCCTGGGTAAGATTGCCGTTGGCATCATAGTTAAAATCGGCACCGTTAGGGTTAGGGTCGTTGAAATCCCCTGCTCCGTAATTGGCAATACCGGTTTCGGCCACATCCTCCAACCGGTTGCCACCGCTGGTATAGGTATAATGCAGGATGTCCATATCCACAGGGCCTACGGCAGGCTTGACGCCCCGCTGTTTCATATCGGTTATGTTACCGTTCTTATCGTAATACAGGAAAGGAACGCTGTAATCTATCGTGCTATGGTTCCAGCCGGTAGCGGTCGATTTATTAAAATCAGCCGATTTCAACGAACCGTCCTGGGTATAATCGTAGCCATAGGCGTACATATCGGTAGCCGCACCGCGCCATACGATCCCTGCAATCTTGCCATCGTAGCGTGGCCTTTCAAAACCAAAGTCATATTTAAGCGACTCGCCGAAGGAACGGGGGTAGCCACTCTTAACGCCGGTCTCGGCATATACCTTGTTGAGGCCGGTAAGCTGGCCACGGATGTTATAGCTCATGTCCTGGACCTCGCCGCCATTGCCCATATTGTTGCGCTTCGGCCTGCCCAACTCATCATAAGTCAGCATATTGAGTACCCGCCAGTTGCCATTATCCACCTTATGCGTGGTTTTTACCAGTTTACCGGTTGTGGCATCATATAAATTTTTGGTCACTTCCACATGGCTGGTGGCACCATCGGTACTGGCATTGTTGATCATAAGGTGCTTAGTGGTCAATACGCGGCCTGCAAAATCATACTGGGTACCCGTAATGTGCCGGTGCAATATGTTAGCCCCGTTAAAGTCGGTGGTCATGGTATAGATCGGCCTTCCCTTATCATCGTAATACAATACCGAGCTGCGCCAGTCGCCCACCTGTGCAGCGGTAGCACCGGGTGCCGGCAGTATCCGCACGCGGGTACCGGTAACCATACCATAAGTACGCCTGGTTGGCTCCATAGCTTCAGCACCTACTATAACTTGGGTTTCGCTGAACTGTAGCTGGTTGGTCATAGTTAACCAGTGGCTGCCACCGGGGTCAGTTATCGTATAGTCATCATACCAGGAGTAAGACATCATCTGGTTGCCCGAAATCGCATTATCGGTAGGATAAATACTTTCGCCCGCAGCAGTGGCGAGGTAATAGCGTACATTGCCCGGCACAGAACCGTTAATAGCTGCATTGTCCAGTTCGGTCTGCCAGGTGTCGGCAGTCTGGGCATCTGTAAACAGGGAAGTTGCCTTTACCCTGCCCAGGGCATCGTAAAAGGTAAGCTCCCATTTGGCAGGTGCCACTGCTTCGTTGGGCGTCTGGCGCATTACGGGGCGGTCCTTGCTGTCGTACACAATACTGGTAAAGCCCAGCTCGCCCGGCTTCTGGCTGGCTTTCGGCCTGCCTTTAGCATCATAGCGATATTGAAAACAAAGGTCACGTACAACGGTAGCAGAAAGGCTTCCGTTATCGAGGTAATACTTAAAAGCCTTTGGTGTAATGGTACACCTTAGGTTGCCTTTGCTGTCGTAAACATAGTAAGTGTATTTATAAGTAATAACCGTGCTGCCGGAGGTATAGCTGCTGTCGGCAACCATGTTCAGTATGGTCCGGCCTTCCCTGTCGGTAAAGGTCCTAGTCCGGGGTGCTGTGGCAGTGATAGCAAGGCTGTTATCATCCGGTGCAGTCTGCTCGGTGCCATACAGTTCCCCCGCCGCATAATAGCCGGCGGAAACAGGCAGCCCGTTGGCATCCACATTCCAGATAATAACCTGGGAGGCTGTGTTGGTTATGTTTTTGGTGGTGTATCCATAATTGTTCCCTACCTGGCCTTTGCCCGGCAGGAAGCTTCTTACCGACCGTTCTGTAGGTGAGGAGCTGTTTGTGGTACCTGAAAAAGAAGTGTATTCCTCATCAGGATACAGGGAAGCATAGAAATCCCGCTGCTCCTGGAAGGCATTTGCATGCACATCGGCACTACCGGAGGTATAGGGCAGAAAGCTATATTGCTCGGTAATAGGACGGTTATCATAGATCTGTACCATATGGTTATTGCCCGCAGTATTGGTCACATCATAGCTGATAGATTGGTACGGGCTTTTTGAGCCATCCAGGTAAACGGCCTGTTTCTTCACCTGGCTGGCAGGGCTGGAAATATTGACTGCTGCCGGATCTGTAATCGGAACTACAGGCACATAGGTTTTGATATAACTGGGGTCACCGCCGGGGGTCACTTCCGGAGGGGTATCCATATTGGTAAGGCCGCCCGAAGCCGAGGTCTGCGATAATATAGGCCTGTTCTGCTGCGCCCTTGCTGCCATGAAAGGCACCAGGCAAAGGCTTAATATATAAAAATGCTTTAAACGCATAAAATAGTTTTAAAGGATGATGATGGGGGGTTATTGTCCGATATGGTATTCCTGTTTGGAAATGATATTACCTTCCTGGTCGCGGACTATAGTGTTACGGCCAAAGACATCGTATTCGTAATAGGTAATGCGTCCCCTTGCATCGGTAACAGAAGAGGCACCAAACAAAGGCACATAACACGAATTGGTCATTACCGAACCGGCAGGGAACAAGCGTATTTCATCGATATACGATGTGGCAGTGGTGGTAAAAGTAACCGCCGCATTTTGCGATGGTGTAAATTCAGTCTTCCATTGCGTCCAGGTACCATTACTGTATTGACTTGTAACAACTATATTACCCAATCCTGCCCCTGCTAATGTCGGGGTATTCTCTTTACTCCAGAAGGTAAGGATATACTTTTTTCCGCTGGTCAGTACAGGCGAAGTAATAACCGCCGCAGGCCCTGCATTAACGAGCTTGTATACAGCCTTACCGGTTACCGGATCTGTAGGCAGCGTAATACCCCAATGCTTATAGACAAAGCCACCATTGGTTATTGTTTCATTGCCCGTATAACTGGCACCATAAACGATGCTTTCAAAACTGGTAAAACCAATATCCTGCAGGCGTGCGTTGATTACTTCTGCAACCTTATTGCCGGTTATGGTATCCCATATCATCGCTTTGTAAACATCTTTTCCCTTCAGCTGTGTTTCCACAGGGTTGCCCTTTACATCGTACTGTATTACCTCGCTTTCCAATTGAATGGACGGCATCGTCTGCGTGGTATTATAAGCGGTCAGTATTTTGGTATAAGGATCAGCAGCCGGGCGGTAATCCGTATAGGTCAGCGGATTTAATGTTTCGGTACCATGCAGCTTTTTCGTCCATAGTTTGCCATTCGTGTATGTATAGCCGGTTATGCTGGCATCATACAATTGGGCGCTTGAGGGTTGGGTAAGCAGGTTACCCTTCCAGCGCTCTGTCGATACTTTTAGTTCTATGCCATCATTGGTCATGTTGTATAAAGGAGTGCCGGGCTGGTTGCCAAAAGCAACACCAGGGCCGCTTACATCGTAGTTGTACACATTTTTGAGCTGAAAGTATTCGCCCCTGCTATTACGCGTGGTAGTCAGTGCCAGGTTATTCTTACCATCATAACTGTAGGTTACGGTATCATTGATGGCATTGTTGTTATCAATAAATTTCTGGATTACGGTTTTGGTCAGCAGCGATATGCCGGTGTAAGGCCGGTAAGCTTCTGAGTCTACTGTAGTCATAACCCCATTCTCCGAGACGGACAATCTTTTAAAGTTTCCCACTTTACCGATTGTGGAAGTGCTGTCCAATAGGGACGAATACGTATTGATGGTCCTGGAAAGGATACGGTCTTCCTTATCATAATCGGTAGTTACCAGCGGCAGGCCTATCTCCCATTCCTTGATGTATTGCTTATCGGTAAAGGGCTTTTGGAAATATTGTTTATTACCGGTTTTGTAATAAGCTGTATTGTTCGATCCACGTGAGACGTTCTGGAATGCGATCACTCTTTTGGAAAGTTGACCGGCATCACTGCTTATTGTTATCGTAACATTGGAATAGCCGTGATTGGAGCCGTTGACGAATTGGTGCGGGCTTACAAACATACCGTTAAATGATGTATTCGGTGTAAGATTGTACACATTACCGTTTCCTCCGGGATTAACCAGCCATACCGGATAATCAAAATAACCGCCGGGCATAAACCGCTGCCCGCCGCTATAGGTAAAGGTTTGCTTCTGATATTTACCGGGGTATTTACTATCAATGGTTTTGATCTCTTTGACTCGCACACCGTCATTGGCCGTACTGCCAAAAAAATAAGCATCGTTTGGCAGGGTGATGCCCGCATCAGCCAGGGGATTGGTTAGTGACTGGTGGCCTTCGTAGGTGAACAGCGTCATGCCGCCATAGGCGTTTATTATGGTATCCAGTAGCCCTGCCACAGCAAAGTTGGCATCATCCGATTTATCCACCCCATACGGGGTAGAGGACGTACCATATTTGGGAATATGGTACGGGATGGTAAGCTTACCACTATTCTGATTCAGGGGATCTATTTTACCGTTATAGTAACCAAAATAATCCTGCGAACCACTGAACCTTGGCGGAAGCCTAAGGGAAGCGTTATAATTGTAGCCGAAAGTGTAATAAGGCTCTGTTATTGTACCATCAAGGCTTTTGATGGAGATCCCCTTAAGGATCAACCTGTGGTACCTGAAGTTTTCAGCTGGAACATCAACGGTATAACAGGAACCGAAAGGTTGTTTAAAAGGAATAGTATTATTGCTTTTTATCGACAAGGCATAGGCCTGGTCAAAGACATAGCGCATACCTGCATCTTCAGAACTGATCTTCACTTCCCTAAGCACAGGGCTTCCGGGGTCATCGCATCGCTCATTATAAGGTATGGCTGTATAGATAAAGGATGCCGTAACATTGTTAGGGTATTTGATCGAGGACAAGATGGAATAACTGGTCAGGGTCTCCTGGCTTTTGACCGTTGTGCTAGTTATCTCAGGATTGACGCCGCCCCGTTCTATCCCGGAGAAAGAAACATATAGCGGGCTAGTGCTTGAATTGCTGACAGTGGTATATTGGTAGTTTATGACCTGGCCATCACTGGTGACGATCTTTTGTACCACCCATTTGGAAATAAAATTATAATCCATATCCGGAGCAAGGGGATCGCCATATATCTTCCGGCTCACATCCCCCTTGATAAAGTAATACCAGTTACCCTGGGCATCTCTGACGCGAAAAGAAACGTTCTCTGAATTTTGGTCTAGTGGGATTTGAGTAACCTGACCGCCGTTCATCCACAGTTCTATTTTAACATTGGTATGCGGATGGGTATGTACAAAACCGTTCAGGCCGATATTAAAGGTAAAGGACAGGCCACCAGCTGCAAAGATAAAATCATCGCTTTCATCATCAATATACCTGAGCTGATCATAAGAAGAAGGCAGAGTCCCACCAAAATACTGACACCATTTCCCTTTAATACCGTATCCATCATATGGACTACCACTACCCATTGGATCGGGCCCTCCTGTTGGTATGTTCATCTCATCTGGAACATCTTTAACTGAGCGGCTGATCGTGCCATTTGCTATCAGATTAAAATGGAGTCCCACCGGCCCGCTTAATTCATCAGTCTTGATACCTGCCGTGTTGTAGCTAAGCGAGACACCATAGGCACCATAGGAATATATGGGAATGGAAACGTTGGCTGTTCCGTTAAACAGGTCCGGTGAGAAGACACTGCCCGAATTGGTATTGCCCGATGCATCGGGTTTTAGTTTGGCATCTACACTGCCTCCCTGGAGGGCCGTCTGTCCCTGGCTTATAGCCGGGATTAGAAGACAAAGCCCTGCGGAAACAAATGCCTTAAACATAGTTTGCTTCATTATTGTGATTGTGTTTTTATACTTTTTGATGTTTATAGTTGCAAAATTATCCTGTCTCTACGCCAACCGAAGGCGTAGCAATACATTGATTTTAAATTACTTACCCCCTACCCTACGCAGGACATTCATGAACTTATTTTCTTCATGTACAACCTTTCCCCATCACGATCTCTTTAAAGATCATTACGGATTGATAATACTGTACCCCCACAGGCCAAGTAGCCCAGGTACAATATTGCATGCGGTAGATGTTTTTTTCGGATAACCTTGGAAGGACGGAACAGAGGTGACGTACTTTTCAGGGTGATTCGCTAAGGTTTAACGCTTTCTTTACAAGAAAGCGTGGCAAATGTAGAGAGACTTCTTAAAATTTCAAATTAATTCGCGTTTAATTTTTATCCCATATTTATGGGGGGACATGTTTTAGGGCTTGTTTAAAATTGAAGTTGAGCAATTGCTTGTATACGGCGTAGAGTCATTGCGGGCTTGACCCGCAATCTTTAATGAAGAATTAGCAAAACGGTCAAGGGATTGCGGGTCAAGCCCGCAATGACGCGATAGTTGGGTTGCATTTGTCGGTTATACCAGCCGACAAATAAATACGCAGAAGTAGAGACGCGCAATTGCGCGTCTCCTGCCCACTATAAAATGTTTAATCAACAGATTTTAAAGCTATGCAAATGAAAGAAGCGCAATTGGGTGCGCTTCTTATACAATCTTCATTTTTTTAGTTTTCCTTTATCCTTCTTTCTTTTCGGGTTGTCCTTTACCTGTTGTCAGCAGTTTCCATAAACTTCCCTGGATATATTGGCTCCACGCATTTGAACAGGCATCAAAACATTCAATTTCGGGAACCAGACCCTGGTGTGTAAAACGGATTTCTGTTTTGTTGTTTTGGGTTAAAATTTCAAAACTGATTTTGGTATTGGTCCATTCCTGTTGATTTGTAATGAAATTAAGTTTACTGTCCATAACAAGCCATACAATCTTTTTGTCGGGAACAAGTTCAACTAATTTTTGCCTGGAATAATGCACGTCGCCAAAACGAACACTAAACTCGTCATTCAGTTTTTGCGAACTGCCTTCCAAATTTTCAGTCCACCATTTCGTAACCTGGTTAATACTTTCGAATGCCTCATGTGCCGGCATATCTACAGTAATGCTCGTTTGATAATGCTGTTCTTTTATTTCTCTCGATGGTATGTTATGCTGTTTGAGCAGCTGTTCGTTGAACTCGCGTTCTTTATCCTTTGGATTGGGTTGCCCTTTACCGGTGACGATCAGGTTGCGTAAGCTAAGTTTTATATAATTGTCCCACGAATCATTGCAGATATTGTAACACTCATATTCGGGAACTAAACCCAGGTGGGTAAAGTGGAGTTGTGTTTTGTTGTCTTTTTCAGAAATTTCGAAAATAATTTTGGTGTCAACCCATTCACTTTTGTCTTTGGTGAAATTAAAATAGTTGTCCAGGACATGCCAAACAACTTTTTTGTTCGGGATCACTTCTGTCAATTTCATTTTGCAAGTATGAACATCTTTATAATGGTAGGTAAACTCATCATTCAGTTTTGCTGTACCACCTTCAATTTCTTCAGACCACCATCCACGAGGGTTGGTAACAGCATTGAATACTTCTTCGGGAGTTTGATCAACCATAATAGTAGTGGTGAAGTCAGTTGTTGTTGTTTCCATTTTTTGTGTTTTTTGATTTTGAGAAAAAGCAGGTGTGAGGCATAATGCAAAGACGCACGTTAATATCCTTTGCTTTGTATTATTGGTCATGTTCAATACCTTGATATTTTCCAATCTCTTCATACTAAGTATTGTTATTTTTCACCAAAATTATAGTCTTAGCCTGGCAGTAGTCGGGTGTAAACTAGACTTTATAGCGGGTTGATATGGACAAGCCAATCCCCCACCCTTTGGCCAAATATTTTTACTGTGAAACAAGTGACTATTGTTGTCCAGGAAGGCAATGCGACTAGCCTGAGCAGTGTAACAGGTTCGTTTGAAGTGTTTCAAAAAATAACGGGCCTATCTCCTTTACATTACAAGGCAAAGTATAATAAGGAAGCTACTTTGGCGTAGTGTTGGTTATAAAAGAGGAATGACAGCCGAAGTATATAAAGTATAAGTCTCCCAACCTAATGTTTCATATAATGTCTTGCCCTCTGCAGTTGCTACCAGAATCCCTTTTTCCCTTCCATATGTGTTTGCAATTACACCCAAAGCATGCATAATAATACTTCCGAAGCCACGTCGCCTGAAGCCGGGCTTAGTTTCAATACGATCGTATATAGCGAAATCATCCACAAAGGATAAATGCCCAATGGCTACCAGTTGTTGATCCAGTGTGAGAATCTTTACAGTAGAGACCGGTAAAGCCTCTGTTATATCCAGACTGTATCCATCTGGCAGGCCTGCACTTAGGGGATTTATCAGTTGGGAACATACCATCATGAACCCGAGTGGTTGAATGATCCATCGGGGTGGTAAAAAATGTTTTATTATTTCTGGCGATGCACAGACTTTCAGGTAAATCCATGAGTCTGTAATGGTATTAGCCAGATGTTGAAACCCTTCAGATGGATAAGGAAAAACGTAGCGGACTTTCTGCTCCGGCCAGGCTACATCTACCCTAAAACCTCCATGATCCGGAATGGGTGGTGATGTCCCACGTGCTATCGTCCACCCTTTAATCCAGGATGCTACAATATAAGGATCAACCGAATTGAGGTGTTGCTGAATAATCATTTGTTACGGGTTATTGGATGAGATCAATTCAAGACCACTCTTCTCAAAACAAAGGTAAATCCTTCCTGGACAAGTTATGAAAAAACCCATTCTCCGCTTTTGTGTATACTTAAAGTGATGTCTTCTTAATTAATCAGAGCCCTTAAAGTATTACAATTCCTTAATCATACCGTAACGATTACTTCATCTTTATTTCCTTATTTTATATAAAAATTTGTATGAAATACTTCAGATTCAAATACCTTGTCTTTTTTAAAGAATGGCTTTTTTTAAAAGCAATGCAATCTACTTTTCTTCATTAATCCTGACGCCAGATACCAGTGCCTGAGGATCGATTGAGCAGCTTGCAACTTAGTAAAGAACCCTTTGGAAAAGATTTCAAATGGGGCGTATCTACAGCAGCGTTCCAGATTGAAGGTTCCCATGATGCAGATGGGAAAGGCTTATCTATCTGGGATGTTTTTACCGCCCAAAAAGGTAAAATAAAGAGTGGCCACCATGTTGGAAACGCCTGCGACTTTTACAATTTATACAAGACGGACATTAACTTAATCCGTGCGTTACATATCCCGAATTTCAGGTTCTCCTTGAGCTGGCCCAGGCTTATGCCTACAGGAATGCAAACCGTTAACCAGCCCGGCATTGATTATTACAATAGGGTAATTGATTATTTACTGGAATGCGGTATTGAACCCTGGGTTACCCTATATCATTGGGACCTACCCCATGCGCTCGAATTACAAGGCGGCTGGACCCGGCGCGATATTGTTTCCAGGTTTGAAGATTACACAGCACTATGCGCCCGCAACTTTGGTGACCGGGTAAGCAACTGGATGGTCATGAATGAGCCCTCGGTATTTACAGGTGCCGGATATTTTCTGGGCGTTCATGCTCCCGGGAAAACAGGGCTGACCAATTACCTTAAAGCCGTACATCACGCCACCCTGGCTACTGCCAGCGCTGGTAGGGTTTTACGCGACATCATTCCCAAGGCAAATATCGGCACTACATTTTCCTGCACCCATATAGAACCATCATCACAAAGCGGGCGGGACCAGGCCGCGGCAAAACGTGTTGACGCCTTGTTGAACAGGTCATTTATTGAACCGATCCTTGGCCTCGGCTATCCTCAATCTGATGTACCGGTACTTAAAAAGCTAGACCGTTATAGACTTAGCAATGATGACAGGGATATGGTTTTTGACTTCGATTTTATAGGGCTTCAATGCTATACACGCGAAATTGTCCGGGCTTCTTTTTTCACTCCTTATATCGGCGCAGCACTGGTCAAAGCAGAAAAGCGAAATGTTCCTTGTACTGATATGAAGTGGGAGGTTTATCCTCCGGCTATATACCATATTCTAAAGAAGTTTGATGCCTATGAAAATATCAGGAAGATCATTATAACAGAGAATGGTGCTGCCTTTCCTGATAAAGTTATACAAGGACAGGTAAGTGATGAGCAACGCACAAAGTATATTCAGGACAACCTGGTACAAGTATTAAAAGCCAAAAAAGAAGGCGTGAAAGTCGATGGCTATTTCGTCTGGAGTCTCACCGATAATTTTGAATGGGCTGAAGGTTATGATCCCAGGTTTGGCCTGATCTATGTTGATTACGATACGCAGGAACGAACCATTAAGCAGTCAGGATTATGGTTACGTAACTTTTTAAGTGACGGTGGTTAGTCTTTAGGTTGCACTTAAAACAGAAGGAGCATATCCAAAATGTTTCTTAAATGCGTAGGAGAAATGAGATAAATTTTCAAAGCCGGCTTCTATAAATACATCTACCGGCTTACGTTGTTTTTCAGCAAGCTGATAATGGGCCAGTTCCAATCTTTTCTGTGTAAGCCATCGTTGTGGCGTGATGTTAAAGGCCTTTTTAAAATCTCTTCGAAAAGTGGCCAGGCTCCGGCCGGTAAGGTAACCGAATTTTTCCAGGGGCATATTGAACATATAATGGCGCTCCATAAAGTCCGTAAGGTTTATCTTACCTGGTTCTTCGAAGTCTGCCAGCAAACAATCCATGTCTTTGTCAATCGTTCTCAGGATACTGATGGCTTCTTCAATCTTAATGGCTGCAATATTTTCCGGCAGGTCTGTTTTCAGATCAAAATAAGGAATGAGCGACACAAAACAACTTTCCAATAAAGGATGTTTATCAAAAAAACGTATTCTTTTAAGAGGTAATGGCCTGAAAGACATTACCGGGTTCCTTTGATAAAAATCTTTTAACCGCTCCTGTGTAAGGTGCATGGCTACAGATTTGTGTGGCTTTCCACCTTTCGGATAATTGATAACAGTGGCCAATTGATTGCGTGGGATCAGGAAGATGTCGCCTGCATGGAATATATGGGTAGCATCGGCCAGCACAATTTTTGTTTCGCCTGAGATAAACCAGACCAGTATGTGGTGCTCGAACACCACTTCAGTTTTAAAAAGCCCTCCTTCATATTCGGAGAGCTTAATGTCGGGCGTTATATACTTTGTTTCAAATCCCATTGATTATACAAATTTACAAAGAAATCAATCTGCGGTAAATACAACATCTGTCAGCTGCTCACTTAATGTCCATAATTTCCCGGCATTTTCTTCATCTAAAGAGTAAGGTTTCACGCCTCTTAGTGTCAAAGGATCATCATATCGATGTTCTATATTTCCTTCATCCAGTTCGGCCACTTCTACGTTTTCACAATACATACCACCAATATCATTCAATTGAGGGCTGGTGGCGCACCACACTGTTGTAGCCGCACCCTGCTGGATGGTTTTCAACTTTGCAGCCACTTCCGGAAAAATATTCCCATTCGCATCATGCGTACCCATTTGCTGAAACAAGGCCATTGGAGCAACGCGCCCGAGATCCGTACCGATTACAGAACCCGGATGCACGGAGAAAGCCCGTACACCTGAAGTTTTGCCACGATAATCCAGCTCAACAGCAAAAAGATTATTGGCCGTTTTTGACTGGCCATAACCTTGTAGTGTTTCATATTCACGGGTCAAAAAATTCGGGTCTTCAAAATTGAAAGGCGCCATCTGGTGTCCGTAAGATGATACCATCACTACCCGTGCACCGTTCGCCTTTTTTAATGCCGGCCAAAGCCTCGCCGTTAATTGAAAATGTCCCAGATGATTCGTGGCGAATTGTGATTCATAGCCACGTTTATCACGCTGCAGCGGTACCCACATGATTCCAGCGTTATTAACCAGAATGTCCAATGGTTCGCCTGTGCCGAGGAACTTTTCTGCGAAAGCATCTATGGATTCAGGGTCCATTAAATCCATTGATTCAACAGTTACGTTTTTCAGGCCTTCCAGATTTTTCAGAGCTTTGCTTGTATCACGGGCTGGTACTATCACCTTTGCACCTGCTGATACAAAGGTCTTTGTCGTTTCCAAACCTATCCCGGCATAGCCACCTGTAACGATGGCTGTCTTGCCACTAAGATCAATCCCTTTAATCACATCATTGGTTGTCGAGTTTGCATTGAATGGCGAACCAACCGGTTGCTGTATGACACCATTGTAATTGTCTTTTGTTATCTGCTTCATTTCTAAATTATTTTATGAAACAAAGGTAAAAGCTACACTTACAACGGACTTTGTTCAAAACGTCAAATTACTTTGTTTAAAACGTCAAAAAAAGAAGTGTAATTATAAAATAATTTCTGGTTTTCTATGCACTAAATAAAGCGCTTGAACACCGCCTCCTTCCTTTTTGACAACTATCATCTTTTTTAGTAGTCGCAAAATACACTTTGATATAAAAATCCATCAGCTTGGTATAATTCAATTAATAGCAATTCTGTAAAAATATAGTTTCGCTTAACACTGTAATACTTAATCCAAGTTTTTAAAATGAAATACAAAATCGGAGGTTACTTGCTTTTCTTTTGTGCGATTGTATTTAATACATATGCACAGGATACGACCAAAAATGAAGACATAAACGGCAAGGTCACACTTAACGGAACTATTGTCAATGAATTCAGCAATGAAACTCTTATCGGCGCAACAATTGTCATTCCCGAGGCCAATACTTCCCTGATGACCAATACCTATGGCTTTTACTCTATTACCTTGCCCCGGGGAAATTATACCCTAATCATAAGCTATATGGGGTTTGACAATGTGGAAGAAAAAATCTCTTTAACGCAAGACACCAAAAGAGATTTTGTGATGCATGAAAACAGTAAATCAATTGACGAAGTGATTATTAAATCGAGTAATAATAACGTCAATATCCGTAAATCAGAAATGAGTGTTAATAAGCTTTCCATTTCGACCATCAAAAAAATGCCGGCAATGATGGGCGAGGTTGATGTTTTAAAATCAATACTGCAATTACCGGGTGTGACCAACGCGCAAGAAGGGGCTTCAGGCTTTAATGTAAGAGGCGGCTCTGTGGATGGCAATCTGGTGATGCTGGATGAAGCCATTATTTACAACACATCACATGTATTCGGTTTCTTCTCTGTTTTTAATGCAGATGTAATTAAAGACCTGAAATTATACAAAGGCGGGATACCTGCAAACTTTGGTGGCAGGGTTTCATCGGTGCTGGATATTTATCAGAAAGAAGGGAACAAAAAAGCATATCATGTAAATGGCGGAATCGGTGCCATATCAAGCCGGTTGTTGATTGAAGGGCCGATTGTAAAGGAGAAAAGCTCCTTTGTTGTGGCCGGCCGGGGTTCTTATGCACACCTGTTTCTGAAGCTTGCAGGTGAATCCAATGCTGCATATTTCTATGATATAAATACCAAGCTGAATTATAAATTGAACGACAAGAATAACCTGTTTGTTTCCGGTTATTTGGGGAATGATAAGTTCAGCCTTAGCAATGCTTTTATCAACACCTATGGCAACGCCTTTCTTAATGTAAGGTGGAACCACATGTTTTCCGACAAAATATTCTCGAACGCATCCGTGATTTATAGTGATTATTTCTACGGATTAAAATTGAAAATGGTAGGTATCGACTGGAAATCGGATATCAAAAATTACAACTTCAAATACGACTTCAAACATTATGTATCCGACAAGCTGACCTTGAATTACGGGCTGAATTCAATTTACTACAAATTCAATCCCGGAACCATCAATCCCTTCGGAGAATCATCAACACTTAACCCGGATCAGATAGCGAGGAAATATGGTTTTGAAAATGCTTTATACATCAGTGTCGAGCAGAAAGTTTCAGACAAAATATCGATGACCTACGGGTTGCGTTACAGTAATTTTCAAAGATTAGGCAAGGAAGAAATAAGTGCATATGCTAACAATCAGGCCGTAGTATTCAACCCGGAGTTAAAGGTTTATGAAGAAGCTACCCTGACCGGTACCACAACGTATAGCAGCAATAAAAAAATAGACGGTTTCGGTAATCTGGAACCTCGGTTTGCACTTTCTTATGCTATGAATGATAATCGTTCTATTAAAGCAAGCTACAACCGCATGAGCCAATACGTTCACTTGATATCAAATACAGCCTCTGTTTCTCCACTTGATATATGGGCGCCAAGCGACCAATACTTAAAACCAGAAATCCTGGACCAGGTAGCTTTGGGTTATTTTCAAAATATAAAGAATGATGCTTACTCCCTTGAAGTAGAAGCTTTCTATAAAAAAATCAAGAATAAAGCAGACTACATTGATGGTGCAGAGCTGATAGCCCACAAGGCTATAGAACGTGTCTTGCTCAATGGAGAGGCCCGTTCTTATGGGTTGGAAATAATGTTTAGAAAAAATACGGGGAAATTAAATGGCTGGATTTCTTATACACTCTCTAAAGCGGAACAGCGCACTCCGGGCCGCACACCTGACGAACCGGGAATCAATAACGGCGAATGGTATCGCGCCAACTATGACAAGCGGCACAACCTTGCTATCACAGCATCTTACGATGTAAATGATAAATGGAGTTTTGGCGGGATTTTTGCTTATCAAACCGGCAGGGCTGCCACATTTCCAAATGGGAAATATCAGTATCAGGGAATCACAGTTGCTAATTATGGCTTAAGAAACGAAAACTCACTTTCTGCTTATCATCATCTTGACCTTTCGGTAACGTACAAGCCAAAGCCCCACAAAACAAAAGGATGGCGGGGTGAGTGGGTATTGAGCGTATATAACGATTATAACCGGAAGAATGCTGCAGCATTCACTTTTGGACAAAACTCTGTTTCAGGGCAAAGTGAAGCTAAAAAAATGTCCATATTCGGAATCATACCAGGCATTACTTACAATTTCAAGTTTTAACGCAAAACCTCATTCATTTTTAAATAAAAATTATAGCCAAATGAAACTATTCAAAGGAATTTCAATATTAATCGTCAGTATAGCAATGCTGGGTTGTGAAAAGGTGATTAAAGTGGATTTGGATACCGCTGCACCTGCATTAGTAGTAGACGCTTCTATCGATTGGGCAAAACATACCATAGGTAATAAACAACGAATAAAACTATCGACTACAACCGGATATTACAGTGCTGAATTTCCTACTGTTTCCGAGGCAACAATTTATATTACCAACTCAACAAATACGGTATTTAATTTTTCAGAAGAAGCTGTTGCAGGAGAATATGTTTGCTCAAATTTTGAGCCGGTTGTTGGTGAAACGTATACGCTTACTATCACACTACATGGCGAAACATATAAAGCCGTCGAAACCTTGACAGGCGCACCTGACATTGAAGAACTCAGTCAAAACAGTGCGGGAGGAATGGGAGGAGACGAAATGGAAATCCAGTTTTCCTTTCAGGATGATGGTTCAGCGGAAAATTATTATATGGCCGGTATAATATCTAATCGTGTAGCTTTCCCGGAATATTTCCTGGAGTCGGACGAAATGTTTCAAGGCAAGAAAATGACCCGATACTACTCTCATGAAAAGGACCTTAAAGCCGGAGATGTAATCAATGTAAAGCTATACGGCGTTTCCAGACGGTTCTTTGATTACTTCAAAAAAATAATGGCAGCTTCGGGAGAGGGTACCGGCCCATTCCCTACCTCCCCCACACCAGTGAGTGGCAATATTATCAATCAAAGTAATACAGGTAATGATGCTTTAGGATACTTTAGATTATCGGAAGTAGCTGCCAGGGATTATACAATACAGTAATTTTTATAAGGAAGCGAAGAAGCACAAAAATATTTCAACAAAAGATTCTACAAATATGGATGAGATATCTAAATCCGGTTCTTTTATTGAACTGGTTACGCTACAAGCCGTCACTTATAAAATGCTGAAAATATTTATCAGGCAAGAGAAGATCCCGCTAAAGGTGGGACAGTTGCCGGTTATGATGTGCATTTATGATCATGGAATTTTATGTCAGCAAGAAATAGCAAACGCTGTTTTCCGGGACAAATCCTCTATCCAAAGAACTGTAGCTAAACTAGAATATTATGGATTTGTGGAGATTCGTCAAAACATTGATAAGCGAAAAAAATCATTGGTGCTCTCTGAAACCGGGAAAGTGATTGCCAAAAAAATTGCCGGCCTTATGTCCTCTTCTCCCCTTCAATCAAGGACATTACTATGGAACGGATAGGTTCGATTACTACCTGCTCAAAATCTTTTTGGTTACAAATTCATTAAAGAAAAAGTCCCTGTAAATATTGCCGATTGGAATTTCGTTCAAACCGATATATACCGTATTGTTATCCACAGATTCTATGTGTTTTGCATTGATGATATAAGATTTACTTACCCTGACAAACATATTCTTTGGTAGCTGATCGTAAATGGTTTTAATATTCATGGCGGTAATCACTTTTTGGATTTCTGTGTGCATCACCACATAATCCTTTAACCCTTCAATGAAAAGAATGTTATCAAAATAGACTTTGAATATTTTACGGTCGGCCTTTACAAAAAAGTAATCGTCGGCAATGCTTTCAATATTATTATTGCTATAATCTGCTTTGAGTAATTTGAGATAGCTCTGTGCTTTTTCCACCCCTTTATGAAAGCGTTCTAATCTTATGGGCTTTATCAGGTAATCAATTGCGTCTACTTCATAACTATCTGTAGCAAATTCAGAAAACGCGGTAGTAAATATCACAAATGTTTCTTTCGGAATTGTTCTTGCAAATTCAATACCGTTTATTCCCGGCATCTGTATATCAAGAAAAATCAAGTCGGCAGTGTCCTGTGCCAGGAATTTTGCAGCAGCATCCGGGCTGTTGAAAGAACCTACCAAATTCAAATTATCTGTCTGAGCAATCAACATTTGAATGGCCTCCCTTGCCAATGGCTCATCATCTACTATAATACAATTCATCGTTATAATTTATAGTTAAAGTAACGCAATAGGTTTCAGGATTATCTTCTATTTTTAAAACGTGTGAGGATGGGAAAAGCAATTCCAACCTGCGCTTGATATTTACCAGCCCTAAACCTCCCGACCTGGTATTTATCGCTTTTAAAATCGGTTTTGAATTGATACACTTGAAAAAAAGTTGGTTATTGCCAATATTGAAAAACAAGTTCACATAAGAGGATTTTTCAGAATCGTTGTTGTGTTTTACGGCATTTTCCACAAACGAAATGAACAGTAACGGAGGAATTTGCACACCATTCAAATCCCCTTCTTTAGATATCACAAAATCAAAACTATCCCGCCTCACTTTTTCCAAATTTAGAAAATCTTCTAAAAAGCGAATATCCGAAGTCAGTAAAACTTTATCTCTTGCGCTATCGTACAATTGGTACCGTAGCAGATCACTCAATTTCATTAAAACCTGGGATGCTTTTTCGGGGTCTTTTTTGGTTAGTACATTGGCATTATTGAGCATGTTAAAAAGGAAGTGCGGATTGATTTGATTTTTCAGCTGTTCCAGTTCAGTAGAAATCTTTGATTTTTCCAGATCGTAAATTAACTGCTTGTCCAAAACCCACTTCTGAAATAATTTTATGGATGACGAGGCTGCAATGAGTACAACAATAAGCGTGGCAAACAGCGGAATATTTAAACTACTTATATCAGTATCTGAATCAACAAAATACCTACCAATGTAATAAATTGTAATCGACACAATAATGATAATACTCAAAATAGATAAGCAATACAAGGCATATTTATTTTTGAACAAAAGCTTTGGCGCCAGCCAATACATATTGGTATAAAACAGTAGCAGAAAAAGTAGTAAGGTTAGCGTAGGTTCTGCAACTTCAGGGGTACTGTTATACATTACCAGGCTCAAAAGCCCTATCAATAACAGATGTCGGTACAGCCTATATTTGGAAGAAATTAAAAATTGAAGCACCCAATTTTCATTAGTAAATTCCTTATGTAAAGTTTCGCTCATGCCATAAAATGTAAGTCAGACAAATGTAAAACGTAAACTTACTTACAAAGCGTATTTTATACCAAAATACGTTTTCATTATACAAAAGGTAAATTTATCAATAGCCCCATGCAAAATTAACCTTCCCTGAACACTTAAGCATACTCCCCTTTAATATCATGTCAATTCAATACTATTCTTTTGATGAGAAAGTTGCAGGCTACCCAATGTAATGTAATGATTATGGAAGCTGCGCCAGCCAAAAGAATTTTACCTTTCATATTTGCTAAGTCAGAATTTATAGTGCTGTATCAAAACCTGCGGACCAGTTTGCATATCTTGCGATTTTTGAATATGCCCATAGTTAAGTTCTATTGATCAAAGCGTATATTTCATCAATTTTGCAGTGAACTATATAACTAGTGCTTCAATTCGAGACCACCCGCCATACTGATAACTCTCCTGTAATCCATCGTGATGTATCGGAAGGCATTCTAATGATGTTGCAGACTTTTCAAGAGCTGTGAAAAATTGGTTGGTTAAGCGATAAATAGCGACATGCTCCCCAATTTAAGTGGGCCATGCTATGCTACAAGTACGAGTTGTAATTTTGATACAAAAAATTAAACAATACAATCATGGATTTAATACTCAGGAATAAAAAAGTACTTGTGTCAGGTTCAACCGCAGGTATAGGTTTTGCCATTGCAAAAGGCTTTGCAAAAGAAGGGGCTGTTGTTTACGTGAACGGCCGTAACAAAGAGAAAGTTGATCAGGCCATCAAGCAGATAAATATTGAAGTGCCTGCTGCACAAGTAATTGGTGTTACAGCGGATCTGGCATCAGTACAAGGCTTTGATGAATTGGTTCAAGCAGTCCCTGAGGTCGACATACTTGTGAATAATATCGGGATTTATGAACCAGTCCCATTCTTTGAATCAAAAGATGAGGATTGGATAAAGCTTTTCGATGTAAATGTAATGAGTGGTGTACGTCTGACCCGGTTTTATATGCCCGGGATGCTGGAGAAGAATAGCGGGAGGGTCATTTTTGTTTCCAGTGAATCAGCCTTGCAAATTCCTGTAGAAATGATTCATTACGGGATGTCCAAAACAGCACAGCTTTCGATAGCAAACGGGCTTGCGCAATTGACCAAAGGAACAGGAGTAACGGTCAACTCAGTGCTTCCGGGCCCTACATACTCCGAAGGCGTAGAAAGATTCATAGGAGATATTGCAGAACAAAATGGCTTAACGACAAAAGAAGTAGAACAACAATTTTTTTCTGAAACCCGGCCGCTTAGTTTGCTGCAACGATTTATTACACCGGATGAAGTAGCGGGTGCCGTACTTTACCTTTCAAGCGAACTGGCAGCAGCTACCAATGGAGCTGCTGTTAGAGTCGATGGTGGAATATTGAAAGGGCTACATTGATAATCGTAAGATAGATATCGTGAACCCTCGGTAAAAATGTGCTAGTTTGAAAAATATGTTGCCAGTGTTACTTCCCTGCTTTCCAGCAATGGAATAATTTGCCCGATAGCGATGTGCTGAAAGTGTTGTGAATTTCGGTGCTCTTGGAGTGCAGCTTCATCAGCATAACCTTCAAACAATATGATCGTATTTGCATCCGTAGTACTTTGATAGGTATTGTAATGCAGATTACCTTTTTCTTCCTGGCTTTTTTGAGCCAAGCTTCCAAGCAGTGTCAATACCGTATCTAAATGCCCTTGCTTCACTTGCCATTTAGCAAACGTGTAAATTGGTTTTGTGTTCATAATATTTCTTTGGTTTTAGTAGAATGATTATATCCTGTGACCATGGCCACTACTTAATATGGGATAATGAGAAGTAGCCATGGTCATGCCCGGATCAGGCTTTAGCCGATTCCAAAATGGCAACCATTTTTTCACCAACACCTTTTCCTGAAGCGGGGTTTTGGCCGGTAACCAAATTACCATCGACAATGCTAAATGGCTGCCATGGTTCTACGGTGTGATATATAGCTCCTTGTTTGGTAAGCTCGGCCTGAAGGTCAAAAGGTACATCTGCCCTTGCATAACCATCTTCTTCAGCCGTAGTGAAAGAAGAAATATTTTTGCCGTTTACCAGGTAACTACCATCGCTAAGTTTAGCATTAAGTAATGAGACTGGTCCATGGCACACCGCACCTACTACAGCACCGCGTTCGTAGGTTTCTTTAACCACCTTTTTAATAAGCGGATCTTCTGGCATATCCACCATTGGGGCAAGACCTCCCGGAATAAAAATGGCATCATAAGTGCTTACATCTACAGAGGAAAGTTTAACAGCTTTTTGCATAGCTGCCCATCCTTTACCGGTAAGGAAAGCAAGATTATCCGGGTCTTCCGCGGATTGAAGGTCATCAAGATACGGAGTGTCTCCTGAAAGGCTGGCAAAGTCTACCTGATAGTTTGCCCTGTCAAATTCCGCATAAGGGTGTGCTACCTCCGGTAAAAAATTACCAGTTCTCCTCTTATTCGGGCCAATCGCATTGGCGTTTGAAACAATAATTAAAATTCTCTTTTTCATAATTCCTGAGGTTTGAATGAATATTTAGTTGATGAATTTTATAAACCAAAATTGCTATCATAAGAGGTATCCAGGCAAGGAGAAAAATCACAATTAATTGGTGAATCCATAAAACTTGCTAAAATGAAATCAAAAGTAGTTGCCATCGCATCGGTATCATTATTGGCTATTAACAGATATAAGACAAAAGGGTTGTCAAAATAATTTGGAACAACCACTTTCCCTTTCCAAATGCATGTTCAATTTATGCAATTAATCCATCACGGTCAACGGCCTTGAGCGCTTCAGTCATAAGCACAGAGCCTACTCCCTCACCCTGATTTATCGGGGCGACACCAATCATCGGCAAGTACCAATGTGGTTCGGTTGGATGATTTTTTTTCATTTGCTCAAAAATTTTCTGCATGTCCTCTTTTATATCGCCTCCTGTGTGTTCTCGTCGAACAGTCTCTTTAAGGATTCTTCATCGGATCCGGCACCAGGTGGCAACCATAAGGCAGCGCCGGTGAAACCATTGGCAATATAAGCTGTC
>JBAZWL010000040.1:0-43667 GCA_041660405.1 Taibaiella sp. | reverse complement strand
AAGGTGATGAGCATTGTACCTTTATTATGTCGCCGCCACATAGGATACAGGAGCATCTGGAACGCTTCAATAAACAAACCAAGAAAGATTATTTAAAGCAGGAACAGTATGAGATCCCTACTTTTTTTGAACGAAAAAAAGTAGAAGAAGAAATGCAGCGATCTAAGCTTATGGCTGAAGAATCAGCCAAAGCCAAATCAGATTTCGTGGCCAATATGAGTCATGAGTTGCGGACACCATTGAGCGCGATCCTCGGTTTTGCAGATCTTATCAAAAAGACGCCACTTAATAATGAACAAAAAGAATACCTGGAAGCAATAAACAGCTCAGGGCAAAATTTATTGACTGTAATTAATGATATACTTGACCTCTCCAAACTGGATGCCGGTAAATTTTCTATTGAACACATAGATTTCCGTGTTCCTGAATTGATCCATTCGCTTCAACTTATGTTTGCTGGAAAAGCAAAAGACAAAGATCTGGCTTTCTCTTGCCAGGCCGATGTTGCATTGCAGCATCCTGTAAGTGGCGATCCCAAAAAGCTAACCCAGATACTGATCAACCTGATTGGTAATGCTATTAAATTTACTGATGAAGGAAGCATTGCTGTAAGCTGCAAGCTTATCAATCATAACCAGGATTATAGTATTGTTGAATTTAGTGTAAAGGATACAGGTATTGGCATACCAGAGCATAAGCAGGAAAGTATCTTTGAGCGGTTTACACAGGCTGATACCGATACTACCCGGAAATATGGTGGCTCTGGATTAGGATTATCCATTGCCCGACAGCTGGTTACTTTACTTGGTGGTACGCTTTCTTTACAAAGCGAATCAGGTAAGGGTACCGAATTTTCTTTCTCCCTACCCTTCCTGTCTGCTTCAAAGGAAAGTACGGATGAAAATATAAAGAAGAATACAACAATACCTGTTCTGGCTACAAAGACCATACTGGTGGTTGAGGATAGTATAATGAATCAAAAGCTTGCCAGGATCATATTGCACAACAATGGATTTGAAGTAACGATTGCAGAAAACGGTCAGGAAGCTATTGATAAGCTAAAGGAAAAAGAATTTGACCTTATACTTATGGATATACAAATGCCTGTGATGGACGGTTGCCTGGCGACATGCATTATCAGGAACGAATTGAAACTTACTACGCCTATCATTGCGATGACAGCTCATGCACTGGATGGCGAAAAAGAAAAATGTATTCGTGAAGGCATGAACGATTATCTGGCTAAGCCCTTTAAAGAAGAAGACCTGTTGCAGAAGATAGCAGCCTGGCCACCAAAGGGCAAAACAGAATCAGCCAAGAGTAATCTGATTGATCTTAGTTTTCTTAAACAACAGACAAGGGACAATGATAGTTTCATAGCAGAAATGGCCGGATTGTTTAAAAAAGAAATTCCTGCAAATATAGCGCAATTAAAAACCGCTATTGAAAACAGAAATTTTGATGTGATATACAAAACCACGCATCTTATCAGAAACATGGTAGGCTTTTTCGGGTTACAAACATTGATCGGTGCGGAGTTATTAAAGATAGAAATTTCAGCACGCGCACAAGAGAATATCAGCGAAATAGCAACATTATTTATTAAGGTGGAAACGATCTGCACACAAGCATTATCAGAATTGGAGCAGATGGTTCTGTAATTGGAATCGGAAAAATGTTTTAATAAAAGAGATTTGTATAGTTATGATATTAAAAACGATCATTGTTGAGGATGAGCCATTGAGCCGGGCATTCCTGAATAACTTGCTGAAAGAGTTCTGTCCTCAAATAGAAATTGTAGCTATGCTGGCTACTGTAAAAGAAGCTACAGAAGCTATCAAGACATTAAAGCCTGATCTTATTTTTTTGGATATAGAGTTGCAGGACGGTACAGGCTTCGACGTTTTACAACAAACATTGCCTGATCATTTTCAAGTCATTTTTACTACGGCTTTAGATCATTATGCCATTAATGCTATCAGCATGAGTGGTGTACATTATTTGCAAAAACCTATTGATATAACAGAGCTTCAGGAAGCCATCCATATCACGTTAAAAGAGAAAGCAGAATCCAATACACAAAAGGCATTAAACCACTTACTCGAGACCATCAACAATGGAAATAAACCCTTAAACATTTTTATTCCCGCGCATGATGGAGACGCTTACATTTTATTAAGCAATATTGTAAGTATTGAAATGGCTGAAGAAGGAAGCAATATTATGTTGAAACATGGAACGCAAAAAAGTACAAACATTACCCTTAAAGAATTTGAAACGCTTTTAAGTAATTATTCCTTTTTCAGACCGCATCAGCAACACTTGGTTAACAGACAAGAAATTCTGTCTGTAACGGACGAAGCAGAGCCTTATATCGTTATGAATAACAAAAGCCGGATCCCTCTTTCTTTAAAGAAGAAAGATGCACTTATTTCCTTACTAAATGCTGAAGTAAAGGCTTAACCTGTCTATGTTTCAGACCAGGCGTTGCGACATCTGCAACATGAAATCTTCTTTCTTCTTTGGCGAAATGCCTATTTTAGAATCATCACTCATTACGGCATAACCACCATCCGTTTTCACCATCCGTTTTACTTCACTGATATTGATGATGTGACTGTTGTGCGCTCTGAAAAAGCCATGATCACTTAGCATCGTTTCATATTCTTTTAAGTGCCGGCTAACCATTATTTTCTTTCCGTTTTTCAGAAAAAAATAACTGTAAGGCCCCGAAGCTTCTATGCGTATAATGTTTTGCAAGGGAACAAACTCAAGTCCATCTGATGTTGCCAGTGTAATAGATTGCTCTCCTTTTTGTGGTGCCTGCAAATTTTTCAGCAACATCTGTAAGGCCAGTTGGTTCTGATCTGTAGCTTTTTTTGTAGTTACTTTTTTTACCGCATTTTGCAACTCTTCAATTTCTATAGGTTTCAGCAGGTAATCTATTGCACTAAACTTTATGGCTTTGATAGCATAATGATCATAAGCAGTCGTAAATATCACATCAAATTCAGGATCAGGAAATTGTTGCAGCAGATCAAACCCAGTTCCGGTCTGCATTTCAATATCCAGGAAGATAATTTCAGGCTTATGTTCTTTTATAGCTATTACACCTTCCTCTACTCCCGAAGCCATGGCTACAAGCTCGAGTTCAGGGCAATAGGTAGTTACAATATTTTTTAAAAATTCACGGCTATGAAGTTCATCTTCAATAATGATCGCTTTATGCATAAGTCTTTATTTAAAAGGAGAAAGCTATTGATTTTTATGGTAACAAGAACAAGCTAAAAATAACGCTTTCCGCACTGAATTTCTATCTTTTCTGTATCAGTAAATATAAGCCTTGCACCAATAGCCCATTTGAGTTAACGGAATTGAGGTTTGAGTTAACGGATACGTATTGCAAAATAATAATTTACTGTATCTTGTTATCCTATTCATTCTTATGAAGATATACCTTTTTCTATTTCTTTTTTTATTGCATTTCCGGACCGCAACGGCTCAAAGTGATAATATGTTTTTTCACTTATTCTTGGATAAAGGTCTTAGCGATGCTCGGGTAACAGCCATTACGCAAGACAAGTTAGGCTTTATGTGGTTTGCTACACCCAATGGACTTAACCGTTACGATGGCTATTCTATCAAGACTTATTACGCCGGAAGGATGACCGGTTTACCCAGCAATTATATTCGTAGCTTATTTTCAGATAGTAAAGGTACGTTATGGATAGGCACTGATAAAGGTCTTGTAAAATATAATTTCACAACTGAAAAATTTGAACATACTGGTATATTCCAGGCTTCTTGTTTTACTTCTGTTTATTGTTTTACTGAAGATACAAAGGGAAATATTTATGCCGGTACTAGTGAAGGGTTATTCTGTTGGTCAAGAAAAAAAGGTATCTGGAAAAATTTAAGCATAGCCTTTAAAGTACCGCAGAGACTGAAGTTAATAAAAGGATTATTGTTTATGAATGAACATGATCTTTTTGCAAGTACAGAAAAAAAGAGTTTTTACAGATTAAATATTGCCACCCACACACTGGATACATTTGGCTTTAAAGTTGGTAATATAGATGAATGCTGTCTATCCATGTTTGGCATGGAAAAGCTAAATAACGAAGAAATCCTGGTAGGCACTTTAAGCTTCGGTCTTATTAAATTTAATACCCGTACGAAACTTTTCTCCTGGCCTGAAGGAGTATTACAAAAGCGAAGCAATATTCTATTCAATACGGTAACCCAGGTAAGGAAAGACCATGCCGGCCGCTTCTGGGTGGCATCTAACTACTTTAAGCTGGCAGAATATTTACCCGTTACAGACAGCGTTATAACATTGCCGGAACATGCTGATAACCCCTTTGGATTTGAAGGTAGAAATGCATCCTGTATTTATGAAGACAGGCAACATAATATCTGGATAGGTACCAGTCTTAATGGTGTATATCATTTCAATCCCAACCAAAAAAGGGTACGGTTCTATCATGGCAATAACGTAGAAGTAGGTTCTTTGCAAAGCAGCAAAGTACTTTCTATAGCCCCGCTTGACCATAACACTTTAATGATTGGTACGAACAATGGCCCAAGCATATATACCCGCAGCACCAATAGCTTCATTAATTTTAAAGGGCATGCTTTTAACTTTGGCGACAAAGCGCTGGAGCAGGTTACAGCCGGCCTTAAAGACAGGCACGGCATGGTGTGGATGGGCAGCATACGCCTGGGCTTAATGCGTTACGATCCTTCTTCCAAAACGATCAGGGTGTTTGGCCGTTTTACAAAACCAATTCCCTTTGAGGATGATGGTATCACAGATATGCTTGAAACTAAGGGTGATTCACTATTGGTCATTGGATACGGTCAACCTGCTTTTTTTAACACAAAAAATTTCAGATCCCATTCCCATCGGAACGATAGCATTACGCCTTTGTACCAGCTGGATGATGTTACAGACCTTAGTTACGATCAGGAACATAAAAACATTTGGCTGTCGGTAATTACAGGATCGCTGTATGAATATGATCCGTTGTCTAAAAAATTAACCGACCGGTCATACCTGATCAAAACGCATACAAAGCCAACAGCCCTTTATAAAATTGCCTTTGATACTTTGGGCAGGCTGTGGTGCGCTACAAACATAGGGGCTATTTGCCTGGATGATAAAAAGATCATTGGTGTGTATAGCCTGAACACCGATAAGAGTGCGTCTACGGAAATCAAAAATATTTTACCCATGGGTAAAGATGTATGGCTCACGAATGACCGGAGTATAGCCAGGCTTAATACCCTTACAGGACAGATGATCGTGTTGGGAGAAAGAGATGGCTTTAACGGTGTACAGCTATTCGGGAATTCACTTAAGCGTTCGCCATGGAACACTATTCTGATAGGCAGCAACAGTGGCTTCTACGAAATTTTCCCTGATAAAATCACAGATGAACATACTACATCATCGGCCTACCTTACTGCATTCAGTGTATATGATAAACCTTTTGCTACCAGCAATGCCATCAGTATGATGAAACAGATTGATCTTTCCTATCGTCAGAATTTCTTCTCCTTTGACATCAGTGCTTTTGATTACAGAGAAGCTAATGATATGGAGTACGCATACAAGCTGGAAGGTTTTGATAAAGACTGGACATACATTGGCAGGCAGCGTAGTGGCAGTTATACCAATGTACCGGGTGGTAAATATATATTGCGACTGAAGGTAAGGAACAGCAGCGGCATATGGAATGAAGATGGACAAAATATCAACATCTACATCAGTAAACCTTTTTGGGAAACCTGGTGGTTTATATCGCTTATTATTTTTGCTGTGGCAGGAAGCATATTCCTGATCTACATAAATCGTATCAGAAGTATAAGAAGACAGGCCAGGTTGCGCAGTGATTATGAAATAAAATTAAACGAACTGGAAAACAGTGCCCTTCGTACCCAGATGAATCCACACTTTATTTTCAATTCGCTGAACACTATTAATTCCTTCATCAACCGAAATGAGCCTGCAATGGCCAATCAATATATAAGCAAGTTTTCAAAGCTGATCAGGCTGATCCTGGATCATAGCCGTGAAAAGAAAATTACACTTGCCGATGAACTGGAAGTCGTTGATCTGTATGTGAAACTGGAAAGGATACGGTTTGATAATAAATTTGACTATAAGATTGAAGTATCCGATAGTGTTGATCCGGATAGTACAGAAATACCTCCGCTTATTGTGCAGCCTTTTGTGGAAAACGCAATTTTGCATGGACTACTCCCCTTACCTTCGGGTGGCATGTTGCAGGTGAACGTATCCAAATATCAGGATCATTTATTGCTTATCATTGAAGACAACGGTATAGGCAGGGAGAAAGCCAAAGAACATAAATTACCTTCTGCTGATAAGCAAAAATCACATGGCATTGAAATAACTTTAAAACGGATCGAGCTTTTTAATAAAGACCATAATTTCGATGGGAAAGTAGCTTTCGAAGATCTGAAAGACAAAGCAGGCCAGGCGCTTGGCACAAGAGTTGCCATACCCGTAGCCTGGGAAGAAAGTTTTTAGGTTGCAGACCACCGGTGATATAAAATATCATTTAAAGATGCCGCTTCTTCCATAAGTGGACTGACCTTTAGAACATACCTTCTTCACATTATCCCTTTATTAACCTTGATGATAAAGTCTGAATAAAGAAAATAACATATGTACTGGAATCGTATGAGGCATTAACAAAGCATTCATAAAAATAATTCGCTTTTTGCAAAAGAAATTCAGATAAGAGGCGCAACAGGGGCATGTCGAGATTGTCTTAAAGCATAAAATATCCTACCACATTTAAGTGTCGCTTAAATCATTACTATGATAATTACTTGCCCCGATGTATTTTTATCGGGGCTTTGTTATTCCTTCTGAAATTTCAACATAACAATATTGAAAACCTTTTAAACATAAGCTTCCAACAATATTGCATCAGGCTAATACTACAATTTTTACAACTCGTACTCCGATAAATAATCCTGATAAAACAACCAATCTCACAAACCAACGACAGACATATGAAAACCAAAATCTACGCACTCATTACATTATCGTGCTGCCTTGCCGGCATAGCTACCGCTCAAACCAAGATAAAAGATGGCAGCGTCACCGGTTCTTCTACGTTGCCTAACAGCAATGCTATTTTAGACCTCGAAAGCACTCAACGCGGATTACTGATGCCCCGGGTAGCGCTTCAGGCCACGAATATTGCGACTCCGCTTACTGCGCATATCGCAGGGATGTCGGTATACAACACGGCTACTGCCGGTACAACACCTGTCAATGTATTTCCAGGCTGGTATTATAACGATGGCACAAAGTGGGTACGCATGGCTACTACCAGCAATTCAATGACCGTTTTGTTTGGCAATGGTGCGCCCACAGGACCTTGTTCTGATACCACTTTATATACGGACACCACGTCGACCAGCCCGACTGTGGGCCAGCAGTGGACCTGTAGCGGCGGCAGCTGGGTTTCCTACACAGCACCCTCGCAAACAGAATGGACCTATTGGGGTACCGATAATGATGCCGGTGGTGATAAAATGTCCTGGATCGAACGCAAAGGAACTATAGGTATAAATAATGGCAATCCAAGATTATATTTTAAAACCAATAGTGCTGCTACCTTTAGCAACAGGGTAATTGATGTGTCCAGTGGTAGTTTCCGGTTTTATAAGGAAGGAGGGCCGGAAGGATCACAAGAATTTCTCAATATCCTCCCGAACGGCAATGTTGGCATCAGTACAACCGGGCCCACTGCTACGCTCCAGGTGAATGGTAGCCTTAGATTCCCTTCTGCCGGTACGCCGGTAACCGGTAAGGTACTCACTACTGATAACAACGGTAATGCTACTTGGCAAGCATCCACTTCATTTGGTAATACTAAGCTATCTGCCACCGGAACTTACACTTGTCCTTTTAATGGCGCACAAGGGTCTGGCTTTTCTACAGGTATGAGTATTACTATACCATCTGCAGGCTGGTATTATTTCGAAACAGGACTTACATTGAATTCCGACTGTAATGACTACTGGTTGTATATCAATACCGGAAGCGGCAGTGCTGATATCTGGCGCGTTTATTGTGGATCTTCTACCGCTGTCTTTATGATACCACGCGATCAAGGCCGCATGCTGTTCCTGAATGCAGGCACTTACCCCATATTTGCAGGAAAAACCAATGCCGTTGTCCCTATCAATTGCAATGCAGGTAATCCCAGTTTGTATATTTTAGCAACGAAGGTTCAGAACTAATCTACGATCAGGAAATGTATGATGAAAACAAAAGGCAAAGCCTGCGTTTTCATCATACGTATTGTTTCAATACTACGGAACACGGGTATGTAAATCATTGCAAAATTATGGTTGTCTTAAGATCATTATTGTGAATTGTTTTATCCATGCGTAGACAATAAACTTAAACTACAATGAAACAACTCCAGAAAATAAAGTGCCTCTGCCTTTTGGTTGTCTTATTAAAAACCGGGGGTGTAATGGCGCAAGGAACAGGCTCTGTGGAGACTGCCGGAGGAACGGCTGGCTTCAGTGTTGTTAGTATGGCTGCAAGTGATACTAACACATCTATTGCAGAGTCATTATACATAGGGCCTGGTAATTACCAGATCGATGGTACCTGGAATATTTACAGCAAAAATGTATGGATCAGTCCGGAGGCTATCATCACCGGAACAGGAACCATTAAATTTTTCAATCCTTCAGATGCAGGAGGCGTTTCAGGCCCTACACTGATTGATGGTAATAGCAGTAGCGCCTTTATCAATGTAAATATCGAACTACATAATGCCAGCAATTTAATTCTGACAGACCTGGCAGGCCCCGGCGCGCCCTGGGTAGATGCTATCGGGCCGGCTAATCTCGCTATTGGCGGAGCATTCACCTTCGCAGTTGCCAATGGAGATGTTTTATTGGGCAACCATGATATGATTACTGCTACAGCAGCTACCTTAAACAACTATCAGCCAGACCGGTTTGTAGTAACTAATGGCACAGGTCATTTGGTACACAACAATTATACCGGAACATTCACTTACCCTGTAGGTATTGAAGAAGGTGATTACACACCGGCTTCGATAGACAATACAGTGGCCAATACCATACATGTAATGGTACAGGATTATACAACATCTGCTTCCGTAGAATCCGGTACAGATGGTATCAACCGTACCTGGAATATTTATGCTGATAATGCAACGGCCAATTCTTTAGTGGATCTGCAACACAATATGGCTACCAATAATGCCAGTTACAATGATGCTATTTCCTTTGTAACACAATACAGTGCTACAGCACCCAATACTACAGGTCAGACTACCCTTTCGCAAAGCAACTGGCAGAGTAATAACCCAGGTGCAGGTTCCGGCACCGGTACCCTGACTACCGGTACAACTATGGCCACCGCATCGGAACGCAATCTTACTTATACCACATTGGCTACAACAGCATCTGCACCTGAAGCTTCTTTTACCAAAAGCAGCAACCCCATCACACCGTTGCCATTGGACTTAACCAGCTTTACTGGTAAAGCCATTAATTGTAGCGCACTACTTAGCTGGACCACTGCTGAAGAATCCGGCATGAGCCATTTTGACTTGCAGAAAAGTATCGATGGTAACGCTTTTAAACAAGTAGCAAGAATTGCAGTTAAAGGCAGCAACAGCCAATATGCTTACACAGACAAGGAAGTTACTACAGTTGAACACTATTATCGTTTACGGATCGTATCTCTCGATGAAAAAGAGACCTACAGTAATGTGCTTGCTCTGAATATAGACTGCCATAGTTCACAGGACATAACTGTTTATCCAAATCCTTTTAACGACAGGATAACAGTACAAGGAACCAACATCGGCAATGAGCTTAGTATAACTGATATAACAGGCCGGACAATGGCTACTGTAATAGCAGACAATATCCTACAGCATATCGATATGAGTTCTTATCCAAGTGGTGTCTACCTGCTACGCATTATACAGAACGATGCATCGGTAAAAACAGTAAAAATGGTTAAACAGTAAGAAAATATAACCGCTCTGTATTGTATCGAATGATACAGACAGGAACAAAAAGGACAAGCCAAATTTATTTGACTTGTCCTTTTTTATTTCAGTTTGACTACTGTGTCATTCCATGTATAGCTTTATGCAGATGCCTGTTGATTCTTTTTTGAGATTTTATCAAAGGATAGCCCGAGGTATTTTTTTAATAATTCAAATGTCTTGCTTGATGGATTAACAACACAAATCCAATACATCGCACCATAAGTGGGATGAGGTAGTAGTACATCCTCTTCTGTAAAATCAATTCCTAAGTTCAGGTATGCCTCAAACCCTTTGTTATCGGTCATTCCTCCAAACATGGAATTAAATGTTTCTTTGTCCAGGCCTATGTTTAAACGAAAGAAACCTTCTCTGTTTAAATTAGATATACTATCATATTCATTATCCCCCGTTACTATGGTAGCAAAAGGCTGTTTATCATTTTTATCGTACATAAAAAACAAATCTCCATTTGCTTCAGTTAGACTCACATTTTCAAAATTTTGAAAAATATACGTTTCTATTTCCTTTATAGTCATTTTTTTTATTTGAATTGGCTGTCAGCCATAGTTAAGTGCGAAATATAGTACCCCGACATGGCTAAGAAAAAGCCTATGTAAACCCATTCTATGAGGAAGGCAAATTTAGGAATAAGTACTGCTTCTGCCAAAGTACTTTCGTTCCGGGAATTGTTTTAGTTAAATATCCGTTATCGCTAGAAAAGGCATTGTTAATCAGTACAAATAAAGATACCTTCGCGGCCTGTTGAATTGGTGAAGGCCTTATACAGCAGGCATATAGATCAAATTATTTTGATTGATAACCGGATCGGGAAGTGGCGCAGGCCGGTAGCGCACCTGGTTTGGGACCAGGGGGTCGCAGGTTCGAATCCTGTCTTCCCGACGAATCCTGTAAGTCATAGACTTGCAGGATTTTTTATTTTAAAAATCTTCCAAATTCGAGTGCATTTTCCCTATTTACTGAGTGATATACTGAGTTTAAAAACGAAGAATGTGACTGTATATGATAATGCACTTGCTTGCTATTCTTCCCCACTGTCCCTACCTCCATCGTGCACAACAAAAAATTCACAGGATATATAGCTATCCAGAAAGTTTACTTTGAGGATGGGAAGAGATGTTGTGGCTGCCACATCGCCTGTCGTATGCCACTTATCAATAAATATCCATCTTATTCAATACTTCATTTACAAATAATATCAGAGACATCTTTGGATCATAAAAACTATATAGATTTGAAGCATAGAGTATTAATTCATTCAATATGGCACTAAGACCCTGTTTCCTGTTATCATTTCTGATTATCATTTTAAATACGAAAGCGTTTCCTCAAAACAAAGTCATTTACTCCAAAGAGATAAACAGCCAGATTCAAAAGGTAGAAAACAACCTGCTACCCTGGGCCCAAGCCGGAACGGATACGCTAAAATTTAACATCTATGAGCGGATGGCGCAATATAAAATCCAGGGACTTAGTATTGCCGTTATAAGAAATTACAAAATTATATGGGCAAAAGCATATGGATGGGCTGATGTAAAAGAAAAACGGCCGGTAACCAATAATACTCTGTTTCAGGCTGCTTCTTTGAGTAAATCTATTAATGCTATAGGTTTGCTCAAACTTGCTCAGGAGGGAAAGATAGATTTAAACCAAGACATCAACACCTATTTGACCATCTGGAAATTCCCATATGATTCCCTGTCCGGAAGTAAAAAAATCACCACAGCAAATCTTCTTAGCCATACTGCAGGATTAACGGTGCATGGCTTTAAAGGTTATACGAAAGGAGAAAGCATCCCAACACTTCCAGAGATATTGGATGGTAGCAAACCGGCTAACTCACCGCCGGTACGTTCCATGTATCCTGCCGGGAAAAAGGTAGAATATTCTGGTGGCGGAACCACTATCTCGCAATTGATACTGGAAGACCTTACTAAGGAAAAATACCAGGACTATATGTACAAAAATGTACTGCAGCCCATGGGTATGACCCAAAGTTTTTTTAATCAACCGCCGGCATCAAATAAAACAGCCTTACTGGCCACAGGGTATCGTTTAAGCGGGCAGGAAATGGAAGGCGGCAAGTACAATATGTATCCTGAAATGGGCGCAGCTGGTCTCTGGACCACCCCTACCGATATTGGAAAATACATCATTGAAACCCAACTTGCCTATAAAGGTGAATCAGCAAAAGTATTAAACCAGGAAATGACCAGACTGCGCCTTGCGCCATTTATAGATAGTATAAATGCTTTTGGTGTATATATCAATAAAAAAGGAACGGAAAAATACTTTCAGCATAGTGGTTCCAATGAAGGGTTTGTAGCTCAATACCGGGGAAGCCTTGAAAATGGGAATGGCGTTGTAGTTATGGTGAATTCCGATAATACCAATATCATGAACGAGATTATTAATAGCGTTGCAAAGATCTATAACTGGAAAGATTTCTATCAACCAGTACGAAAAGATACCATTACTCTAAGTCAAAATTCCTTAGACAAATATATAGGCACTTACAAACTTGATGGAAATGTAATCACCATTACCAAAAAGAATAATCAACTGTGGTTAAATAACATTGTCAATAGTCCAATGTATTTCACATCAGCATTAGATTTTTACATTACAGAATACAAAGCGGATTATAGCATTATTCTAGATGATAAAGGCCAGGTTAATGGCTTCAGTATTAACAAAACAAGAATAGCAGAAAAGCAAAAGGATCAGTAGAACTTATGTTATGTATGGAAACTCCCGTCTGAACAATCCGAAGAGGAACTTAGCTACTATTGGAAGATAAGCTAATGCAAGGCATGAAAAACTGCCTTATGTGTGTACCTCTGTGAAAGGTTCTAAAAAATGTCAAAGCTTGCAAAGTTACCTATTGACACTTTTGCGCCCGGTTAACTATCCACTAAAGAAATTAATTTCGTCAGTTCACTTACAAAAAAGTTCGAAGTTTGTATAGGGAGGGCGACTAAGAAGCGTGATACTTTTGGTATCACGCTTTTTTTATGTTTACCGGAAAACAATTTTCCAATATGATCCTAAAAACAAAAGTTCGCTTATTACATCAGCTAAAGTATAAAATGAAGCTACCTTTGCCGCCTACCGAAACTTTTTATTAATAACAATTTATCATGGAAGAACAATTAGCCAAAATGCAAAAGGACTTAGTGCGGCTTAAATGGTATGCAGGTGTCTTGACGTTGCTTTTAGTTGCCACTGGTCTGTTTGCCTTTTCACGCATCGAGCGTTTTAAAGAGATTTCAGCAGAACGTATTAATATTGTAGAAAGTAACGGTCAACTTCGGATGGTCATTTCTAATAAAAGCCGTTCGCCGGAAGTACTTGAATATGGCAAGCCTTATACACCACCAATTCCTGGCGGGAACAGACCCGGAATGATCTTTTTCAATGACGAAGGCACAGAAAATGGTGGATTAGTATTCAGAGGAGGTAAGGATAGTAGCGGAAAATACCACGCTTCCGGTCATTTTTCTTTTGATCAGTATAATCAGAATCAGGTGCTCTACCTGACCTATGCCGACGACAATGGCGACCAAAACACAGGCTTGCATATTGATGACTGGCAAACTTCACCTCCATTCTCGCAATGGCGGGCTGATTATAAAAAAGCGCAGCAACTTCCTGATGGCCTTGCAAAGGAAGAATTGCTAAAGAAGTTAATGGAGCCTCAACCGGGTCAGAAGGCGGTTGCTCAACGTGTTTTTGTAGGCAAGGACGATAATAAAACGGCGATGGTAACGCTTGCTGATCGTATGGGAAAGCCTAGGCTTCAGATGCTTGTAGACTCTAACGGTACAGCCAGGCTGAACTTTTTGGACGAACAGGGGAAAATTACCTATAGCTTACCCAAATAAAACTCAATACTTTTTCAGACATAGGGCCAGTTTACCGGGAAGAAAAAGCGCCCTGCAAGTTGTTGACCTGCAGGGCGCTTACCCGGATCGTATACATCGCAGAAGCTAGTGGTGCAATGTTTATCTGGTAAAAGTCACACTTCTCTATCCCCAAGATATTTCTTTTCAAGAAAATCATTACTGATAAAACAGCCAATGCCTAATAAGTAAGATGAATCAGACGGCTAAAAAGCCGTCCGATTTCTACCAATTAAACCAAACGCCGTGAAGTAAACCATCTACATTTATCCACAACTAATTTAAAGCTCTTGGACAGTATTTATTTGTCATTTATGTACACCATAACATCCCTTCAAGGTAGCCAGGTTACTGCTGTTGTATTAGTTGCCGTATAAAATCAAAAAGGCAATAAGTCCAAACAAGCAGAAATAGATCAAAATCTTTATCCAGCTTTTAAATAACGATGTGGTTTCCGGCGTCATAAAGTTTTTTAAAATCGATGCCAATTGATACAGGGATTATCGAGCATTCAAATTGGCTATTCATAAAACAAGATTGAACTAAGCAATTGCTTCGTATGATCATGTGAGGAAGGTGCCACTGCCACGCAACTCCCCCACATGATAAAACCAACCAGGTTATTTAAAGCCTATGGTTTATAAATAATTTTGTGTGACTCAACCTGATTACCATTAGCAATCCGGATGAAATAAGTGCCCGCTGACAATCCGTTCAGGTTTATTTTACGTAACCTTTGACCATTATCAGCCGGTGATAAGGTCAACTGCTGACTTAAGAGATTGAATACTGATAATGTAGCCGTTTCATAACCTTCAGGCAGGCTTACATATACCGTTCCGTTGCTTATAGTAGGATATACCTGTATGGACTGTTCTTCACAGTTTGATTGTACAGATATTATATTGCTGTACTGATTTTTTCCATCAAGATCAACAAGTTTTAAACGGTAATAGGTTGTTCCCCTATCTGAAGCCTTATCGGTATAAGCATAGTCATAAACATCTTTAGTATATAAAGCCTTCCCGATGCTTATAAAATTGCGACCATCCTTGCTTCGTTCTATAATAAAATGGCTGAAATTAACCGCATCTGAAATAGTCCAATTTAGGCGTGACTGGCATTGTTGAATATCGGCTGTGAAAGCGGTAAGTGTTACTGGTAACGGTACTGCTAAAGTGATATGGATATTATCACTGATCGTACATCCATCAGGGAAAGTTACGGTCACACTATATGTTCCCGTATCAGCAGCTACTAGCGTGTCTGCCGTACTACCGTTGTTCCAGGTATATTGAGATGAAGGAGAACCAAAGAAGCCATCCGTATTCAATACATAAGGGAAATCCGTTGCATAAATAGCAGTGTCGACTCCAAGGCCTAATATCGGTGCAGCACCATTGTAAGGCGATATACTCCAGTTCGTATTGCCGCCCTGGTCGATGGTATGTTGCTGTGCAGAAAAAGGCTGAGCGGCTCCGGCAGCCGTAATGCGTCGCAGCCTGACGTAGTCGAACTCGACACTACCGCTGGTTTTGGTTACAGTAGCATTAGCCGTTGTACTGCTACTCCGGATCTCTGTAAGCTTGCAGGGTGTACCACTGCCATACCATTCTCCGGTAACGGTTGTATTGGTACCATTAGTAAGGGTATAAGTACTGCCCGGGAAAAAGATCAGGGTATCGATCGTATTGCCTGTACCATAGATACCGCCACCACCTTTATAGTTTAAGGTACCTATTGTATTGCTGGTACCGTTGATACCGATCTGCGAGGCCGAGTTGGTATCGGTAAAAGTAAGCTGACCTATTGTCGCATTGCTGAATACAGCGTTGGTATTTAATATGCCGCTTACATTCACTTTATCATACGTCATACCAGTGGCCAGGAATGTTTCCGTGGTTATGGTTGAGGTATCTGCTATCAAGGTATGTGCTGCAGCATTGCCATTGTATCTCCAAAAAGTATCTAAAGTAATAGTGGCATTATTAATGTTGATGCTCATGGCATTGGCAAGGCCTTCATTGCTGATACTGGATGCAGATACAGTACGGCCGGCTAAATTTAATGTACCATCATTCACATAAATATCTGTCAGTATATTGCTATAGTTATTCAACAGTCTGAGGCTTCCGCCCGGCTTCTGCACTCTGATATCGAAATTGCCCAACGCGCTGCCTGACATTACGGCATTAGTATTGCCTTTAAAGGTAAGCGGTGATACGGTAAAGGTAGCTGCTGCATTGAGTCGCGCGGTATCTCCCCATACTTCAATGTTCCAGGCGGCAGCTTTATTCCAGATCGGATTATTTGTAGCTGCCGACCAGTCGATATTTCTGCAATAGGCATTACCATTGTTCACGGTTACTGTTTTGCTGGCTGCGGTAAAGCCGCTGGCCGCATTAAAATAGACATTGTCAAATACGGTAGGGATACAAGCACCGCCTGTACCACCGCTGGTAGTGCTCCAGTGGCTGTTGTCGTTCCAGTCACCTGAACCACCGATCCAGTAGCGCGGTGTACCCGCGGCAGAAGATATATTCCAGCCTGAGTTTCCGCCTGCGTCAGCGCCGCTCACTGCTACAGGAGGCACTCCCGTTGCGGTCATATTCTGCAGGTAAACATTGGCCATAGTAATAGTAGCTGTAGGGGCGAAAGTGAAAGTGCCTGTGGTATTACCTCTTATTTCCAGCAGACCGGTACAGGGAAAGGATTGAGCCAGGAAGTACTTATTGATCGTACTGGCACCGGTGACCTGGTAATTACGGGAAGCAGCAAACAACAAAGTATCGATCACATTACCCGGCCCTGCAATTGCGCCGGCGCCCCTGAACTCCAGGCGGCGAATGATATTGTTGCTATCGATATTAACCTCGGATTGAGCGTTAGTACCCATAAAGGTTAGTTCGCCGATGGTGGTACCGCTGACTGCAAAGGCCTGGAAATTGCCAGCTCCGTTATAAGAGACATCTATCTTCGGATAAGTCAGCCCATCGACATTTATACTGTAAAGGCTTGTGACAGACGAACCGGTGGAATTGATACTTTTATTGGCACCGATATATCCCCAGCTGTTGCTTACGGTTATATTGGCATTGGCAATATTCAGCGACCGCACGTTAGTGGTATTGCCGGTATAGCGGTTAATGGAAACCGTACGGTTAGCCATATTAAAGCTACCACTTTGCTGCTGAATGACACCGTTAGCATTGGTCCAGTTGTCAGATAGGGTCACCCTGCCCACGCCTTTCTTACGGATGAACAAAAATAAAGAACCTAAAGTACTGCCGTTAGTGGTAACAGTAGATGTAGAGTCTGTACCGACAAATTCCAACACGGAATTCATGGTTACAGCGGGGGTAAGTACCAATGAACCATAAATATTAAAAATTGAAGCGCTTTGTTCATTAAAAGTAGTAGTACCCACGCCGCTCAGCCAGTTCATGTTGTAGCAATAAGCGTTGTTGGTAGAGGTTACGATCTGTCCGCCACCCAGTCCGCTACCGGAATTAAAGATTACTGTATCCGCGATAAAAGGGATACAGGCCCCGCCCGGGCCACCGCTGGTATAGCTCCAGTGCGTATTGTCGTTCCAGTCGCCGGCGCCGCCTACCCAATACAGGTTGTTACCCGACAGGGAAGCAGGTGGTGTAATATTGAAACCGGCATTACCGTCACCATCCACACCTGAAACCGCTATGGGTGTAATGCTGCCATGTGCAGCAATATAGGTAAGGTAAACGTTGTCGATGAATGCTGCTGCGGTAGTCCCGAAATATATATGGGCAGTATCGGTAGCTACGATCTCTGTAAAGGCTTCACAGGAAAGACCCTGGGCCTTCATATAATTGGTGATGTTCAGAGTACCCGCCAGCCTGGTGGTCTTATTAGGCGCCAGTAATAAGCTGTCTATTGTATTGGTACCTGTTATCTGAAGGTTATTCTGCGCGGTTACTTTGCCGATGGCATTGCCGGTATTAATGAAGCTGATCCCGCCAAATACAACATTCCCAATGGTATTAGTGTTGCCAATGGAACCTTGTCCGCCCCATTGAACATGGCCGACAGTATTATTGTTGCCAACGGTGCCTATTCCGGCAAAGAACAGGCTATCAACGATATTTCCGTTACCGATGTCTGAATAGGTTTGGGTAGTCGAGGTAAAGGTCAGCGAGCCGAAAGTAGTATTGTTGATGACATTAGTATTCGGCCCGGTCCCCGTCGTCGCAGTCGCTTTATTATAGGTACCGCCATCGGTCGCAATACCGCTGGTAAACAATGTAGAGCCTGCTGCATTCAGGGTTTTATTAATCCCTATATAACGATAGGCAGAAGTGGATGTTAAGCTGGCATTGGTCATTTGCAGCGTACGAGTACCGGTATTATCGCTGATAAAATTGTAGACCGTCACAGTTTTACCCGATATATCAAAAGTACCTGATGTAAAGGTTGCCCCGCCAGTGCCGAAAGTGGTGGTGGTCGCGGGTATGTTCAGGTTATCGGTCAGGGTCAGGCTGCTGCCCGGCTTATCAATTTCCAGGCCGAACTCACCCAACACGTTGCCGTTGGCAGTAAGGGTAGCCGGTACTGTACCTTCAAATGCAAAGAGCACATTGTAAGTCGTTGTGGGAGACAGCACTGCATTACCGTTGACCTGTACAGTAAATGATGCGTTGGCCGTATTGAAGCTGGGACTATTGGGCACCGCGCCCCAGGTCATGTTATTACAAAAACCATTGGCATCAAGGACTACGGTACTTGTCGGCGCAGTAGTTCCGAATCCGCTTTGGTTAGTAAAGAAAACATTGTCCGCAGAGGAAGGTACAATGCTGGGAATACTTCCTGTGGGGCTTCCAAGCCGCCAGTGGTTCAGATCGCTCCACTGTCCGCCTCCGCCGACCCAGTAATAATCCGCTGCATCCGCTTTCAGGACACTAAATGCCAAAAGGGATAATAATAGAATTTTTCTCATAAAAAGGTGTTGTTGGTTAAAAAAGATGGCCTGGAAAAGTTCAGGGTTGAGCGCCATACAGCTTTGTTCGTACGCATTTAGTTCAGGCTAAAATTACAAACGGGGCCAATAGCTTCTTGTAGAAATCCCTTTACAACTATGTCTTGTATGGCACAGGAATTTATGAAGATACCTGGCGATTCATATACGCTTAAAAGCTTAGTTATAGCTGTGTTCAATGAATTTAAACAACAAGAAAGCCTCCGGTTGCTATTCTGGGCAGGTCTGGTATGGTATCAATATGGCTCGGATATAATTGTTCATTTTGTAGCGTTCCATCTACATTTGTGTCAATTCTTAAGTAAATTTGCTACTTAAAATTATCAGAAATTATACCAGATCGCTGGTCTGATAAACTGTAATCTGAAAACGGAACCAATCAACCAAAACCGAATATTATGACAGAGGTACTTATCGCAGATGATCATTCCGTGGCCCGCGTAGGTTTAGAATTATTGACTATCAGCGCGCTCGGCAATGACACCATTATCCACTTTGCGAATTCTTCAATTGAAGTACTGAATAAATTAGAAGAGAGAACATATGACATGTTGATTACCGATCTCGCTATGCCGGGCAACATGAGCTTATCTATAGTAAGTGCTGCTTTGGCAATACAAAAAGATCTTAAAGTAATTGTTATTACTGCAGGGTCAGAGGAATACCTCGCGGCCCATTGCCTGCAACAGGGAGCTTATGCCTTCGTCAATAAAAGTCTTCCCGATAAAACACTAAAAGAAGTTATCAAACAGGTAAGCGTAGGTAAAAAATATCTTTCCCCGGAACAGAAAGAGAAATTGGTAGATTTCATTATGACCAATAAAAATGGAATAAAGCTATTTGAACAGCTTTCAGGAAGAGAGAAAGAAGTTGCCCGGTTATTATTAAAAGGAATTGGCGTCCTGGAAATTGCAGGTTTGCTTAATGTAAGCTCCTCAACAATCAGCACGCTTAAGCTTCGCATTTTTAATAAGCTTAAAGTAAATTCCGTTGTGGAGCTTAGCCGTGTTGCCTATGAAAGCGGAATCATTAAGGACAATGAAATACTATTGTGATAGTGCCCAAAAAACCTTTCCCTATCTGACTGTCCGGGCAATACCTTAATGCAATTATTGTGGGTTGTCCAACTTAATTCTAAAATCCGTTCCCGTTCCCGGAGTTGATATCGCCTCGAGCTTACCTCCGATTAATTGAATGAGGCTTAGTACTATAAAACTGCCATTGCCATTTTTACTACCGTCGTATTCCTTTTTATTCAGAAACATACCGAGTGCCTTTTCACTGAAACCGATCCCGGTGTCGGATATGGTTATTATAAGTTCATTTTCTTCTTGCTTTGCGGAAAGCGTGATCAGGCCTTCCTGCGTATGTTTGTTAGCATTATCAAGAAGGTTCCTGATAATTACCGTAAGAATCTGAGCATCATTAAAACAAGAATAATTTGCCTGCTCCACAACAAGCTGATTGCCGTTTGTTTCTACAATTTCACGATATAATTCTTCCGTTTCCATAAAAACATCCTTGATGGTAAACCAGGATTTTGACACCTTAAAGTTTTTATGGTGGCTTATAGCCCAAGTAAAGAATTGTTCTGTAAAATTATTCAGTGAAATAGTACTGGTTTTTAATTCCTTTAGTTTTCGCTCCAATTCATCCGCAGACAGCTTGCCATGCGTTGATGCAAGGTAATTGCTTATAAGGGTCATAAAACGTATGGGTGATCGCAAGTCGTGCAACACCATAGTAATGATGTTATCCTTCATACGATTGCTTTCATTCAGTTCCTGCTCAGAAACGGAAAGTTGTTGCACGGTCTTACGCAAATCTTCTGTCTGGCCGGTAATAATATCACTGAGCTTTTGATTACGCCTGACCAGCATCCGTGTACGGATTTTAATACTCAAATAAATACCGCACGCTATGATCACAGTGAGTACCGCAAAAAACCACCAGGTATTGTAGAAACGGGGTTTTACCGTAAATGAAAATGCAAGGGAATTATAATGGTTCATGTCACGGCCATCAAGCTTCCGTACAATAAGGCGGTAATCTCCGGAGGGTATCCTGTTCAATTTAATCTTCCCGTTATCGTCTACGGACTGCCAGTCATTATCTATACCCTCTACCTTGTATTTTAGTTGCAGGTTTTCTTTATTACCAAAGTAAGGGCTGCTAACTGTGAGGGTAATGTTGTTAAAGTCAGGAGAAAGCGAAGTATGGCCGTTATCAGGATAAGGCATTATTGTATTGTCTATCTCCAACGCATCCACGTATATCTGTTTATCGGGATAATGTATCTTTATTTTATTGGGATAAAACCATACAGGCCCTTTTATCGAAAGCAAGGAAAGCATGCTGTCTTTAAACCATACATAGTGCGGTATACTACCTCCGTTGAATTCATTGGAACGCAGATCGTTTTGTGTAGAAAAGGAATAGTAATAAACATCTTTTACCTTTCCTTCGATGTAGGCCAGTAGTGCATCTTTGCTTACTCTGTACAAGCCGTTGTTTGTAGGCAGCCAAAAATTATGCCGTCCATCATCAACAAAGGAATGCACCGTTTTTAATGCGTCAATGCGACTCTCCGGCAGTGCGTGTACTTTTCCTTTAAGATATAGAAAGTTACCCTTCCCGTTGGTAGATATCCATATGCGATCGGCAGTTTCAACATAAACACTATGAATGCTGAAGCTATCAAGCAGAGAACGATAGATCATGTTGTGTTTCCAATCGTACCATTTCAGTCCTTTCTGTGTAGTTAAAAGCAAAGAATCTCTTCCAATAAGGTCAAAGCCCCATATGGCAGAGCCGATTTTTCTGCCTGGCACTTTTTTAAATATTATGGAAGTATCATAGAATAATTTTCCTATCGACAAGGAAGTACTTACCCAGGCAAAATTACTATCCACTTGATCCGGCAGTATGCCGGACGGCCTGCTGTCCAGCTTAAATAACATCTTGCCCTGTCGTGTTTTCAGATCAAACTTATATAGTTCGGGAGATTCACCATAATACATGACGCCATCCTTTTTTATATACACAGTTGCTCCGATATTCCGTGCAACAGGAAGCATTTCAACAGTGCCTTTTCTATTATACAGGTATTGCTCGCAGACAATACGTTCACCGTCATCTATTCCTGCCTGCGAACGGAATCCGTTTTTGATTACTTTGTCTGATACTTGCGGGTATTGAAAAACACTGGGTGTTACAATATACAATCCCGAACTAATAGTGCCCAGGTAATACTTTTGCTGCACGGAGTTGTCATATACAGTATAAACATCGGACAAATCTATACCACTAACGTCGGTATCTTTCAGGAATATTTCACTTACCAGCCGGGTATTTTCCAGGTGTAACCGGTATATAATTTTACCAGCATAAACGAAAGCACCGGTTGCGCTTCTCATCAGCCAGTAATCTCCGGAACGGAAAGCTTTACTTCTATTTAATGGTCCTGTAATAGTAAGGGCATCTGACTGCACTACATCATCTTTTATTATCCTGGCCTGGCCCCCGGCCTGAAGAAGTATAAGCCGGCCATTAACTACGGCTAACCTTTTGTCATAAGGATGGGGAATGGAAGTCGTTAGTTTAAGGGAAGTGTCACGGACATAATAGAGTTTTCCTTTTACTACTACATACACATTGGTGTTGGATGTGGCAATACAAAAATTATTCATGCCTCCGTACTGGAGACCAAAAATATAGTTATTCAAAACTTCCGTCATCTCGGCTGGCTTTATCGCAAGATTATTCAGCCGTGAAAAACACATTTTCTGCATTTGCATCTTCGGGAGCGGTGCGGCGCTTGATTGAGGCTGGCTTATAGCAAGCTGCTGACCGGGTTCCAGCTCTGCATAAGCATTTCCCGAATGGTCTTTGGCTATCGCTACTATTCTGTCAGACTTTAATTCTCCTTTGATATTATCCGAATTAAATGCCAGGAAATGAATGCCGTCAAAACGTACCAAACCCATTTCTGTTCCCAGCCAGCAATAGCCGGCTTTATCAAAGTTTATAGTCTTAATACTGTTTTGGGGAAGGCCATTATCAGTAGTATAATGTAAAATGCTATAATTGACGGTCTGCGCACCTGAGCAAAGAGAAAGTAATATAAATGCAAATAGATACAGCCCGTGAATTTTCATGTATTGCAGCAAGTAGTGGAATCTGTGCAAAATAATTATTTGGCACTGGATCTTTAAATATAGGAAGGAGATAATAAATGCATTGCACTTTTCCTTAACTTTTGAAGTACCGGGAATCACAACAGGAATGGAGCTTATTGATGATTTTGGAAACCCAATAGCTTACAGTTAAAGGTCACCTGACTTTCTGCAAACGCATTGTGGAGTCCCCTTGCAGGAGACTCCACAACGACAGAAAAGATTCAATCGCGTAAATTCTATTCCTTCACGATCCGCATCACCTGCCCGTTGCTCAGTCGCAGCATATAGATACCCGGTGTCCAGTTGTCAACCGATAGTTCTATATCATGCTCCAGCACGAACTGGCATACTGTTCTGCCCTGCATATTGATGATGCTGACCGGTTGGCCCTTCAGGCTTTCATCGGTATTGGATATATGGAGTATATGGCTAACTGGTGAAGGCCATAGTGTAACACTACCTCCTTCAACCATATTGTTGACAATAGCCACAGGACTGTAGGTTACTGTACCGGAGGCATCTGTTATTTTCAGGCGGTAGTAGTTGTTGCCGGCCAAAGCATCATTGTCGTGGAAGCTGTAGTCGCCGCTTCCGTTTTCCTTTACGATGCCAAGCGGTATGAAAACACTGCCCTTATCACTGCGGGTGATTTCAAATACAGTACCCTCGTCTTCAATAGCCGTCTTCCAATGAAGCAGGTTGTGCTTCGGTGCGATGTTGGCGGCTGTGAAGCTTATCAGTTTTAAAGGCAACGGTATAGAACCGGTTGTATTCACAAAGAAACCACTGAAGCCGATCACGTCAATACTTACCGACCATACTTGGGAAGTACTATCCCAGGTAATGTAGTCGTCGGGCGGGTCTATGGTCAATGGCTGGCCGGGGTATGTGGCTGGCAGTCCGCTGTTGTCGCTGCTGGTGCCGGAGTACTTTTGCACCTGCAGGTTGGCCTTGCGTGCGGCCATTACGGAAGGCACATCTGTACTTAGTGGCAGCGGCGGATTGCTTGCCGAAGCGGCATTATAAGCAGCAAACTCTGCATCGGTAAAGTAAAGGGTTATTTTTCCGGCAGCGTTGGTGCTGATATTTAAAGAAGGTAATGTTGTTACCTGGTAGTGACGTTTTACATAGTTGGGATGCTGCGCAGTGTCCACCCATACGTGGGCGGTTATCGGGCCAAAAACAGGTATGTTAGTAAAATTATAGAGGGGCTGCAATCCAATCAATCTACGGCAGGTACCATTTACACTAATGTACCTGCTATACCGGTAAGCGTCGACTCCAATATCTCCGTCGGTAGCCAAACTGGTTATTACCGGATTGCCATTACTACCGCCTGAAAATTCATAAGCACCCATATCAACCGCATCGCCCTGAATACGGGGGGCGCCGGAAAAATCATTACCGACTGCCCAGGCGCTGTTGCCGGCATTGATGAGGGGACTGCAGTTTCCGAGAATGAATCCATCATCTGCACTAACTACGCCGTCTCCGCCAAGCGGCTGGTCCACAAAGGTAAACGAAGGGTACACATTAGTATTCCCCGTACCGGGATAAACGGTAGTACCCATCACATAGCTGTATCCCACTGTGGGCGTACTGTTGCCTTCAAATATAGTGGCCCCCGGCGTTACGGTCTGTATAATACAGTTGCGGAATGTATCGGATAATGGCAAATCGGTGTGAATACAGGACGGATTAAGGTAGCTGAGCTGAGATAAAATAGTACAATTGGTGAATACCGAGGAGAAGTCCATATCCCCGAAACTATACATTGCCCCTCCTCCATGGGTTCCGGAACCCATGATGATTGAATTGCTGGCAATTACCGAGCTGCTGTAATTATATATACCACCGCCGTAATAAGCGTTCCCCCAGAGGAAACAACGATCCATGGTAACAGTGGAATATAGATTGTTCATAGCCCCTCCCATAACGTTTATTCCCCCCTGGTTAACTAATTCTTTTACGGAACAATTGATGAACGTAGGCGTACAGAACTCATTCCGCACTCCCTTGCCGCTTGCCCAGGAGGAATTTTCGTATATGTTGCAATTAATATAAACAGGCGAAGATGCCTCATATCCGTCCTCTACAAACCCATTACCTATGTTCCAAATGCCAGCCGAAGCGTTGTAATGAATATTGCAGTTAGATATTGTAGGTGATGACCCTTCATTCATAATGCCATAGGTTCCCCAGATAAGATCAAATCCATCCAGCCGTGTAACCGGGGAGCTGGCCAGGTAAGGAAAATGGATTACTCCGATCTGGGTTTGTGTATTCCCCTGGAGCGTTGTGGTTGCACCGGGAGTTCTTGCGGTGCTGCTGGTTTCATTGCCGCTAAAACCGCCCAACAGGGATACCGAATCTTTCATATTGATGAACCCATTCACCGATGGCAGGATGAAATAATCTGCCTTTACCCATACGCTATCGTTAGCGGAGCTGGCGAAGATCATACTCTGAATACTGCCGCTGGCATCGGCCCAGCTGGTACCGGTGCCGGTGCCATTGAGCTTCACATAACGTATGGTGGCAAAGCCGTTCCCGACAAATAACAGCATAATTGCGGTAAGCAGACATGCTGCTGCCTGGGTAATACTTTTTCTCATGAACTTTATTGTTGTATATGAATGAATGCATCGGGAGATGCGTACCGATAAATTATCCCAAAAAGTTAGCGTACTGTTAAATTTGGTTGTTTTGCGGCCGAAGGTACTGTTTATCATAAGATAAAAGAAATTTCTCTTTTTTATTTCTCTAATACCCGCCGTATATGAGAAGAAGAAATTGAAGTGACCTGAAGCTGACCGAAGATCGCAACGATTAGTATGCAAAAAAGAGCTACGCGATGTAGCTCTTTTGCCATTTCACTCACAATAGTATAACGTTATCTTACAAGCATAAGATCACCTTTAAATTGCTTTTCGGTTCCGTCAGGATAAACAAGTTTTATGATATAGTAATAAGTGCCAATATCGCATGGAACGCCTTTAAAAGTACCATCCCACCCTTTTTCCGGATCCTTGCCATCATATACGCATTGACCATTTCGATTGAAGACCTTAAACACAGTCATCTTCTCAAACCTTCTGTTCTCAATCTTAAATACATCGTTCAGTCCATCACCATTAGGAGAAAAGGCGTTGGCTACTCCGGCATTAGAACTAAAATCAACATTTACCAGTACTGTGGCTGTATCGCGGCATCCATACTCACCAATTCCAACTACTGTAAATAAGGTTGTTTCCAGCGGACGTATTACCGGATTTTTAGCAAACGGATCTGCAGGATAGCTCATGGGAGACCATATCCAAAATGCTGCATCGCCCATTACATCCAGTTGAATTTCATCACCATACCTGATGGTAGTATCATTAGCCGGATAAATACCTGTAAATGAAAACGACGGAACCACATGGATCAATATACTGTCCCTATTGCTACAATGTGCAGCCGGAGTATTTACCGAAAGTACTTTGGTATAGTCACCTACAGGCGCATGAAATTTATTATTAAGATCAGTACTATTTCTCAGATAGTCTTCTGGGCTCCACTGGTACTGATAGTTGATACCTTCGGGCTGTATGTAAGCATTAATATCCAACGAATCGCCTGGCGTCATGCAAACTGTAATTTCCTCCTTATCAAAACTGATCTGCGGTACAGGCTCAACAGTAGCGGTGTATACAATGGTTCTTGGAGGACAAGTTGCAGGTGCTCCCGGCTGCGTGGCCGTAATCTTATATTGTGAAGTTTGAGTAGGTATTGGATGAATGGTCAGTGATCCCTGATCAAAAGCTGCCGGCAACCAATGATATTCCAATGTAGAATCTATATTGGCTTGAATAGTGATTTGCGTATATGGACAGATGGTATCCAGAGGTGTTATGATCTCTACAAACAATGAATCGTAAATCTTCACCCTCACCTCGCGAACAATATTATTCGAACCATCTTCACAGCCACAAGGCGACAATGCCTGAATGACTACTTCCTTGACTCCGGAAGGATTGGGTACCAGCAAAGGTTTTATCTCCAGTTCGGCATCAGGTTGATTGACCGGGATCACAATGCTGTCCGCTATCAATTGATAATCCACACCGTTCGTTGCATCTCCCGAAATAATATAATGAATCGTTAGTGCAGAATCCAGATCACCTGCCCGTTCGAAAGTGATGAAAGAAGATTTACATCCCCTGATACAGTGCGTTGCGGTATCCATACCACCCTGGCTGCTTTCTGCTATCAGGTCAATATTTATTGCATCAAAATTAAACTTGAAACTAATAATATCCTGGCCGGAAGAGTTTTGCTTATCAGGCGCATATACGTTGGCCGGGCTTGTAGGCCAGCCTGTACCGGCGCAGCATATGGAATGATATACGATACCGTTTTTATCCATACGATTAACGCCAACATGTGTGTGGTCATCTATATTGGGCAAACCAAAATAAGTAGCAAAAAGAAGATCGTTGAAACCCGATTCCAGGGCAATGAAATAGAAATTATCAGGTGTGGCAGAGAATGCGTCAGGAGTAAGTGGCATACCCGGCACGACGTAGGTACTGGAGCCTGAATGAGTAAGTGTAGAAATATATACGTTACCACAAATATCCAACACAAAACCTGTAGGAAAACATTTTGTGCTACCACCTATACGATACCCCACTCTCGTTGATAATAAAGATGAAGCCAAATCAGGTGTTATTTTATCAATAAACATATCTGCATTGGCCATAGCATAAACACCCGAAGAAACAGGATAGTTGCCATCGGTACGGCCCAGTATATAAATATTATCGGCACAGTCAATATCAAGATTAACGGCCTGATCTGATCCACTTGTACCTAAGTAAGTAGAAGACACCAATGCACCTGCAGGACTGATAACAGAAACAAAGGCATCAAAAGCGCCGCCTAAAGCTGCAGGATGAAATGTACCGGAAGTAGTTGGGAAGTTAGTACTCTGCGTTGCTCCGCAAATCACGATATTACCATTGCTTTGAAACTTGATTCCGAAACCAGCATCATTGCCACTACCTCCCAGATATGTGCTGTAAAGCAGGTTCGTACAACTAGGATCCATTTTAAATAAAACAGCATCCATATTGCCAGCAGAAGTCCCTTGCAATGCATTCGCAGTTACCGGGAAACTGTTGGAAGATGTATTGGTCACGACCCAAATATCACCGGCATCATCAATATTTAATTCCAGTGGACTCGTAGTGTTCTGTCCTGTAACAGCAGTACTGCTTCCGGTCAAACTAAAAGTATTAGGCTCTGCCACACCGCTTGAACCAATTTAAGTTGCCCCGATTAATGCCGAACCTGCAGCATTGAAGTGAGCTACAAATATGTCCCGTGCATTGTTATAGGTATTGTCGTAACAACCGGTAGTAACCGGTAAATTATTTGAAGTAGTAGTACCTACGATGATAAGTTCGTCCTGTTCATTTACCATCATGGCATGTGGCAGATCAACAGTGCTGCCACCATAGTAAGTAGAGTAGATAAGGCTTAAACCATCAGGACTATATTTATTTACCGATACATCCTGGCTTCCTGCCCAGGTACTTTGAAAAGCGCCTGTAGTTACCGGCCAGCCAATGCCGTAGGCCTGTGCACCGGCATACAAATGCCCATCACTATCGTATGTAGTTGAAAAGCTATAGTTTGATGCTGAATTTCCACCGCTATAAGTAGCAAAAGTAAGTTCGGGGTCAATTACCAACGGATAAGCTTTGTTATATCCTTCGGGAAAAGCAAAGGTCAATTTGCCATTATTCAACTGGTATTTTGTTGGCACATTTATTCTTTTGCCTTCAATATCCTGATAGCTATAAGGTGCTTTTTCAGTCACTTCATTGATAGAAGTGATCAATTGCAATTCGCCTTTTGCAGTAATTACAGGTTTAACCCCTTCAAAGGAAAGTGTTATCTGGCTTGCATCCGCACCAGCTGCAACCATGAAGTCATACTTGACACTCTGGTTTAGTGTTGAAACGGATACATCAATACCATTGTAGATATTTTGATGAACGACGTTACCATACAGGCCGGCATTGCCTACCCAACGACTTTGATCATTTCCGATGAAGTAATTAAAAAAGGTTTTGCTTTTCTGATTCTTTGAATAGTCAGCACTATTGATACTACCTCCTTCAAAATTTACTTTATAAGCATGGTGACGGATCGGTTCGACAGATACATCAGCACCTTTATTTTCCTCATAAAGTTCGTGCACTCTTTCCATATCCTCCCGACTGACAAAGTTGTAAACGAAACCCTGGTCAGTAATAAATACAGCCCCATAAGGCAATTCTGCCTTAAACCTGGCTTCCGGTTCCCATTGCCCTTTATTCTCCACAAAAAATGAAGACATGGTATGTGCAGGAGGTGTACGGGGAACCTTTTGCGCGTTTGCATTTGTAAACAAACAAACTGTTGAAATCAGAACAACTATTTTTCTCATGATTCTAATTGATAAATAAAATGTCTTATTATAAATTCATCATCGTAATCCCACATACGAAATGCTCTCGTCTATGGGTACCAGGCTTTATCTTCATGTTATCGCAGTATTTCGAGCTTCCTGATAACAGTACCTTTATCTGTGGTGATGCGTATGGTATAGACGCCGGATGCAATACCCATCAGATCAAGTTTATGCTGTTGACCATTGTCAGCAGGATTACTGTAAATAAGCTGTCCAACCATATTGTACAGATCAACCTGCTTCATACTTAAGTCAGCCTTGTTCTTTATGGTAGCCATACCTGATGATGGATTCGGGAATACCAGCAGATCATCTTTATTAATATTAACCTCGTTTATACCTACAATCTGCGCCGCCAGAGTGTCAAGTATCCAGCCGCAACTGCTGGTCAATTTTAGCGTGACGGTATAAACACCATTGTCGGGATAAGTATGAACAGGGCTAGGTGAATAATCTACCAGAGAACCATCCCCAAAGTTCCATTCATAACCGATTACATTCTGTGGATTAATTGGTGTGTATTGGAACGTGTATGAACCATTATTGGTAACGTTCACGCCATTGATAGAAGGTAGTGCACCTTGCATCATTACGTTGATGGTATCTAATTTGAAGCAACCATAATCGTTGCCAACCACAACATTGTAGTTGCCTGGTGCTGTCACTGTAATGGTCTCAGTCGTTTGTCCTGTGTTCCAGTAATAACTGGTGGCACCGGAAATTCCAGGATTCAATACTAACGATACACCAATACAAACTGAAGTATCATTTCCAAGATCTACATTGGGATTCGGCAGCAGATTTACATTGATGGTATCACCACCTACACATTGATACTGATTAGTAACAATTACGCTATAAACGCCGCTTTCCGTTACACTTCTTACCTGGCTTGAAGAGCTATCATCCCATAGATAAGCAACATTGTTGGGTAACACACCGGCGTCCAGGGTTAATGCTATTCCGGAGTCAATACATTGTGAAATGTTCGGACCAAGGTCTACCTCAGGTTCAGGTAATACAAAAATACTAACCGGTATTCTTGTTGAAGCACATAAAGATGGCGCACTTCCAATATCGGCAGACACATAGTATATCGTAGTATCTCCGAGGTATGGCGTAGTGAAACTTGTACCTGTTGCCACAGGTACCGATGCAGTAAGATCATTGTACCATTTTATAATGGCATTATTACTTGCAACAGCAGTCAGTGTCACTTGACCTCCACCGCATATCGAAACATCTTCTGCAGTGATAATCTGAGGATCTACAACCAATACCTTAACCGTATCGGAATAACAATTATTAATGCCACCGCCAATTTTCACTCTGAAGAATTTGTCAGTAGGCAATATACCTGTATTATAGTTTACGACGCTACTATTCATAATATCTGTCCATACAGCACCATCATCAGAGACTTGCCAGTTAAGCTGTCCGGCGAAATATCCCTGAGAAGGCGTCAATGCAATTATGGTGCTTCCTGTAGGACAAAGGGTATCGCTTGCTGCATCAATAGTAAATAATGAAGGTTCAACTGTTGCATGTACTGTATCGTTTGAAGTATAGCTATCAGCATTACTATTAGGAAGGAATGTCCATACTTTAATGGTTGATGGACTGCCGGCTGTAAAGCTGGCAGTGCCGAGTTGTAAAGTATCCAAAAATTGTCCAGGATTCAATACTGTAGTTAAGGTATCCGTATAAATATAGGTTGGCTGAGCTACACCATTTAACTCCCAATGCACTTCAAGCTGATTGATGTTATTGGTCCCTGCGTTAAGTATGGATACAACTACTGGCTGATCCCCTTCACAAAAGCTTCCTTTGGGAGAAATGACATTGACAGAACCGGCATTGTTGAGACCAGTAGGCGGCAATTCAAAAGCACCGGGCGTAGGCACACTCGAGCGGGTTACCTGTATAATATCGGCAGGTACAATGCCGCCAAGTCCAACGCCATTACCAAACAAACTAAAGTTCAATGGTTTCAGATCTCCGGTTGCAACGTTTGTAAAAAGAGGATCAACGGATAAGGAACCCATTTCCATAGTTGGATAAGCCGCCTGGAAATCAGTAATGGTAACATAAGGTGTACTTACGTAGGCATAATACTGTGTTCCCGATTGTGTGGAATTGACATAACAGTTATTGCGTTGTGCATCGGCAAAACTGGAAGCAGAAGCATAATACATACCGTATTTGATACCTGTACCACCTGCTGTCACGCTGATGTTATTGTTTTTGAATGCCGTATTGGTATTCGTTCCTGTGGCATAAATACCGTAGTTGGCCGAGGTGCTGCCTAACACCCGGTCTATACTAATTGTATTATGATATATCTTATTTTCCGGAGCTGTACTCACATAGATGCCATATATTATCCCACCCTGATTGATGTTATAAATTGCGTTGTTCGCAATAAGCACCGGACTTGTAGCACTTCCATCTCCATATGCACCAATACCGTAAAAAGTAGATGTAGCAATAGCCGAAGCCGCTATAGGGTTGTGTATGCGATTCCTTATCAGCTGTAAGCCAGGGACGGTTCCGGTAGCATAAATGCCGTAGAAAGTTGTTAGTGACGCTGTTTTATTCGTTTTATGTATGTTGTTACCTTCTACAAGAGTATTTTCTGCACCATTCACATATACGCCGTAATAATAGAAATTCTCCACCTCGTTATTGCGTATAATATTATTAGTGTTACCACCTGCAGCTATAGCAATGGTATAGTACATACCACCTGTACCGGTAGCACCCAGCAAATGATTGCCTTCAATGTAGCAGAAGGAACCATTGTCACCCGAGGTAGTTGCAGCTGTTGTTGAGCCTGAAAAAGTAATGCCTGCATTTTGCGTAGAGCTGATAGATGTCACGGCTGAATTATCGAAAGTACAGTTGGTAATACTATCGTAACGGCATCCATTGGTTATTAATGCACCCCAGCCGTAGGCAGTAGCCAACGCTTTGAAAGTTATACTGTCAATACTCAGATATTTCGTGCCATTCAATGTAAGTAACTGTCTGTTTGTTGCCGTATTGATATACTCAACAGTGGCACCATTACCTTTTATATGAATCGTATTAACAGCGCTGGCTCCGGGGATATCATTGAACTGAACAAATTCATTGTATGGACCGGAACCCGCAACCACATTGGCAACCAGCGGACCGCATACGCCAAATGTATTTAAGGCATCGGCAAGTTCAGTGAACGATTGATAGTTAGTACCCCCCGTTGGCAAAGCATCGTTTACGGTAACAGATCCGGACAGAGACGCAGCAACTGTTACTTCCAAAGTATCATTTACATTTACCGTATCGGCAACACCATTGGGCAAATGTGTCCAGGCTTTAATCACTGTTGGTGCAGCAGTAAAGTTGACATTGCCTAACAGTACATCCGCAACATTGCCTTGTGGGCTTACCAATGTATTGATAGGCGTACTGTAGGTAACCGGGGTTTGAGCTGTACCATTAAGTGTCCAGTGTACCTGAATAATGTTGATGATATTAATACCTCCATTAGTGATCTTTACCTTTACCGGCTGTGAACCTGTGCAGAAAGTACCTGACGGACTTACCAGTGAAACAACACCGGCTTCGTTGGTAGCCGTACTTGTAAGTTCAAATGCACCCGGAGTAGGTGTAAGGCTTCTCGGCACATTGATAATATCTCTCGGCACAATAGCCAGAAGATTCTCGCCTGAACCATAGAGTGCAATATTGCCCGGTGTTAAATCGCCGGTGGCAGCGCTTGCAAATTGAGGATCAACAGCTGGTGAACTCACTTCCAATGTAGGATAAGCTGTTTGAAAAGCTGCATGCGTAGCGTATGCGGTAGTATAATAACCATAGTACTGTGTACCAGTTTGCGTTGAATTGACATAGATATTATTCTTTTGCGCATCATCGATACTTGCAGCCGATGCGTAATAGAACCCATACTTGGCACCGGTTGTACCACCTGTAATACTTACATTGTTATTCTTTATGTTAGAACCTGTATTGGTACCTGTAAAGTAGATACCATAGTTAGCATTGGTGCTGGTCAATATCTGATCCAGAGCAATAGTATTATGATACACATTGGTATACGGTGCGGCGGTACTGTAAATACCATGGATTAAGCCACTCTGATTAATATTATAAATACTATTGTTTGCAATTAATATCGGATCAGAAGATGAGCCGGCTCCGGAATTATAAATACCATATACTGTTCCGGTACCAGCTGCCGCTCTCAGATTGTGTATACGATTACCAATGATTTTTGTTCCATAAGTATCACCCGTCAGATAAATTCCGTAGAAGGTCGTTAATGAAGTGGTCTTTGTGGTCTTGTGGTAATCGTTGCCCTCAACTATAGTACCCGCTGCAGTGCTGATATAAGTACCGTAATAGTAGTAATTTTCTACCTCATTATTTTTTACAATATTAGAGTCATTTCCTCCTGCGGCTATGGCAATTGAATAATACATACCACCGGTTCCGGTAGCCCCTATAATATGGTTGTTACCGATATAGCAATGCGTGCCGTTCACACCGCTTGTGGTTGCAGAAGTACTGGAACCCGAAAACGTAATGCCGTTCACATTGGCAGAGGAGATACTGGTAACGGACGATAAGTCAAACGTGCATCGTGTAATACTGTCTCTTGTCGCACCATTAGTAATGAGTGCACCCCAACCATAAGTTATAGCCAATGACTCGAATTTCAGGCTGTCGATCGTTACATACTTAGCGCCATTAAGCACCAGCAACTGACGCTCGCCGGTAGTATTGGTATACTGTATTGTAGCTCCGTTTCCATTAACCCTGATGGTATTGACCGGGCTTGAACCGGCAATGTCATTTAAATAGAAAACCTCGTTGTAAGGTCCGCTGCCAGGCGTCACATTGGCCACTACAGGGCCGCAAATACCACGGGCATCCAGGGCATCAGCAAAATCTGTAAAACTCTGAAAGTTGGTTCCTGTTGTTGACTGCGCAGAGTTAATCGTGTAGGTACCAGACAAGGAAGCTTGTATGGTTACATCCAGCGTATCATTTCCGGTAATGGTATCGGTAGTATTATTAGGCAGGTAAGTCCAGGCAATAATATGCTGAGGCCCGATGCCAAGGGGCATGTTAGTTGCCAGCGTTACCTCTGCCGTATTTCCGGCCGTGCTGCCATAAATATCGATAGGAGTGGTATAATTTACAGGGACCTGGGTTGTTCCATTGAGTGACCAGCCTATCTGAATGCCATTGATGATATTCGTTCCGGCGTTTTGTATTTCTACCTTGATATCCTGATTACCCGGGCAGAAAAGTCCGGGTTGTGTTAAAGCATTTATTCCGGCATTGTCCGGTACCTGTGGTATAGCATCGAAAGTCAGGCTTCCGAGCCATCCTCTTGGTGTATTAGTAGGTGCTCCCGGTGGTGTACCACCCCCATAACTGATATTGGTACCGCAAAGCATATTACATCCTCCGGCGCTGATAGTGGGTGTACCGGTAATGGTAGCGTAGCGCTGGCCGGTTGCAAAAATGGCCATACCATATGTGGTATAAGCCGGCACTATTAAGGAGACACTCGACAGAAAGGGCTGAAGGTTGGTAGTTGTGGTATTGGCAATACCGGTAAACGCTCCCAAGCTTGCCAGTGTCCAGCCGTTTGCAGTTGAAATTGCACCAGGAGCGCCGCTTATAGGAGTTGTTTTATACCAGACTTCAGCATTACAAGCACCTGAAGTACCTGTAATACCCGACACATCAGTTATAATAACCGGATATGGATTAGTATTCTGAAAATTAAAAGTTACCGTTCCGGTTCCACTGTTGTTGCTGAATGTAGAAGCCGTACTGATCGTAGTAGTCTGTGCCTGGCCTGGCAGGGTCGTTACCAAAAAAAGTGCAATGAAAAGACTAAACACTTTGTACATAATTCAAATTTATTTTATCTAATAAAACTTAAAAAAATATATTATTTACAAAAAATAGTACCCATCAATCGGAAAAATGCCGACAGTAGTTTCTTTTGATCAAACTTTATTTAATTATTCCCAGCTGTAACCCCTTCCTGACCAGCATTACAGAATTTTTCACCTCAAACTTCAGGAATAGGTTAATCCGATGATTTTCAACTGTACTCAGAGCAATGAAAAGTTTTTTTGCTATTTCATTACTGGTAAGGCCCTCTGCTATTAATTCCAACACTTCAGCTTCCCGTTTGGTAATGACCGGAATTCTTCGCTTTTTATCATCCGTTAAATCATCTTCCGACCATTTTATGTCATCACCTGTAAAGCATTTGTCTATATATCGCTGTCCATTATGTATTGCTGTAATAGCATCCGACAATGTTTGCGCATCTGTATTTTTTAATAAATATCCTTTGGCACCATATTTTAGCAACAGATTCAGATAATAGGGCTGATTCATATTGGTGAGTACTAATATAGCTATCTGAGGATACTGCTTTGTGATGATTTTTGCTAAATCAGCTCCTTTAATACCCGGCATTTCCAAGTCCAGTATCAGTACATCAGGTTGTTGGCGCCGTAAACTATTCAGCACAGAAGCTCCATCACTAAAAACACTAAGCAACTCAATTTCATTCCTGTTGCTGAGCATTTTCCGTAACCCATTCAGCACAATTGAATGGTCGTCAACAATACTCACTTTAATTTTCATCTTTCCATCTTCTATTATAAATCACTCCGCCACTGCTTTATATCACGTATTCAATATAAACCGAAGTACCTGTTCCTATTTCCGAAGTAACGCTAAACTGCCCCTTAAGGTATTTGGTATTGTTACTGATATTCTGCAAACCTATCCCCTTACTGGTTTTTAAGGTTTTAACATCAAAGCCACTTCCGTTGTCCTCTACCGTGATCGCCAATAGCCGCTTATGGCAACTCAGAAACAAAATTATGGTCGAGGCATTAGCATGTTTGATCACATTATTTACCAACTCCTGGATGGTGCGGTAAACCGTTAATGCTACCTCATCGCTAACAGATTCAAATGGTCCGCAATGCTGGTACTGAATGGTAATACCCGCAGCCCTTTCCACATTAGTGCAATAAACACCGATGGCTTCAGGTAAGCCTAATCGCTTCAGCAGATCCGGCATCAGGTTATGGGCACCATCCCTTATGGATTCCAATCCTACATGTAGCAACTTCAATCCTTCCTGATAATCCTCGTTCCCATTTAGCTTTTCGTCATTGATTCCTGCATTCTTAAGCCACATACTTGCAGTAGATAATGTTGCACCTACTGTATCATGCAATATTGCTGCTATCCTTGCCCGCTCCAGTTCTTCTCCTTCTACTTTTGCCTTCCAGGCAGTTAGCTCGTTTTTGTGTTTTTGAATACGCTGCCTATACCTGATCACCAGGAAGAAGGTTATAGTTATCAACACACAAATAATGATCAGCGTATAGGTCAGATAATTTTTACGATAGATCTCCTGTCCCTGCCGTTGAATGAACAATTTATTCTTGATTAACTCATTGTCCTTCTTTACCATCTGGCACTGGTACTTCAATAAGGCAATACTGTCCTTTATATCCCCCCCTTCAACACTGTCTTTATAAAGTTTAGACTGCTTATAATAATCCAATGCACTTTTATAATTTCCTTTTCTTTCCTCCAGAGCGGAAAACAGATCAAATATTGCTGACAAAAAATACCTGCGTTTAGATCCCGACAAATCCTTTGCCTTTACTATATTTTTTTCTGCCGCTTCCAGATCACCTGTTTCCAGATAGCATTTGGCTCTGTAAACAAGAATCTGAATGGCCCCGGATTCATTGCCATTATAAACCGCTTCTGCAACATCGAGGTGGCCCAACGCACTTTTATATGCTTTAGCAGCCACTTCATTTCTAGCCAGGAAAATCAATGCATTCTGTTCTACCAGTCGCCAGTTATGTCGCTTTGCAAGTGTATAAGCTTTGTTCAGATATTCATTGCTCTTCTCTTTTTCATTGTACACTTTTGAAGCATACACATTGCCTTTGCTGGTATAGATAAGCGCCAACAGAAATTCGTTTTTAAATTTCAAAGCATTACGTTCTGCTACATCCAGGTAATTCAATGCTTCCGGGTATCTTTTCAACCTAATATACAGGCTTCCCAATTTCTGTGAAATGCTTCCCTGCATTGCTCCCCCATCCTTCTCTGCCCATTTCAATGCTTCCAGGTAATGAGCCATGCCCTTCATATAGTCGAGCTTACTGATCCATACATTACCAAGATGCAACTCCACCACACTTCTCCAAGCCGGACTATCCACAGTCTTGCTGAGTTCAAGGGCCTGATTCAGATAAACCAGAGAAGAATCATAGTTTGCCTTATAGTATAAAAACTCTGAAATCTTGTTAAGCCCTTCAAACAACTTCTTAGAATCTTTACTTCTTTTTGCTTCGTCTAACTGCGTCTTATAAATTATAAAAGCGCTGTCATTCAGTAACGATTTATCCATTTCCACCACATGTTCGGAAACAAACTTTGAGGTGCGTTCCTCGTTCTGCTTTGTTTCTTCAGGTGTTGCTTTTTGTGCAGATTCTGTACAACCCACAACACATACTACAACAAGCAATAAGAAAAATATTCTTTGTAAACTGAAGACGTTAAACTTCTTTAATTTGGTTACACTCATTTTTATACCCACGCAAAGAGTACTACTACCTGATACGTGTAAATTTAATCGATGAAATGAAAAAATTTGTTAAATACACTGGAAAAAGGGAGAAAACAGAGGTAAACACCTAAAATATCAAACCTATTACATAGACAAAAGTCAAGATGTATCTGCCTGATCCAAAACGCAAATTTACTACATATTAATGTAGGTTAAGATCAGTGCGAATTACTTAACTCTTTATAAAAGAAAAGCCCGTCAAAAGACGGGCTAAGACTTACTTGTTATGACGTTATTATTTTCTACGAAGCCAAATCTTCGATAACAGCCTCGGGCGCATTTCTTTTTACAGAGTCAATTCCGGAGTCTCTTCCTGATGCAGTCTCATACATTTCACTGATGCCGATTACCTGGGCGTTTCCTGCTTTCAGATTGAAATAGTGCTTGTTGTTTGAAGTGGTAAGTTTATCATACCGGCTGTCGTCAGATGCATTTTCCATTACGGATTTGATGCCGTCCATACAAGCATATTTGGTTGAATAGCCTTCGCTTGATAAGATGATTTCACCGTTGCCTGCTTTGAGGTTAAACTGGTATTCGTCGTTGGTTCTTTTTTTAATTACAAATTTTCCCATATTTATTTTTATTTTTTGTTAGAAAAAACAAGGATTTCTTTTAAACACCTTTTTTCCTGATTAGTTTTAATATCATCATAATAATTTGCGCACTGTATTAAAAATCGGGTGACCGGAAAGCCACCCGATTTTTAATTATAGAGATTGGTTGCCCATTTTATTCCACTACCAGCTTAATAGATTCATATATATCAATAACTGGAATTTTCGCCAATTTTTATCCGGTGTGTATAATTGGGCTGATCTCATTCAGACCCTTAGTGAACCCCGAAACCCTCTGGCAGCATAGTAAGATTCTGCACCGTTGTGATACATGAAGACATGATCGTAGCGGCGGTCACAAAAGATGGCTCCGCCAAGTTCCCTGATGTTAGCAGGAGTTTGCACCCAGCTTGATGTTTTCAAATCGAACTGTCCGAGTTGCTGCAGTTCCCGATATTGTTCTTCTGTTAAAAGCTCAATGCCCATAGCAGCTGCCATATCAATGGCGCTATTTTTCGGTTTATGTTCTTTCCTTGATTCCAGAGCGTCTCTATCGTAACAAATACTTCTGCGACCTTTAGGGCTTTCCGCCGAACAATCGTAAAAAATGTATTCATCTGTCTTTTTATCATAACCAACAACATCCGGTTCACCGCCGGTTACTTCCATGTCATCAAGCGACCACATTTTTTCAGGATTCGCTTCCAGCCTGCCTTGTACCTTTGCCCAATCAATACCTTTATGACGATTTATATTTTTCTCAAAGCGGGCTTTTAATACTTTGAGTAGTTCTTCACGTTGTACTGGTGACAACTGCTTTTTATCATTTTTCATTTGTATATTTTTATTACGCTTTTAGTCATTTATTGATAGGTCAAATGTAGCAATTAGTTTTATACAGGGCACATCCTTCCTTAACATCCGACCACGGTTGACATCTCGTCCCTTCTACTAAAAAAGCAGCGACCACCGAGTCGCTGCTTTTCCAAATGACTATTAATTTTTACCTGATACTAACTTTTTTCGCTTCCAGGGAATGGTCGGAATAAGTAATGTGGATTACATAAATACCCGGTACCAATGTTGCAGCAAACTGATGTTCGTAGTTAGCACTATTAACACCTTGCACATCTGTAATGGTTCTGCCATCGATGGTAAGCACGCGTACTGAAGCAATGGTTTTTCCATTGGCACCTATGCTGATATGACGAGCATCCATACTTAATTCACTATTATTTTCCATCAGCTCATTTTTACCCATTTTACCTCCGGTTATTACTTCGGCAGGGCAGTCCAATGTTACAGTGACATCAACAGGATATTCTTCAAGCCCTATCTTGTGTGGGCTATAAGGTTCAAATACGTTGGTATACAGTTCCTCATTAGTTTGGTGTAACCTCTTATCACGTTCTTTATCGATTTCAATTGGTTTAGAACAAAAGAACTTTTCATTAGTATTAACCAAGCTATTTCCAGTACCGAAATGGAAGCCGTTTCTTTTTTCGTAACGGTCGGCAATAAAGGTGTAATTATATATAAAATTTGTAGTGAATTTTCCCGGATCATAACAGGTGTTGGGGAAACTTCCATCTTTATAAATACCGAGACCAGAGTAATCGTAAACCCTTGGTTTGGCAAGATCACCATTCAATCCATCAAAATGCAATGCAGTTACCTGGCTTTTTAAAGGCTCATTATCTGGTATCCATGCTCCGATAAAGTACCCCATACTATCACCATAGCCTGTATCACCAGGTCCTTTTTTAGTGCCATGACCATCACGTCCCCATCCTAAAAGGAATTTTTCCTTATTAGGAAATTGATAGAATCTCTGCCAGTTGGTTGTCACCAATTCATCCTCTTGTTGGATGCAGATGCCACCTTCCTCATCAGTAAATGCCATCTCTATGCGGTTGTGGTTACCGAAGACTCCATAAGAACCATTCATCTGTACACCTGTTATTCCTTTGATGCCATTAATTGACGTAAGGTCATAGCGTTCAAAAACTTGAGCGGTACTGTTAGGATCTTTATAATAGCAGAATGCAGAGATAGTAGAACCATCGTCTGCCAGTCCATAGAAAGCAGGCATTCCGATACTGGTACGCCCATAATGATAGGCATGGACATAATGTACGGACTTATACTCTTTTGGTGGATTAACCGCTTTGTATTCGATAATCTTATATTGATTAGCGACTTCGCTGTATAACAGCTCAATAATACGGGGATCGCCCTCGACGTCTACCGTGCAAAGAATGCGCGTTGGATATTCTGCATTGAATTCTTCCACCACATCGAAGACACGAACGAAGTTATATCCGGAAGGTAATGATGCCAGCTCGACAGCGCTTACAAGTGTTCCATCGCCCTGATCATAGTGAAGTAAGACTGCACTTTTCACAGTGCCCTGGTCGGTAACCCTTTCTGCAACGACATAAGCACCCTGGACAAACGGTTCGTATCCTTTAAGGGCACGTATATAGTCTGTGCTATTGGAAAGCCAGTAATGTCGTGCAAATAGCAGGTTACCCGTCGTACCATTAAAGCGGATCAGGCCTACAATTTTTTTACCCTCGTGATCGAGGTTATAAGATTCCAGAGTAGTCTCGAGAATGGGATCATCTAACTCTTCGCCGCCTATGTGGTCAGCGACACGAACGGAACTTTCAGCATTGCCAATCGTAAAGGTATACGTCTGGGCAGAAACGGTCAACGCAGCAGCAAGCTGCAGGGCGAGGAGCCCCGAGGTCTTTTTGAATTTCATTCTAGTTTTGGTTTGGTTTGATCCCTACTCGGTTAAAGGCTTTTCGGGTACGGCCTTAGATTATCCTGCATTCTTCACAAAAGATCTTGTTATTAAAGCGCTCAGTTAATAGAAAATAAAGTAGTTGCCAACATCTTTACGATGCGTTTTTTTGCAGGGTATTCCTATCATCAAATTTACATTAAAAACAATACTAATATTTAGAAATAAGGTATATCTACTTTCTTAAAGACAGTGACTTATGTTCTTAGGTTGGCAAGTATTGAAGAAATCTCCCTGATTTAATTTCGGGATTTCTTAAACTTTAAAATCGGATAAGTTTTAAAATTCTCCGGGGTATTATTTCGAAAAAAAAGATTGGGAAGAAAAAAAACGGACTGAAGAAATCTTATACACTGTAGTAGTTTATATCGCCCTTCTGACAATAAATAAAATGGACAGAAGGGCGATATAGCCTATGGTAAACTGTATAGAAGTTTAGCGTGAACTTACAGTTTTACAAATTTTGATATTCCTTGTCTGCCATCTTTGCCTGTTAAACGAACGATATAAATACCGTTACTTAAACTGCTGACATCAATAACTGTTTTATTGCCGGATGTGATAGTCTGTAATACGCACTGGCCTGTTGTATTATAAACAGCTATGCCTATATCCGATGCGATGTTTTCAATTGCAATGCTTTGCATTGCAGGATTCGGATAAATATTTACCTGTTCAAATCCTTGTATTGTATTAATCCCTACCCCACTGGTGCTAACGCTTTTGCAATAAGTATTGCTACCACAGGCATTGGTAACGGTTACACACACATTATAAGTTCCGGAAGCAGCATAAGTATGTGAAGGATTAGCTTGTGTTGATTCAGGAGTGCCATCACCAAAGCTCCAACTGATGCTGGTATAAGGTGTGGTACCTGTATAGGTAAAATTGAAAGTTTTATTTGTACTGGTCTGACTGAAGTTAGGAACTGGTAGTATACAATTACAATTAGCTGAACCGTATTTGGCAACAAACCAATCACGGCTTCCTCCAACGCTCATTAAAGTACTTGAACCGGCGAATAAATTATATTGAAAGGTCCCGCCGATAAAAACATTATTGTTCCTATCGGAGGTTATAGTTGAAGCAACATCTTCAAAACCATAATCGCTTTTTATTGAATCCAAACCCGTTACAGCTCCGGTAGCTGCATTGATTAGAACTAAAAAGTTGTCGTATCTGGGAGAACCTGGAGGTAGTTCAAGATGGAACCCATCCCAATTCATCTTTCCATATGGGCCAGTACATGCTATTATGTTATTAGTAAGGGTAATTCCTGCATAATTATTACCACCTGCACTTTCAGCATTTGTAGCCCAAATATTGTTGCCATTTTTATCCATTTTTACTACGAAAGGACAGGAAGTAGTTAAATTACTTAAAGAATCATTTTCAAAAGTATATCCATTCCATCCATCGCCACTATAAGTTATGCCACCGATATAAATATTTTCATCAGCATCCGTCATTACTCTATCACTGATCATTCCTCCATTTAATGAGTTGCCATTATTTTGCTTAACCCAAAGACTATTTCCATTATTATCAAAGCTTCCTAAATATGCTTGTTTGTTTATAGTGGTGCTGCCTAAACTCATATTTCCGAAAGCTGATTCATACCTGCCACAAAGGTAATATCTGCCATTCCTGTGATCACGTTTAAAATGCCCTGCAGAAGGATTAGGAAATCCATTTCCGGTAGACCCTCCTGATGCGGTGATGCTTAAAGGAGTTACACTTTGAAAGACTCCGCTGGCATTATACTTCAGCACATATAACTTACGGGTAGTAACAGAAAAAGCACCATTGTCGTAACTGCCGGGTTTAAGTTGGCAGTAAAGGTATATATCACCATTAGGCGCTACATCCATATCATGAGAAGCAGCCATGGGATTGCC
>JBAZWL010000039.1:0-46799 GCA_041660405.1 Taibaiella sp. | reverse complement strand
GTTTAATACTCTTAATCCTGTCTGATCCGTAAATGATATGCAGTTTCACTGATGGTGCATATTTTTTTATCTCCTGTTCCCAACTGAAAATGAGGGTGGCCGGTACTACAATCAGGTTCGTGTTCTTAATGGCTTTAGTTCTTTGTAAAAGAATGAAGGCAATGATCTGCATAGATTTTCCTAAACCCATATCATCTGCCAGGCATCCTCCAAAATTAAAATCATCCAGAAAATTAAGCCAGTTGAGACCAGCTTTCTGGTAAGGGCGAAGTGTAGCCAGCAAGCCTTCCGGCGATTCAACATCTTTTATTTCTTCAAAGCCGGCAAGCCTTTCATGATAAGATCTTAATTCATGTTTTACTTGTTGGTCCAATAATTCTTCATCGTAATATTGTTCTATTGCCGAAAAATTTGTCTTGGCTATAAGCAAGGTTTCCTCATCTTCTATCTCTCCCGAATTAAAATAATCAGCAAACTTTTCCAGCCATTCCGCAGGAATAATCCCTAATGTTCCATCATCAAGCTGTACATATTTACTTTTGTTTTTAGCGGCTTTGCGAAGGTTTTTTAATCCTGCTTTTTTCTTTCCAAACTTCACTTGAATCACAGCATTAAACCAGTTGATGCCGCTCATTACTTTAATATCCACCTTAGCCTTATGCGGATTAATCTTGTTGCCTTCGAGTTCGTTAAAACCTAAAATAGTGATGCCTTGTCTGTTCCATTCTTCAAACACATTCAGGAACCAATCTTCGTCCAGGAATTGTTGCCTGTGCAGGTAAAAATGGTTGAGATCATTATCCAGCTGCTCGTCAAACCATGGATGTTGCCTGGTGAGCATCGCCGTAAAAGCTACCTCTGATTCTTCGTCACGTGTTATCTTAAATTCATTTCCCGTATGGTCCCAGGCATAAAGCTGGCGTTTGCTGCGGATAGGTATTTCCACATCATCGTACATCATTACCGGCGTAAGGGTAATATGATTGCCGGAATCGGATAAGTAAATAATCTTTTGTTGTTGTTGCTGAAAGCCTTGCTGTTCCAGCTGTTCGGGTGTTGTTGTACTGATATATTGATATATAACAGGGATTTTATCTTCGAGTGGCGTTAATAATTCAGACCTGAATTGTGCAAACTTTGACTTGTGTATTAACAGGTTTTCGGGCTTCTTTTTCAGAAAATCAATAATGTTCAAAACAGTTAATTGATCCACGAGATATAATACTTCTTCAGCCAGGAAAAAATAATGATAACGTACTTCGAGATCTTTTAAAGCGTAAACATTACCGCCCGCTTCCAGGCCTCCCGAAAGTTCATAAAAGTCATTTTTCTTGTCGACGCTCAATGTTACCTTTCCTTGAAATAAACTGGTTTTAACCGGTACAAGCGAGGCTGCGTTTACATTTTCGGAGATGTCATTTTCATGATAATAGAAATCATAACCTGCAGGGTTTTTGAATATAGACTTAAGGGCATCAATATCTGACTGTGATCTTTTGCCATCAGAATGACTCTGAAATTTATGAATACCGGTAAAAAACTTAACATGATCCGGATTATCCGACTGCCAGATGAAATCAAGCGGCTGAAGACTATTTAATGGGTTTTTAATTTTGTTACCTTTTGTAGTCGCTGCACTGTAAAGCTCTATTTGCAGGTAATGGAAATACTTATGTTGTTTTAATACTACGCATATTTTTCGTTCAGTATCATCTACCGGAGCCGGTGCTTGCTCTTCAGTAATATTATTGATCTGGGTATGAAATGCTATAAGACTATCGCGGGTAACAGGAATTAAAGAAGGTAGGTGCGGGGCAATGATCAGCTGCTTTTGCCGATATGTTATTGAAAAATGATCATCAAGTTCGGCTTCTTTTTCAAGACCATAATCACCAGCAAATTTTCTTAGTTTTTTATCACGCAATGTGGCATTGAAGAATACGGCCAATTCATCTCTTTGAATGATGGCTGTTAGTACCACAGCCTGATGTTCACACATTTTATCCGGCTGATGATCGCAAGTACAATGAACCAACAATTGATGATCGCGGCTAACCACGGTAACTATAGGGAAAGCAATGCTGCCTTTGGGTTTGGTAAAAGCGCCTTCATTTATTTCAAGACTTACCGGAATAATTTCCTGGTATGTTTTTACATCAAAATAAGCAAGACCATTGGTATGCTGTGCAATTATATTTTCAGTAAGGTTTTCGATATCGAAATCTCTGAAAATATAAGTATGTCCGTTGAAATTATTGTCCTGATTTATTGTATTGTCCACTTCGCTGTTTAAAAATAGAATTTGTTACTTTAGCCAAAGAATAGGCAGGAGTTCAAGTATAAATTCATGGCAATAGTAATTATATTTTACAACATTTACAGTTATCAACTGAATTGATGTTTATATAATAGAAATACAGCATTAACAATCAAAAGAATAATGAATATCAGATCGTACAAGTTGGCAGACAAGGAGGCATGCATTGAATTATTCAAAGGGAATATGCCAAAGTACTTTTCGATATTGGAATTACCAGAATTTGAATTGTGGCTTGATACACTGGAAGAAACGGACACAACACTATCCCGGTAGCACCCTGACTTGAAGCTTGCATGTTAAGAGATGCTGTTTTCTTTCAATAATTTTGTTTTCATTTTATCCAGATGTTCTACAACTTTATGGAAAGACAGCTGAAACCATGTTGTAAATATTGCCGGTGATTCCTCCAACGATTTAGTAATTTCTGCCAATGATTTATATTGATGATCGTTTACCTCTGCAGGGTCATGAATGATGATTCCATCATAAACACCTAATAGTACATGATCGTATTCATGCTCTATTAAACCATTATCCAACTGGCTGCAATAAGTAAATTCAAATACTTTATGAAGCGGGCACTGAAATCCCATTTCTTCCTGTAACCTACGCTGGGCAGCATCTTCAACAGTTTCTCCAGGTGTCGGGTGGCTACAGCAGGCATTGGTCCAAAGGCCACCAGAATGGTATTTATCCAATGCTCGTTGTTGCAGAAGCATGTTCCCGTTTTGGTCAATAATAAAAATGGAAAAAGCACGGTGCAGGTATCCCAGTTGATGGGCTGCCAACTTTTCTACAGTGCCTACGGCTCTGTCATGCTCATTTACGAGTACAATATAGTCGCTATTCATAATTGAAATCTTTACAATTAATATGATCAAATATTATTACTCCAGATTTGGTTATGGACAAAATTTCTAAACCTGCCGCTCCGCCTCTCATTTTTCTAATGTTTCCTTTCCTTTACCATCATGGACTCAGGCCAGGCAAAGCCATCGGTAGTATAGCGGTAGGGGCGTATATTATAGTATGTGTTTATTCCTTGTATAACTGTTCCTACCCTGGTAACCCATTCCTTAACGTTATCTTGATGGGCTATTCCTAAACCGAAATCCGGAAGACTATTGTGCAACGTAACCATTTCTGCTACCTGGGCATCATGGATGCGCATGCATTCCAGAACAGCTTCTTCAAAGGAAAGTTTGTGTTTCTTTTGCAATACAATAATTGCATTCAGGTTTTCGGCTTCATTGAACAATTCTTTTTTAAGGGAATGAATATCATTTTGCCAAATGGTTATCTGCTCTGCAAGTAACCGGATGCGCTGTATTACCGGATGATTAATAACAGACGCGGCCAGGGGGAAATTGAGCCCTATTTCTACAAAATCATAATGAGGGTACATGCCTATCGAATATTCCCGGATTATTGCATATTTTTCTATAGAGGGGAGTTCGTTTGTCTGCCGGTAGTACACCTCTTCTTCCATACCGTACAGTATGTATTCGCTTGTATCTCTGATGAAGCGATCCATCCATTCTCCGGTTACACATGCCTTAAACTCATCCCTCGTAAGCGCCACCTGGTTTAACAAACCAAACTCTCCGGGCAATACATTGTCTCCCTGTAATACTTCAACTATACGTTTCCGAAGTTGCTCCAATTTAGGTATTGCGTCATGGTCATATTGATCGTCAATAAATGTTTGCCAGAATAGAAACCGAGTACAGGGAATAACCTGTTCCCAACTTAAATGGGGCTGCATTCTTGCAAGCACGTCGTAGAGCGCTATTTTTTTATATTTCTCACGAGTAACTTCAGATGCAAAAGTAAAATCAGCGTCGATATACTTCCATTCTTCAATGCCCATTCGCTCAATGTGCTCATTGGTTAGGGCCGGCCAAGGGTAATAGTTTAAGGGAATATGATTTTTCCCATCGAATTCTTCTGGTGTCATGTTGGTTTAAGTTTTAAAAATGAAGGACAATGATTATTTCAAAGAAGCTATGACGCCTGCTGCGCATATTCTGGCTTTGGAAATGCTCCTGGTACCGTATAGCGTGAAGTAGTTCCTTTATAATACCATGCTCCTAATCCGGTGATCATTAGAATCATGTAATAAATATATTTCTCTACATTTTTTTGATGTGCTCCAAAGTCAGGAAGATTAGCTTGCATATCCTGCAACTCTGCAACATATTCATCATGTATCCGTATTGCTTCCACACATGCCTCTTCTATGGAGATTTTATATTGATGCTTTATTACCAATACAATGTTTAACATTTCAGTATCTACTGCAAGTTCTTTTTGCAGAGAAGCAAGATCATTTTGGATAGCAATAATCCGGCACATCAGCATCTTACAGCGTTGGATAGCCGGGTGCTCTGCAATATATCCGGGCGCTATAAAATCAATAGTCAATTCTACCGGTTCGCCAAATGTGTACATAGATATGGAGTATTCGCGGATGAGCAGAAGATTATTGAGGGTAGGTATTTTGCCCGACAGCTTATAAGGTGTTTCTTCCATAATGCCATATGTGGTATAGCGATAAAAGGCCTGTGTCCATCGTTCAAACCATTCATCGTTTGCATAAGGACGAAATTCATCCCTGCAATAGGCTACCTGTCTTATCAATCCAATATCATCTGGTTTGGGTGAAGCGCCCATCATTACATCCATAATATGATCCCTGATGCCAGCCAGTTCATGAACAGGGCATAGCTCATAATAGTCATCATATAAGGTCAACCAAATCATAAACCGGCAGATGGGGCGTATCTTTTCTATCGTGTCTGCCCCGGGAAACATATAAGATGTTGCCTGGGCTAAACCATGCTTTTTGTATTTTTCTCTTGTAGCCTCAGACATGAAAGTAAAGTCTGTGTCATACCAGTCAATTTCCTGCTGTTTAAAGGACTCTGCAAAAGGGCCTACAAAGTACGGCCATGGGTATTTTGGAATTGGAACTTGAATTGTTTTCATAATTTAACATTGTAAATGTTTATGAATGGATACAGACTAAACGCTGTTCCATTTATAACGGTCCAGTTTGGTAGATATGTTTTACATCAAAATCCAGGGGCGTTGCTACTTGTCCATTGGGTGTTACCGCAAAGCCCTCCGGGTAATACCGTTGTGTTCCACCTTCGTAGTACCAGGCGTTGCAACCGGTTATCATCAATTTCATGTGATACACGTAATTTTCCGTTTCTTTCTGGTAAGGGCTGAAATCCGGCAGGCAAACTGATAAAGACTCCATCTCCTTTACAAATTCGTCATGTATCTTCAACCCTTCTATGCAAGCCTCTTCAAATGAGATCTTATACTCATGTTGCAGGATGAATATAATATTGAACCGTTCTGATTCTATGGACAGTTCTTTTCTTACCGATGCGTAATCGTTCTGAATGGCGATGATGTTCGACAGGAGTATTACCAGACGTTGCATCACCGGGTGATTATAGATGTGTACCGGCAATGCAAAACCGGTGGCAGGGTCTACCAGATCGCCATATGTTACCATACCTATAGAGTAAGCGCGGATCATAAGATAACGTGCCAGCGATGGATAGGTTTTGCTGAATTTGAAAGGGGTTTCTTCCATGATACCATAAGTAATGAAATGATGAAAGTTGGTAGAAATCCGTTCGATCCAGAACTGCGGCATTCCGTAGGCCAACCACTCTTTTCTTGCGACTGCCATCTGGCGGAGTATGCCAATTTCATCGGAGCGAGGATCATCTCCTATCATTACCTCAAAAACACGATCCCTTAAAATTTCCAGATCATGTAGTGGCATGAGTTCAACATAATCATCGAACGTAGTAACGTACACAGCAAACCTACCGATGGGCCGGAACCGATCACGGTCAATGGTTGTAGGTGCCATAAACGCTCCCACCTGGACGATTCTTTGTTTTTTGTATCTTTTTATAGATTCCGGGCTCATGAAATCATAATCCTCATCATACCACCTGCTTTCTTCTTCATAAAATGTTTCACTGATCGGGCTGTACAATGTAGGCCAGGGATATGTGGGTGTGGAAATGCTGATCTTTTTTTTCATTTGTTTGGTTTTTTACTATTTAACGAAGCCACTATGTGGAATAATAATATCGTTTCCCTCTCTGCCATACTGCGGCACAATAAACCCTTTGGGCTCATATCGTTTGGTACCTGAATTGTGATACCAGTTCTCACACCCACTTACCTGTAATTTGATATGATAAACATAGTTTGAAGCTTCTTCGTTGTAAGGACTAAAGTCCGGAAGTGACTTATGCAGATCATCCAGTTCCTTTGCATACTCATCATGTATTCGCATAGCTTCTGTACAAGCTTCCTGAAAGGAAAGGTTATATTGATTTCTTAGGACAAAGATGATATTCAAGCATTCACCTTCTGTTTCAAGTTCCTTTTTCAAAGAGGCAAAATCATTCTGGATCACAATAAGCAAGGCGAGCAGTTTTGTACAACGTTGGATAATTGGATGGTTATAGATATGTACCGGTAGTGCGAAGTTGGTAGCTGGATCTATTAAATCGCCAAACGGCCCCATCCCTATTGAATACTGTCGAAAGTTAAGATAATGCGCCAGCAATGGGTAAGTTCCTTTCTTTGTCTGTTTAAAAGGTATTTCCTCCTCCATACCGTAAGTCATAAATTCATAAAAATTTAGGGAAACCCGCTCTATCCAGAAACGTGGCATAAATGTCTCCCATTCTCTTCTCGCCTGTGCCATCTGACGTAGTATGCCGATTTCATCCGGACGGGGATCTTCACCCAGCATAACTTCATACACACGGTTAGCTATTGGTTTAAATTCCTTTAAGGGTGTCATTCCAAAGAAATCATCAAAAATTGTGATATAGAGCATCAATCGGGCACAAGGGCGCATACGTTCTATACTGTCGCAAGTAGGGTTCATGTAAGTGGCTACCCGGGATTGCAGCTGTGGCTTACATCTTTTTATCCCTTCCTCCGAAATAAAAGTATAATCATTGTCATACCATATTTTTTCTTCTTCATCAAATGCATTGGCAATAGGACTAATAACCGTAGGCCAGGGATAATAGCATCTAGGAACAATCAAATCTTCTCTCATCGTTTCGATTTGGGTTGTAAAAAATAGGAAAATAGTATACTGGTTTAACTTTAGCTCAGCTAAGGAAGGTGTAAATATTCAATGATGTTTCTTACTTCGTATCAAAGCTTTGATACTCAGGCTCTACATAACCACCCGGCACATACCGGGACCTATCGTTGGTATGCCAGGCATATACGCCTTGTACCATAATTCCTATTGTATGGACGTAATCGTGCGCCATTTCCTGCCATTCTCCGAAATTGGGCAGATGTTTATGTAAAATCATAAACTCCTTCAAGAGACCATCATGAAAATCCATAGCCATCATATAGGCTTCTTCCCATGATACATTATTTTCATTGTGCATCACTTTTACGATATTAATTACGTCACCCTTCCTGTTCAATTCTTTGGGTAGTGAAATGATATCGTTATGTATCCCGATCATAAGAGTTGCCAAAGTGTGCAATCTCAAAATATGGGTATGTTCCAATACGGTATCCGGCAACTGGCGAGAGTCTTTTTGCATAGCTACATAAATACAGAAAGGCAGCCCTCCGCTGGTATCTTCACGAAGTATTAAATAAACAGGAAGTGGTGGTATTGTATTAGCAGACATATATCGCTTTTCATCTTGATAGCCGATAAGTACGTTATGAATACTGGCTATAAATTTATCATACAGGCGTTGCGGCATACCACATTTAATAGCACGCTGTCTTATTAAATAGAACTGATGAAATATTCCATGGTTGGTGGGTTCATTCTTATCTTCACCACTTAGCAGTGCCATGCTTCTCTCTCTTATCGCATACATCTCGTCATAACTACAATGATCAAAACAGTCGTCCATCATAGCACCGTTAGCTGCATAACTGGCGATCGGGAACAATTCATCTAATGTTTTTAATAGTGGCAAACCACGTGCTGCTATATCGGTTAGCACATGCTTTTTATGAGTTTCCCGCGCCTTTTCGGAATGAAAAGTATAATCTGTATCAATCCAATGATAATACATGTCCCGCATTTCCTGAGCAAACGGACTGATCAGATCAGGGTAGGGATATTGTGGACGTGGCAGGTTTTGAAACATTGCATAGAGTTCTTGTTCTTTTGTCATAGAATTGAATTTTTAAAAATATGACTGAATAAAAGGTAGATTAAACGGTCCGGTTTAATTGTTGCTCTGGCCAGGCAAAACCTGCACCACCTGGCAAATAACGTTCAGTGTCTTTTATATAATGTGTATTGAGTCCCTGTAATATAGTGCCGAGGCTCATTACGTAATCATATACTTGTTGCTGGTGAATGCCAAAATCCGGTAGATTCTCGTGGAGTCCTACAAATTCGGCCACATCCGCATCATGAATGCGTTTGGCTTCGCTAACAGCCTCTTGCAACGATATTTTGTGACCTTCCTTTAAAACAAGGATCAGGTTCATCAACTCGGTATCTAGCCCAAGCTCTTTACGTAATGAATAAAAGTCATTTTGCCACGCTTCAATTCTTGAAGTCAATGCTCTCAGCCGTTGTATTACCGGATGTTCTTCTATAAACTTTGGCAGCACAAAACCTGCTTCAATATCTGCCCAGTATAAATAAGGATACATGTTTACTGAATACTCCCGCAGAATCATGAAATAGTCCAACGGCGGTACACGACGGGCTAATTTATACGGTGTTTCTTCCTGTACGCCATACTTAAAGCAGCGGGATAGATTCTCCGTGAATCGTTCCAGCCACACGGATGGCATAAACGCTTTGTATTCATCCCTTATCAATGCTAAATGTTGAAATATCCCATTTTCGCCTGGTAAAGGTTGCGCACCTTGCAATATTTCTATTCCCCTGTCGCAGTCATATATTTTCTCTTCAAGGGTTGCAAATTCCATCTGGTCGTCCATCACCACAAAATTGAGCACAAACCTGTTACAAGGTATTGTTTGTTCATAGCTAGCTTTCGGTACCATTCGTGCCGTGCATAAATTGAATCCCATCTTTTTATATTTCATTCTTGACTTTTCAGATAGATATGAATAATCGGTGTCAATCCAATTGTTCATATCAATACCCATCTGCTCAAAGTGAGGATTAATCAGATCTGGCCAGGGGTAGTAGCCTTGTGGAAGATATTCCTGTGGAATAAATTGTTCGGGAGTCATATTGTTTTTTAAAAAGTAAAAGAATGTTGGTGTATTATCTTTTAAGTTTCGTTTTATGTACAGAGTATCTATACCTGGCTCAGCCACATCAGGAAATTCCATTGCGCTGTAACCATATACTGCAAACCATGCGAAGACCCATCAACTTTACAATAGCATTAAAACAGATCACTTTTTTCTGTTTACTATCATTAACCTTTCGAAATTGGCCGCCCGGCTTTATAAGCATCCTTAGGAAATTCCGATGGTATGTACCGCACGGTTTCAGTATTATACCATTCATTGAGCCCGGTAGCATTTAATGTGATGTGATGTACATAATTCTCTACATCCTTTTGATGAATGCCAAAATCGGGCAAGTCGAATTGTATGGCATCCATTTCGTTCACATAGGCATCATGAATGCGTTCTGTTTCCTGGATAGCCTCGTTAAGAGATATTTTATTATGATGCTGCAATACGAGAATATGATTGCACACTTCAAATTGATCGTCGGCCATCTCTTTCTCCAGGGTGTACCAATCATTCTGAACAGCGAGGATTCTGCACAACAATGCTCTCAAACGCATAATCATTGGATGCTCCGCTATGTGCTTTGGTATTACATAGTTCATGGCTGGCTCTATCATATCGCCGTATGGATACATCGCAATAGTATATTCCCTGAGATAGGATAACCGCAACAAACTGGGAAAACGCTTAGCGAACCGGAATGGAGCTTCTTCCATAATGCCATAGGTGGTATAGCGGTACATGGACCTGGCCAGTCGTTCAATAAATTCATAGGGCATAAAGGCAAGAAACTCATCCCGGCATTTTGCAATCTGCCAATATAATCCTGAATCATCGGGTCTGGGCGTTTCACCCAATATTACACTCACAATGCGATCTCTTTCTATAGCTACTTTTTCAACCGGCCAACGCTCATAGTAGTCATCATATAAGGTAAGCCATAAGAAGAAGCGGGCAATTGGCCTTAGATGGTCAATATTTGTGGTGGTGGGTGCCATATAGGATGCCCCGTTAGCCAGATTGTGTCCTTTGATTTTTTCCACTGCCTGCTCCGACATAAACATATAATCCGTTTCCAACCATCCCCGTTCTTCTTCGGTAAAATAGTAGGGATGCGCCGGAGGGACGAATGGCCAGGGATACCTGAGGCGTGGCATAATAATTTTGCGATCCATAATCTGGGCGGTTGTATTTAATTATTAAATGTGTTTCATTGCATCTGGCCTAATTTTTGCCGCAGCTCAGCTGAACCCGGAAATTCGGTTCCGGTAGTGTAGCGGTCCAATTTGGTAGATATACACTTCCAACCGCTGAGCACCATACCCATATAGTGCACCCAATTCACTACCGCATCCTGCCATATCCCAAAATCGGGCAGGGAAGCTTGCAGGGTTACAAACTCTTTTAAGTCTTCGTTATGCAACCGCAGGTCTTCGAGGCAGGCTTCTTCCAGCGAGATATTGTACTCATGCTGTATCACTTTTACAATGTTGTAATAAACACTATCCGTTGCTTCATCTTTCATTACCGACTGCACTTCATTAAAGTAAGTAACAAGATGGCAGGCCAATGCCTGTAAACGCCTGATCACAGGATGTTGGTGTATTTCAGACGGTAAGACTACACCTGTCTCCACTTCTGTCAGTTGCAGGAATGGATACAGGCAGATGGAGTCTTCCCGCAGGGCAATGCATTCTGTTATGGTAGGGAAGGTCTTGAGCTTTTTGTAAGTCTGTTCTGTTTTCAGGCCTGTAAAATAACGGCTGATCATATCTGCAAAACGCGCCACAGATTCCTCGGGAATAAATTGCAGTAGCTCCTGTCTTAATGAGGCCAGCATATTTCCGAGAGGTATTTCCGCATCAATGGCATTCATCTTGCCATTCAATACCGCTACCGATCTGGTATGTACGAGTCCGATTTCTTCCGGTGCGCATTCTTCATATAGGTCATCGTTGTACAATGTCCATAGCATAAGCCGGCAGATGGGTTTCAGCCGCTCAAAAGAAGCAGTAGGAAACCATTGCGATGCTATGTGCGCGGTTTGGGTTTTCTTATATTTTTTACGGATCTCCGGGTGATGCTCATAGAGTGAGAGGTATTCACCATCGATCCATTCATTTTCCGTAATTTGCTGCAACTGGCCGGCATACGGATTTTTCAATGTAGGAAATGGGTACATGAATTTGGTGCGGAGCAGTTCAAGGGTGTTCATGTTTATATTTGAATTTAATGATTATCAGAGGAAGGTTTACGTTAATAAATAGAATTATAACAACCCGCTGCAATAGTCATCCAATAAGAATGATTCCGGGCTTAGTAATTTCGCCAATGAGAATCTCTCTGGATTGGCGTCCAAAAGCACGGCATATTCCTCCTGTATTCTTTCCAGGGTGGATGTAGATATAGCTTTGGTGTTATACGTCATAAGGAAAATGTTAAGGTTTATTATTTGTTCATAATCCTCCCGAATATTAAATACTTTCCTGTTTTAAGCGTTTCCTGGTCACTGCTTTTTTAGGTAACATTTCTCTTACTGCACCCACTATTGATTTTGCATCATAAGCACACTCCTGAAGTAATTCCTGTAATTTTCCATGTTCTACTATACGATCCGGAACCCCCAGGATACGGACGTTGGCATTGTATTTATGTTCTGCCATAAACTCAAGTACCGCACTTCCTAGTCCGCCAATCCTGCAGCCATCTTCAATGGTGATCACTTTGCTGAAGTTTTTAAACACATGATGTAATAACTTTTGATCAATGGGCTTAACAAACCGCATATCATAATGGGCAAGATAAATTCCTTCTGTTGCTAATAGATCACAAGCATCTCCGGCAAAATTTCCGGGATGGCCAAATGTTAGGATTGCAATACCAGTCCCTTCCCTTATTGTTCTGCCCGTTCCTATTTCCACTGGCTGCATAGGTTGTTTCCAATCAGGAATCACACCTTGCCCTCTCGGATACCGGATAATGAAGGGCCTGTCTATATCAGGCAGCTGAGCCGTGTACATTAAATTTCGCAATTCAATTTCGTTCATCGGGGCACTGACAATGATACCTGGAAGACAGCGTGAATAAGCAATATCAAAAATGCCATGGTGTGTTGCACCATCTTCTCCAACCAGACCACCTCTATCCAGACAGAAGATCACCGGTAATTTTTGCAGGACAACATCATGAATAAGTTGATCATAACCTCTTTGCATAAAGGAGGAATAGATGTTACAAAACACCTTCATACCTTGTGTGGCCATACCTGCAGATAAGGTTACTGCATGCTGTTCGCAAATACCAACATCGAAAGTCCGGTGGGGCATTTGTTCCATCATAAATTTTAAGGAAGATCCGGACAGCATAGCTGGTGTCACACCTACTATTTTATCATTCAATTTGGCAAGCTCTATAATAGTATGCCCAAAGACATCCTGGTACTTTGGAGGTTGAACAGTATCTGTCACAGGCTTATGTATATCGCCGGTTGCTTTGTTAAACAGCCCGGGAAAATGCCAGAGGGTTTGCTCCTTTTCTGCATGCTGATAACCTTTCCCTTTTGTAGTAACCACATGAAGAAGCTTAGGCCCCGGAATATCTTTCATACTTTGCAAGAGATCTGCAAGACCTAAAACATCATGTCCATCAACCGGTCCGAAATACCTTAGGTTTAAGGCTTCAAAAAAGTTGGCATGTTCAGATAACAAATTTTTAATGCCAGATTTTGCACGGCTTAAGATTTCCCTGGATTGCTCGCCCACGAATGGTATCTTGTTTAATGCCTGGTAAACATTTTCCTTTATCTTGTTATAGGTTTTAGATGAAGTGAGTTGCGTCAGATATGATTTCAAAGCACCCACGTTTGCATCTATAGACATACAATTATCATTGAGGATAATGATAATATTGGTGTCCGATACGCCTGCATGGTTAAGTGCTTCATAGGCCATACCTGCAGTCAGGGCGCCATCGCCTATTACAGCTATGTGTTGTTTGGTGAGTTCACCCTTCTGGCGAGCGGCAATAGCCATACCAAGCGCTGCAGATATGGATGTAGAAGAGTGCCCTGTTCCAAAACAATCATATTCACTTTCGTCTCTTCTGGGAAATCCGCTGATCCCTTTATATTTTCGGTTGGTATCAAAAAGTGATTTTCTTCCGGTAAGTATCTTATGCCCATAAGCCTGGTGGCCTACATCCCATACCAATTGGTCAATGGGCGTATCCATAGTATAGTGCAATGCTGTGGTTAACTCTACGGTTCCGAGACTGGCTCCGAAATGCCCCCCATGCTTACTTACTGTTTCAATTATGAACGCCCTTAACTCTTCACATACCTGGGGAAGCTGTGATGGACTTAATTCCCGTAGGTCTGCAGGAAATAGTATCTGGTCAAGTAATGGAAATTTAAGTTCTTGCATAACTTGTATATTGAAGGTTAAGCATGGAAGCAGTGGCCTGCTACATTAGGGAACATTGAATGATTATGATTGGCGGACGAGCAAAGAATTGGCTAATCCTGCAAGTTTTTCTTTTTTATGTACAGCAACATCAATACTGTCCAGACTACTAAATCCAATTTCAGTGTAAAGCGCTATTAAATCACTTGCCCATTGATCTATCTTCAGGTCTTTGTACAAGTCTAATACCGTAGCGACCTTATGCGCTCCGGTCTCTTTCATGGCATTTTTTAATTGTATTTTTTGTTGTGCATCTGCAAGCTCAAAAGCCTTTATTAAAAGGGCTGTTTTTTTATTTTCTAAAATATCGCCGCCTACCTGTTTTCCCATTTGTGCAGTATTCCCGAAAGCATCCAGGAAGTCGTCCTGTATCTGGAACGCGATACCAATATTCTTTCCGAATTCATACATCTGCAATTGTTGTCTTGTACTTGCAGATCCAATAATAGCACCGATCTGAGCAGCGGCCCCAAGTAAAACAGATGTTTTATAAGTGATCATGGCCAGGTAGTCGGCATAGCTTACAGCTTCAATGTCTTTGTCTTCAAAATCAATATCCAATTGTTGTCCCTCGCATACCTGGCAGGCCATATCAGAGAACAGCTCTGTAATCTGCTCCCGGTATAGAATTCCAACTTTATTAAGTTGCATATAAGCATGAATAAGAAGCCTGTCACCTGCCAGTATTGCTGTACGTTCTCCATATTTAACATGTAGAGTAGGCTGGCCTCTGCGGAGAACAGAATGATCCATGATATCATCATGAACAAGTGTAAAGTTGTGAAACAGCTCAATAGCATTTGCCACCGTGTAAGCATCAGCATGGATCTCACTAAAAACTTCATTAGCCATAAGACACAAAACAGGCCTTATACTTTTACCGGTATGCCCCATGAAGTAAGTAATGGAATCATAAAGGTTTTCCGGAGATTTGGGAAAAGTAACAGAGCCTGTCTGATCCCGATAGCGTTGATAAACTTCTGGAAAGGAATGCATAGGATAACATTTAGGGTTTAGCAATAAACAATCAGGTTAATCTGATTGGTAGAACACGGACAACCTCATACTATCTATTTTATTTCGAACCGGGCGATACGATTAAACGCATCTTTCCCATTATCGTACTGTTGCAACAATACAATGAGCCTGGCCATAACATTTCACAATGCTATATTACATAGCATCAAAAGCCGGAAGTAGCCGTATGGGAGAGGATTGTAATAAGCGCCTAAGGGACAGACAATCTTTCAATCGTATTTTACAGCAGGCAATAAATGCCATAGTAGCATTGTGTTTTCAGGTAAAGAAAATACACGAAGACTATGGGCGAAAATTTTTGTCGCTTTCAGTTATACGTTAGAAAGATAATGCCGGTACGCTAAGGAAACTCGGAGGTGAGAACTTTAAGAGTGCGGTACATAGTTGTCTGTGTTTGGTAAATAAATGTGTTTGGTATTGTCGTTTTCTGAAATAGTTCAAAACTTATGAATGCTATTTTATTTTATATAGACAGCACACAATTTATAACTTTTTTATAAAAATACAAATAGTTAAGATTTGTTTTTTTGTAGGCTAGTAAAAATATTTTAAGAAGACACAATTATAAATAGCTTGTACAAATATAATAACAAATACCCCTTACTGTTACTGGTAAAAATTGGAGATCTTCGCTAGTATATTTGATAAATACGTATTTTATTGCGTTTGAATAACGAAATAACCAAGATTAAAGTTATGTGCCTTTATTTTTTTGAGTAAAAAATGTCCTTATTTGTGCTGGCTACAAAACAATATTCATGGAAAATAATTTTGAAATAAGGCTCATCAAAGAAAATGATGCTTCAGCAATATTGGAGATATACAAACCTTATGTGCTTAATACTGCAATTACATTTGAATATGATGTGCCAACTATTGATGAATATTTGGAGCGGATTAAAGTAAACACATCTGAATACCCCTGGCTTGTTTGCACCCTGAATGAAAAAATAATCGGCTATGCTTATGCAAGTAAATTCCGGTACAGAACTGCTTATCAATGGTCGCCGGAATCTACTATATATTTGTCGCCCGATGTTCAAGGTAAAGGCATTGCCAGAATACTGTACAAAACCTTGTTTTCTATTTTAGAACTACAAGGATATTTCAATGTCTATGCTGGTGTTGCAATACCTAATGCTAAAAGCGAAGGCCTGCATCTTGCGGTAGGATTCACAGAGATAGGCGTATTCAAAAATATAGGCTATAAGTTAGGCAGGTGGCACGATACAAGATGGTTCCAATTAATATTGAAGGAACATGAAAGCCATCCGGCACCACCTGAAAAAATAGGGGGGATAGAAAATACACCGGAACTCAAGCAAATTATTGCGGAAGCAAATAACGAACTAAATACTCTATCTATAAGGCACCTTAATAAAAAAATATAAATCTTAGTACATGAATACCACAACACAAATTGCAAAACACTTCAGGGAAGTTCATTTCGGAGGAAACTGGACTTCGGTAAATCTTAAAGAAAGTCTGGCAGGTGTAACCTGGCAACAAGCTACTACAAAGGTTTATTCTTTCAACACCATTGCTACTCTCGTTTACCATATCAATTATTATGTAAGTGCTGTACTGAAAGTATTACAGGGAGAACAATTGAATGCCAAAGATGAATATAGTTTTAATCATCCGCCAATTTTATCCACGAAAGATTGGGAACAATTGTTAGATAAAACCTGGGCTGATGCTGAACAATTCGCTACTTTAATAGAACAGTTACCGGATAGTAAGCTTGAGGAAGACTTTACCGATAAAAAGTATGGAAATTACTATCGAAATATTCATGGTATTATTGAGCATACTCACTACCATTTAGGTCAGATTGTATTGATCAAAAAAATACTTTTGCAGACAAGCGAAAACGAAGCATAGTAAGACATCCAATTAATCAATACCTTCCAAAATGCAAATTGAAATACATCAAATAAACAACATAAAAATAGCCGAAGTAATTGCAGAAAACATAGTGATTGCCAGTGCGGAAGACGGACTGGATTTATTAGGAAACTTATATTTCCAGGACGTTGACAAGATCATTATCCAGGAAAAAAATATTACACCGGATTTCTTTAACCTTAAAACCGGAATAGCCGGCGAACTGTTACAGAAATTCTCTAACTATAGGGTTCGCTTAGCCATAATGGGTGACTTTAGTTCTTATCAGGGTAAAAGTATAAAGGATTTTATTTACGAGAGTAACAAGCTGGGGCAAATCAACTTTGTAGCTACACAGTCTGAAGCCATAGAACGACTTTTAAATCGTTAAGCGAATCAACAACTTTACTACGATTTTTTAAAACTCCATTGGTCCGGCTCCATTGGCTAGTTTTGCCCAGGCTTCTTCAAAATCCACATACACTTTTTCTTTATTAGCAGGATCCACATAAACAATAAGGTCTGCATCAGGCCTGATCAGGCTATAATAAATCGGATCTATACACTTTTTATAAGAGGCAGGAAATTGTTCCCCCAAGTCGGTTGTGACATTAAGGTCAAGTACCACCTGTGGCACATCGTTTACGGTAAGACCAGTTCTCCTCATATGAAGCACACGGGCCTTACCTTTAAGACCTTGCTCTTTCAGGTAAGCTATTCTTTCTGCGGTACGATTGGCCGAACGGCTGATGAAACCGAATAAAATCAAAGGAAATACGATGAAAAAACCTCCCATACAGTAGAAAAAGATGTTGAGCGGATAGCCATCATCTGTAAGTGAGCCAGGTGCCGCACAATATCCGGCTATAAGCATACCGGCACCAACAAGTGTAAATATTATCTGTAGCGGATTGGAGAAAACATTTTTCATAGTTTGTATTCCATGGCTTTAATATGCAATTTACCAATTAGAACAATAATTACGCCTTTTCGGTTAACTCTTCTTTGCACTTTTGTTTGATAGTACAATAATTAGTAAGCAATAAAACAAACAGGTCTTCTATATCAATAGAAGACCTGTAGATTGCTTTAGGAGCAATAATTATTTACTTATGCAAGCATACCACCATCTACTGCTATAGATTGCCCGGTAAGAAATGGTGATTTACTGGAGCCCAGGAAAACGATAGTCTGGGCAATTTCTTCAGGCAATCCCATACGTTGTACCGGTACTATTGATTTGAAACCTTCCTTCTGTTCATCGGTAGTTACAAAGCGGTTAAGCATAGGTGTTTCAATAGGTCCCGGTGCAACTACATTTACCCTGATACCGGTATTCGCTACTTCAAGTGCTGCAGCTTTAGTTAAGCCTTCCACAGCATGCTTGCTTGCAGTATAAACAGAAACATTTGGCATGCCTTTTCTACCCAATACAGAAGAAACATTGACAATGCTGCCACTACCTTGCTTTTGCATTACTTTAAGCTGATGTTTCATGCTTAGTAATACACCCAATACATTTGTATCAAAAATGTTGGTGTAAGTCTCAACGGTTTGCTCTGTTACCGGTCCGGGAGTACCTTCAGTGCCTGCATTGTTTACTGCAATATCCAGGCGACCGAAGCGGCTGATCGTTTGCGCAACCAATTGTTCTACATCTGCTTCAAAACGAACATCGGCACGAACAAAAGCCGCTTCTGCACCTAATGCGTTTAATTCTTCTGCTAAAGATTTGCCTTCTGCTTCTTTTCTTCCTGATACAACTACTTTAGCGCCTTCTTTTGCAAAAGCAATTGCGGTTGCCCGGCCTATTCCGGTAAGAGCTCCGGTTACTAGTACAACACTTTCTGATAAATTAGCACCAGGCGCTGGAAATTGACTTTGTTCTGAAGTTCGCATTTTTTATTTTTCTATTTATTTAAATGTTTCGATTAATTGAAGTAAAAAAATTAGTTTACACTTCTCTTATCGTTTGAGATGTCAAAGATATAAGCAGTTAAACAATTAATCGAAATATTTAAATGAATAGTGATAGTGAAAAAATCTATTGATTATAAGCACCAATAAAAGCAGCATAACCAGCAAAGACTTCTTTATTAAGGATATACTTAGCCTTGCGGCCATCCTTTTCCATAATTAATAAATCGGCATCCATCAATTGCTTGATATGGTGTGAGATTGCCGATTGTGAAAGGTTAAGCATATCCACAATGCAGCTACACTGCATCCAATCCGGCTCTCTCCTTATTGCCTCAATAATTTTAAGACGGTATGGATCACCCAGCGCTTTCGATATCTTTTCAATTTTCTTAAAATCCAATAACGTATTCATAATTGCAAATGTATCGATATTTTATGATATGAGCAATTTTTGGCCTTTTCCAAAGCCTGCGACTATCTTATAATGGATTATAAAAGTATACCACATACATTTATCCAGAAGTACAAAGGATGAATGTATGTGGTAGAAGAAAAGATTTAAAAACTAATGACTATTTAGTCAGCGCATCTTTGCCTATTACAGTCCAGTCTTCATGTGCGTGGCCTTTTGCTATCCAGCGATCCATTTCAGAAGCAATAGCAGGAAGCGCAATAAGATTCCTTCCACCAAGCTTAGCTTCATTCATCATAAGCCCTGCATCCTTTCTTGCCATATTTAATTCCCATGAAGGCTGATCAAAATTTGCACTTGCCATTTTCTTAAGTCTTGCCGGTGCCAAAGCTCCCGGATTCCAAGAATCGAATAAGGTAAAAATATCATCAACAGAAATACCCATTGCTTTGGCTAAAGAAAGCATATCTGTAAAGCCACCGGTTAATGCTATAAGGAATAGGTTTCCGATAAGTTTCATGCCTGCGGCTTTGCCAACCTCGGGTCCGAAGTTAAGTACTTGGCCTGTCCACTTTGAAAGATCATCTTTTAATCTTCCAATTACTTCCTGATCGCCGGACACGAGAATACTCCCGCTGCTTTCCAATGCATTTTGCGGACCCATAAAAACAGGCGCATGTAAGTAAGTATAACCGAGGTCTGCCCATTCTTTTGTCCTGGTAACTGCCCCTTCTTTAGAAGTAGTAGTATGATCAATAATGATGGCTCCGGGTTTCAATCCGCTCTTAGCCACAGCCAGTACTTCATTCACGGTATCATCATCCCTTAGCGTAAGATGAATAATATCACAACCGCTCACGGCATCTTCAGCTTTATCAAATGCCCGTGCGCCATCAGCCTCAAGAGCTTTAGCTTTTGCCGCTGTACGATTCCATACTTGTATTTGCTCGCCTTTGTTCAGCATAGCTTTTACAAAATTTGAGCCTAAATGACCCATCCCTAAAAATGCTTTCATTGTTTTGTTTGCTTTAGGAGACAAAGGTATGTAATGGAGTCATACGTAAAAGATTATTTCACCTTCATAGTTTGTTCCAGATCCGCAAAAGGAATGACTGCTTTATAAGCAGATGATGGAACCCAGGATTGTATAATTGTTTGCACATTCAGGCCCATCTCTTTAATCGTGTTATATAGACCATTCTGTCGTACACCAGCCTTCGCAGGTTCATTTTTATTTTCTACCCAGACCAGGTCTCCTTCAAATAATAACTTTTCTTTCGGAAAATAATAAACCAAATAGTCATTCGTATGTTCCGATTTTTTACCAATGGCATAGATCTTCATTTCAAATGTTCCATCGGTAATTGTTGTGCTGTCTTTAATCTCCTTTATCTGTATAGGTTTAGGTTCCAGTTGTAAACTATCGGGACTTAATGTTCGTGGAGCACTGGCCAGGTATTTGATATAGGATTCATCTGCTTTTGTACTTAATATAATTGCCCCCTTATGAATGAATGCCCTCATGCCACCTAAGTAATGTGGGTGATGGTGACCGAAGGTAAAATATCTTATAGGCTTACCTGGCGCTATTTTCCTTGCTTCGTTGATGATCAGTTCTCCGTTTTTGCTGCTCAATGGTGCTTCAGCAACTAATAGAAAGTCGTTAAATTCAACAACCATTACTCTAGTCTTTTCGTGAGACAGATCTACGAAATGAATGTTGTCGCTATACTTATCTACTTTAATTTCCGGCGTTGTTTCCATGTCTTCATTTACTTTATAGTCGTCAGGTTTGTCCAATAATTTTGTGGCTTTATTAACCAGGTCGGCATTCAGAACTTTAATCTCATCTTTCAGCTTTCCGTTTATCTTTTCTACTACAATCATTTTGGGATAGACTAATTTCCCTTCTTTTGAATAGTTACTATAGGTAAAAGTGCTTAGTACATCACCATGCAATTCGTCGTGGGCTAACAAGGTTATTTTATCTAAAAGGTTTTTGTGTTTATCAATGTATAATGCAACTATTGTTTTATTAACCGCTGTACTAAATACTGCAAAATCACTTTTACTTTTCTCCATATCAATAGGTATCTTCTGTTGAAAGAAATAGTTGATCAATATTGTAGGAGAATAGCGGGCTGTATTCGTTATTTGTTCCGAAATCATATTGGGTGTAACTGCCGATAGTTCTTTCTTCCCATAATCAACATATAAAAACTCAGTTGTATTGAATTGTGTTTTCGAGTATAGAATCCTCTTACCATGAGTGAGCGTATCTTGTCTCAGAAAATTATCTGCGTTGTACCATACTATTCCAGTGCCTATGTAATTCAACTGTTGCCAGGGTTCGGGGCTATGGTACAATTCATTTAGTGTTTCACTATAAGAGAAATTAAGATATTGACCTTGCAATGGCTTTACCTGTTGTTCCCAACATCGTTGTAAGTTATCTTTCTTTTGGGCAAACGTTGGAAATACTACCAACAATAAAAGTCCCGATAGGGTCATTGATTTTAAAGTTAATTTCATAGCTGTTGTTTTATTGGTTTATACAAGTGTATTGTAAACAAGATAAAACTAAAGACGGGCTTAAGGTTAGGATCGCATGCTTTACAGCGTTAACCACATGTTATAGGCTTATTTGTATAGAGGGTTCTTATGTACAAATGTTCTAAAACCTTTGCTACATAAAGGTTTTAGAACATTAATGATTACTGCGGTTTAGCAAGTAATATTGACCTAATGAAATGTTATTGGGAAGTACAGCTAGCCTACATGACTTATCCATTAGCTTATTGATGGAAAACGAAACACCTGGACTGATGAATTATCTACAATCCAAGGTATAATTTTGAAGAAGAAAAGCGCTTAATGATTATTGTGTGGAAGCCAGATTGAATAATTACACTTCAGCCCACATCCGCAATAGATTACTCCATGCCTGTAACACACCTTGTGTTTCAGGGGATTGGGGATCTTTAGCTTCCAGTTTATGATGTGTATGTTTTAATCCGGCTAGTAATGAACGTTGCTCCATGGAACGTACCGAACATTGGATCCAGCTCACAGCAGCAAGACGAACTCCGCTACGAACATCATTTACACAATGTACATATTGACAAGGGTAAACAATAGCATCACCCATGGCCGGTTTATACGAAATTTCACCCACATCTGTTCTGATCACCAGCTCACCGCCCTCATAAGTAAAAGGATCACTTAAAAAAATAGTCATGGCAAGATCAGTACGTACCGGTGGTGCGCCCATAACAGGGCTATCAACATGCCAGCCATAACCCATACTACTTTCATAACGACTAAAAAGAAATGGATAAACACGGGCAGCGTATAATTCTGTTTGAAATTTCGGTTCGTTCATTAAAGACATCCCTACAATTTGCTGCAACTGTGGCATCAGCTCCTGGTTGTTGGCATCGGCCTGCATATTACGTTTCACATCACGTGCGGCACTGCTCGCAGTAGTTTTTCCGTCAACAAAAGGAATTTTCCCAAGAAGCTGATGAACAGCCTGAACTGCACCAGCATTAAGCAATCCGGGAAGATGATGAATAAATTGTGACTGGTTCATTAGTATATATAATCGGTGGTTTAAAAATTAGTGATTTAATTATAAATGTATACTAATTTAAAGAACTTTCTTTATCGTTTATGGTTTCTTACCAAGCTATATTTGCAACAGAAATTTGAATCGAAACATTGTTTCAAATAAACAATAGCACATATGAATAGACAAGGAGCAACAGGTGCATTGCTTGATCTTTACGAGCAGGCCATTTTCAATCTGATAAAGACTATTGAAAATATACCGGATCATACACTGACTATTATTACAGATCAACAGACTATGGATGAAAACTGCAGATCAATCCAGACGATCTTATCTCATGTAGTGCACTCTGGATACGGTTACGCAACTTATATTCATAATTCCAAAGGATACACTGTCAAGCGACCTGAAAAAACGTTTCACACCTGTACCAGGAAATACAGTGAAGATCTGGTGAATGTATTTAACTATACTGAAAATATTTTTAAAGAAATTAAAGATGATGAATTAGAACAAATGGATGACTCCTTAAAAATAAAATCAGGGTGGGGGCAGCTTTACGATATCGAACAAATGATGGAGCATGCCATTGTACATGTGCTTCGCCACAACAGGCAAATCGAGCACATTAAACGTAACAAATTGGTATAAGGAAGCAATAATCATAACCACAAAATAAACTTTCCTAAAGCCCCAAAGAAGGTTCTATAATTTAAAGTCGGGACTGTGATAATACAGTCCCGACTTTTAAAAGACATAAAAGAATTATGCCGTTACAGCGGTCTTTTGCGCTTCAGCAACAGCAGCATAGTTTAAGCCACCCATTCCATAATATTTATCAAGTGCCATACTCATCGATTGTACTCTTCTTGTCTCTTCTGTAGTACCGGTAGCATTATTTTTAACGATTGTAAATTCATTGGTTACATCTGTAATGCCCAATAAAATATCATATGCTGTGGTATGCTGATAAGCCATTTGCATTAAAAACTGGTAGAAAGCCGTGAAGTAAGACTGATACTGGGTTAAGTTTCCGGTAGCATAAACATTAAGCAGAGCAGCTTCATTTTGTGCTTTAGTGTCTGTTGTAGTATCAAAGGTTCCGGTCATTGAATTCCATGGCGTTATTTGTTGATATGGGGTCCGTCTGAGTAAATCAGATTTATCCACAGCCCGGAGATTGGCCATCAGCACCAGGAGTCCCATTGTTGTATAGGTAGTCTTACCAGATTCAGGTGGTGTAATCTCCGGATATATAGAAGGTATATTTTCAAAGGAAGAATACATCCAGGCCTGTGGTATTACATCGATATTGTTGTACTTGCTGTTGTAGTTAGCGCCCATATTGTCTTGCACATAGGTTGCAAAATCTGCATTACCCGGAGTAGGTCCCGCTGTTGGCCATGTAGTAATAGTTGTAATGCTGCCGCTAACCGTATTCCACGTGCTCTGCGTATCCTGCATATACATAGCCATTACCGGAGAAAGGGCACCACCCAGGCTATGTCCGGCTACTGCTACTGAAGCATTGGTTATACTGTTTGTTTGCACATAAGTATTAAGTGCCTGTAACATAGTTGAGCCGCTACTGTCCTGCATAGTCAGTAAGGCCTGTAATCCTTTATTGGTACCAGCCGCAATGGATGGTGTGAAAAAAAGTTTGTTTACATCTTTATTAACTATACTTTCCCATTGTACCAGTGTATTGACACCAAAGTCTTCCTGGAACCAGCCATACATGGATACCGCATTCGTTCCGGCAATTGCTATTACAAATTGATCTTGTGTTTGTCCATCCGGAGATGGGTTGTAGAGCAACATCATAGTATTATCAGCTACTACGGTTGCAGCATTCGGATTATTGGAGAATACAATAGGTCCCCATACCAGTTGCCAATTGCCAATGCAGCCTTGAATAATAGTATCTGCCAGTGCATTCGTTACTATAGTTGTGGTTAACGTTTGCAACGCGCTGAGTGATGCTTCCTGCAGATCAAAGGCTGCATTGGACATGGAAGACAGACTGTGGATCTGTGCTTCTAAAGAGTAAGTCGCCATGATTTAAATTTTTTAGTTTGGTTAAATTGATATGTAAAATTAGATCGTTTGCTTAACGGAAAATACCCGTAAAAACACCTGAATTTATTAGCATTTAACCCAGGTTTCTTAACAATTATTTATTCAGTTTTTCATAGTAATTTTACGACCTTAAAAATCCATCTATTTTCAGGTTACCTGGAAAAATCAGATATGAACACTGAAAATGATAATATGCGCCTGGCCAAGCGTATGGCTGTATTGGGTATGTGCTCCCGCCGTGAGGCCGATGCTTTGATCTTAAAAGGTTGGGTAAAAGTGAATGGGGTAGTGACTATGGAAAAAGGCCAGAAAGTTACAGAGCATGATGTGATTACCCTTAACCAACAAGCACAACAACACCAGGCAAACCGCGTAACTATACTCTTGAATAAACCTGTAGGATATGTAAGCGCTCAGCCTGAAAAAGGTTATAAAGCTGCTGCTGAATTAATTACACCCGAAAATCAATGGGTAGAAGATAAAAGCCAGATCAGGTTCAGTGAATATCATAAATATGGCCTGGCGCCCGCCGGCCGGTTGGATATAGATTCTGTGGGCTTGCTGGTGTTGACGCAAGACGGACGTATTGCCAAACAGTTGATTGGTGAGCAACGAAGTATTGATAAAGAATACCTGGTGCGTGTAACCGGTAAGATAATACCCAATGGATTGCGGTTGCTGAATCATGGCTTGAGTCTTGATGGTGAAAAATTATTACCTGCAAAAGTAATCTGGCAAAATGAGGATCAATTACGCTTCATTCTTCACCAGGGTAAAAAACGCCAGATCCGCCGTATGTGCGAACTTGTGGGCTTACATGTAATTGGTTTGAAACGGATCCGGATGGGTAAAATTCATTTGGGCAAATTACCTCCGGGTAAATGGCGTTATCTTAGAAACGATGAATCTTTCGCATAAATAGTCACCTTCCTTCTGCAACATTTAATGTCGTGAGCACTCTGTGTTATGATCGGACATGTCCCGATAGCTTCAGGATTCTCTTCAGGATAATAATATCCAATACAGCAAGCTATAAACACTTTTTGCTTTCCATTTAGAAATTTATTCAAATTCCGTATCCGTTAACCGAAAAGGCATATCGGTTAACTGGTCATTTTTTGCAGTAGCCCTCCGCTCTATCTTGCATGAGAATTAAAAAATAAACCATTTATGAAAAAGCACTTCATTCTATTGAAACCATTGGCAGCTCTTATGCTTATTGCCGGATTATTTGCTTCTTGTAAAAAAGATAACATTAAGAAAGCACCTTCAACCAAAGTCTTTAAAACAGAAATTTTCAAAGAAGAATTGATAAAGCAATTAACCTCTGCAAGAGGATACGGTTTTGTTATTACACAAAATGGCCAGATAGCGCAAACCCATGAGGCTGGAATTGGAAGTATCCAGCGCAGCGACACTATCCCCTTTAGTATCAATAGCTTTATCAATATTGCCAGTGTTACCAAAACGCTTACTGCAACTACTTTCATTCAATTTATGCGCTACCGCGATATTACAATTGACAGTACAATTGGTAAGTGGCTGCCGGATTCCTGGCCTCAAAATGAGCAGATACGTAATATCACTTTTAAACAATTACTAACGCATACGTCAGGCATCCGATCCAGCAGTACAGGATGGTCAGACCTGAAAGGTGTTGTAGCAAATGCTCTTGAAGGTCCTCAAAGCCCTTCTTATTCCAATGTAAACCTGGCATTGTTCAGAGCTATGCTTCCTAAAATGAATAACCTGAACCTATTTACCACAAATGAGAACAATATGTCCACCGGCGGTTTTGAGAATTGGATGAGTAACCGGTATATTATGATCATGCAGGATAATATTTTTAAGAAAATAGATCTACAGAACCGAGGCTGTGTTGCATTGCCTGGTCAGATGCAAATGTTTAATGAGATACCCAATGTGATGAAGACTGATGTAACCGGTGACTGGACCAATTTTTGCGGTGGTGGCGGTTTTTATCTTACCACAAAAGATCTTTCCAAATTCATAGTTTATCTTACACATTCCAATGAATTTATTACTGATAGCGAGCGTACTTTAATGGATAATGAAGGGCTTGGATGGCGGCAAAGGCCAGGCGTAACAGGTGGTACGGCCTATATGGCCATGGTGGAGCTTTGTTCAGCGACCTGAACGATTCCGGAACACTTGATCCATCAGAGCCTGGCCTGCAAACACTCATAATGAAATTCCCAAATAAAGTTGAACTGGCACTCACGGTAAACTCCATACCAGACACTTGGCGCGATATGTATGGTCTGGCAACTTCCGCCTTCAATAATGCCTGGGTAATGGAATAAAACGTTGGTATAAAAAACGCAAAGCGATTAACCTATCTGTGGTTAATCGCTTTGTTTATTGTATAGCTTTCCAAAAGTTCTAAGTTTTTGGGAAGTTTCCTGGTATCAAACATGGTTTATCGTAGCAAGGTTACATCACCTTTTCGTTCTGTCTTTTCTCCGTTAGCACATTCACTTTTCAGGAAAAAATGATAAGTGCCAATATCTGCAGGCGAACCATTGTAAGTGCCATCCCAACCAATACCAATATGATTGGATTGGAATACTTTCTGCCCAAAGCGGTTATAGATATAAAGAACATAAGCTACAGGATTGCCATTGGTTACCGGCAGGAAATAATCGTTCATGCCGTCACCATTAGGGCTGAAAGCATTGGGTATACCCATTTCACAGCATGGGTGAGTTTCTATTTGAATAGAAGCACTATCAGCACAATTGTATTCATCTTTACCAATTACTTTAATCACATTGCCAAAATAATACAACGGAATAGCAACGGGGCTTCCGGTCTGATTATAAAAGTCATTATTAGTCCAGCTATAATTCAGCGCACCGGTACCGGAAACAATTACACTGTCATAAATACAATATTTTGAATTACCATAAGCGATACCTACTTCCGGAAGATCGTGTACAGTAAGGGATAATACACTTACGGAATCACAGCCTTTATAGGTATTGTAATGATCTGTATAAACACCAGTGGAATTATAATTTTGACCGTTTCGGGTATAGGTTTCTCCTACACAAATATGAGCAACGGTAGTGTCGTACTGGTTGTGGTAAATAACGATGTTTATCATATTGATAAAACTATCGCAGGGAAACCCGCTATAGGAATAATTTTCGTACAAAGTAGTATTCTGATAATAGCTGCTGTCTTTATAAACTAAAGTTTCACAACCTGAGGTATCTATTTCATGAATAATAGCTACAGGAAGGATATTCAGGTTTAAAGTAAAGATACTGTCGCAGCCTTTTAACGCCGGAACTGTATCATAGGCAACACCGTTACCACCAGTAAACACTGACATACCATGCCACATAAAGGGTAACTCTGAACTACAAATTGTAAACTCTTCTGTCAGATTTATTGTTGGATTTACTATAAGATTCAATATAACAATACTATCACAGCCATTAGGTCCCTGAAAAGTATCTACCAACCCTGAAATAGAAGCTGTGTAAATGATTCCATTAAAGGTATAGCTCTCTCCCTGACAAATAAATGCATTTATAGTATCCAATACCAGCGGTAAAACATTAAGGTTAAAAGTATTGACACTATCACAACCACCGAAAGTCTGAAAAGTATCTACCACTCCGGAAACAGGGCTGGTGTAAGTATTTCCGTTAAAAGTATAAGATTGCCCTGGACAAATAGTAACATTCGTAGTGCCGGTAAGATATGGTTGTAAAGTGAGATTTAAACTTACAATACTGTCACAGCCACCAGAGCTGATAAGCGTATCTGTAACTCCTGAAACAGCATAATTGTAAACTATATTATTAAAGGTATAAGTTTGTCCATGGCATATGCTCACATTTAAAGTACCGGTAAGATAAGGTATGACAGTAAGGTGTAAAGTAACAATGCTATCACATCCATTTGCAGTTTGCAAGGTGTCCGAAGTAGTGATAGCAGTGTTATAATAAGTGCCGTTAAACAGATAAGTTTGTCCGGGACAGATACTCGCATTTACAGTTCCCGTAAGATAAGGAGACACGGTAAGATTAAGTGTTACAATACTATCACACCCGCCTGCAGTAAGGAACGTATCCGTAGCACCCGAGACAGATGATGTATATGTTACATTGTTGAAAGTGTATGTACTTCCCTGGCACATAGTATGATTAATAGTGCCTGTAAGAAAGGGTATTACCGTAAGATGGAGCCTGATAATACTATCGCATCCGGAAGCGGTCTGTACTGTATCTACATTGCCGTTGAAAGAAGAAGTATAAGTATTGCCAAGAAAGGTGAAACTCTGATTCTGACAAATAGTTGCATTCGTTGTTCCTTGCTGATAAGGGGTAACATTAAGCATGAATGTTACAATACTATCACAACCACTTATTGTTTGAAAAGTATCTACAATAAATGTAGTATCTACAGTATAAGGAACTCCGTTATAGGTATATGTTTGCCCCTGACATATAGATGCAGTAACCATTCCGGTAACAAACGGGATAACAGAGAGATTAAAAGTTACCACACTATCGCAACCGCCTGAGGTAGGGAAAGTATGTTGAACCCCCGTTACTGCGCTGGTATAGGTAATGTTATTGTAGGTATAGCTTTGCCCCTGGCAAATGGTAGCGTTTACTGTGTTGGTTACAAAAGGTATAACAGTGATATTTAAAGTAACAATACTATCACAACCTGCTGTGATAAAGGTATCCAGTAATCCTGTTTGTGCTGTAGTATAAGTCTGGCCGTTGAATGTATAACTTTGCCCGGGGCATATATTGACATTCTTTATAGCAGTAATATAAGGACTAATAGTGACAGTTACCGGGGTTCTTAAGCTCTGACAGTTATCAATGGTCTGGCTTACATACCAGGTAAAGGTTCCGGCTACTGCTGACGATGGAGTGGGGGCTGTTGTACTTCCGGTACCACCTGTAGGTTGCGTGTACCACAACAAGTTGGAACCTGTAGCAGTCAAAGGAACTGTGCTTTCATTCTGGCAATAGGTAACTGCAGGAGCAACAGGGGGAGAGGTAAGTGGCGTTTTAATAAGAACAATAGAATCCAACGCCCCGAATCCAACCAGAGGATTAGAACAGGATGTGTATTTTGCCTTTACATAATACTTTGCAGTATTGCCATAAGTCCCTCCAACACAAGCGTTATCAAATGAAGCAGCCAATACTCCGGGTTGTGTAATAGCAACAGTTCCGGTATCCACTGTTTGGTTGGTAGCAGCATTTATCAATACTACTTGTTCCAGCAGAGATGGGCCGTTGGGTATAAATCGCCACCCCTCACTATTGGTAGTTGTGGTAGTCCATACAGCGCCATTTCTTCCGGGGGGAGTTATAGCAAGATTGCGGGCATCATTTTGAATACCAATTAAGGAGTAGCTGCAGTTCCATGATGAACATACCGGTTTTTCAGCAACGTATATGTCAATAACATTGGTGTTTTCATATAATACACATTGGAAAGTTGTAGTATTGGTATTGCAACTAAATTGAGGAATGTTGCGCCAGTTTACAATCAGTTTCCTACATGGAGCGGTGCCTTCCAGTTTCCATTCAATACCCTTATTGACAGCGGGTACAGAAGGGTCCAAATCCTGAAAGCAGGCAAAAATAGCATTGCGTGGATAAGAATCCCAGCCCCATTGCGATGATGTAAAACTATTAGGCAAACCCGGACTTGCAGGCCCCGGATACCAGGTACCATTAGAGCACATTTCAAAACCGCTACTTTGATTTGCATAAAGTGCATGAAAAGATAAAGTACCATTGGCACCAATCACCACCTGGTTATACTGACCTCCATAGTAGCAGAACATGAATGGCAGATTTACCACGTCAGAGTAAACGTCATCCTGGTTTACGAGGATAGAAGTTGCCCCTGCTATTTGGAAAGGATAATGTCCTGAATAAGGGATCGCATCTACCAGGTACGCATTAGCAGCGTCTACAGTTTGCCGTATATCGGGCAAATTTGCGTTAAGCCCAATGCAGGTATCGCTGGGCAAACAATTGAAAATAAGGGTGTCGTCATGATTAAAATTTACTTCTGCACACGACGTTGATTGACTGTAAGTGTTTGCTGAAAATAGCAAGCATAAAGCAGTCAGAGCATTACGTACTAATCCTCCTCTCATAAATGTAAAGTATAACCAAAAAAGCAGCAAACAGGCATGGTTATGTTTTTAAAACTACCTGCTATTGTAAAATAAAAATGATTGGGGTAGATAGTAAGAAATAAAATGGTTCAGGTTTTATTCCTTTATATTTTTATTTTGTTCTACAAAATTGTGCAAAGAAATCGAGAAAGTGTAGTTAAAACATAAACTTTTACCATTTGTATTTTTATGTAATAAATTATCACGGTAATCCTTATTGATAAGTAGTGTTTTATAGAAAAGTCAGCAAATCATGTGCGCATTTATTATCCTTAATAAAGGTATATAAAATGTACATTCTTGTGATACGCAAGCACTTCGATATGAATTAAAGAAAGGGGGAGGGGTATATAGATTTCTAGTCCCACAGTCAAGCAAATGCTATTTATTACGTTATTGTAAATTAAGTGAATATATAAATTAAAATACTCACTTAATCAAATTGGATATAAGGAGGAAGGATGGTTTTTTTAATATTTAACAAAAAAATACCAATGTTAAAGTAGGAAATGCTAATTAAAAAACTACCAATTGCACATATTTTTTCATGTTTTAATAAGAATATCATAACAATTATTCAGTAAGTCCAAGTTCTAAAGCTTTACGAATCAGCCCCGCAAGATTCTTTACCTCAAGCTTAAGAAATAGATTACCACGATAATATTCTACAGTTCGCAGGCCTATAAACAGTTTTTTTGAAATTTCCGGCATAGTATCTCCGCTTACCGTCATGCGTAATATTTCTTTTTCCCGTAATGTCAAAGCCGGCTTCAGCGCAACTTCCTTTTTCATCCGGGTTCTGAATTGCAACAATTTATCCTGAAGAGCAGGATCAATAAATTCTTTTCCTTCATGCACCATCTCTATCGCGTGTATCAACATATCAGGATCAGTATTCTTCAGTATATATCCCGCCACGCCCATTCTTAGCAGATTGTGAAGATAAAGCGGGCTGGACAAATTGGTTAATATCAATATCCTCAAGTCGGGGTTTTGCTTTATAATAACCGGGGCCAATGTATCTCCGGTTTTGTCGGGTAATTGTATATCCAGTAGCAGAACATCAGCTTGTATTTCGGGCAAATGTTCCAGCAACTCGGTTCCGGAAAGATATGTTCCCACAAGGTTGAGATGACTATAACCTACCAACAGGTTTTTTAACCCTCCGATAATCATTGGATGATCATCAGCTATTGCAATATTTATTTTCATGCGCGTATGGATTTATGATCAGGATTAAATTCAATATAAGCAGTTGTACCCATTCCGGGTGCTGATGCAATAGAAAAATAACCGTTCAGTGCTTTTACCCTGGCTTTTATATTGCTTAACCCTGCTCCTGTGCTCTCTTGTTCCGGATCAAACCCTATGCCATCATCTTCTACTGATATGCAAAGTGTGCCTTCATTGAAACGAACCTGTATGGCTGCAAAGCCTGCATCAGCATGTCTGATAATATTTTGAAGCAATTCCTGAATGATACGGTACAATTGTAATTCCATCGTTACATCCAGATGCTGAAAATCGCCATAAAACTGAAGATCAATTTTTAATTTTCCACCGGTGTCCAATTGCTCACAATAGAGTTCCAGCGCTTCTTTTAGCCTATGTTTCAATAAAATGTCGGGCATAAGGTTGTGTGCAGCCTGCCTGATCTCGTCACCCATGTCTTGCAGCATGTCCATTACTCCGGCAAGATTTTCCTGGATAGCTGCTGCATCCGGTTGTCTTTGTATGCTTCTTAAATTTAGTTTGATACCGGTAAGCATACCACCAAGGCCATCATGCAACTCCCGCGAAAGCCTTACTCTTTCCTCTTCTTCTCCATCCATCCTGGCTTTCAACTGTTCTATTTTCCGGTCCCGTAGGTTTATCTTTTGTTTATACCGGTAAAAAGCAAATCCTGAAATAGACAAAAGTATAATACCTGCAGACAAGGAGATAAAAATCATTTTGTTCTGGTATAACTTCTTCCCTTGTTGCGCAATCTTAAGTTCTTTTTGAATGATGGCTTTGTCTTTTTGTGCTACCTGGTATTTGATCTCAATATCATTTACAGCGCGAATTTTTTCAACATTAATAATGCTATCAGATAATTGCAGGTATTGGCTTTGCTGTTCGTAAGCCTCTTTGAATCTACCTTCTTTCTTATACAATTCCATAAGTACAGCGTGGCCATTTTGTTTATTCTTAACCAGCCCTGTTCTTACAGCTGTTGCAAGAGCCTTTAGCAATACCGTTTCTGCTTCTTTATTCCTGTTTAAACGATATAGTGCATCTCCAAGAGAGTATCCCACCTGGATACCCATTAAAGGATGCTCGGGATTATCTAACAGATTCGCTTTCTGTAAATAAATCAGTGCTTCCTCATGCCTGTTCTTTTCCAGCAGCACATCTCCCATTCTGAGGTTATAACTCTGTTGAAGATGGTTGTCCTGCAATTCGGTTACGTACTTTGATGCACTTGTGTAATAATATAGTGCGCTATCATACTTTTTCAGGCTAAAGTAAATATCCCCTTTGTTCAATATAATCTGGGCAAGCTGGGATTTCTTATTATGTGCAATGGCCAGCTGGATGGCTTTGTCAATATAAGAAAGGGCTAATTCGTGGCTGCCCATATTTACCTGCACACCCACCATATTATTGTATACGGCCATTAGAAACTGATAATTGCCGGGAATACGCTCCTGTACCAGGTCAATTACTTTATGGTAATAAGCATTTGCTTTGAGATAATCTTCTTTATCGCTCCAGCTCAAAGCCATATTGAAGTATAAATGGATCAATGCATATTTAAGATGTACAGCATTCAGACAATAGGGCAGGGCTGCGTTGTAACAGGCAAAGCCTTTATCAAAATACCCCTTCGTAGTAAGGGCAAGGCCTTTGTTGGCCAGGGCATAACCTATACCATCGTTATAACCACTATTACGACTTAATTGTTCTGCTTTTATATATAATTGAAGAGCACTGTCGGTATGCTGATATACAATATCGTTACCTATTCTGATAAGTTTAAGAACTTCAGCTGTATCCTTGTTTGTGAACGGCCTGGTAGAAATGCTTGGGAACTCCTGAGCAACAGATAGCCACGGCTTTATAAAAAGCAGTACCAAAATGCCTGTTCTGATCCATCTGTACAACAACTTATTCATAGGGCAAAATAGCAGAAGCCTTAAATTTTTCTTTTGACTAACAATAAAGAATACACTAAAAATATAAATATCCGTGAATCCCGATAGAAATTTATTAATGATAATTTATTTATTTGTTCACACCAACGCTTAAAGGTACTAATAAGGGAAATGTCTTGATAATATTCTAAAACAAAAACAGGTAAACATGAGCAGAAGTAATTACGTTTTAAAAACTATCGGAGTGTGTAGTTTGATCTTGGCAGGTTCATTGTCGCTCCGGGCCCAGGGTGTAGCTTTGGAGTGGGCAAAGCAAATGAACAGTGATTCGGCTAATAGTATGGGACAAGCCATTACTACTGATGCATCAGGTAATGTATATGTGGCAGGGAGATTTGGTGGTACTGTTGATTTTGATCCGGGTACCGGCACCTTTAATATGACGGCTGATGGTATTACAGATGCATTCGTATCCAAACTGGATGCAGCAGGTAACCTGATATGGGCAAAGAAAATGGGTAGCCCTTCTGCTGAAGTAGATCAGGCCAGTGCTATTGCTGTAGATATTGATGGCAACGTCTATACCACCGGAATTTATGGTGGTGGTGCAGATTTTGATCCGGGTACAGGTACTTTTTTCTTACCTTATTATGGTGGTTGGAGCGATGTGTTTATATCTAAGCTGGATGCTTCAGGGAATTTTGTATGGGCAAAGTCAATCAACGGAACCAGCGCTGAATCTGCTTCTTCCATTGTGCTGGATAACAGTGGTAATATATTCATATCAGGGGGCTTCGGTTCCAATGTGGATTTTGATCCGGGAACAGGAGTTTTCAATATGACAACTACTGAAGCTTCAGGCTTTGTACTTAAGCTGGATAATACAGGTGCTTTTGTATGGGCAAAACAGATCAGCGGTGCGGGAAATTATTTAGCGGGTAACCTTGCTGTTGCTCCATCTGGTAGTATCTATCTTATGGGTAGTGTACTGGATAATAGCATTGATATGGACCCGGGCGCAGGTACCTTTTCTGTTACACCTGTGGGCTTTATTGATGCCTGTGTTCTGAAATTAAACAGCTCCGGAAATTTTGTATGGGCTAAACAAATGGGCGGCATTTTCTCTCTTGGTTTTGGCATAAAAGTTGCTTTGGACGGACAGGAAAATGTGTTGGCAGGAGGTGTATATGTTGGCTCCGTAGATTTTGATCCGGGCACTTCTGTTTATGATCTTTCTTCAACCGGTTCTGAAGATATCTTTATTTCCAAACTGGATTCAGCAGGCAATTTAATATGGGCAAAAACTTCGGCAGGGGCTGGTTCTTCTATTGTGGAAATCTACGATATGACGACAGATGTTCAGGGTAATGTATACACAACAGGTTTCTTCAGCAGTACTGTAGATTTTGATCCGGGCACAGCCACTGCAAACCTTACTGCTCCTACAACTGATGCCTTTTTAATGAAACTGGATAGCACAGGAAATTACAGGTGGTCCAAACAAATAGCCGGCAGCGGACAAAGTTTAGGAAGATCCATAAACATTGATCCATCAGGTAATGTTTATTCAACAGGAAACTTTAAAGACACGTGCGATTTTGATCCGAATGCAGCAGTTTTCAACATGGTAAGCACAACAGGCAAAGATGCTATCTATGTACATAAAATGATCTGCTCGGACACTTCGTCTTCTTCCCTCACCATTAAAACAGATTGCGACGGCTACGTATTTAATGGTGTAACCTATACGCAGACTGGTTTATATACTATTACATTACCCAACATCGACGGCTGCGACAGTACGGTATTACTCAATCTGGAAGTGGACACATTCCAGGTGGCCTTTACTGTAACAGGATATGTATTAACTGCCGCAGCGCCTTACACTACTTATCAATGGCTGCTGAATGGGGCAAATATTCCGGGGGCCACTTCAAATACTTATACCATTACGCAAAATGGTCAATATAAGCTGGTCGGTACTAATGCCAATGGCTGCACAGATACATCAGATGCTTATAATGTAACCAACTATACGGGCATTGATGATATTAACAACATAGCCGCGCAAATTAATGTATATCCTAACCCTGTAAGAGACATGGTCTTTATCAATGCGCCGTTAAAAACAGATCTGGTACTTACAGACATTTCAGGTAAAATAATACTTCAAAAAAGAGAGGCAAAACAAATTTCTCTTGAAGGGTTATCTCCAGGTATCTATTTCCTCCGCATCCTGGATAAAAAAAATCATTTTCTCAAAGCAGAAAAGCTGGTAAAGGAAAAATAACTTTTTCAAACACAAAGGCCATGTAATAATGATTCATTATTGCATGGCCTTTTGTTTATCGTTGGTCGAGAATAATTTCTTAACTCCTTATAGGCTTGGTTAAGAGAGTACTCAAAAAGATATATTCGATTCTATAATTTACCAATATAACTTCCCAATAAATCCTTAAACTGGTAGCCTTCTGTAAAGCGGTTCTTCCCTAATTTTTTATATCCTGATAGTCCCCAAAGCAAAAATTCAAGTAGAAAATATTGATCTTCTTTAGGTGTTTCGGGCTGATATTTTTTCAACAATTGCTTTAATGGTATGATGGAATCCAGTTGTTTTTTATATTCCGTATCATTATCATCGTCCATAATTTCTACTTCATTTTCTGAAAACCAATCTATTACTTCCTGGTATGGGCTTCTTTCTTTAGGACGTTCCAGCTTTTCAATTTTTGGAAAATATTCGGCAAATAAAGTTTTGATTGCATTGCTTAAAAGGTGTTCAGCTACTACTGCAGCACCTTCCTGTTCGCCTTCATATACCAGTTCTATCTTTCCGGTAATGGCCGGTATGATACCCATAAAATCAGATAACCGAACAGTAGTTTTATCTGTGCCAGAACGTAGCGCCCTTCTTTCGGCTGTACTCAACAGGTTCTCGTAAGCAGTAATGCTCATCCTTGCGCTTACCCCGCTTTTATAATCTATAAACTCACTTACTCTTGCTTCAAACCCTATTTGTTCTACCAGGTCTTTAGCGAGTGACGGTACATGTATTACTTCGCTCTGACGGCCATCCAGGTTGGCTTCCTGTTCAGTAATGGTACGGGCAATTTTTACAGTTTCCGGATAGTGAGTCAATATTTGCGATCCAATTCTATCTTTCAAAGGCGTTACTATACTACCGCGATTTGTATAATCTTCAGGATTTGCAGTAAAAACAAATTGCAGATCCAGTGGCATTCTTACCTTAAATCCACGTATCTGAATATCTCCTTCCTGTAAAATATTGAATAACGCTACCTGTATTCTTGCCTGTAAGTCGGGCAATTCGTTGATCACAAAAATGCAACGGTTGGCACGTGGTATCATACCAAAGTGAATTACGCGATCATCAGCATAGGATAGCTTAAAATTAGCCGCTTTGATAGGATCGATGTCACCAATAAGATCAGCCACAGTAACATCGGGCGTAGCCAGTTTTTCATAAAAACGATCATTACGATGCAACCAGCTAATAGGAGTATCATCACCTTTTTCTTCGATAAGGTCTTTTGCAAAACGTGAGATCGGCTTGAGTGGATCATCGTTGATCTCTGATCCTTCAACAAAAGGAATCCATTCATCCAGCAAATTGACCATAAGCCTAGCCAGCCTGGTTTTTGCCTGACCACGCAAGCCCAGAAGATTAATATTGTGCCTTGATAATATTGCACGTTCCAGTTCCGGAATCACTGTATTTTCAAAGCCCCATACGCCTTCAAAGACAGTTTCTCCTTTGCTGATCTTATTACGAAGGTTATGTCTTAATTCATCCTTGATATTTTTACTTTGGTAACCTGCTTTTTTTAAAGCGCCTAATGTTTTTATTTTCTGAATATCCATTTTTTATTTTCTGTAGTTTATTTTTTATCGCGAAGAACGCAGAGGTTCGCTAAGTTAAATGTAAAAGTCCTTTGTGTTTTCTTAGCGGCTTTTGCGGTTAATATTATTTAATTCGCTTTTTCCTGTTGGCTTCATAATCCTCAAAGATCATTTCGCCCAAACCTTTTAGACCTGTGTAAAATGCTTTTCCCTGGTTGGCTTCTGTAAAGTAATTTACAAATTGTTGCAGATAGGGATCACTGGCTATCATAAAGGTAGTAATGGGAATATGCAATTTCCTGGCCTGTTGCGCCATGGTGTAACATTTGTCAACAATGTACTGATCCAATCCTACACTATTTTTATAGTAAGTACCATCCTGTTCGCGAATGCAACTGGGTTTACCATCGGTGATCATAAAGATCTGCTTATTGGTATTACGTTTTCTTCGGAGCAGGTCCATGGCCAGTTGTAGCCCGGCTACAGTATTAGTATGATAAGGACCAACTTGTAAATAAGGCAAGTCTTTAATAGCAATACTCCAGGCATCATTTCCAAAAACAAGAATATCGAGCGTATCTTTTGGATACCTTGTAGTAATTAATTCCGCCAGTGCCATAGCTACTTTTTTGGCTGGTGTAATACGGTCTTCACCATACAAAATCATACTGTGACTGATATCGATCATCAGTACTGTACTCATTTGCGCCTTGAATTGCGCATCTTCTACTACAAGATCGTTTTCTGTAAGACGGAAAGCATCAGTACCATTATTGATCTGTGCATTTTTCAGACTTTCGGTTAATGAGATCCTGTCCAGGCCGTCGCCAAAATGATATTCCCTGAATTCACCGGTATGCTCATCTCCGTTTCCGGCGTACTTTGTTTTGTGATTTCCTGACCCGCTTTTTTTTAGGTTCCCGAAAATTTGTTTCAAGGCTTGCTGCCTTATAGATTGTTCCGTTTTTGAAGTGATCTTTAATCCGTTTCCAGAGCCATCATCTTTTATTTCTTCCCTGATGTAGCCCTTCTTCTTCAGGTCTTCGATAAAGTCATCGATGGTATAATTTTCATCTGTAAGTTTATACTCCACATCCAATTCTCTAAGCCACGTTATTGCCTCATCGAAATCTCCTGAAGTATGGGTAATTAATTCTGTAAAAATCTCAAAAAGTTTATCAAAAGGAGGAATATCAGGAGCTTCATACTGCCTGAAAATAAAGCCTTTTCTATTGCCTGTGTCCATAATTTATAAAATTAGGGCTTATTAGAATTACTGGCTTAAATAATTTCCTTTAGCAGGATAGAAAGGTTCGATATTGTTATAAGATACAAAGAACGAGTCATCGCGTAGAGACGAAACGCATTGTATCTCTACGCACTGAGCTCATTAAAAAAACATTAAGAATTCGGCAGCATTTTATCTGATGAGACTAATATCTCCTTTTTTTACAATGATATCACCGGTATCGGTTTTGTAGCGGAGGTAAAAAAAGTAAGTCCCAACATCTGCTGGTTGACCATTAATGTAACCATCCCAGCCTCTTGTGCTTACATTGCTCTGAAACAACTGCTGACCATACCGATTGTAAATGCTGCAGTCAAACAGGATGAGTTTCAGGCACTCCATCCTGACTTCGAACAAGTCATTTTTACCATCACCGTTTGGTGAAAAAGCAGTTGGGATAAAGATCTTGCAGTCGCAGGAAACGGTTTCAATCTTTACAGAATCAGAAAAAGTACCACATGCATTATTGGCATAAACAGTATAGTTACCAGCATGTTCAACAGTCAGTTCCGAAGCTAAAGATCCGGTATTCCATAAGTAAATGCTTTGGGGAAAAGCAATAGCGTGAAGCGTAATTTTACTATCGTTACAGATGAGCGTATCATGTTCCAGGATCTGTACATATGGATTCATTATAGACACCTGTATCGTATCTGTAAGTTCGCATCCTTTCATATCTATCGTAACATAATAATCACCTTCATCTGATACAGCGTATATAGCATTATGACTCCCATCCTGCCAGGTGTATCGAATGATATCAGGATGAGCAGCATCAATTATAGCAACATCTCCCGGACAGATTGCAGTATCGTTTCCAAGATTCCAATCCTCAAGGTTAATGGCTGTAACGTGAAAACTGTCCACATAAATATCACAGTTGATAATGCTTTTCACCCAATAGGTTCCGGGGTGAGTAACAGCAATTGCATTTAAGGCGTCGCCTGTGCTCCAGATATAACTGCTAAACCCTGTGTCAACAGTGAGCTGCACAGGTTGGTAATTACATACCATAGTATCTTTTACTGATCGCACATGAGTATTCATCATGTTTGCTGAGGCCATCACTTCTTGTCCCAGCCCTGCGCCATATTGATTGGCTGAAGGCGGTGGCATCAATGCCGGAAATTCTGTATATAGTGGGCGCGACATGCCAAATAACTCATAATTGCAGGAAAGCCCAGGGTCGTTGGGGGTTTGAATAATGGCAATATTATTAGCGTTGATATTGGCAATGTATATTTTGCCATCAGGCCCTCTTCGCATTTGTCCGAAAGATACATTTGTTGAAACTATTTCTTCTGACGCAACTACCGCCGCCACATTTGGAAAAAGGGTAAGATCGTATTGGGATAGCTTGTTATAATGCCCGATATAAAGTTTAGAATTGTCCGGCGAGATGCAGGTCCCAATTTTGCCACCTAAGCTACTAAAGGAGCCTGCATTAAAGACTTCACCACTGACTTTATTAAAAGAACATAATTCTACACCCGGGCCAGATGAGGTCATCACCAATTTTTCACCATCGGGAGATGCATGTAACATACCGTAACCCAATTCACCTCCAACTACTCCCGTCGATATTACCGGAGTAGCATGCAAACCAATAGCATCTATTTTAAAAGTATGATATACGTTACTGTACATCTTATGAGTTAAAAGCCAGAAACCGCAACCGTCTGCTTTGATTACAGTCATTTTTTCCGTCATAGAATCATCAAGGATAATATTCTTTTGGTTTTGGATTACATCTCCCATTCCCCCATCAAGACTCATGTCTATAATGGAGTATCTTAAATAGCCCAATGCATGTGGGGGGGCATCCTCCATGGCATCCAGGGTAAAGAGATAATATTGATTGGGGTTGGAAATAGATTGAATAGCAGCAGCACCTTGCGCAGAAGAGCCGGGATAACCATAGGGTGGGATAGCAGTAGGCCCATTGCCTAAAATATTATTGCCATGAGGCATTATGCTTCCATCTGCACGCCACACCTTATTGGCATTGGAATAAAAAAGAAGATTGCCTGATGCGTCGGAAAAGCTTACTGTGCCGCCTTCCCAGCATTCCATATTACTCTGATAAAAGACGGGAGGTGATTGACTAAAATTCAACCGGGTGTTATGGCCAAACATCCAGTTCATATTTTCGCCTTGTGCCCATGTAGTAATGCTCCATAATAGGATGAATATTGAGCATATTGCATTAAGGCAATTCTTCATAATAGGGAGGTAGTACGGTAAAGGTACTACTTTAGACACCTATATTGTATTGATGGTTGGTGTATACTATATTTAACCGCAAAGGTTGCAAAGTATAACGCAAAGAAAAATAAACATTCCGACCTTTGCGGTATGCTGCGACCTTGCGGTTAATATTTATCCCGGCAGAAGATTCGCAATTTTGCTTGCGGGTACATTAGCTCTGTATTGCGATAACCCACAAGTGTTCAGGAAATTATTGCTAAACAGATCGCACAATTGTTTTCCGAGCAAAGCACTTCTGTAATCCATCCAGAGATCATCTTTATTTCCGTACATGTAGTTGATCAGTCCGGGTAAATGCCATGCTGTGTTTTTCCCCCAATGCAGTGTAAATTCAATGCCTGCATTTCTGAATGCTTCAAAAAGTCTTGTTTCAAATTCCAGAAGACTAATGATATTGGCATTGCCTTTCCAGGTAATACCATCCATTTCTATCATACAGGTTAAAGAGAATTTGGTAAAGGCCAGCGTTGCTTCGGAGGCTTTCACAAACCTGATCCCGATCGCTCCCGGAACCGGCCCCTGGGTATTCGCAACCTGGATGAAAAGATCCAGCGCCTGATCCACTTTTGAGTGATCAACGCCCAATGCAATTGCAAATGCAGGTCCTGAATGTTGTGAATTCCAGAAAATTTCATTTAATGTACCGGTAACTTCTATATCCAACGGAGGGAAAATATTGCCTTTCAGGGCATTCATCAAAAGCGGAATTAACCGGTTAAACTTAGCTGCAATTACAGCCATCAAATCGGGCAAGTCTTTATACAAAGCAGTTTTAATTCTCGGGATAGGATCGGGATAGCCGGACTGGTAGGGCTTTTTGTAAATAATTTCTGCTACAAAATCCTCTTTCTTATTGTATGGATTTACATACAACTTATAATGAAAAGGTTTTGTTCCCGAGGCAGCTTCCGGTATTTTTACGGGATCAATTCCCGAAGGGAAAGCAAAATTCATAGTCCGGGCCAGCTTCATGGCATCATCCTTTTTCATTTTACAGGTGTATCTTTTCAGCAAAAAACGATCTTCTGCTTCGAGTAACACACCGTGAACAAAACCAAAGGAACCCAGGCCCACCAGGGCCGCATTAAATAATCCATCATTCCGTATAACGCGTGACTTGAAAGTATTTACATACGCCCCATTAAGTGCAGGACGGGTGTGCCGTTCAAGATATATTCTGTCGTTGACGCCAGGACCTATAATAAGATTAAGGCCAACAACACAATCCTGGAATGAACCGATATCTATACCGGAGCCATGAATGCCTGTAGAGATAGCACCGCCAATTGTCTGACCATTGGAAGCTCCGCTTGTTTTCAGTGACTTTGCTTTCGTGGCAAGAAATTCAGATACTTCTTTTATGATATTGCCACATTGGAAGAAAAAAAGATGTTCACTTTTATAAGGCGATTTTGGATGAAGGTTAGCTGCCGCTATTGCCCATTTCATATTCATGCGTCCATTATAATGCATCCTGTCGTTCTGATGTGCTATGTTGGAAAGAGACCATGCCGAGCCGATTGCACGGAACCGTTCATTTTTGTTTAATGCTTCTTGCAGTTGTCGTTGGATTTCTGCAGCAGCATCGTTATAGTAATCCACATATTCCGGAAACGTGCCTTTTGCAGCTAATTTCGTATCCAGAAATATTTTGGTAGGGAAAGGACCATTGTCATGAAAGGTACGCCATTCCCCGATTTTGGTAGAAGTAGTTGAAGCCATTGCGAAAATAATTTATAGGGAGATCAAAAGGATTCTTTCAGGCATACATACTTCACATGTATTCTTCGCTTCTTGCCAAGCGTTATCCCGCTTAGTAACACATCGCCTAAAGTAACCCTGTATTCAAATGTGTGGAAACAACCGCCAGGGCAGCTTTCCAGAACCATCACTTCATTTGCCAGAAGTTTGAGGTTGATGGTAGTGTCAATCACATTTACTTTAAGGCCTCTGTAATATCCGGCGGACATATTAATCGGATCCGGTTCTCCGGTTCCTTGCTTATTAGAGATTCTTACAGAATAGCAGGAAGAAAAAAGACCTGAGGCTACTATGAAAAGGAATATTCGAAAAATAGGGCTTTGAGTGTAAAAGTGTGTTTTCATGTACATCTTTTTTGAAGTTAACTACTGTAAAAAAATCAACATGCATTTCAGTAGTAAATTTTCATGATAATTATGTATAGCAAATATATGAAATCACCTCCACTAATTATAAAGTAGGTGTTAATACATTTAGGTTAATGATAATTTTTTAGATTAATTATTACTTATCAGTGGATTTTTATGAAATTCAGAAAAATTGCCGAATGAATTTATAAAGGTTATCGAAATAGTTTTCAGCAAATTACTATCAGCATTGACCCTGTTGTTCATATAAATTCAGAATCCATCTCTCAATAGTATTACTTTTAGCACCTTAAACGAAAACGATATGATGAGTAATAATGATATTCTTAAAAAGTTAAGAGTAGCACTGTCCTTGCGGAATGATGATATTATTGAGATATTAAAACTGGTGGATTTCGAGATCAGCAAAGGTGCACTGGGCGATATTTTCAGAAATGCAGATCATTCGGGTTATGTAGAAGCCGGCGATCAGATATTGAGGAATTTCCTGAACGGGTTGATCATTTACAAACGGGGTGTAATGCCCAAACCTGGAGCCGATACTAAAGAAGAAACGAAATAAACAATAATTAACTTGTGATTACGGATTAGGAGAATCTCTCCTAATCCGTAATCTATCCTTTGTAATTTTAATTAGTATTCCAGGTTTTTATCCGTAAACCTGACTTTCAGCAAAACATAAGTTTCTTCAGCTCCGAGATCTCCACGTTGAAATTCGCTTATTACAGGATCAACTATAGAATAGGCGGCTGTCTTTTTTCCATCCATCTGCTCAAAAAGATGATTCAGGGTTTCAAACTGCTCATCATTTTCATCACTATCGGCCGATAAATCGTGATGGTATAAGTACAATAATTGAATTCCAAATTCACCATTATCGTGTATCAGAATATTTGTTTCTTTGTCATCGTAGGGTTCGAGAATCCTATAATTATAAAGACTAACCCACCTTAAGATCGTAACATCTACCGGATCACTGGCACTTTCCGGTAAGCCATCTTCACCACCATTCAACGAAAAATCTACTTCATCTTCAGTAATGTCCAGTTCATTCATTACATCATTAAAAGTTGCTTCATGATAATCAACACGGCAACCTTCTTCAAAAGTTATATCATATTCTTCTGTGTCAATTTCTCTTTCATTAAATCGTAGAATCATTTTAATCCAATTTTGGGCGAATATACCAAATGATCCTATTCCTTTTGATTGTTAATGTTGTACCTGCTATTCTTAATACCAATAATGCACTTGAAATTTATACGCAATAACTAAATAGCCATCTTTAGTTAATATATTTGTCCCATATTGAGTATCATGGTAGTTAAAAGAATAGTAACCAATATTGAAACGAAGGATATCGGCAAGGCTAAAATATTTTACCAGGATATACTTGGTCTTGAAATATTAATGGATCATGGCTGGATAACAACTTATGGCTCATCACAGCAAATGAATCTCCAGATCAGCTTTGCATCGCAAGGTGGCTCAGGTACACCAGTACCAGATCAATCCATTGAGGTTGATGATGTGGATGCTGCACTTGCAGCGATGCGTGCTGCCAATTTTAAGATAGAATATGGGCCGGCAGATGAACCCTGGGGTGTCAGAAGATTTTATGTACGGGATCCTTTTGGTAAGCTCATCAATGTTCTTGCTCATTTATAATTAATGGTATTTGCCAACCTTTCGTTTAATAATAATCACCTCCAAAAGAATCTAAATTAATATGGAAAATACATCTACAAGCGTAGAAATATCAGCAACTACGGTAAAAACAGAATTTGCTGAAGTTGCCGGACGAAAAATTGCTTATAGAACTTTAGGAAATGGTGATCCTATAATTTTATGCAATCGTTTTAGAGGAATATTGGATAGTTGGGATCCTTCATTCCTGGACCAGCTGGCTAAAAAATTCAAGGTAGTTATTTTTGACTATACCGGAATTGGATTGTCAAGTAGTGAGTTGCCTGTTGAAATAGCTGCAGTAGCGGAAGATGTAAAAGACCTGGCAACTTTTTTAAACCTTCCGAAGTTTGTTCTGGCTGGTTGGTCTTATGGTGGTACTGTAGCGCAAACCTTTGCTGTTCATTATCCCGACCTGGTTTCTCATTTGATATTGATCGGTACTAAGCTTCCGGGTAAAAATGATTTCCCTTCTGAAGACGTTTTCTTTACCCATGCCTTAAAGCCAATTAATGATTTGGCCGATGAGATCGTTCTGTTCTTTGAACCTGCCTCCCGCTCAAGCCGTAAAGCAGCAAAGCGAAGCCACAAAAGGATTGCAGCACGAACCGAAGATCTCGATCAACCGATTCTGGAAGAAGTATTTAAACGATACCTGGATGGTGTAAACGATTATACGCTTGACACTTTTAATGTGCGTGAGAAACTTGGAACACTTAATATTCCAATGCTGGTTATATCGGGCGATCATGATATTGTTTTCCCGGTAGAAAATTGGTATGCAGTGACGGGAAAACTTCCCAATATGTTCCTGATCGTATTGCCTCAAACCGGCCATGGTCCTCATCATCAGCACCCGAAACTTACTACTAAGTATATCCGTTCGTTTATAAAAAGCGCCAGGATTTAAAAACTTATTTTATTCTATACCGGAAGCCTATTTCAATCTTCCGGTATAGACTTTAGTATCATAATTAATAGTGATCAATCCTCCTTCCTGGTATTGATCAAATAAAGCCTTCAGGTCCTGTATCATTTCTACGTACCCTCCTTCATTAACTGATGGCATATACGAAGAAGATAACAAACGACCTTTAAGACCATCAAAATCGAACACCTGTTTATTAGCAAAGACTTTATACTCGAAAGGTGAAGGGTTGAAAAATGCCTCTATCTTATCAGAACTGATATTCCGGTGATCAACCTGAACATAATCTTTACCATGCTTTATAATCAACTTATCATATTTAACCTCAAATTGAGAAGTGGTAAGCCTCTCATTCCCTATCA
>JBAZWL010000038.1:0-46971 GCA_041660405.1 Taibaiella sp. | reverse complement strand
TCGGGATCAGGCCAGGCACAGCTCGGGCAATCAAAGCCACCTTTTTTATTGAGATAAAAAAGAGCCTTATTACCCCTTATCAATCCTGCTTCCGATATCACCATTTTAAAACTGGATAGTACAGCCGGTATTCCGGCTGCAGTCGTTTTAATTTTCCCCAGTTTTAATCCGGTAAAATCTTCCGGGTTCTCGGCATCGGGTAAGTACCCTTTTTCATCTTCCATTATCAGCAGGTTTGATTAGGATTATCGTAATTATCACTCTGATCTTCGGTAGTATCATCCAGGCATTTAAAATCCTTTTCTATCAACAGGTAAAGCGTTCCTTCATCACCAATAGGCATCCTGGCATCAATACCGATCACGTCATTTTTATCCCAGCCTTGTAAAAAGGAAGCGGGAATATAAGTCGTGATCATGTTATTCGTATAATCAGCCGATAGTTCGTTTGCATCTTCTTTTTTTTGCAAGGCATACTTCAATACCGTTGCACCAAAAGAAGTTTGTTCTTCATGATAACCAGTAGCAGTAAGTATATCAATATCCGTTTTGGACAACCGGTAACGTACCGAATTTCCTTTGATCCTTATTTTCATGTATTATAATTTTCTTTGCCGCCTTTATGAACTGGAATGTTTGTTACATTTTCTCTCTACGTTGTGTGTTGAACGTTTACCCGTTTATTATGTGTATAAATATTAAATCTTCCTGCTCTTAAAAAACCGATTAATGAAATGCCACTTTCTTCCGCAAGCGAAACTGCAAGACTGGAAGGTGCGCCCACAGCGGCTATTATTTTAATGCCGGCCATAGCAGCTTTTTGTACGAGCTCAAAACTTGCACGTCCACTTAATAAAAGTATCGTTTCGTTTAAAGGCAATTGCTCGTTGAACAAGGCCGAACCTATCACTTTATCCAAAGCATTATGGCGGCCTACATCTTCCCGTAGAGTTATAAAATTACCATCGAGGTCAAATAGTGCGGATGCATGCAAGCCACCGGTACTGTCGAAAATTTCCTGCTGCAACCTCAACTTATCGGGAAGACTATAAATCACTTCAGGATCGAGATGAATAGCATCTTCTGATGATGCAAATACAGATGTAGTCTTTATAGCATCAATACTGGATTTGCCGCATACACCACAACTCGAAGTAGTATAGAAATTCCTTTCTGTATTTTTTAATTCGGGTAAAACACCTTCGGCCAAATGAACCAGCACTTCATTATTATCTTCCTGCTCTTTAATACTTTCTATTTCCTGTTTCGACTTCAATATACCTTCGGTAAATAAAAAACCTGCTCCCAGTTCTGCATCATTTCCAGGTGTTCGCATGGTTATAGATACTTTCCTGAATTTCGTCGTATCATTTTCCCGGTAAGATAATTGTATTTCCAAGGGCTCTTCGATAGCCAGTACATCTCCCGCTGGAAGCGATACTGCGCCAGTCACTTTCAATATATCCATGGTTATCGTCGCCCTTTCATTCATACCACAAATGTAATATTAGTCCCGCTATTTTTAATATATGCTACCGCCCTTGTTTTGCTTTATCCATTCTTTTACCTGCTCATATGCGGCAGGATCGTCTACACTTTTTATACTGTTTTTATCCTTCGGAAAATATTGTTCTGTTCCACATTCTTTTAATATATGTTGCAAAGAAGTATTCCCATACTCAAAGTGCACTTTTACAACCCTCGCCATAGATGCAGCGTAATAAGCCAATAAGGGTTCGTAAAATCTGTCTTCTTCATTGTAAAAAGCCTTTGAGGAAGTACTGTTATTTAAAGAGGACATAAAACTTTCAAGTTCCCCAGAGGTAAGTAAAGGATAATCGCAACCAACTACAATCAGATTACTATCCGGTAAAAAATGATAGGCGGTAAGCAAAGCAGCCATCGGTCCGCAGTTGCTATATTGAGGAAGGTCAATGAATGCTTTATAAGCAGTATCAGCACTTATCTGCGATTCATTTAAGGAAAGATAAACATCCTTGCAATAATGGCTGAGCATATCAGCTATATGGTAACGTTGTTCCTGATCATGATACTTCAATAAACTTTTATCCCTGCCCATCCGGGAACTGGCGCCGCCACATACGACTAAGCCTGTAAGTTTATCTTTAGTCATCATGGTAGTTCGACACTCATTATTTTGCAACCCAGCAATTCATATTTCTCCATAGCTTTTACCAGCAAACTATCCCGTATTACCAACAATAATTTACCTTCTTTCCCCGATTGAAAAGCTTTGACCAATCGTAAGATTGCAGGTTCAAATCCTTCGCCTTGTTCTATTTCCAGTTTGCCTACTTCATCTACTACTATCCAATCGTAATGGCCGGTCATTGCTTTCTCAATTATTTCCTGCGCCAGTGTAAAAGCTGTTTTGGCAAAGAGAAATTTTCCAACCATAATTACATCAGCGCCATAAGTCTGATCAACCTCAAAGGAATGATATTTATTTCGGGATATATCGTAGATCATTCTTTTGCCGCCAATATCAGGCGTCAATATGCCGGCTGCATTCATGTGTGTTTTCAACCATTCCTGCAATTGTGTTGTTTTTCCGCTTCGTATGGGTCTGCTTAACACATATATGTTACTGTTTACGTTATTCATGATGTAAGGTAAGAATGATCATAGAAAGTATAAAATAGCGCAATCTACCCATTCTTTCAGGGTTAGCCTTGGCCATTTGCCACGATGGTTTAACAAAATTTCGAATCCCGGGCATCATGGCCATAATCTCTACGGCTTCTTGTTTGGTTGCTGTACGTTGTTTTTTCAACCAATATTGAATGGCCCAGGTCATTAAAGGTCTTAGCACAAAAAATAAAAGGAGTACAGCAGCTACACTTCGTATAATAACGTACAATATTTTATAGTCTGAATAAGCACCGCTCCAGAAAAATACTGCCACGACAAACAAAAGTATTAGCAGGAAATTCAACCAACGTATGTTTTTATTTTTTCGTTTAGATGTCAATTGCTGATTAGTATCATATCCGGTTGCTCTATTTTGGTAGGTATCTAGAATAACAGGGGTATGCTTACTGACAAGGTGTGGCAACCTTCCGGAAAACACCCCGATTAAAATGCCCCAGACAACATGTATCAATACATAAATACCAATAATCCAGTAACTGAAACTAACCTCTGTATGAATAGAAAAATCTTTGCTGATGCCTTCTATAGATTTGTCCAGCGCGATCCAGATAGATTTTCCATAGATCAAGGTCATTACAATTATTTTTTGCAAGGAAGATTCGGCCATAGCCAGAACAGCCAACAATATTACGGCAAATTTATAGTTGCGGATACAACTAAACAGTACCGCCCCGATAACGCCCTGAAAAGCAACGGCAAGATACGCCGGAGGAGGTGCATGCGGACTCGCCATGGCTTTTATGATAAGTACCAACACAGTGGCCTTTATAATCTGTTTAAAATTGTTGCCACCATAGAAAGCAATAAGGCCAATAAGTATAATGGCAAAACCACCCACAAAAAAACCGGTTAGCGGGATATGAAGCGCAAACATCATACCTCCCAGTCCGGATTCATTTAATGCCCAAAGCGCGGTAAGCTTGGTTATAATAATGTTATTAGCAGAAATTTTGTTTTCCAAGGTTGTGGATGAAGTTTGGAGAATGGGAAAATGCAAAAGTAATGGATTGAGGCTTTAATACACTTTAAGAGGGGGATTTTACTCGAAGTATCTTCATATATCTCATTATTAATGTTGAAAGTAATGCAACAAATAATTGTTTTACCAATTATTTAGATGTTTTAGATAGAAACTTTTCTTCCTTTTCTTCGTTCCCTAAATAATTGGTATTATTTTTGCTGTACTAAATACAAAAACACACGTTTATGAAACAAAGCCTTTTAATTTTAGCTGCTGCTACTGCTGTAGCATTCGCGGCATGTAATGGTGGTAACAATGAAGGTTCTTACACCCAGGCACAAGTTGACTCTATGGCAAAAGTACAAAGCGACTCGATTGCTGCCGCAATGAAAGCTCAAACTGACTCCACCATCGCAGCAACTGCCGCTGCCGAAGCCAGATCAGCGGATTCTTTAAGGGTAATTGACTCCATTATTGCTGCAACTAAGAAAACAACAACTACAACCGTAGTTAAAAAGACAGGTGGTAAAAAAGGAACTACTACAACTACTACTAAAGAAGAAACAAAGGTAGAGCCGAAACCAACTAAACAGGATGATAAGTTTAACAACAGAATTAATGGTACTAAAACCATATCTGAAGAAAAAGCAAAATCTCAGGATGATAAGTTCAATAGAAGAAGTGGTAATTAATTAGAAGCTATTAAATAATAAAAAGTACTCCGAATTGGAGTGCTTTTTATTATGGTTCATAGTCAAAGTTCACATATAAAACTAAAGGGCATCCATTTCTGGATGCCCTTTCAATATTATTAAATGGTAAGAATTACTTCCAAACACCGTTTGTTGTAATTTTAGTTCCAGTACCATCTTGAATAATGATATAATTCCAGCTAATTTCTCCACCTGCATAAGTTCCTTGTCCTTCTACAGAATAAGTACTTAAAGAACCATCAGGTTTTTGATTGGAGATTGTTATGACATTGCCGTTTACAGTTGCATTAATATTATTATCAAAATAATTGTCAGAAAAAGTATTGGATATCACAACTTGATTAATTGCTGAACCTGCGCCAATAGTGCAAGAATAAACTAATTGTTGAGTACCGGAAGTTTCGTTTGCACTCCAGGTTTTAATAAATTTAGTTCTCATTTGAACGTCGCAGTCCTTCCCTTCCATGCCTGTTGCGCAAACCACATCATCTTTAGAGCAAGAAGAGAAGGTCATAGCGGAAAACGTTCCGATGGTCAATAAAGAGGCGGATAAAATTAAACGTGCTTTTCTCATAATTTGTGTTTTTGTATTAATTGTTTATGTTTTGAATTAGTAAACTATTGGATTGAGGAATAACCAGCTACGCCGAATGCACAAATAGTTAAAATGATTGCGATGATAACTTTATAATCCACCTTCATAATTTTATGTATGTATGCTATACCTACACAAAATTTGTGCCAAAAATAAAAATCTTTATAAGGAAACTATGCTTTAACACTATTTTAAAATCAAAAATTAAAGTTAATATACAATTCACTAATGAATAATAAGTTGATTTAAAGCTAAATGTAAAAATTTTAAATGAAAACTAAAATCAAAAAGTTATATTAATTCTGCCAATCTTTACTTTTCATGCTTCTTTCTGCTTCCCTGTTTTTAATGGTATCACGCTTATCATAAAGCTTCTTCCCTCTTCCCAGGCCAATATCCAGTTTGGCATAACCTTCCTCATTAATATACATGGAAAGTGGTACTATGGTAAAACCTTTCTCCTTTATCTTTTGCAACCACTTCTTTATTTCTTTTTTGTTCAGCAATAGTTTTCTTTCCCTGGTTGGATCATGACCCAAATATCCTGCATTCACATATTCGGCTATGTGCAGGCTTTTTATCCATAATTCATCTTTGAAAAAGAAACAGTAGCTATCATTGAAGCTCACTTTTCCCAGCCTGACGGATTTTATTTCTGATCCGGTAAGAACGATACCCGCAGTAAGCTTGTCCTCGATAGCGTATTCGAAGGTTGCAGGTTTATTTTTAAGATAGACGGCTTTATGAGAAGCGCTATTGGGTTTAGCCATGTGTAATTCAGGAGTATTGCGTAATTTTCCGTGTTTGTTAACTTTTGATGAAAGTAGCTAACACAAAACGTTGAAAGTTAATTTTGGTTGATGAATATACCAAACTTTCTTTTACCAAAAATCCCGCAAATAAATATCCGCGGGATTTTCAAGAGAGGTATCGAGCGGATTCGAACCGCTGTAGCAGCTTTTGCAGAGCTGAGCCTAGCCACTCGGCCACGATACCTTGTTTCTTTTAAGGTGGGCAAAGGTAATAATGTTTCTTTACTTGGCAAACAGTTTTTAAAAGATTATTTATCAACACTTACAGAAAATTAAAGGCGTTGAATAGCGTAAGGAAACCAGATTTAAAATTCGTTTTACAGACAAAAGAAAATGATAGCTAATTCAGAATTGATCATAACGACAGAGGGATGTATATATCACCTTGACCTTCATCCCGATGAAATTTCAGATACGGTGATCCTTGTAGGAGATCCCGGAAGAGTTGCCGAAGTATCTAAATACTTTGATCGTATTGAACATCGTAAAGCGCATCGTGAATTCATTACGCATACCGGCTATTTAGGAAGTAAAAGGTTAAGTGTGGTCAGCAGTGGAATTGGCCCCGATAATATTGATATCGTTTTAAACGAACTTGATGCTTTGGTCAATATTGATTTTACCAGCAGGGAAGTGAATGAACAGCATCGCCAATTGAATATTATACGCCTGGGCACCTCCGGCTCCCTGCAGGAAAGCCTTCCGGTTAACAGCCTAGTCGCTTCCACGTTTGGCATAGGCCTGGATAACCTGCTGCATTATTACCGGTATGAAAACAATGCGGAGGAATCGTTTATTCTAAATGATTTTAAGAACCATACTTTATTAAACGGGAATCCGGTGCAGCCTTATGTAGTTGAAGGGTCTGTGCGTTTATTGAATCATTTTACCGAAGGGTTTACACATGGCATAACCGTTACCTGTCCAGGATTTTATGCACCACAAGGTCGCAGATTGCGCTTACCGCTTGCTTTCCCGAATCTTGTAAATAACCTTTCGTCTTTCAGAAGCGGGATGCACTACATTACCAATTTTGAAATGGAAACTTCTGCCATTTACGGCCTGGGGAAACTTTTAGGGCATCATTGTCTTTCGCTCAATGCAATTATTGCCAACCGACAAACAAGAACATTTTCAGAAAATGCTCCGCTTGCAATAGATATAATGATCCGGAAATCGCTGGATATCATTTCGGGAATTTAAAAACACTTATCCCCTCCTGAATACGGATTTTCCGGTTAAGAAGTATGAGCCTGAAATATTGAAAATATCTTACAGAGAAGCAAAACCAGCCGGTTCATGACCAGGTAATTCAGTGTTCGACAATTTGAAGGATTCCATCTTTTTCAAGCAACTTACGGAAGAATCCATTTGATCACGTCCCAACCTGATAATCTCCATTAAAAAGGTCAGTTTTTCATCAAAGCTTTTAAACTCTGTAAGTTTATCTTCTGTAAGTGAAAGATAATGTTGAAGGTTTACCCTTCTGTCGCAAAAGTAGTTGAGCGCAAAAATTCTTGCCTCTTCAAAGATCTGATTTTTCATGGGTTCGCATTTTTGATCAGGTTAATTTACAGTAGCATTACTCCATTTTTATAAGAAGGAATTCTACTTCAAAATTAATCAATAAAACAAATGAAAGGTAGACCTATACAGGGTTATAACGGGGCTAATTTAGGTAGATTTCTATCTTTTTAGCCTATGGTAGGTCCTTTATCCCAAAAACAATATTGAATTAATGAAGGGAGAATCCGGCTTTGGCAAGATCAAATACTTCCCGGTCTTCCAGCTGTTTTTTAGCATCGGCAACAAATAATGTTCCTATTCTTTTTACTTCAATCAGGAATTCAACCCTATCTTTCAGATCATCAAAAATGTTGAGGTAATCATCAATGATAACCATGTAATTTTCCATATCAAGGTTATTATTGCAAAAATGGTCAGCGCAAAATTTTTGGGCTATTAATACTATTTTGGAATTCATCGTTTATGTTTTTAAAATGAGCAAGTCAAGTAAGTACCCACTAAAACTGTGCCAAAAAATCTATTTTTATTTTTTACGAATATCTTATTACCTTTTTTTATTTGTTTGATAACTATTGATGCCATTAAGTGGGCAATATAAATTAATTATGCATTAATTTATACACTCCCTTACCTGAATTTTTGAAATATTTCTGATTATTTCAAAAAGGATTACCTGATTTTATGCCCGAAAAAGCCCGATATATGTAGAGCGAACTACTTAAAATGTAGTTTTATTTTTCATTACCCAAAAAAAATCCCTAGCTTTAGCTGCCCAAATAGTAAAAACTGCACCGGTTTATATTGAAAGTTTGTTAACTAAAGAAGTGCCCTCCGCCGGCCAGAATGGAATGCCTTATAAAGATCACTTTGTTTACGCGAACAGAATTCGCCATCACTATATTGAGTACAATAACAATCCCGACCATCCAACGCTGATACTCTTACACGGACTTACCGCCAATGCGCATGCATTTGATGGATTGGTGTATCATGGCCTGGCTGAACATTTCAGAATAATAGCTCCTGACCTTAGAGGGAGAGGTCATACTGATAAACCTGCTTTTCAATATGGGCTGGGGCATCATGCCAAAGACATTATCGGGATAATGGATGAACTCGGAATTGAGAAAGCAATAATAGGTGGGCACTCTTTTGGTGGCCTGCTTAGTGTTTACCTTGCGGCACATTTTCCTGAAAGAGTAGAAAAAGTAACTATACTGGATGCTGCAGCCGAAATGAATGCCAAAGTGCCCTTGATGCTTATGCCCGTACTGAACCGTATGGATAAGACCTATTCTTCTTTTGAAAAATATATTGACTACATAAAAGCATCGCCGCAAACTACTTTTTGGGAGGATGTGATGATAACCTATTATCGTGCTGACGTAAGGACCTTGGAAGATGGAAGCGTAACACCTTATCCTAATCTTACCAAAATGATCAAGGTATCGATAGGCGTTGCCAGCCAGCCCTGGCGCTCTTTGTTCAGCGACGTGAAACAAAAAGCGGTACTCATCAATGGTGCAGATATTTATAATCTTGGAGAGCCTATACTTCCTGATTTTAAAGCCAGAGAATCTGTAGCCTTAATGCATGATGCTACATATGTAAGAGTAGATGGCAACCACCAGACTATGCTTTACGGTTCAGGTGCCAAACAAATAGTACAGGCCATACGCTCTTTTGTAAAAGAGCCCGTAATGGAAGTTGTTTATTAAATCACCGCAAAAGGGCGCAAAGAAATCTATATCCTAAACTTTGCGATCCTTTGCAGTTTATTACTTCAACTCCCACCAACGCGTAGCAGGGTAAATACTATCCAAAATCACCTGTTCCCCAATTCTGGGAGTGATTACTTTCATATTCAACTCACCTGCTTTTTTCAATACACGCTGTACCGATTCATCCCAGGGATGAGTGGCCAGTGCAAACTTTCCCCAATGTACGGGAAACAATACTTTAGCCTTCAGGTCTACTGCGGCTTGTGCTGTTTCTTCCGGCATCATATGTATGTTGGACCAATAAGCATTGTATTGCCCGTCTTCCAATATAGCAAGATCAAAAGGGCCGAAGCGATTTCCTATTTCTACAAAATGTTTATCATATCCTGAATCGCCGCCGAGGTAAATACGATAGCCATTGGTTTCAAAAACGAAAGAAGACCATAAGGTTTGGTTGCGCTTAAATCCTCTGCCGGAAAAATGCCTGGCAGGGGCAGCGGTAAACTTCGTATCGGTATTGATATCGGTTGTTTCCCACCAATCCAGCTCTTTAATTTTATCTGCAGGAACGCCCCAGTATTCCAAATGCGCACCCACGCCAAGCGAGGTAACGAACACGCCTACCCTATCCTTTATTTTCCTGATCGTTTCATAATCCAGGTGATCGTAATGATCGTGTGTGATCACCATCACGTCTATCCGGGGCATATCTTCTACAGTATAGGCATTGCTTCCTTTAAAAGCTTTGGTACCAGCGTATTGTACAGGCGATGTACGCTCGCTGAATACCGGATCTACCAGGATATTCAGGTTATTAACCTGTAGTAAATAAGATGAATGGCCAAACCAAGTAAGCTCCGGCTTAAGGGATGGATGCACTTTAAGATCGCGTTTTATGGATGGTATATCTTTATCGGGTGCTTTCCGCTCATGTTTGCCGAAAAAGAAATCCTTCATTACGGTCAACATTCCGGCGCCACCGGTAAATGTTGGCGTGGCTGAAGCATTTTGAAAGCTACCGTCTTTATACTGCGGCGATCTTTTGATCCGTTCCAATCTCTTGCCTGCCGGCATTTTACCAAAGGAGGCTTGCTGCATAAACAAAATAGTGGCCAGTACCAGTACTGCCACTATTGTTACTAATGTGATCATAGTTCTTTTGAATATTTTCCTGATCTTCTTCATATATCAATAACTGCACCATTCATTCGAGCAAAGTTTACCCCGAACACTTTCGGGGGCAAAATCATTATTGCCTTAGCTATTAATGGCTGCGATACCTGGCAATTCTTTACCTTCAAAAAACTCCAACATAGCACCACCACCGGTAGATACATAACTTACTTTATCTGCCAGACCAAATTTATTAACTGCCGCAACACTGTCGCCACCACCTACAAGGCTATATGCACCATTAGCTGTTGCCGCTACTACAGCTTCTGCGATGGCTTTGGTACCTGCCTGAAACTTTTCCATTTCAAACACACCCATTGGCCCGTTCCACAAAATGGTTTTAGAAATTTTAATTACTTCCAGAAAAGCAGCAATGGCTTTAGGCCCAATATCCAGTCCCATCAAGCCATCAGGAATATTAGTGTTTTCAGCATTACCTGTATTAGCATCCGCAGCAAATTTATCGGCAGTAATACTATCGGCAGGCAAATGAATGTTGACACCTTTTTCTTTTGCCTTGGCAAGTAATGCTGTAGCCATTTCCAGGCGATCATCTTCGCAAAGGGACGAACCAATTTTACCACCTTGTGCTTTAAAGAAAGTATAAGCCATTCCGCCACCAATGATGATGTCCGTCGCTTTATCCAACAAGTTTTCAATAATGATGATCTTATCCGAAACCTTTGCTCCACCTATAATTGCGGTAAATGGTTTTTCACTTTGGTGTAATACTTTTTCACCGGCCAGCACTTCGCTCTCCATCAGCAAGCCAAACATTTTTTTATCTCCGGGAAAGAATTGTGCAATTACTGCAGTGGAAGCATGCGCTCTGTGTGCGGTACCAAAGGCATCATTTACATATACATCTCCAAGCTTGCTTAATTTTTCTGCAAAAGCGGTATCGCCTTTTTCTTCTTCTTTATGGTAGCGTAGATTTTCTAATAATAATACCTGGCCGGGCTTAAGATTTTTAGCTTTTTCAACTGCATCTTCACTGATACAATCTTCTGCAAACAGCACTTCAGTATTTAAAACTTTACTTAAATGATCTACAATGCGGCTTAGGGAAAAATCTTCTTTTTTCAGTTCAGGCTTCTTTTCCATATCCTTTATGGGACGGCCCCAGTGGCTCATCAGGATTACACTTCCGCCGTCGTTCAACACTTTTTTAATCGTTTTCAGCGCTGCGCTGATACGGGTATCATCTGTTATTTTACCATCTTTAATAGGTACATTAAAATCTACCCTGATCAATGCTTTCTCGTTGTTGAAGTTGTGCTGCGAAAATTTACTCATATCAAATTAGAAGTTTATTTTTTAATGGTAGCAAAAGTAGGAAAAGGCATTGAGAGATATTCTACTTTTCGGTAAAGCAATCGGTAAATGAACTTTTGCTACATTTGGCAAAAGACCGGCACAATAGATATTTATGAATGTTAAAGTCATTTCCCTTGTTTTCCTCTTCCTGTTTGTTTTTGTCAAAGCAAAGGCCCAAAATTATCCCGAATACGATACCGCATCCCCCGAGCTGAATGACATTCAACAGGTAATCAATGAAACACTACCCGATATAGAATTAAAGCTGAAACAGAAGGGAACATTCAAGCCCTTTGCCACCGTAATATTGGCAAACGACAGTATTGCAGACATTGCCATTACGGATACTACTAAAAAGACTTACTCCGCTGACGACCTAAAAGAGGAACTAAGTATTGGTGCATTGAAAGGACTGTATAAGGTCGTCATTATTTTTTCAATAGAAACGGTATCTGATCCGAATGGCGAGCGAAAAAAATCAGTAGCCGTATTTGCCGAGCATACTAACGACGATTTTGCTTACTTGTTTTATTACCCATATTCAATTACGGCCAAAAAGGAGGTGATCTTTGAAGATAGTTTTGGAGATTTTGCACCGCAGGTTATGTTTAAGCCCTGATAGTATATAATTCTAACAAAAATTAATTGATATAAACCTACATCTATTCCGACCGATGAAACTAAAACAATATATTCTACTGCTTTCTCTACTTGTGACTGTACTTAATACATCTAAAGCCCAGCAAGCTGACGAGAAAATGGCCAGAAGATGCTATGAGCTGCGTAAAGGACTCTTTATTTCAACTATAGATTCCGGTAAAAGCTGGATTGAAGTGGAGCGCAATAATGACCTTCAAACAGAGCGTACAGAATATGACGAATGCACAAGCCGCATACACTGGAAATCAGACTGTAGTTATGAAATAACGATACAAAGTATTACTGAAGGCTTATCAAAAGATGACGTTGGAAAAACCTTTAGGGTAACAATCGATAAAATAGACGGAGATAAATACTACTATACTTTTTATGACAAAAATTCTGTCCCTGGATTTTCAGGGTACATGAAAAAGTTGCGATAGATTATAAACAGTAAATCTTTGGCCAGCCCTGGTTATCAAGTCGGTTTATCCCTCGTATTTCTTACCAGGCCTATGCCGGCAAAGAAAAAAATTGCTCCTAATATTCCGTACAATAAAATCTCTTTGATATTGTAATTGCCGCCACTTCCATGCAGAAATTTGACGCCGGCCACGATTAAACCGGCCACGCCCAGCAAAGAAAGGATGATGCCTAATACCCGTTTTTCCATGATATGCTTTTGAGGATAACAAAAAAATGGCTGTAGTAGTTTACTGGTTTTTAATTAATAAATTTGAGCACCAATTAAGTATCCATTTTCCATCCATTATTTACACCGGTTATTATGTCTAATATAAACCTGATTATTGAAGAACGCCCGCGTGATATAGGCAACTTTATGGTAGGCCGCCTGCTGCCTTTTCAAAACAAAAGAATGGTAGGCCCATTTATCTTTATTGACCACATGGGGCCTGCAAAAATGAGCGAACGCGAGAATATTGATATTCCGCCCCACCCGCACATTGGCCTGTCTACGCTTACTTATTTGTTTGAAGGCAACATGATGCATCGCGACAGCCTCGGCACCGAAGTAGAGATAAAGCCCCGGCAGGTAAACTGGATGACGGCCGGCAGCGGTATTGTACATTCAGAAAGAACACCTGATTATCTGCGTGGCAGCGATAAGATATTGCATGGTTTGCAAATATGGGTTGCCTTACCTAAAGAACTTGAAGATATGGAGTGCTCGTTCTATCATGCTGATGAAGATGATTTGCCTAAATGGAAGGACGATGATGTTTCTTACAGCCTGGTAGCAGGATCGTTTGCCGGCAAAGTATCTCCTGTGCCGGTTTACAGCCCTTTATATTTCCTGGAGATCAAAAGTGAAACAGAAAAAACAATAGTCATCGGCAATGAATTATATGGCGAGGCCGGGCTTTATATCCTGGAAGGTAGTATAACCGGCGAAGGCCATACCTTTGGCCCCAAACAATTGCTGGTGGCTAAAGATAGCAAATTGTGCACCTTTACTATGGCGGCCAATACTACTGTGTACATATTTGGCGGCGAACCTTTGCCGGAGGAGCGTCTCATCTACTGGAACTTTGTAGCTACCGATCATAAACATATTGATGACGCTAAAGAAAAGTGGAAAGCACAGGCCTTTGTACCCGTACCGGGCGAAACTGATTTTGTACCGCTGCCTCCGGAGCCTTCCAATTTAAAAATGAAATAAATGGCAACCACAAATGCTGTCATCGGTACAGACCATTACCGTACAGAAATAAGGACAGCAACCAATCTGCTTATTGCAGATGAACCGCTTGCTGCCGGAGGGGAAGACCTCGGCTTTTCTCCCGAAGAATTACTGGCAGCTTCGCTAAGCGCCTGCACTTGCGCCACTTTACGCATGTACGCCGACAGGAAGGGCTGGACCGAATTGACTGGTGTAACTGTAGATATTACTTTTGCCAGGCAACAGGATATGTCATCTATTGTTCGTAACATTACTTTGCAAGGGCCTTTATCTGAAGAGCAGCGGGACAGGTTGCTGGTAATAGCCAATAAATGCCCGATACACCAGGTGCTTACCCATCCGGTAATTATTGAAACATCGTTGGTATAATTCACAATGTGACATCATAATCGGGAAAATGTACGATACAACCTTATCTCTTTTCTTTTTTAAAGATTAATTTCTATTTTAGCAGCCAAAATAATTCATTATGAAAAAAATGCTTCTCGCATCTGTAGTTATAGCCGGACTGGCAACATTTGCGTCCTGTAGTAAAAATTACACTTGTACCTGCACTTCTGTTGAACCCAACGGAACTGTTACTGATGTTACAAAGGAAACTATAAGCGGAAGGGAAAGCAGTGCTGAAGATAAATGCAAGCAACGCGACCACGTTAATGGCAACATAACCACGACCTGCCTTATTGATTAGTTATATAAACTTATATAGCATAAACCGACCATTAGCCATAAGCTGTGGTCGGTTTTATTTATAGCGAGTTTCTAAGCGCCCAATACCGGAAGCCGGTTAAGGCAAGCTGAAACTTATTCAGCTTCGCAGGATCTTTCCCGCTTAGCTTCGGAAGCAATCTATTGTTCAGTAAAACAAGCAGCTTAAAGAATGCCTTTTTCATACATTGCTTTTTTATGTTGTGAAAACAAAATATGTTGATGAAGGTTGAAGAGTAGTTGGGCAGTATAATTATGGCAATAACTTCTTAAAAAGTAGAAACTTAGAAAAATACCACATCGCACAAGAAATAGTAACCGCTTACACACCTACATAACCATGTTTGTTAAACAAAAATAAATAATATCGGGGGAAACCCTGAAAATGAGTTTTTTAGCTTTTCAATGAACCTATGATTAAAGATTTATGAAATAAACGATTTACTTTTAGCACATCAAACCACCAAGGCTTATGTTTATAGATCCTTTAAACAACGATCCAAACGAAGCCAATAAATTCAGGCATGAAATTGATGAAACCGATTCTTACCTGAAAAACCTGGCTGAGTATCAAAGAATGTTAGAATTGCTCTCATTAAATGAACATTTGACCAATCTTCTCAAGGAAGACATATCGTTAAACTGATCATCAGAAAGCAAAAAAGAAAGTCGCAAATTGAACCACTGCGACTTTCTTTTTTACGATTGTGTAGAGACGCGATGCATCGCGTCTCTACACAATCGTATCAGAAACAATGTTCTTAACCCAGCGCTTGTAAAATATCCTTCAATATATCATCTTTATGTTCCAGCCCTACTGAAATGCGGATAAGGCCGGGTGTAATATTTACGGCCTGCCGTTCGGCCTCACTCAACTTGGCATGGGTAGTACTTGCAGGGTGTGAAGCAATGCTCCGGGTATCGCCCAGGTTGGCCGTGAGGGATAACATCTTTAGATTATCCAGGAATTTTTTACCGGCATCCAGACCTCCTTTCAGTTCAAAACAAACAATACCTCCACCATTTTTCATTTGCTTTACGGCTATGTCATATTGCGGATGCGTTTTTAAAAAAGGGTATTTAAGCCAACTTATCGCACTGTGAGCCTGCAATTGTTCCGCTATATATAGTGCATTTGCCGAATGGCGCTCCATACGTACATCAAGTGTTTCCAGGCTTTTGCTCAATATCCATGCATTGAAAGGAGACAAGGAAGGTCCCATACTACGGCAAAAAAGATAAATAGTATTGATCAGATCTTTCCGACCTGCCACAACACCGGCCAGTACCCTGCCCTGCCCGTCCAGCCATTTGGTACCACTATGAATGATGAGGTCGGCTCCATACTGAACCGGCTGTTGTGCAATAGGCGTAGCAAAACAATTATCTACTACAAACAGAAGGTTATGCTTCTTTGCCAATTGACCTAGCAATTCCAGATCCAGTATGTCCAAACCCGGATTGGTAGGCGTTTCCACATAGATCATTTTAGTATTAGGTTTTATTGCTCCTTCCCAGCTTTCGGGCTTGTCTGCCGCAAAGTATGAATATTCGATACCGTAGTTAGGCAGATATTTATTAAGTACCGTATGGGTACTACCAAAGATGGCATTGCAACTTAGCAAATGATCTCCTTGCTTTAATAAAGCCAGGAAAGTAGAGGAGATAGCACTCATGCCGGAAGCTGTGGCATAAGCTGCTTCTACACCTTCGAGGGCTGCAATTTTATCGGTAAATTCAGTAACATTAGGATTGATGAACCTGCTGTAAATATTGGCTTCCCTTTCATCGGCAAATGTGGCACGCATATCTTCTGCATTATCAAAACAGAAGCTACTGGTAAGATATAATGGAACTGAATGCTCCATCTGGCTGGTACGTTCTGCCTGTATGCGTATCGCTTTCGTTATCGGGTTCATTATAATTGTTTAAAGAATGAAAAAGCAAAGCGGATTTAGCTTGCTGTATTACCATTGAGGGTTACATTGTATGTAATGACACAGCCTGCTCTTCTCAATGTTTCTGCTACGGAGCAATATTTTTCAATGGACAAGGCTGCGGCTCTTTGTGCTTTATCCATGTCCAGATCGCCGGTCAGTATAAAATCTACATGTGCTTTCAGCCATAGTGCCGGCACTTTGTCCTGCTCGCGCTCACCGGTTATCGTTAGTTCAAAGTGTTCAAATGGTTGGCGTTGTTTTTCCAGGATGGCAACAATATCAATACCACTGCAAGTGCCCAACGACATTAATAATCCCTGCATAGGCCGCACACTATGGCTTATACCATCCAGTAACGGACGTTCTATACCATCAGGAACCGATTGAAAGTTGACATGGTTATCGTTTTCATCGGTTGCGGTAAAAGTCCGGCTGTTTATATCGTAGATTACTTTGATTGTGGGCATAGTTTTATTTTTCCTGTAAAAATAAGGCTCAAGCTATTACTTTTGCTGATAAATTTTAAACTTCCTTTCTATTCCAATATGCAGTGCACTTATCATTCCGAAGAAGTTTTTGAATTTGAAAATGGTCAGACTATTCCGGAACTTACAATAGGCTATACCACCATCGGAACCCTTAATGAAGAAAAAGATAATGTGGTATGGGTATGCCACGCACTTACTGCCAATGCAGACGCACAGGATTGGTGGAAAGGTGTGGTAGGAGATAATACCGTTATTAATCCTGAAAAATATTTTATTGTATGCGCCAATATACTGGGAAGCTGTTATGGCACCACAGGGCCACTAAGCAACTGTAAGGATACCGGAGAGCCTTATTATAATTCCTTTCCGGATGTAACGATAAGAGACATGGTAAAAGCGCATATTCTGCTTAGAAAGCATTTGGGCATAGAAAAAATACGCTTACTTGCCGGAGGTAGCATGGGTGGATACCAGGCTTTGGAGTGGGCCATTATGGAACAGGGTCGTATTCAACATTTGTTTTTACTGGCTACTTCTGCTGCTGAAAGCGCGTGGGGTATTGCGGTACACACCACACAAAGGTTAGCTATAGAAGCAGATAGTACCTTCGGATTGCCAATACCCGAAGCGGGTGCCAAAGGCCTGAAAGCTGCCAGGGCAGTAGGTTTACTTACTTACCGGAATTATGAACTTATGGTACAGCAGCAAACAGACCCTGATCCGGACAAAACAGACGGTTTCAAAGCAAGTTCCTATATCCATTACCAGGGTGATAAACTGGTTGCCCGTTTTAATGCTTATAGTTATTACCTGCTGGGTAAAGCCATGGACAGCCACAACATTTCCAGAAAGCGTAACGGGAATATAGGGGACATTTTAGCTTCCATTAAACAGCCGGCTTTATTGATCGGTATCAGCAGTGATATTCTTTGCCCACCAGAAGAGCAGGTACACATGGCATCTTACCTGCCCGAATGTACCTATAAAGAAATGGATTCAAAGTATGGGCACGATGGCTTTTTGATAGAAACAAAGCAAATCAGTGCGGCATTACAGGAATGGATGGAAAAATATGGACTGGTTTAATCCAATAATTCTACCAGGATGGCAAAGGAGAATCCTGCAACAAAGAAAGTGCTTAGATTTTTAATCTCGTACCAGCCACTGTCCCAGGAGATAGAACAAACACCAGTGAGCAATATAAGTGTAACACAGATAACTCCACCAATAAGACCTGAAAAGAATAAAGGTAGTCTTAGCGGTAAAAGCTTAATCAATAATAAATAAACAAAAGCTGTAATAAGCAGGGGTATAGCACATACGGGTAGCCATTGCAGATAGTTAACCTGTAATATGCTTTTACTTATCCGTGATGGGAAGGCGTATTGCGCTATAATATCGTTTCCTACAACAATAAATACAGTGCACAGCACGGATACTACTGCGTACGAAAGAATAAACCTTAAGCCTGACCGTAATAATTGGGTGATAAACACGTATTAAATAATTTACTGTGTTACCAAGATAAAAACAATAACCGAAAATATCAAGCAAATACCTCAAGTGATCGGAATAAAAATTTTATCTACCTGAAATATAACGGTAAGGCGTCAATCAGATTTTTAATGGAGGAGCGTTATGTTTATAAATTATTGTGATGCTGTTCCTTGTATCAACTTTGTATTTTTGTTGTAATAGTCGCACCTTATGAAGAAACTGACGTTTATTTATTTAATACTAACCTTTCCCTGCATTGCCTTTGGCCAAAAAGATAGCACAACGAAGCAGAAGGTATACAAAGTGAATCTTAAATATGAATTAACGGGGTCCCTGGCTCTTTTGACCGCCTCTTATTTCGGATTTCGGGAGCTGGACAGGATATCTGATTTTACTGCTGACGATATTGCAAAGCTGAATATTAATAAAATAAATGCCTTTGACAGGCCTGTTGCGTCCTATGATCCTGCGAAGTTTTCCAACGCCCAGATCCGTTCCGATTTCTTTCTTAATTTTTCCATTGCAAGTCCTATAATTTTAGCGTTAGACAGGAGAGCCAGAAAGGATTGGCTTGATCTTATCACCTTATACCTGGTAACACATACTGTGGATAATGCTATTTATTTTGGTGCGGCTTTCCCGATAAGGAGAGCAAGGCCTTTTACCTACAATACCGCTGTTCCGATGGAGGAAAGAATCGGTGATGCGAAGAGCAATTCATTTTTCAGCGGACATGTTTCATTTGCTGCTACATCAACCTTTTTCCTGGCAAAAGTATATACTGATTATCATCAGATAAAAGGCTGGAAAAGGTTAGCTTTATTTACAGCCGCAGCTATTCCTCCAGGGTTGGTAGGCTATTACCGGGTTCAGGGTGCAAGGCATTTCAGAACAGACGCGATGCTGGGAATGGTAATAGGCGCCGGCACCGGGATATTGATCCCTGAATTGCATCGTAAAATGCAAAAGAGTAAGCATCTTTCTTTGCAACCTTATTTTTCTCCGGTTGGTGCAAATGGTTTAGCGTTGCAGTATACATTTTAAGCAGAGGTCGAGAAATACTATAAAAAAGGGAAACGCCTGTCTTTGGTAAGACAGGCGTTTCTATAAGATAATATAAACTTAATGTGATTAAGCCATGGCTAAAGGCCTTTTTTGAATGGCTACAGGATTTTCAGGTCTTTTACCCAGAGTTTTAATAAAGCGGAAGTGGGAATTAATTGCAGTTGCCATTAAAGGAATACTGTTGTAAGTAACACCAAATTCATTACATTTTTCTTCTACAATTTTGCTGATAGCAGGATAATGTACATGACTGATACGAGGGAATAAATGGTGCTCGATCTGGAAGTTCAGGCCACCTACGTACCAGTTTATAATTTTACTTTTCGGAGAAAAATTTGCAGTAGTTTTAATCTGGTGAATAGCCCATTCGTTCTCGATGTGCTTAAAATCAGAAGCATCTACAAACGTGAACTCTGTCTCTTCTACCACATGCGCCAGCTGAAACACGATAGACAAAGTGAAGCCCAAAGCAAAGTGCATAGCCAGGAAGCAAACCAGCCAACCTTGCCAGCCGAAAAGAGCTATAGGTAATGCAACATAAAAACCTACGTATAATATTTTACTAACCCAGAAAATGATATGTTCTTTAGTATCCATTTTAGGCATTGGTGTGGTGTACACTTTTTTAGTGGCATACTTTACCGGATCCTGAATAAATACCCAGAATATGGAGCCCAGCATGTACAGGAAAGGTAAATAGATATGTTGAAAGCGATGTGCTGGCACCCATTTCTGTGTATCACACATTCTGATCATCGGGCTTTTGGCGATATCATCATCCACACCGTCTACATTGGTGTAAGTATGATGAATAATATTGTGTTTCTGTTTCCAGAAAAAGGCATTTCCACCTAAGGCATTAAGGGTAAGACCCAGTAGTTCGTTTACTGTTTTATTGCTGGAATAACTTCCGTGACAGGCATCATGCATTACATCAAAGCCAATACCGGCAAGGATAAGGCCAAATAGAACACTCAACGCCACAGCTGTAAGACCTGCCATAGGCACAAACATCAGCGAAAGATAAACAGCCAATGCGGAGGTCAATAATATTATGGTCTTGGTATATAATTTCCAGTTTCCAGTTTTCTCAAGATTATTTGTGGTAAAATATTCATCGACAGCCTTTTTCAATGACGGAAAAAAAACCGCGTTTTTGTTGTTATACGTTACTTTCGGCATTTAGTTTTTTGATTATAAAATTAACGATCACAGTGATAACAAATCACTATCCATTCCTCGAAGTGCGCCAAAGATAAACAAAATACCGCACATATCCTTTTAAGACAATCCTAATGTAAAAGACCCCCATGTATATGGAGGTCTTTTGAAAAGATATATTCTGTGTGGAGAAATAATTAGATTACTTCAACATCAGCACCAGCTTCTTTCAATTTACCAGCGATATCATCAGCTTCTGCTTTAGAGATTTTCTCTTTAACAGCTTTTGGAGCGCCATCAACTAATTCTTTAGCTTCTTTCAGTCCAAGACCAGTAAGATCTTTAACGATTTTAACTACGTTCAGCTTAGAAGCACCAGCTCCTTTAAGGATAACGTCAAATTCAGTTTTTTCTGCTGCTGCTGCACCACCACCGTCGCCACCAGCTTGCATAACTACTGCTGCTGCTGCTGGTTCGATACCGTATTCAGCTTTAAGAACATCTGCAAGTTCCTGAACTTCTTTAACGGTTAAGTTTACTAATGATTCGGCTAATGATTTTACGTCTGCCATTTTTATAAGATTTTGAATGTTTTAAAATTTGTTACTGTAAACTATATGTGGACTTGGAAGCCGATTTTAATGTGCAAATTTGAAAATTGGAAAATGTGCAAATGGATCGCGATCCTTTAATTTGCTAATTTTCTCATTTACTAATTTGCTAATTGAATTTTACTCTGCTGCAGGTGCCTCTGGTGCGCTTGCCTCTGGAGTTTCAGGAGCCTGAGCTTCTGGTGCATCCGGAACTGAAGGAGCAGCTTCTTCTGTAGCAGCGCCGCCTTTAGCTTCCTGGTTTTGCAATGCAGCAATAACACGACGGATCGGAGATTGCAATAAGCCAATAACTTCGCCGATAAGCTCGTTCTTGGTTTTGATGTTTTTCAGGTTGGTCAACTGGTTGTCGCCAATGAAAAGATCTTCGCCAATGAAAGCAGCTTTCAGGTAAGGTTTTTCGCCTTTAGCTTCGTTACGGAAAGCGCTGATGATTACAGCTGGTTCTTTAGGAGAATCAGAGAACATCAAGGCAGTTACACCATGTAACGCTTCGTAAATGCCGGCATACTTTTCGTCATTCAGGCTTTCTAATGCCTTTTTGATCAAAGTATTTTTTGCTACCTGCATCTCAACGTTTTTCTCGAAGCACGTTCTGCGAAGTTTACCGATCTGTGCTACAGTCAGAGACTCCGTATTAGTAACATAAAAGTTACTGTACTGAGAAAATTTATTTTTTAAAAGCTCAATCGCTTCTGATTTTTGAGCAGTGTTCATTGTTTAAAAATTTTGACCCTCTCGGGACGGTTATACAATTTCGATTCACTGTGCCGCATTCAACCCATTTTTGTAAACCGGGTTAAGGGGCGTTTTTGATTAACCTACAGATTTAGTATCGATAGCTAAACCCGGGCTCATGGTAGATGCCATGCTTACACCTTTTACGTAGATACCTTTAGCAGTGCTTGGTTTCATACGGATCAAAGTGTTGATCAATTCCTGAGCGTTTTCAGCAATTTTAGAAGGCTCGAAAGATACGCGGCCGATGGAAGCGTGAATAATACCGGCTTTGTCTACTTTGAAAGCGATCTTACCGCCTTTAACGTCATTTACAGCAGCAGCTACATCGTTGGTAACCGTACCGGTTTTAGGATTTGGCATCAGGTTACGTGGCCCTAATACTTTACCTAATTTACCAATTTTAGGCATTACAGATGGAGTAGCAACGATTACGTCTACACCAGTCCACCCACCTTCGATTTTCTGAATAAATTCATCCAGACCAACGAAGTCAGCACCGGCTGCTTTTGCTTCTGCTTCTTTATCAGGAGGGCAAAGTACCAATACCGTTTTTGTTTTACCGGTTCCGTGAGGAAGGGTAACTGTACCACGCAAAGCCTGATCAGCTTTCTTAGGATCGATACCCAAACGGATATGCACATCCACAGAACTGTCAAATTTTGTCGTGTTCATTTCTTTTACAGCCTGGGCAGCTTCTGCCAGGGTGTAAACTTTATTTTTATCAAGTTTAGCTTCTACAGCTTTTCTCTTTTTAGTTAAAGATGCCATTGCAACAAATGTTTAAATAAGGTGAACCAATAGGGATTAATTTTGCCAAGGTGCAGCACCTTCAACAGTAAGTCCCATGCTACGTGCAGTACCAGCTACCATTTTCATAGCGCTTTCTACTGTAAAGCAGTTAAGATCAGCCATTTTATCTTTAGCGATCTCTTCTACCTGTGACCAGGTTACTTTACCAACTTTGTTACGGTTAGGCTCTTTTGAACCGCTTTTGATTTTAGACAATTCCATAAGCTGAACTGCTGCAGGAGGAGTCTTGATAACAAATTCAAAAGATTTGTCTGTAAATACAGTGATGAGTACCGGTAAAATTTTACCTGGTTTGTCCTGAGTACGTGCGTTGAACTGTTTGCAGAATTCCATGATGTTTACACCTTTGGAACCCAACGCTGGACCGATTGGCGGAGCCGGATTGGCCTGGCCGCCTTTACATTGGAGCTTTACGTAGCCCGAAATTTCTTTAGCCATTGCTTAAATTTTTGGTATTAACGAGTTTTTATTAAATCTCTCCCAAATCCTGAGTATCAGATAAGAGCTTCTTTAATTAAGGGCGCAAAAGTACACAATTTTTTAATACAACAAATATTTTTTTACCATTAAAAAGAAAAAAGCGCCTTGTTCTCTTCTTTCGGGGGAAAAAGCTGGAATGACCAGCAAGCAAAATTAATGTTAAATAAGTCAAAAGGTGCAATTACATTGGCCTGGATCAAAATGGTTTACCGATTTTCCACCGAAGCACGCTATAATTAGTGAAATAATGTTTCTATCTTGGAATTTCATGTTTTGATATTAAACTATTCTGTAAATCATTTCAGATAATATCTTCCTTTATGCCCACAGTTCTCATTACCGGTAGTACCGGCACTATAGGTAAAAGGTTAAATGAATTGCTCATACAAAAGGGGTACGATGTTATTATACTTACCCGCCATATCTCCAAAGCACAAACAAACGGATCAAAGACAGGTTATGCCCGTTGGGAGATTGATAAAGGGGAGATTGATAATGAGGCGGTGAAGAAGTCGGATTACATCATTAACCTTGCCGGCGCTGGTGTGGCAGACAAAAGATGGACTGATGACCGGAAAAGAGAAATATTGGAAAGCCGGACTAAGACATGTGCTTTGCTGGTAAAAGCTTTAAAGGAAATTCCAAATCATGTAAAAGCCGTCATTTCCGCATCAGCATCGGGATATTACGGCGCAGACAATTTACTCTCCCTGAATGATGGCTTCACTGAAGACGACAGGCCTTCAAAAGATTTTCTGGGCGATGTGTGCAGACAATGGGAAGAAAGCATAGAACCTGTGATAGAACTAGGCAAACGACTGGTGATATTACGTACCGGGATTGTGTTAAGCAAAAAAGGCGGCGTCTATACTGAATTTGAGAAACCATTAAATTTTGGAGTAGCCACTATACTCGGCAATGGAAAACAAATAGTAAGCTGGATACACGAAGATGACATTTGCAATATGTATATCCATGCTATAGAAACAGAATCCATGTCAGGCCCATACAATGCTGTGGCGCCCCACCCGATATCCAATAAAGAATTGGTACTGGCTATTGCAAAGGCAAGACATAGATTTTATATTCCTGTACATGTTCCCACTTTTGCTTTAAGGTTAAGACTCGGAGAAATGTCCATAGAAGTATTAAAAAGTGCTAACCTCAGCCCTGCTAAAATTCAAAATGAAGGTTATACTTTTTTATATCCTGAAATTAAGGATGCGGTAAATGACCTGGCTAAAACGTAGGAAAAATTATATCCACTCCAATTTGATTCATAGCTTCCTAAATAATGAAAGCCCCCCAAAATTTGCGGGGCTTTCATTGTATAACTAAACTATAAGATGAGATTAATCTTTAGTTTCTGTCTTCTCTTTTTTGTCTTTCCCTTTCGAAACAGAGAACACAATTTTTTCCTGGGTTTTATCGTAGTCGGCAATGGCTTTATCGCCTTCTTTGATATTGTGGTTCAGGATTTCTTCTGCCAAAGGATCTTCCAGGTATTTCTGGATGGCCCTATGCAAAGGACGTGCTCCAAACTGTTGATCATATCCTTTTTCAGCTATGAATTTGCGTGCTTCTGCTGTGAGTTCCAGGGTAAATCCAAGTGCATTCATCCTTTTCAGCACATCTTTCATTATGATGTCGATGATCAGGTTGATATGTTCTTCGCCCAGGGAATTGAAGATAATTACATCATCAAGCCTGTTCAGGAATTCCGGACTAAAAGTACGTTTCAATGCTCTTTCAATCACGCCCCGATTGCTTTCTTCAGAAGTGGACAGTTTAGCAGCAGTTGCAAACCCTACACCATCACCAAAGTCTTTCAATTGGCGTGCACCAATATTGGAAGTCATAATAATGATCGCATTTTTGAAATCTACCTTTCTACCCAAACCATCGGTCAGCTGGCCATCGTCCAATACCTGCAACAGAATGTTGAAGATATCCGGATGTGCTTTTTCTATTTCGTCCAATAGAATTACAGAGTACGGTTTACGGCGCACTTTTTCAGTAAGCTGACCACCTTCTTCGTAACCCACATAGCCCGGAGGCGCTCCTATAAGGCGGCTTAGCGAGAATTTCTCCATGTACTCACTCATATCCACACGGATCAGGGCATCTTCACTATCGAAAAGATATCTTGCCAATGCACGAGTTAATTCTGTTTTACCCACACCAGTTGGTCCCAGGAAGATAAAAGAACCAATGGGTTTTCTCGGATCTTTCAATCCTACCCTGTTTCTCTGTATCGCTTTTACCACTTTGGAAATAGCATCGTCCTGCCCTACCACCATAGCTTTCAGGTCATCACCCATGCGGCGCAGTTTTTCGCTTTCTGCTTCCACCATTCTCATAACAGGAATGCCGGTCATCATGCTCACTACTTCAGCTATATCTTCTTCATGAATAGGATAGCGTTTGTGTTTCACCTCTTCTTCCCATTCCCCTTTGGCTTTTTCCAGTTCTTCGCCCAGGCGTTTTTCTTTATCTCTTAAAGATGCAGCCTCTTCAAAGCGTTGGCTTTTTACTACTTTATTTTTTTCCAGTTTAATATCTTCAATCTTCTTTTCAAGCTCAAGGATATTCTTAGGAACATTAATATTTTTCAAGTGCACACGAGCACCCACTTCATCCATTACGTCGATAGCTTTATCCGGCAATAAACGATCGGTCATGTAACGATCACTTAATTTCACACAAGCTTCAACAGCGTCTTTATCGTAAGTTACATTATGGAACTCTTCGTATTTAGGGCGGATATTGTTCAGTATCGTAATGGTTTCTTCCACACTTGGTGGCTCAACCAATACTTTTTGGAAACGACGATCCAATGCACCATCTTTCTCAATGTACATGCGGTATTCATCCAAAGTGGAAGCACCGATACATTGCAGTTCACCACGGGAAAGTGCGGGTTTGAAAATGTTGGAAGCATCCAGTGAACCGGAAGCGCCACCGGCACCTACAATGGTATGGATCTCGTCAATGAACAGGATCACATCACGGTTCTTTTCCAGCTCATTCATGATGGCTTTCATACGTTCTTCAAACTGGCCACGATACTTGGTACCAGCTACCAATGCAGCAAGATCCAGGCTGATCACGCGCTTATCAAAAAGGATACGGGATACTTTGCGTTGTACTATGCGAAGCGCCAAACCCTCTACTATGGCGGTTTTACCAACACCAGGCTCACCAATCAGGATTGGATTGTTCTTTTTACGGCGGGACAGGATTTGCGATACACGCTCAATTTCCTGTTCACGGCCTACAATAGGATCCAGGTTGCCCAACTCGGCCATGCGGGTAATGTCGCGGCCAAAATTATCGAGTACTGGTGTTTTCGATTTTACATTTCCTGAAGCAGCACTACCTTGTCTTTGGCGTTGCTGATATTGACGACGTTCCTCGTCATCAAATTCTTCGGAGCCGGGATCGTTTCCGGTATATTCTGCTCCGGGGGTTTCGCCCTGCAGTATGCTTAACTCATTTTTGAAGCGTTCGTAATCCACTTCGTAATTATTGAGTATTTGCGCAGCGGGATTTTCTTTATTTTTCAAGATAGAGAGCATTAAATGTTCAGACTCCACAGTACGGCTTTTAAGTGTTTTGGCTTCCAAAACCGTAATGCGTATAACTTTCTCGGCCTGGCGGGTAAGCGGTAAGCTATTTACGTTTGCAATGGTGCGACTTCCTTTGTCTTTTATCACCACTTCAACTTCCTTGCGCAGATCGAACAAATCAATTTTCAGTGATTGCAGAATGCGCATAGCTATACTTTCTCCTTCACGGATAAGGCCAAGTAATAAATGTTCCGTTCCTATAAAATCATTTCCGAGTCGTAAAGCCTCTTCCCTGCTATACGAAATGATCTCTTTTACTTTCGGTGAGAAATTAGAATCCATGTGGATATTTCAGATTAATGTTTGCTTTCAAAGATAGCTGAACTTCAACACAAAAACACAAGGTTTGTTGCCAATGTTCAACACAATTTTTACGTCTTAAATTATAGACTCAAAGTTATTTTCTTTTTTCCAGCAAACGTTGGTGATTATTAAATGCTAAGTTAGATAAATTTGATAATTATTGAAACATGAATATCGTGCGGCGGAAAAGGATTTTACGGTAAAGTGTTTTCCGTATTTTTAAGCTACATTTGAACCTTTTTATCAGCAGGAAGTCATAATACCAATAACAATTATTATAAAATGGAATTCAAAATTGATACCAAACCAAATTATACTGTAATTACGCCGGATTCGGGTGATTTAAGTGTTAATTTGGCAGAAGTAATACGACAAAAGGTGGATGATGCGACAGAAACGGGCAGTCATAATTTCGTGATCGACTTACAGCATATTGCCAATATGGACATGTCGGCAGGTAATGTTCTGCTGGATATGCACGATTCGCTGTACAACAAAGGTTGTTCACTGGTGTTTACTACCCTTGAAGATAGTGTGATGCAAACCATGAAAAAAGGCCAATATCACCTAAGCCTTAACCTTACACCAACTTTAAACGAAGCTATTGATATCATCAGCATGGAGGTATTGGAAAGAGACCTTTTGGGTGAGTCTTAATGTTGAAGTAAAATAATCTCCTTAGGCGAAGATGAATATTAAGTTAACCATTCTTGGAAATAACTCTGCGATCCCTGCTTATGACAGACATCCTACAGCCCAGGTAATTGATATAAGGGAACAACAATTTCTTATAGACTGCGGCGAAGGCACCCAAATGCAAATGCAGCGCTACAACATAAAGCGCAGAAGGATCAATTATATTTTCATCAGCCATTTACATGGCGACCATTACTTCGGACTTATAGGTTTACTAACCAGTATGGGGCTGATGAGCAGGACTGCCCCACTCTACCTATTTGCACCAGCGCAACTTAAAGACATTATTAATCTTCACTTATCTGTGGCCGGGGTCAAACTTCCCTACGAAATTATCTTTACACCACTTGAAGAAGGTGTTTCTTCTTTATTGGTAGATACGGTACATTATGCGGTAAAATCATTCCCGGTAGAACATAGAATTGCTTGTCACGGTTTCCTGTTTACAGCGAAAAGTAGTGGGCGCAAACTGAATCCTGATAAGTGCAAAGAATACGAAATTCCTTCTTCTTTTTACCCTCATTTAAAGCAAGGTGAAGATTACACGCGCCGTGATGGATTTGTAGTAAAAAATGAATGGGTTACTGAACCTGGTCCAAAAGATAAAAAGTATGCCTATTGTGCTGACACGCGCTATACCCTATCCTACCTGGAGCATATAAAAGGTGTTGACGCGATGTATCATGAAAGCACTTATCTCGACGATCTTCGTGAGCGGGCAATAGAACGTTTTCACAGTACAGCTTTACAAGCCGCCGAGCTTGCAAAAATTGCCGGCGTTCACAAACTTTTCCTGGGACATTTTTCTTCTAAATACCAGGATCTCTCTGTATTCCATACGGAAGCCAACAGCATATTTTCTGATGTGGAAATAACAACTGAAGGCGTTACATACGACATTTAATCAGCTAATGTGAAAATTAGTAAATGTGCAAATTGATTTGGTTGTTACCTCATTTTCACATTTACTAATTACTAAATTTTCGTATTACTTTATCCTCCTGCCTTCACTATCCGATGCTGTTTTGCGTTGACGGGCGCCTTTTACCTGGCTGTTGCCAAAGCGGTAGCTGAAATTCAGGCGAACTGTTTGGTTTTCATTCTTTTGGTTGATAGCTATGCTGGTACCTCCATAATCACTACCACCTCTGAATTTTGTAGTGCCCAACACATCTGTAACAGTAAGTTTAATTGTTGCTTTTTCCTTCAAAAATCTTTTTTGGATGCCAAGATCTAATGAACCCATCGCATTTTTTTGCCAGGTACCTTCCATGCCTTTTCCGTTGAACCAACCGCTTACTTCTGCAGTATAGTTTTTGCCCAGTGTAAAAGCGCTTTGTCCGTAAACACCATATCCTGAAGCTTTCAGATCAATATTGATATTGTTGAATCCTCCTTGTACAATCTGATAGTTGTACCACAGGCTTATGTAACCGTTCCACCATTTAGCAATGGGTATGGGCGAGCCAAGATTTACGCTGTATATTTTTTGCGAAGCAATATTCTGGTTCTGAATGAAGGTAGCATTGCCATTGATGGTATCTGTTACCGTTACAGAGTAATCTTTGACATGGCTATAAGCCAAACTGACATTCACCATAGATTTGAATATGTAACTCAACTCTACATTGTCCGTGTATTGCGGTTTTAAAAACGCATTGCCTTTCTCGTAGGTCATCTGGTCCAGTTTGTTTTCAAAAGGATTCAGATCCTGGTAATCCGGACGATCAATTCTTCTGTTATAGTTGATACCAAACACATGTTCCGGTTTGAAGGTATAAGTAAGCGCTGCGCTGGGAAAAAAGTTAAGATAATTTCTTTTCACCGTATTATCCGCCTGAAAGCTACCATCAGCTCTAGTCAACTCTCCTTTGCTATTGGTCTGCTCCATACGCACACCCGCCTGCAGGCTCCATTTAGGATGAAGTTCTATATCATAATTAACATAAGCAGCATTTACATTTTCCAGGTAGGAAAAGCTATTGCTTTGGGCCATGTCTTTGACCGGTACATTATCAGTGTAATTAAAAAAGTCAAAAGTATTATCAGTCTTTACCACAGCTACTTTACCGCCTACGCCAAGTTTTCCTTTTCCCAGTTTATGTTCTACATCCAGTTTAGCGGTATAAATATCAATGTCCGTTGGTGCTTCGTTGCCATTAATGATAGCATGTTGAAAATGATCATCAGCGCCATAATAATTGTTGGGTTGATAGCTTTTGCTTGTGCTGCGAAAAAGGCCGTAATCCGCATCAAAGCTAACCTGTGTTCCGCTGCTGTCATCCGCATAACGGTAATTGATATTAAAGTTGGCATTGGCCCTATTTATTGGTGACTTATTCGTTGCCTGTAATTTCTGCAACAGCACACCTGATGCCTGGTTGTATATATCCGTAGTCCCTTCAGAATTAAAAGAACCGCCACCAAAATTAGAAGTCGCGAGTATCCCTATAGTGTTCTTACGATCCAGGAAATAATCTGCACCTGCCTTTATATTTATCCCTCTTCTCTTATTAGTCATAACGGTGTTCTGATCATAAATCGTTCCGTTTTGAATACGGTATAGATTTAGATCATTATCCCTTCTGCCTATAGCACCACCTATATTACTGAAAATATTTACCTTTTGATCGCGGTAATTGAGGCTTGCAGCACCATTACCTTTGGGGGTACGTCCTTGCGTAAAACCCAGCTCCACGCTACCATTAGTGCCAAATTTCTTATTCTTTTTCAACCTGATATTAATAACGCCTGCATTACCGCTCGCATCATATTTTGCACCGGGATTGGCGATCATCTCAATAGCTTCTATATCGCTGCTGTTGATGCCTTTAAGGTATTCAGCCAAACCCTTATTATCCAACTGGGTCATTTTGCCATCAATGTAAATTTTCACGCCCGATTTTCCCTTCATGCTGATATTCTCGTTATTATCTACCATCACACCCGGACTCTTTTGCAATAATTCCAATGCATTGCTGCCGGTAGCATTAATACTTCCTTCTACGTTGAAAACAATTTTGCCTGGCTTTGCTTCTATGGTAGGCTTGCGGGAAGTAACGGTTACTTCCTGTAATTTTTTACTGTCACTATATAGACTGATTGTTGGTGAATTGTAATTCTGATTTTCTTCCATCTTAAAAGTTTCGGAATAAGTACTTTTAAAACCGACGCTGCTGTAACTCAATAGAAAATCTCCCTTCACCTCCCGTTCAATTTCAAAATTTCCAGATGTATCAGTAAAAGCCATTTTTACCAGACTACTATCGCTCGCTTTTAGCAGAGAAACGGTTACTGCGTCGATGGGTTTGTTGTTTTCGTCTTTTACTTTCCCGGTAATGGTATTATCTGCTTTGGCTTGTGCTGCTATAGAACAGCCAATAAAGCTTAAAATGGTTAGTATCGTTTTCATAGTTAAAGTATTAGTTGTTGCATATTACATTGCAAATGTAGGTACCTTGCATTGTATAGTACTATATTTAACAAACATTTGGGATTTATAGCTGAATTGGGAGGAAAAAGATCTTTTCAGTACTCGGTATAAGTGTGAATCGGTGTGTTCCCGAAAAAGTTACATGATTAAGAAAAATGCAACCTCCAATTGCGTATCGGTAATAACTAAATAAAAAAGCCTGGCCTATAGCCAAGCTTGGTGAGTATAAAGACTTAAAAAAACGCTGCGATCATCTGCGAAATCCGCGGGACAATTAAAAATCATAACTCAAAACAATTGGTAAGTACCATGTATCTCGTTATCTCTTATCACATTTTCTACAACGTCCATACAAAATTCAAATTAATAAATAATAAATACCGATAGCCAGATAACTCAAACCTCTAACATTTCATGAAAGGTATTTGTTACCCAAATAATTCCTAATTTTGCGCATTCTTTTCATTTTTCTATTTATTTTCTATGAATCTTTTTGCTCAATTGCAGCACGAATTTCTTCAGCGCCATATTGGACCTGATGAGCAGGAAACCCGCGAAATGCTTAATACCATTGGTATTGACAGTCTGGACGAGTTGATTAACAAAACGGTCCCGAGCGCGATACGCTTGCCAAAGCCACTTAATCTTCCTGCGGCTGTAAGCGAGGCAGAGTATTTGCGCCAGGTCAAAAATATTTCTCTGGGAAATAAAGTTTCTAAAACATATATCGGTCAGGGTTATTACGATACCCATACCCCAAGTGTTATTTTACGCAATGTATTTGAAAACCCAGGTTGGTACACACAATATACACCGTACCAGGCTGAAATCTCCCAAGGCCGCCTGGAAAGCCTTTTGAATTTCCAGACTGTTGTAAGCGACCTTACTGCTTTGCCCATTGCAAACGCTTCTCTTCTGGATGAAGCTACTGCAGCTGCTGAAGCCATGGCTATGTTCTTCCATTTGTTGAACAAAAGCAATGATAAACTGGATCGTCCTAAATTGTTTGTGGACAATGAAATGTTTCCGCAAACAAAAGATGTAGTAGTAACCCGTGCTACTCCCCTGAATATTGAAGTTGTTTTTGGTGATTATAAAACAGCTGTTATTGATGAGCAATATTTTGGTGCATTAATTCAATATCCTAACGATAAAGGTTCTGTAGAAGATTATCGTAGCTTTATTGAACAAGTTCATGCTGCCGGTGCTTATGTAGGTATGGCTACAGATTTGTTAGCACTTACCTTACTTACCCCTCCGGGTGAATTGGGCGCTGATGCTGCATTTGGTGTGGCACAACGTTTTGGTGTACCATTAGGTTTTGGTGGCCCTCACGCTGCTTTCTTCTCTTGTAAAGATGAATTTAAACGTTCTATTCCTGGCCGTATTATTGGTATCAGTATAGATGCACAAGGCAATCGTGCATTGCGTATGGCTTTGCAAACCCGTGAGCAACATATTAAACGTGAAAAAGCAACTTCCAACATTTGTACTGCACAGGCTTTACTGGCCAATATGGCTGCGATGTATGCTGTATTCCATGGCCCTGAAGGTTTGAAAAATATTGCATTAAGAGTACATGCTTTGGCTCAAACACTTGCTGATACTTTAACAGAAGCTGGCTATACATTGGTTTCCACATCTTTCTTTGATACTATTGTAATCAAAACAGATAAGACTGAAGCGATAAGAGAAAAAGCGCTGGCACATAATATCAACTTCAGATATTTCCCTAGTGGCCTTATCGGTATTTCCCTTGATGAAACAACCAGCTTTGAAGATCTTGCAGATATTATCAATGCTGTTAACCTTGTAGAAGGTGCTGTAGGTTATGATGTAGATGAAGAAAACAACCTTAAAGGTATTCCTTCAGAACTAATCCGTACTTCTTCGTTCCTGGCACACGCTGTATTTAATTCGCACCATAGCGAAACGCAGATGATGCGTTACATCAAATTCCTGGAGAATAAAGATCTTAGCTTGAACACCAGCATGATCTCTTTGGGAAGCTGCACCATGAAGCTTAATGCTGCAACAGAAATGATGCCGTTGAGCTGGAGCCATTGGAGCAAAATTCATCCTTTCACACCTGTTGATCAGGCTAAAGGTTATTTACATATTGTAAGAGAACTGGAAACTTATTTAAGTGAAATTACCGGTTTTGCAGCTTGCAGTTTGCAACCTAATAGTGGTGCTTCCGGCGAATATGCTGGTCTGCTTGCTATCCGTGGTTATCACGAAAGCCGTGGGGATCATCACCGTAATGTAATTTTGATCCCTATTTCTGCACACGGTACCAATCCTGCATCCGCGGTGATGGCTGGTTATAAAGTAGTAGTAGTAAAAGCACTGGAAAATGGCAATATTGACGTAGCTGATCTTAAAGCAAAAGCAGAACAATATGCTGCCAACCTTGCCGGTATCATGATCACCTACCCTTCTACCTACGGTATCTACGAAGAAAGCGTAAAAGATATTATCGACATCATTCACAACAATGGTGGACAAGTATATATGGATGGTGCAAACATGAATGCACAGGTTGGCCTCACAGCTCCCGGTTATATCGGCGCTGATGTATGTCACTTGAACCTGCACAAAACATTTGCTATTCCACATGGTGGCGGCGGTCCTGGTATGGGGCCTATCTGTGTTGCAGAGCATTTGAAACCATTCCTTCCCGGTCACGTTTTTGGTAAAGACACTTCCAATAATGACAACTGGCAACATGGTGTATCTTCTACACCTTATGGTTCAGCATCTATTCTATTAATCAGCTACGCTTACATACGCTTACTGGGACCAGATGGTGTTAAGAAAGCTACAGAATATGCTATCCTGAATGCCAACTATATGAAGGCATTGTTGCAAAATGATTATCCGATCCTGTATTCGGGTTCAAATGGTACCTGCGCCCATGAGTTCATCGTGGATTTGCGTCCGTTTAAAAAATCTGCAGAGATCGAAGCAGAAGATATCGCGAAACGCTTGATGGACTACGGTTTCCACGCGCCAACCATGAGTTTCCCGGTTGCAGGAACTATTATGATCGAACCTACTGAAAGTGAAGATAAAGCTGAACTTGATCGTTTCTGCGAAGCTTTATTATCGATCAGGGAAGAGATCAGGGCTATTGAAAATGGAAACGCTGATCCAAAAGACAATCCATTGAAGAATGCACCACATACACAATTGACCGTAATCAGCTCTGACTGGAACCGTCCTTATAGTCGTGAAACTGCTGCATTCCCTTTACATTATGTACAATCCAACAAATTCTGGCCATCAATTGCCCGTGTGAACAACACTGTTGGTGACCGTAACCTGATTTGTACTTGTGAGCCTACAGAGGCTTACATGGAAGAAGCATAGGCAATAATTTAGTATTACAAATAGGCCAGCTTTTTATAAAGCTGGCCTATTTGTTTCAAACTTATTTTTGAAGAGAGATGTCATACTTCTTTTTGGCAAAAAGAAGAAATCTAAAATGCAAAACAGGAGCCCAATTGAGCTCCTGTTTTGCATTACAATATTGCAATTATGATTTCTTTACTGCAGTTGTAGCCTTTACTTCTTTAGTTGGTGCTTTCTTTACATCATTGGCTGTAGCTGTTTTGCCTTCACCTTTTTTGCAGCAGCCATGCTCTTTTGAAGCTACCTCTTTTTTATCTTTATGGCAAGATGCAGCAGTTTCTTTCTTCCCTTTGCAACAACCATCTTTCTTTCCATCGCATGCAAATGCAGATGCACCCATGATCAAGGCTGCGCCTAATAATAATGTGATTTTTTTCATTTTCTATAATTTTAGATTACCAAAGATAATGAATTAATATACTGTAAAGAACAGTTAACTAAAGATTTACCAGCAAAGAAAACGATGCACTTTTAGCTCCCAATTCTCATTTTTAAAGTCTATCCATTACAATATCTTATTCTATACGCTTTAAGATCAAATCATTATTTTTGCAGCCTTATTTTTAAACATGGAACTAAGTAAAAATTACGAGCCTCAAGCCATTGAACAAAAATGGTATGAACATTGGAACAATAAAGGATATTTTAACAGCACACCGGACGAAAGACCAGCTTACACTATAGTCATGCCGCCACCCAATGTAACCGGAGTGTTGCACATGGGGCATGCCTTAAATAATACAGTACAGGACATTTTATTGCGCCGGGCTAAAATGCAGGGGTTCAATACTTGCTGGGTGCCAGGTACAGACCATGCTTCCATTGCTACAGAAGCCAAGGTCGTGAATATGCTTCGTGAAAAAGGTATTGATAAAAATGATCTTTCGCGCGATGAGTTTTTGAAATATGCCTGGGAGTGGAAGGAAAAATATGGCGGGATTATTTTACAGCAGTTAAAGAAATTAGGCTGCTCACTCGATTGGAACCGTACTCATTTTACCATGGATGATGCTTATTATAAAGCTGTAATCCGTGTGTTTGTAGAGCTGTTCAATAAAGGCAATATTTACCGTGGTGTGAAGATGATCAACTGGGATCCGCAGGCATTAACGGCCCTTAGTGATGAAGAAGTACTACATAAAGAAACTAATAGTAAGCTGACTTATGTTCAGTATAAAATTGACAGTGAAAAAGAAGAGTATATTACCATAGCAACTGTACGTCCCGAAACCATTCTGGGTGATACAGCGGTATGTGTACATCCGGATGACGAACGCTATGCACATCTGAAAGGTAAGTTCTGTTTTGTGCCTTTGATCAATCGTCGCATACCCATCATCTTTGATGAATACATTGATAAAGAATTTGGTACCGGCGCACTGAAAGTTACGCCAGCTCATGATATTAACGATTACAACCTCGGACTAAAACATAAACTCGAAGTCGTAGATACGCTTAACCCTAACGGAACACTAAGTGAAGCTGCACAACTTTATATTGGCGAAGATCGTTTTGCTGTTCGTAAGAAAATAGTAGAAGACCTTAAGGCTTCTGGCAATTTTGTAAAGCAGGAAGATTATACCAACCAGGTAGGTGTATCGGAAAGAACAGGTGCTGTTATTGAGCCAAGGTTATCTATGCAGTGGTGGTGCGATATGGAGAAAATGGCTGCGCCTGCATTGGAAGCGGTAATGAATGATGATATCCAATTCTATCCATCTAAATTTAAGAACCTGTACCGTCATTGGATGGGCAATATTAAAGATTGGTGTATTAGCCGCCAGCTTTGGTGGGGACAACGTATACCTGCATGGTACGATAAGGAAGGAAATATTTATGTAGCGGAAACAGTTGAAGGTGTTTTAGCCCAATACAAAAAGAATAAAGCAGACGGAACCCTTGAAGAACTGCGCCAGGAAGACGATGTATTGGATACATGGTTTTCCAGCTGGTTATGGCCGCTCCAGGTTTTTGGTTGGAATGAAGATAAGAACAATAAAGAACTGGACTACTACTACCCTACCAATACACTGGTTACCGGACCGGACATTATCTTCTTTTGGGTAGCGCGTATGGTAATGTCAGGTTACGAGTTCAAAGGAAAAAAACCTTTTGACCAGGTATATTTTACCGGTATCATCCGCGATAAGCTGGGTAGAAAGATGAGTAAACAACTCGGCAATTCTCCAGACCTGTTGCGACTTATAGAAGATCACGGTGCAGACATTGTTCGCTTTAGTGTGATGATATCTTCTCCTGCGGGAAATGATATTCTGTATGATGAATCCTTTTTGGAACAAGGGCGTAATTTTTCCAATAAAATGTGGAATGCCCTTAAGCTGATAAAGATGTGGGAAGGGCGAGTAGAAGCAAGTACTTCAGCTCCAACGGAAACATTTGCCACAACCTGGATGCGTGAGCGCATCAACGAAGCTCGTCAACAGATTGATAATCTTTTTAAAGATTTCAAACTTAGCGAAGCGTTAAAAACAATATACAGCCTTATTTGGGATGATTTTTGCTCCTGGTATTTAGAGTGGGTAAAGCCTGCATTAAATGAGCCTATGAATAAAGAGGTTTACGAGCAAACCGTATCTTTATTCGAAGATCTTTTGCAATTGTTGCATCCGTTTATGCCTTTTCTTACCGAAGAAGTATTTCATCTTTTACGGGAACAAAAAGAAGATCTGATTGTGCGCCAATTACCTTTGGTTCACAGTAAAAATGAGGACATATTGCAGCAGGGACAACTGTTACAGCAGCTCATTACCGCTATCCGTGATACCCGTAACAAGAATCTTTTGAAACCTAAAGATGTGATTTCTTTATCTTTTGATTCTGTTAATGATTCTTTTTACCAGGCAACAAGTGGTATTTTGCAGCGTCAGGTAAATGCCGATACATTAGAAAAGACTACTGAACCCGTTGCAGGAAGTATGGCTATTGTAGTACAAACGGAGAAAATTTATATCTTGAGTCATGCTGAAGTAAATACAGCAGTACAAAAAGATAAAATGCAGGAGGAATTAAACTATCTCAAAGGATTTTTGGTCAGTGTAGATAAAAAACTGAGTAACGAAAAGTTTGTGCAAAATGCAAAGCCTGAGATTCTAGCCAATGAACGTAAGAAGCAATCGGATGCAGTTGCAAAAATTAAGACATTGGAAGAAAGCCTGAGTTTATTATAAATAGTAAAGGCTGTGCATATAAGTACAAATTCTTTATTCTTCAAATTGCGAACAATGAAAAAGTATTTGATCGGACTAATTATGACAGGTATTGTTTTCGGCACACTGGCATTCCAGGTGCAGAAAAAGCCGGTTGAGAAAAAGAAAATTGTGCATAAAGGAAAGGCCTATCTTTTTAATGGGATGGGAAATGGTAAAATATCCAAGAAGGTGTTTGATTCCTTACTGGACTACAGCCTTGTAGCGCGTGATACCTTAAACCGGGAACATCCTGTGATCCAATATACATTTACCTATGCAGAGCGTGGTGCTTATGAAGATAGTACCGGGAAATTACGCATCATGACGGACTATTATTCCATAGAAAGTGAGAAAGGTAAGCTACCTGATTTTTGGATACGCAACCTAAGAGAACGAACTAAAGCCGGTGATACCGCAATGTTCTCCGAGGTATTATCAACCTACCAGGATTCAATAAGAACACGTTTCTATGCTGAACCGTTAAAGCTGATCATTACTAACTAAAAATACTAAAAGCTACTCACAGAGTAGCTTTTAGTATTTTATAGCAAGGGATTGTTCTTTCTATGAACTATCATTTATTGTTTTTGTTGTCCATCAGAAATCATCGTTCACACAAAACAATTGCATATGAGTTGGTTAAGAGGGTTATTAGCCGGAGCTGCTGCCTGGAAATGGGGCGGTGGTTGTTTTGGCACCATAATAGTGTTCGTAATAGTATATTGGCTATTGGGCCAGGCAGGATGCTAAAGAGTAATGTAGTTAAATATGCTTTTTAACTTTCCAAAAGGTAGAACTTTTGGAAAGTTTCCTAAAGAAACATTTTCTTAAAAATCTTCGTCCTCTTCATCAATATCGGGGTTGTTCACATCATTGGTCATATCCAGATCTTCGCCGGTATCAAAAGCATTATCTTCATCAGGCCCTTCGTTTAAGGCATCTCCATCATCATCAGCATCATCCAATAAATCAGAGGCTCTTGATTCGTCGCTTGATGTATCTCTTTCGGCTTCTTCAAGCAAAGCTATTTCAGTAGCAGAAATATCAGTGTCCTCATCAATCAGATCATCGTTAATTTCATCTTCTTCAGCAACATTTTCTGCATCTTCGTCATCGTCTCTTCTTTCTTCCGGGAGTGATCTTGGCAAGCGGTAATCATCATCGGATGAAGGCATGCGTTCAATCTCTTCTTCCGGTATATGCTCGGTATTTTTATCTACCTGGTTTTTATGAACCTGGTGTTCTCCTTTTTGATCTTTATTTTCCATGAGCAGTGTTATTTAAGTTCTGTAAAAAGAACGAACTACAATCCATAAAGTTGAATGTTCAACGAAGATTAACATAGAAGCATAAGTTTCCTAATAAAAAAAGGTGCCGATATGTTACCGGCACCTTTTGCACTTTGCAGAAGCTATTTTTTATAATTTCTAAAGAATAACAGCAAGTCCCAATGCTTTCATCATCCTGAATTTTATCTGCTTTAATTTCATATCAGTTGGGTTTACCAAAGATATTTCATCCAATATCTTCAACACCTGTTCCCTTGATAAAAAATTAATAGCTTGTTTGCCCAAGTCCTTGCTTTTAGGCACAAATCCTTTAAGATGTTTGTTATCATTAAGCTGAAGTGGTTGCTGCAGCAGATGTATATCTTTTACCAAAGCTTTTACATGATGCTCTGCTTCCAGTTCAATACCTTCTTGCTGCGAAGCCCTTAAGCCTTTTACAAACAGAGGAAGAGCATAAAAACCTACCAGGTAAGTTTCTCCATCCTGCCAGTTCTTTGATTTCAAGAATACGATCTTTACATCTTTTACCTTTGCACGATCAGGGGCTTTTGAATTAAATTGCGGTAATACACCATAGTAAAAACCATTTTCGTCTGCAGGATATACTTCATGGCCAAAATTCAGATCTGTAGCACTCACGCCTTGTTCCGCGTCAAATCCAAAATATGAATTTTCAAGGTCCTCTTTTGTAGAAGATTGTTGCCATTGATTACTGTTCCAATCCTGCGCCGCTAAAATGCCATGGATACTTGTGCTCATATGAATAATTGATTGTTTAAGAGGTTATATATTATTGCAGCTCAAGAGGAAAAATCCCTCTTTTCAGCACACCTGCCCTTTATTAATATAATCCTCATATTTCATCGGAGCAAATACCAGCGTAAGGTACAATATAAAACAGGCATAAAGCCTAACTGTCCGTAAATATTCATTTTATCGCCGAAATGTTCACTTTTCCTCCAGCCCTTCCGTTTTTTGGTGCATTTAAAGAGAAAGATTTTCCGGTATAAACTCAAAGGGGGAAAAGAATTATAATAAACGAAATGCCGGCAGAGTATTCGTCACTGCCGGCATTTCATTTATTATACCTTTTACCGTGCATCGATCGTGATGCTTCCTTGATCTGCTTTACGCCCCGCTTTGTTCAGTTTATAGCTGAATGACAACATTATGTAACGGCCTATAATGTTTGAACGTTGCTCCATCAGGTAGTTCAGTTGGCTGGTTCTTGTAATGGCCTTATTTTTATCCAGCAGGTCAAAACCATTCAGACTTATAGCTCCGCGTTGATTTTTGAATATATAACGTGTTATTTCCGCTTTTAACATAGGAATTGTAAGTGGATTATCGAAACTGCTGGCTGCATAATAGGTAAGGTCGCCGGATATCAGGAAATTCCAGTTTTCAGTGGGGCGATACCCTATCCTTGCAAAACCGGTATAGTTGTAATAAGTATTGTTCAATTCCTTATTAAGTGAATAAGTCGCCGTTGAAATTTGAACACTACCACCGCCCCTTATGTCCCATACATCACTATTCAGGTTACTGACACTTAATTCCAACTGATGACTAAGTGAGTTATTCACATTTCCTACTCCATTTACCGGGCTAAGCGTTCGGTTCCAGGTTTCCTGAAAATCAGCAGTTACCTGGAGGCCCAGTTTTCTTACCGGCCTGGAATATTGTGTATTTAACGTTGCCTGCAAAGCATAATCTGTATTTACCGCCAGCAAATCCTGGCTTAGGTCCGACTGTATAGTCCGGCTCCAGCCAATCTTGTCACGGGGTATAGCTTCCATTCATCATAATAAAGAAGGAACTCATATTGAACTGGTCGAAGCGGTTATAATTCAGATTAAGGTTGTGTTCATATTCCGGTTTCAGGTTTGTACTACCGGCAACCCGAAATAAAGGATTGCTGAAATCAGTTACAGGAAGCATCTGTAAAGCACCGGGAGCGTTGACCTCTGCTTTATAACGCGCCGCCAGACGGCGACCTGTACCAAACTCTTTTTGCCAACGTGCCGAGGGTAATAAATAATGGTAGATACTCTGATTGAGTTCTTTATTGTTTAAGAAAGATGAAAGATCCGTAGTTTGCCATTGTAAACCTATATTCCATTGCGTTTTTTTAAGGATACGCTTTAATTCTATGCCGGGATTTACGCTCAAAGCATTGCGGTAAAAATAAGGACTTAGAGAATCAATCACGATATCACTGTAGTCGAGCGGCCCTTGACGGCGGCGAATGGACTCCTTGTTATAGCTGGCTTTCAGAGAAGGCTCTATGTAATAGTTGTTACCCAAAGCGTACACTGTCGAAAGTGAAGCAGAGCCTGTGGTTTGAATCAGGTTGTTGAAACGATATTGACGATCATTGAATTCCTGCTGTGTTACCGGAAAGTAAGCTGTATTGTACCATTCACTTTCTTCCTTATTTTGGATATGAGAACCTTGCAGTTTTGCCTGAAGTAATGGCCATTTACCTCTTCCTTTTTTTGTCCAGCCAGCAGTACCATTGAGATCGGTTGCATCGCCCCATACCGTATTCGTATTGTTCAGCCTGTTTTGCAACGCTTCTATTTGGTAGGATTCCGATTGAAGCCGTGTGTCATTTTTACTATCTCCAAGTTTACCCGAAGCATTGAAGGTAAACAAGTTAAAAGAGTCTGTTTCTCCACGAAAATTGGCGGACAGGCGATGGGTAAGGCTACGGTTGTTACCTTCAGTATGTTCCGACTTTTCAAAGCTTGATCCGGGTGTAAAGTTTTTACTGGTTACATACTGATCCAGGAATTTATCAATGCCATTTCCCATATAGCTGAAGTTAAGCCGGCTCTTATTCCAGGGTTCAAGGCTATAGTTCAGTCCTACTGCCCCTAAGTGATCTTGCCTGTAACTGGTTGGCCGAAATCAACAGGAGCCTCATTGCTATTCATGCTGATGCTTCCACCATTTCGCATCAGCGAGCTTAATCCATCGTTGAAATCAATATAATCCTGGAAGGTAAAACCGAATTTGTTGATGTTATTCAGCATACCCAACGCAGCTAATTGGCTTTTCTTCCTGAATTGAAAAGCTTTTACAGAAGCATCATACTGTTCCGGTAAAGCTCCTCCAATTTTGGCTTCGCCGAAATAACCTGTTTTCTTATTGTCCTTAAGCAAGAGGTTTAAGGTTTGTTCTCTTTGTCCGTCATCAATACCGGAAAAAAGACTTTCATCAGAACGTTTTTCAAAAGCCTGCACTTTATCTATAGCATCGGCAGGCAGGTTTTTCGTTGCCACCTTTGGATCTCCGCTAAAAAATTCCTTTCCATCTACCAATACTTTGCTGACGTCCTTACCCATCGATTTAATATTTCCCTCTTTGTCTACTTGGACGCCAGGCAGTTTGCGCAAAAGGTCTTCTACTACTGCATCAGGTTTCACTTTAAAAGATCCTGCATTGTATTCGAGTGTATCGCCTTTCAAACGCAAAGGAACTTTTTCTCCGGAGATCACTACTTCGTTCAGCAGTTGTGTTGTTTCATTTACCTGTAAAGTTATTACTCCAAGATTATTACCAGAGGCTACCGGAACAGCTAACTGACGATATGAAGTATAATAGCCCATTACCGCGATTTGCAATATATAGCTACCCTCTTTTACTTCTGTCATGGCAAAGTCGCCGTTCATATTGCTGATACCGAAAACAGCAAGCGTAGAATCTTCCGGATGAAGCAGAGAGACGGAAGCGCCGGGAAGCGCCAGGCCAGAAGTGTCTGTAACACGACCTGTAATTTTGAATGTGTTGGCATGGGTTACTGTTCCAAGGCTTAGTGCCAGGAATATAATGATCAGATACTTGTACATGGTTTGTTGGTTTTAAAGGAAGGTTATCTTGCTTGTTTCATAATGATAACATTACCTTTACCACCATACTGTTTGCGCATTTCCTCTTCTTTTTCCTTTTGTAGTTTTGCAAAGCCTTCAGCACTTATCTTTTTGCCTTTTGCAGGTTCTTTAATCTTTTTAGTTACATCATTACCGGGTTCTATACGTTTGGCTAATAGATGTATCATAGTGCCTATGTTGGCTTCCAGCACCATACCGGGTAAGCCTGAAATGTGCTCTGGTCCTGCCTGAACCGGTATATTGGGCGTGTACCAGGCTACGGTTATGTCTTTATCACCAGCGCTGATTGCTTCCATACAAGGGAGATTAAGTATTTTCTTTTGTCGTCCGGTAAACTTCCATTTTTCAGGTTCAATATTTCTGCTTACGAGAAACATACGTCCCATCAGATCTTTTTGCTCTACTACCCTTTTGTTCGTTATATCTGTATATGTTTTTTCATCCGGTATGCTTCTCTCAATATGGATCTGCATATTATCTTGCTTGAATTCCTGCTTTTGGTCATCCTGGCCTTTATCACTATTCTCATATAAAGTAGCTTCAGGACTGAAGTAAAGTACCTTTTCAAATTTTTGCTCTTTCGGCATCATAGCTGCGATGCCTTCAGGAAGGTCGTGCCCTTCAATATCGATGGATATCACCTGATCGTATATAATGATGCCGGAAGTTTGTTGAGCAGATAAGGGTATGGCCAGGAATAAAGCCGGTATAAGCAATGTCGCTTTCATAGTATGTATTTTTTTGAAACACAAAGCTATTCGGACATCAGCGCAAAGTGGGTTAACAACCACCCAAATAAGGTTAAATAAGGTTAACAGAAATAGGCAAAGCAGTAAGCTTTCATTTTCTTTGCATAACAAAAAGAAAGATAATAGTGGCACAGAACGGAGGAAAAACCTGGAAGCGGATAGGTTGGCTCATGCTGGCGGGAGAAGTCATGCTTTTGCTTTTCCTGGCACAGTGGTTGCATTCCCAATACCAGGTACAAGAAAAGAGACTACACCAGGATATAAAATCGCTGTTTATAAGTACGGAAGATAAACTAACGGACAGCCTGCTAAACCGAACTATTGCCATAGTACTCGACAACCCTCACCAAGGCCCTCGTAATGTACAAGTACAGGTTAGTACCTCTTCTTCAGACACTACATTGCTCAATGATTCCTTCCTGAAAATCTTACCAGAACAAAGGCTTCATCACGATATGGCTATGAAGAAATTACGGACTGGCGATACTATGCATACTACTGTAAAGCAAATGATCATCAGGTCGAAGTCTGATAAAGAACAGCTACCCGAAGATGTAAAGAAAATTTTACGCCTGGCCCTTGTACAAACCGCCAATTCCAAAGACCTCTATGCACATGGTTTTTTTGCATCGGCCGACAGCACTACCCTGTTTAAAACATTCCAAAAAGAGCTGCAGAAAAAGCAAAACAGATTTATTGCTCATTGGGATACTACCCAACTTCGGGATACAGGAAAACTATTCCACTTCAAATACGGAAGCATACTTGCACCAGCTGTAAGCGTAACAGGTTACCACACTTACCTGTTACGTAGTATCCTGCCGCAGATCGGCTTTTCTCTTGTATTGTTATTGCTTATTGGCCTGGCTTTCTGGCTGGCGTACCGCATTATGAAACATCAGGCCCTGTTCAACCGTCAGAAAGATAGCTTCATCAGTAATATTTCACACGAGTTGAAAACCCCTGTAGCCACTACCAAAGTAGCTATCGAAGCACTTACAACTTACAATGGTATAGAAAACCCCGAACGAACAAAGAAATACCTGAACCTGGCTTCCTGGGAAATGGACAGACTTAGTAATATGATTGACCGGATCATGAATATTATCCAGACAGAAAACGGCAATCTTGTATTGGATAAGAAAAAGGTGAACCTTACTGAACTAGTAAATGAGCTTGTCCTTACCCAACAACCCATACTGACAGAAAAAGGAATAGCAGTAACCTGGGATACAACCAATGCTGTCACTATTCTTGCAGACAAAATGCATTTACAAGGTGTATTATATAATCTACTGGATAATGCCATCAAGTACGGCGGTAATCTGATTCATATCGGAATTAAAATGCAGGAAGATCATGTTAGCATTACCGTTGCTGATAATGGGCCAGGTATTCCTGTAGAGTATCGTAAAAAAATATTTGAAAATTTCTTCCGCATTCCGTCCGACGATCGGCACGATGTAAAAGGCCACGGCTTGGGTCTTAGTTATGCCCGTGATATTATTACCGCACATGATGGAACGCTCGAGCTGGAAAGTGTAATGGGAGATGGCGCTGTATTTGTCATTACTTTACCAATTAATCCGCTATCATGAGTTACAGAATACTGTATATCGAAGACGAAGATCATCTGGCCAGTATTGTAAAAAAAGAAACTATGGAGCTGAAAGGTTATGAGGTACTCCATCAAAAAGAAGGGCTGAAAATATTGGAAGCGATCCCATCTTTCAAACCCGACATTTGCGTGCTGGATGTAATGCTTCCTTATATTGATGGCTTTACACTGGGTAATGCAATCAGGAAAAACTATCTTGCGCTACCCATCATTTTTCTTACTGCAAAAAGCCAGACAAAAGATGTGTTGGAAGGCTTCTCCTCTGGTGGCACTGATTATCTTAAAAAGCCTTTTAGTATGGAAGAGTTGATGGCCCGTATCAATAACCAGGTAGAGATTCGCAGACAAACCTTGCCCGCACGTGTTGAACACAAACATAAAGAGTTTACTCTGGGTAGCTTTGTTTATAATCCCGACCGGATGGAGTTACGCAATGCTGAAGGCATTATTAAGCTGTCCAATAGAGAAGCAGAGATCATGAATATCTTCTGCCTCCATCAGAATACAACTATCGACAGACGAGAGTTGATGCAGATGGTATGGGGAGATGACTCTTATTTTATCAGCCGCAATCTTGATGTGTATATTCGTCGGCTACGTGATTATTTTGTAACCGGTAAGGGTGTAGAGATTATTACGCTGAAAGGTAAAGGGTATCATTTTAGTATTAGTTAGTTTGATCACCGTTAGATGAATACACTTTCCCTGGATATATAAAAAGGCTTCAACATGGTTGAAGCCTTTTATATATTATAAAATGCAGGAACTTTTCAATGACATATTCATATAAGTAAAATGAGAACTGTTAGTGAATAATACCTGTGCTATTGCAGGTTACCTCCAGGTACCAGTATGAAGTTGATCCTGGAGGTATAGTACTATTATAAGCCCAAATAGCTGCGTTGGCATCTGCCGTGCTATTATAATAAGCGTAAGCGATATTCAGTGTAGTAACAGTGCCGTTATTATTACTGAATAATCCTACTGTCACTTTACCATTAACGCAAGGATTAACTGTTACCGGAGGGTCAGCGCTTGCATCCTTGGGAACCAATGCCAAGCCTAAAGTTAAAAAAGCACCTGTTGTAAGACATACTAAAAACAACTTTTTCATGAGAAAAAAATTAATTGTTAAAAATATTTATCAATACAAATAAAGAATCAAACAAGTAAACAACCAAAATAAGTTTACAAGCGGTAGCTTTTTCTACACGAACGGGAAATTACCATAAAAAGCCCTTGAGTTTTTATTTTCGCTATGTCCATAAAAAAGCCCTTCAACTTGAGTTGAAGGGCTTTATAATAAATATGGCGGCTACCTACTCTCCCGGATTAAACCAGTACCATCGGCCATGAGGGGCTTAACTTCTCTGTTCGGAATGGGAAGAGGTGAACACCCTCG
>JBAZWL010000037.1:0-47097 GCA_041660405.1 Taibaiella sp. | reverse complement strand
GTTGCAAAAGTTTGGCCTTATGGACCACGAAGGTACACTGGTGACCGATGACGGTATAGAGAACAAGGGGAAGCTTGAGGAATGGCTCCATAAACCCGGTATGCTTTGGAAAAAGCTGGTTGCCCAACTGGACATCATACAGAGCAACAGCATGGTGGAAGCTGCCAACAAGATACTTAAATACCGCTTTCTATATACGAAACCGGTTGCCGATACCGATGGGTTAATCAACACATTGGAAAATGCCGTAAAAAGTTATAACAATATTCCCAATGGTCAATTATATGGCTTTACACCGAATGAAGTCCTGGCCGGTGCCAGACCGGATAAGCATTATTTCAAATCACAGATAACTTCGGGTAAAAAACAAAGGTTAACCGAAAACCAGGACTTTCCCTGTAAAATGGTTTGCCAGACTTAGGAGCATCCCGCATCTAAAGTTCTTTTACATAGCTGTCGTTCACGTTAAAACTGTGAAGGACAACTATGCCTGAAGGTTTTGCTGATTCAGATTTATAGTGTTGTCCCTGACCCTAAAATGTACGCAAATGCGTACATTTTACCTCGGAATCCTCGTGGAATGTGCAGGGTATCACTTATCTACCTAATAAATAAGGAGTTGGGAGCAAAAAAAAACGGGACAAAGAATGATTTCTCACTTTTGTCCCGATCAGTAGCACGTACGGGAATCGAACCCGTGATTCCTCCGTGAAAGGGAGGCGTCTTAACCCCTTGACCAACGCGCCGTTTGTTTTGGGATTGCAAAAGTAAATCATCTTTTCTTATCACCAATACTTTGAGCCGTATTTTTTTTATTACAATACCCTGTCTATAATTTACTTATATAATCTGACAACATTACCATTCATATTCGTCTTCCACCCTTCTTTTCAACCTTTCAATAAGGTTAAATGTAGCAGGGCACCGATGTACATTTTGAATGAATGTTTCATTATACAGATCGAACGGGCGCTTATTATGATGCGGAAATTCTGCACAATCTTTTGGACGGACTTCGTAAATACTACATTTATCATCAACAAGAAACTGGCATGGCTGCACCGAATTAATAATACTTCCGGTATCTGCTTCCTGTTCCAGCCATTTGTCGAAAAATGCTTTGGGGCTCATTCGCAGATGTGTGGAAATGCGCTTAATATCAGCCTTGGTAAATACAGGAGTCATGGTCTTGCAACAGTTGGCACAGGTAGTACAATCCGTTTCTTTCCACACAGTTTCATCTTCCTCTGCAACGATCCTGGAAAAACCTCTGGGCACCGTTTCATCCAGTTTCTTCAGGAAATCTTCCAGCTCAGCCCGCCTCCGTCCTGCCTTTCGTTTAAATTGTTCCAGATCCATTTTTCAGATTACTTTTTGAATTACTCCCTGTAATAATTATTTTTTCAAAGGACTACCAGGTTCTTTGGCAAAATGATTAAATACCATTTTATCCATAAAACCAGGGAATAATTTATTGAGCCATACTGTCATTTTCCCTTGCGTAGTCATTATAATAGTACGTTTTCTTTGTTTTATTCCTTTAAAAATAATACGCGCGCATTCTTCTGCAGTCATTAGTTTATCTTCGGCAAGTGGTGTTTCTTTTTGCGCGTCTCCGTGAGCACCTAAGGCTACATTACGAATATTGGAAGCCGTGAAGCCTGGCGAGGCCCACATTACATTTACGCCGGTATGCAATAATTCCGTGCGGAGCGATTCCAGGAAACCCTGCATGGCAAACTTTGAGGAAGAGTAACCTGTACGCGCCGGCAAACCACGGTAACCCGCAATAGAAGATATCCCGGCTATGGTGCCTTTCGCTGCTTTTATATAAGGCAGCGCATATTTGGTGATAAACACGGTTCCCCAGAAATTTACATCCATCAATTCTTTTAATACTTTAATATCCAGCTCCTCAAACATAGCCCTCATGCTCATTCCAGCATTATTGATCAGGATATCCACCCTACCCCAACGACTGACAACAGCATCTATAAATTGCTTGCAATCCGTCTCTATGGCCACATCTGCCTGAAAAAGCATTAAGTGGTCTGTAACCGAAATGTCAGAAAAGGAAGCCTCAAGACGAGCCTGGTTACGGGCACACACAGCCACCTGCGCACCTGCAGCTAAAGCAGTGTTTGCCAGGGCTTTCCCTATCCCGGAAGAGGCGCCGGTAATGACTACAATTTTATCCTTCAGAAATGAATTCATAACATCGCAAAAATACAGTTCGCAATCAGGAATTTGCGCATTATTTTTGCACAAATTTCGGGGGATTCACCAAACACTGAAAAACCTGATGAATAAAAATCAGCAAATCTAAAAATCAATATACTTATGAAAGTAATGATCATCATGGGTTCCACGTCGGACGAAGGTGTAATGCAGGAGAGCCAGAACTGGTTAAACTGGTTTGGCATTGAAAATGAAATGGTAGTAGCTTCTGCTCACCGCAATCCTGATAAAGTACGCGACCTGATGGTAAATGCCAAAAGCAATGGCTTTGGTGCTGTAATTGCGGCTGCAGGAATGGCTGCAGCTCTTCCTGGCGTATGTGCTGCATATACGTCTTTACCAGTATTGGGTGTGCCATTGGATGGCGGATTGCCCGGTGGCATCGATGCACTATATTCTATAGTACAAATGCCTGCAGGTTTACCGGTAGGAACATTGGCTGTTGGTAAAGCCGGAGCAAGAAATGCAGCTGTACTATGTGCACGTATGTTTGCCTTAAGCAATGAAAAGATCGCTGAAAAAGTAGAAGCTTTTAAAGCACAGGAATACAAAATGTAAAAATCCTTTTCAACATTTATTCAGTAAAGCATACTCATATGGGTATGCTTTTTTATTATTACAGAAGAGGCTTATTGTATAAGCCTCTATTCAGAACTTTCCGTTTTCATCGCAACATTTTGCCCATTGGCATCATTCCTGGTAACTGCTTCATTTTATTTTGAATTTTTGCATCAGACCAAGAGGAACCTTAACCATTCCTGAAATCGTCAAGCGATTTCATCTGGCCCTTAAATTTCAAATATATAGCAGCACACTCTACCTGTATTTATCGTTTTCTGTTCGGCCATACGTGGCATGGGCACCATTTTTTCAACCCAATAAATAAAGAATAATGATTAAAACAAAAGCACTTGCTTTTCACATGTTCCTGTATGCCCGGATATTAACAGCAGGTATTTTATTATTGACAATAAGCTCCTGCACTAAATCTGATGACGATGACGATGATTATGTAGGGAACTGGTTTCGCAGCTATGACTTTGAAGGCGTGGCCAGAACAGAAGCAGTAAGCTTTACCATTGGCAATTATGCCTATATAGGTACAGGATATAAAAAGGATGATGACAGGTTAAGCGATTTCTGGGCATTTGATCAAAGTACGGGTACCTGGTTTCAGAAAGCGGATATGCCTGTGTCCGGCCGGAATTCAGCCGTAGCCTTTGCTATTGGCAATAAAGGTTATGTAGGTACCGGTTATGATGGTACCGATTATCTTAAAGATTTTTGGGAATATGATCAGGATAATGATACCTGGACACAGAAACCAGATTTTGGCGGCTCGGCCAGGTATGGAGCTGTTGGTTTTACTTTAAATGGAAAGGGTTATATCGGTACCGGTTATAATGATAACTATTTGAAAGATTTCTGGGAATATAACCCCGTTGATAGTCAATGGAGGCAGAAGGCAAGCTTTGCAGGTACAAAGCGCACGAATGCTGTGGCCTTCGTTATTAACGATAAGGCATATGTATGTACCGGCATTAATAACGATGCTTATCCCGATGACATGTATGTGTATGATGCCATAGGCAATAACTGGACGCCAAAGCGCCGAATAGCCAATATTAGTGATGAAGACTATGATGATGACTACAATATACTACGAAGCAATGCCAGTGTATTTGTAATTGACAATATTGCTTACCTCTCTAACGGCAGCTACAGTGGGGTAACTGGTACTACCTGGGCATATGATCCTGCATCAGACTTCTGGACTCAAAAGACTACGTTTGAATCAACAGCAAGGGAAGGTGCTATAGGATTCTCGCTGAATGGCAGAGGTTATATTACTACTGGTAATAACAGCAGCTCACGGTTTGATGATATGTGGGAATTTTCTCCTAACGCTGAACAGGTAGATAATGATTAGAAAATACATGAGCATACTGGCCTTGCTTTCTGTATGCTGCTCCTGCTCAGATACCAAACATGAAAAAACGCTGAATAATGGTACTGAATACAGTGTGAAAACCTTTCGCGTGGATAAAGGCTGGGCATATTCCATATTTATCAATGACAAGGAATATGTGCGTCAATTATTTATTCCGGTCATAGGAGGTAAGGTCCCATTTGGTAGCGAAAGCCAGGCCCAAAAAACGGGCTGGTATGTGGTAAGTAAGCTGAAAAACAATGCCAGCCCATCGCTTAGCAAAGAAGAGTTAGTAACCTTAAATATTTTGCCTCCCGGCGAAGACCATCCTGCAATTAAATAAGCATAACAGCAAGCTACCCATGCTCATACATTCTTGTAAAAAAATCAAAGTACTATATCTTCTTGTATCGGCAGGGTTAATGCTCCTATCCTGCAATAAGGCTGTGGTCAATTTTGGAGAAGAAGCCCTGACAGACGATCCTAACATTGTATATACGGATACCATGACAGTTGGCCTGGCCACATACCAGATCGATTCCTTTACCACAGCTGGAGACACGATCTTTATTACCGGCATACATACAGATTCTTTACTGGGAAAATATGAGGCCAAAGCTTTTATGCAGATTGGTATTCCCGTTGCCAATAATCTTGATGGCTGCAACAACTGCACTTTTGATTCTTTAGTTTTTATAAGTCGTTTTTCAGGAAGTTATATGGGTGACACTACAGAGGCATTTACGTTGAATGTACACAGGCTTAATCAACAGATGGTAGCCGATGAAACATCGATAGGTTATAATACCAGCAGCTTTACTTTTGATACTACATCGTTAGGTACTACCACCTTTACCAATCCCAGGCCATCAGTCAAAAGCCAGGTATCGATTAAATTAAACAATCAATATGGCAATGAACTTTTCGGGATGCTGAAAAGAAATTCGGATACGGTAACTGATGCTACGTTATTCAATGAATATTTTAATGGTATAGCCCTTACCGGCTCAGGTGTTAACCAAAGATCCATCTATTATTTTGGCCCTGCAGAAAGCGGTAGCAATATTGTGATGAAATTGTATTACCGGCAAAACGGAAGTGCTCCTGTTCAGGCTTCTGTTGATTTCCCAATAGCGCCTTCCAGCTTTCAGTTCAACTCCTTTAGTTATGATAAGAACGGTACACCACTATCTGCATTCACACCAAAGAAAAAACTAATCATACCTTCTGCAACTACAGAAAATATGGTTTTTCTGCATGGCAATAGTGGCTTATTCCCGCATTTAACTATGCCGGCTTTATTATCTCTTAAAGAGTTGTATCCTTATATCAAAGTGGTTAAAGCAGAGTTGGAAATCACACCGTCTCTTTCCAACTATGCCCCTGGCACAGGCTATCAGCTACCACCTGCAATGGCGCTTTATCAAATTGATGAAAATAAAAATCTGGGTGGTGTGTTATATGATGTTTCCGGTTCCGAAGTACAAACAGGAAACCTGGTAATAGATTATTTATACCATATAGACACCCGTTATACTTATGACCTTACAGGCTATGTAAATAACATACTGGACAATGGTATTTTTTCTCAAAAATCATTGGTGCTTTTACCTTTCAGTAATACGTACGAAAACAGGCTGATATTAAATAATGCCATTAACAACAAATCAGTGAAACTTAAACTTTATGTTTTAGGTCTCTAATTTATTCCACCATGCTGCAAAGGATTATCCTTACATTATTATTACTAAACGGTAGCTATGCGCTCACAGCACAAAGCATAACATCACCCTACTCCATACTGGGAATAGGTGATATAGAATCAAAAGACTTTGGCAAATTCTTTGGCATGAGCAGTACATCGCTTGCTATGCGAAGTGCTTCCTTCATCAATCTGAACAATCCTGCTTCGCTTACTGCACTTGATCCCAACATGCTTAACATAGACATGAATAGCCGTTGGCGATCCAGTAGTTTTCAATATCCTGCCGGAGATTCTTTTACCTCTTCCTATAACGACGCAGCAATCAGAAGACTATCGCTTACTTTCAGACCCAATCAATCCTGGGGTTTCTCCTTTGGTATAAAGCCTTACAGCACGGTCAACTATCTTATAGATGAAAAGTTAGCTTTAAGAAGCGGTGGCTCTACCAGTATAGACAAAACGGTTACAGGAAGTGGAGGTATCAGCCAGGTATATCTTGCTAATGGAATCAAGTTGAGTAAAAACTTTTCGGTCGGGTTAACTGCATCCTATCTTTTCGGCTCACTCACCAGGAATACATTGTATTACTACGAAGACCTGGGCATTAATATCTCCCGAAATGAATATGAAAAGCTGAGTGGATTCCAGTTTCAGGGAGGCTTCCAATATACTGGTAAAACAGGAGAGCATATTACGCACAATATCGGCATTACGCTAGGTAGTCCAACTTCCCTTAAAGGAGATTACGAAATTGAGTATATTGAAAATGACACGGTGATGAATTCTTCTTCCAGCGAAATTAAAACGTTTAAAGTCCCCTTGCAGTTTGGCATTGGCTATGCATGTATCATAAACGATATGATCACTATTGCTGCCGATTACAACCGATGGAACTGGGCATCACAAAAACTGGATTATCCCAATGCTTACACGCATGCCTCACAACGGTTTTCATTGGGCTTCCAATATGCACCTCAAAAAAGTATACAAGGGCAGATGAGGGAAAAAGTATTTATACAGGCCGGTGTTTCTTACGAGCAAGGCTATATCGCTATCAACAATAAGCAGATCAATGACATGTCGGCTTCAGTGGGATTAGGAAGTAATCTTAGCAGGCTAATAAATGTTTATATAGGCCTTGAAGTAGGCAAAAAAGGGAATGTGAATGATGGTCAGATTAAAGAAAATTACACTCAGATATCTGCAGGTGTTACGTTAAAAGAGTTTTGGTATAACGCTAAAAAGATGCGACGATACCAGTAATATATACCCATTCAGGTTACCTCGTTTTTTTCATGATTACAGTTTGTATTCGGAAGGTTTCTACCTTCCGATTTTTTGGGGAAAAGGTAATGTAGTCAGAAATGTTCTCTTGCTAACTTTCCAAAAGTTTAAACCCTTTGGAAAGTTCTTAAAAAAAAACATCATGAAATGCTGTTTTGAAAGTTATCAGCAGTCCTAAAAACCAGTAAGATTCCTGATTACCTCTTTATACGTTTCGCCAACGGTAAGTTCCTGGTCTTTAATGAACACACTATTTTTCCTTACAGAAGTAATGCTATCGACCGATATGATATACGATTTATGGATTCGGATAAACAACGAAGCAGGCAATTGTTCTTCCAACGATTTTATACTGACCCGGGTGACCAAAGGCTTTCCCGGCGTACTTTTGAGGTAAATTTTCACATAGTCCCTTAATCCTTCAATCCAGATAATATCTTTAAAAACAACCTTCATCAAACTATAATCGACATTAATGAAGAAATAATCCTGGGTTGTACTTTCTGATTTACGATTTACGGTATTCCGAAGCTCATATAACTCCTGGGCCTTGTTGCAGGCAGCCATGAAACGAGCCATATCAACGGGTTTCAGCAAATAGTCTACTACGTTAAGCTGGTAACCATCCAGGGCATATTGTTTATAAGCAGTGGTCAAAATAACCATAGGCTTATGTTGCAGGCTGCTGATAAACTGCAAGCCTGTAAGGCCCGGCATTTGAATGTCTATAAAAACAAGGTCAATATTTTTTTCCTTTAAAACCTTTGTGGCTTCAAATGCATCATTACAACTTGCTTCCAGTTTGAGGTAGGGAACTTTGCTGATATTATCAGCCAATAATCCTAAAGCTAAAGGTTCATCGTCTACCGCTATGCAATTAATCATTCATGTAGTTTAAGCTTTAACGAAACCTGGAACCAAATATTATTTCCAAGGTCCGTTTCTTTATATATTTCCAGGGTATGCTCCTTTCCATATAAAAGACTTAGCCTGCGACTTACATTCTGCAATCCTATGCCAGAAGCAGTATCCTTCAATTCTGCCTCATTTTTGTTGCATTTATTCTTTACTTTAAACACCAGCTCGTCGTTCTGTACCGACAACAAAATATCTATAACAGGCTGATAAATAAATCCTGTGCCATGTTTGAAAGCATTTTCCACAAAAGGAATCAACAGCATAGGTTCTATCCGGGCAGCGTTCTGCTTTATATCATCCATCTGAACGTGGATCGCTACTTTATTACCAAAGCGCTGTCTTTGCAGTTCGATATAACTGTTGAGATATTCAAGCTCTGTTTTCAGCAATACCTTTTCTTCGTTGGCCTCATACAACATGTAGCGCATCAACGATGATAATTTGATGACAGTAGGTTCCAGCTCATCACTTTTTTTGCGGGCCAGCGCTGTAATATTGTTCAGCACATTAAACAGAAAATGCGGACTTACCTGCGAACGCAGAAAAGACAATTCTGTTTTCAGATTCTCTTCTTGTTTCTTTCGCGCGAGCATATCAGCCTTGGATTTATCTTTAAATATTCTGTATAGCACGCTGGCTGCAATAGTAAGTGCAAAGGGAGCAAGATTAAAGCTCATGGACATTAAAAAACCTATTTCCCGCCTCATTATTAAAAACCTACCGCCCGTCGCCCTTCCCAGTGCGGGCAAAGGTGGTGGACGAAGACCTTTGGTAGCTATAGCTGTAAGACCACGCTCGGCTCTTATTCCTGCAAACCTAAAGCCATTCAACAAGTACCGGTCAATATAAGTAATGATTAAAAAAATACCGATGATCGTCAATCCATATAAAACATATCGTCGCTTGTTGAAAAATAAAGGTGCAAGTGCAAAAGCATTGAGATAAAAAAGGATGATCCAGGGAATTTTGGTGGCCGTTTCTATATAAATCATGTTGCCCATAGGAGGTTCATCCTGGACACGATAAGTATATCGTATCAGATATGGCAACAAAAGAATCATGGACCATATAAGGATATGCATGGCAATTTCGAACCAACGTTTATTGGTTGATATATTTTTAGTCCATTCTGAAGACGGCATTGGCGAGAATTACATTAAGATGAAGCAAATCTAAAATTACAATACCATCGCTTTTCCCTGAAAAAAAAGCTGCAAACAGGTTAAATGTTGCGGTAAACCGTGTTGGCTTTAATAGAAAAGGTTTCAGTTTAGCTATTATGTTCCAGGTAGCCCTGCAATAATATAGTGGCGCTTACTTCATCAATCAGTGCTTTGTTCTGCCTGTCCTTTTTCTTTAAGCCACTATCTATCATAGTTTGAAAAGCCATCTTGGAAGTAAAACGTTCATCTATGAGTTTAGCCGGAATTTGCGGAAATAGCTTTTGCAACTGGCCGAAAAACTTTTCAACCTTTGGTGTGATATCATTATCGCTACCGTCGAGCTGCTTCGGATTACCTAACAGGATCAGTTCTACCTCTTCTTTGGCAAAATATTCTTTAAGGTACCACACCAGCTTTTCAGTATCGACGGTGGTGAGCCCCGAAGCAATAATTTTTAAAGGATCCGTTACGGCAAGGCCGGTACGTTTCTTACCATAATCAATAGCCATTATCCTCGCCATTACTGCTTATTATTTCAAAATATAGAGAAAGATCAAAATTTCATTACCAGACCAAAACCCGCACCACCTTGCGGTGTCAATACCGGCCGCAGGTTCAAGCTGATATCATCAGAAATATCAAAGCCTTTAAGGTGCGCAAATACAACTGCATCTATTACCTGTAAAGTATAACCTACAGCAGTAAGTAATGCTGTGAGATCAAGATTGCGCCGGTAATAGTCCTGTGCATCTTTAACCTGTCCATCATCGTAAAACTCGTAATCCTCATTTCTTTTATAAAAAGGATCACTTTTTCGTCCTGCAAGTTCTCGTCGTAGGGCGTTATAATTTTTAATGTTGTCATTAAGAAAGTAAATAGAAACCCCTATCAATCCATAGATTACCGGAATCTTCCAATAGTGCTTGTTGTGAAACTGGCCCAAACCGGGAACTACTGCTGAAAATAAGGCGGTCTTTTTGGGCGTTACAAATGGCATAGTATCCGCTGCCATATTTGCTTTGACCTTGGAGACAGGTGGTAAAGATGCCGGAACCAATATGGTATCCCTATTACCGGAAAGCGAATCCACCTTTTGCTGGGCAAAGGATGGATTCGCTGTTATAATAACTAAAATAAAAATTGTTATAATACTCTTCATAGTTTGCTCTCCCAAAACGCTGTGGCCGCAAAATTATTGCTTTTCATCTGAATATAGGCAAACATCTACTGTAGAGACGCGATGCGCGTCTCTACTTGCTGTATGGCAATTGAATAGTATAGCTTTTACCTGGTTTAATGGTTAGCTTTCTGTCGCGCATCCAGGGATTTAATATTTTGAGCATCTTGTAATTAGTCCCCTGATCTATGGCATACTGGGCAAGGTTAGGAACACTTTCAGTAAGGGTAACACTGCGGGTTGGTACGGGTTGATAGGCATCATCTGGTGGTATGATATATCCAAACTTTGCAGCATTGCCTAGCAAGTGTTTCAGCGCAAGGATACGGAATACATAGCGGTTGGTTTCTTCGGGTAATAAGAGATCATAATAGTTGCCCGACATCTGGAAAGAGCTTTGATTGCTAAAGCCACCCATACCACAGTTGTATGAAGCTGCAGCTGCAGTCCAGTTGCCAAACTTGGCATAAGCATCCTTCAGATATTGACACGCAGCATCTGTAGCTTTTTCAAGGTTATATCGCTCATCTACTTCGTCTGTTATTTCTAATCCATAACGGGTAGCCGTCTCTCTCATAAATTGCCAATAACCTACCGCACCTGCGGGTGATGTAGGATTTTGCAGGGAGCTTTCTGCTACGCACAGATATTTAAAATCGTCAGAAAGTCCGTTTGCTTTTAAGCGTTTTTCAATGGTTGGAAATACCCTTGTACTCAGTTTAAGAATATAAAGCGTAGAACCATGCATGTAGTAATTCATCAACAATTCCCTATCCAGTCGTTCCTTCACTTCCCAACGTTCCAAAGGAACTTTTTCGCCCGCAAAATTCATATTTTTAGGCACAGGAGTAGAATACCATTTATATTGAAGACGCCCGTCTTCCATTACTTCTACGGGATTATCCTTATCATCTTTGTCAAAGGCAAGGCCTGCAATGAAGGTTACTCCCAGCAAGGCTCCCAGGCCTACCGCTTTTATATATTGCTTTTTCATAATTATCGCCTTATGTGTGTATGCAATTTAAGTATTTTGATGGAAGAAGATGGTAATAAATTGCAATAAAAAATCCCGCTCGTGGTGGAGCGGGATTGCTATTAATATTTCTAAACTTTATTCCATTTCAAACTTGTACCCTACACCTTTTACAGTAGTGATTACATCAATACCAAGCTTCTGGCGTATTTTACGAATATGAACATCGATAGTTCTATCACCTACGATCACTTCTGTGCCCCATACTTTCTGTAGTATTTCATTACGAAGGAAGACACGGCCCGGTTTGGAAGCCAGCAGGTTCAATAGTTCAAATTCTTTTTTGGCAAGGATAATTTCATCTCCTTTATAACTCACTGTGAATTTATACTTGTTGATTTCCAGATCACCGAAAACGATTTTATTACCTTGCTCTTCGTCTTTCTTCATGCGACGCATTGCAGTGCGCAATCTTGTAAGTAAGAGTTCCGGTTTAATGGGTTTAGCGATATAATCATCTGCTCCCATTTTCAAGCCTTCAATTTCAGATTTTTCATCACTAAGTGCAGTAAGGAAAATGATGATAGTACTGTCCAGTTCAGGATTGCGGCGTAATTGCTGAATGGTTTGGAGGCCATCTTTTTCCGGCATCATAATGTCCAGCAGAATAAGATCAGGTTTGAATACTTCTGCTTTTCTTATAGCTTCGTCTCCGTTGTTTGCAGTGGCAGTTTCGTAGCCAGCTTGTTTCAGGTTGTAATTAATAAATTCTACAATATCCTGTTCATCGTCAACTACAAGTATTTTTCCAAGATTGGATTCCATATTATTGGTTTGAATTCGAATGCAATATTAGAGTAAGATAAAGGAAAAATAACATTACGAAATTGTTAAGCGAAGACCATAACGCCATTAAGACCAGCCTTAAGCAGGTGATACCGGTGGCCCAGGCGGAAATACCTCATTAATATCTGCTCCATTAATGCCTACTTGTGTAGGAAATGCAAAGCCTTTAGCGTATTGGTACATTATTTCATATACACCAAAGTAAACTTGTTCTTTCACTTTACCAAAATCAACATCTGCATTTACAGCTATAAAAAATACCACCTGGATATTTACAGAAGAACTGCCAAAACTTTCCAGGTGCACAGTCGGAACACCTGTGGTACCATCTGTTTTCAGGATTACATTGCGTATTTCACTCATTGTTTTTTCAAGCGTTTCTCTTGATAAACCATATATTGCCCCTATGGTAAATAATACGCGACGCATACCACGTTCTGAAAAATTTTCCAGATTACTATCAATAAGCTGCCTGTTGGGAATAGAAATAACAGACTTGTCAAATGAACGGATGCGGGTACTGCGGAAACCAACTTTTTCAATATTCCCTTCTACGCCATTGATCTTAATCCAATCGCCTATTGTAAAAGGCTTATCGATCATAACCATAAAAGATGCGAGCAGGTTTTCAAGACTTTCCTTCGCGGCAAATGCTATGGCAATACCACCTACACCAAGACCCGCTACAAGTGCAGCCACATTAACATGAAACACTGCCCCCAGTACCGATAAAATACCAAAACTCCAGACAACCACTTTTAAAACATCTTTCAACAAAGGCATTAATTGCTGGCGTTCCCGGTCATCTTTCTCTTTGGCTTTGTTTACTATTACCAGGAATACAAAATCCAAAACTCGTGATATCAATAGCACAAAATAAAACAACAGGAAGAGAAAGAACAGGCGATCTACCAGATCCATAACGGTAAAAAAGGTTTCGGCTATTTCCTTACTAACAGCTTCTTTAGCGGGTTTAACGCGCTTAAACAACGTGATTTTATCCAGCGATGAACTCAACTGGTAAAAAGCAATATAGAAGAATATGGAAACAATCAAGCCTTCTATCGGACGAATTAGAAGCTCTTTGAATTGTTGTCCGTAAAAAGCTGTAGAAAACTTTTTAAATACAGTAAAAAACAGTCGGGCAAAAATGGAAGAGATATACCGTTTAAGCAGTAAGGCCAGTATCAATATAACGACAAAGCGCAGGTATACTGCTACGCTGTTGCCAAAATATACTTCTTGCAGAAAATCGGTGTTCAATGTATGTTTTGTTTAGTTGATTATTACAGCCCTACACTATCGTAAATACCATACTATTAATAGATCGGGGTAAACCATCCTGATCGGTGGCCTTAATATTTTCAAATATAACTTTATCCCCGGTTTTCAGCCGTTGAATACTGAGGAGTACCCTCTGATTAAAAAGTGGCCCGGAATTATCAATTTGTAGAACCTCTCCTAATTTCGGAGCAATCACTACTCTGAAACTTAATATTTTCCAGGTACAATCCAGTTCGGAGTTATCCAATAATATAGATAAGCCTTTTTGAGCCTTAAATAGCTCAGCTTTCATGAAGCCACCCGATTGCCTTCCCAATGCCACTCTGGGAAGGGGGATCATCTTCACACGATAACGCGTAGTACCAATACTTTTCGTTCCGTTTCTCGTTTTCGCTGCGACTATTATGTCAGCCACACCTTCCTTTTCAGGACGAAATATAAAATGACATTCACTTTTTTTTGTCAAGGTTCCATTATCACAGGAAGCCATTATATTGCTGCAATCACAGGCTTCGGCAACAATGGTCAATGGATTATCTACACCAACATATGCTACATTCATTTTATCCGATGACACAGCAAAACCTTGCCCGTAAAGCATTACAGATATCAGACTATAAAACAATACAAACAAGGCTTTCTTCATTGAAGCAAATTAAACTTTATATCGAAACATTAAAATCTCTCAAAGCATCGTTCAGACTCGTTTTCAAATCAGTGCTTGCTTTGCGTTTACCAATAATCAAAGCACAGCCAACGCCAAATTCACCGGCTGGGAATTTCTTGGTATAATTGCCGGGTATCACCACACTGCGTGAAGGTACAATGCCTTTATACTCCACAGGTTCATCACCACTCACGTCAATGATCTTGGTAGATTTAGTCAATACCACATTGGCACCAAGCACGGCTTCTTTTTCTACATGAACACCTTCTACCACAATACATCTGGAACCAATAAAACAACCATCTTCTATAATAACCGGAGCAGCCTGAAGCGGTTCCAACACACCACCTATACCTACACCACCACTTAAATGTACATCTTTTCCAATCTGCGCACAACTCCCTACAGTGGCCCAGGTATCTACCATGGTACCTTCGCCTACATAAGCGCCTATGTTTACGTACGATGGCATAAGCACTACATTGCGACCAAGGAAAGCACCATAGCGTGCTACAGCATGAGGAACAGCGCGTACACCGATCTCTGCATAATTCTTTTTAAGTTCCATTTTATCATAAAACTCAAATGGAGGAAGATCCCAGGTTTTCATCTTTTGGATGCCAAAATACATGAGGATAGCTTGCTTTACCCATTCATTTACCTGCCAGCCATTTTCTACAGGTTCTGCTACACGCAACGTTCCTTTGTCTACCTGATCTATCACAGCGCGTACGGCGTCTTGATACGAAGAGTCGTTTAATAATTCCCTGTTTGCAAATGCTTGTTCAATCTGTGATTGATATTGATTCATGATCTTTTGTTTTGTTGTTTTGTTGTAAAAAAAGACGGCAAGAGACGCACAAATGGTGCGTCTCTGCGTATTTTAATATTTCCAGAACGCACAATAGTGCATCCCTACATTATTTGCTGATTGTTTTTTGTTCAATACGCTTTTCGTAATCTTTTCCCTGAAAAATACGGTGTACATATATTCCCGGTACATGGATAAAGTTGGGGTCCAATTCACCGGCAGGCACCAGCTCTTCTACTTCAACTATAGATATTTTACCGGCCATTGCCATTACGCTATTAAAATTGCGGGCCGTAGCTTTAAAAATCAGGTTGCCTTTTGTATCCCCTTTCCAGGCTTTTACAATGGAATAATCTGCCTCAAAAGCATCTTCCACCAAATATTCTTTGCCTTTATAATTGCGTACTTCTTTACCTTCTGCTACTTCTGTACCCACGCCAGCCGGGGTAAATATTGCAGGCATGCCATAGGCTGCGGCCATACAGCGTGTAGCCAATGTACCTTGCGGAACCAATTCTACTTCCAGCTCACCATTCAATAACTGACGTTCAAATTCTGCATTTTCACCCACATAGGAAGCGATCATTTTTTTAACCTGACGGGTCTGAAGCATCAGTCCTATACCAAAGTCATCAACACCGGCATTATTGGAGATGCAGGTCAGGTTTTTAACACCTTTTTTAATGAGTGCGTTAATACTGTTTTCGGGTATGCCGCAAAGACCAAAGCCGCCCAGCATAATCACCGCACCGTCTTCTATATCTCTGATGGCTTCTTCAGCATTGGCTACCACTTTATTAAATCCCATAAGAACGTTTTTAAATTCAGGGCTTAAAGGTAAAACATGTAGGCTAATTTCAAAAAGAAGAATTGATGACGGGAATTAAATTGCCGGCAAACCATAATAAATTGATGAATTTTCTGTTTTAGTAACGTAAAATTCCTCTTTACCTCCAAATCCACAAAGCAATCACTTATCTTTGCAAGCTATGTTTCGTATCAAAGTATTAGTACTTCTTATGGCAGCAGCGGTTACCCCCGCGCTGGCTCAGGTTCAGGTGGCCGATAAAATTATAGGTCAGATTGGTAATAAAATCATTCTTCAGTCCGACCTCAATGAAATGTTCAACCAGGAAAAGCAAGCCAATCCGAACCTTCCGGATAGTGCGCGTTGCTATATGTTTTATACTTTACTCTCCCAGCAAATCCTTATTGAACAGGCAGGAAGAGATAGCGTAATTGTATCGGACGAAGAAGTGGAAGGTGTCCTGGATAACAGGATCAGAAGCATGATGCAGCAATATGGCAGCAAAGAAGCTTTTGAAGAAGCGAATGGTGGCAGAACTATTTATCAGTTAAAGGATGAATACCGCTCTTTTTTCAAAGACAGAAGCATTGCTGAAAAAATGCAGGGGCAAATCATGGAAAAGGTAAAAGTTACGCCCCAGGAAATTGAGAAATTTTACAAAGCACTTCCACAAGATAGTTTACCTCCCTACCCCGCTACTGTTGAAATGGGACAGATCGTGATCAAACCAAAGGTTGATCCTGAAATTGAACAACTGGCGAAAGAAAAACTGGAAGGTATCCGTAAGGAAATAGTGGATAACGGAAAAAGTTTTGCCACCATGGCCGGCATTTATGGCATGGATGGTACTAAAGATAATGGTGGAGAACTGGATATTAACCGTAAAGAATTTGACGCTCAGTTTGTATCTGCAGCCTACCGTTTGCAACCCGGTGAAATTTCTCCGGTGATTAAAACAAAATTCGGCTATCATATTATACAAATGGTACGCCGTATGGGTGATGAAGCTAAAGTGCGCCACATCGTTATTGTTCCGGAAATTACGAATGCAGATCTCCAGGTTGGTCTGAAAAAACTGGATAGTATCCGCGCTGATCTTGTAAGTGGTAAAATTACTTTCGCTGAAGCAGTAGGAAAATACAGCACAGACGAGCAATCTAAAATGACCGGTGGTATGGTCTATGATCAGAATGGAAATTCTGTACTTGCTGTAGGAGATCTGGATAGGGAAATGGCCCAGGCGGTAGGAGAACTTAAAGTGGGCGAATATTCACAACCACAAATTTTTGTTGAGAATCCTAATGCCGGTTCAGCGCGTGCTACCCGTATATTGTACATGAAAAACAGAACTGATCCACACGTATTGAATCTAAAAGATGACTATGCCAAAATTCAACAGGGAGCCTTAAGCAAAAAGCAATCGGAGTACCTGAACAAATGGATTGGTGAGCGTGTCAATACTTATTACATTCGCATTGATCCTGAATACCAAAATTGCAACGAGCTGAAGGGCTGGGTTAATGTAGCTTCTTCAAGTGCAAAATAGAAATCAATCTATAATAGTATTATATAAAGAGAGCCCCATTCTATATGAATGGGGCTCTCTTTATTTTGGAGAAAATTAATGATGCCTTTTTTAAATCAAACTCTTTTTGCAAGCATCTGCTACATTACTTATAAATATATCTCTTGTGGTGTTGTGTAGATTCCTACGGAATGACAATAGGATGTGATATGGTGGTTTCATTTACTACAATAACATTTTGTCATGCTATAAGCATCCGCACATCGTTATAAAACTTTGATGTTGTGTAGATCCTTTCATGAATGGAATGGAGATGGTTGTTACATCTTATTTCCTCCTTTACTCTCTCTTGCGCAAAAAAGCTGCTGCCGTACGTTTGATATATTCCAGGAACTCATATTCTGTCCAGGCCTTTACTTGGTCATAAGATGGCCGGTAATACCTGCGGTATGTTTCCATGTCGGCGCTATCTATTTTAGTAATTTTATTGATCAGTTTCGGGTTAAAAACGTAATCAACGAATTTTTCCTTTTCAAAATAATCATAGCGTTTTTGAAATGCCCATATCTGGCGGTTTCTTTTGCTTAATGCATCAAACGGATGTTGTATAACATCCAATCCTTCCAGTTTATAATGTTCAATGGCCCATTTATAAGTCTCCCTGTTTTCAATGCTATCTGTATGATAATTTTTTCCGGTAATCTGAATTTCATCTATATCAAAAGCGCCTTCCTTCATGGCAATACTATAATACGGAAGTGTTACCGCCTCTATCCTGACTCTTACAATTTTATATCCTATTCTGCGGAATTCAATCAGGTGGCCTTTCTCCGCGTTGATCGTGAACATGCCGGTACTATCGGTAGTCATGCCGGTTTCTGTAAAAGTGTTTACAACATTTACGTTAGGTATTGGCTGATTGGTTTTCATATCATACACTTTACCTTTCATGACAAGGGCAAACAAATCGGGGGTCCCGGTAAAGAATAAAATACAAACCAGGAAGATAAAGTAAGAGGCAGAGCGCATATAGGGCTAAGGTACAATTTTGATAAAAATGATGTTGCTATTTTTTTGCAAAAGACGGATACAAAAAAACGCCCGTTAAGGGCGTTTATTATGTCAATCAATATTTATAGTATGTTATTTATCATCGCCACTGAATACGGCGCTCATATATTCGGCATTCAGGCGGCGGATATTTTGTACTGAAATTCCTTTAGGACATTCAGCTTCACAAGCCTGGGTATTACTACAGCTACCAAATCCTTCTTTATCCATCTGATCTACCATACTTACTACGCGGGTCTTACGTTCTATATCACCCTGTGGCAATAGTGCCAGGTGAGATACTTTTGCAGAAAGGAACAACATCGCTGAAGAGTTCTTACAAGCTGCAACACAGGCACCGCAACCGATACAAGCTGCTGCTGCAAAGGATTCGTCTGCTTTATCTTTATTAATCGGCAAAGCATTTGCATCCTGGGCATTACCAGTATCTACAGAGATATAACCACCAGCCTGGATAATACGGTCGAATGCACGACGATCTACCATCAGGTCTTTAATAACAGGGAACGATTTCGCACGCCATGGCTCAACCACAATAGTATCACCATCTTTGTAAGCACGCATATGCAACTGGCAGGTCGTAGTTTGATGCCATGGACCGTGTGGCTGGCCATTGATGTGCATAGAGCAGGCACCACATATACCTTCACGACAGTCATGATCAAATGTAATAGGCTCTTTACCTTCATTGATCAGCTCTTCATTCAATACGTCAAACATTTCCAGGAAGGACATTTCCGAAGAAATATTCTTCACCTGGTAAGTTTCAAAACCACCTTTATCCTGTGCATTTTTCTGACGCCATACTTTCAGGGTCAGATTCATATTGTAATGTTCCATTCTTCTTAAATGGTTAAATTGTTAAATGGCTGAATGATTCTTTTACTCAAACCACTAATAGATATCTTTATAAGAACCAACGTTCAGATACTCGTTACTTATATGAACGTTGCGTCGGATGCATGATCTCATAATCCAACACTTCTTTATGTAATTCCCAGTTATTATTTCCTTTGGATTCCCAGGCGGAAACGTACATGAATCTTTCGTCATCACGTTTTGCTTCACCATCTTCTGTTTGTGATTCTTCACGGAAGTGGCCACCACAGCTTTCTTCACGGTTTAAAGCATCCATGCACATTAATTCACCCAGCTCCATAAAGTCGGCTACACGGCCTGCTTTATCCAGCTCTGTATTCATGCCATTAATTTCTCCGGGGATACGAACATTTTTCCAGAACTCTTCACGCAATGCGCGGATCTCTGTAATGGCTTCCTGCAGGCCTTTGGCGTTACGCGCCATACCGCATTTATCCCACATGATCTTACCAAGACGTTTGTGGAAACTTTCCACAGATTCTGTCCCTTTAATGCTCATCAATTTATTAATGCGCTCTGCAACTTCCTGTTCTGCTTTTACAAATTCAGGGTGATCAGTAGGAATGGCTTTGGTACGGATCTCATCGGCAAGGTAATTACCAATAGTATAAGGGATAACAAAGTATCCATCAGCAAGTCCCTGCATCAAGGCAGAAGCACCCAAACGGTTAGCCCCGTGATCGCTGAAGTTGGCCTCACCTAAAGCATATAAGCCAGGTACAGAAGTCATCAGTTCATAATCCACCCAGATACCACCCATTGTGTAGTGTACCGCAGGATAAATACGCATTGGTGTTTCGTAAGGATTCTCACCGGTAATTTTTTCGTACATATCGAAAAGGTTACCGTATTTTTCTTTCACTACATCTTTACCCAGTGCAATCACTTTCTCTTTAGCAGGATTGTGATCACCGGTTTTACCACATTCAATTTTACCATAACGCTCAATAGCTGCAGCAAAATCAAGGAATACAGCCTGACGGGAAGTACCTACGCCATAACCCGCATCACAACGCTCTTTGGCAGCACGGCTGGCTACGTCACGCGGTACAAGGTTACCAAATGCAGGGTATCTTCTTTCCAGGTAATAATCTCTTTCTTCTTCCGGAATATCTATAGCCTTACGGGTATCGTTTTGTTTTTTAGGAACCCAGATACGTCCGTCATTACGCAACGACTCTGACATCAAAGTCAGTTTGGATTGATGATCGCCGGATACTGGTATACAGGTAGGGTGAATCTGTGTGAAACATGGATTACCGAAGTAAGCACCTTTCTTATGTGCTTTCCAGGCAGCGGTTACATTGCTGCCCATTGCATTGGTTGATAAATAAAATACGTTACCATAACCACCGCTACACAATAACACAGCATGACCAAAGTGACGTTCCAGTTTGCCGGATACAAGATCACGGGCTATGATACCACGGGTCTTGCCATCTATCTTAACGATGTCCAGCATTTCGTGGCGGTCATACATGGTTACGTTTCCTAAAGCAATCTGGCGTTCCAGGGATTGATAGGCACCAATAAGTAATTGCTGTCCGGTTTGGCCGGCAGCATAGAAGGTACGTTGTACTTGTGTACCTCCAAAAGAACGGTTGCTGAGTAAGCCGCCATATTCCCTTGCAAATGGCACACCTTGCGCCACGCACTGGTCAATAATATTGGCACTTACCTCAGCCAGGCGGTGAACGTTGGCCTCGCGTGCGCGATAATCGCCACCTTTAATAGTATCGTAAAAGAGACGGAATGTAGAGTCACCGTCATTCTGATAGTTTTTTGCAGCATTAATACCACCTTGTGCCGCTATGGAGTGTGCACGGCGGGCAGAATCCTGGAAGCAAAATGCTTTAACCTTGTAACCCATTTCACCCAATGAAGCTGCTGCAGAAGCACCCGCAAGGCCGGTACCGATTACAATAATTTCAAGACTACGTTTATTGGCTGGGTTTACCAGTTTACAATGATTCTTGTAATCTGCCCATTTCTGGGCCATTTCGCCCGCAGGTATTTTTGAATTGATCATAATGAAGATCCTTTACCTTTTTATCTTTTATTAATTCGGTGCAACCAACTAGGGTTGCAACTATAATAGTTATTTGAAAGAAATTTGAACCTGACTGATATTAATGTATTCCGTGCGCTCCAAAACCGGGAAACGACGCTGCTTTAGGCAACCACTCAAAATAGAAAGCGACCGGCATAGCAATAAATACCAAAGGCACAATTATGGAGAAAGCAATTCCTATCCCGTTGATTACAGCTTTATATTTTTTAGTACTTAAGCCCAATGTTTGAAAAGCGCTCCAAAAGCCATGTAGTAAGTGCCATGCAAGGGAAATACAACCTAATACATAAACGATAACTACAAGTGGATTCTGAAATAATGTTTCCATTTCGAGGTACAAATCCTTTTCATGTCCTGTAGTCAACTGCTGCCAACGGTTAGGAGCCCAAAAATGATACAAGTGTAATACTAAGAATATAAGAATGAGCGTTCCCAGAAGGCCCATGGAACGGCTATACCAGCTACTGTTTTTATGGCCTGCATAAGAGGCATAACCTACAGGACGTTTAGCTCTGTTTTGAAAAGTCAACATTAAACCCTGAACGATATGCAGAATAATACCTACAAAAAGTCCGATTTCTGCTGCACGGGTCAAGGGGTTGGAACCGAGAAAATGAGCAGCCTCTTTATATGCGTCGTACGATCTGCCATCCGGCAAAAATATGAGGGCATTAACGTAAACGTGTACACAAAGAAAAGCGATAAGAGATATGCCGGTGATACCCATTACCAGCTTTTTACCAATGGAAGATGTAAAGGCGTGTTTCCAATTCATAATGCAAGAAAGAAAAAATTGAATTGTAATTTTTGTGTCATTTTTTCGGATGCAAAGTTAATACCCAAAAACAAGAAATGCTAACTATTTTTTAAATTAGTATATCAACAGTAATGGTTAGTAAAGTCAATGAAAATGTAAGCCCGCAGATTCCGGAGATATTCGTAGAAATTGAAAATCAAAATCTGCAAGTCTCTTCGCAATTTGCGGGAAACAAATGTTATTCAGAAAATTCACCGTTGTTTCCGGTACCATAAAATTGTGAGCCCGAATTACGCTTGCTTATCAATAGTTTTTTAAATTCCTCTTCTTGTTGCTTTTGAAGTTCCTTGCCGGGGGCAGCAAGTTTTTTGTCCGATATTCTGAATAGTTCATAATCTTCTTTTGCATCCTTGTCTTTATCTTTTATTACACTACTTATAGCCAGTTTCCAGGTATCGTTTCCTTCCGTTTTGTACTTAAAGAAATAAACAGTCCTGTCTTTTCCCTGGTATATAAAAGGACGTTTATTTATCTGAACCAGTGTATCGATCCTGTTGCCCATTGTATTGTGCAGCACCCCTGCGGCTGTTGCTTCGGGGCTCTTGTATTTTGCAGGGATAAGCTCTGCTCTGTGTTGTTTTTCCAATGCAGTAATAAGCACATTTCTTAGTGCTTTATTTTCCGACAATTTGCTCCATACGGAATCAGCCACCGGCTTTTTATACTTCAATAAAGCAAGTGCCGTGTTCATTTTAATCCTGTCATTATTCAGCAATAGTAGCTTATTAAAGAAAGCGGGAAGGTTTGGATTTTTATCGTAATAAGGCGCCAGCAAATTGATATAAGTAACCATATCGCTATTACTATTGCCATTATAATTATAGCTACCATACATGTTGGGCGGTGGAGGTGGTGCCGCTGCGGAATAAGTTCTGGTATAGCTATTCCCCTCTTCATCATTATCGGTATTCCGGCTGTTGATCTCTTTGGCATTCTGTAGTTTTTTCAAAGCTATTTTTGCATCGAAATAAATATTGCCTACATAATCTTCGTATAGTTCCGGCTTCAGGTAATTGCTATCTAACAAAGTAGCCAATAAAGAGCGTACCGGAGTTTTAAAATCTTCTATAGTGGTGAGGTTAAGTATTTCAGGATATAAGCCTGCCGACAGCTTCAGGCTATCTTCATACGAACTGAACAATCCTGTGTATTCATAACTTTCTTCAAATGCAGGAGGATCCTGTAATACCAGTTCTTTAAATATTTCGGTTGCTTTGGGGGTATGTAATCTACTTAAAGATTTAAGAGCACTATTTTGAAATACAGTGGTATCACCGGCATCAATATAAATCTGTTTCAGGTTTTGAATAACATCATTCACCACTATACTATCCTTAATAAAACCCAATTCGTCTATGAACTTAGTTTTTATCTCATAATAGTCCTTGTCTTTTTGATCCAGGTTTTTAATTGCTTTTAATATTTGCGGATACCCTTCTTTACCATAATATACAGAAGACAAAGCGCTTTTAGCCTTCTTGCTTACCACAGTGTCTGTACTGTAATAATCGTTAAAGAAGGTAGCTTGCTTGTTGGTAAAAAGCCCCGGTTCAGCTTTAACATTATAAAAATTTAATGTACTGTAAAAGTCTTTTATAAATGTGCTTTCGGGAAGTGTACTATCTACATTGGTATTGGCTGTAAGCAGGTTAAGCCCTTTTTGTAGTACAAGCTTTCTTATAAGCCGGGTGCTTGCAGTGTCCGACCACTCCATAAGCCATGCTTTTGTTCCTTCACCTTTATTTAATTCTACTTTGCGACGCAAGACCAAACTGCTGTCGGGGTTAAATAAAGGTTGCATGAATTTTGCACTGTCTTTGGAATAATAGTATTTAGGGTACTTGTAAATATTTACCACAATAACCTCTCCTGTTTCTTCTGAAACAAAGTTGGCTGTAGTATTTTCGGGCGATGCACTGTACGTTATTTCCTTTTTGAGTACTTGCTCATTTTTTTTGGCATACATCATCATATCCATCACATCGGCATCGAACGAAGGCTTTACACTGGTACGAACGGAGAAGTTAAGTGTAGTGTCTGTAAAATCTTCGCCCTCGCTATAACGAAATGGTGAAGATATAAATGAATTAAAAAACAGTTCAGGATTGGATACCTGATGGGCACTCCGATGAATAAGCAAATAATATTGAGGGCCAAACAATACAGCACGGGCCTGAATATACTCACCATCTTTAGTGGTAAAAGATATTCCCTTTACAAGCCTTCCATTTATAATCGCACTGCTAATTTTTTTATTATCCTTCCACTGATCGCTACTGCCCAGGCTTTCCAACATTAAAAACTGATCGAAGGTATCGGCTTCTATAAAATCAAAACTATACATGCTCTTTCTGAACACAGCATAATGGTCACCATTTGAGGGGTCAACAGATTCATATCTCCATTCTGGAAGCCCATCATTGGCGTTGCTTACAAAAGAGTATTGAGGGGCTACAGGCATGTTTACCGTAAAGCCGCCTGTAGCCGGAGTAAAAGGTTTCCAATCCGCTTTAGTCTGTTTTTCCTTGAAAGAGATTGAACTAAAAAATACTTCAGATTCAGAGCCTTTTGCATAATTCCCTTTGCCGCCCATTTTAAAAATAATGACTTCCGTAGGCGTTACAAATAACTGATAATGCTGAATGTCCCCTTTCTTGGTGCGGTTCACAATATCAAATCCATCGTAGCCATTTTTGCTGATAGTCTTTTTGGATACAATTGTTCCCGGTATGTTTTCATACAAAAGGCTATCTGTAATCTTCAATATCTTATTTTGATCATAGCCATTGAATAAAGTGTTGGTCCGGATACGGGTAACCATGTAATAAGATCCGTTGCCCATATCGGCATAGTGCTTCAGCGAAATATTGCTGTTGCCCAGGTCATTTAATCTACCTGGAGCGGCGACGTTAAAAAAGCTATCAGCAGCATATTGTTTTACAAAATGAACCGGAGCTGTAAGAGAGTCAATATATTTTTTTTGCGTAGCGTCCCGATCCTGCATATACACAGGGCGTAAGGTGTAACCCTTCTTTCTCAATATTTCTATCACACCACGCTTACCGGGCAAATGTGCAGCCCCTACCCCAACAAACAAACCTTGCTTAGCCTGCATAATGCTATCCATAGATGCAGCCTGCATTTCATTGCGTTTGTATAAAAACTTTTCGGTAAAACTCTCCGCATATTCTGTCATCTTGTTTATAGAGTCCAGCATATCCAGATCGCCACGGCGATACGCATCCTGTAAGGTCTGGCCAAGTTCATAATATTCGTGTGAGTTGGAATTTTTCTGTTTCTTTTCTTTTTCATTTGCCGCATCTACAAGAGCTTCCATCATCATGCGTTGTGAGCCCATAAAGGTTTCTACACCGGCAGTTTGCTTACCGAGTTTTTTTCCTGTCTGATAAATATAGAGATCGAGATAAGTATCTTCCTGGAAATTATCCATCCGGCTTTCGTTGCGATAAAGCAATGCGTCATTCAGTTCCGGTTCAAAGCGCAGCGCACCTTGCAGCAGATTTGCAAAATCACCTCCGGTAAATGAATTTTCCTTAAAATAGTCGGTATAGTAAGTTGCGTTGTAATATTTATAGAGCTCAGTTTGTTTACTCATTCTTGGAATTTCGTTCTGCCATTGTTCCGGATTAAGCTCAATGGCAACCACATCGGAATTGCGGATCGCCATATAAAAACTATCACTCAAATGGAATACCATTTTGTTACTGATATGCATGGTTCCAAAAAGGTAAGATGGTTTTTGAAGACCATTACCCGTAATTTCCCAAAGCAAACTATTGTAAGTTTTGCTTTTAGTTTGTGCCTGAATAGTTAGTGATGAAATCAAAATAAGTACTACTCCACAAAGACGCCCCGACAAAGAAAAAAAACGCATAGGATAATAATAAAAAAACGGTTTTGGTATACTGTAATTATACCTTGCGAATGTACTACATAAATGAGCTTGTTGAAAATGGTTTTTATACCTCAGCGGATCAATAACGTTACATTTACTTTCCTACCCTACTTAAAGAAAAAATACCGCTGCACCCCCAAATTAAAAACAGGATACAACCGGGCGTAGGAAGTGCCCAGAGCGCTAAAGGTAGCAGAGCAATCAATGCGTAAGTTTGATTTGATGATAAATTGAATACCCGGGCTAACATCCACATAATAACCTTTTTGCAAGGCAGGTGGATATCTGGACTGATGCAAAAAATATTCATTGGGTTGACCTACAAACATATCCACCTTCGCGGCCTGGAAAGCTTTGCCATGTAACTCCAGGTATAGATTGACATTAGTTTGATCGTAGTCCTTATATTTCCGTGGTAAAAGCAGGTATCCAAATGAAAGGCTATAGTCAATAGCTTTCCCATATCGCACCTTCACAGGTACATCTGGCAGGCCTTCCAGGGGATCTGGAGAATGGCCGGTGTAAGCAGCAGGTAATATAACGCCGGCGGTCAGGGAGACTGCGAATTTATTTTTAAGATAAGTAGTGATCAGCCCTCCTCCCAAGCCTGAATTATCGCCCATTTTTAAGTCGGGTTCGGTTTCATGGTGGGTTGTTTTTACCAAAGTACCTTCACCATAAATGGCTGCACGTATATGACTATGCTCTCCATCTAAGGATAAAAAGCGGTATTTGCCATATACATGAAATCCGTTAAGCTTGTAAGGATAATAAGCACCTCGTTCCGGCGTATTATGGAAAGGAAACTCAACAGGCATTTTTTTCCCGTGGTGATTAGAAGCAATGCCCGTAAGATAAACGGATAGCCGCGGCGTTACACCATACATTAACCGAAGGCCGGTCATATTCCGCAACTGATTTACCTCTTTATACGTTTCTGAAAATAATCTTATACCCAACGCGCCTTTCGGGATATTACTGGCAGGTTCACTCAACGGAAATAACTCCTGGGCAGGAACCCGGTTACAGAGCAGAAAGAGAAATATGGTCAGGAGCTTTTTCAAAAGTATGATTACCGCCGTTTTATATCTATCAAAGTTAATAAGCATTGACAGTATAACAAAGCAATTGTTTACCAAAAGGGCATCTCCTGGTGGAAATGCCCTTAGAACGAAAATTAAAAGATTAATTCGCTATGATATAGTAAACTGTTTTCCCTTTGCACTTTGTGGTAGCAGGTAGTTTATAGCGTTTAAAGTCACTTCCCGGCAAATAATCTTTCCCTACAAATTGTAAGGTTAAAATTAATTTTTCAGGTATGGTGTATGGGCTCAATACTGTGTAGCTGTTTCCATCCAGGCTAAAGCAGCCTTGCTCCGAAATATTCAATGCTGCTTTATGGATATCTGCTTTTAAAAACCGTACAGAAAAGCCGGCGTCTTTTACGGCATTAGCTATGGATGCAATGTTAACTTTTTTATTTTCTTTAAAAAAGATGGTCCCGCGTGTTTGCTCCAGGTCCATTTTTACGTCTTTTACAAAGGGGAGCTTCCGGAGCTGTATTTCAACACTTCGGCTGCATTGCGAGCAGGTAAGTCCATTAATACCTATTGTTGCACTGATAAATTGGGCATGAACAGAGCATGTTATCAAACCAAATAACAAAGAGAAAACAAATTTTTTAAATCGAAGACTCGTCATAACAGGTAAAGTTAAGTAATTTAGATTGTGCCTGATAATGCAGATAGGCTTTATCATTTGAGTAACATACCCCCAAATCAAGCATGCGGATTAAACAAGCTAAGGGCATTTACCTCCGGACCGGACTTTTGCTTTTTTTGATACTGGCTATAATTTTATTTCAATTTTCACTGTCGCACAGTGAAGGCTTTCTTGTATTCTATATCCGCAATATTTTCAGTCCGTTGCAACAATTCAGAAGCTATGTTTTCAACAGGCTCCCTTTTAGCCTCGGAGATGTTTTATATCTTCTACTCGCACTTTTATTATTATTGATCACCCTAAGGCTGATCTATTTCATCTTTACTTTTCGTAAAAACGGGTCCGATTTAAAAACGGAATTCCTTAGGTTTCTATTATTTCCATCTATTATTTACCTGCTATTTCTACTGTTCTGGGGCGGTAATTATGCACGGAAGCCTCTTTCAGCAAATTGGGACCTAAGCACCCTAAAATGGGATACCGCTGCTTTGGTTACGTTGAATGAGGAACTGGTACAAAAAATGAATGAAATTCAGGGCCATACCATTTCTTATACTACTTTGAAGAACACTAATTTACAGGCAAATAAATTGTTTCATCAACGTTTTACAAATAAGATAGCGCAACTTAAAGTAAAGCCCACTTCACTAGGCTATATGCTCAATTATCTGGGCATACAGGGATATTACAATCCGTTGTCGGGCGAAGCACAATTCAACCATTTTATACCTCTGTTCATGCATCCGTTCGTGGTAAGCCATGAAATGGCTCATCAGGCCGGTATTGCCGCAGAGGATGACGCTAATCTACTTGCTTATGTGATCGGTTCAGAGAGCAATATTCCGGCATTCCGATATTCGGCCTATTTCAATCTTTTCCTTTATGCTTATTCCGATCTTAAGTCTAAAGATTCTGTAATTGCCCATAATATCTATGATAAACTTAATATCCAAACTAAAAATGACATGGACACATTAAGGGAAATGAATAGAAGATATCGCAGCAGCTTCCGTCGCATTTCTTCTTCTATGTATGATGAATATCTTCGTATTCATGGCCAGCGGGATGGTATCAATACTTATAATGACGTTACGAGATGGGTCTATTTCAAAGATCACTGCCCACAAAAAAAGGCAGACCTGGAGGTCTGCCCTTAATAAAATTCATTGGTTTATTTATTCAATTCATTGATCTTAGCCCTTACTTCAGCTGCTTTATCCGTCTGATCCATACGAACGTATATTTCTTTAAGTCCTGTCAGGCAATTGTAATAGCTTTTCCTTTCATCTGCATTCAGCTTGTTAGCGCCTTTAGCTTCAAAAAGGCTTCTGCTTTTTTCCAGCGATGGTAATGCTTTGGCGAAAAGCTCGTCTTTCTGCTTATTCAATTCGTTGTATTGCTTTTGGTCTTCTTTGCCATTACCCAGGTTATTCATCGTGGTAATAATTTCAGCAGCCTGGTTAAAGTAAAAACTACCCAGCTGGTAATTGTAAGTACCATTATCCGGCGCTAAACTTATTGCTTTTTGATAAGCAGTTTCTGCATTTTTCCTGTACTCTGCAGCATTTGCAGGAGGTGCAGCACCGCCGGCAGGTTTTGCAAGAGTAGTATACAAAATACCCAGATTCAGCTGCAATTCAGGGTTTGTAGGATTCTTGGCAATAGATTCTTCCATCTTTTTAATAGCCTCGCCGTGCGTACCATTTTCAAGAGCATAGTTTACTTCCAAAGCATCAATGTTTTGATCGCTCGGGAATTTCTGCTTTCCTTCTTTTATGGTAGCCAGTTGCTTTTCCTTATCCCCTTTCTTTTCGTAGGACTGTGCTAAAACGATATAAATATTAGCCAGGTAATCAGAAGATAAGTAAGCACTATTTTTAAGAGGCTCCAATACAGTTATAGCATCGTTTATTTTACTGGTATTCTTACCATTTTCACTATCGTAGTAAGATACCAGACCCATAAACATCCTGGATTGTGCCCTGATAGTATCAATCACCGGCATCAGGATAAAGCGCTTGTCCTTGTCCTGTCCCAGCAATTCCTGCCCATCTTTAAATAATGCATAAGCTTCCGGGAATTTGGATTTGTTATAAGTACTGATCCCGTCGTTATAAGAATAGAATGCACCATTGGCCAATAAGTTAACAACTTTTTGATCTGTTTCCAGTTTCTTATCCAGTTCCAAAGCTTTTTTCAAGGCCGTAATACCTTCTCTGTATGGGTTATCAGCGTTTAGCTTTGGATTTTCCTGCATACCCATATAAATGCCGGCTTTTGTAAGCCATGTTTCCGCCTTATCCTTAGTATCAGGATGTACAGATGCTGCATTTATGGCTTCTTTACCTTTCTGGTAAGCAGCTGCTGCTTCATCGGGTTTGTCTTTTAAGTTGGTCGTAGCTTTTTCCAGCTCTTTACTGGCTTCTTTCAATTTATCTTTTTGTGCAAAAGAAACCGTGGCCATCATTATTCCGGCAGTAAGGAATAACATCTTTTTATTCATGTTAAAATACACTTTTAGTATGAGCGGTAAAAATAGTAGAAATATTTAGAAACAGGCTGTTAAGAATTATTGATGTGATTGATTGGCTAAAGGTTGGAATAAAGGAGATTGATCTGTAAATTTGTGTTCTTTCAGGCATTTTTTGCTGGCATTTTGCTATTTTATGGCCTTAAAATTATTAAATATATTCATAATACAAGGAAAATTTAGGTAATTCTCTGATTATTTGCATCATCAGGGAAAAACTTTTTTTGATATTCAGAAATTCTTCCTACTTTTGCAGTCCTTTTGTAAAATATGGCAAAACAGTCCCTGATTAAACAAGACGGTAATATAGTTGAAGCATTGTCTAATGCTATGTTCCGGGTACGTTTAGAAAACGGTCATGAAATATTGGCAACTATCTCCGGTAAAATGCGTATGCACTATATCCGTATTCTTCCTGGTGATAAAGTAGGTGTGGAAATGAGTCCTTACGATTTATCAAGAGGTAGAATTATATACCGCTATAAGTAATAATGTAATTTCAAATTCAAATTCCAAATAACAATGAAAGTTCGTGCAGCCATTAAAAAGCGTAGTGCCGATTGCAAAATCGTTCGTCGCAAAGGCGTTTTATTCGTGATCAACAAAAAGAATCCTCGTTTTAAGCAACGTCAGGGTTAATCAAGTAGTTTTTAAATCGTAAATAGTAAATACACAACATGGCTCGTATAGCTGGTATTGATCTTCCCAAAAACAAACGTGGTGAAATAGGCCTAACGTACATCTTTGGTATCGGACGTAGCACCGCTCGTTACATCCTGGACAAGTCAGAAATTGACTACAACAAGAAAGTAAGCGAATGGAACGACGATGAGCAAACTGCCATCCGTAATGTCATCAACGGCGAATTCAAAGTTGAGGGTCAATTACGCTCGGAAGTGCAAATGAACATCAAACGTTTGATGGATATTGCATGCTACAGAGGTCTTCGTCACCGTAAAGGTCTTCCTTTACGTGGTCAACGCACCCGTACCAACAGTCGTACCCGTAAAGGTAAACGCAAAACTGTTGCTGGTAAGAAAAAAGCGCCAAAGAAGTAAAATCAAACCATTGCATTTTCACCGGAGCCTCAATTTTTTACTTCTTGGCAGGTTAGGGACGATGCAGCTTAACTACGGTTAAGTTATTTTTTAACAGACTACCTTTTTTAAAAGAAAATGGCAAAAGCAAAATCAGGCGCTAAAGTAGCCGCCAAAAAGCGTGTAGCGAAAGTGGATGTCCACGGCGATGTACACATCAGCGCTACATTCAACAACATTATCATTAGCTTTACCAACAAGGCAGGACAAGTAATTTCCTGGTCTTCTGCTGGTAAAATGGGCTTCCGTGGTTCTAAAAAGAACACTCCGTACGCTGCACAGCAAGCTGCTGCAGATGCTGCAAAAGTAGCAACTGACGCAGGTATGAAGAAAGCCGACATATACGTAAAAGGACCAGGATCTGGCCGTGAAGGTGCTATCCGTTCCGTAGCCAACAGTGGTATCGAAGTAGTATCTATCAAAGATATTACCCCAATGCCACACAATGGTTGCCGTCCTCCTAAGAAAAGAAGAGTATAACCATATTTTGGAAATTAGAAATTGGAAATTATCTATATAATTTCCAATTTCTGGTTTCCCATTTCAGTCATTCATTACATTTCACTGTATCCGGTTTTTCGATTTTTAAATGAAACGGTGAAATATTATAAATCAAAAATCGACACATATAATTAAAAATGGCACGTTACACAGGTCCAAAAAACAAAATCTGCCGTATTTTCGGCGAGCCTATCTTAGGTTCAGGTAAAAATCTGGCTAAAAACAGCAATCCTCCGGGTATGCACGGTGCAAACCGTAAGCGTAAACAACCAAGTGAGTACGCTATCCAGTTGAAAGAAAAACAAAAAGCTAAATACACTTACCTTGTATTGGAGCGCCAGTTCAGCAACACTTACGTTGAGGCATCCCGTCAAAAAGGTTCTACAGGTGAAAACCTGATGAAATTGTTGGAAGCACGTCTGGACAACACTGTATTCCGTTTAGGTATTGCACCTACCCGTAATGCTGCTCGTCAGTTGGTTTCTCACAAGCATATTTTGGTTAACGGTCATTCGGTAAATATTCCTTCTTATTCCCTGAAACCAGGTGATGTGATCGAACTGAAACCTAAATCAAAAGCAAATACTGCAGTAACAGCTAACGTACGTTCAAAAAGCCCTGCTATTAACTGGTTGGACTTTAACGAGAAAGATGTGAAAGGTGTGTTCATGGCTTATCCAGAACGTGAAAATGTTCCGGAAAACATCAAAGAACAACTGATCGTTGAGTTGTACTCTAAATAATCCCCTGGCTCCTGCAAGGGGCTTTTGGGTTTTGTTTATATATTTACAAAAAATTCTAAATTTTAATTTCAAAATTTCCAAATGGCAATATTGAACTTTCAGAAACCGGATAAAATTGTGTTGCAAAAAGCAACTGACTTTGAAGCACAATTTGAGTTTCGTCCGTTGGAACCTGGCTACGGTGTAACCATTGGTAATGCATTACGCAGAGTATTGCTTAACTCTCTTGAGGGTTATGCCATTACTGGTATCAAGATAGCCGGAGCCGATCACGAATTTGCCACAATCAAAGGCGTGATTGAAGACGTTACCGAAATTATCCTGAACTTAAAACAAGTTCGTTTGAAGAAGAACGGCGATGGCGACCTAAGCCATGACAGAGTGGAACTTGTAATCAAAGGTAAAGAGCAGTTTACAGCCGGCATGATCGGTGAAGCTACTCCTAACTTTGAAGTAATGAACCCGGAACTTGTAATTTGCAACCTGGATTCAGCAGCTACCCTGGAAATTGAACTTCACATCGGGAAAGGCCGTGGATACGTTCCTTCTGAAGAAAACCAGCCAAAAGATGCGCCAGTTAGCTTCATTGCGATCGATTCCATTTACACTCCGATCAAGAATGTAAAATACACTATCGAAAACACCCGTGTTGAGCAACGTACCGATTACGAAAAGCTGATCATGGAAGTGATCACTGATGGTACTATTCATCCTGAAGAAGCAGTTAAAGAAGCTTCCCGTATTCTGATTCAACACCTTATGATCATTACGGATGAGAATATCTCCCTGGATGTGAAAAGAGAGGAAAAAGAAGAAACAGTGGATGAAGGTATGTTGCAATTACGCAAAGTACTGAATACTCCCCTGGAGGATCTGGAACTTTCTGTACGTGCATTCAATTGCCTGAAAGCTGCGAAAATCAATTCATTGAGCGAACTGGTACAGTACACTCAGGATGAGCTGATGAAGTTCCGTAACTTTGGTCAGAAATCTCTTACTGAGATCGATCAGGTTCTGGGCGAGCGTGGCCTTCACTTTGGCATGGATATCAGCCGTGTTAAAATGAGCGAAGAATAATTAAACAATTAACGGACGGCATGCTGCAAAGTTTGCCGTCCTCATCTTTTTTACTAACAGGCTTTCATTATATAAAAAGCCGCTCTCTGTAACCCTTGACACGGTACAGGGATTTAAAAATCAAAATGTCATGCGTCACGGAGACAAAATCAACAACTTAGGCCGTACTACGGCACACAGAAAAGCGTTACTTTCTAACCTTGCCTGCCAACTGATCCAGTACAAACGTATCACCACTACATTAGCCAAAGCAAAATCTTTGCGCATGTATGTTGAGCCGATGATCACAAAGTCTAAATCTGACACGGTAAACAACCGTCGTCTGGTATTTGCTAAATTGCAGGATAAAGAAGCTATCAAGGAATTATTTGGTGCTGTAAGTGATAAAGTAGCAAGCCGCCCAGGTGGTTATACCCGTATCATTAAGCTTGCCCCACGTATTGGTGATGCTGCTGAAATGGCTATGATTGAACTGGTAGACTTCAACACGATCTACACTAAAGATGCTAAAGCTGGTACAGCTAAGAAAACGCGTCGTAGCCGTGGTGGTGCAACAACTAAAACTGCAGCTCCTAAAGCAGAAACTACAGTTGCAACTGAAGAAGCACCTGCTACTGAAGCTCCAGAGCAAACTAAAGAAGAAGGCGCAGCTGAATAAGCTCCCCCCCTCTTTTCAAAGAATACAAAGAAAGCCGGTATCGAAAGATGCCGGCTTTCTTTGTATAGATTCAAAATCCCCTATCCTATCTGAGTAAACACGTCATTTCGACTGGAGCAGTTGAAATATTGAAGTGAGAAGATGCAGCTGAACCGGTAAGCAAAGATTAACCCAAAAGCGGAGAGGAGAAAATCTCTTAGCGAGTAGGGATTTCTCCACTTCGCAACCCTTACTCTACTACCACTTCATAAGGAAAGCTCCGGTCTAAATGACGAGCGATCGATGTTTATACCAATTCTAAATATAAAATAGTTCAATCAATCTCGCAGCGACGCCGCGCCGCTGCGAGATTGGATTATAAAAATTGGGCACTTTTATAATCAGTAATGATATTATTTTTCTGTCGTACAAATCCGCCCCCAAATTTTCATACAAAAAAGCCCGGCCAAATGGCCGGGCTTTACTAAAATAATTGAATTCTTATTTCTTAGTCGTAGTTTTCTTAGCTGCTGGTTTAGCTTCTGATGCAACTTCATCATCAGCGTCTATTTCCATCATCTTTTCCAACTGGCGAACTTCTTTTTTCAGGTCATAGATCACTTTGTACAGTTCATCCATTTCGCTACGGGTAGCAACAGGATAACCGGCAAGCATTTTTTCAGCCTGAAGATCCATTTCTTTACGCAATTTCAGCTGTAATGCACTTACTTCAGCCATTAGTTTGCTGTAATCATCGCTTTCAAACAATTCTACATAAACTTTATCGCTGATGTTCAGCCACTCTTGATATAAAGCAGTCATGCTATTGATCTCAGTACCATTTTCCACTTTATTGGTAATGTTTTCGATCAATTTGTCCATTACTTTATTACCCTGCTGATACACCATGTATTGCATTTCTGCATTCTTGATGTTGAAGATAGCTATGCGATCAGAGATCTCAGCCCATTCAGCAGCATTTTTAGTGTACTGGTTAGGTGTAACCATTTTAGCAATAGGAGATACTGCATTCTGGAAAGTGCTTTGCATGTTCTGATAACCATTCATCAGGTTTTCAAAAACATTCTGGCCGGCAAACGGATTCATGTTATTCATGAACTCACGACCTTGACCAAAACCACCTTTACCCATTTCAGTGAAATTCTTCATCCCGTTGGTCATCCATTCAGTAGCTTGTTGCATGTACTGACGACCATTTTCCGGCATAAATCCGAAGAATTTATCTTGCATTTCTTTATAAGCTTCTACATTGAATGCTTTTTTGAATTCTTCAGCATTGAAGGTATTTTCCTGGATAGATTTCCAGAAAGGAGCCCACATTTCGCTGAATTTACCAAAGCTTCCGGCTGCGTTTACCATGTTGCCGTATACATCCTGCGTAGTAGCATGCTGCATATTTTTCTGCATTTCTGCAAAAGAATTGTTCAACACTTCGTTGAATTGGTTAAATAAACCGCCGAAATTTTCAGTAGATTTTTTAAATGTTTCAGCGGCATTTGCAGGATTAAACTGCTGCATCATGTTCATCCACTGATTTTGCATTTGAGTTGCTTGCTGCGCCTGATTCATCCAGCTGTTCATTTTATTCCAGTTGTTGGTCATGTTATTGAACCAATCAGTTGGGTTAGCAGCAGTTTTGAATGTATCCGCGTTAGGCGCATTATTTTTAATAAAGTTCTGGTTCATTTCCCAGGCTTGTTTAGCCCAGTTGATCTGAGTATTCAACCAATTCTGGTTAAACTCATTGGCTTTATTGATGTTTTCTTTGGCAGTTTCCTGAGCAGTTTCTGCTTTCTGGTTTACACCACTGATCGCTTCTTTCTGCTGCTCCATCCACTTTTTATAGGTCTCTGTGCTTTTATCAATTGCTTCGTTGATAAAGTTATTACCGTTGGTAACTTTTTTGGTGTTTTCAACCATATTGTCTACCAGATTTTTTTGTGCTTCCAGTACAGATTCCACAAAATTTTTGCCGTTTTGAGTAGCCATTGTTGATTATATTTAAAATTTTTAGAGAACTTGTTTATTATGCTAAATTCAGAGTCAAAATTAAATTTGATTTGTTGTATGGGTTGTTACCATATCATCAAATTTTCACAAGAGTAGCCACCGTACAACGCCATCATTTCCTATCAAAAAAAGTAAGATATCATTTCCTTTCAGGGCGCAAAGGTATGAATAATTCAAAATAAAAAATAAAACTTTTTTACGAACTGTATTTTTTTTACAATTGTTTGACAACCTGCTATTTACAAAACAGTAATATCTGAAAAAAATAAAAGCGTCCAATTCAGGACGCTTTTATTTTTCTAAGTTGTAGAAATCATTAGATTTTCCAGGCATCCATTCCAGAATCATCATCAGCAGCTGTAATTGGCGTGCTGTCTGTAATTTGAGTAACAGGTTCTGCTTCAGCAACCATTGCTGTTGTTACTGTTTCGCTGCTATATTCGCGGCCTTCTTCACTTTCTTCGTGATTGAAAGCATCAAAATCAAAATCAGGCATTAATTCTGTTTTCACATAATCAACCGTTTCGGTCAATGCTACCAGGAACTTATTGAAATCTTCTTTGTAGATGAACATTTTATGACGATCATATCCATCATCATTAAAACGCTTTTTGCTTTCAGTAATGGTGATGAAATAATCACTACCACGAGTCTCACGAACATCAAAGAAGTAAGTCCTTCTTTTACCGGCTTTAATACGTTTACTGAAAATGCTTTCAGTATTCCGTTTTTCATCAAATGGTTTGTTGTTGTTGTTGTCGTACGCCACAGTTCAAAATTTTAGAGTGAGTAAATTTTAGAGTGGCAAAAATAAGGAGTTTAAGTATGTAATCAAATTAATTTGTTGTAAAAGTTTAGTCATGTTTACGATTGTACCAACATTTATTGATCAATCGTCTAAAAGCCTTCCTCTGCCCTTTTTCCAAAGCTTTTGCAGCATTCAAAAAATGATTTGGCAAATGAGCTATTGTAAATTAAGAAAGGCAATGCCGCAGCATTGCCTTTCAAGAATATTATTACTATGAATTAATTAAGCATTTACCGCTTTCTGAACCAGATCAGCAGCTTCACTTAACAGGATAGCTGATTGTACTTTCAGGCCGCTTTCTTTTATCAATTTCTGTGCTTCTTCAGCATTGGTACCTTGCAAACGCACAATGATAGGAATATTGATATTGCCCATATTGTTGTAAGCCTCAATAACACCTGCAGCTACACGGTCGCAACGAACAATACCACCAAAGATATTGATCAGGATTGCCTTAACATTAGGATCTTTCATGATGATGCGGAAACCAGCTTCAACAGTCTGTGCATTTGCAGTACCACCTACATCCAGGAAATTAGCAGGCTCACCACCGGCAAGCTTGATCATATCCATCGTAGCCATAGCCAAACCAGCACCATTTACCATACAACCTACGTTACCATCAAGTTTTACGTAGTTCAGGTTATGCTCACCAGCTTCTACTTCTGTAGGATCTTCTTCTGCTTTATCGCGAAGATCTACCAGGTTTTTATGGCGCATCAATGCATTTTCATCCAGTCCCATTTTACAATCTACAGCGATGATTTTATCATCAGCAGATTTGAACAAAGGATTGATTTCAAGCATAGCGCAATCCAGTCCGATGTAAGCGTTGTACAGGTTGGTTACAAATTTAACCATGTTCTTATGCGCTTCACCGCTCAAGCCAAAGTTGAAAGCGATATTACGCGCCTGGAACCCTTGAAGGGCAAAACCTGGTTTTACCCACTCTTTAAATATTTTTTCAGGACTGTTATGTGCTACTTCTTCAATATCCATACCACCTTCAGTACTGTACATAATCACGTTTTGCTTGGTAGCACGATCCAATAAGATAGAGAGATAAAACTCTTTACGCTCGCTTGGTCCGTCGTAATACATATCCTGTGCAATCAGGATTTTGCTTACTTTTTTACCTGCTTCACCGGTCTGGATGGTTACCAATGTATTTCCAAGAATATTTTTGGCAACGGTTTCCACATCATCAGCACTTTTTACTACCTGTACACCATGTTGGGTTGGTACTTCTTTCATAGTACCTTTACCACGGCCACCGGCATGGATCTGGGCTTTTACCACTGCAAATTTGCTTCCGGTATCTACCGCGATCTGCTTGTAAGCATTTACCGCTTCATCTACATTATGTACCGCTATTCCTTCCTGCGTTGGAACATTGTATTGCTTTAAAAGTTCTTTTGCCTGATATTCGTGAAGATTCATTGTTTTAAAAAATTTTGGCGAAGATAATGGATAATTCAAAAAAAGTTGACTTTTTTCGCTGACGCAAATGACGCAATGCAGTCAAAAAAGGCATAATTACTCTTTTACATGATTTTAATCATCATTTCCATATTCCTCTTTGTTAGTTATGCTTTTTTATTAATGCTATATAAACGAGGCTGGAACCGGCAAACTATCCATAATGAACAACAGGGAATAGCATCGTACAGAAGCATTACCGTTATTATTCCGGCAAGAAATGAAGAGGACAATATCGCAACCTGTATCCGCTCCATTTTAAACAATGATTATCCTAAAGAGTTGTTGGAGATCATTTTGATTGATGATTTTTCGGAAGATAAAACAGCAGAAATCGGTACGGCTCTGCTACAAAACAATAATGGTAGCGTACTGCAACTCAAAAATTATCTTTCTAAAGATGAACGGCTTAATTCTTACAAGAAGAAAGCCCTGGAAATAGCCATAGGACAAGCTAAAGGCGAATGGATCATTACTACTGATGCTGATTGTACCGTGCCGGTAAATTGGTTGAAACAAATGGTTCAACCCATGCAGGATGAAAGGGTAAAATTTATTGCCGCTCCTGTTTCCTTTACCCCTGCCCTGCCCCATGCCAATGGTTTGTACTATTTTCAATCGCTGGACTTCATGACCATGCAAGGCATTACCGCTGCCAGTGTAGCCATGAACCTAGGCAATATGTGTAATGGCGCCAACCTGGCTTTCCATAAAAAGGTTTTTGATGAAGTAGGCGGGTACCAGGGCATAGACCATATTGCCTCCGGTGATGATATGTTGCTGATGCATAAAATTCAGCTTCGTTATCCTTCCGGTATTTTTTACCTGAAATCGGCTGAAGCTATTGTACATACGCCAGCACAGCCCGATTGGAATTCGTTCCTGAATCAAAGAATACGCTGGTCATCAAAGGCAGATAAGTATGATGATAAAAAACTGACCATTATCCTTGCTTTCGTTTATTTCTTTAATGTTAGCTTTATACCATTATTAATAGCCGGTTTTTTCCATTATTTTTACTGGATATGGATGTTGGGCATGCTTTTTGCTAAGGTATTTGTTGAATTGCTTTTCCTGGTGCCGGTTGCCCGCTTTTATGGTAAAATGAAAGAGCTTTGGTATTTTCCGTTATTTCAACCCATGCACATTGGCTACATTATTATGGCTGGCTTCCTGGGAAAATTCGGAACGTATCAATGGAAAGGCAGAACAGTGAAATGATGTACGATTTGTTGATGTATGATATCTGATTTGTTGATGTATGCTTTTTTTGTCCGATATTGAACTTTGATTATTGATCGTTGAATATGGAGTCTTAATCAAATTTCCAGTTTCTAATTTCTAATTTCTAAAAAATATGCGTAAAACGATATTCTTTGTTATCCTTATTTTATTACTATGCGGTACAGGCTATGTGTACTGGAATTACTATAATGTATATGAATCAGGCAAAAAAGAAGGTGTGCTTTATGGTTTTTCCATAAAAGGAAGTTTATTTAAAACACATGAAGGGGTTATTCTGCAACCAGGCCTTCGTTCCGCTCGTACCGGTGGATTGAATACGAATGAGTTTCATTTTTCCGTGGTGGATCAGGCCATAGCAGATTCTCTTGATAAATGCAATGGTATGCAGGTAGAGCTGCACTATAACCGTTACCGTAAATCCCTACCCTGGCGTGGTGATAACTACAATAATGACAATAAGGACAAAGGCCAATATATCGTCGATAAAATTGAATCGGTAAAGAAAGCAGAGAACGCTTACAACAATTTTTAAGCTATTTACCATCTTATCTTTACCCAAATACAACCCTCGGCGATATACAACGCCGAGGGTTGTATATTTGTGCCCACATTTAGCAAGGATTATACACATTCATTTACCTGATGGAGCAACTATTTACTGATTTTAATATTGCCGATGCGCAAGCCTGGAAGGCGCGTCTGGAAAAAGATTTGAAAGGCGTTACGTTTGAACAGCTTTCTGTTATCGATCGTAATGGCATTACTATACATCCTTTTTATACCAACGAAGATATTACCACAATCAAAGAACCGGTTACAACACAGCCTGACTGGAGTATTTGCACAACGATAAAAGTAACCGATGCCAAGGCCGCTAATGTACAAGCTTTGACCGAATTGAATCATGGTGCTTCTGGTTTATGTTTCAATATCGGACAAGATATTGATCCTTCGATATTGCTGCAGGATATTGAGCTGCCTTATATTTATTCCTGTTTTGTATTGAATAATAATGCTGTCTCCTTTTCGGAAAAACTTCAGCAATATATAGCAGCCAAAGGTTGGAACGTTTCTGAAATGAATTTATTTCTAAGCTATGATTTTATAGGTAAATATCTCCAAACCGGCGACTGGAAAGATTCACAGATAGCAGATACAAAATCATTTTTATCCTTTATGGAAAAAAATGTGCCCGCTATTTGTGTGGACGCGACCTTATTCCAAAATGCCGGAGCCAATACCACTTATGAGCTTGCCAGTGCTTTAGCTATGGTCAATGAATATCTTCATTTACAGGAAGAAGGTAATAAAATGGGTTCGCTGAAAAAGATAAATGTCAGCCTGGCTACGGATACTTCTTTCTTTGAACAGATCGCTAAGTTGAGAGCTTTTCGTAAGTTATTGCCACTAATTTTTGAGCAGTATAATATATCGCCGGCTATTCATTTGCATGTAGAAACATCCAATATTTATCGTTCGCCATTTGATAGTTATAGCAATTTACTACGCGACACTATTGCAGGTATGGCGGCGGTTATTGGCGGCTGCGATAGCCTTTATATTCATCCGTTTAATGAAACATTGGCAGCATCTACAGATTTCAGCAGGAGAATGAGTCGTAACCAACAACTTATTTTTAAAGAAGAAAGTTACCTGGATAAAGTTGCCGATGCCGCTGCAGGATCTTATTACCTGGAAACATTGACTGAACAACTAGCCCAACAAGCCTGGAGTTCATTTAAGGAAATAGAAAAAGATGGCGGGTTACTTGCAGCATTTGAAAAAGGAATTATTCAAAGCACTATTGCACAGCAAACACAGCATTTGGTGCAGGAATATAAAGACGGCAAACGTGTTTTAATAGGGGTAAATAAGTTTGTAAATGCAAAAGACGAGCCTATAAAATCTACAGATAAACATCCAGGTAGTAAAGGCTTGAAACAACTATTGCTTTCAGATGAAATCTTATAGTATGTAGAGACTTTGCATGCAACATCTCTACCAAAGAATAATAACAATGAAGACAATCGAAACACCGAGGCTCCTGCTTAGGATTGAAACCGCTGAAGAATACAAACAGATACTCGAAAGCCATGATGATGCTACATTGATGCAATATTTTGGCCTAACAGAAACGGAGTTGGAACTGGAGAAAGTAAAAGTAAAAGGTGGCATTTGTACCTATAGAACGGATGTTGTTTTCTTTCACATAATTGAAAAGGCAACACACCATGTGTTGGGGAGTTGTGCCTTTCATAATTGGTTTAGAATGCATCAGCGCTCTGAGATTGGTTATGCTTTGAGAAAAGAAGAATATAAAGGCAAAGGCTTTATGAGAGAGGCTTTCCTTCCTATTATTGATTACGGCTTTACCACTTTGAACCTGAACAGAATTGAAGCTTTTATCAGCCCGAGTAATATACCATCACAGAAATTAGTACAAAGGCTGGGATTCCAACAGGAAGGGCTTCTTAGAGGACATTTCTGCAAAGATGGAGTGATCGAAGATTCGTTGGTCTTTGGTTTACTCCGTGATGAATTCGAGCAAAAATTTTAATTAACAAGATCAAACATGCGCAAAGATTTTTCCAATATAGATTATAAAAGTCAAAAGTCAGAAGTCAAAAGTCAGCAATCAGATAATATCTGGACTACTGCTGAAAATATAGAAGTAAAAGCTTCCTATGCAGAAGAAGATATAAAAGGAGCGGAGCATCTTGGATTTGCAGCGGGTATTGCTCCGTTTTTACGTGGACCATACAGTAGTATGTACGTTAAAAATCCCTGGACCATCAGACAATATGCCGGTTTCAGTACGGCAGAAGAAAGTAATGCTTTCTATCGCCGTAACCTTGCTGCAGGGCAAAAAGGTTTATCTGTTGCATTCGATCTAGCTACGCACCGTGGTTATGATAGTGATCACGAACGTGTGGTAGGCGATGTGGGTAAAGCAGGTGTGGCCATTGATTCCATCCTGGATATGAAGATCCTTTTTGATCAGATACCGTTGGATGAAATGAGTGTATCCATGACTATGAATGGTGCTGTGTTGCCTATCCTTTCCTTTTATATAGTAGCGGCCGAAGAGCAAGGTGTGAGTATGGATAAGCTAAGTGGCACTATACAGAATGATATTTTGAAAGAGTTCATGGTGCGTAACACTTATGTATATCCGCCGGATGCTTCCATGAAAATCATTGCTGATATTTTTGAGTTTACTTCGAAGAACATGCCGAAGTTCAACTCTATTTCTATAAGCGGCTACCATATGCAAGAAGCCGGCGCTACCGCAGATATAGAACTGGCCTATACTTTAGCCGATGGCTTAGAATATATTCGCACTGGTATCAAGGCAGGTTTGAGCATTGATGATTTTGCTCCGAGGCTTTCTTTCTTCTGGGCCATTGGGATGAATCATTTTATGGAAATTGCCAAAATGCGCGCCGGACGTATGATTTGGGCTAAACTGGTAAAACAATTTAACCCGCAGAAAGAAAAGAGTATGGCTTTGCGTACACATTGCCAGACCAGCGGATGGAGCCTTACAGAACAAGATCCTTTTAATAATGTCACCCGTACTGCAATTGAAGCTCTGGCAGCTGCAATGGGCCATACACAAAGCCTACACACCAATGCACTGGATGAGGCAATAGCTTTACCTACTGACTTTAGCGCTCGCATAGCCCGTAACACTCAAATTATTTTACAACAGGAAACAGACATCTGTCGTACCGTTGATCCATGGGGCGGTTCTTATTATGTAGAATATCTTACAGAACAAATTACACAGAAAGCCTGGGCGTTAATAGAAGAGGTGGAGAAGCTTGGCGGCATGGCAAAAGCTATTGAAACCGGTGTTCCTAAGATGAGGATTGAGGAAGCTGCTGCGCGTAAACAAGCCCGCATTGATAGTGGCAAAGATGTGATTGTTGGTGTAAATAATTATATCACTGACGAGCCTTCCAATATTGAGATATTGGATGTAGATAATGCAAAGGTGCGAGAACAACAGTTAGCACGATTAAAACAATTAAAAGATAATCGCGATAACGAAAAGGTACAACAGGCGCTTGATGCACTGACCGAAGCGGCTAAAACCGGTAAAGGAAATTTATTAGCTTTAGGTATTGAAGCTGCAAGATTAAGAGCAACTTTAGGAGAAATATCTTTTGCACTAGAAAAAGTATATGACCGCTACCAGGCTCGTATCCGGTCTATTGCCGGTGTATATTCCAAAGAAATAGCTATGGATAAAAACTTTGCAGAGGCTAGAAGACTGGCAGATGAATTTGCAGCACTGGAAGGCCGTCGTCCGCGTATTATGATTGCTAAAATGGGTCAGGATGGTCATGACCGGGGTGCTAAAGTAATTGCTACCAGCTTTGCTGATCTGGGCTTTGATGTGGATATCGGACCACTGTTTCAAACACCGGCAGAAGCAGCTAAACAAGCAGTAGAGAATGATGTGCATATACTTGGTGTATCAAGCCTTGCTGCAGGACATAAAACATTGGTACCACAGGTAATTGAAGAATTGAAGAAGTATGGCCGTGATGATATCATGATTGTAGCTGGTGGCGTAATTCCGCAGCAGGATTATGATTTTTTGTTTAAAGCGGGAGTATCGTTTGTATTTGGTCCAGGTACGATTATTGCGAAGAGCGCTATTGAGGTGTTGAAGAAATTGATTGGTGGAATAGGTAGTGCATAGTGAGCATTGGGTAGTGAGATTTGGGTAACGAATAGTGAGTATTCCCGATTTTAATTTTTACATTTTAAATTTAACCACATGAACTTCTACACCCGCAAACTGATAAAACCTGAAGACCTCAACGCCAACAATACTTTGTTTGGCGGTAGCTTGTTGCGCTGGTTGGATGAAGAGGCTGCTATTTATACGATAGTACAATTGGGTACTAACCGTTGTGTAACCAAATTCATGTCGGAGATTAATTTTATCAGTTCGGCTAAACAAGGTGATATTGTGGAGTTGGGTATAAAGGCTGTTAGCTTTGGTAGAACATCGTTAACGCTTACTTGTCAGGTACGGAATAAAATTACGCAGAAGTTGATATTGACTATTGATAAAATGGTTTTTGTTAGTGTAGATGAAGATGGCGTTCCTACACCACATGGTAAAACCGAGATTACTTATACTGATGAAAGATTGAGAGAGGACTGATTATTTCAGTCAAATAATTGAACCATACTAAGCATATAAATCCACAATAATTTGCCCATAAAATTCAACATACAGGATTACATTGATGGTTTGCAGCAAGGTAATATTGCTATGCTTAGCCGTGCTATCACGCTTATTGAATCTACAAAAAGTGAGCATCAGCAATTGGCTGCTGAATTGATTGATAATATCTTGCCTTTCACTGGTAAGTCAGTACGCATAGGGATTACAGGTGTGCCGGGTGTGGGTAAAAGTACTTTTATTGAATCGTTTGGGATGCATTTAATCAACCAGGGCAAGAAGGTTGCAGTTCTGGCTATTGATCCTTCCAGTAGTATTAGTAAAGGAAGTATTCTGGGCGATAAAACAAGGATGGAAAAACTGTCTGTTCATCCAATGGCTTTTATCCGACCTTCTGCTGCCAGTGGTAGTTTGGGTGGTGTTACTTATAAAACGAGAGAAGCTACTTTGCTGTGTGAAGCTGCGGGCTTTGATACTATAATTATCGAAACAGTTGGTGTAGGGCAAAGTGAGACTGAAGTAAGCCATATTACTGATTTCTTTTTGTTGCTTATGCTTGCTGGTGCCGGTGATGAATTGCAAGGTATTAAAAGAGGCATTATGGAAATGGCGGATGGCCTGGTAATAACTAAGGCTGATGGTAATAATATAGATAAAGCCAAAGCTGCCCGAAGCGAGTATGCCAGGGCATTACATTTCCTTCCTCCCCACCCTTCCGGATGGGTGCCAGAGGTAAAGGTTTGCTCTTCTTATGATAATTACGGCATTACCGAAGTGGTAACTATGATTGAAAAATACCTCGCCCATCAGTATGCTAATGGTTATTTTGAACAAAAAAGAAATGAGCAGAACCTGCATGCTTTTCAGCGGTTATTAAATGAGCAGCTAAGGCAATTGCTCTATGCCCGCCCGGGCTTAAAAGAAGAGATTGGTTTGGTAGAAAAGGAAATTCTAAACAATACGATCAGCCCTTATACTGCGGTAAAAAATATTACACTGAAGCTGTAAAACAAAAAAGGCTGCAAAAATGCAACCTTCTCCGGTACTTAAGTGCGCAATAAAAAAACGTGTATAAAACTGTTTTGAATTATCTGTTGTATTGGTGCAAAGAAAGTAGCTGAACGGTGGTTTGGCAATACCGTCTTCAGGGTATATTTTGTCTGTTTATTGATTGTAGGTACTGCAAGCGCGAGAAATGTTAAAGCAACTGCAAGAAATATCAAAGACATTGCAAAAAGTATCGGAGCAACAGTGAGAAGTGTTAAAGCAGCCGTGAATTATATCGTAGCAGTCGCGAGTTATATCGTAGCAGTCGCGAGTTATATTGTAGCAGTCGCGAGTTATATCGTAGCAGCCGTAAATTATATCGTAGCAGTCGAGAGTTATATCGTGGCAGTCGTAAATTATATCGTAGCAGTCACGAGTTATATCGTAGCAGTCGTGAATTATGGGTCTATTGGGTCTATTCAATAAATTGTGGTAGAGACGCGCAATTGCGCGTCTTCATTATAGGCTGGGATAAGAAGTGCAATTGCACGTCTCTACGGGGAGAATATTATTTTGGTATAAGGGGTAATTATTATAAAAGCACTTATTAAGCGTGCTTACGAAGCCTGGCTACAGGTATATCCAGTTGCTCACGGTATTTGGCTACAGTACGTCTGGCTACATTGTAACCTTGTTCTGATAGCAGTTCCATAAGGCGCTCATCGGATATTGGTTTTTTCTTATCCTCATTTGCAATGAGTTCCGATAATATCCGTTTTACTTCACGTGTGGACACTTCCTCGCCACTGGTATCATTTGTTATGGCTTCGGAGAAGAAATATTTCAAAACATAAGTTCCGTATTCGGTCTGTACATACTTACTATTGGCTACACGCGAAACGGTAGAAATATCCATATTGATCTGGTCCGCAATATCTTTAAGAATCATAGGCC
>JBAZWL010000036.1:0-50085 GCA_041660405.1 Taibaiella sp. | reverse complement strand
ATCCTGAACGATCCGCAGACCGAGCCCCGGTTCATCGAACTATGGTACCAGCAAATGGGTACCTGTTTCGGCCTGCTTCTGGAGTTGGACAGCGCTATGTTTTACTACTCTGAAGCGCTCAATATAGGTCTTAGAAAAACAAAACGGACGCCAGGCGATATTACCACGCTGGCTATAAATTACGTTAACCTAGAGGACCTGTTCCTGGAGATGGGTCAGCCCGGAAAGGTTATTTATTACGCCATGCAATCTACCCGGCTGGCTGCAGATCACGGGCTCAAGGAGCAACTATTTCAAAGCTCTCGCCTTTTATCGATGGCTTATATCCAATTAAAGAACGCTGATTCTGCATCCAGGTATATAGCGCTTTTGAAAGCAGTAGACTATAAACGCCCGGAACAGGAGGAAAAGGGGTACTATGAAACATTGGGTTCATATTATCTGCTAAAGAAAGATCCGGTATCTGCTGCGGAGTATTTTAAGAAGAACATCGCGATCAACAATTATCCAAGTCCCCAAGGATACCATGGCCTGGGCACCTGTTACAAATTGCTTGGGGACTACCAGCTCGCAGAAAAGAACCTTCTGCAAGCGAAGCAACAGCTTCTGTCCCAAAAAAACAGCAATGTAACGCTGGCAGAGGTATACGCCGGCCTCGCGGAGGTCTATGATTCCATGCGCAATTATCAGGCTGCTTATCAATACCGTTCTTTAGAGGGTATTTTACAGAAAGAAATTGATAATGCGGCAAAAATAAAAATCATCAACCAACAGGAAGGCGCATTCCGCAAGGCAGCACAGGACAAACAATTGGCTGAGAACGAAGTGCAACTGATGAAATTTAATACAAAGGTCAGCAACCAACGTTCCTGGATAGCGGGGATATCGCTCGTTGCCCTGCTGCTGTTAACGGTAATCGGTATGCTTTACCAGAAACAGAAACTGCAAAAGCAAAAATCCAAGACCGCTCTGCAACACCAGGAAATAGAAAAACTTAAAGCAGCCATTGAGGGCGAGGAAAAAGAACGGAGCAGAATCGGAAGAGAGCTGCACGACGACATTATGGTACAGCTTTCACTGGTAAAAATGAATCTCGAAGCGTTGCCTGCACAAGTGCCGGGCATAGAAAAGATCAATGATTTTGTTTCGGTGAAAGAGCAGCTGCGCATTGCAGGCCGGGATCTGCGACAAACAGCACATAATCTCTCTCCCGATACTTTACTGGCTGATGGGTTAACGCAGGCGCTTATTTACTTTTTTAAGAATGTACAATACAGGACAAAGCTGAATGTTAACTTTCAGCATTACGGGCAAGCGACCCGTCTGCCACAGGAAAGCGAGATCAATATTTACCGGATTGCACAGGAACTGGTTCAGAACATCATCAAACATGCGAAGGCAAAGAGCATACTGATCCAGCTAAACTACAGAGAGGACAACCTTACGCTTACCATAGAAGATGACGGCATAGGTTTTGAGTCTGTTGGTAGTCCAGGCAAAGAGGGTATCGGGTTGAAAAGTATCCGATCGAGATTAAAAGTCATGAACGGGACAATGGACATCCACACCAAGCACCCGCAAGGCACTTCTATAACCATTGAAATATACGTTTAGTGTTAAGCATGAAAAACATAAATATAGCTATAGCCGATGACCATCCCATGGTGATAAGCGGACTGATCAGTTTGCTCGCGCCCTTCCGGCATATACATGTAGTGGGCGCCTATCCTAACGGGGCGGCTTTGCTGGAAGGGCTGGCACACAACTGTCCTGAAGTGCTGCTCCTGGATATTATTCTTCCGGACACATCGGGCAAAGAACTTGTTACGACCATTAAAGCGCTTTATCCAGGTGTAAAAATACTGATCGTTACCAGCCTTGATGCACCGACAATGGTTAACTCGTTAATGAGAAGGGGTGCCAATGGATACCTACTGAAGGGAGCCGGCCCGCAATTACTGATGGATGCCATCGAAACGGTCAATCACAACCAGGAGTTTATCGACGCCGCGCTTAAAGAACAAATGCTGCAGAACGTGATGAAATACAAAAGCGATACGTTGCAGCAAAAAACAGCGCCGGAGCTAACCCAACGTGAAAAGGAAATTATAAGATTAATTGCCCAGGAGTTTACGACTAAAGAAATTTCAGAAAGACTATTCATTAGCTACCGTACTGCAGAAAACCATCGCTATAACCTGATACAAAAGCTGGACGTGAAAAATACCGCAGGCCTGGTAAAAGCCGCGATACATCTCGGACTTATATAATAACACCAACCCAAAACCACCGGCCTGAGAAACATATAAACCAATAGCACACCTGCCCTGAACAGGGAGGCCATTTTAATTCATACTGCGCAGGCAGGCACCTTGCCATGCCTGATTGCAAACCTCAATTGTTGAAAATGAAACTTTTTTTCTACTTTCTCTTTGCTTCTTTGTTACTTCGCACGCCACTTTTGTTGGCGCAGCAGACCGGCGAAACAAGAACCAATAATGCCGGTAAAGACTTTTGGCTGACCTTATTTGCATGGGGCCGTTACAATGAATTTCGTATCAGCAGCAGGCACAATGCCACAGTAACTTTTACCTACACAGCCAATAATAGTGTGCAAACCTTTTATGTGGCCGCAGGCACGATCCTTACCATTCCGCAGAACCAGATTACACTTGCCGTTAATACGCTCGTAGAAACGGTACAAAACAAGAGCCTGCATATTACTTCAGACTCTAACATTGTGGTGCATTATACCACTTGGGGAAACATGACCGATGACGGTATGATGATCTGTCCTTCGGATAGACAGCGATATGACACCCGATATTTTCTGAATGGTTTACCGTTTCTTGGTACGGGATATTTAGGGAACAGGGCCGGTGGTTATTCTATTGTAGCCACCTGCGATAGTGTCACGCTCCGGATAACCCCCAGCCGGAACACCGCAACGCATATAGCATCGGCACCTTTTCTCCTTAACCTAAACAAGGGGGAAACCTATACCATAACCAACTCGGGGAACAATACGCTGAAAGATTTAAGCGGTTCCAAAATTGAGGTGCTGGATGCCTCCTGTTGTAACCCGATCAATGTATTCAATACCGGGATTTGTGGTTATTCCTACTGGCCCTATAACGCTTCATCAAGTCTGGCCTGCGATCATTTCCTGGAGCAGGTATTGCCCGTATCATCCTGGGACACACTATACCCGATTGTTCCTTATAAAAATGGCCCGTTCAGCATCTTTAAAATAGTATCTTCTGCCGCTAATAACATCATTTCCCTGGATGGCATTGTCATCGCTACCTTGGGTGAAGGCGAATGCCTCGACACGGTGCTGAATCAACCAGCTATATTAAGTGCAACTTCGCCTGTAAGTATTTCTCAGAATATGGTGGGTTATGCTACTTCTTACACCAACACGAATCCGGTTCCGATCGAGGATATACCTGTAGACTCCTTGTCTGATCCTAATACTGCGATAATGGTTCCCTTAAGAGACGGCATCAGAGAAGCGTATTTTCATACCGTAGGTCAGTATTCAACCGCAAACAATGAATATTACAATAGACTTCACCGACTGACCCTGATCAGCAGAACCGAAAACATCAATTCTATTACACTCAACAATGTAAATATTGCCCAGGAATTTATACCCTTCCCTTCTGCCCCTGAATATCAATACGCCTCTATTAAACCAGATACTGGTGTAACCTATCACATTCTGTCAGATGACAGAATTATTGCCTACTATTATGCGGCAACTATGGCCGGGTCTCTGGACTTTCACCTCGGCGATGTAAATCCGGTTAAGTTTTACGAAGAATTGCCGGCTGATACCTTAATGATCTGTATCAATGATACGGTGCTGCTACAAGGCGGACAAAGTGCATTCTTTGAATGGTCTACAAATGAAACCAGCCAGAACATTAGAGTGAGCGATACGGGGATGTACCATGTATATACTTACGAGGATGATGATTGTCCGGGTGAACTAAAACAATTTGTCGTTAAAAGGCCGCAAACCTATATCAGCGAATTTGATCTCGGAAATGACACTGTTATCTGCAAAGGCGATCACCTTGTACTGTCCTCGCCATATACACTTACGGAATGGTCGAATGGTCATATAGGCGACATGTTGGACGTCTACCTGCCGGGCTGGTACCATGCTAGCATAACGGATACGTGTACGGGCTATGCTTTCAAAGACAGTATTCATATAAGCGATACGGTGTGCCTGGATAGGTACTGTAATTTTAATTTACCCAACGCATTCTCTCCAAATGGTGATGGAATTAACGACTACTTTTTACCCGTTTATTTCGGCGCAATCGCTCAATATAACCTGAATATTTATAACCGGTATGGAGAACGGATATTCAGCTCACAAAAAGCAGAACAGGGATGGGATGGAACGCATAAGGGGGGTATGCCTATGGAGGTAGGCGTATATTATTATCATTGCAGGTTTTATTGCCCGCTCAAAGGATATGTGGAATCGAAAGGAGATATTACCCTGCTGAGGTAGAACTTCATGTTAACTTATCGGTCTATGAGGCTAAAGGCAGACGGGGCCTTCCTGGGCTAGCGGTCTGTCTTATTGTGGGGAAATAGTAAACGACGGCTATGCTCGTAACTGAATATAGAACCGGTTAATGAGGAAGTTTTTCTCTTAATAGCCCATAAAACCAGGTGCCTGCAATTGCACTTAGAAGGGTCACTACAACAACGGTTGCACCAGTACCTATCTGTGCAAACAACGGACCCGGGCAAGCCCCGGTAATCGCCCAGCCTAAACCAAATAGCAAGCCACCATAGATCTGACCTTTATTGAATTTCTTAGGGTGAAATTCAATTGTTTCGCCATAAATCGTTTTGATGTTGAATTTTTTAATCATCCAAACGGAAATCATGCCTACCAAAACAGCACTGCCGATTACACCATACATGTGAAAGGACTGTAAGCGGAACATTTCCTGTATGCGGAACCAGCTCACTATTTCTGCTTTGACGAACACAATACCAAACAGCACGCCAACTAACAGGTATTTAAGATTATGATACCATTTATGCTGAAGGTGACTTTCATTGATGCATATCGCATCCTGTGATCTTACCTCAAAATCGGTATCCTTATTTATGTCTGTCTGCATTTTCTATTTGTTTTGAATAATTAAAGAGAAAGAATAAAGGGGAGGATCAAATTTGCCATGATAAAACCTCCAGCCATAAAGCAAATCGTTGCTATCAATGAAGGTAGCTGAAGGTTGGACAAGCCCATAATAGCATGACCACTTGTACAGCCGCCTGCATATCGTGTACCAAAACCCACTAAGAATCCTCCTGCAACCATAATAATGAAGCCGCGTAACGTAAACAGACCAGGCCAGCTCATCACGTCCTGCGGAATAAGGTGGTCAAAATTAGTAATGCCATACCGGGCGAGTTCTTTAACTAATTTGGGGTTCACTTCGATTGGATTGGGATTGGCCAAAAGACTAATGGCAAGTACCCCGCCGACCAGTATCCCCAATACAAAGAACAAGTTCCATGCCTCTTTTCTCCAGTTGTATTTAAAGAAAGGAATATTGGCAGGTAAGCATGCGGCACATATATGTCTGAGCGAAGAACTGATGCCAAAGGATTTATTGCCCAGGATTAATAATGCAGGAACGGTCAGGCCGATCAAAGGTCCTGCCACATACCAGGGCCAGGGTTGTTTCAAAAATTCTATCATTTCCACATTAGCAGTTTTGGTTGATTAATCGCTCCAGTTCGTTGGCTGTTACTACGCCCGACTTCCGCCAAAGTATTTTGCCCTTTCTGAATAAAATAAGTGTAGGTACACCTTGCACCTGATAAGTAGCAGCTGCCTGTGGATTTTTGTCTACATCAATTTTGATGATAGATGCTTTATCATCCACTTTTTTCTTTAAGTCCTCAAGAATAGGCGACATCATTTTACAAGGTCCACACCAGGTTGCATAAAAATCGACCAGCACCGGTTTATCCTGATTGATGATTTGGGAAAAAGTCATACTGCTTCTTTTTTATTTTTCTTAAATATGGAAAATAGTAGTCCGCCCATAACCGCACCATAAATGCTGCTGTTTAGGGGCCTGGACGTAATAGCACAACTACCGGAACTACAACCCACAAATTTCCAATAGAAATAACCCGCCAATGCTCCGGCAACCATGCCGGCCATTGACAGCCAATGAGCTTTAAAGAACTTCTTCATAAGTAATATCTTCTGACTTTTTATGGTTTTTGGAAACAGGCATACTACAACCCGATGCACCACAGCAACCAATATTCAACAAAGGCAGTATGGTAAATAAACCACCCAATAACGCAAACGCCCATTCTTTCGTTACAATGCCCTGCACAATAATAAAGATGCCCAAAGCCAGGCGTACGATACGCATAAAGTTCCAGCCTCTTAAAATTCTGTCTGTCATTTTTTTTAAAGGTATTGATCCAGTAGCAGATGAGGCGTTACGCAACACTGCATTTCTTTTTCCTGTTTATTCATTTATTGTGTTTTGTACATTTTGCCAGGTACCGCCATTGATCACATTTTGGAAACCGTTTTGTTCCAGGATGTTTTTTGCCTGACTGCTCCTGTTGCCACTTCTGCAAAAGACAACGATATTTTTTTTGCCTTTGAATCTGGCCAATTGGTTCGCCACCGTATCCAGCGGAATGTTTACTGCGCCCTTTACGCTACCGGCGGAAAATTCGCCCGGAGTGCGCACATCTACTAAGAACGCGCCTTCTTTAATAGCTGCCGACAATTGGACATTGTCTTTATTTCCGAATAATGTTGAAAGAATTCCCATGTTGTTATAAATATTTATGCGTTTGTACAAGATGCCTCTTTGCAGGCAACAGTTTCTCCTCCGGATGCCAGCCATTCTTTCATGCCGCCCGAAAAGTTTTTCACGTTTTTAAATCCATTCTTTACCAGTATAGAGTAAGCAACTGCTGACCTGTCGCCGGCCTGGCAATGAATAACCACCTGTTTATCTTTTTCAATCTTGTGTAAATTATCTTGTAGCGTACCCACAAAAACATGGTCGGCCCCTTCGATATGTCCGGATTCGTATTCGGTTAACCCGCGAACGTCCACTATTTGCACATCATCTTTCCCAAGGTATGTTTTGAATGCTTCGATGTCTATAACATCTTCAGTTTGCAACTTCATTCCTAATCCTTTTACATCAGAAATGTAGCCATAAATATTGTCCAACCCTATGCGCATTAGTTTTCTTGTAAGATCTTCCATTTGTGCATCTTCGGCTACGAGTATGAATTGCTCCTCGTAATTCAACAACCAGCCGCACCAGGTAGAGAAGGAATTGTTTCCCTGGATGTTTAAACTGCCCGGAATAAATCCTTTTGCAAAATCAGCTTTATTACGAGCATCAATTACTGTAATGCCTTTGTTGTAAGCCGAAAGGAATGCTTCTTTATCTAGTAGAGGATGTTTAGGCACTTCTACCAGCAGTGGACGGTTTACCTTGTTAAGGTGTTTCATCATGGCAAAATACTTCGGTGGTTCCGGTTGGTCAGCCAAAAGGTAGTTGGTAAATGATTGTTCATCTTCACCATATTGAAAAGCCCAGTTACGGATTTTTTCATAGCCTACTGTAGTGCTCGCCACTGCGCCCAAAGCCTTGCCACAAGCCGAACCTGCTCCATGAGCTGACCATACCTGAACGTATTCCGGTAGCGCAGCAAATTTTTTAAGTGACTGAAACATCTGTTTTGCACCAACCTCTTTTGTCCCGACAAGCCCCGCTGCTTTTTCCAATAAGTCCGGCCGGCCAATATCGCCTACAAACACAAAGTCACCGGTAAATATCATCACCGGCCTGTCTGTTGCCGGGTGATCGGTAAGCAGGAAGCTGATGCTTTCCGGTGTATGGCCTGGAGTATGCATCACCTCCAAAGTAAGATTGCCCACTTTGATGATAGAACCATCTTTCAGCCCTTTATGCGGGAACTGGTATTGCCAGTCTGGCCCTCCCTCATCTGAAAGGTACATGGTCGCGCCTGTTGCTGCAGCCAGTTCTCTCGAACCGCAAAGGAAGTCGGCGTGAATATGTGTTTCGGTAATGTGCGTAATGCGCAGGTTGTTTTGTCTGGCAATATCAAGGTATACATCAATATCCCTTTGTGCATCGATAACAATGGCTTCACCCGTTTTCTGGCAACCCACAAAATAGCTGCCTTGTGCTAAACTTTTATCATAAATGTGTTGGAAAAACATAATTTTTTCTTTTTAGTTTTTTTGATTTGTTCCTAATTTGTTCTTTTAATACTGCAAAGTTCAGTTGATTATCTTTCCTGTACAGCTACTTTTGTTACATAGGGGAATCTATTTCAAAATAGTCTCCTTAATAAGAATATAGATACCCATCACCAACACAAACCAACCAAAAGCCGGCTTCAATTTCTTGCCGTCTATTTTGGTAGATAAGAAGCTACCGATAAGTATTCCTGCTATGGCGATGATCGCTATGGTCAGTAAAAATGTCCACTCAATAGGCTGGTTGTTTAAGGAAAAGAAAAAACCGGTCAGCGAGTTAATAGCAATGATGAACAGTGATGTCCCGATAGCCGTTTTCATGGGCTGCTTCAGCATATTGACCAGTACCGGAATAATGAGGAATCCGCCACCGGCGCCAATCAGGCCTGTTACAATGCCAACACCGATGCCTTGCAACAGAACAACTGCAACCGGCCTGTTCTTTTGGATAATATGTGCATCGTCCTTGTTTTTTTTTATCATACTGAACGATGCAAGGATCATCAGTACTGCAAAAAGCAGCATCAGTAAAATATCCCTGGTAAGCATAAAGTCTCCCACCTTGAAAACATCCTGCGGAATGGCCGGAACAATATAAGCTCTCGTGAGCAATACCGCAACGATAGAGGGGATACCAAAAAAGAAACCGGTTTTGAGGTTTACCAACCCCTTTTTGAAATAAGAAATGGAACCGACAATACTTGTTGACCCTACTACAAAAAGAGAGTAAGTGGTAGCCAGAATAGCGTCCACCTCAAATAAATACACTAATACCGGAACTGTGAGAATACTGCCTCCGCCCCCGATCAGCCCCAAGGAAATGCCGATCAGGATAGAAGCCAGATAACCTGCTATATGCATTGGCTTTTGAATTAAGAGGGTAAAATTGCACCAATTCAAAAAACTATACTGCTACTTTAGTTACACAAGGGTGATTTTATTTCTTCCAAGGCGGACAACACCGTTTTCTTCAAGCTGTTTCAGCAGCCGAGAAACAACGACACGTGCGGTTCCTAGCTCCGTGGCCAGCTGCTCGTGAGTCACCGTGATTATATTGGATTGTGTTAACCCGGATTTCTTATTAAGTAAAGTAAGTAACCTCTCATCTACTTTTTGAAAGGCGATAGCATTAATAATTTCTAACAGTTCTTCAAATCGTTTGTGGTACAATCGAAAAATGTAATCCAGCCACTGTGGGTACTCTTTGATGAGCAAAGTTACTTTGTCCATTGGCAGGAAAAGAATTTCAGCGTCCTCTTCAACTTCGGCTTTTACTTTACTCGTCTCATTGTGCAAGCCACCTAAAAAGGACATAATACAACTTTCTCCTGCCTTAATATAATAGAGTAGAATTTCCCTGCCGTCTTCTTCTGTCCTCATTACTTTCAGTGTTCCGCTCATGACGATAGGAATAGAGCGGATGTGTGAATTTTCATTCAGGATAATGCTTCCTGCCTGGTAAATTTTGTGTATACTGTATTTATATAATTTTTCTACTAATTCAGGCGATGATTTAAGCTCCGCTATTTGTTCCAGATGTTCCATGCGGCAAAATTATGATTTTGTTAGGTGGGTAGTTTAGACCGAATCAATTATGATTTGTTTAGAGCATGTGTTTATTTCCTTTGCTCTCAGTTGAAATCTTACTTGTGGCAACATTTTTCCACTGTATTACCTTTCGTAATTTCAGGGCTTACATATGGGATACCAAGATTAAGGCCCCGAACAATTAAAAGCAAGCCAATACTAATGCTTAATACAAGCGAGATAGGTTTAAGTTTTTGCCTTAGCCGGAAGCTCATCTTATTTTTAAGCATAACGAGGACAATAAGTGCTGGCGCTGTACCCATACCAAAAAGGAACATAGCCAGAAATCCGCCTGTGGCACTTCCGGAAACAGTAGCTGCAGCTAAAGCTGTATAGACCAAACCGCAGGGTAAGAAACCATTCAAAAAGCCCAATAAGGAATAGTAATGCAACTTGGGCTGATGCTGTAACTTATTATATAAAATGGAGAATTGCTTTTGAAATAGAAAACTACCTTGCCCTGGTTTTAAAATAGGGAAGGCGACCCAAAGGATAATAAAGATACCAGCAACGATAGAAAGCGCTTGCTGCCAATGCATCATAATTAATCCTTTGCCAAACAAGCCAAACACGGCTCCCATAAGGCCATAGGCAATAGCTTTAGAAAAGTAGTAAGCCAATAATCTTAATTTTTTGGAACTACTGGTTGCGCCAAAGGGAATAGAAAGCGCTAATGGTCCGCACATGCCAAGGCAATGCAGACTACCACCAATGCCCAATAAAAATGAAGAAATAAACACAGCGATATTCATGCTTAATCCAGTTTTAATTCTTTATAATAATCCTTATCGCCAGAATGAAAAGAGATCTTTACAGTGTAACCCGTACCGCTAATAGTATTTTTACGAAACAAATAAGTACCTGTAGCTGTGGCTTTGATGTCTTCTTTGTAATCAAGCTTTTCATTGGAGGGGCAATAAAAGTAAACTGAACCCTTGGTGAGATTTTTGCTGAGGGTAGCGGGAATTTGCAACAATATCTCATTGCTATTTTTGGTTAGAGAGAATAACTGATCATACGGAGAGGCATTATTCATAGCATCCAGTTTATCCTGATATACCAGCTCTTGTTCATAGTAGTTTTTGCTTACCATAGATACATCCTGTCTCATAGAAAGATAAACCAATACACCCATCATAATGAGCATACCTCCAAATCCTATCAATAATATATTCCCGCTATGGCTGAGCTTATGTGTTGACATTATACATGGTTTGAACGATAAATTAATATTCCCCTATAAAAGTTACTTGTTTAGTTTGCACAATCTCGCTGCCCGACATGATCTGAAGTGTGTATTTCTCCTTGCGTTTTGTTATTTGATCAGCAGGAATTTTAATAAAAAATGTTTCCTCGGAAGATGCTCCTGTGTATAATGAATCCAGGTGCTTGCCAACATATTCGATTCGTGCATTTTTATCTTTTATCTGAATATGATAAGGTCGTGTTTGCATGCTTTTGCTTACTATTTTGATGCGATAAAGATTACTTATCGTACCGTCCTTATTCTCTTGCAATATTTGTCCGGGCACACGAAGTATGGTGGCATCAAACATAGATCTGCTTATGATCAATGATGTTAGTAGAACTAATAAAGCGACCAGCACAACGGAATATATTTTCGCCCGGTAATTGAATCTGGGTTTAGTATTGTCCACAATACTTGCTTCGCTGGCTATCTTTATCAGGTCAGGAGCTTTGTTCACTTTCTCCATCATCAAATTACAGGCATCAATGCAGGCAGTACAATTGATACATTCTAGCTGAATGCCATCCCGTATATCAATACCAGTGGGGCATACATGGACGCATAGGCCGCAATCTATACAATCACCCGTAATAACTGTATCCGCTTTTTTCCTTTTTCCCCTGGGTTCTCCACGTAAATAATCGTACGCCACTACCAACGAATTCTTATCAAGCAGAACACTTTGCAATCTTCCATAAGGACAAATTACAGTGCAAACTATTTCACGTACAAAAGCGTACACAATATAAAAAGCCGTTGTGAATCCAACTATAGCTAACAGCCCTGCAATATGCTTCTGTACTGGTTCTGTCATTATACGAAATAGCTCATCCGTACCTATGATATAAGAGAGGAAAGTATTGGCAATAATAAAGGACAGGATAAAGAATATAATGTGCTTAAATATTTTCCTGATATACAATTCTGTTGTCCATTTTTTATGATCGGCGACCTGTTGTTTTTGAGCCGAACCTTCTATCCAATATTCTATTTTCCGGAAAACCATTTCCATGAAGATCGTCTGTGGACAAGCCCAGCCACAAAAGACTCTACCAAATACAAGCGTAAATACAATAATGAAAAGCAACACTGCAATCATGCTCACGCCTATCAACATAAAATCCTGAGGAAGGAACACCTTTCCAAATAATATGAATGTGGCCTTTGGAAAGTTAAACAAGAAGAGGGGAGTCCCTTTAATACGAACAAAGGGTAGGGCAAAGAATAAGATGAGATAGACTATACTGGTTATAGTACGTTTATTATATAGTTTGCCTTTAGGTTGCAAAGCATAGATCCACTTACGCTTGCCCTTTTTATCAACAGTTGAAATCCTGTCGGCAAAATTTACTTGTTCATCTGTATCTTTAGCCATCGGTCTCATTATAATTTTGTTTGCTGCGGTTGCGTTTTGGCAGTAGTTGTTGTTTCTGTAAATACTGTTCCCTGCGGCTCCTTGCCACCTGGCGGATTAGTACCCTGTATAGACTTGATATAACTAGCCAATTGTGCAATCTGTACCGGCGAAAAGTCATCCTTCCAGGCTTTCATCCCTTTCTCCGGCCAACCATACTTGATGCTATGGAAGACGTCTTTTATCCCCCCATTATGTAACCAGTATTCATCGGTAAGATTTGGGCCTACACCACCTTGGCCTTTATCGCCATGACAGGCAAGGCAGTTTTTAGTAAACAATGCAGACCCTTCCGCAATTCCTGAAGCATCCAACATTGCTACTGTATTTTCATCTACATTATTGGCAGCATGTTTAAGATATTCTGCTTTTTGTATTGCAGCGATATAGTTGGCTTGATCCAGTTCCTGTATCTGATTGGGTAGGGTATCAGTCACAAACATTCTGTACATATAAATTCCACCAAAAAGGATACTGGCATAAAAAGCATACCGCCACCAGGCAGGTACTTTATTATCCAGCTCCCGTATGCCATCGTAATCATGATTGAGATCAAGACTATGTTCTTCCTCTATGGCAACCGTCTGATTCATTTTCTGAAAAATGTTTTTAAGTACAATGGCCTTTGCTGGTTTAGCAATTGATACCTCTTTTTCTACTTTTAGAAATTTCAATAACATACCAGATAACACCATTATGACTACAAACTCCAATGCTACCAAGATGAAGAAGATGTAAATATCATGAGGAATGCCAGGTGCTGGCGGAGTAACTGCAGCCTGTGCTTCCTGTGCATGACTTGTAATACCAGTTAAAAACATCAACACTAAGAAAGGTGCAATTTTATTGGAGATATTTTTCTTCTTCTCGCGCTCCCAATATATTTTACCTGCACTGGCTACAGCATTAGCCATTACCATGATAATACAGAGTAACAGTATTGCCATACCAGTAAGGATGTATCTCATCATCTGATATTTACCTATTGATTTTTCCGCAGCTACTGTCACAGCTGCATTTTGAGCTATTGTGATAAAAGGCAGGCAGAGAGCAATTGTACAAAGCAATCCTTGCTTTATTACGCGTTTATAGTTTTGCAACAACATACATTCAAATATTAATTCAGTGGAATATTGGCTTTATCCTGCATTTTTTTCTTGTCAGTGCTGAAGGCGTATATAATTACACCCAGGAAAACTGCAGAAAAGATTATGAGTGATACCAAAGGATAAATACTCACATTGTCTATGTTCTTTAAATAATTGGTGAATTTCATAATTGGTTATTTTTGTGCTGTTTCTTGTTTTTTGATATCGGTACCTAGTCTTTGTAGATAGGCAATTACAGCAATGATCTCTTTACGGCTATCGGCTTTTATCTTATCCTTACGCAGATTTGCGGCAATACTTTCTGCTTGTATATTCATATCCCTTACAGCTACTTTGTCATAGCCTTCAGGATAAGGAACGCCCAGTCGCTGCATGGCTCTTATTTTCCCCGGTACATTAGTGGCATCCAAATCATCTTCCAATAACCAGGGGTAAGGTGGCATGATACTACCATCACTTATTTCTTGCGGATCGTTCATGTGCTTGTAATGCCAGCTATCCGGATATTTGCCACCAATGCGATGAAGATCAGGTCCGGTGCGCTTGCTGCCCCATTGGAAAGGATGGTCATATACAAATTCCCCGGCCTTGGAATATTCACCATATCTCGCTTCTTCATCCCGGAAGGGACGGATCATTTGAGAGTGACAAGTATAACAGCCTTCACGCACATAAATATCCCGGCCTTGAAGTTCCAGTGGAGTATATGGCTTAACAGCTGAAATAGTAGGAACATTATTGTCAATTAAAAATGTAGGCATAAGCTCAACAATGCCACCAATAGCTACCACTACAAGGCTGAAAATTAGTAGACGAACAGGTTTACGTTCTATTACACTATGCCAGTGCATTTTTGAATGAGGCATAGGTTGATCTTTCAATGCTATGCCCTCTGCTGCTTCATTGGCTACAAAGCTACCGGCCTTCATGGTTTTATACAGATTATACACAGCAAGCAATGCGCCCAAAAGATAGAGTGACCCACCTATACCCCTTAATACATACATGGGAACAATGTGTGTAACCGTTTCCAAAAACTGGTATTGCAGCTGACCGCTTTCTGTAAACTTTCTCCACATCAGGCTTTGTGTAAACGCTGCCCAATACAAAGGGACCGCATATAACAGAATACCGATGGTGCCTAGCAGGAAATGATTATTAGCCATTTTGCGAGAATATAAAGTCGTATTCCACATGCGGGGAATCAGCCAGTATAACATACCGAATATCATAAAGCCATTAAAGCCTAGTGCTCCAATATGTACGTGTGCAATAGTCCAATCGGTATAATGGCTAATTGCATTTACATTTTTTAAAGAAAGCATAGGGCCTTCAAATGTGGCCATTCCATAAGCAGTAAGTGCCACTACAAACATTTTCAGGATAGGGTCTTCTCTTACTTTATCCCATGCGCCGCGTAAAGTAAATAATCCATTCAGCATACCACCCCAGCTTGGTAATATCAACATGATGCTGAATACTGTACCTAATGCCTGTGCCCAACCCGGTAATGCAGTATACAGCAAATGATGGGGGCCGGCCCAGATGTAAATGAAAATCAGTGCCCAGAAATGAATGATACTCCAGCGGTAGGAATAAATAGGACGGTTTGCGGCCTTGGGAACAAAGTAATACATCAGACCCAGGAAAGGCGTGGTAAGAAAAAAAGCTACAGCATTATGCCCATACCACCATTGCACCAAGGCATCCTGAACACCTGCATAAAGACTGTAGCTTTTAAACAAAGAATATGGTAATTCAAACGAATTGACAATATGCAACATGGCTACTGTTACCCATGTACCTATAAAAAACCAGGTTGCTACATATAGATGCCGTTCCCTGCGTTTTAAAATTGTGCCAAACATATTGATTCCGAAGATTACCCAAATTATAGTAATCAAAATATCAATTGGCCATTCCAGTTCTGCATATTCTTTTCCACTGGTGTAGCCCAATGCCAGTGAAACGGCACCCAGCACAATGATCAACTGCCAACCCCAGAAATGTATTTTGCTCAAAGTATCATTATACATTCTGGCTTTTAATACTCTTTGTAAAATGTAATAAGAACCACCAAAAACAGCATTACCTACAAAGGCAAAAATTACTGCATTGGTATGTATGGGCCTTAGCCTCCCAAATGAGGTATAAGGAATACCCATGTTTAGCGATGGGTAAGCTAACTGAAAGGCAATTAAAACACCTACTAACATTCCCACAATACCCCAGAATAACGTTGCAATACCGAACAACTTAACGCTCTTATTATCGTAGTAAAATTTCTCTACCTGGACCATTTTATTTTTTTGTTTTATGTGGTTTTACTTTGTCATCAAAAAAGATGCGATGCGCGGGGGCATAATCATCATCAAACTGGCCATGCTTAACACTCCAGAGGTAAGCCCCGAGGAAAATGAGCGCTACTATGAGGCTAATTGACAGAAGAAAGATTGTTATTATCATACGCTGAATTGATTACACAAAATTGCGACAACCCAGGCTGCTATTAAATGCTATTCCTTATGCGGAAATATGATCTTCGTCATCTTTTTGTCATCGGAGGTGGAAGTATTATGATAGGAAATGGAATCCTGACTGGGAGCCCTCATCAATAAAGTGTTACACCATTTTCTTCCTGGTAATTATTCGTATTCCTGCGAAGGCTATCAGCATTATTCCTAAAGAAGAGGAGGGCATTAATATTGCAGCAATCATAGGCGACATGTTTGCAGTAATTGCAAAGCCAATACCTATAATATTGAATAATACAGAATAACAGAATCCTGCAAGAATAAGCCTTTGAGAGGCCTTGGCCATTTTAATAAAATCAGGAAGGAATTGAATTTTACCAGCTTCCATAATGGCATCGCAGGCGGGAGAAAAGGAGAAGGAGTGTTCAACTATTGCAATACCTGTATTGCTTTGCTGCAAAGCCCCTGCGTCGTTGAGTCCATCACCTACCATCATTACTTTTTCGCCCTTGTCCTGCAATTCTTTGATGTATTGTAATTTTTGTTCCGGCATCTGATGAAAACGGAAGGCTGTTTTTTGCGGCAGTAACTGTTTCATCTGGCCACTACTATGTTCATGATCACCACTGATGAGCGAGAGGTTGTAAGGTCGCAGTTTTTGCATTAATTCCGGCACACCTACTTTTATATGATTATGAAATTGGTAATGTGCTTTTACGAGGCCGTCTACAGAAACATATACTTCACTTTTTTCTTCATGTACATCATCCAGGCCGGTAACGAATTTTCTGCTACCAATTTTAAAATAATGATCTTCAATCCAGGCTTCTATTCCTTTGCCTGGTAATTCTTTTATTGCATCTGCCAATGGATAATTTTTCCTTCTGTAATGTGCTGCTATGGCTCTGCTCAATGGATGAACCGATTGTGATATAATAGATAGGAATAGTTTAAGTTCTGTTGCATCTAATAACATTTGTTTGATGATAATGGAAGAGGAGGATGCTTCCGTAATAGTGCCTGTTTTGTCAAAGGCGATATGTTGGGTTCCCGCTATCTGTTCTATTACTGCAGCATTCTTCAGAAAGAAGCCATGCCGGGCAAAGAATTCCATTAAGTATCCATTGGTAAAAGTTGCATTCAACAGCAATGCACATGGACAAGCCACGATCAATACTGCTGTAAGTGCATTCCATGCATGTTGTGGAGCTGCTATTTGCCAATATATCCAGGAACCTACAGCAATTAATAATACAAGTGCAGAGAAATATTTGCTGATCATCGTGGTAGCAGCTTCTCTATCCGAATGTTGTTTCTTGAATACTTTATTATTCCATAGCCGGGTAAAACTGTTTTGTTCAAAATCTTTAACGGCTATTACTTCGATCGCTGGTCCGGTTACTTTACCACCGGCATAAATCAAGCCACCAGGTTGTATTTTCTGCGGTACGCTTTCCCCGGTAATAAAGCTGTAATCTATATCAGCCTTGCCCTTCGATAAAATACAGTCTGTAGGCACTACTTCATAATGATGAAGCTTGAGTACATCATGTTCCTTTATTTCCTGAAGGAGGGTAGTGCATTCCTTATGTTCTTTAATTGTAGTAATGGCAATGGGAAAATAAGACTTATAGTCCCTGTTAAAACTTAAAGTACTATAACTTCGATTTTGCAATGTTCTTCCTAAAAGCATAAAGAAGACGATGCCACTCATGCTGTCCAAATAGCCGGGACCAGTGCCGGAAAGAATTTCATAAGCACTTCTTATAAAAGTAACACTTATGGCCAGTGCTATCGGTGCGTCTATGTTAAGATACCCTTGCCGGAAGCTGAATAAAGCATTTTTAAAAAACTCACTTGCACCATAAATGATTACTGGTAATGCCAGCAGAAGATTGATGTATCTAAAGAATGTTGCCAGTTTAATAAAATCAGTCGTATTCATACCCAGATATTCGGGGAAGCTGATCAGCATAATGTTGGCAAAGCAAAACCCGGTAACACCTAGTTTATAAGCAGCCCTGCGAGAAGAATAAGAATTTGGTTGTTGTTTTTCATCGCTATGCTGCATGGATATATGTGGTTCATATCCAATAGTAGCAAGCAATTCTGCTAATTGTCGTAATGACAAAACCTCATACTGATAACTGATTGTTACTTCTTTACTTGCGAAATTAACCCTTGAACTTATAATACCGATATTGATTTTATCCAGGTGCTCCAGCAGCCATAAGCATGAGCTGCAATGAATCTGTGGAAGATAAAAGGTTACCTGGGATTGTTCTTCATTAGAGAAAGATAGTAGTTTTAGAATAATAGTCTCATCATCGAGGAATCGAAATTTTTCGGGTTGCCCCGGTAGTACTTTGGCCCCAGGTTGTTCATTCAGACAATAATAATTGTCCAGTTCATGCTTGTTGAGTAAAAGAAATACGCTGCGGCAACCTGCACAGCAAAAGGATTTATCTCCAATGTCATGCTTATGATTGTCACATTTTTCACCACAATGATGACAGGATACGGAAGTAGTAGCGGAACTCATAATTATAATGATTTACAGCCACCACTGCAGTTCCTGAATTTTTTAAACAGGTTTTGCTCTTTGTTATGCTGTACTTTAATGAGATCTTCTTCAAATTGTTGTATCTGATCTTTTAGTTCATATAATTCTTTTAATTCCTCGTATTCCCTGATAGCCTGATTGAGGTGGGTTTTAAATTGCTGTGTAGTAGATACCAGATAAGTGTAATGATATTTTACATTCTTGAATGGCTTGCAGCTATCGGATGTTTTATGTTCTTTTTCCAACTGTAATAACAAGGGAAACAGAACTTGTTTTTCTTTACGGTAGATCTGGGTTAGCTCATCATTCATTTTCTGATGAATTGATATTAGCCAATCTTCTCCAGGCACATGTTTTAGGTCTTGTAACAAATAACCAATCCGGTTTAGATTCAAGAATAATCGCGGGTAAATACTCTCCATCAAATTCTCTGTAAATGTATGAACATCGGATTTCTCCAATTTTTCTATTGCATCAGCATTAAATGTTGTCATGTTATCCATTTAGGGTACAAAAGTCACTTAGGATTCCGTTGCAAAAAATGAGGCAGACAAGTAAAAAATATGATTAAGATCATCATTTGCTGACCTTGCATATAAATTCGGACAATCGTACATGACCACTATGACGATAGAGAGGATTGAAACAGGAGAATTATACGACTGATCGTCATACAGTCAGCGTGCTAATCTATAAAAATTTCTTTCAACTAGGGAAGTGATAGATAGTGGGGGACTATATTTGCCTCCTGCGCGGCTAATCCAGCCGCTTTATATCCACAATAATAACAGGAGGTACGAACTGCTGCTCTTGTTCCGGCTGACGGTAGATTTTCTCCACCGTTTTCATGCCGGATATTATCTTGCCGAATACGGCATAACCTGCGCCATCGGGGTTATTTTCACCACCATAATCGAACCCGGGTTCTTCCTTAAGGCAAATAAAGAATTCGGAGTTGGCCGTTCCGGGTGTATTGCGCGCCATGGATAGAGCGCCGGCCACATGATGCAAACCTGTTTTATTGGTCGGCTCGTGCGGGATAAGGGGCAGCCCCTGTACGAGTTCCGGTTTGGTTTGCCAAAGTCCACCCTGTATCAGGTGACTGTGGAGCGTACCGGTTACCTGGTTATCATCACGTAATATGCGATAGAACGAAGTATTCTGGTAATAGCCGGAGTCTATATTGCGCAGAAAAGCCGCCACCGTGGCCGGGGCTTTTTCAGGGTACAGCTCTGCCTCTATATCGCCAAACCTGGTTTCAATCACCACCTGTATTCCCATATGCGGTTTCCGGTTTCTGCAGCCAGAAAGAGCACTGCAAAGCAGGATACAAAGAACACAGAAAAAGATACGGTGGTGCCGGGAAATATGATGCCAACTTTTCATGCCGCAAATGTATTGTTTTTGTATTGTTCGATACCACCTTCTGACTATTGAAAAAATTTACCTTATTAATGATACATCCCCTTTCTGGTGAATAGATCCACGTGAGGGACAATAAAAAAGGCAGTTGTAAAAGTAAGCGCCAATGTCAGCTGCCTGCCGAGCATTTCCAAACTTGTTATCGAGCCCACTGGCAGGGTGTTTCTTAATGTTAATATTCTAAGCTTCAAAAAAAAGCTTCGTGGTAGCTTAATAAAATCTTTTCATTAACACCCATATTTATGGGGGATACAAAATGTTCATTCATGAGATAAAGTATCTAAATTCGTTTTTACGTACAAAAGTTCTCCTTATTTAATTCATTGAAATAATAATAAGATTAATGCTCCCGTTAAATATGGTGCATGCTTTTTGAAACAATACCAAACAACCACCTCCAAAACAAAATCTTTATGGCCTTACCATCCAACACAAGCATTGTTTATTTACATTATGAAAGCAATTTTATAATTCCTCGTTTACAATTTTCTACTCCGCCGTGTACTGGCGTGATTCAATAATAGCTTTGCTTTAAATCAGGCAGAAACGGTTGTTTGAATATTTAGTATTTCAGATGAATACTAATTCTGAAAAATCCTACGTTTTAAGTTTGTTACAATTATTTGTTGATTTTTTAAATATTATAATTTAACTATTAATTAGTGTACCAATAAGAATTTAGATAAACTAAATCTATAGCTTTAACCATTCTGTTTTCACCTACTATCAAATCATTATTCACCATGAATAACTTCAAAACAGAGAATTTTCCTCCTTCATAAACTTGCCCTCTAATCAGGACAGTTAGTTACCTCTTCCAAGCTTTAAGCCTGGCAAGATGGGCTTGTCTTGCCATATTTAAATATTAAAAATAGTCTTTAAAAAATAAACCAGAAATGATGAAGATTAATCCCTGTACACCTCCCCCGTTTAATGCTGCCGGAATAGAAGTCAAGGCTCTGTATTTTAGCCAATCACCTGGAGAGAAATTTATAAGCGTATATGCCAGGTATAGAGAAGGGCAATCCTGGGCTCCTTTACACATTGGCTTGCCTTCCATACCTACACTGCAACAGGTACGAGATCTGGACAGAAATATTTCCCTCGATTCTGGCAGTTATAACAATGCCCATATTTACCTGCGCAGTGCTGCCGGAAATAACATGACGACAGCTCTTTATACCAACGAGGAAGGAGGTGGTATTCAAGTCGGGAATGTAGACGGATTATCTGCATTAAACCTCCAACCGGATGGTGGCCTGCTTACCTATGGAGGTAATGAAGTGGCTACACGTAATTGGGTAAATAATCAGGGGTACCTGACTTCATTTACAGAAACAGATCCGTTGTATACCGCATCAATCCCTAAGCAACTTATGTATAAAGGATCAATACCAGGTGGTGTAAATTTGAATACGTATACTACTACAGGTGTTTACCACCAAAATCAAAACTCAAATGCACAATCGGGTATAAATTATCCGATTGCCCTAGCGGGTAAGTTGGAAGTTGTTAATGCTGACAATGGCTATATGATTTATCAAAATTACACTTCTTATCATGCATCTAATACTCAGTATTATAGAAATTACTATGCAGGACAATGGGGGAACTGGATAAGATTGATTGGAAGCAACGAGGCTGTTGTACATGGAATAAGTGACGCACCTACTATGATGAATGGATTTAATACTAATTCGATAATGTATCATAGAGGAAATGAATCTGATGTGCCGATGGCCTGTGATGGTGGATACACTATTAATGGATCGCTTGCACCAGAGATAAGTTCGGTCCAATTGTTTATAGCTACCGGGCAGGCAACTGGTTTTAATCCTGATGGATTTTTTTGGCGGGGCAACAATGTAGGCGGGCCGGGCTGGCCTGGTCCATGGCGGCAGGTAGCAAGCAGGGAGTGGGTTCAGGCCAATTTCCTTTCCCTTGCTAATGTAATTAATGCGCAATATACATCAGCCCAAAATGCAAATTTTTGGATTAGCGGCTCTGCCCGTGCACAGCATTTTGTGGCAAATAGTTTAGGATACGCAATGACTGCTCAAACCGGGTACTACGGTTTCTTTACAGATACAGGGTCAAGTACAGCTTTGCCCATTAAGGCCAAAGAACTGGTGCTTTCCGATTCATATGTTGATGTAGCACCTTCAAATGGATTATTTGTAAAAGGAAATATCAAAGGAGCAGCTGCAGCTATCCTTAATAATCTGGCAACCGGAACTACTACGTTTGTGCTTGCAGATGGAGAAGGTAAACTTACAAACGGCATTCCAATAACAGCATTTGAATCTGGCGTATATACTCCGGTGGTAACTGTAGCATCCGGTACTGCTTCAACAATAACGCCACAAGGCTTTACTTTTATCAAGGTAGGCAACATTGTACATGTTACCGGGCGAGTTGTTTGTGCTGGTGCTGTCAATGGCACTATTCTGGTTTTACGGGTTGGGTTACCTATTGCTTCTGATTTTACTAACGCTTATGATCTTATAGGAACTGTAACAGGGATGAACCTGGGTAGCGCAAGTCCCAGTAATGTATCTGCTGATACAGGCGCTTTTTCTGATTTTGCATTGGCAAGTTTTTACGTAGGAGTCGCACAGGTAACTGCTTATATGCAGTTTCAATACTCAATACTATAATTCAATTACGTTTTAAAAAAAATTACGATGAACACAGTAAACGAACTTTCTGCAATAGAGAAATTTAAAGAGTTTTCAAAAGAAGCAAAAACAAGGTGTGGCGTAAGATACAAATGCAAGGTATTCCAGGTGGGACAAAGTGGCGAGCCGACTTCTGTGAAAGGCGAGATATACCTGAGAGATGAAAAAAACCTTGAGGATATTCCCGTAGAAATGGTTTGGACATTGGAGGGCCAGGCTATGTTAATAGGAAATGCTTATGACCTTGTAAGGGAAGTTCCTTTCGATTAATAATTATTGTTTCGTTTTAAGTAAATCGATTTAACCAGTCGGCACTTAAAGAAAAATTCCAAATCTATTACCATTCTCAAAAATCAATTCCATGTCATCTCAATTATTGAAAAAAATCTCCGGGCAATTGCTCGACCAACAAGGAAATCCGTTTGCATATTTGCCTTTTGGTATTACTATAGAATTTACTACATACTTCAATGCCGATTCCCCGGGAGGATGGATTGGGTCGGCTGCCATAAGTGCTACTGATGGTGGATTTGATTTGTTTACTTCTTATGATCTTGACGTCAGTGAAGAAGTGTCGTACCGTATTCTAAAGGACAATATACCGGTACAATCGGGAAGTGTTATTATAAATAATTTTATAGTTAGCGTCCAGCTTACAGATCAGGCATATAACGAAATGCAGAATCCTGATGTGGAAGGGTATATAACTATTAAGGGAAGCATTACGCTAGGTCCAAGCAATATTAAAGGCGTACCTAATGCAGATACAGTCTGGGTTGCTGTATATAAGCCAGCCTTCCGCCCTAATCCATCAGTACAAATTGTACAGACTACAATCGATACACTAGGCAATTATTGCCTGAAAGTTCCATACAGGTTACTAGCTATACCTGGTAGCCCAGGTTCCTCTTCTTCCTGTTGCACTACCACACTCTCCAGCTTTTTTATAGGCCTGGTAATAGATAGTGCTATTGTTGAACAAAGCAAGCTGATGAACCAGGTAGAGTCTGGATGCATTGAAGTTGACCTACATAGCGACAACAATGGCATATTTCCCTTTTTCTACACTGAGTTGGAGTATATAAGTAATGCTGTAACTGTAGCGACTGGCTTTCCGTCGACTGAATTTTACACAATAACCACGAGTGGTGACAATCCGGAATCGGACCAAGTAGCAGCTGCAACTGGACTTGATATCGACATGATCGAAACGCTAGTGGGCGCAGCGGTGATTGCCCATGATACAAGCGATGGATACACCATTTCATTGAATCATGCTTATGCAATGAGCAAAAAATGGGGTATTGATATCAATGCCTGGACAAACTTAAGTATTCCTGATATTTTTGAAACGATCAATAATGCCGCAGATAATCACATTGCCTTGAATATAGGCAATATAAACAATGTTCCCCTAAAGATTGAAAGTAAAAGGGCTGACAATCTTATTGATGATTTGTCTGACAATGGAGATAGCATGGGTAGTACCATAGGTGCTATTACCGGCTCTGCTGAAGATGCCAAATTGTTTTTGCAATTGAACGATTTCTATGGCACCCTTCCGCCGGAAGAGTTCTGGCAACATGTTGAAAGCAATCTTCCCGGACAGAGCGCTAAGCTTCAAAAGGGATTGCAGGTACTATCCATGACTGGCATGCAGCCTGAAATAACAAAAGACCTGATGACTGTATTAATTGATCAGCCTTCAGCAAAATTTTTAACTACTTATGATACTACGGGCAAATGGCTTACGTTCGTCACTAATGTTTGTGAGAAATATGGTAAGTTATGTGTGCCACAGGCTATTATTGACTTTGCAGCAGAGACCGGTACAGATCCTAAGATAGAGTATGCCAATAAGCTTTTCAGTGTTACTAATGACATGTTTGCCACTACTGTTATCAGCAATAAAATACAGAGTGATCCGGAGTTTGCAGCATTGCTAGGTGAACAGGCCGTGCCAGTAAGAGATTTTCTTGTTAATAACCCCAACTTTGACTTTAGGGTCAACAATGTATGGGACATCGATCCGGAAACCATTCCCAACATAGCGCAGGCAAGGTCTGCTATCGCCCCTGTTCAGAATGTAATGCGCCTGACAGGCGGAAAGCCCCAGGCTGTAGTAGCCTTGATGAAAGATGGCATTAGATCTTCTGCTGACATTGCTGCAATTCCGCAGGAAACCTTTACAGCAAATTATGCCACAGTACTGAATGGTACGTCGGCTGCCCAACAGATATATACACAGGCAACTCAAACTGCTTTGATAGTGACCAGCATTCAAAGTTCAGTGGCTGCTGATATTTTTGCCAACCCGATCAGTGGTGTTCTAAGCAATATGACAGGACAATGGATAACCACGTTGAATAATGGCCCGGTGAATGCACAGAGCCCTGACCTGATCTCCTTGTTTGGTAGTATAGATTCCTGCAGCTGTTCTGATTGTATGTCTATGTACAGCCCCGCAGCTTACTATACAGATATTCTTAGTTTCATTCAAACCCAGATTGGTACTCCTGCCTATAACGAATTGAAAAGGCGCAGGCCTGATTTGCTGAATATCGACCTAAGTTGCAAGAATAGTAATACTCCTTTACCATATACAGATCTTGTAAATGAAATACTGGAGCGGAAAATACTGGATGCTCAGACCAATCCACCATCTACTAATCCGATTTCATATCAAACCAGTCTGACGGCAGCTGAACTTGCAGCATATCCGGAACATACCATTAAGGTGGGCATAATTCCTAATGCAACTTATCAGACTGACCTAAGCTATCAGGATGTTTATAATATTATTTTACCCGACGCTTTTTATCCAAATACAACTCCATTCCACCTTGCGTTGGAAGAAAGCAGAACTTACTTCAATCATCTGGGCTATAGCAGATATGAGCTGATGCAGCAATATAAACCGAAGGATTATGATACTGTAGCAGATACTGAGGTTACTATTAATCTATATAATGCAGATGCCGAATGGTTAAGTATCTCTAAATCAGATGCGGATATTATAAGTACCACTGAATCAGCTTTGCCTAATCCATTATATAAGTATTATGGATTTGAACAGCCAACTGTGGGCGGAAATGATTGGTATGATGTATTATTCAACAATAATGTTACCGGTTCTGCCCCAGCCAGCCTCAGAACCTTACTAGAGCGTACTAACATTTCCTATAAAGAGCTATTGCAAATATTAAGCATCCGTTTTCTGAACCAGGTAATACCGGAAGGGATCGAAGGCACATTTGCTATTGTTTCAAACCATGTAACACAGAACAACCAGGGGCAATACATAGGTGAAGATACCTGTAATCTGGATGAGCTTACATTAATATACAGGGAAGATATACCTCAGCCACCACTACCACCTACCACACCACTTCCCCAGCCATCACCAGCAACTATTGAAAATTACATCATGCCCTTTCTGGATAAGCTGCATCGTTTCGTTCGTTTACGCAGGGCGACCGGTTGGAGTATTTATCAACTGGATATTGTTTTAATGTCTTTACAGGTGCCGAATCAGACAATTATTGATGTAGAAGTGCTAAAGAATGTAGCTACCGTCCACCGTTTATCCCAAATGCTGAATGCTGCCCCGGAAAAATTGTGCTCATTCTGGAGCAATCTGGATGTCACCCATTATATCAACTATAATAGTGATGCACAGAATAAATTACCATCCGTTTATGATAGCCTCTTCAGGAATAAGGCTATCATAAATCCAAATGATGAAGCTTTTGATGATCCGGATTTTCCAGGATCTCCGGTGAGTTATATTGGCCATAAAGGTACCATACTGGCAGCTACCAATATTACTGAAGAAGAGCTGGATCTATTGTATCGCTTTATTGATCCATTTGGTTTTCGTGCTCTTTCTCTCCCTAACCTGAGCAAGGTGTATGCCCTAAGCTTATTTGCCTCAGGTATGCATATATCTGTAACGGAACTTCTGCAGATATTTGATCTTTACAGTATAACTAATGCAAGTTTTGCTGCCGTTGCGACTGAGGTTATTTACCGCTTACAAACTATTATTACCACCAGACAAAATCTGGCGAATACTCCCTTTAGCCTCAGCGAGACAAATTACCTACTCCGCCATCAGGATCCTTTAAGTATTTACGCCCCGGTTCAACGCACTATTGAGCTGTTCTATGAAACATTAAGGCCCGACCTTAAGAAGCAGCTGGATAAGGACATAGAAGCGCAAACCATGAACAAGGATACACTGGGTAATATTATCATCCGTGAATTCAGTACTAAGTTTAATGTTGAAGGAGAAATAGCACAGGCATTGTTGCAGGGAATAACCACTGTAACTCAAGTGGGAAGTGATACTGCGACGGCTACGCAAGAGGCCTTGCTGCAGATACCAATCTATATGAACCCTGGAGTGGTCGATGCCTCCTTGTATGATATTCTAACGAATAATGGTTTTATCAACTCATCCGTGAATATAACACCTGAAATTACATTGCCTATTGAAGGAAGTCCTCAGGGAAGCATCTTGTTTGAAGATTTATACCATGCCTATACCAAAGCCAGTAAAATTGCAATGCTCATTAACAGGCTGGGAATATCCATGAGCGAATTTACTGCGATGCTTATGGGTGATATTACAACGGTTATAAGAGATGCTAACGGAAATATTATTTCTACTACAACATCCGATTCTTTGAGAACGTACTTTGATTTCCCTGTTCTCGAAAATATGCCGACAACTCCATTCAGTAATCCTCTTCCGGGGGCTGTTTCAGCATTCCTTAATTTGTCAGACTGGATGAAGTTAAGTGACCGCCTTAACCTGGTAACTGATGATTTTATTCATATGTTGCAGGAAATAGCTTTAATACCAGACGGTCCCGGCAATCTAGATATTTTCCTGCTTAACTTATCAAAGTTAACTACATGGGATACCCCAGTATTGCTATTCCTCGTAAGAGACAATGCCCCTATTGAAAGCAACATTCTGAAGGTTTCCGTTTCATCTGCTGATAATGATTTCCTGAAGGCATCATTAATGACGCAGATTGCAAACATAATGGATTCTGCACAACGCCTGGGTCTTAATCCTCAGATCACTTACCCGGCTTTAAAGGCAAATCTTACATTAAATCAATCACAACCTATACGCCAGGCAGCAAAGGCTAAACATACCGATGTACAATGGGCCACAGTAGCTAAGCCACTGCAGGATGTATTAAGGGAAAAACAAAGACAAGCATTGGTAGATTATATGGTAGTCCGCCCGGATATAGGTGATACTAATATAAACAGTGTACTGCGGTGGAAAGACGCAAATGGTCTTTTTGCCTATTATCTTATAGATGTGGAAATGAAGCCAATCATGCTTACTTCGCGCATCAAACAAGCCATAAGTACTGTACAATTGTTTGTCCTGCGCGTTATTCAAAATATTGAAAGAGCAGGAGGGGCCTCAACCAGCCCGATTACTATTGGCGTTCCGCAAATTGAACAGTGGGAAACCTGGCGCAAATGGTACAGGGTTTGGGAAGCTAACCGTAAGGTATTCCTGTATCCGGAAAACTGGATGGAGCCTACTTTAAGAGACGATAAAACGCCTTTCTTTAAGGAACTGGAAACCCAATTGAAACAAAATGAAGTTACATCTGATACTGCAGAAAAGACGCTTATGGCTTATCTGGAAGATCTTGATAAAGTAGCTAAGCTAGAGCCGGTTTCAGCTTATCATCAATTGGAGAGAAACTCCAATGGCGATATAATAGTAGATATCAAACATGTATTTGGCCGCACCAATTCTGAACCCAACCACTACTACTACCGCACCTTACAAAATAATATCTGGTCTCCCTGGGAGAAGGTTACGATAGATATTAAAAGTAGTCATGTTGCACCAGTGGTGTGGAACAGGAGGTTATACCTGTTCTGGCTGACCTTTACGGCAAAACAAAGTAAGAAATGGTATCCTGGACCGACGCAAGATCCTCAGTATCGTGTATGGACGAATATGATCGAGAACAAAAATAATGGTGTGTCCAGTAACAGGGTACTTACAATAGAGGTGGACGACAACCAGGATGATAAACAGACTACGTGGGATATAAAGCTGAACTGGACTCAGTACAAAGACGGGAAATGGCTTGCTGCAGAAATGTGTAAGGATGTAATGCATCTCGAGCCCAGCCAGTTTCGCCTGACTGCTGCAGAGGCTGCTTCCTTTAACGCTTATCAGCCTGAAGCACTGAAGTATCCTTATTTCAGCGCCTTAACAGACAATGGCGAGCAAAAGCTGGCTGACCTGTTAAAAAATAGATTGTATTTACATACTGCCTTTGAAAATAATTCAGAGGATAAAGCGCTTCATTTATCTCTTATTTTCTTTTCCCGTCCTGATGACGCAGGTGCGATCACTTTAAGCAGTTTCATTTTTCCGGACCCTGTTTCTCAACCTTATGTACATCGGGCCTGGGAGCTGCAATACATCATGTTGTCTCCTCTAGGTACGCATGCCCGGAATATGAAATTTGAAAAGATTACTGAAGGCAACCAAAGTGCTAATCATAAATTGAAAATTGAAAAAGTTGCACCGTACAAGGATGAACACTTCTCCTATTTTTACGGTTGGTATAAATCAGATAATGGACCTCTATATTACCTTCGCCGTAAATATGGCACCGGTCACGATCCATTACTGAACAATACGCCATGGGAGTATGGTAAATTCAGAATAACGAAATTTGCCAATGCAACTGGGGGGAACAATTATGATCCTGTAGCTACTATTGCCAGTAATCATAATATAAATCCGATTCCCAGTGATTATAATAACTATAGTGTTATCCGTGATTACTTTTTTTACGAAGATGATAAGAATACGTATTATGTTCAAAGGAATCCGGGCCCTTTGGCTACAGCGTTAGGCAATCTTGGTATTGCTGGCTTTAGCGCAGCCAGTGGATTTGCCTTAGAGTCAAGTGCAGCCAGTACCAATGCTTTAGCCAATATTAATTTGCCAGTGAGTATGCAGGCTGCTTCCGCAAACTATGTTCTCGGTTCTTCTTCCAATGGTTATGCTACTGCAAATAATAGTTCTACCAGCTTTACAGGTGTTGCCAATCAGGGCGGCTCAACGCCTAGTCTGCAGACAGGAACAGGTACTCAGGAACAGCAGGTTTCCTTATACAATTACCGGTTTTGGACGTTTTATCATGCCGATATCCATAAGTTCCTGAAGACTTTGAATAAAGATGGTGTGAAGGGCTTACTTCAATTGAAGAATCAATGGCATACCGATGGTATGAATTTCGGACCATTGAATACTGGGCATTATCAACCGACCAGTTTAGTTCATAGTAATTATCCTACCAATAATGTGCAATTTGCTCCAGATGCTCCCTATAGCATTTATAACTGGGAAATATTCTTTCATGCACCTATGCTTATTGCGCAGCAGTTAAGCGATAATCAACAGTACAGTGATGCCCAAAAATGGTATCATTATATTTTTGATCCAACCAGCAGTACTGATGGACTTACGGGACTACCCAGTGGCAGTGTAAAACGGTTCTGGAAATTCTACCCTTTTTACAACATTGCCACCTCCGATCCACAAACGCTCCAGGACCTGCTAGTTGCATTAAACTCTATTGCGAATAACAACGCGAATAATAGCCAGGTTGCCGCTATGCAGAACGATCCTTTCAATCCATATGTGATCGCCCGTATGCGTAACCTTGCCTTTATGAAGAATGTAGTGATGAAGTATATTGATAACCTGATTGCCTGGGGCGATATGCTCTTCCGTCAGAATACGATCGAATCCATCAATGAGGCTACGCAGATGTATGTCCTTGCGGCAAATATCCTGGGTAAAAAACCTGAAAGTCTTCCGCGCCGTACCACATCCACTTCATATACATACGCTGAGCTGCTGGTTGCCACTAATAATAATCTGGGGCCGTTATCCAATCCATTAGTGAATATCGAATCGTTCTTCGGACCTAATGCCGGCATACCTACAAATATTGGTAGTACTGGCCCTGGTGGCACAGTTCCGCCACCCGTATATGGAAAAATGTTCTACTACTGTATCCCTTCCAATGATATATTGTTAGGCTATTGGGATACGGTTGCCGATCGTCTTTTCAAAATACGCAACAGTATGAATATTGAAGGTCAAGTACAACAGCTGCCACTGTATGAACCACCAATTGATCCGGCATTATTCGTAAGAGCAAGGGCCATGGGTGTAGATATCTCCAGCATTGTAAACGCACTATCTTCTTCAGCTGCCGGCGCTTTGTCGAACTACCGCTTTACTTACATATTGCAAAAGGCAAACGAATTCTGTGGAGAAGTACGTGCCCTAGGTGGGGCATTACTTTCTGCCCTGGAAAAGAAAGATGCTGAAGGACTGGCATTGTTACGCTCTTCTCAGGAAATTAACCTGCTCGACCAGATGACCTATATTAAACAAAGCCAGGTGGATGAAGCTCAGGCTGCTTTGGATGCCATGAACCTTACCAAAGAAGTTACGCAGATACGATATGACTATTACAGCAGCCGGCCTTTCACTAATAATTATGAGCAACAGCATTTACAGTCGATTCAGAAGGGATTGGTATTGCAAGCAATACAAGGTGGCTTAGAGAGCTTAGCTGGTGGCTTAGGAGCTATTCCTAATATACATGTTCAAGGTTTATCAAGTGGAACCAGTATGTTAGGAGAAAATTTTGCTTCAATTGCCAGAGCCGCGAGTGCTACAGTAGGAGTACAAACTGCTATTAATAATAACAAAGGTGCCATGGCTTCAACCATGGGAGGCTATCAACGCAGAAATGATGACTGGAGATTCCAAGCCGATTCTGCTTCCAAAGAGTTGGAACAGCTGGACAAGCAGATACTTGGCGCAGAGATCAGATTGGATATAGCGAACCGGGAGTTGAGCAACCATATGCTACAGTTATCCAATACACAGACTGTAGATGAATATATGCGCAATAAGTTTACCAATGAAGAGCTGTATAGCTGGATGGCCGGCCAATTGGCTTCTACCTATTTCAAGAGTTATCAACTGGCTTATGACCTGGCTAAGAAAGCCGACAATTGTTACCAGAATGAGTTACCTCTTTCTACCAAGTATCCTGGTGGTGGCTTTATTACCTTCGGCTATTGGGATAGCCTGAGAAAGGGTCTGCTCAGCGGAGAAAATCTGCAATTTGATCTCAGAAGGATGGAAGTAGCTTATCTGGATGATAATGTAAGAGAACTGGAACTGACCAAGAATATTTCCCTTGCTATGTTTAGCCCGGATGATTTATTGAGTTTACGCAAAGATGGCTACTGCATTATTAAGATACCTGAGGAACTCTTTGATCTCGATTATCCCGGCCATTATCTGCGTCGTATTAAGTCTGTAAGCCTTTCTATACCTTGCATAGCTGGCCCTTACACTACAATTGCTGCCACATTAAAATTGACTAAAGCTGCTATCCGTACAGATCTCAGTAATACTGCGAGTATTATACCAATTGCACTTCCCGTAGCGGCATCGATAGCAACAAGCAGCGCCCAAAACGACGGCGGCGTCTTTGAACTGAATTTCAGAGATGAACGTTATCTGCCATTTGAATGCAAAGGTGCAGTAAGTGAATGGGAACTAAGGCTGGCCGATAATAACCAGGTAAGGATGTTTGACTTTGAAACCATATCGGATATTATCATACAGTTGCGCTATACAGCAAGGGACAGCAATATTGTCAACAACAACTTTAAAACTGCAAGAATTAATAACATCAACGGATTAATAGCCGGAGGAAGTTTATTACCACGCTACTTTAGCCTGAAGCATGAATTCAGCAACGAGTGGTATGCTGCCTTTAACCAATCTGTTGAGGTAGAGGGATATGATGGCCGTCCGGTTAACCTGGAATTGAACATAGACCAGTTCCCTGAATACGCTAAAGGCAAGACCGTAACGATTACTGATAGTATTTTTGTTTTGAGGCTCAAAGAAAACGCCAATGGTACATATAGATTGAAGTTCGGGCCGCAACTCTCGGAGATTCTTACGCCGAATGTGCCACTCAATATGGATACTCCAACCACAATTGAGGATGGAGCGCCGGGCAACTTCGATTTTATCTTGTACAAAACGACAGGAGATATTGCCGAAAGCGAATTAGCAGACCTGTATTTTGTTGTGAACTATATAGTGAGTTAAACAAAATAAGAAGGTAACTAGCAATAAACTACTGAGACCATGAATACAGATAAAAACATATCATCGAATAGCCAAAATCGGCAGGAGGGCCAGGGCGCTACATCGCCCCTGAACCAATATACAGTACAACCCAAACAAGAGGAAGATAAAAGTCCTTATTTTAAAAGTTCTGCACCATCAATAAGCCTTCCCAAAGGTGGTGGTGCCATAAAAGGTATAGATGAAAAATTCTCCGTTAACGCGGTAAACGGGACGGCAGGCCTGGAGATAGGCCTGCCGCTAACGCCCGGCCGTGGCGGCTTTACACCGGCCTTATCCTTGTCTTACAACAGCGGAAGCGGCAACAGTGAGTTTGGATTAGGCTGGGGACTTTCGTTGCCTTCCATTCAAAGGAAAACAGATAAAAAACTGCCCCGCTATAATGACGCCGGTGAAAGCGATGTATTCCTGCTGGCAGGTGCCGAAGACCTTGTGCCAGACCTGGATGGCAATGGGGAAAGGATCATTATCCAATCAGGAAATTTCACTATCAAAAGATACCGTCCACGCATCGAAGGTCTTTTTGCACGTATAGAATTTATCCGTCAAAGCGGGAAGAGTGGCAGCTGGTGGCGGGTAACCACCAAAGATAATATTACGACGTATTATGGACTGGATCCTGCCAGCCGCATTGCTGATCCTGAAGAACCTTCCCGTATTTTTAAATGGCTACCGGATATAACCGTGGACCATAAAGGTAACGTGCAGCAATTTTTTTACGCAACAGAAAACCTGGAAAACGTAACCGCTGCGGTGTATGAAAAGAATCGTTTAAATGGCATTGCAAAGTTTACCAATACTTACTTGAAAAGGGTAGGCTACGGTAACCTTACTCCTTACTTTATCGATAATAATTCAGTTTTCCATCCTTCCTTTCCGGTAACTACCTGGCTCTTCGAAGCTGTCCTGGATTATGGTGATCTTAACGGAGAAGAATACAGTTCTTTATCAGATGGCTGGCAATTAAGAAGTGACCCCTTTTCTGATTTTCATGCTGGATTTGAAATAAGGACATACAGGAAATGCAGGCGCGTATTGATGTTTCACCGTTTTACAGAATTAAACGAGGGAGCAATTACGCTGGTAAGAAGCCTGGATCTGGGTTATAAAAATGATAATAATTCTGCAACCGCAACAGAGACTGATTTTATCGTCAAGGCAGAACAAAAAGGATATATCAAACAGGTTGTGGGATACTATCAAAAAGCACTGCCTGCAATGACTTTTGATTATGAACCTTTACAATGGAATACTCAAATTCAAAGCGTGAGCCAGGAAGATTTTACCGGTGCACCACAAGGGCTTACCGGGCCTTATCAATGGACTGATTTTGAAGGGGAGGGGATCAGTGGTATCCTTACCGAACAAGGTAATGGTTGGTTCTATAAAAATAATTTGGGCGATGGTCATTTTGATAGCCCAAAGCCGATAGTACAAAAACCATCTTTTACAGGATTGGGGGCCGACCTGCAATGGCAGGATCTTGATGCTGATGGCAGAAGACAGATCGTTGCGCAGGTACCCATAAAAGGGTTTTGGGAAGTCGATGGCCCCGATGCTTTTACGGCAGAAAAATTGAAATGGGCACCATTCATGCCCTTTGAAAAAAATATAAATATTGACTGGAACAGCCCATTTACCAAAAGCCTCGATCTTGATGGTGACGGCAGGGCAGACGTTCTGATTACTGAAGACCGTGCCTGGACCTGGTATGAAAACCAAGGTAAAGAAGGATTTGACTTTGGCGGTAATGCCCCTGTTTTTCGTGATGAAGAAAAAGGCCCCGTGTTATTACTCCGCGATGCAGTACAGAGTATTTTCCTGGCCGATATGAATGGTGATGGCATGACCTACCTGGTACGTATCCGCAATGGTGAGATCTGCTACTGGCCCAACAAAGGCTATGGTCGCTTCGGGGCGAAAGTAAGCATGCAGGGAGCGCCGGTATTCCAGCATCCGGAATTATTTAATCCTATTTACCTTACCCTTGCTGATATCAGCGGGACGGGCGCTGCCGATCTTATTTTTACCGGCAGGAATAAATGCACAGCCTGGATCAATCTTTCCGGCAATGCCTTTAGTGAGCCATTTGACATTAATCCTTTACCTGGAACAGACCAATACAGCAAGCTGGCCATACTGGATTTTTTAGGCAATGGTACGGGCTGTATCGTATGGAGTTCTCCATTACCCCATCATGCTATTGCACCCATACAATACATTGACCTTATGGGAGGCAAAAAGCCTTACCTGATGAAGGCATATCACAGCGGTACTGGAAAAAGTGTAAGTGTAGTCTATAAAAGTTCCACACAGTTTTACCTTGAAGATAAACTTCAGGGCATACGCTGGGCAACACGTTTACCTTTCCCGGTGCATTGCGTGCAACAGATCATTACCGAAGATGTTGTTAGCGCTACCACATTTGCGCAAAGCTATAAGTACCGTCATGGTTATTATGATCATGAAGAGCGTGAGTTCCGTGGTTTTGGATATGTGGAAACAGTGGATATTGATAAAGCCATTGTATCTGAAAATGAAGAACTGGATCAAAAGCCGGTGATGACCAAAACCTGGTACCATACCGGTGCCTGGATCAGGGAACAGTCCTTGCTGGACCAGTTTAAAAAAGAATATTTCCAGTTTGAAGGTTGGGATGATGTGACCACAATTGCCACCTTCCAATCAGGTTTAAATGCACAGGAACAACGCGAAGCCTATCGTGCTTTGAAAGGTTCTGCACTGCGGCAGGAAGTATATGCAATAGATGGTACAGATAAAGAAGGCATTCCCTATGCTGTTACTGCTACTGCTTATGAGGTCAAGAAGATACAGGCCTTAGGCAAAAACCGTTATGCTTCTTTCATCAACTTTCAACAACAAAGTATTGCTTTCAGCTGTGAGCGGAATATTGCCGATCCACGCATAATGCACCAGCTTACGCTGGAAACGGATGAGTATGGTAATGTATTGCAAAGTGCACAGGTGGCTTATAAAAGAAAGCATGAAGACATAACCCTGCCCTTTAAAGTAAGGGAGGAACAAGCGAAAATGCATATCACCTGTTCGCAAAATGCGTTTACTGTAGATGCTATTGATGATGTACAATATAAGTACTACCGGCTTCGGCTTCCTTACGAGGCCAAAAGCTTTGAAGCTAATGTGACTACAAATGCAATAGAAGCTGGTTCCCTATGGACAGTCGCTTCAATAAAGGCAGCGATAGACAGCACTACTGAAGTGCCTTTTGAAGAGCTGGTTGCTCTCGGCCAGAAAAGATTGTTATCCCACAGCAGGACTAAATTCCTGAAAGATGATGCATCGATAGCATTGAATTTCAGCTTATTGGAATCCCTGGCTATACCGTATGAAAGCTATCAGCTGGCCTTTACGAAAGCTATGCTGGAAAGTATTTATGAAGGAAGAGTGGACGAAGATGCTATGCTTACGGAAAATGGTTACGTGGAAACAGAAGACTATGAAAGACTCTGGCTGCCTTCGGGAAGAGCAGGTTATTTGCCCAATCCACAACAAAATTTCTATACCCCGGTTGCGTTCACTGATCCCTGGAATGCGGTGACCCTTGTTTCTTACAATGCCTATTGGCTGATGCCGGTGAGTATCGAAGATGCCCTGGGAAACGTTACCAGTATCGGGCGCTTTAACTGGAGCTGTTTACAGCCTGAAAAAATAACGGACCCCAACAATAATGTCAGCGAGATCGTGTACGATGTTTTTGGTATGCCGGTGGCCATGGCCGTAAAAGGAAAGGGCAATGGCACTGAAGGCGATACAATCGATGGCATTTACCCCGATAGCCCTGACGATCTGACCATGCAGGCATTATTCATGAATGATCCGGATGCTTATGCGGAAGATTTGTTGCAGGGTGCTACCTGGCGCTGTGCTTATGATTTCAACAACCTGCCTGTAGCGGTGGGCATGATTGCCAGGCAGCATCATGTGCACAATGCTGTAATACCATCGGAACAAAATACAGAACCTGTTTTACGGTTCAGCTACAGCGATGGATTTGGCAGAGTGTTGATGCATAAAGCACAGGCGGAGCCCACACTGGAAAATGGCAATAAAGGATGGCTGGGTAGCGGACGTACGATCTACAACAATAAGGGTAATGTGGTGATGCAGTTTGAGCCTTACTTCAGCAACAGCCATTTTTGCGATACAGCAGAACAAGCTGCAGCACAAGGTGTGAGCCCGAAAATGTTTTATGATGCCCTGAATAGGTCTTACCGCACTGATTTGCCGGATGGCACTTTTACTAAAACCACTTGGACAGCCTGGCAACGAGAGATTTGGGATAATAACGATACGGTAAAGGAAAGTCAATGGTATATTGATCGAATAGGTGGTGGTATGGGGGCAGAAGAACAGGATGCCGCGACCAAGGCAGAGAAGCATGATGGTACCCCCACGGTAGTGCATACCGATACTCTGGCCAGGACTTTTTATACTATTCAGCACAACCGTTATCCCGACAGCAGCAATGTATGGCAGGATGAATACATTTCCAGTTATACCAACCTGGACATACAGGGCAACAGGCTATCTATGGTGGATGGCCGGGAACTTATGCCTTTGCAATACAAATACAATATGGTGCAGGCGGTATGCCGTCAAAACAGTATTGACAGCGGGCAGCAGTTTACCTTGATGGACGTAGCCGGGCAACCGGCTTTTGCCTGGGATCCCGATGACCGGTTGTTTGCAGTTGTATACGACGCATTGCACAGGCCTTTGAGGAAATCCGTGCAGGTAGGGATTCTTATCACCTATATGCTGGAACGGATGGAATATGGTGAAGACGTGGTGGATGATCAATTGCATAACCTCCGGGGACGGCTTTACCGTCATTATGATGGTGGTGGCCTGCAACAGGTCAACGACTATGATTTTAAAGGGAACCCCATTGCAACACAGCAGCAACTATTGGAGGACCCGGCTATAGCTGATGTGGACTGGGGTAGCTCGCCTGCACCGGCATTAAGTGTGGAAGTATTCACGTCCTCAAGCATAGTGGACGCGCTGAACCGGCCGGTGCGTATGACAGACGCAGGTAACAACGAGCATGAATATGTGTATAACCGTAGCGGGGCTTTAAAAATCGTAAGACTAAACGGGAATGACTATGTGCAGGATATTCATTATGATGCCAAAGGACAAAGACAAGCGATCTGGTATGGTAATGGTACCAAAACCGGTTATACTTACGATGCGCAAACTTTTCGCTTAAGAAGATTGCTTACTGTAAAGCTTAGCGCTCCAAGTGTAGAGCTGCAGGACCTGAATTACTGGTATGATCCTGTAGGCAATATAACACAGGTCAGGGACGAGACACAGCAGGATGTTTTCTTCAATAATACCGTGGTAAGCCCTTCGCAGAATTATACTTATGATGCCCTATACCGCTTGATAAGAGCTACAGGCCGCGAACGGAAGAACAATGCTGCTTTCGATACAGCCGATAATTATAATGACCAACAGATGCAGGCCATCGAACCTATGAAATGGGATGCCAACGCCTTGCAAAACTATACCCAGAAATATACCTACGATGAAGCAGGTAATATCCTAAGCCTGCAGCATATCGCCGTTATAGGAAGCTACACACGGACCTATAATTACGATACAGGAAGCAACCAATTACAGGCCACCCACGTGGGCAGCTGGAATTATAGCTATACTTACGACAGCCGTGGCAATATGCTGACGATGCCCCATCTTTCTGCCATGGACTGGAACAGGTCCAATGAACTAAGTTCGGTGTCAGAAGGAATGCTTACGGCGCACTACCAATACAGCAGCGGCCAAAGGGTACGGAAATACGTAGATAAGGGAAGCATAAAGGAAGAACGTATTTACCTTGGACCGTATGAGATTTATCGTAAATTTACCGGCAGTTCTTTGACACCTGATATTGAACGTACAACTGTTCATGTGAGTGATGATACCGGCAGGATAGCTATGCTCGAGATTTTAAATGATGAGTATGGTAGTGATGGATCTTTACCCATATTGTCCAGATATATTTACAGCAATCATTTGCAAAGTGCAACCCTGGAATTAAATGAAACTGCAGGTATCATTTCCTATGAAGAATATCATCCTTATGGTACTACTGCTTACCAGGCTTCTAATACTGCTATTAATGCGGTATCAAAGCGTTACCGTTATACAGGCAAGGAGCGGGATGAGGAGAGTGGTTTGTATTATCATAGGGCAAGGTATTATGTGCCGTGGTTGTGCAGGTGGACGGCGGTGGATCCGTTGGAGAGTAAGTATGCAGGGATGAGTCCGTATAATTACTGTGAGAATAATCCTGTGATGTTGGTGGATCCGAGTGGAGAAGGACCGGGTGATCCCGGTGATGGCGATAGTAAGAAGCCAAAAGCTAAAGTTGAATCCATTGCTGATCCTGATAGGCCGAAGATGCCTCCAATTAATACTGGTGGTAGAGTTGATAATGCAAGAGACGTAAGAAGTGGAAATGAAGCTAATTATTTAAAAGTAAAGGCAGTAGCCGAAGGTGCAAAAAAGGCAGAAGAAATAAAAAAAATCGTACAGCAGCAGCAGGCAGAACGTGATCGGGAATTGGACAAGCAATATTTTGCACCAAATGGTTCTACTGTAACTAGAAGACAAATTGCTCAAGCGGAATATCAAAGGAATGAACAGTATGGTGCAATGGTAAGAAATGGCGGATTGGGTGTAGGTATAGGTTATGCAATAGGGGGAAAAGAAGGCGCGTGGAAAGGATCGGTTGTTGATGGAGTTTCGATGTCTTTTGCAGGAGTTGGTACACCTTATGGTAAGGTAGAACCGATTCGGCCAATTGAGAAACCATTTGTTCCAACAACAGAAGCACCATTAGGAGGTTCACGACAACCTGTAGCAGCCACAGAAGCTGTAATAGGGCCAGGTACAAGGATTAGTTTATCAATTGAGCAAGCTGCTCAGGTGAATTCTGCTTATGAATTAGCTTTAAGTGGTGGAAAGCATTCGGGATGGATGAATAATATGCTTGGACGTTCAACCACTGAGCTGCAGAAAAGTATAACTTCAATGGAAGCCAATATAACTGAACACCAAAATCTTATTAATGACCCAGCTAAGTACTTACAAGTGTATGGTAAGGGTGATTGGACTTCACTTGATCCAAGAAGACAACAGAATTTATTAAATGTAAAATGGCCTGGTGATATTAAAAGAGCTCATGAACAAATTAATATTTTACAAGGTATAATAAAATCAAGATAATGGAACAGTATAAATTTTTTCTCCGAGATCTAGTTAGCCTATTGAAAGAGAAATTAAAAGAATCAAAACAAAGAGAAGTTTCAAATCCAAATGATGATTTTGAAAAGGGGCTGGTAATGGGGTTTTACGAATCTCTTGATTTGATAAAATATCAGGCTAATATTTTTGAAATCCCAATGGATGAAATTGGATTAGATAATTATAATTTGGAAGAATATTTATAAAACTACCTCGATTTCTTCGCAGTGTTCATAATTATCTCCGTTCTTCGTAGTGTTCTATAAGGATCGCTGCTGTCCTGAGTTAGTATATCCATACTTTCAAATGGTGACCTCAATTCAGAAAGTAGTACAAATTGCCTAACAACGACATTTGGTCAAGAATGTGATAGTCCGAAACGCAAAAGAAGGTCAGTTAGAAGCAGCCAGTCAGAAATGATCGGCTGTTTTGATTTTTGACAGAATAATAAGAACAAATTCGGCAGGTATAATAGAGGGGGAGCGAAAATGGGGGTTGCATATATACGAATGGTTATGCTTTGAGTTCAAAAAAAACAATTATGAAAGAGAAAATCATTGAATACAAAGGAAGCTATGAACCAGGAGGACTCGGCTACATTTTTATTAGATTAGAAGGAGAGCCTGAATTAAGAATTTTCAAAAAGGAGCTTTCTGCAGATCAATTTGAAGCTACAATGAAATTGCTTTTAACCAATCGTTGTTATTTAGAAGATGGTAGATATCTGGTTGTAGAAGGTAGCCTCTCACTCGCAAATTTTTCCGTCACCCGAAAAAAAAAGAAAAAATGAAAAGAAATACTCTTATTCTGCTCACAATACTTCTTACATTTAGTGCTTTCACCAGCTGTCTAACGAAGAAGTGTGTTTTGTCTAACAATAAAATTTATCCCTAATATCGTCTAAAAGGTAGGCCACTGGTACTTAAAAGGAAAATTGATTTTATCGCAGTTTATAGAAGAATGCTTAGTCTGTTATGCGAAGTATAATCGTTACAAAAAAGATGTTTAGTTAGTCTTCCAAAATTGCAGATCGGCAGCAGACTGCAATTTTACCGCAATACAGTAAGATCACCCTTTTTCTCCATTGTTGCTCCAAAGCCGTTTTTATACTCCAGGTAGTAGAAATACGTTCCTGCATCGGCATACTTGCCGTTGTAAAATCCGTCCCATGAGGCAGACTGATCATTTGCCTGGAAGATACGCTGACCGTAACGATTATAGATCGCCAGCTTGAAAGAAGTGGTATTGCAGCCCAGTTGTACCTTGAACCGGTCATTTTTTCCATCATCGTTGGGTGAAAAAACATTGGGCACAAAAGCAAGACACTGGCAATCCTTTGTATTGATGATAACGGAATCAGAAAAAATGCCGCAGACATTAGTTGCGACAACAATATAAGTGCCTGCACGATTAACCGTGATATTGGCCTGTATACTTGCGTCACTCCATGTATAATGGCTTACTTCCTCACTAGTGGCATGTAATATAAAATCCTGGCCGGCACATATGGTGGTATCCTCTTCCGGTATATCAACGCCGGGATTAATCGTCGCGATCGCGATTGAATCAGAAGCTACACATTCCTCTTTAGTCACTGTTACGCTATAAATTCCACTGCCCTTAACTTTCATTGTCGCGGCATTGGTATTGTCCTGCCAATAGTAATTGGCACCGGGATTACCTGCATCCAGTAACAATGAATCTCCCGGGCAGATAGCAGTATCCGGACCTATATTGACATTAAGCTCCATGAATTTTACTTTGAAGCTATCAATAACGACCATACCGCAATTTTGGTAGCCATACACCCAGTAACTGCCATCCTGTGTTAATATTCTGGAGGCATTAGTATTACCATCATCCCAGAGATAATTGTCACTTACACCGGAAGCAGCTGCCTGATAAGAATCTGAAAAACATAGCAACGTATCCGTCACACTATTGATTACCGTGTCGGGTTCTGCTGTTGGGCTAACTACAATGTCGTTGCCCAGTCCCAGGCTAAAACCCGGAGGGCCTAAAGCTGACGCCGGTTGTAGCAGGCCCATCAGGTTAAAATTACAGGTAGTACCGCTATTGTTTGGTATATTCACTACAGCGAGGTAAGGATAGTTTCCGAAAAAACCGACGTAGATTTTTCCATCCGGACCGTTGCGGAACTGGCCGAAAGCATGAAAGGAAGGTGCAAGTGACAATGTTGTTTTTGAAGTAGCTACTGCAGTAAAATTAGGATATAGAGATAGGTCATACTGAGAAATGTCTGTCGAAGAACCGATGTACAACTTTTGATCATCAGGAGAAAAGCTGGCACCAAAATGTCCATTGCCGGGCAAAGAATCCAGCGTGCCCGTATTGCTGACGATACCAGTTGCATTATCAAATGCTCCTATCTCAACACCATACTCGGTGCTGTTCGCTATTCTGGTTCCATTAAAAGAAATCTTGAGCTGGCCGCCCGACAGGCTTCCTTGCCAGGTGCCGTTGGAGCTTACAGCGGGCTGAATACCTGTGGCGTTAATTTTAAAGGCACGATATGCCGGTCCGTTCCAGCGGTGAGCCAGCAACCAGTAGTAACAGTCGGCACCTTTGGTAATCGTCATTTTTTCAGACATAAAACTGTCCAATATGATATTTTTCTACCCTGCTACTACATCCCCATTTCCACCATCAAGACTCATATCAATTACGGAATACCTTAGGTAGCCTGGATAGGAAGTCGTAATTTGTTCCAGAGCATCAAGCGTAAAAAGATAATACTGGTTACTGTTGCTCATAGATTTTACAATGGCTACCCCTTGAGCACTGGAGCCGGTAATAGCGCCGGGATAGGCGCCATTACCCAAGATACCACTGCCGTTAGGCATAACAGTACCCGACACATTCCATATATTATTGCCATTTGAATAAAACAATAAGCTTCCGCCTGCACTTGCTACAGAAGCACAGCCTTCAGCGCTCATATTGCTGGACTGGAAAAAAGTTGGTGGATTGTTATTGAAGTCAAGGCCATTATGGATCCCGAATGTCCACATATTATTTTCTCCCTGAGCAAATGCCAGACGGGAAAGTATCATTAAAAATAACAGGGTAAATGGTAGGGTTCGTGCCATATAGTAAGTGTTACTACATAGACATCACTATATGACAATGCGTTGGGGAGGTAGTGACTATGACAAACCAGAGGCCCATCTAATCAATGATAATTAGAAAGCCCTCTTTTTATGCAGGTAGGTTATTTTTACAATAACAATGTGTCAAGAGAAATGATGCGAACCATGCATACCTTTAAAGGTATGACGGGCAGTGCGGACTTGATGAAAAAGTTGACTCCGAGAGAATTGACCTTTTTACAGCCTGCCTGCAGCGATAAAAGCTATCAGCAGATCGCAGATGAAATGTCTGTATCTCTTCGTACTGTTGATGGTTATAGAGACGCACTCTTCCGGCGCTTTCAGGTGTATAGCAGAGTAGGTATGGTATTGTACGGACTAAGAAATGATATAATTAAACTTTAGCATTGACAAAAGAATGATTGTATCTAAAACAGGTAACTTCTGTCTAAAAAAAGTTTGGATTCAATATGATACCAGGTGCCTTTTTTGTAACCTGGTTTAAACCCTAGCATAAAAGCCTTGCGCTATCAATGTATCAAAGTATCTGGTAAAATTATTGAGTGCAGGATTGGGAAACAATCAACAGCAGATTAATTGTAGTTTTCATTTATTAAAGGTGAAGCAATAAAGATAAACAATAGCAATGGTTTTTACGTTTATGTTCACCCCGCTTTATGTTATCAGTTCGAAACTAATCTACCTGCCGAAAATGCGGGGAAAGCGATGGCGGTTCTCGTCGATAAAAACAGCGAGCCGGTAATTCTCCTCCGAATCAATTGCCGAATTTTCGATATCGTCGATACCATATGCGAAAGACTTTTTACCCACCTTGCGATTGCCTGTTGCCAGGAATGTGGTGCGATTAAACATATGCAATATGCCGTCTTCTACAAAGGTATTGGGGCGGTCTTCGCGTATGAAATCTGTGTCGCTGTCATAGTATCTGCGGTTCAGCGTCCTGATGGTAAAGACCGAATCGTAGCTGCGGTCTTCGGGGTTGACCACGTACCTGTCGTAGGTTTCGATCACACTGTCGATCGTCTGATGTTTCAGGAATGGGAAAATCGGGCCGAGCTGCAGGAAATGTTCGCCTTCTGTATGTTCGAGCAATGCGGCGGTAACCCTGTCGGAGGTGAGTTCCAATTCTATCTCCTGGGGTTCTGCCTGGTAGGCATCAATCACTTTTACTTTGCCCGATCGGGCATAACTGTTTTTAATGCTGCCGGAGTCGGTGTTCACAATGATTTTACCAACTTGCGGAATCGCTTCGAGCTTATCGATCATCACACTGTAAAGCAGGCTGCCGGAGATACGTTCGAAATGTCTGTTGGGAAAAAAATACCCAGCCTCCTGGGGAATTGAAATGAGTGCCGTCAATGAATAGTTGCTCACGGTTTGAATAGTTGTTGGTTTAAGGTGTATTTTCTTTTTACTATCTTATAAAAACAGAAACTCTTTTGTTAATTCTTTTCACAGAGAAATACTAACTGCAGCAAATATAAAGTTTAAATGGTATGTTCAAACTCCTTTTTGAATCTCTTGCTGAGTGTTACCATTTCTTATTCTCAAACCAAAAAAGCATTAACGATGAAAAATGTAACAGAATTTAAAGTAGCCGTTCCGCAACAAGTATTGGATGATTTGAAAACCCGCTTGCAAAATACCCGATGGCCAGGCGAAGCCGAAGGTTCAGGCTGGAACTTTGGTACTAACGAAGCTTACCTGAAAGGCCTGGTAAACTATTGGCTCACCAGTTACGACTGGCGTAAGCAGGAAGCAGCCCTCAACAAATATCCGCAATACATTGCAGAGGTGAAAGGTGTGAAAATTCATTTTCAATACATCAAAGGAAAAGGCAAAAATGCAAGACCACTTATATTAACCCATGGCTGGCCGGATAGCTATTATCGCTTCCATAAAATTATTCCATTGCTAACGGAGGGCGAACAAAGCTTTGATCTGGTGATTCCATCCATTCCCGGTTTCGGATTTTCAGATAAGGTTGCCATGAACAACGAAGCCGTTGCTGACTTATGGAAAGTATTCATGACAGAGAACCTCGGCTACGAAAAATTTTATGCTGCCGGTGGCGATGTGGGAACGGGCGTCACTAAAGCACTGGCATCAAAATACCCTGATGTGGTAGCTGGTGTACATTTAACAGACGTGGGTTATCCCATGGGGCAGGAAGATCCCGCTACCATGACCGAAGCTGAAAAACAATTTGCACAATTTGTCCAACAGTGGTGGTATAGTGAAGGCGCTTATGCCATGGTACATGCTACCAAGCCACAATCATTGGCCTATGGTTTGAACGATTCACCTGCAGGGCTTGCAGGCTGGATACTTAGCTTCGGCAGTTCAGGCGCTTCTCACGACCTTATAGAACAAGCATTTGGCGGCAAAGATGAGTTGCTTACTAACGTGATGATTTACTGGGTAACGCAAACCATAGCTACTTCTGTCAGAATGTACAAAGCAGAAGCACAAGCTCAGTGGGGTGGTTCAAAACCGTTGCCGAAAACCGATGTGCCGGCAGGTGTGTCACTATTTCCAAGAGAAGCGCAATTTCCAAAAGAGTGGGCAGAACGTTTTGTACATGTAGTCAGCTTCAGAAAAATGAATGATGGCGGGCACTTTGCAGCCCTTGAAGTGCCGGATGTTTTTGCAGGTGAATTGAGGAGTTTCTTTTATAGTATAAAATAAATGGTTAAACATGGTAATGAACCCGAAAAAGAAAATAGATTCTTTGAATATGGGTTAATTCCTCTTTAAAGGCTTGAGCATTTCAAATGCTACCTTATCTATAACCTATAATTTAAAAAGACTACTCAATTAAGAGTAGTCTTTTATTTTTAATGTTTTTTCTCGTACAGAACGTTCTTAATAAGAGCATCTATTCCCTTCATCATTTTTGATAGCTCAATACTTATCTTCCTTAGTAAAGCAAACTTTAGCCTAAGATCAAAGATAGTTTCCTGATTTGTTTTTAGAATCTCTGGGGTTAATATCTTACTATCATTAGGCACTAAAGGCGGTGTCTTCATTTTCTGAAGATACACTTAATATCTTGGGAAAACTGTGTACGTCTTTAAGCTTGTGTAAAGATGTACTTAGGTTAAAATAAAGTTATAGAAAGTATTAGCCATAAAGGTTCTCGTTAACTTTAACAGAACCAAATAACTGAAACTATGAAAAAGATTTTACTCTTTGTCTTGGTAGGAACAGCATATTGTGGTAGTGCGCACGCACAAGGAATGATTGTTAATGAATTGTCGCAGGGGGCTTCGGGAGCAAAGGAATTTATTGAACTGCTGGTTGTGGGCAGTTCCACACAGCTCACCGGAACAGTAGATCTTAGAGATTGGATTATTGATGATAATAGTGGAGCCTTCCGGTTGGGTGATAATTCAGCACCAGGTATAGCCATCGGCCATTTCCGTTTTACTCAGAGTGATACTTTTGCTGCTGTTCCCATTGGAGCACTGATCGTGATTTACAACGCCGCAGATACTAGTGGGAACTGGGATTTTATAATGACGAATACCAGTAACGAACAAATAGCCCATATCGAAAACGGTGGTATGGTATATTATATACCGGGTACCAGCACTTTGCTTCGGGCATGTAGCGGGACACCCAATAATACGTCCGGGTCTTATGCCTATACCAATAGTACAATACCTCCTCTTGCCGCTAATTGGACCGGAGAGATAGGACTGGCCAATAATGGAGATGCCATTCAGATTCGCAAACCCGACAGCACCTTTTATCATGGTTTTGGATTTAGTACACCTACTCAGGCAAACGCCTTTACTACTTTCCCTACTTTTTCTGAAGTCAGTTTACCTTCTTTTAATGCGTTCACAGGTGTAGCTGCTGGCAAGACCATTTACCTGAACTGCGGCAGTTGGTACTTTTCAACCAGCTACGGCTCCGGCGATGCTACTACCGATACCGCTACCACAGCAGAAACACCAGGACAGGCCAATAATCCGGACAATGCCCTGCTCATTGGCAAGGTACAAACCGGCGATATTTTTTATGGCATGTTGAATCAGGATCTGCCTTGCAGCGTTATACTTCCGGTTGGCTTAGTATCTTTTGTGGCCAGGGTAGCAGGGAATACCATAGTATTGGATTGGACTACTGCTTCGGAAACGAACAATGCTTATTTTGTTGTTGAGCGCAGTCCCGATCAGAAAGACTGGAAGGAGACAGGCAGGATAATGGGAAAAGGTAATAGCAAGGAGGAAAACGATTATACCTTAACCGATGAAGAGCCCTACAGAGGCCGCTCATATTACCGATTGATCCAGGTAGATGGTGATGGCAAAAGGCAAATATCTGCTGTAACTACGGTATACCTTACAGATATAGATAAACAATGGCCTGTTTATCCTAACCCTGTTCATGCGGGTAGCAACTTGAAAATAAAAGCCGGGAACGATGGTATCAGCACTATTCTTATTGCAGACATGACTGGAAGGACGGTATACGAAGATAAACAACCACACATAAATGAAATTGTGGAAGTACCTTTTAATAATCAAAGTGAAGGAGTATACTATGTTCGATTACATATCGGAAATACTATAACAACGATCAGGATTGTGAAGGTACCTTAATGGAATATGCGCGTACTGTAAACACAATAACCACAAGTAACAACCCATTGTCTTGTCTCCGCCGTCGTTGGTGTTTTTACCAACGACGGCGGAAAATAAAAAGCGTCATCAGCGCTTCTGATCACTCGCACCGAAAGTTGTTGTCTGCTGCGGGAGCGAAACGGTATCATACATGTTTACACCCTTTCGCTTTGCAAATGCTACCGTTATTGTTTGCTATAGCATGAATTATCCGATCATAGCCGGTATAAGGGTGTAACTCCATAATGTCAAACGCAATTAAGTTTTTTTCTACCAAAGGTAATTTCCCCAATAGTATCTGTGCTTGAGCCTTACTGTCACACTCCAATACAAGAACGGCACACTTTTCTTCGTTGAAATAATGTTCACGAAGTTGCTCCATGAGGTACATGTTATACACATCAAGAGCCTCTTGTGCCAGTAGTTCCTTGCTTACAGTACTCCAATCCACTCCGGAAACTTCTTTCTCAATAGCCAATATCTTCATCGTTTTCAGATTATTAAATGTAACTATTCTATATGAACCTCTCCTGCTAGATACAATTTAGCTTGCCCGCTTATCTCGACCCTGTTTCCCAGGAATTTGCATTGTAAATATCCTTTGCGTTCGGAGAGCTGTATCGCTGACATTTCTGCTTTATTCAGTTTCTCAGACCAGTATGGGGTCAAGGTTGTATGAGCAGATCCTGTTACAGGGTCTTCAATAATACCTGATTGCGGAGCAAAAAATCTTGACACAAAATCAACATGCTCACCTTTTGCGGTAATAATAACTCCCCGTGCTTTGAGTGCTGAAATAGCTTCAAATTGCGGTCTGATGTCTCTTATGTCTGATTCCTTTTCATACACCAGCATATAATCCGTTTTACCTTTATATGCTTCAAGCGGCTGCTTGTCAAAGCAACTTATAATTTCACTTGAAATAGGTGTATGGTGAAATACATCGACAGGAAAATCCAATGTCAACCAATCTGAAGATCTACTTACATTTAGTGCTCCGCTTCTCGGTGAATAAAAATTGATAGAGTCACCTGAATGACTTTCGCAATTAAACAATATAAATGCAGCAGCTAATGTTGCGTGTCCGCAAAGATCAACTTCAATTTTGGGAGTAAACCATCTTATCTCGTATTGGTCATCTTGCCTGACATAAAATGCAGTCTCAGCAAGATTATTTTCCATGGCTATCTTTTGTAAAAGATCATCACTCAGCCATTCAGCAAGCGGGCAAACAGCAGCCGGATTTCCACCAAATAATTTATCTGTAAATGCATCAACTTGATATAGTTTGTATTTCATCGTAATCATATTATTTGTTTATCAAAAAAATCCCCTGAAAATTGCAGTTGTGCCAATGGGATGAGGTCAGCTACTTTGCCATTCAGTACAGTTGGGTGTGTGATCCATATCATGTTATATAAGATTCACACAAAGATAGCCAGGCCACCAACACAAGTACAGATACAATTCTTTATATTTTAACCGGTACAGTTAAAATATTTGCTCTTAAGTAGGGGAGGTGCTTTTAGGCGGAAACACACAAGTCGTTCTACAAAATGGAACGACTTGTGTTATGATAAATATTAATAAGGTTCTGAAATTTATTTTCCGCCGTTGTTGGTGTTTTCACCAACAACATACGGGGCAGTCTGTTCGCCCTCTTAACTTATAACTTTGGTCGGCTGTTATCAGGAAACATGAATAAGCGTTAAACGTACTACCAAGATAGTCGTTGGTGAAAACACCAACGACGGCGAAAAGAATAGTAAAAGATAAATCTAATGTTTGTAAGTTTATCTACTTCAAAACCTGTAACTTTCTGTTTTCTAAGTGGGTGATACATTTATTTAACTCAAGTTGCTAGTTAGTTTATCAATTTATTAAAGGTATAAGCGATAATAAACATTAATATTTTGAGCAGGAATCCTTTGAAGGTGACAGCGTGTATTTTGCGTAGAA
>JBAZWL010000035.1:0-50955 GCA_041660405.1 Taibaiella sp. | reverse complement strand
GCGAGATTGGATTATCAAAATTGGACACCTTTGTAATCAGTGATGGGTTACCTTTTACCCAACAGCTGTTAGGTTTTAGGCGACCGCTGTTACCTTTTACCTGACCGCTGTTGGATTTGAGGTGGGGGAGGGGGATACCAGGGGGGTAAATTTCTATTAATATGAATATCAATAAGTTATAAAAAAATATTAATTTTTACAATTACCAGGGTAAATGTTTGGATCAGCCATTCAAAGTTTTAGATCAGTTTTACGCAAGAAGAACAATTACCCGAAAAGCCTACATTATTGGTGAGTATTTCCACACTTCCGTGTTAATATATGTACGCTGTATTTAATTTTGTATTAATTTTGCCGGCAGTTTTCAAAATAAAAAAACATGCAAGAATACGGCCTTAAAAATTCCTCGGCAAACCTCGCTGCCATAGGATTGAATGTTGCAACTGCTCATTGGAATCTTTCCCCGGAAGAACTTACCCAAAAGACCCTGGAACTGGGACAGGGCGAATTGAATGACACTGGTGCTCTGTGTGTAAGCACCGGAAAATTTACCGGCCGTTCGCCTAAAGACAAATTTACCGTAAAGGACGCCATCACAGAGAAATCTGTAGATTGGGGTGATGTAAATATCCCTTTTGCTCCTGATGCCTTCGATAAGCTGTACGACAGAGTATGTACTTACTTAACCGGTAAAGAAGTTTGGGTACGCGACGCGTATGCATGTGCTGACCCTAAATATCGTCTGAACATTCGTGTTGTAAATGAAACACCCTGGGCAAATCTTTTCTGCAATGACCTTTTCCTGCGTCCTACAGAAGATGAAATAAAATCCCAAAACCCTGATTGGCTTATTCTTCAGGTCCCCAGCTTCCTGGCTGATCCTGCTGTTGACCAGACTCGTCAAGGCAATTTTACCATCGTAAACTTTACCCGTAAAATTATTTTGATTGGTGGTAGTGCTTATACCGGCGAAATGAAAAAAGGTATTTTCGGTGTATTGAACTTTGTATTGCCCCACGACCATAAAGTATTGTCCATGCACTGCTCTGCCAACGAAGGCAAAGATGGTGATGTAGCCTTATTCTTTGGTTTGAGCGGTACTGGTAAAACTACTTTAAGTGCTGATCCTAACCGCGCATTGATTGGTGATGATGAGCATGGATGGGCTGACGGTTCCGTATTTAACTTTGAAGGTGGTTGCTATGCAAAATGTATAGACCTAAGCGCAGAGAAAGAACCTGAAATATTCAGGGCGGTTAAACCTAATGCATTGCTGGAGAATATCGTATTCAAAGCAGGCACTAATACAGTTGATTATCACGATGGAAGCATCACTGAAAATACCCGTGCTGCTTATCCTATTTATCATATCGAAAATTCAAAGGAACCATCTTACGGTGGTGAACCTAAAAATATTTTCTTCCTGACTTGCGATGCGTTTGGTATCCTTCCTCCTATTTCTAAACTGACCAAAGGTCAGGCTATGTACCACTTTATCAGTGGCTATACCGCTAAGGTTGCCGGTACAGAAGTGGGTGTAACAGAACCACAAACTACTTTCTCCGCTTGTTTCGGTAGAGTATTCCTGCCTTTGCACCCAACTAAATATGCAGAGCTGCTGGGTAAAAAACTGGAACAGCATCCTGAAGTAAACGTATGGTTGATCAACACTGGCTGGAGTGGCGGCGCTTATGGTACCGGCAGTCGTATGAGCCTGAAACATACACGCTCTATGATCACTGCTGCTATGAATGGTGAACTGAACAAGGTGGAATACACTGCACACAATATATTTGGCGTATTGATTCCTCAAACCGTTCCTAACGTACCTTCTGAAATCCTGAATCCTCGTGATACCTGGACCGATAAAGAAGCTTACGATAAAAAGGCAGCTGAACTTGCAGGCTTATTTGTTAAGAACTTTGAGAAATATGCTGACCAGGCTAATGAAGAAATTCTTGCCGCAGCGCCAAAGGCAACTGCAGACGTTACTAATTAATAGAATTATACTGATTATTTAAGAGCCCGGCTTATGCAAGCCGGGTTCTTTTTTTTATTTTGAAAAAATCTTTTTTCGTTTGTAACATTTTATTCCCTTCACCGATTTATAATAAATGACTACTGCTGAATACAATCACTGTGTACGCGAACTGGCCGATGGCCTGTACCGCTTTGCCTGTAAAAGTATTGGAGATAGTGAAGAAGCTAAAGACATGGTACAACAAGCTTTCACTGTGCTTTGGGAAAAAAGGGAGGAAGTGCCGCCGGATAAGGGAAAAAGTTTTCTGTTCACTGTAGCCTACCGGAAATGTATGGATGTACACCGGGCCAGGGAACGAACGACGGATACGGAGAGACTGCACGAAAATTTTTTAAGTGAGCAACCTAAAACAAATGATCTGAAGAAAATATTACAAAAAGCACTGGCAACACTCGATACACAATCAAGAGATCTGGTAATGCTGAAAGATTATGAAGGATACAGTTACGAAGAGATTGCAACGGTAACAGGATTGAACACAACACAGGTGCGGGTTTACCTGCACCGCGCGCGAAAAATCTTAAAAAATTATCTGGTGAGTAAGGAACATGTAATCTGATAAACTATGAATTTAAGTAATGAAAATATAGAAGAATACCTGCTGCTACTGGCCGACAAGGAGTTGGATGAGGCAGAAGAAAATGAAGTGATGGCTTTTGTAGAGAAGCATGTAGCATACAAACCTATGCTTGAGGCTTATCTTGCCACACGCCTCGATAGTACGGAATCCTTTATTTTCCCTGACAAAGAAAGCCTGTTAAAGCCTGAGCCAATGGTTTTGCCTTTACGAAAGACAAACGTAAAACCGCTGAAACTAGTAGCAGCAGTAGCAGTACTGCTCGGTATGGGAGTAGCCATCACATTGATGTTTACCACTGATCCACCAGCAAACCACAATAAAGGAGTAGTAGCAAAGAATAGTGTTATTAAAAATACAGTTGTACCGCCAATCAAAACCACGAAAGATACCACTGCAGTGTTTGCACAAGTAAGTAAGCAAAGCAATGTTATCGGAATAAATAATAAACAACCTAAAGCTGTAAATAGCAATGTCCATAATACAGTTGCTTATACAGCGCCGGTAAAACAAAAAGAAAAAGTACCTGTACAACTTGCTAGTGCGTCTGTCAATGAAATTGCAGTTGATGCAGCAATACAGCCGCAAGCGATAGCGATGATAAATGAAACAGCATCGCCGGAAAGAGAGGATAGCGTTCTTCCTGAATGGTTGCCGGTGAGCAATGAAAATTTACAAGGTGTAAACGATCTGGTTGCTCATATTCAAACGCTTAAAGAGCGTATCCAGGAGAAGGCACAAACTTTAAAAAATACAGCTTTCGTTATCCGTTTGGGTGACAAGCAAATATCCATCGGTAAATAAACACACACAATTTTAAATCATAAAAGTAAACCACATGATACGTTTTATTATTACAACCGCAACTGCATTATGCCTGAGCTTTCCCTTGTTTGCACAGGAAGAAAAATCGACTAATGACAAACCTGAAAAAGAAGAAAAGCATGTGTTGATGGTTGGCAAAACAGATACCACAAAAAAAGACGGTAGCTATCTGTCGGTGGGTTCCGGAGGAATTAAAGTAAGCTCAAAAAAAATAGACAGTATAAATGAGCTCAGAAAAGTAAAGGTACATTTCCTTATGTTTGATCTTGGTATTAATGCTTTGCATGACCAGACAAATTATGGCAGTTCCGCTGCCCAGCAATACTTACAGGTCGGTGGAGATAAAAAGAACAGCAATCTTTTCTCCTTACGTCAGGGCAAATCTATTAATGTAAATATCTGGCCGGTACTGCTCGATTTCAGGTTGCTGAAAAGCCGGAATCAAAAGATCTCATTATACACCGGAGCAGGGTTGCAACTATACAATTTTAAGTTTAATAAAGATATTTCCTACCTCAATGAAACATCTCCTATGGTGATTGAGGATTCTGTGAAATTCAGCAAAAATAAACTTGCCTTTGCTTATGTAAGTGTCCCGCTTATGCTGAATTTTAAGACTCGCCTGGCCGGTAAGTTTTGGGTAACCTATGGTGTTGGCGTAATCGGTGGCTATTGCTTTGATTCCTGGACCAAACAGATTTCTGATGAGCGTGGTAAACAAAAAAATCATGATCAGTTTAATTTCCAAAAGTTCAACCTCAACCTGAGCGGAGAGATTGGTATTAATGGTTACATACGTTTCTATGGTACATACCAGGTAACCAATATGTATCAAAACGCACTTTCACAAAACCCATACTGCATTGGTATCCGTTTCTTTGGTATATAATTTCAACTCTTTTTTCATACAAGGATATTAATCCGGGGCCGCTCTTTCCAGGGTGGCCTTTCTCTTGCAATTTTATTTAATTTGCACTTATGCAACCATTGACTATTAGCCTTATTCAAAGTAACCTGTATTGGGAGGATAAAGAAAAAAACCTGCAACAATTCAGCACAAAAATTGCATCGCTTCCTAAGGAAACACAGGTCGTGGTATTGCCTGAAATGTTCAGCACAGGCTTTAGCATGAAGCCGGAACAACTGGCTGAAACCATGGATGGGCCTACGGTACAATGGATGAAAGATATTTCCAGACAGCAAAGAAAGATCATCACAGGAAGTATTATTCTTGAAGAAGAAGGCAAGTATTACAACAGGTTGATCTGGATGTTACCTAACGGCACATTTTATCATTATGATAAGCGTCATTTGTTTGCATTTGCCGGTGAAGATGAACATTATACAGCAGGCGAAAAGAGATTGATCGTTCAGGTAAATGGCTGGAAAATATGTTTGCAGGTTTGTTATGATCTGCGCTTCCCGGTATGGTCAAGACAAAAATCGCAGCCTGAAAGTGAGGATAGTAGTGGTTTATACGACATATTGATTTATGTTGCCAACTGGCCCCAGCGTCGTAGTCATCCCTGGAAAACCTTGCTGATGGCGCGTGCTATAGAAAACCAATGTTATGTAATAGGAGTAAACAGAGTAGGGGAAGACGGCAATGGAATTTACCATAGTGGTGATAGCACAATTGCTGATCCTGTAGGTGAACTGATATGGCAGCAGGCAGATGATGAAGCCACCTTTACCTATACCTTTTTACCGGAACAACTTCAGGAGATAAGGGCACATTTTCCCTTCCTGAATGATGCAGATAATTTCATGTTACTATAACGCTTAAATGGAAGGATAAATCCATGCCCCATCTTCCTGTACCCAATGTACATGAGCGCCATTGTCTTGTAAGTGCTTTTTCCATTTAATGGCTTTCCATCGAGGTATGCTTCCATCCAATATTATTTGTTTAGGATGAAAGGTCTCAAACCATTCTTCAGGACTAAAAAGACACGAATTAGACAGCACCAATACATCTACCGGAAACTTGCCTGAAGGCTTTATCTGGCAACGTTCCAGAAAGAGAATGGTTGTATGTTTTAGCTGAATCAAGTTGCCTGCATTATTCGCAATACTATCTTCTTTGTTGATACCATAACCCAGCATGGCCGGCCTCAAATAATACCTTAATTGTTTAGTGTCAGCAGGAAAAAGATGTGTCACTTTTTTAGCCTGAAACCAATCTGCCTGGCTTACCTTATTAGTATTATATACGACCAACCTCTCTTGGCGCAGGGCTATTATATCTTTGGTAATAAGGTCTGTAGTAAAGAGTATACTTAAACATAAAACAGTTAAAAGATAAGTTCCCCTTTTATAAAAACAATACACACACAAGAGCACTACAATACCCATAAATAACCAATATTCTAAGGGATCAATGTACAGGCTGCGCATGAGTTGTGGTGTGCAATCAGAGAGGAATATGATGATACCATTAAAGAGTTTGGTAAGATAAGTAAGACCTGTTCCCAACCATACTGCAGGGCAGCTTATGGCATGAAGAACAAACATTAGCAAAGCACCAAACATCAGTAAAGTACTGTACAATGCAGCTGGTACGCTGGCCACCAACCCCAGTAAAGGAAATTGATTAAAATAATAAATAACCAAAGGGAAAACCAGGATCTGTGCTGCAATACTTACAGCAATCACGTCCCATAGCCACCTGCTTATTTTATTTTTTGGAGAAAGCCATGCCTTTACAGGAGTATAAAAAAGTATGATAGAAAGTACAGCAAGAAAAGAAAGTTGAACACCAACATCGTATAGCCAGTAAGGATTATAGCAGAGTATCAACAGACCAGCGGCAGCCCATATATTTACCGGATTATTGATACGGCTTAAGGTTAGCCCTACAGCAAGCAGGGTAAACATAACCGCTGCCCGTACGGCTGAAGGAGGGAATCCCGTAAGTGCAATATAAAACCATACGATAACAATGGCGATACCATATTTAATGCCCTTCCACTTTGCTGAAGGAATGATCTTCAGTATCCAAAGTATAAAGGACGCCAATAAAACAATATGCATTCCGGATATCGCAATGATGTGAATGATACCGGTATTGGAATAAGCAGCCATCAGATCCTGATCCAGCTCACTTCTTTCATTAAGAATTGTAGCCGCTATAAGAGCCCTTGTGGTACTGTCTTTTACATTTTCATCAATAGATACTTGTAATGCGTGCTTTAATTGAAGAACTGATGAAGCTTTATCTGTCCCTGTTTTTAATAAACCTACTTCTTTGGCCGATAAAAATGCCTGGTGAAAAATGCCTTTCCTCGCAGACATCTTCGCAAAGTCAAATGCGAAGGGATTGCCCGAGCTTTTTAATTGGGACAGTTTATTGGGTATTATAAGTGTAGTGCCAGCCTGGTATGTTTCCCGAAGATCTTTCTTGTAAATATATAATCCTAAATCACCAGTGACTTTTATCCACCTGCCGGAAACATTAATAGCATTCACTGTAACGGGAACTAATACTGTATTGGCTTTCATTACGGGTGCATCTGTAACTTTCACCTTTATAGCTTCTGCCTTAGCTACAAAATGTCCATACCATGACTTGCTATTTTTTATATCTCCAAGATTACTTATAGTTGCTCCTAACATTAAAAAAGCTGTAACTATAGCTATGGTTCGTAAGATGGTTACGTTCTTATGAATGGAGCGGATCAATTGCAAAAGAAGCCCCGCTATAAACAATAATACAGTTGCAGCGAACCAATATGCAACTGTGATATCATTTAGATATTGCTGCAATAATATACCAGCTATAAATGCGGTAAGAATGACCAGGAAAGGGTATTGACTAAACAGATCTACCTGCTTAGTTGCATATTTCTTCATAAAAGATAGGATTAACCCTCTTTCATGAGTGCAGAATAATTATTGGTGGTATAAATGTAGTAAATATCAGGTTGAAATCGGAAACGCCCTGATTTTATTTGAACGAGATCATGAAGCCTTAAATTTTGTTAATGCGAACAATTAAAAGCTAATAGTAATATTTTTGACCGGAGTTTTTCGGCTATTTGTGTTTGAGGGAAGCTAGGCTTAAACAATACATTGTCACCCATTAACCTTTACATATGCGTAAACAAATTCTGGCAAGCTTTGCTCTTGCGGCCCTATCCATCAATTTTATTTCCTGTGGTGATGGTAAAACATCTTCCAACTTTGCAGACAAAGTAGCCGATGCTGCAAGCTCGGTAACGGAAGACCATGGCGGTTTTTTAAAAAACAAAGAACGGCTGTCCAAAGCGCAGCAGTCGTTATTGGACATGCCTAAATTTAAAGGCAAAAAAGTATTTGTATTCCAGAGCGCCCATTTCTTTGATGATGGAAGAATAACATTAGAACTACAGGACCCTGACAAGCCTGCAAATATTGATCACTACGAATACAAGGATGGTAGTTGGAGTGAACCTACTCCGGTGCAAATTTCGGGGGGCGGTGATATGAAAGATAATCTCACTCCGATGGACGATATCAAGTTTGATGTGGTAGCGACCGTATATAACAATTGGAATGAAAAAGCGAAGGCGATAGAAGGTGCCAAGCCTCTGGAACATATTTATTTCAGCTTATGGGTACCTAATCAGGAGCGATACTGGAACAGTAGCAGCATTGAAGGTACCCGTGAAAAATATAATATCACCTTTAACCTTGATGGATCGGTAAAGAAATTCGAAAAAAGTTAAGGGACGTAATCGTACTAAAATAAAATGTCCCGGCTTTGCTGCCGGGACATTTTATTTTAGTTCATTTTAAAAGGAGCTACAAGCTCAAATTCAGGTATCGCTACTGAAAATAATTTTTTGTTGTATAGGTTTTCCATCTGGTAATTGCCATACATTTTACCCATATCACTGCGCAGGCTTGCTGCCGATACATATTGATAGGATTCTCCGGGATCGAGTATAGGTTGCGCACCTACCACACCTTCACCTTCTACCTGCCTGTGGTTGCCATTAGAATCTAATATATGCCAGTGACGACGTAATAACTTTACCGGCACTGATGAAAAATTTTCTATAGTAATTCTGTAGGCAAAAAGGTAATCTGAATTCAACGGATTACTTTGTTCCGGCTGATAGAATGTTTCTACGGTTATACTCACCCCTTCTGTTACTTGCTGTATCATATCTATAAACCTTTCCGGGTTTTATTTTATTGAGCCACGTAAAAATATCGAAATTGTTTTTCAAGATTTATATAAACTTATCCACTATGTGTGAATTACCATGATTTCAATATTTCGGATACCATGTCAGGCTCATATCCTTTTTGTATTAAATAACGTTGCACTTTCTGTTTTCGTATCCAGATATTTTTTTCGCTTTTAAGTTCTGCTACTTTTTTTTCAGAAAGCAATTTTAAAATGTTTCCATATTCCTCTTCATCAATCTCCAGCAGCCCCTTTTTTATACAATATTCCGAAACCTTTTTCTTCTTCAATTCTGCTACAATTTTCCTTCTTCCCCACTGTTTCATCCTGAATTTTCCTCTAGTATAAGACCTTGCAAATCGCTTTTCGTTTAAAAAGTCGTCTGCTATCAGGGAAGCCATCGCTTCTTCCAGTTCTACTCCCCTGAAATTCAATTCCAACAACTTATTCCTTACCTCGCTATGGCAACGTTCCTGGTAAGCACAATAGTGTTGAATAGCCTTTAAATCCAGATTCATAATTACCTTTTTATCTTTAACCTGTTTTTTACAAAAGATCAAGGTGTATCGTTTTCAAAGAAAACCGCCCCAAACCAGCTAAAGTCAGGGCGGCGAAACATTTTGCGCTAATGATTATCTAAGTCTGTCCAGGGATTTTACCAGCTTTTCATCTTTTCTGATACCGCCTCTGGCAAAGAAGAGCAACAAGATCGTAATTAAAGGCACAAACAATCCTATCCAGTAGTGACCGGAAACATTAGCCAATTCCGGTTTGCTTGTTTCATTATTGATCCTTACAAAAAGCCAGGCCTGTAAGGCTACACAAACCAATATGTTGAGCCAGGTAAGACCACTTTGGCTTTTCCTGTTTTTAAAACGGAAAATAGTAACCAGGCTTAAAATAATACTTATCGAAGCCAGGATAATAGCGAGAAAATCATTTCCGATAGTCAATGATGCAGCACTGGTTCCGCTAAAAGAATAGGTAGGGAAATAAAATATAGAGGCCATTACCAAAGCTGCCAATAATAACCATACAGATTGAATACGTTGTATCATATTGTTGAATTTCTTTTTCCGGTTAAAGATAAGATACCATTAATTAATTAGTGTGTAAGGCATGTATTTAGCCAGCACAGCGGGTAAGTGAATACCATCTTCTTTTTGATTATTCTCCATGAGGCAAGCCATAATTCTGGGTAGTGCAAGAGAACTGCCATTAAGAGAATGCGCCAGTTGTGTTTTACCGTTACCATCTTTATAACGGATTTTCATTCTGTTGGTTTGATAAGATTCCACATTGGAAACAGAGCTTACTTCAAGCCAACGTTGCTGTGCAGCGCTGTATACTTCAAAGTCATAAGTAAGGGCTGAGGTAAAACCCATGTCGCCACCACATAAACGCAATATGCGATAAGGAAGCTCCAGGCTTTGCAGCAGTTGCTCTACATGCACTACCATACCTTCCAATATCTCATATGATTTATCGGGATGTACTATTTGTACCAGTTCTACTTTATCAAACTGGTGCAGACGGTTAAGGCCACGTACATCTTTACCATAAGAGCCGGCCTCACGACGGAAACAAGGTGTATAACCAGTCATTTTCACAGGCAATTGATCTTCTCTTACTATTTCATCGCGGTATATATTCATAAGAGGCACTTCAGAAGTCGGTATCAGATAAAATTTATCTTCTGTAGCATGGTACATTTGCCCTTCTTTATCAGGCAACTGACCGGTGCCATAAGCACTATCTTCATTTACAAGAAGCGGTACCTGATATTCCGTATAACCTGCGCTGGTATTATAATCCAGGAAATATTGAATTAAAGCACGCTGCATTCTCGCACCTTTATTGATATAAACCGGAAAGCCACTTCCTGTAATTCGCGTACCCAGCTCAAAGTCTATAAGGTTATATTTTTCGGTAAGTTCCCAATGCGGAACAGCACCGTCGACCAATGCGGGCATAAATCCGCCTTCACGCACGACCTCATTCTCTTCAGGTGTTTTTCCTTCAGGTACAGAACTATGTGGCAGATTAGGCAAGCCGACCAGTAAGTTATGCAGTTTTTGTTCTGCTATAGCCAGGCTATCGGCAAGTTCCTTTTCCTGCTCTTTATGTTGTTTTACTTCCTGCTTTTTTTGTTCTGCTTCTTCTTTTTTTCCAGCAGCCATTAATTGGCCTATGCTTTTGGAAGCTGCATTGGATGCGGCTGATAGCGCTTCACTCTGTTGCTGGATCTTTCTTTTTTCTTCATCCAGCGTTATAATTTCATCTACTACATGAAGGTCTTTAAAGTTCTTTTTCTTTAAACCTTCGATGATACGTTCTTTATCCTGTCGGAATAATTGTATTTGTAACATTAAACTATATTAAAAGTTCCGGCCCATGATTTTTTAAGCAGGAAGATGATAACGAATTATTTTTTGTGCGACAAAAATAGCAAATCCTTTCGGGTAATTGACCTAAAAAACGTTCTGGTATACTATCCCCTTACGTCAATAGCATCCCTCAAAGCATTGCCCACAATATTGAATGCCAGTACCAATATCATAATAGCGATCCCCGGAATAATGGCCGGTAGCGGATTCCCGGCAATGAGAAAATTATAATGTTCCTTAATCATTAGCCCCCACGATGGAGTAGGCGGTTGTACACCAACACCTAGAAAACTAAGCCCTGCTTCAATTAAAATAGCAGTCGCAAAGTTGGCAGCGGCTACTACCATTACTGGTCCGGCAATATTGGGCAGAATATGCCTGAAAATGATCCGGCTATCTTTAAAGCCCAGAGCTTTTGCCGCCGTTATAAAATCCATTTCCTTTAATTGCATCACCTGGCCACGAATAAGCCTGGCAGCGCTTACCCACGAAGTAAGGCCAATAGCAATAAATATTTCCCAGAAACCCTTACCAATAGTAAGCGTGATGGCAAATACCAATAGCAAAGTTGGAATGGACCAAAGCATATTGATGATATACATCACTGCTGCGTCGACCTTCCCACCATACCAACCCGCAAGCGACCCCAGAAAAATACCGATACTTAAGGATAAAATAACAGAGACAATACCTACGGTAATACTTACCCGCGTGCCGATAAGTAAACGGGACAATATATCCCGTCCATAACGGTCTGTACCTAATAAGAAATATCTTGTTTTAATATTGTTTTCAGCAATCCATTTGATGCTATTTTCTCCTGCCGGAATCTTCAATAGGGACAAGGGATAAGCTATGGTATCTTCAAGGGCTACATCTACATGATGTCGGGCATATAAAGTATCGTGCAGTAAGTAGTAACCATTTATCGGAACATCGGCATAGGGCGATGGTGAGCCGGAAAGAAATCGTGAAAATATAGAAGGTTGTTCCGGTATTCTTTGTTTGGGAACCAGTAAAAATTGTTGTTTATAACCTGCTTTACGGGCGCTAAGCTCTACCACCATATTATTCGCCATAGGTGTACTGTCAGGTGAAAGAGGATAGGCAAAAATGGCCAGTAACACAGCCAGGAAAATAACTACACAAGCAGTTACCGCAGGCTTATTGCTTCGCAATTTCTGATACAGAGATTTTCTTTCGTTCAAGAACCAGGTGTTTAATCCTGCAATTTAGGTATCCTGTCTTATTTACAAAGAAAAAACCTCAAGCAAAAAAGCTTAAGGTTTTTATCTAATCACAATGCAAGTTGTAATCTTATTCTGCTGTAGAGACGAACAATTGTACGTCTCCTTTTAAAATCAATAATTACTACCATCTCCATTCAGTCCATAATAATACATTCCTCTTCTACCCGGGTAAATGCCGCCAATCTGTACACCATCTGAGGCCTGGCTGGCAATATTCTGAAAGTCTGTTACACTACTCACCGGTTCATCGTTTACATTTACAATAACGAATCCCTTCTGAACATTGGATTTTTGAGCTGCTGAGCCTGGAGTGATACCGGTTACCATAACACCACCTTCAATACCCAGCTTACTTGCCTCGGTAGAAGAAAGATTTCTTAAAGTCGCACCTGAAAACGCCAGTGTAGAACCTTTACTGAGCGCGGCCGCTCCGGAAAGATTGCGCAATTCAACAGAAACATTATAAGGACTTCCACCACGGATATAGCTTACACTCACTTTATCACCTGGATGGAAACGGGCTACCTGTTCAGTAAGTTGCGGCACACTATTAACCGCCATACCATTGATCATGGTAATAAAATCCCCTTTCTTTAATCCGGCAGCAGCAGCACCGCTGTTTGGTACTACTCTTGATACAAATACGCCTTTTGCATTTCTGAAATCACCACTGCTTAAACCCAATTGTTCTGCAGTTTTTTCATTCATTTTATTCAGGTCTGCAAGTTCTGCCCCCAGGTAACCGCGTTGTACCGTTCCGAATTTAATAATATCGGAAGCTACCTTTTGTGCCAGGTTGGAAGGAATAGCGTAAGAGTAGCCAGCATAGCTGCCTGTAGGCGATGCAATAGCCGCATTAATACCTACCAATTGACCTTGAGTATTTACCAATGCACCACCACTATTTCCGGGGTTCACAGCAGCGTCTGTTTGAATATAGGATTCCACAGCACCGCTTCTTGCACGGGATTCATTCAGTCCTATAGAACGGCCTTTTGCACTTACGATACCTGCCGTAACTGTAGCTTCCAGGTTAAGCGGATAACCTACTGCAAGCACCCATTGACCAAGCTTTACATTGTCGGAATTACCAAGTTCCATGTATGGAAGGTTATCACCATCAATTTTCAATACAGCAATATCTGTAGAAGGATCGGTTCCTACCACTTTAGCTATTTGCGTATTGCGGTCGTTAAATGTCACTTGTACCTGGTCTGCACCCTGTACCACATGATTATTGGTAATGATATAACCATCTTCTGAAATGATAACACCAGAACCTGCGCCCATCTGGTCAGGCATGCGGTACTGTTGTGGGCCATAAAATCCGAATGGATCCTGGGCCATTACCGTTTTACCCTGGGTCATTGTTTTTACATGCACCACAGACCTTACAGAAGATTCTGCCGCAGGCGAAAAATCAACCGGCTGTGTAGCCGAAAGGCCTGAAGTAGATGCGTAATGAATAGGTACTTTATTATCTCCGGAAAGGAATATCTGTTTGTCGGAAAGTTTACTGAAACCCCACATGGTCAATAGTGAAGTAACAGCTGCGGTAAGGATTACCGGAACAATTGTTCTCTTCATAGTAATATGCTCTTGTTTTAATTTATGTTAACTTATAATTTAAACGTAGAGTTTCACCATAAAATTTTATCTGGAGTGGTTTGTTTTTTTTAGTGCAACAAAAATACGCAGCTATTATATACCGCGTAGTTAAGATTTTGTTTTTTGTAAATTTTTAAGAAACAATGAGTTTGCTCCACTTTTCTGAATAATTGTGCGGTTATAGAATGGTGTCTTGCGGGTCAAGCTCGGCATGACGCTACAGCTCGATTGTATTGTTGCCAATTAATCCTATCAGGAATTTCATAGTATCCACCCCATCGGCATAGTCGTTCAGTCCCGGGCTTTGGTTTTGGCCAAAAGGTTTTATGACGGCTGCAGAATAATCGGACTGAACCGCTACATGCGTAGTAATACATTGCAGGTTGTCATCCTGGACGAGCGATTGCAGCAACGTTTCTTTGTCCGTATAAGTACCATAATGTAATACACTTATCGCTGCAAAAGGGCTTTCAGACGGCACTACCAGCACACTGTCATTAGTCATATATTGTACTTTGTTGAGTAAAAATATAGCTAATTGAAAATCATAATTATTGCGGTATTTATTATGGTCACGGTGGTGATTATATTTATTAAAAGCAGCCAACAAAGTTTCAAATTGATAATCTTCGGGGACAAATATTTTAGTAATATTTCTGCAACCTAATCCAAAATAGGTACACACATCATCTGCCAGGGCTTCCAGTTCGTCCGTAGTTTCTGTGCCATCCAATACCGCTACAGAAGTCCGGTTTTTTCTGATAATATGTGGATATTTTTTAAAGTACTGCTCAAAATAACGTGCTGAATTATTGCTCCCTGTCGCAATGTAAGCATCGCAATCTTTAAGCATTTCGGATATAGATACTTTTTTAGCAAAATTCTCATCCCAGCTACTAAGCAATTTGATGATATGTTCCCAAAGCACTGTATCCTTCGAAGAAAGCTTTATTCTCAGATTAAAACCGGCTATATATACGCAAAGAAAATCGTGAAAGCCTACCAATGGTATGTTTCCTGCCATCACCAAACCCACAGTTACGTCATGATTCGCGCCTTTGTTCAATTTCGGGTATTGCGCCAGCCAGTGTTTTAATTTATCTTCCTGAAGAAATGCTGATGTGATATTTCTTACTGCAAGATTTAGAAATTCCTGCGTAAACCAGCCATTCATCCTTTGAGCCCTTTCCACAACATTTTGCCATTCTTCATTGTTATCAGTGAAGTATTGACCTAATCTTACCATTAATGATATTCTTTCTTCTGATAAAGACATAAGAGATTATATTTTCTGACTGCGAAATTGTAATTTTGCAACCGGATAAACAATTTTAATTGACGAACCCTGTAAATCTGCAAACTCAAAATATATATCCAGCAGCATTACAATTCAAATTTTGATATCAGATATGGCTATAAAAATAACTGACGAATGCATTAATTGTGGAGCTTGTGAGCCGGAATGCCCCAATACTGCCATTTACGAAGGTGGTGTAGAATGGAAACTGGCAGACGGTACAACTGTAAAAGGTGAATTTACATTAATGGATGGTTCTGTAACTGCTTCTAATACGCCTCATGATCCTTTAGCGGTTGATGTTTATTATATTACTCCGGATAAATGTACGGAGTGCCAGGGCTTTCATGAAGAGCCACAATGTGCTGCTGTATGCCCTGTAGATTGCTGTGTGCCTGACGAAATGTATCAGGAAACTGTTGAAGAGCTATTAAATAAACAAGGCAGGTTACATGCCTAATTTCTGTTGATAATTACAAAATAATAAAAGGAGCTGAATTAGCTCCTTTTATTATTTAAATAGATTCAAATTATTTTTTGATCTCTTCTGCTTTTTCTACATTTTTAGCTGCTGCTTTTGCCGAATCTTCTGTGCCTACCAAAACTATGTTAATCCTGCTTTCTAGGTAGTTTTCTTTTTCATTTTCACTTCATAAAGATCCGTTCTTCTATCGGTCATCGTTCTTACTGATCCGTAATGATGCAGGTCTTTAAGATGGTTCAGGTCTACATCTGCAATTAAGGTCATTTCTGTATTCGGTGTGGCTTCGGCTTTTATGGCATTCATAGGAAATGCGAAATCTGATGGTGTGAAAACCGCTGCCTGTCCAAACTGAATATCCATATTATTTACGCCAGGCAAATTACCCACACAACCTGCAATAGCCACATAACATTCATTTTCTATAGCCCTGGCCATAGCACAATGCCTTACCCTGATGTAGGCATTTTGCGTATCGGTAAGATAAGGCACAAAAAGAATCTTCATGCCCTGTAAAGCAAGCAGGCGGGGCAGTTCAGGAAATTCTACATCATAACAAATAAGAATACCAACCTTGCCGCAATCCGTATTGATCACTGCAATTTTGTCTCCTCCTGTAATGCCATAATATTTACTTTCATTCGGTGTGATATGTATTTTCCTGTACTCGCTTAGTTTACCATTACGATGGCAGAGATAAGCAACATTATAAAGGTGCCCGTTTTCGACTACAGGCATACTTCCTGCAATAATATTGACATTATAAGCTATGGCGTACTCTGATATTTTTTCCTGTATTTCTTTGGTTTTCTTCGCCAGTTCCCGCATCGATTCATACTCGCTCAAATGATTGTATTCTGCCAGCAGAGGGGAATTGAAGAATTCGGGAAATACAGCAAAATCCGATTTGTACTCGCTCAATACGTCTACGAAAAATTCTACCTGTTCAAAGAACTTTTCCATATTGGGAAATTGCCGCATCTGCCATTGAACCAGCCCCAGCCTTATGATGCTGTCACTTAAAGCGTTCTTTTTCCTGGAATAGTAAATGTTATTCCATTCCAGCAATACCGCATATTCTTTGGATTGGGTATCGCCTTTCAGGTAATTGGTCAGAATCTTTGCTACGTGAAAATCATTAGCAAGTTGAAAGCTTAACACCGGATCATAGATCTCTTTAGCTTTTACTTTTTCAATGTATTGTTTGGGGCCAAGTTTATCGCTATGCAAGTGATAGTGCGGTATACGACCACCGACCATAATCTCCCGGAGGTTCAGGTTTTCACACAACTCTTTACGGGCATCGTAAAGCCTGCGTGCGAGCCGCAATTGCCTGTATTCAGGGTGTACGAATATTTCTATACCGTACAATACATCTCCGTCATCGAAGTGTGTATTAAAAGTATAATCGCCTGTTATTTCCTCGTAAGTATGCTCATCGCCAAATAATTCATATTGTACAATGATAGATAGTGCACAGGCTGTTACTTTCCCATCAACTTCTACACAAAGTTGACCATCAGGGAAAATCTCCAGTAGCTTGTCAATATTTGCTTCCCGCCATATACCGCCTATGCCGTCATAGGCTTCTATCATAGCTGCTTTAAGCCCTGCGTAATCTTCTTTTCTCAATTGCCTTACCGTTACTTCCATGTTTGATTCTTTTACAGTTATAACAAAATTCGGGAATAATGTTTGTAATCAGGACAAGGTACTCATCATCCTTGTATCAACAAAAATACCTCCGGAAATCCGGAGGTATTTTGTACTGCTTTTTGTAGAAAAGCTATTGATATACTTTCACGATATCTTTTAGCTCATTGAGTTTCATTAATGCTTCAACAGGAGTAAGTGTATTAATATCTACTACTGATAACTGTGTTTGTATACGACGCAGGTCTTCTCCCAGTCCATCAAAAATATTAAGCTGGAAGTTTTGAACGGCGATTTTCTTCATGCGGTCAACGGGTGCATTGCCGGCATGTTTTTCTTCCAGTATGGCCAATATTTCGTTGGCCCTGTCGGTGAGGGCAGGTGGCATACCGGCCATACGCGCTACCTGGATACCAAAGCTATGACGGCTTCCACCCGGTGCCAGCTTACGCAGAAAAATTACTTTATTACCGGTTTCCTTATGGGTGATGTGGAAATTTTTTACCCGGTCCAGTTTATTTTCCAGCTCATTCAATTCATGATAGTGCGTAGCAAAAAGCGTCTTGGGTTTCAGCGGATGATTATGGATGTACTCTACTATCGACCAGGCAATGGATATACCATCGTAAGTGCTGGTACCACGGCCTATTTCATCCAGTAATATCAAGCTGCGTTGACTAAGGTTATTGACAATACTTGCGGTTTCATTCATCTCCACCATAAAGGTAGATTCGCCACCGCTTAGGTTATCAGATGCCCCTACGCGTGTAAATATTTTATCGGTAAGTCCTATGATAGCTTCTGTAGCTGGTACATAACTGCCCACATGTGCCATTAAAGTGATCAGAGCAGTCTGCCGAAGTAAGGCAGACTTACCACTCATATTCGGTCCGGTAAGGATGATTACTTGTTGTTGTTCTTTATCCAGCAGAATATCGTTGGCAACATAACTTTCACCCGGTGGTAAATGCTGTTCAATAACCGGGTGGCGGCTTTGCTTGATCTCCAGCACCTGATCTTCACTCATTGTTGGCTTGCAATAGTTGTATTGTTTCGCTATTTTGGCAAAAGATAACAGGCAATCGATCCGTGCAATGGCTTGTGCATTTTGTTGCATTAAGCCAAGTGTGGTCTGGATCTTATCAATCAATTGATCATAGATCTGCAATTCTAATACCGCTATCTTTTCTTCTGCGCCTAATATCTTCTCTTCATATTCTTTCAGCTCTGGTGTAATATATCGTTCAGCACTGGTAAGTGTTTGTTTACGTATCCACTCGGCGGGCACTTTGTCTTTATGGGTATTGGTTACTTCCAGGTAGTAGCCAAACACATTGTTGAAAGCTACTTTCAGCGAAGGAATACCTGTCTTCTGGCTTTCGGTTTGTTGTATTTGCAATAAATATTCTTTACCGTTGTAAGCTATTTTCCTAAGTTGGTCCAGCTCTTCGTTTACACCTTCTTTAATCGCGCCACCTTTATGTATAGCAACGGGGGCCTCCTCATTCAGGCAGTTTGCAATGCTTTCCTGTATTTCATCACAGGGATGAATATTGGCAGTGAGTTTAACGCTGTCATTACTGCTGTTGTGCTTGTTGTCCAATTCCTTTATTTCGGCGCAATGTTTCAGGCTTCGGCCAAGTTGGATCACCTCACGAGGATTGATCTTTTTCAAAGGAACCTTGGCAACCAATCGCTCTATATCACCAATTTGTTTGAGGTGTTTTCGGTATTCCTCTGCCAGGTCTTGTGCTGCCAAAAAGTGGGAGACATGATCCAGCCTTTGTTCTATCAGGTGTTTATCGCTTAATGGGAAAATGATCCAGCGTTTCAGCATACGCGCACCCATAGGTGTAATGGTCTGATCCATGGCCTGCAATAGTGTATAGCCGTTCTCGACAGGGCTATGCATCAGTTCCAGGTTACGTATCGTAAAGCGGTCCATCCACAGGAATTCTGTAGCAGTAATACGCTGTACAGCATTTATATGCTGTATGTGCGGATGCTCAGTATCTTTTAGGTAATGCAAGGCTGCTCCCGCCGCTATGGTAGCCGCTTCCCAGTCCTCTATACCATAACCTTTAAGCGATTGTGTATCGAAGTGACGTAGTAAAGTTTCGTAACCATAATGATGTTGAAATATCCAATCTTCGAGAGCAAAAGTGTAATATTTCTGATCCAGCCATTCTTTGAAGAATTTTTGTTTGCCTTTACTGATCAACACTTCACTGGGCTGAAAGCTTTGGAGCAATTTGTCCATGTACTCTACATTGCCCTGAGCTACAAAAAATTCACCGGTAGATATATCGAGAAAGGCAACACCATTTTCTTTATCATCGAGATGGAGCGCCGCCAGGAAATTATTGCTTTTGTTTTCAAGCAATTTATCATTTACCGATACCCCCGGTGTTACTATTTCTGTAACGCCCCGCTTTACAATTCCCTTTACTGTTTTGGGATCTTCAAGCTGATCGCATATCGCCACCCGATGACCGGCTTTTACTAATTTGTGTAAGTAGGTATCCAAAGAGTGATGCGGGAAACCTGCGAGTTCAATATGTGTTGCGGCACCATTAGCCCTTTTGGTAAGGGTTATGCCCAATACTTTAGATGCGATAATGGCATCCTCTTTAAATGTTTCATAAAAATCACCTACACGAAACAGCAATACCGCGTCGGGGTAACGGCTTTTGATAGCCTGGTGCTGTTTCATTAACGGTGTTTCTTCTGCGGTTTTCTTTGCCATGATATAAACGCAAAAATAACCTTGATTTTACAATATGCACCAGGTATTTGAGTAAAGTTATTGACAGCCTGCGTGCAAAATGTGCATTACCACTCATTTTCAGGAAAACATCTGTGAAATTACGACCGTTTTATTTTTTACTTAGCAGATTCGAAGACCTGAAGCTGCATGTATTCGGTATATTTAAGGCGCTGGATTTTACTTTCCAGCCAGCCGAAGTAATTAAAATAAAGGAAGTATAAGTCTTTAACAGGGTCGTTTCTATACGTTTTCAACTGCTCCAGGAAATGCTGGATAATTTTTATTTTACCACTTCCACTATCTTCATTCGAAAGATGTTTTAAAAACAGCATCAGCTCTCTTTCAAAAGGTTGCAGTTTCTTTTTGTTATATAACCTGAAATAAGAAGTTGAAATGGCCTGGTTCAGTTGCAGATAATTCTTTTTTTCGAACAGGATAAGCAGGTAAAATGTAGAAGTAAAATAAAGGATGTCTTCCCGTTGTACATGGTGGTTAAGGTTATTTATATCTATAAGAAGGTCCTCGGCTTTATCGAACTGCTCCAGCACAAACCATGAAATGCAAATAGAAGAAATGATTGATATTCCTGATACCGGTGGTAGTATCCGGTTTACCTGTTCCAGTATCCTTTCTGAATCAGACTCCAGCAATTGAAGTACGCGGTCATACTGCGCATTTTTATGGTAAATTTTCAACTGGGTATTGAAAGCTATGATCTGCCATTGTTCCAGTTCTTTTTTATCCAGATATTTTTGGGCAAGGTTCTCATAAACTTCGAGATGTTGTTCGGCAACAGCAACTCTTTTAAGGGCAAAAGCATTATAAAAGCAATAGTCGGCACAGCTCAGAAAAAGTGTTGCACTATGCGGTATCTGGTGTGTATGCTTTTGCCAGAGTGTTGCAAGTTTTTCGGTATACTCCAGGCACTTTTCAAAGTGATAGCTAAGGTGTGCAGCAGCGCATTTATTGAACCAATAAAGCAATTGCAACATGGGACAATCCTCTTCAATAGCAATGAAGGATAATTCAGTTTCTATATCTCGGATGCGAGCCAACTGACTTTCAGGGATGCGCAGGTATGTAAATTGTTTAATGCCGATAAGTTCTCTTCTGATCATTTGCAGCTGTTGCTCGCATTGCAACCTTTTGATCACTTGTTCCTGCAGGGCTAATAACCTCGTGCTTTCCGATTTAAAATGCTTATAATCTGAGTAGGATAGTAATTTATATTTCAGGTGTATGAGCCTGGTCTGAATATTATACTGTTCATATTTTGCTGTAGTTTGCCAGGCTATTTGCAATAGCTTCCCGGCCGAGGCAATAAGGTTTTTGGATAGGAGCATTTCTGCTTCTATAATTAAAAATTGTAGTTGGGCAAGTGGGTCGTTCCGGCGATGATAAACTATTGCGGAAAGGATATCATTCCAAAGATGATTTTTGATTCCGGAAAAATGAGCTAGGCTTTTAATACCCATTTTCCTGATGTAAAATTTCTCATCATTTACCTGGCTTTTCTCTATTAATTCAAATAGCTGCAAATGCAACGCACGGTTATTTTCTGCATAACGCTTAGCCATCTTTTTATAATAAGCTTTTTCAAAGCTTTCCAGGCTATGAATTAAGGTAAACAGCTCATTCTTTCTTTTATCTTCCAACATAAGTTAAAGATTGTTAGGAATGCAGGTAAATAATTGATAAAATTAAGTAATGCTGAAGGATTAATTCCGTAATATTTTAAAAACTTATAATAGTATGATTATCATTAAATTATAACAAATTTATTCAATCTACAGCTAAGGTTAAGTACTTAATTTATCCTTATAATTTAATTGCGAAGGATAGAATTACGCAGCATCTTTGTGCTACCATAAATCATTTAACATAGAGCCCCGAAAAGAAACCCTAATCCGATGATGAACTGAACGATTACTCCTAAATTTTATTCATATCTTAAACCCTGATCTGGAAGAATAAAAAACCTAAACCCGCAGGCCTGAGTCTTAAAGTAAATGTACACCCTCTCTTACTCAGGCTTTGTCACTCATGAACAACAAAATCGTTCGGCTTCTATGGAAAAAGCCCCGCATTATTGCGGGGCTTTCCTGTTTTAATTTCTGCGTTTAATTATTTTTCTGAATTGATCAGCTCTTTTACAAAATGCGCTACCGATGCAATACGGGCATGGTTCAATGCATAGTGAATAAATTTACCATCGCGTTCAGTAATAACGATATCAGCACGACGCAGGATAGCAAGATGTTGTGATGCAACAGATTGTTCCAGGCGTAATTTTACATAGATGTCCGTTACATTCATTCTCTTATTTTCTTCCAGCAGTCTTACGATTTGTTGACGTAACTTATGATTGATTGCTCTCAAAGTCATTGCCGCACTTTTAACGGCTACATAATCCAGTTTAATTGGCTCGTTTGACGCTTCATCTTTTCGAATTACCAAAGTGTTTGCAGACACTGTTTGTTCCATTTTATATACTATTTAAGATAAGTGATAAATAAATTAAGTAAGGCTCTTATCAGATAAGCGTAATTTTTTAAAGAATTAAAAATGGAATAGGGTGGGGTTTTGCAAAGATAGAGAATTTCTAATATGTCTTGGTTGTAAAGAAGTCTAAAAGCGGTTAATATAGTGTTAATATAACTATTAGTTGCTTATTTATAGTGCAAAAAGGCAAGCAATTGTTTTTAATATTTTAAAATTATTTACTATTGTACATACCTATAACTAACGATTTAACTTTAAAAAGCACAGAATTTAATCCATCGGGAAATTAAACGTTCATTTAAATAAACGTAAGAAAGTGATATTTATTTTATTGATTTATGTCATGGGGAATTCCAATATAAAAGTGCTCCCCTTTCCAATATTACTTTCTACTTTTATTTTTCCTCTGTGTGCATCCACCACCGACTTTACGTAGCTCAATCCAAGTCCAAATCCTTTTACATTATGAAGATTACCGGTGTGCGCCCTGTAAAACTTTTCAAAGATATGATTGATCGTTTCTTTCGACATGCCAATTCCGTTATCCTTAATCCGGATAGCAATACTTTTGGAATTAGGGTTTGATGTTTCAATCGATATTTTAGTAGGCGTTTTGGAATATTTAATTGCGTTATCCAGTAAGTTGGCTATGATATTGGAAAAATGGACTTCATCGGCTTTTATAAAGAACTTTTTTGCATTTAATTTCTGTTCCATAGTTCCATTCTTTTCCACTATCAGCAACATAATATTGGCCGCAGCATTGGATATAATATGGTGCACATCGACAGTTTGCAGGTTCAGTTCCAGATCGTTTGTATCCAGTTGTGCTGCCTGTAATATTTTTTCTACCTGCTTATTCATTCTCTTATTCTCTTCCCTGATAATGCCGGTATAGTAATCTATTTGTTCCCCCTTACCTTGAACTTTAGGATTGGTAAGCGCATCAACCGCCAGTGAAATAGTAGCCAGTGGCGTTTTAAACTCATGGGTCATATTGTTGATAAAATCAGACTTGATCTCGGATATCTGTTTTTGCCGGAACACTGTACGCACCGTTACCGCAAATGCTGAAATGATAATGATGGTAAACAATACAGAGGCGCCAATCATCCAGGAAGTACGACGTAAGATGTAATTTTTAGGCTCCAGTATATATAGGGAAAGTTCAAATCGCGCATCGGGTGTAAGCGACCGGCGAAAGGAATTGTTATACATCTCCAGGGAATTGTAGCCGGATGATTTGTTGTAATTCCAGTCGCTTGTAATGATAGCATACTCGAATGCGAGATCAATATGGTTCTTTTCCAGTTCTGTTTTGATCAATGCACTTATTTCTTCAGAAGGAATCTGGTATAATTGATCCCAAAAGTATTTTGCTGCATCCGAGTTTTCCCAGTTTACCCGTTCCGGATTAAACCCTGACTGATAAGCGAGTTTATCCTTGATACCTTTTACAATGCCGACAAAGGAATTCTGCAAGTCAACATAATACTTTTGCTTTTGTACTTGTAGTACATTCTGTATCCAGGACATTTGCAAAAGCATAAGTCCGATAAGTGACAAAGTAATTAAGATGACAATGGAGGGGAAAACTCTTTTCATGGATAAAATGGCAGAAAGGTCAAAGATAAAGGATACCTATGGTTATTAGTTTACACTTATCCTTGTTATTCTTAGTTTTAACAATAACAAAAGTTTGTTAAGAATTCACATTTATTATAAATAATACTGCAAAGGGGTTGGATTTATGGATTGGTATTTTAATTTTATAAGACAAAAGGAATAAAACATGGATATTCTTGATTTGCACAAACGAACCAATATAAAACCGGCTGCAGGCAGAATTCTTATAGCAGAACCATTCCTTACAGATCCGGGCTTTGCGCGTACTGTTGTTTTATTATGCGAGCACGGCGAAGATGGCAGTGTGGGCTTTGTGCTCAACAGGCCATCAGTAAATAATATAGCCGATCTGTTGCCAGAACTGGATAATTCATCGTTTACTATATTTGAAGGTGGCCCTGTACAGAATGACACCCTGCATATGATACACAAAATGCCGGAAATAATGGGCGGACTTGAAATAGCTCCCGGAATTTTTTGGGGTGGTTCCTATACCGACCTTAGCCGTATCATCGAAGAAAAAACATTTTCACCGGAACAGATCCGCTTATTCATAGGCTATTCCGGCTGGGAAAAAGGCCAATTGGAACAGGAGTTAAAAGAAGGTTCCTGGTTGGTTGCAGAGGGTTATAACGACCTGATATTTGATACAGAATCGAACAAGGTCTGGCGTGATTCTATACATTCTTTAGGCAGTACTTATGCCTATCTGGCTAATATGCCATTGCATCCGCAACTCAATTAAATGTCATAGCATCCTTGAAACTTTAAGGTTTTTGCAATGGTGTGTCAAACCTCCAATCCATATATTTGCAGGGATAGATGGATCTTCAAAAACAATATAATTACAGAAAACTTCATGCTGCTTTACTGTTGACTATGGTGCTGCTGTTTGCTGTAGTATACAACAGGAGATTGATTTCAGCCCATATTTATCCGCAACCGATTGCAAAAGACAATACACCCAATGCACAAAGAGCCGCTTTGACCTGGAACCAGGTTCATGCGGATTCCGCCGTCAGCCTGGTAAGAGATGGGGACCTGGTATTACGATCCGGCAGTGATGCCATCAGTGCGTTGTTCAGGAAAGTAAATACAAAGGACAAATCCTATTCTCATGCCGGTATTGTTTTTATCGAAAATGGTTACCCTTTCGTTTATAACTGTATTGGCAGCGCTTCCGATCCTCATGCATTGCTGAAAAGAGATTCCTTAAAGACTTATATTGATCCGTACCATAATCTGGGTTATGCTATCTACAAGTATCATCTTTCTGCTGGCCGGATCGACAAGCTTCATGCTACGGTAATACAATACTTCAAGGAGCGGCGCACCTTCGATCCTTACTTTGATCTTCATACAGATTCGTCTTTATATTGTACCGAATTTGTGTATAAGGCAATAATTGCAACTACAGGAGATAAGAAATATTTTCCAATCACGCGCGCTTCAAACTTTAACTTTGTTGCAGTCGATAATCTGTTTTCAAGAAAGGATATAAGACTGGTTTGTAAAATAGGTTATATACAGTAATTTTGGCGTGGACGCACGCAATGCGTCCCTACAATAATTTTGATCTTTCCGGAAAATGAAACATAAATACTCCCTGGCCATTCTTATGGCACTTTTTACTGTAGTAATCTATTCCTGTAAAAATACAAACTCTCCCCAGGCGGTAACTGAAAAGTTCCTGAACAGTTTTGTGAAAATGGATTATGAATCGGCAAAAGCGCTTTCTACCAAAAACACATGGGGCTTGCTGGATATCTGGGCCTCTTTTTCCAAAGACATACCTGAAGAGGTGAAAAAAGAAAAGGCCGCCAACTTTAAAGTGAAGATCACGGAAAGCAAAAAAGAGTCTGACTCTACTATGATCATCACTTATATTACAGAGCCCAAAATTCTTCCGTTCAATAAACTAAGGCTGTTGAAACAAACTGACCCCGAAGGTCGTGAACGCTGGAAGGTAGATATTTCTACCCTTGACCTGGTAGGCGGAGAAGAAATGTATATTGAAGAAGAAAATAAAGCCGTTGATGTAGAGGTTGAGCGCGGAGCTGCTGACACTATCAAGAATAAAGAAGATTAATCTCCCCTAAAATCTCCTGTTTTTAATTTTTACTTAAAATTAATTGCATTCCCTACCTTTGGGAACTTTTTTTAATAAACTGTTTAAACAAATATGCCTTATTTATTCACTTCCGAGTCCGTATCAGAAGGACACCCGGATAAAGTAGCAGATCAGATCTCTGATGCTTTAATCGACAATTTTTTAGCGTTTGATCCGGAATCAAAGGTCGCTTGCGAAACATTGGTTACGACAGGTCAGGTAATCCTGGCCGGTGAGGTGAAATCAAAAGCTTACCTGGATGTGCAGACCATCGCACGTGACGTGATCAAGAGAATTGGTTATACCAAGAGCGAATACATGTTTGAAGCAAATTCCTGTGGTGTGCTTTCGGCTATACACGAGCAATCTGCCGATATCAACCAGGGCGTAGATAAAAAGAAGAAAGAAGAACAAGGTGCCGGCGATCAGGGAATGATGTTTGGCTATGCCACTAATGAAACAGATGACTATATGCCTCTTGCATTGGATGTGGCTCATAAAATTCTGATCGAATTGGCCATGCTGCGCAGGGAAAACAAACAAATTAAATATTTACGTCCTGATGCCAAGTCACAGGTGACTTTGGAGTATGATGATAACAATAACCCTGTTCGTATCGATGCTATCGTTGTTTCAACTCAACACGATGATTTTGATACTGAAGAGAAGATGCTTGCTAAGATCAACAAGGATATTGTAAGCATTCTGATACCACGTGTAAAAGCTAAGTATGCTAAGTTTGCTCACTTATTTAATAACAAAATTCAATACCATATCAACCCTACCGGCAAGTTTGTAATTGGTGGCCCACATGGTGATACAGGTCTTACCGGCCGTAAGATCATTGTAGATACTTATGGTGGTAAAGGTGCTCATGGTGGTGGTGCGTGCTCTGGTAAAGATCCTTCCAAAGTGGATCGCTCTGCGGCTTATGCAACCCGTCATATAGCTAAAAATCTTGTAGCTGCAGGTGTAGCCAGCGAGATATTGGTTCAAGTTTCTTACGCTATTGGTGTAGCACAACCTATGGGTATTTATGTAAATACTTATGGCACTGCCAAAGTAGATATGACCGATGGTGAGATCGCTAAAATAGTAGAAGGCATCTTCGATATGCGTCCTTACTTTATCGAGCAAAGATTGAAGCTTCGTAATCCTATCTATAGCGAAACAGCATCGTACGGCCACATGGGACGTAAAAACGAAGTAGTCACTAAAGTTTTCCATACACCGGATGGTAAAGAGAAAAAAGTAAAAGTGGAACTTTTTACCTGGGAAAAACTGGACTACGTTGCCAAAGTGAAAGCTGCTTTCGGCTTGAAGAAATAAGTTTAATATTTGAAATTTTATACGGAGCTGACACCTTTTGCAGGTGTCAGCTCTATTTTTGTACCTTTGCTCCTCTTTAAAAACAATTCTTATGCCTTCATTTGACATAGCAAGCAAAGTAGATGTGCAAACATTGGACAATGCCATTAATGTTGTAAAGAAAGAAATTGCCAACCGGTATGATTTTAAAGGAAATCATATTGAGATCGATCTGGACAAAAAAGCCATGATCCTGAAACTGGAAGTAGAGAGTGATATGAAGCTGCAACAGGTCGAAGATGTGATCATATCCAAATCGCTGAAACAAGGGCTGGACGCCAAATGTTTCGACTTCAGCAAACCCCACCATGCCTCCGGAAAGTATGTGCGTAAAGAGGTAACTATACGTAATGGTATTGAAAAAGAAGAAGCAAAAAAGATTGTCAAGCTGATTAAAGACAGTGGTGCCAAAGTGCAGGTAGCCATTATGGACGACATTATAAGAGTAACCGGCAAAAAGATTGATGACCTGCAAGACGTAATCCGCTTATGCAATGGCGCCAACCTGGAAATGCCTTTACAATATACTAATATGAAAAGCTAGAGCTTTATGTATGATTTTTTGATGTAACGATGTCTGGATTTAAATCAGATTCACAAAATTGTACTTAAAATCATACATCAGAGATCATCAAATCATACATCAATAAATCATACATCAGAGATCAAAAAATCATATATCCCACATAATGTTTCCTGACTTTCATTATTTGTTTCAATCTCTTTTTGGTATTGATATTCCCGGCCTTAGCCTGGTCAAAACTTTTGGTTTCTTTGTGGCTGTAGGTTTCCTTGGCGGAGCTTGGGTCATATCCAAAGAGCTGAAAAGAAAAAAGGAGCAAGGGCTTTTTCAACCCGAGATCGTGACCGAAGAAACCGGTAAACCAGCATCTAAAGGAGAGTTAGTCTGGATGGGTATTTTAGGTTTCCTGGTTGGCTTTAAAGTGTTGGGGCTTTTTATGAATGCAACAGAGGCAAGTCATAATCCCATAGCTTTTTTAATGTCTGCTAAAGGAAGTTTGATTGGTGGAATATTGCTGGCGGCATTGTTCGTTTATTCACGTTACAATTCCAGGAAGAAGAACCAATCAACACAACCCAAACAGCAGCGTGTAGCCATTTATCCTCATCAACGTGTAGCCGATATTATATTTATTGCAGCATTGGGTGGTTTTGGCGGGGCTAAAATTTTTAATGCTTTCGAAACCTGGGAAAATTTCCTGCAAGATCCTGTTGGCAATTTATTATCACCATCAGGGCTTACCTTTTACGGCGGACTTATCGTAGCCACATTAGCCTTGTATATCTATACACGAAGAAAGAAATTTTCCTTTGCACACTTATGCGATGCTGCAGCTCCTGCACTTATGCTGGCCTATGGATTAGGAAGATTAGGTTGCCAGTTTTCCGGCGATGGGGATTGGGGAATATACAACAGTGCGTATGTTACCCAGGCCGATGCATCCCTTGCGAAAAGCTCTTTGCAGGATTATAATGCGATTGTAAAAAAATACCCGGAACAATTTCTGGATCGCAACCTTAACCAGATTACACCCAACAAATACGCCCCTGCACCCAACTGGCTTCCGGATTGGTTTTATGCACAGAACTTCAAACACAATGTAAACAACGATGGTATTCCTATAGCAGGTTACCAGGGAGATTACAGCCATGTATTGCCGGCTGGTGTATTCCCGACTTCTATGTATGAAGCTGTGGTTTGTATTTTGTTATTCCTCTTTCTATGGTCGATCCGGAAAAGATTCAATCGTCCCCTGCAACTGTTTGGCATCTACCTGGTGCTGAATGGCCTGGAACGCTTTTTGATAGAGCTCGTCAGGGTAAATTATAAATATAATTGGGGCTTTATTCATCCTACACAAGCAGAGATCATAGCAGGATGTCTGATTATAGCAGGTTTGTGTTTGTTCTTTTTTTACAAGCCTAAATCGAATGAAGTAATTAAAGCACAATAATCCATTCTTTCATTTGTGAAGCAGCAATAGGCAATGGCTTATTGCTGCTTTCTGTTTTAAAACGCTCTTCTATTCAGGCTTAAGTTAATTATTGTTATTTGTCAATGCTACATCAGGCACTTGTCATTTTTCTGTCATAATTGCTTGTACCTACACGATTACAGCATACGGGGTGTACTTTTGCGACGTAAAAATAAAACTATGAAACTTAAATACACTTTGGCTGTGGGAGCACTTGCTCTGGCTACAGCAACACAAGCTCAAAATTGGATTCCTGATACAATCAATATGGGAGCTAACTATGTAAATAACATTTATTATAGCTTTGAAAATGGACAGGTAGGTGCAGCAGTACCGGAAACAAATTGGCATATTGCGGTTCAAGGTATATCATTTGCTGTACCTCATCACGGTGGAGCAGGGATATGGACAAATGAAGCGAGGAAAAATGGCCCAGCTATAAAATTATATTCTTTGGATAAAAATGCAACGGTAGACTTTTTGAATATTACTGCTGCTGATACAGTAGGTAAAACAGGTTCAATCCTTGCCTTGCATAATGACACATCTTCTTATGCTAATGGAGCTTTTAATGCAGCACCTACCAGTAACCCTTTCAGTTATGGATGGGGCAACTATTACATGGGTAGTGCTCCTGGGGGATTTCCTGACCATAGCGTTGTCGGCGATACTTTATTTCTGGCCAACTTGACTACAAGTAGTATGGGCGGACCTGCCACTGTTTCCAAATCATTTGTAATCTGGCCACGTGTATTAGAAAACGGTAATCATTGGGTGCTTTATTACAGAGAACTTGGTTCTTCAGATGTTGATACTATAGACATTTCAACTGCGGGATCTACAACGTTATTTAAATATTTCAACATTGAAACGGGGGAAGTATTAGAAAGAGAGCCGCATAGAGAGTCTTGGGATTTTGTATTTACAAACTATATGGACTTATACGGTTCACAAGGAATGCAAGGTGTAACAGGAGCATTACAGAACTACAACGTTTCTGTAGCACAAATTGACAATATCGTTCCCAACAACGCTAATTACCAAAGTGTGGATTCCACTAGCTATTCCTTTAATGTCAATACAATCGGTAATGATTGGAAATATCTTGATGGTGGAATGTCATGGGCCCTTACGCAGAACCGTAGTTATTTCATGAAGGTATTGAACGGAGATATCTGGCAGATTTATTTTGACTATTTTGCTACAGTTGCAGGTGATAGAAAGATTGGGTTTCAAAAACGCAAAGTATATACTAAGCCTCCGCCTCCAACAGGGGTGAATGAAGTAAGTGCATTCGTAGGTAACATGCTTGTAGTTCCTAATCCTTCAGTTGGCGGTTCTTCCAACTTGTTGATCGATGCTAAAAAAGATATTCAAAATGCGCAGATCACTATTGCTGACCTTAGTGGCAGAGTAGTATTGAAAGCGAATAAAAATATTAATGCAGGCTTCCAGCAATTACGTATTGATGTGAGCAATTATCCTGCAGGTGTATACATGGTTAACCTTGCCGGAGCAGGTTTCAGTACTACGCAAAAACTGGTTGTTCAATAATAGTTTGTTGAGTACCCTGATTGAAAAACATGCTCCGTGCGTATCTGCGCAGGAGCATGTTTTTGCTTATTAAAAGAAATACCAGAGAAATATATGTCCAGAATTGTTTTTGCTTTTTTACTGATCTTATTTGGTGTGAATGGTCTTCATGCGCAGCAAGTGACCTTAAAGCTGGTTGATGAAACCGGTGAAGGGTTACCTGGTGTGGCTGTAAGGCTCGTACAACAAGGTGACCAGAAAAATAATGAAGCTACATTAAGCGATGTAAATGGTTTGGCTACGTTGTATATCAGCTCTTATCCCGCACAACTGGAGATAAACAATCTGGGATACAATACTTTTGTAAAGACTATTAATGAAAAACCCTCAGGAGTATTAAATATAGAACTGAATAAGAAATATACCGGGCTCAATGAAGTGGTAGTAACGGGAGTGGGAAGACCTACAAAATTGGATGAAGCGGTATCAGTATATAAAATTGTAACTGCAGCTGATATTCGAGCGCAAGGGGCCGTAAATCTTCAGGATGCATTGCGCAACCAATTGGGTATGAGTATTGGCCAGGATGCTATGTTGGGTGGCACAATAAAGATGCAAGGTATGTCTGGCGATAATGTGAAGATATTAGTAGATGGCGTAGCTCTTAATGGTCGTGAGGGGCAGAATATAGATCTTAGCACCGTAAATCTTGCCAATATTGAAAAGATTGAGATAGCACAGGGGCCTATGAGTATTATGTATGGTGCTGATGCATTGGGAGGAGTTATCAATCTTATAACCAAAAGCAATAAGGATCAATGGAACATAGGTGGTGATGCATTTTATGAATCCATTGGTAAATATAATTTTGGTGTAAATGGAGCTGTTCAATCAGGCAAAAGTAATTTGTCATTAGGCTTAGGGCGTAATTTCTTCCAGGGTTGGGACCCCAATTTTGACACGGTAAGAAATCCTTTATGGAGGCCAAAGGAACAGTACTTTGCCAATTTGAAATATGCATATCATATTTCAGAAAATGTAACAATAACGTTCAGTTCAGACTACATGAATGACAAGTTATTTATCAAACAAGGACTTGATAACCTGAACCAATTTGATTGGGTTGCGGATGATGAAATTATAACCACACAACGTTTGGCCAATAGATTGCAATTTAAATGGAAAACGGGCGAAAATGGTTATTGGGAAAGCAATAATAGCTTTTCAATGTATCACCGTCTTAGGGAAAGTTATGATACTGATCTGAGCACATTAGCGCAAATACAGGATACCGCTATTGGAAGCAATAGTAAAACAATATTTAATGATATTACCTCACGTACAAGTTATAACAACAAAGCTGGCATTCTGCATTATACCTTTGGCTACGATGTAAATCTCCAATATGCATCTGGTGTTGAAAAAATAAAAGATGGTAAACAAAATGTGAGTGACCTCGCTTTATTTTTGATTACGGACATAAATGTAACAGATAAACTGAAATTACAACCAGGGCTGAGAGGAACCTATAATTCTAGATACAAGGCGCCCGTATTACCGTCGTTAAGCATCTTATTTAAACCATCAGATGATATACGTATTAGAGGTTCTTATGCCCGTGGCTTCAGGGCGCCTACACTTAAAGAACTTTTCCTTGATTTCAAAGATTCTAACCATGACGTGTATGGCAATCCTGATCTGAAAGCTGAAGATGGCCACCACTTCCAGGTTTCAGGCGCATATACTGTAGCGAAGCACGGACGGGATTTTTGTAATATCAGTCTTACCGGATTTTACAACGATGTTACGAATATGATCTCATTAATTCCGGTAGAAACATCTTTGCCGGTCACCCCCCCTCCTTATACTTATGCCAATATCAATAAATTCAGAAACATAAATATTCAACTTCAAAGTCAAAGCCAGTGGAAACAGATGAATGTTGTGTTAGGTGGCTCCTTTAACCAGAACCTGGAAACAATAAGTGTTTCCTCCTATAGCTACTGGGAATTAACAGGTAATCTTCGTTACGACTTTCCCAAATGGGATGCAGGAGTTTCTTTATTCTACAAATACACAAGCAAAGCGCCTCAAACCAGTACCGATTTTACGGGTTCTGTCATAGTAGACACAGCTAAAGTGATGGATTATCATAACCTTGACTTTTCAATGAACAAACATCTATGGAAAGACCGTATTAATCTTACAGCAGGCATCAGAAACATCTTCAATAATACTATATTGGGTCTTACTGCTGCATCAACATCTGGTGGTTCTGGTGGTGTGCATGGTGGGACTACAGGTGGGCTCAATCTCACTACGGGTCGTAGCTTCTTTGCCACTTTGAGTTTTCAGATTAGCAAATAGTTCAATACTCATATTGTTTCAAATTCCTGCATCATTTGCAGGAATTTATTTTTTAATACCTTGCTCATTCAAACACTTAACATGAGAAATTTAAGATCATTAATCATTATTGCTATTGCGCTTTTCAGCAACTCAAATATATACGCAGGCATCAACATGCAATTTGCATTTGCCGGAAGCACAGTGGAACTATTGGATAGTGCTGGCGCTGCATCAGAAAATGCAAGATCGGATGCCTACACAAAAGCCCTTACACCTTTTGACTTACAAATAAGATTGGGCATTGTAAACGGTGCTACTGAAAAAGATTATCTCATACGATCTGCAAGCCAGGTGCGCAATTGGCCCGAAGATGAGCAACAACAATTAAAAAAATCCTTTTCTGAGATAGAAGCTTTTCTTAAAGTCAATAAAATCAAACTTAATCTGCCTACCAAAATACAATTGATTAAAACAGCAGGTAAAGAAGAGTTTGGGGCTGAGGGCTATACGCGAGGAAATCATATAATGTTATGTACCGGACCACGGCAAGAAATTACAACCCATCTTGTAGCCCATGAATTGTTCCATGTGCATTCCAGGTTCAATGAAAAGAAACGTGATGAGATTTATAAAATTTTCGGCTTTGAAAAATGTAACCGCATCAATACAGCAGTTGCCATGAAAAACAAAATGATCACGAATCCTGATTGTCCTTTTATCGAACATTATATAACACTTGATGTAGATGGCAAACCAAAGGATATGGTCTTACAATTATACAGTAAGAAGGAATACAACAAAGATTATACTTTGGGCGATTATATGAACCTCGGCTTATTGCAAGTAGAAGGAAATGCAGGGCAGAAGAAGCCTGTAATGAAGAATGGTGCAGGTGTGGTTTATGAATTGGATCAAGTGCCTGATCTATTTAAACATATCGGTTCCAATACCTCTTATATCCTGCATCCCGAAGAAATTTCAGCAGAACATTTTGCGATGTGGGTAATCAATCAGGAAGTACCTCAACCGGAATTTATGGAAAAGCTGAAAGCAGTACTCCAATAGCTGCTAAACCTTATAGGTTTTAAAAACCTATAAGGTTTAATAAAAAAAGCCGGCGATGAATTAAATCATCGTCGGCTTACTGTTTAAAAAATCTTACAAAGCTGCTTCGTAGCGTTTTGATACTTCGTCCCAGTTTACTACGCTCCATATAGCTTTCAGGTAGTCAGGACGTTTGTTTTGATACTTCAGGTAGTACGCATGTTCCCATACGTCGATACCGAAAATAGGTGTTCCTTTTACTTCAGCAACATCCATTAAAGGATTATCCTGGTTTGGTGTAGAAGTTACTTCCAGCTTACCGTCTTTTACAATAAGCCATGCCCAGCCACTACCAAAGCGTGTAGCTCCTGCGGTAGTCATTTTTTCTTTCAGGGCATCCAGTCCACCAAAAGCTTCATTGATTGCATCTGCAAGTTTGCCTTCAGGTCCGGCTTTAGCATCAGGTCCCAATACGGTCCAAAATAAAGAGTGGTTAAAATGCCCACCACCATTATTGCGCACAGCTGCAGGGTATTTTGAAATATTTTTCACAAGCTCTTCCAGGGAAAGATTTGCTGCGTCAGTGCCTTCAATGGCTTTATTCAGGTTGTCAACATAAGCCTGATGATGTTTGCCATGGTGTATTTCCATGGTTTGCGCATCAATATGAGGTTCTAGTGCATTATGGCCATAAGGCAATGCAGGAAGTGTGTGTGCCATTTTGTTGTATAAAATTTTACGGGTTAAAATTTATAATCAGTCCATTAATAATGCTATTTCTGCTAAAAAGTTTAACAGCCATAACAGGGACACAAAAGTAGCATCTAAATGATGCACTTACAAATCGTAAACAATAATTTAAGTATATCGTAAAATGATATAAAGATTGAAAAACAGCTGTATGGGTTTGATCGTTTATCCTTGGAGATGGATAGATAAAACGATCATCCGGGTACGCATAGCATCAATGGTATTGGACAGTGGAATTCGATTATCAGGATAGTGAGAATTGATGAAACCCTGGCTTAGCTTGATTTCCGGTGCAAATATAAAATTGGGATAGAAAAACTCGAAGCCAATACCAACCTCCGCGCCTACATCTATCGGGCTGACGCGAATCAGCTCATCCTGGCGGCGGCTACGGGCATTGGAAGCAAGATCGTAGTCAAATTTTCCACCAATCAAACCATAAAACCGGAAATTGCCTATACGGTCACTTTTAAATTTAAGCTGCAAGGGTAGCTGCATGTAAATGGATTCGATACTTACATTCTGTACTTCATTTGCTTGATTTACCAGTTTCAATTTTTTTTCTGCAAATACAAGAGCGGGTATAAAACGAAGATCTACAAATTTAGTCAGGCGAAGGTTGCCCATGATACCGATATGAAAACCGGGACCAAAACCTGGTTGCACTTGTTTAAATGTATCGTGCTCTGCAAAACTTTTGGTATTGTTTACCCTGAATGAGGAATAATTAAAGCCGAAAGAAAGTCCAAAATAATACAATTTGGAATCGTGTTCAGGCATATTCGGAACATGCGTCTGCGCTTGTGATGTAAAGCACAAAAACAGTGCTGCTAATACAATAAACGACTTTAATGCTTTCTTTTTGTGAATCATATCTCTTACGAAGATAAGGAATTGTTTATTTCCTGCTATACATTAAGCCTTTTTGCCGGTATATAAGGTAGTAATACCAAATGTAAGCGGACGGGCCTTTACCTCTTTAAAACCACATTGTTCCAGGATAGTGCAAAATTTTGCTCCTTCGGGAAATGCGGCAACAGACTCAGGCAAATAAGTATAAGCCGTAGCGTCTTTGGAAACCGTTTTACCCAATGTAGGCAGTATATAACGGAAGTAGAAGTGATATAATTGCTTTACCGGAAACTTTTTAGGTCTGGAAAATTCCAGGATGGCAATCCGGCCACCAGTACGTAATACACGGCTCATTTGTTCCAATCCTTTTTCAAGGTGTTCAAAATTGCGTACACCATAAGCACAGGTAATGGCGTCAAACGTTCCGGTCTCAAAAGGAAGTGCTTCACTATCGCCGTATTGAAGTGTTATTTTACCGTCAAGATTTTTATCCTTTAGCTTTTTACGGCCTATTTCCATCATACCTTCCGATATATCTACACCGGTAATATGATCAGGTTGTAACGTAAGTGCAGCTATAGCCAGATCACCTGTGCCGGTAGCCACATCCAATATTTTCTTTGGATTGATCTCGCGTAAAGTATTGATCGCTTTTCTGCGCCAGCCTTTATCGATACCCATGGAGAGCAAATGATTCAGGAAATCATAGCGGCCTGCTATGCGGTCAAACATACCAGCAACCTGTTCTTTCTTACTTAGGTCAGAATCGGGTAGGGGTACAACTTTGGCGGCTGGCTCACCTGGAGCAGAATAAGGCGTATTCATCAACGCAAAAATACGGGTAAAAAGGCGATTGAAAACAATATTATTATTGCATGAAAAGTACTATAGCTCCATCTTTGAATCTATAATAATGGTAACTGGTCCATCATTAATTAAAGACACTTTCATATCGGCTCCGAAAGTTCCTGTGGCCACATCTTTTCCAAGATCCGATTGTAGCTGAAGGATCGTTTGCTCATATAAGGGAATCGCCTTTTCAGGTCGTGCAGCTTTAATAAAAGAAGGCCGGTTTCCTTTCCTGGTAGCGGCATGTAAGGTAAACTGGCTGATGATTAAAATTTCACCATTTATATCCAGAACAGAAAGGTTCATCAGGCCAGCTTCATCACCGAATATGCGCATCTGTATTATCTTTTTACTAAGCCAGATAACATCTTCTTCAGTATCGGCATCTTCAATGCCTAGCAACACCAGTAAGCCCTTTTGTATAGCTCCTTTTACTTGACCATCAATAGTAACGCTTGCTTCTGAAACTCTTTGTAATACAGCTCTCATTTGGATAAGTCAAAATTCAAAAGTAAAAAGTCAAAATTAAGGTATGCTCATATATAACTTTGATTTGGACTTTAAAATGAGCAACATTACAGGAGAAGATATTCGCAAAAATAAAAGCCAAAATCAATGCACACATAATATCGCAATGATTTTGACTTTTGATTTTTGACTTTTGAATTAGAAAGGTGCATCATCATCTTCAGGCGGCGGCTTATAACCTTTCAACTTAGCCTTTGTTGCAAACTCATCATCTCCAAAATCCATATTATTAGCTTTCGATTGCATAGTCTGGAAACTTTGGGTTACAATAAGCTTGCTGTTACCAAAGTCATCCGGATGTTTTTTAATACCGGCAGAAGGGTTATCAAATCCGCCACCAGTAAGCCCTGCAGGACCACCGCCACCGATAAATCCACCATTCCAGTCATCTTTCGGGGCCTCTACAAACTTCTGTATATCCAGTATGGCTTTCAGTTTCACTGTATCCAGGCGACCATTACGGTGCTTGGCTATATTAATGTGTGTTTCACCATCGAAAGGCTGACCGGTAGATTCATCATTGCTGATGCCATAGTATTCCGGACGATAAATAAACATAACCATATCCGCATCCTGCTCAATGGCACCCGATTCCCTAAGGTCACTCAACTGTGGAATCTTACCTTTATCACCACCACGCGTTTCCACCGCACGGCTCAATTGAGACAGTGCCAACACAGGTATTTCCAACTCTTTTGCAAGACCTTTTAACTCTCGCGATATCTTACTGATTTCCTGCTCACGGTTACCGCCCTTGTCAGAGCCTTGCATCAATTGCAGATAATCGATAATAACCATGCCTATGTCATTCTTCGTTTTCAGACGACGACATTTTGCTCTAAGTTCAAATATATTCAACCCTGCCTGGTCATCAATAAATATCGGTGCCCGGGCAAGCGGTTCCATTCTTTGTGTGATCTGTGCAAACTCATAATCTTCTAAACGACCGCGGCTGATAGCTTCCAGCTTTACATCGGTAACTGCACTTAGCATACGTTTTACAATCTGGGTATTACCCATCTCCAGCGAGAAAATCGCTACACCTTTAGGCTTGGTAGGATGCATGGCAGCATTCATGGCCAGGTTCAATGCGAAAGCTGTTTTACCTACAGCCGGACGGGCTGCCAATATGATAAGATCCGTTTTTTGCCAGCCGCCGGTAATGGCATCAAGGCTTGGAAAGCCTGATGGTACGCCGGTTATATCATCTTTTTCATCTCTTGCTTTGGATATCTGTTCAATAGTATCTACCAGGATATCCTGCATACTGGAGTAGTTCTTCCGCAGGAAATTATTGCTGATCTCAAAGAGGTCAGTTTCTGCTTTATCCAGAAGGTCAAATACATCCGTTTTATCTTCGTAGGCATTGGCCATCATCTCGCCACATATCTTGATCAGTTCGCGCTGGATGTACTTCTCCATCACGATACGGGCATGCGCAATAACGTGTGCGCTGGTTACCACACTCATGGTGAGCTTGGTAAGGAAGTACGCACCACCTATCAATTCCAGTTCGTCCGTCTTACGTAACTCTTCTGTTACCGTAAGCAGATCCACTACCAAACCTTTTTCAGGGAGTCGTTTTATGGCTGCAAAAATGCGTTGGTGCGCATCTACATAAAAACATTCCGGCGATGGAAGTACTTCCAGCACATCAGAAAGTTTGTCCTTCTCCAGCATAATTGCACCAAGCACTGCTTCTTCCAGTTCCTTAGCCTGCGGAGGTATTTTGCCGTACATCACGTTACTCAGGTCAGGCTTCCTGTTTCTCACATTGCCTAGTTCTTTTTTTATGTTCACTGACATCTCGTTCTTTTCTTTGAATAAAGCTTTTACGCTTTGGGTTTTTAAATAAAAAACTTTCAAAGTCAAAGAACCTTTTCTTCTTCGAATCTCTTGATTTGCCTGGAAAATGAACTCTTATTTTCCTGAAGGCATGAAATGAATGAAGTACTTAGTAGCAAAAAAAATGCTTCTGTTTCAACAATGGGTTAGTGCTCTTCCGTGATGCATCTGCAACATTCTTTTATTGTTTTTGTCATCCGGTTACACAAGATATCGTCTAAAATTCTACTATTAAGAAAAGGTTAAATACTTTTTAAGGACGGCTAAGGTAAGTGCAAAAATCACGCGCAAGACACATTTCTGATAATAAATTTTTAATGCCGGTATAAACAGGTTATACACATATGATCATCAAAAATAATCCTATCCCACAGCTTTATCCACAGCTTTTGGGTAAAATTAAGTCAATTTCACAGCTTATCCACATTGATGTGTGCAAAAATGCAAGAAAGATTTTTTTGGAAAATGCCCTTGGTTTTTCTATCCGTAAGCTCACAAAACATTCCTACTTTTGCGGCTTATTTAAGCTAAATGTCCTCGCGACATCATTTTCAAAACCAGTTAATTCCTAATTTTAAAACGAGCACAAAATGCCATTAATAGCGCCCTCACTGCTTTCTGCAAATTTCCTCAACCTTGAAAAGGATATTGAAATGATCAATAACAGTGAGGCTGATTGGCTTCACCTGGATGTTATGGATGGCCGTTTTGTACCCAATATTAGTTTTGGCTTTCCGGTAATCGGTGCTGTACACAAGAAGGCGACTAAAACCTTAGATGTACACCTGATGATTCTTGAGCCGGAGAAGTATATTGCTGATTTTGCAAAGGCCGGCGCCAACTATCTTTCCGTTCATATTGAGGCTTGTCCTCATTTGCACCGCTCTATTCAAATGATTCATGGGGAAGGTATGAAAGCAGGCGTTGCCATTAATCCACATACGCCAATAGCCGCTCTGGAAGACATTATTGGAGACATTGACCTAGTGTGTATGATGAGTGTGAATCCTGGTTTTGGCGGGCAAAAATTTATTCCGCATACGCTGAAAAAGATCGCGCAATTAAAAGCCTTAATTCAACAAACAGGTAGCAAAGCGTTAATTGAAATTGATGGCGGTGTTACTTTGGAGAATGCCGGAGAAATTGTAAAAGCAGGTGCAGATGTTCTTGTTGCAGGAAATACGGTATTTAGTGCAGCTGATCCTTCATTAATGATCAGCAAGCTGAAAGCTATCTAAATGTTAAAAATTTAACAAATCAAAGCCGGATAATGTTATCCGGCTTTTGTATTAATGTCTGTCCAAAAAATATCTTACCGCTAAAGCATACCCTTCAAGACCCATACCCGTAATGACTCCTATGGCTTTAGAGGCGGTGTAAGATTTATGTCTGAATTCTTCCCTGGCATGAATATTGGAAATATGAACTTCTACCACAGGAGTAACAATGGCAGCAATAGTATCGGCAAGGGCAATGCTGGAGTGCGTATATCCTGCACCATTGAAAATGATACCATCTGTTTGACTACTTGAAGACTGCAATTTATCTATAAGTTCCCCCTCATGATTACTTTGGAAATAATCAAAATCTATCTCCGTAAAACGTTGCTTCAACTCTTCCAGGAATTCATCAAAACTTCTGCTGCCATATATTTCCGGCTCGCGTGTGCCCAGGAGATTAAGATTGGGACCGTTAATTATAGTAAGGTGCATAGCTTAAAAGTATGGTAATAATGGGTTACAATTTGACGCCTAAGGTAAAGAAAAAACCTCTGCCTTCACCCGGAATAATACCTGGCCCGGGATACCCGGTAGCACGTCTGGTGGCATATTTCGCATCTGAAATATTGTTTAGAGAAGCCTCCAGGAATAACCATTTCCAGCTCCAACTCGCAGACAGATCAAATAGGGTATAGGTAGGCAAAATTCCATTTACACCACTAAAACCACCATCTCTGGCATTGGTAGCATCAGTAAATTGCTCACTTAAATGGCTGCATTGTAAAGTGAGTTTGATATTCTTGTAACCTGCGTGCAGCCCGGTTTTCCAGTTAATTGCCGGTACATATTCCACGCGCTTCCCTTTTACATCAGGCAAAGGACTTTCCGTTATATGCGCGTTAGTAACCGCAAGATTAGAATATAAGGCAAGCTTATAGTCTTTAGAAGTGTTTGGGAATAAGCCTAACAAATTCGCTTCAAAGAAAGATTCCAAACCGTATATCTGCGCCACACCTACATTCTGTCTTTTTCTAATGGCATGTCCATTAGAATCACGCGTAAAGTATTCATCTATTTTATTGCCATAATAGAGATAAAAGCCACTCACATCAAAACGCAATACTTCACCCAAACTTCCTCTCAACCCAAGATCCGCACTCCATCCTTTCTCGTCTTTAAGGTTGGGATCTATTTCCAGTACACTATTTGCCAGCTGCATATCACTGAATGTTACGGAACGATAATTCTGGGAGATATTTCCATAAGCTTCTATCCTGTCCGAAAAATTATAGCTGCTTCCTAAACCTGCGAATATAAAATTGCGCGATGCTGTTTTGTCTTCGTTAATAATATTATGGTTGATAAGGCTATCTCTCTGATCATAAAGTTTATCATGAAAAATACCATCTGCATTGGTATTGATAAATTCCCAACGTATGCCGGGAGTTACATTCCACTTATCATTTATCCTGATGATTTGTTCTGCAAATATTGCCGTATTCCAGTTATTAAAAGTGTAATCGCTTTTCAGTTCTTTGTCTTCATCAGTAAAAGTAAAAGATGCTTCGCTACCATTATTTACATCGCCTTGTTTGCTCGCATTATTGCCTTTGTACAAACGTACACCGGTAAGTATGGTTTGTCTTTTGCCAAACAACTGATAATGATGCATTAACCTGGACTCTAGTGTAAGGTTAGTAAACTGGCCTTTCAACAAATCTCTGGCCCCTCCATAATCAGGCTGGGCAATACGATTGGGTCTGAAACCTATTGCATCCCTTGAAGCGGAGAGTGCTGTAACCAAAGTCTGCCATTTTGTATTTGCGCTTATTTGGTCAGTCCAATCAAGATTCAACAGGTTCCAGTTTACCGCAAACCAATTTCTTTCACGGTTACTTTGTCTTGCATCTTTGGCAAACATCTTGTCATCAAGCCCTCCCGGTTGTTGTGCCAGATAATTTAAATGTGATATCTGGATGCCTATTTTGTTTTTAGCGTTCAATTGATAATGCAGGTCAGCATAAATATTAAGGGAATTAAATTTGCTGTTTGGCCTCCATCCATTGCCTCTTTTATAATGGGCATAGGCATAATAACTAAGCTTTCCTGCGGTACCATAAATACTATTAAATGATCCTAAGAACCCCCAGGAACCTACAGTTTGTTTTGAAGTAAGACCAAAAGCTTTTTCGCCTCCGGCAGGTTTCATTTTGAAATTGAGCAAGCCACCAAATTGCGTTCCGAATTGCAGGCTGGCAGCACCTTTTATGATTTCTATTCTTTCCAGAGCATCTGCAGGTGGAGTGTAATAGCTTTCCGGATAACCCAAGGCATCGGCACTAATATCATAACCATTCTGGCGTACATTGAAGTTAGATGTTCTATTCGGATCAAGCCCTCTGCCACCAATACTCAACTGTAATCCGGAGCCATCATTTTCAAAAATATTCAAACCGGTAACCTTAGCATAGATCTGCCTGGTATTGTTTGTAGATTTGTTTACTGTTAATTGATCCACTTGAATAACTTCCGATTTTTTTCCTGCAGTCACTTTCATGTCATCTACTTTATGCAGATTACCAAAGTCATGTTCTTCCTGGTCTTCAATTTTGATTTCCTCAAGTGTGTGCTGTCTTACCGAATCCTTTTGTGCATGTAGCGTCAGCGTGAAACTACTGAGTAAAAGAACTGCAAGGGTAATTCTATAAACCATATATATTGTCTTTAAATGGAAGAATCCATTTCTTATGTTTGAAATAATCAGTTTCCTTAGTAAGATCCACCTTAGGATCTATGAACAACCTGCTTCTCCGCCCGTTCAGGGTTACATATATCGTGCCATATACTTCAGGATCTTTCATGCCTTTTGCCTGGTAATATTGCTTTAGCTTGTGCGCATATTGCAGAATAAAATCTGGTTGGGTGCACATCATCTTTTCCTGGTTTTTAGTAAGAAAATCATTGTTGTTTACACCAATGCTTTGATGTGTAGCAGCATCTTTCACCATAAACTGAGCATAGCCCGTTTTTTCAATCAACATTACCCTCCACGAAAACCGATATCCTTCTTCTGTCCAGAATAATTCATCGTTATAAAAAAGATAACGCCAGGGGAAAATTATTTGCACCAGGAAGAAGAACCCGAAAATAAAAGAAATGCCATATAGCTTAATAGCATTGATATGATAGGAAGAATACCCTTTTACTGCAGGTAAAATCTTGTGTATCCATCCCATGTTCTGTATAGCAGTATCCATTTTCTTTGAAGGAAAAAACACCAAAGTAGATAAGATCATTACATAAGGGAACATGCCTATAGGAAAGAGTATAGCTGTTGTAATATGAAAAATAATAACAACAAGGTAAGCAGGTAGCCTTGTCTTTTTATTCAATAGGAAAAACGGAATGGTAAGATCATACAAGGCCCCAAACCAACTGAAAAAATAGGCTACCCATACATGATTAAACATTGGGCCGATTAAAGGCAGATCGTTTTTTGCAGGTAGCCAAAGTCTTAAAGGCATAGCTTCTATCAACCAATCAGAGTTAAGCTTAGCAAGCCCTGCATAAAAATACACAATGCCCAACAGCAACCGCAAAGAGCCGGTAGTCCATAAAGGAAGAACGCGATGAGCGGTTTGGGGTTTTCGTAAATTATCTAATGAAAAATTGGTATGAGCAGGCAGCCATATCATTAGAAATAGAACCAAGCTTACAAAATAATAATGATTGAGATAATTGGTCTTATCAAGAAGCTCTATGTAAGTAAAGCTGAAAAATAAGAGTATCGCGGATACTCTGTAAAACAAGCCAAGCGAAAATCCCAGCGCGCTTAAGCCACAAAGAATAAACAACCAATAAGTATATTTTCCTAATTGTGGCAACCATTCAAACCCATAATATTTAAAAGCAAATGTTGGTTGTATATATAGCTCATCAATCCAGCCTTTGGAGCCAAACCTTATCATACTGCCTAATATCATCAATCCGAACACAAGCCTGAAAACAGCTAAGGAAGCCGAGTACACCGGCTTCCTTAAATAGTTGTTTACAGATATGTTATTTCGTTCCCGCAGTCCCATTTTCTTTATTCAGATGATTGACATATCAGTCACCATCATTATCCACATAAGTAATTGAAATGCCAAAGGCAGAAACCATATCTACTTTCAGTAGCGCAACTACTTGCTGCAGGTTTTCATAAATACCCAATATAGCTGGTCTGTTGTTTACAACGCCATCACGGAAAGTAGTATTAAAGCCCTTCAAAGCATTTAAAGCAGTGTTGAATTCCGTTGAGATAACATCAGCCATTAAAGTTCCGGACTCATCTTTAGTACCTACTGCTGCTAAGTACGATTTCATGCCCTCTGTTGTTACTGTTCCATCATAATTTTTGCCTTCATAAAAAGCGATCACACTTTCCAAAGCTTTTACAGCTAATTCCTTACTGAATTCAGGAGTGTAATAAGCTTCAACATGCGTAGGCAAAGCCACGCCAGTCATTGCTCCTACAGGATAACCAATTTTACCCGAACGAAGAAACCGCTCATAGTATAGCACATAAGCATTGGTCATCTTAGATATACTTCCATTAACGTCAGTACCTGCGGCTGAAATAAAAGTGTTGCGGTAATTTGTCCAGCTGTTTTTTACTGAAGTTATTTTTTCCTGCATTTTTGCAATAACATCTTTCAGGTACTTTTTATAGTTGGCTGCCAGCGGATCAGTAGTATATTTCTCCAGAATACTTGCCGACGTATTACCCAGACCATTTATTAAATAATCCAATGCAGGAAAACCTTGTGCATCTTTATTCCCAAATGTTTCCAGGTTGTAATTACCACTGCTTATATTCTCTTCTACCTTTGTGGTAGTAACAGGATAAGTGTTCATATACATCCGTAAAGAAACCTCTTCTGCCGGGCCAAATTCTAAAAGATCAACCGTTTGCCAGGTCAGATATGCTGAACGCCAGGTTGCTTTTAAGGAAGAAAGATTCGCTTCAGTTGGTTGCTCTGTAAATGCGGTAGCCTGGGCTTGCAATGTGGTCAACCCGGTTTCCATTGCCTGGTATGCAGGAAGAATGTAGTTGTCCGCATAATTGGTTAGCATAGGTTTGCGGTCCAATCCGTTATCTCCGGAGCCTTTATCATCGCTCTTTTTACAGGATACAAATCCGGCTATCATGAGTAGGATTAAAGTGCCTGTGGCCATCCAATGTTTTCTTGTCATCATATCTTTTTAAGATAATAGAGCGACGAATAACTAAATCGCCGCTCTGGTTTTATATTTTTATAGATCGTAACCAGCAATAAAGCTGCAAATATACTAGTGATCTACTAAAGCATCCTTACTTACTCCTGTAAGCTGGGCCAGTTGTTCGCGAACATTGTCCAGATCAGCGTTTGTAAGATCCCAGAAGCCATTAGGTTTACCCAGCAAAATATTCAGTAATTCTTCTGATTTTGCTTTATTTACTTTAGCGTTAGCAGCAAAACGTAAAGAATAAATGAACCCAACACCTTCAGATAAAGCGTGGAATTTTGCGCCGTCAGTAGAAGCAGTCTTTGTCTTGTTAAGATAGCTTATGGCTACAGTAGCAATAGAAGTTTCCATTTGAGATTTAATGAAGTTGATTTGTTCATTGCGCTTTGCCATGTCCTTATTTACTATCGCGGCACGACCGGTAAGGAAAGCCAGGAAGATAGATTGAGGAACGCCGTTGTTGTAACCTACTTGTCTGATATAGCCACCCAGGAAGGATTCCAGGAATTTAGTATTATCATTTGGATCAAGTTTAGGGAATGTTTCATTAGAAGTCAGGTAGCCATAAGCTTCATCCCAGCTATGTTCCAGAGCAGTATAATTTTTACCGGTAAGTATGGTTGTGTTATCAGAAGCCATTTTTTCGGTGCCTAAGTAAATATTGCTGATTTGATCCAGCATCATAGCACCCATTAGCCCTTTCTGAACAAATTGTGCATATTCAAAGCCTTTTTCATTTACCAGGTATTTACTTGTACCATTCATGATAATACCTGCGGTACCTTGGGTTGCAGTAGTTCCATTATGAGCACTTACTTCCGCCAATTGGTCAAAATAACCCAGGAAACGTTGGCGCTCTACATCTGCATCAACAGCAGAAAAGGATTGAGCTGTTTTAGATATGATTGTTTTATCCGTTGCGCTGTTTAATGCTGCATCTGTAAAAGGACTGTTTTCATGCTTGAACATATTTTTCATGGTCACAGCATTTAATGTTGTAGTGGTACCTGTTTTTATATAGGTATCCAGCTCTTTAAACATTTTAGTACGTGTAGTCTGGCCATCAAAATTTACAGTAGAGCCACCGGCTGCATCCTTAAAGGTTGTAAAATAGTTGGTGCTTGTAGTTAAGGTGCTGTAAGGAACTTTAAGATTTTCCTCTGGATTTACGTCGTCTTTTTTACAGGAAGCAAATAAAATGGACAATGCTGCCGCGCTCAGGATAATGTGTTTTTTCATATCAGTAGTTTGTATTCAATATTTTTTCGAGCGCAAAAGTATTCTTATATATGTGGCCTGACTTTCATAATCGGGAATCAAACTTTCAAAATCGGGAAAAACCATAAAGATTTACACATTGATGACAATGAATTTCCCCCTAAAATTCCCCCCTCGTTTAATTTTAAAAAGTTATATGAAAGGTTATATTTGCAACTCATAATAAAATGTAACTGAATGAAATTTGCAAAATTGTTACTCGCTGGCACAGTCCTGGGTACCATAGGCACCGCATCCTGTCAGAATAACGGAGAGGATAAATCTGCAAAGAAAAACGCCGAGCTTAAATTTATCGACAGGGCCAATATGGATACTACTGTGAGTCCGGCCGACAACTTTTTTCTCTATGCCAATGGCGCATGGTTGAAGAAAACCGAAATTCCGGGCGATCAGACCCGTTGGGGAAGCTTTGACATGTTAGCAGAGCGAACCAACGATGATGTTCATAAGTTAATGGATGAAGTTGCAGCGAATAAAGATGCAGTTGCCGGTAGCAAAGAGCGTATGGTTGGCGATTTTTACAGAAGTGGTATGGATACTGCTGCTATTGAAAAAGCTGGTATTACACCGGTTAAGCCAATCCTGGACCGCGTTGCTGCAATTACCACGCCTGAACAATTATTGACGGAGGTAGCTTTACAGTTTACACAAGGTAATACAACTATTATTGCCGGTTATGTAGCTCCGGATGATAAGATCATTACTAAGCAAATCGTTCAGTTGAGCCAGACCGGTTTAGGTCTGCCTACCAGGGATAACTATTTTGATAAAGATACCATCTCTGAAAAGAACAGGATAGCTTACAAAGCATACATCACTAAAATATTAGAGCTTACAGGCGAAGACAATGCAACTGCAACAAAAAATGCACAAGCTATTTTTGACCTGGAAACCAAACTGGCAGGCGCTTCGCTGAAGCCGGTTGAAATGCGTGATCCGCAAAAACTATACAATAAATTCAGCCTGGATGAGTTCAACAAACAAACTCCCGGTATGGATTGGAAAGTGTTGTTTGGTCAGTTTAAGATCAAAGGTGAAGACAGCCTCATCGTTGCAACACCTAAATATTACCAGGAGCTGGCCCGCCAGCTAAAAGCTACTCCTATCGATGTTTGGAAGCAATACATGACTTTCCATATTACCAGCGATATGGCACCTTACCTGAGCAGCGCTTTCAGCAATGCCAACTTCGATTTTTATGGTACTACATTAAGAGGCCAGAAAGTTCAGAAGCCTCGTTGGAAAAGGGTTATGGGACTCATCAATGGTTCTGTCGGCGATCAGCTGGGTCAGTTGTATGTAGATAAAAACTTCAAACCAGAAGCTAAAAAACGCATGCTGGAATTGGTGAACAACCTGCAGGAAGCTTTCCGCGAACGTATCACCAAATTGGACTGGATGAGCGAAGTAACCAAGCAAAAAGCATTGGCTAAACTGAATTCGTTCACTAAGAAAATCGGCTACCCTGATAAATGGAAAGATTATTCTTCTGTAAAAATCTCTGCTGACAACTATGTTCAGAACATTATCAACGCTTCCGAATTCAACTATAATTACGAAATCAACAAATTAGGTAAACCTATAGATAAAGCGGAGTGGGGTATGACACCAAACACGGTTAATGCTTACTACAATCCGGGTTGGAACGAGATCGTATTCCCGGCTGCTATCTTGCAATTCCCATTCTTCGAATTTGATGCCGATGATGCGGTAAACTACGGTGGTATCGGTGCGGTTATCGGTCATGAAATGACTCATGGTTTTGACGATCAGGGCTGTCAGTACGATGCAGAAGGTTACCTGCGCAACTGGTGGACCCCGGAAGATGCGAAGAAATTTGCTGCTAAAACAGACGTAGTGCGCAGACAGTTTGATGCTTATACAGTACTGGATGGCACCATGCATGTCAATGGCTCTCTTACACTAGGTGAGAATATTGCCGATCTTGGTGGTATTACCATTGCCTATGAAGCATTTAAAAAGACTAAACAAGGAAAAAGCAACGAGCTTATAGATGGCTTTACTCCGGATCAGCGTTTCTTCCTGAGTTGGGCGCAAGTATGGCGTGGTAAGGCAAAAGATGCTACCGCTCGTCAGTTAATCCAAACAGACCCACACTCTCCTCAGGAATGGAGAGGTAACGGTCCGTTGAGCAACTTTGAACCTTTCTACAAAGCATTCAATGTAAAAGAAGGAGATAAAATGTGGCGTGCAGACAGTGTACGTGCTAAAATATGGTAGGAAGGCAACACCTGCCAGTCTTGAGTAACAGAAAAGTAAGGCTGTTTCCGCAAGGAAGCAGCCTTACTTATATTTATTATTATAGTGTGAAATTTTAGGGCGTTTCCCAAGCTACGCAAGGGCCGGGCTGTACGTTCCAAGTCCTCACTATGCTTCATTGCATTACGCATAGCTGCGGGCTTTCCACTACCATCCCTTACGCAAAGCATTTCTCCATCTTAGTTTTCCTGTCTCTGTGAGCGAAAAATGATCCACCCCATCGAACTCCTTGTCGCTGCGTCTTAGCGCCGTTGCGAGAAAAAGCAACACTCCTACTATATACAACCTCCTAACTCTGCGCGACTACGAGAAAAAAACATCCCACCCAACACCCCTCAACAGGCTCCCAACCCACCTTCGCTCATAGTTTTAAAAATATATGAACGATACAAGCGGCCATGATAAAGGTTTTGACAATAAAGGGCTAAAGAAAGGCTGTAAAAAGATTTGTTTGGATGACAAAGGACTTCTACATTTGCACCCCGTTGCAGACGAAAGGTAACGTAAGGTTCATTGAAAGGTAGCAAAGAGATAAGGCGTTAAGCCTTGAAAACAACGGGGCTTAGCTTATATAGGTCTTCAAAAAAAAATCCAAAGAAAATCAAAAAAGATTTGGCGGATTAAAAACGGTTTTCTACCTTTGCACCCCGCTTCGAAAGGGCTATCATGGCAATAGAGAAACGGGATATAAAGTTCTTATAATAAAGGGAGTATGAAGAAAGCAGATTAGCTTTAAATCATAAAAAAACTTCAAAAAAGATTTGGCGATAAGGAATGGGTTACCTACCTTTGCACCCCGGTCGAAAATGAGGAAGCTCTTTAAGATAAAAAGATGGTAACGGTTAAAGGCCGGAATAGAGGTTCAACTCCTTTGCATCAACAGTCCCAACCTCTGCAAAGAGGCTAAAAAAAGTCCCTTTAGGGATTTAGGGTAATAGTCTTTGAAATACGGAAAAACAGCAGTAAATATCGAAGTAATTTGATATTGAAGGTAAGCAAGCGTAAAAATAACATTAAAACGATCCGAATATTTTCGAGAGAGAATAGTCGTTTCAAAATCTCATTTACCAAGGAGAGTTTGATTCTGGCTCAGGATGAACGCTAGCGGCAGGCTTAACACATGCAAGTCGAGGGGTATAAGTAGCTTGCTACTTAGAGACCGGCAAACGGGTGCGGAACACGTACACAACCTACCTTTGTCTTGGGGATAGCCTTCTGAAAAGGAGATTAATACCCAATAGTATAGTTAAAAGGCATCTTTTGATTATTAAAGAACTTCGGACAGAGATGGGTGTGCGTAAGATTAGGTAGTTGGTGGGGTAACGGCTCACCAAGCCAACGATCTTTAGCTGATGTGAGAGCATGATCAGCCACACGGGCACTGAGACACGGGCCCGACTCCTACGGGAGGCAGCAGTGAGGAATATTGGTCAATGGACGCAAGTCTGAACCAGCCATGCCGCGTGAAGGATGAAGGCGTTCTGCGTTGTAAACTTC
>JBAZWL010000034.1:0-53853 GCA_041660405.1 Taibaiella sp. | reverse complement strand
ATGGCTTTGCCGGCCAATACGATCAAACGCCGGTACCAGCTGGAGGTTTGATTTGGAAGCAGTGGTTCAAGGTTATACCGGATGAACATTTCCCGGCGCGCAGGCTTATGAGTGATTACGGTACCGATTGGGATTTGGCCTACACTTCTGATGAAGAAAATGCTGCAACGGCCTTTATAACCGGAGGGAAAATAAGTAGTCGATATTACATTGATGATCTTGGTTGGGAGTGGTTTGAATTTCCTGAAATGATCAGATGGATGAAGACAAAGCCAGCACCTCACTATATCGAAGCCAAAGCGTCTGGTAAAAGCGCCAAGCAAACATTGTTGAAACAAAAGATTGTAGCTATTGAAGTAAAGGTTGATGGTGGTAATGATAAAATTGCCAGGGCAAAGATGGCATCACCAGTAGCTGAGGCAGGAATGGTGTATATACGTAAATCACTTGTTGATAAATTTTACAATGACAGTAAGCAGGGTATTCTCCTTTTCCCTAAAAGCCAATGGAAAGATTTGGCCGATACGTTGGCACAGTTTTTATACCGTATTCATGGTAACAGCAAAATTATTGTAGCGAATGATCACGAACCAGGTTCTGACTTTTACGACGATGAAGATTTAGCTTGGATCGAGGAAATGTAACTCAATACTCTGCATAGACTTTATCAATCAACTCCAACATGTGAACTTTAATATTTACTCCAATTTGAGTTCGATTAGATCCACACAAAACATTTATTGTCATGTCATCTAAACCTTTCAATTTTTCTGGTGGATTTAGTGGATATTTCATATTAAAAACCAACAGACAAATTTCCTCGTTAGGGAATAGTGGTACAAACTTATTATTAGATATAATCAGACAATCGTACGTTTTGATAAGCGAATAGTCGTTAGTGTGATTGTAATTCATTCCAACTCCAGCATAAGCAGGAACAACAGATATCATTTTATAAAGGTCTGCCAATGCGCTTCCAGCGTTGCGTACATAAAGGCAAAGTTCAAAATCAAAATATTTGTCATCCAGGAACGTCTTTCCATTCTGTAGCTCAATTTCAATATTTGAATATTCGACAATTCCTGCATTACGACGGTTATAAAGATTCCTTATTTCATATTCTTCCATTGGCACAGACTGGAAATCATACCGCCGATAATACTTCTTATCACGATTTATATGAGGAGCATCTAAGCTGGGTGGAATTCTTACCACGTAAACAGTCTTACTTATGTTATTTTCAAACCTAACCGGAAATATTTTAAGACCTTGAATGGTTCTTTGAATGTTAGCTATTATGATATTCTCCAGCCATTCTTTGGTGAATTCATTACCATTAATGTGATCCACAGCAGCAGCTACATGTTCATCTTTTTCCGTTATTCCATAAATAATTATCCCACCATCAGAATTTGCAAATGCAGAAACATCTTTGGAAATATCCTTTTTAATCATGTCTGACTTACTTAAAGCACCAGATGCTTTAAAGTCTAAATGAATATTTTCTTCAGCTCTTGTTTCTATTAATTCAAGAATATCCTGCTCAGTCCATTCTTCCTTTTCCAGTAGGTTCATGATATAGTTTTCTGCAATTTAAATTATTGAACAGATTTAAGCGAAAAGAATCGTTTTATGCTTCAAAAGTTAAGAAAAAAGTTATTAAGTTTAGTTTTTGCTAACTTTGTCAAAACAAGAAACAATGAATCCATATTCTAAACCGATCCAACGGTCAGCTGCTGTTCTCAAAGCCGCGAAGGAACAAGTAAAAGCTATACTGTCACAGGATCCAGACCTTGCCGTTTTGGCTACCACTACCTACAATCAGATATCCGAAATTGAAAAAAGGCTTTATGGTTTATCCGGCTTACCAGATCCAAGTGCTACCGTTGAGATAGGAGGCTTTGCTCCGCTTACTTCGGTTATGGGTATCAATGTTGATGTGCGGAAACCTATAACAGAAGCAGACCTTAAACCTACACTTACCGAAAAGGAACAGCTGCTTGATCGCATCCAAAAGTTTTATGAGGCCGTGCCTACCATGTCCAACGAAAAGGTATTGGAAGTGCTGCATGAGCCAAAAGGAACAGCCATCCTTCGCGGTGTAGCTAAGCTGGCCAATATTGAGGACTGGCGCGAATCTGAATTCAATGTTTTACTTATCGAGGCAATCAAACAGGGTATTGCAGACAATAAAGAAGTTGAGGCCGCTATAAACTCTGCTGAAAACAACGCCTTTAGCCAGGAAGGAAATGAAACCCGGCCATGGACTAAAGCTTTTCCTGAATCTGAAACTGATACCATGAAAGAACCTGACCCAATGATGAAAGGTTTGGATGGATCTTCTGAAAAGCCAGTGATGAACGAATTAAAGGACCTGGTTAAAACCCCTGCTCAACTTGCCGATGATCTTGGTAAAATGGTAACAGGACCTGCAGAACCAATAGGTTCCTTCAATACAAAAGCAGAAGGTGACGGTGTTGGAGAAAATACCGGTACCGGTGAAGGTGATAAGACTGGTGAAGGTGCAGGAGAAGAACTATCAGGTGAAACTAACCCGCTGATTGCTGAAGCCAAAAAGCTTAAGGAAGAAGGCAAAACAATAAAAGAAATCGCCGCAGCATTAGGCATATCAACAGGCACAGCAAGTAATTACACCAAAACAAAATAATGGTCAACGTACCTGAATACATTACCATTCAACAGGCTATTGAATTCCATCAGGAGTTCAATAGCCTTATCTCTGAAAGGTTGGAGCAGCTGGAAGCTATAGAAGATCCTTTTGAAAAGGAACTTGAATCTATTGACTTTGAAATTGAGCAAGCGTATTTGATGGCTTCTTTCTTCTCTGAATATACAGCACTGGAACTTCAGGAAACAATGCCGGCACTGGAAGTTCTTTTTTTATTCAGGGAAAAGATGCAACCGTTATTTATAACAGAGGCTGATATGTTCCGTTCCACTTCCTGGAATAATGAAACATGGGAGTTGCCACCTGTAGAGCTGAAACCAGAAAGCATTATGGTATTTGGTGAATTCATTGATTCAAAGGTAATGGTTCAGGATGTGATCGATAACAAAGGCAGTAAGTGGGAGATGTTACTGTATATAGCTACAATATTCTTCCGGAAGGAAAACGAAGAGTACCAAGGATCTTTCTTATTTGAAAACAGTGATCGTAGCGAGTTAATGAAATCTCTTCCACTTAGCATTGCTGCCGGCATTGGTACCTGGTACGAAGCATTCAATGAATACTTACAGGATTATTTTCCTGTTTTTTCTGAATCGCAAATTAAGTCCGGTGCTCATATCAGATTGCACATGAACCAATGGGGATGGGTAAACTTCTTAAAGTCGGTAGCAGCTACTAAAGTTTTTGATGTTGCTAACAGTGGATTGAATTCTATTGATTGTGCCAGGCGCGCCAAAGCTTATGATGTATTGGTAGCAGCAAGTGAAGAAAAACAATATAACGAGGCCCAGGCTTTAGATATGGAAGCGGCCACTAAAACCCATTAGTTATGATGAAATCGATGAAACACATGTTACCCTTTATGGCAATAGCAATGATGATGGAGGGAGGCATTGGGGCACCGCCACCGCACAGAGAACAATCTCATGATCATGAAGGTGTGCCACAAGGTTATAAGATTGTTCCCAAAGGATTATCTAAAAAGCAAAAAGCCAAACGTAAAAATGAAAAGAATAAATCATAAAAAGGAATTGAAGCGCTTCATGCATCAACCTGTAATTTCTTTAAAACCAGTATCCAGGGAACAAGCAAATAGAATTTACGAGCAGCTGCGGTCATTACAGCATAAGTCAAACATCATTGTACATAGTGAGCCTTCTAAGATGGTCTTTATGCCCTGGTCAAGCGCTAAACGTGCTCGGTTCATCAAGTTTCATATAAAGTCAAAGGCATGAGAACATCAGAACTATACAGGGATCACATAAATTACTTTGATAGAAGCAGGCCGGATGAATCCCGTATTGTTGATATGGAGATATTGTTAAGTAAAAAACCTGATGAGTGCCCTCGTCGTGAAGGGTATGGACGATATAGTGATCATGAACTAGCCATTCATTTTATCATAGAACACATTCTGTCTTTGAAGGCTAACTACTACGTTGTTGACCACAATTACGACTTGGAATACTCTTATGATCCAATATCGCAAGAACTGAAAATATTTGTGACCCTCCGTGTTGCAAAAAAAACAAAAGACGATAAATATGTTGAATGCCTTGAACACCTTTTAAATATTTAATCATGCTCGCTTACCCATACTTAGAATCCGTTTTTACAGCCGTCCTAAAGCATAGTAAGGTTATGGGTGGCCGTTTCCATATTTGCCCACAGTTGGGTGCAGAAATCAATACTAATAACCTGGAGCAGGTATTGAAGTTTTCCTTTGGTGATGAGATTAAAAAACAAAAATATCCATTGGTATTGATGTTGCCACCATCATCAACCGGTGATTACCTGAATCCGCATTTCAAAGATGAATACGAAATAACCCTATTCTTTCTTGCTACTACTTTTTATACAAGTCACAACCAGGTACAGAGCCCGAACCCAAACACCAACACAAGCCAGCACACTATTTTGGAATATTGGCATGATATGAAGAGGTGTGCAATACAGTTTCTAAAAGCGCTGCAATCAGTTGCGCCGGTACCAGGTGGCAAATTCTTTATCAAGGAGGGTTTTACGCCTGTTATAGATCCTGTATCCCTTATTGGTAATGATAGGGTAAGTGGGGTGAAGCTGACATTCAATTTCTTCATTACCGAAGATTGTAGTGTAGAAGATTATCCGGAAGATTTTGAAGCGCAGTTTCAACGGCCTGAAGGTGTTGACATTCATCCAGAACATTTATTATAATAATTCAAGTTATGCAAGAATTCAAGCATAGAACCGAACTTATCAGTCCAGAGGATCATGTAACGCCAAAGTTTAAAAGTGGCTTCTGTTGTGCAGATATTGGTAACATCGAATATAAGTGTAGTGATCGCCCCTTCTTTTCAGTAATAGACATGTTGCTCCAGGAAAGCAAGTCAAAATTCGTTTCAAATATTTTGGAACAGGTACTTAACTATAGACCAAGTAAAAAGGATTATGATAGGATTCAATTTACACGTCATCCAAGCAACGAAAATTTAAGTGTAGTTCTATTTGATAATTCACCAATCGGCACTTCAAGCATTAAGATGTGGTACGATAAAGATAATCTCTCGAATAGACTTCAAATGACATTCACGCCCATACCACATTATGAAGCACATTATCAAAAAATTAAAACGGAAAGGCTGGTACCGCAAGGCAAAAGTTCACCGTGAACGCCGGCAGTTAGAACAAATTAAATCAGCAATCAAAACATGAGCATAAGAAAAAAGAAATATAAATGTGGTGACACCGTTACCCTGATCACCGACAAAGATCAAAACAAACGGATAGTAACCGGCATAATGACCAGACGGTCAGAAGTTCAATACGAGGTTTCGCTTTGTGGATCTTTGATAATGGTTTATGAATATGAAATCACGAGTCCTTATGAGGCTAAAAGTGATCAATCTGCCATAGGTTTTAAAAATCAAGCTTGCTTATCATGAGAATTCTGAAATACATATTGAAGCGCGGCAAAACACCTATATGCACATTAACCATGCCTAAAGACGCAATGATCCTTAGTGTTCAGCTGCAGGGCAATAATATCGTTTTATGGGCGAGTATTTTTAATGAAGCCGTCACAAAGGATAGGATGTTTGAATTATTGTACACAGGTGAAGTTCATGATTTAGCTCATAGAATGTTTTATGGTACTGTTCAAGTTGACGATATAGTAGTTCATGTATTTGAACGTTTAAGCTAATTTAATTAACCCTCCTTTTTAATATAAACATGGAAGCGATTTTAATTCTTTTTTGCTTTTGCATATTAGTTAATCTCATTGCATTTAAAGTTGCTTGCGAATGGTGCAGGTATAAAAGGAAACAGTTTGAATGGGAGATTCCATTATCCGATCAATCAGGGTATATTATTTACATCAATAAAGATGGGTTAACAGTATTTAGCTATCGAAAAGACTAAAATAAATTATGCCTATCTGTAATAATTGCGGTGGTGACCATAGGATTTTGTATAGAGCAAATAGAAAAGGTATTCCTGGCCTTTGGTTATGTCCTGAATGTTGTGTTGAAACACAAAGAGCCAGGTTTGAATTCAGGCAGATGCCGGAACATGAATTGGTAAACGTTTCTTTCGAAGTTCTTAAATGGCAATGCAGTGTTGAAGGTTGTTGCAGGTTTACCCGAATAAAAGATTACAGCTGCTCACCATACTATCATTGGCGTAAAGGATGGATTGACCTATCAGCAAATATTTTTTACTGTGCGAAGCACTGGCAATATTTTAAAAGAGTACCTGAAAGATTAAAACATAAACCTGGATCCGGAGAGGACCACATTATTGATAATAAATAAAGATAATTATGAAATGCACTGGAGGATTATTGCCAAGACCAATTTTAAGCTGTGATGGCCTCATTGATGTAAATGGTAATCCGCTTAAATCAGAACCGCCGAAAGAAGTGCCGGTAAAGATGGCTATGGTTAACGAAAAGACAGGCGAAATACTGGAAGTGGTTAAAGAGTTATCACCTGGTGAAGAAAAACAGCGTGCTGAAATCATGAAGAAGATGCAGGCGTATGCAATAAAGTATAAAAAAAGCCATCCTAATACCACACCTGAACGATTGAAAAAGATCGTTTGCAAAAAATTCAACGTAAAACTTACATAACTATGACGCTTCACCAATTGGCAATAGCTATTCCCAAAGAATACCGTGATCAGATCATTGATGAGAATATGATCTATAAAGCTATCGGTGCCAGCACAGACCGGCACATGCGTATTCTATTTACCATCTGGAGCCAGTACGTGGATCCTCACGGCGATAATGACATGGGTTGTCCTGCCTGTATAAATAATATCCTTAACAACTTCAAGCAGCTGGAACCGATTTTGATTGATATCCGGAAGCAAGAGCAAATACTTGATTCAATATGACGTTCAATTTTGATAACAGTAAATATTTACTGCCTGATAGTTTAAAGGACATTACTCTATACACAAGACTGGAGTATGAAAGAATGTATGGCCGTGATCTGGATGCTCAAAACATAGAGATCAGCAAAATGCCGGAATCAAATGAAAAGGATGTGGAAAAATTCCTTTGGCTTGCTGATTCAGCCTGTAAGACACTTTCATTCTTTTCCGGAATAGATCTGGAGAGATTAAAAACGTCCGCTGAAGTAAGACAGATAATGAATGTTTATACCGCAAACCTTAGTGTATTGCTTGAAGAAGAGGGTACATTGAATATTGAGCCTTACTATTTATTTAAAGGTGAACAGTGGGTAATCGTTCCACCGGCAGAAGAAGTAACCAGTGAGGAAATGTCTTACAAACAATTCAAGCTTACTAAATCAATTATCCTTGATCTGGTAAGCCTTGGTGATGGTAATTGGGATAAGCTGCCAACATTATGCGCTTTGTATCTCCGGAAGAAAGATGAAACTACCGACCAGGTATTATCGGTGCTGGATGAACGTAGGGAATTAATGCTTGAATTGCCTTTGGATATAGCTTTAACGGTAGGAATATACCTGAAAGATACAATGGCATTATTCATTCGATCATTAAAGGATTTTAAGCCAGAAGAAGTTGAACAATGAGTATAAAAAGTGTCATACAGCGAGCGGCCAATAAAATAAAGCCGGCCATCCGGAAAGAACTCCGGGCCCAGGGACATTTTCTTACTGGATCGCTGGAACGGTCATTGTCCGATAACGTAACTGCTGATGCTAATGGTACCCGAATAGAAGGTACCGCTTTGCATTACTCCAGATTCTTAAATGATGGCTTTGGTCCTGATAAGGCAAGTTGGAAGCAGCTACCGTTTCTGATAAAGTATTTTAAGAGAAGAGGCCTGTCACAAAAGGAAGCAGAGCGCGCAGCTGGTGGTACCATAATGACTTGGATGAAGGAAGGGATGCCGACTGATAATTCAAAGGTTTATAGCAGGACCAATAACCGCTTAAAGTTTATCAAGATCGTTGACAAGGCTATAAATCGGGATATCAATAAGTTTATCAGTGATGGCCTGGATGCAGAAATATCCAAAACATTTAATAAAACAAAATCAGAAACGATTTAAATCATGCCAATAAATTCATTTAGAAGCAATGTTCAACCAGCTGCCGGCAGTTTATTGGCAGCATATAGGCCTATAGTCTTCCAGCCTCAATACAATACTCAACTGGCTCCGTTTCCGCCAGTGGTTTATTGTGATGTTTATTTTTCAGGTAACTATTATCGAACTCTAACATCCACAAGTGGATTAGGTGCTGGCATGATTTTAGGGCCTTATTGGATATTTGATATTCAAACAGTAGCTCAAGAATATTTACAAGCCAATTTATATCTTCTGACTAATGCTGGCATCATTCCCGGGTTTAATGATTTTGTTGGAGTTCAAGGCAATTTTGTGTCATGCTTCTGTAAATTCAGGGTGAGCACTCAAGATGTTAACGGCTTTACTGTTCCGGAAGGAAGTCCCGGCGTTGGAGGTTATCCTTCCAATACGTTCAATATATTAAATGCTGTACTTCAGCATGAGGATATTCAAGACCTGGGACAACATCTTACGTTATTAAAGCAAACACCTAATGGAAACCAATTTATTGACTTTTTACCGCTTACCCATAGATTGAATAATGATATTGTATGTAAAGACGATTATGATAAGTTTCCAATTTTTACTAAGCCTGGCGCTCCTTATGGTGGTGTTGGTGATCCTTTTTATTTATTAAGGTTAGTGTATAAGGATGATCTTGGAGTACAGCATATTGTGAATACACAGTTCAATTATCCCCTGGTGCAGAATATGATCTATACTATTCCCTCCAGTATACGATTGCTTAAAACTTTGACCTGGTTCACCTTAGTGTACCCTGTATTTACTCCTGCAGTGGTTGATTGGGATTCGATAACAGAATATTATTTACAGTTAATGCTTAGCATCGGAGCGCCGCCTCAGGTAAATTTTACATCTATAACTTTTAAAACACGGGGTTGTAATTGCTGTAAAGGCCGTATGCGTGTAAGGTTTCTCAATTATATCGGACAATGGGATAGTGCCAACTTCTCTGAAATAAACGGAATTCTGATCACTTCATCAGCTCAATGGCAAAAGGCTCTTAGATATCCATTGAATAAGACAGATTCTGGGTTTAAGAAATTGAACTCAGCAAGCAATGAAGAATTTTCAATAAGCACATGTGAATATGGTGAAGAATTCCAGGAATGGCTAAAGGAATTATTTGACAGCCCTCAGGCATTTATTGAAATCGAATCTGTGCAAGGACAAGCCGCTACGCTCATTCCTATCGTGATAGCCGATGGTAAGTTTACCACACGAAAGAATGAATCAAGATATGAATATGTCACCGAGTTGACGTTTAAAATGGCTAATGAAAACATAAGACAACGCAATTGATATGCCTACAACTAACTATGTAAATATTAAAATTGATAATCAGATTTTAGATCTTAATGATTTGGAATCTGTGCCTATTTCAATTGATTATGAACTTGAAAACGAGGACAATTTTCAGCAGAAAAGGGCATCACAAACGTTAGACCTTCCGGTACCCGCTACAACAAATAACGACAGGATATTTGGCAGCTATCATGATTTGAATGTTGAGAGCGATAAGGTTAAGTACGCCAAAAACATTGTCATAGAAGCAAATGGGCTGGAGCTATTTAAAGGGAAAACGCTTGTTTCAAGTGCGACAAGTCAGTTTGGAAAACCTAAAGAGTATAAGCTTGATTGTTTTGGTAACAATGGTGATTGGATAATTCCATTTCAGGATAAAACGCTACAGGATTTTGTTAGTGCGCACACTCACAATATTACTCAAGCAAAGGTTTTTGAATCATGGTATTTTGATGGTCAAAGTGAAGTCTTGGACTTTACCTATGCGCCAGTACGATACCGGCAACCATTTGCAGATAGTGATAGCCGGGTATACTATGCAGCTCCGGCCGGCAATATCAATATACTGGATCATCTGGCGCGCCTTTAAATCTTTGGGTTATCAAATTCAAAGTTCATTCATGGATACTCCCTATTTCCGTAGAATGGTAATGCCCTGGACATGGGGTGATTTTCTTTTTATGGATTCTGCAAAGCTGGATCCATTGAAGTTTAAAGCTACTGGTATTGTTACAGATCCTGTTACTAATTCCGGCAATAGCTGGTGGAGAATGCAGGCAGGTAACAATATGTCCCAAACTACAATTGTCGGAACATCGGGCGGCGTGGTATCTCAAAACAGCTTTGAAATGTCAAATGACATTCCACCATTAGGTTTTGATAATGGTGGAAACTACAGCTATCTTGGTAATGGTGTCATGAGGTATGTATTCAATGCTGCTCAGGCCAACTTATTGGGTGTTACTAACCTAAAGTTCAATATTTCAGTATCATGTCGTATTCAGGCAACCGGATCAGGAGAAGGAACCTTAAGTTTGGATTGGAGTAAAAGTACTGGTGGCTCTGGAACTGTTGTTATCTGTAACGAAGATGAACCTGGTATTGGAAATACAACAGTGATCACAAAGGAATTTTTAGTGCCGTCAGTTCCTCCTGGTGCAATCATACAGTTTGTTTTTATTGTTGACTGGTCAGTAGGCGTCTTTGGTGGCTTAACCGTTGACGTAAATGCAAGAAGGACCGGTTCATATTCCACTGGCGATGTTTTGCATGAAACGTATTTTGAATTGGTTGGAATGGAAAAGGCCGAGGGCGGCATTGTTGACTTTAAATTGTATGATGAGTTTAAGAATTATAAGTTCCTCGATTTCCTTCGTGGTGTAATGGACCTTTCAGACCTTGAGGTGCAAACAGATCCACTAAATAAAATTGTTGTGTTTGAGCCTGCTTATCCCTATTCATTGACATCGAATCCTACAAATAAAGTTGATGGTTATTTCAAAGGCAAAGCGATTGATTGGAACAATAAGCAAGATCTTAGTAAAGAATCGGAAGCCGAATTATTTAGAGATATCGAACAGGAAATGGTTTTCCGTTATAAAGATGATAGCAACGATGGTGGCGCCAAGGTTTTTAATGAACGTGAAAGTCAGATTGCTGCAGCTGCTAAGTTTATATTCCCGGACAGGTTTAAGTCTGGGAAAAAAGAACAGGAAAATAGATTCTTTGCTCCTACCATGCACGTTGAGATGGAAGCATGGAGGCAGTTTACATTGGGCGCAGTTGCTCCCCAGATAATTGCGTTAGTTCCTGAAAATATCAGCAATACTTCAGCATCGGCCACCGAAAACAAATTTGTTCCCAGAGTAGCTTATTACAAAGGAATTGATCTATACGGCGGCGAATTTGTAAATGGCCGGTTTAATTTCAATGGTGAGGTTGTTGGCGGTGTTGGATCTTATGTCGTGCCGTCAATGTTTGCTGTGAATTATAAAAAGGGTGGTGAGCATGATCCTATTTTATCATACGGTGATCAAAAGGTAAATAATGTTTTGTGTCATGGCATTATGCGCCGGTTTTATTTACCCAGGCTGGCTATAATGAGTTATGGTAAAAGATTAAAAGCCTGGTACAATCTAACAACAGGCGATGTGACAAATTTTTATCATCGTGAACCGATTTTGCTGAACTATGCACTGTATCATCTTTTTAATATTTATGGGTACAAGCCTCTAACGGATGAATCAACCCAGTGCCTATTATGGAAATACTTTCCCGTTACTCTGGAGGATTCAAATCGTTGCTATCCATCCATAAGCAGTGTATTGACTGGCCTTAAACTGAATAGTACCGATATAACATACAAACCTTTATTGTTATTGCAATCTGACATACCCCAATAGTTTAGTTTTTGTTTAAAAAGTTTACAAAATCTTAACTTTATAACTTTATTGATAATGGCTGAGAAAATTCAAAAAATATATGATCTGCAGGAATTGGGAGGCCAACAAGTCCTTTCAATACTTGAGCAAATCAATAAGCAGTTCGTTGAGATAAAACGTTCAAAGATTGCTTTAAACCGTGAATCCTTGAAAGCAACATTGTCTGGCGATACTGAAGCCAGTAGAAAGTTGCAATCTCAGCTGGAGGTACTTGTTGTTAAAGAGCTTGAATTAAAGAATCAGCGTCAAGCATTAATAGTTCAGGGAAAACAACAGCAGGTACTACGTGCGCAAGAACTTGCACAGCAACGGCAACTAACTGCCGGCAATGAAGCTGTAGCGGGTAGCTTCTATGATATTGCAAAAAGGTATAGGGAGCTGTCCCAGATAGCTAAGTTTACGATCAGCTTAAGCAATAAGGATGAAATTGACAATGCGCAGCGCGAGCTAAAGGCTTTAAAAGAACAACTGGATAATTTCAACCGATCACAAAGCCCTGATGGTACTCTGGTAGGTGAATACAAGACCGGTATTATTAACGCCTTCAAGCAGTCTGGATTAACTGACCTGATACAGGGCCAGCTTACCCAGGCAAAAACGAAAGTAAAAGAATTAGATGATCAGTTCGAAAAACTGAAAGTTGAATTACGTGAAGTTCAGGCTACCGGCCAAGGATCGTTGAATGCACTTGAACAACAACTTATTGAAAACCGCACAGCTGCTGGTCAACTTACCAGCCAGATAGGAACGATAGAGCAGGGGCTACGTGGTACAGGTACCATCGGCCAACAAATTACTGAAAGCCTTAAAAATAGCTTTAGGGATCTTGGCAAACAGATAGTTCAGGTTGCATTGGGATATGTGGGCTTTCAGGCGGCTATTGGCCTTACGCAAAAAGCAATTAGGGTAAACTATGATCTTAGCGACAGATACACCGATTTACAAAGGGTATTGTCCGCTACCGATGAAGAGTTTGAATCTATCAGGGATCATCTACGTGAAATCAATACCCGTACACCCTTAACCCAATTGGCTGATTTTGCTTTTATCGGTGCAAAGGCCGGTGTTGCTAAAGCTGAAATTGCCGGCGTAACTGCAGCACTCGATCAGTTATATATTGTTGCCGGTAAAAGTTTAGGTGATCCGGAAAAGACTTTTGAAAGCCTGGTTAAATTGAATACCATTTTTAATAATGGTGCACCGGTAACAGCAGAGAATTTACAGAAGCTTGGTAATGCGATTATTCAGTTGGATAATGCCGGCGTTGCCAGTGGTGGTTACATAGTTGATTTTGCGGAACGATTGGCTGGTATTGAAGGGATAACCAGTATAGCCATTACCAGCGTATTAGGTCTTGCTGCTGCATTTGAAGAAAATGGTGCATCGGCAGAGGTAGCGGCTACGGCAACATCACAGGTAATCGTTAAGCTATATTCTGATACTGCTAAGTATGCTGAAATTGCAGGCGTAACAAAGAAAGCTTTCGAGGATCTACTAAATACTAATCCCGGAGAAGCATTATTAAAGGTTGCAGCAGGATTAAAAGGTAATGCACAAACCGCGACAGAATTTGCCGCTGGTTTTGCTGAACTGGAAGCTAAAGGTGCAAGGGTTCAGGCTGTAATGGGAACATTGGCCGATAAGACCGATTACTTCCGTCAAAAAATACAGCTGGCCAGTACTGCTATAAAGGATAATACAGCCATCCAGGAAGGTGCCGAAAAGAAACAGAAAAACTTTGCGGCCTCTGTTGATCAGATAAAGAAATCGTTTGAACTGGCATTTACAAGTGACACTGTTGTAGATCTACTCAACAATGCAGCTACAGGTATTAAACTCCTGATCTACCTTTTGCCGCTTATTATTAAGCTATTTACGCTTTGGGTTTCCGGATGGTTTTTGCTGAATACTCAAATGCTTATTGCCCGGGCTCGCTTGGTTGGTTATACTATCGCACTGGCATTATTAAATAAAGCCCAGATGCTTGCTAATATAGCCACGGCAGCTTACAATGCGGTGTTAGGATTAACCACAGGCATAACAACGGCAGCAACGGCAGCAACAAGGCTTTGGGGTATTGCAATGACGGCTTTGCCTATTGGGTGGCTTATTGCCATCATCGGGGCATTGGTAGCGGTAGTTGTATCAGTTGGTGCTGTCTTTGCCGGCAATACGCAGGAATTACGTACAAATGCCTTGGCAGCTAAATTAAACGGCCAGATTCAGGAGGAAGTAAGTAAACAAACTGCAGGTACCATAGCCAAGATAAATGCATATACCTCTGCCATAAAAGATAACACCCTTTCTCATGCTGCAAGGAAAAGAGCATTGGAAGCCCTTATAGCAATATCTCCGGAATATCTTGGAAGATTGACACTTGAAAATATTGCTACGGCTGAAGGAACTAAGATCATAGATAATTATGTAAAGGCCCTACGCAGGAAAGCAGAAGCCACGGCTATAGATGAAGCGTTAACAGCTGCTCAAAAAAGAAAGAACCAGGCTGAACTTGAAGAATTCAGGATTGCATCAGATCCTGATTATGCTAAAAAGAAATATAACGAAGAGGGTGGGGCTTTCTTTGCTTCGCTCCGTGATGCAATCAAGTACGGTACGTTTGATTCAGAGAAAGCTTTTTATAGGGATAAACTACAGAAAGAGCAGAAAGAAGCGCAAAAGGAAATTGATTTCTATACTGGTAAGGTTAAAAAGGATATCCAGGATGGTGCAAAAGAAGTTGATGATGCAGCTTCCAGTTCTTTAAAGAATACGATCGGTGCCAGGCAGAAAGCTTTGGAAGAGCAAATAACTGGTTTGAAAGCATCATATAAGGCTCTGGCATTAACTGACAAGCAAGGCCAGAAAGCAAACATTGAACAGCGTAAGAAATTGCAGGAGGAACTTGATGCTTTGGATGAAGATAAAAATCAGAAGAAAGACAAAAGGGAACGGGCGTATGGTGGTGCTAAACTTACCGGTGAAACTAAGGATGAACTGAAGGAGATTGATGCACAGACAGCCACACTGAAAGCAGCATTGGAACAACGGAAGCTGGAGGGCAAAATAAGCGAAATTGATTATTATATCGAGCTGAATAAAATTACCCAGGATGGCATTGAAGCAAAACTGAAGATTGTCAAAGATGGCAATGCAGAAGAAAAGAAGCAACGTGCCGAGTTGAAACTTGATGCTGTAAAATCTGTCCAGGAAACTAACGATGCTATTCAGAAGATAGAAGAAAGTGCTATTGTTAGTCAGTATGAAAGTAACAAAAAGGCTGCTGAAAACAGACTGAAGCTTGTAACAGAAAATGCAAATTCAACTGATTTGGAAAGGGCGGAAGCACAGCTTGCCTTTGATGAAAAAATGATTGCTGAACAGATAAACTTCGGCAATAAAATGGATGACCTGGAAAGGAGGTATAATGTTTCTTCTGTTGAAAATGCTCACAAACGTGCTGATGAATTACTTCAGATTAAACGAAAAGAGGCTACCGATCAGACCGAACTTAATAAGCGCATTTACGAGGCTACATTCCAGGCTATCAACAGAGGGGAAACCACATCCACAATTAACGAAGACAAGGACTTTGCGCAGAAACAAGCGGCCATTTATGGTGATTTCTATTTAAGTGAGGCGAAGAGAAAGGCGGATCTTGAAAAGCTTGAAAGACAGCATCAGGCTAATTTGTTGGACATACAACGTGCCGGCATTTGGTCTCGCATTTTGGAACTGGAGCGTTTGCATAATTCTGGTATTGTAAATGAAAAGGAGTACAAGGAACAGATTGAAAAACTACAAGGTGATTTAGCAATCAATTCTGCTGCTCAGGCGAAGACTTCGGCAGAGGTCGCTCTTGAGGCTTATAAATCTTTTCAGTCTACCCTTACCGATATTATTAAAGCTGTTGAAGCTGCACAGCAAAACATCATCGGGCCATTGTTTGCACTTCAGAAACAGCAGATTGACCAGGAACAGGAAACAACCGAAGCACAGCAAGACGAAGAAAAGAAAAGACGATTAATTCAGGCTACCAGCGAGGCACAGAAAGAAGCAATTGAAAAGGAGTTTGAACAGAAAAGGACAGAAAGCGCAAAAAAATATGGTGAACAGCGTAGGAGTATAGCCCTTAAAGAATTGGCTATTGAATCAGCACTTGCCGCAATAAAGGCTTTAGCCACGGCCAGTAATATTTATGAAGGGTTTGCTTATGCTGCCTTAGTAGGTATTCAATACCTGATTAAACGGCAGCAGATCCAGCAACAGAAATTTGAAAAAGGTGGCCGGTTGAAAAAAACACTTAATGATGGTGGCAGGTTCTCCGGGCCTTCGCATACCGGTGGCGGAATACCTTTTGTTCTTGGCGGATCGCCGGTAGAAGTTGAAGGTCAGGAAGGATATGTGGTGAATAAGAAAAGTATGGCAAGCAGTCGAGCCATGACGGTTACGGGAACGCCGGCGCAAATTGCATCTGCTTCCAATGTAGCAGGAGGAGGATATGATTTCGCTCCTGGTGCAAGGGTAATGCGTTATGAGTACGGCGGTAGTTTAGGTACAAATATGACAGCTCCTGTTATCAATCCTTACTTCTCACCGTCATTTAGCAACGGCCAGGACAATTCAAAGATGTTTGAAATTATTATGGCTCAAACAATCGCTCTTCAATCTGTAAACGAACGGATAGATAACATGAAGGTAGTCTTGAATCCCAATACGGTTACCCAATATCAAAAGAATAAAACTAAGGCGGTAGGCCTCGGAACATTATGAGAAAGAAAATGACGGTTACAACAATCACCTTTCCGGACTTGAAAGAACAGTTACGTGAATTGGCTCTATTGGATATGGATAAGTTCTTAAAACTTACCGGTGTTGATATGGTTCAAATCTTTGTTTGCAAGGAGAAGGGGAAGGGTAAAAGCTTTCAACAGATTGCGAATAAAGTGAAGCTTTCCAAAACGGCTGTAAGGCATCGGTGTAAAAAGTGTGAGGAATAACAGGCGGGGGGGGACGAAAATGGGGGTTGCACAGTTGTTTTCGAACTGTACCTTGTGTGAATAAATTCATACTTGCTGACAGCACAGCGGGTAGGCACGTCAAATATATTTGTGATATTTGAACAATCTTTTATCTTACATGCTGGAAAACAATAATTACCGGAACTATGAAACCAAAATCCAAACAATTAACTGTTAAATTAGACGATCTCATATTAGACGTAAATAATCCGCGTTTCGCTGAACTATACGATGGGAGTGAAGATGAAGCGGATCTGATCGAATATCTAATATCAAATGAAGCAGGCGAAGATATTGCAAAGGCTATAGTCAAAGCCGGGGAATTTTACCCAGATAAACCATTATGGGTAATAAAAGAGGGGAAAAAGTTCCTAGTTAAAGATGGCAACAGACGATGTTCAGCTGTGAAAGCTCTGAGATTGCCTGGGAAGTATAAGCTAAACCTGCCTAAAACTGATATAGAGGAATTGCCAGTACTTCTTTATAGTAAAATTGAAGATATCAACGACAGAATTGTGGAGGAACATGCCGGCAGTTTATTTCGACGATGGGAACGTATAGCAAAAGCGCTTGAGGTTTTTAAATTATCAGAATTGGGTAAAACAGATGAACTTCTTGAATTAGACTCTAAGCCAGGAGACCTAATAAAACTCGCCAGTTTTTACATGGAGGCTGTCGCCGTAGGTGGAAATGATCTACGTCAGTTGTTACGGCGTGGCCGTGGAAAAAGCGGTGGTAAAACAATTATTTTTGAGCGTCTCTTCCGGGATTCGAAAGCATGTGGATATACATTCAAAAATAGTCCATCCTTCAAAATCGACATTAAGGATAAGGATAAGTTCCAAGCTTATGTAATTGCAATAATTAAATATCTCAAAACTCATTCCGCCACGACGACAGATATAATTGATAGGGACAAGGATTTCATCAAAAAGTTGAAACCTTATGGGTTCGATGCTTATCCGCCGGAAGCTGAAACGGTTGATGCAAATTCATCAAATACAACCAATCAAGGTCCACAAGAGGACGTAGAATCTGCCCCTTCACAAGGAACCGGTTCTACTACAGGGTCACATTCTGGTAATGATAACAATTCAACGCCATCATCAATATCTAATGAACCCAATACAGATTCTTCGCCCTCCCAACCTTCAGCTAACAATCAGGAGCCTAATAATGGTTCAGGTGGAAATAATCAATCAACACCTACTCCACGAAAAAGTATAAAAAAAACTCCTACAATTAAAAGGAAACAGTTACCTGCTGGATTGAATCAGAGAATTAAAGAATTTTTTCTGCTTGATCCCATCATGTTCCCGAATGCTAAAACTGCTATGGCACGGGTTACCTTTGAATGTGTTTTAAAATATGTAGTTGAGAAGACCAAATTTAATGGCAGAACAACTATGGACAGAACGAGCAATTTCCAAGGGGTATACACATCTAAGTTTTCTGATTTCACCTTGATGAAAACAAAATTCACTGACCTAATAAAAAATAGTGGTATCCGAGGTGCTTTTCGGGCGTTCGACTTAGATAACATGCATACTATCGTTCATAACTATAATGTCATCGCTATCGCGGCAAATGCGGAAGCGTTAAGTAATAATCTTGTAATTTTGATTGATTTCATGTTACAAGATGAAACAGATTTACTGAATTCTCTTGACCTAACTAAAATTGCTTAATGTTTTATTCACCTTTGAGATATCCCGGCGGGAAAAATAAGCTTTCCTCTTTTATTGCGAAAATATGCGTAGACAATAAGATTCATGGTCACTACGTCGAGCCCTTTGCTGGCGGAGCATCTGTTGCGCTTTTTTTGCTTTTGGAAGGATATGTTTCTAAAATCACCATAAACGACAAAGATCGTTCAATTTATGCTTTTTGGTATTGCGTATTAAATCGGACAAATGAATTGTGCAACCTCATAAATGAAACTGAAGTCAATCTAGAAAACTGGAAAGTGCAAAGGGAAATTCAAAAACGTAAAAAAAACGCTAGTCTTTTATCTTTGGGTTTCTCAACTTTGTTTTTAAATCGCACGAATCGCTCTGGTATAATTAAAGGTGGCGTCATTGGAGGTAATGAACAACAAGGTGCTTACAAGATAGACTGCAGATTTAATAAAAACGAGATTATAGAACGGATTCGGTTAATAGCGAAAAATAAAAAATTTATAACTATTCACAATCTCGATGCGATAGATTTAATTGATACTATACAGCCTGCTGTAGACCCAAATACAATTTTTTATTTCGACCCTCCATACTATTTAAAAGCAGAATCTCTGTACATGAATCACTTCAAAGACGTACATCATCAAGAGATTAGCGATAAAATCAAAGCTATAGCCAATGTTCATTGGATTGTATCTTACGATGATCATGAATTTATTGCAAACCTATATAAGGGCAATCCGACCAAACGGTATTCATTTAATCATTCTGCCTTTTCAGCGAGACAAGGGAAAGAAATTTTGGTGTTCAGCCCACGATTAAAGCAACCGGATATTTCGGAATATCTTCCTACTGGATTTAAAACCAAGAGATCGGGTATCAAGCGAGAAATTGTTTATCATCCATAATTATATTTAATTTCCTACAATCGTATTCCGGCGGAGTTTTCCGTCGGTTTTTTTTGTGCTAAAAGATAGCACACATCCTTCTCAAACCTACTCGAAACGCTTGACTGACAAATGACCTTTGCTCTATGTCAAAGCAAAACTTCAAAGTTGCAGTTCGTAACACGGTAGCTAATGAAATTTCCACTCTGGAACTGTATTTCCTTGATGAAATATATGATACGTATGACTGGTGGACGGGCTACTCTTCCAACATGGTAAATGAGGTTGTTCAGAAGGTAAAAGATTACAATCCCAAATTGGTTAAGCTATATGTTGATAGCCAAGGTGGAGATGCATCTATTGGCCTTGCGATTTACAATTTCCTTACCCATTACAATGTGAAGGTAGAAACGGACATTCTTGGTATGGCAGGCTCCATTGCATCAGTAATGGCAATGGCAGCAAGCCCGGGTAAACTAAAGATTGCGCGGAACGCATTCATGGTAATCCACAAAGCCTGGGGACTGGCAATCGGCAACAGCGACGAAATGAGAGCTACTGCCGATGTAGTGGATATGTACACCCGACAGATAGTAGATATCTATTCAATGCGTACCGGAAAAACTACCCAGGAAATACAATCATTGATCGAAAAGGGAGATTATTGGATGACAGGTACTGAAGCAGTAGAGCAAGGCTTTGCTGATGAAACCTACAACGATAACGACAAGTTCGAGATAGCAGCAAGAATAAAAAATCTTGCTCCGGATTATCGCAATGTCCCTAAAAACTTAGTTACGCCCGAACAACCAGAAGAACAGCCGGAAGACGAAGATTCAAAAACTTTTTTACAATCATTTAAATCTGAATTCATGAGTTTCAAAGACAAATTTAACGCCTTCATCGACACTTTGAAGGGTACGAAAATCGAAAACAAAGCCCCTGAAAATCTCGTCCTGGAGGTAGCAAATTGTATCAGCGAACCCATGCAGGCTTTATCAGCAGGGCTTGAAGAAGAATTGACAAACCAGATCAAGCCTATTCAAGATGCACTTGAAGGAATCAACAAGGAAGGTAGCGACCTGGAAGTAAGAATTACAGCTGCCGTTACCAAAGCCTTTGAAGATCGTATTAAAGCACTGGAAGATTCCAATAAGGATCTGAAAGACAAAAACGAAACTCTTGAGCAGGAAGTTCAAGACAAACTTGGTAAAGAAACAACTGATCCAGGTAATACAGATCCGAAAGCAAAAATAATCGGATCGTTTAGCTCTGCAAAAAAAGAAGATTAATCTTCCGATTGCAAGGTTCCTAACCATTTTATTAATTAAATAATTCTCAAAGCAATGATAGCTATAGATAATTCAGGTTTGGTTAATTATTGCCGCAATTGTAACTGCAGCAACTTTACCCCTTCCTTCACTTACGTATTTGATGCTGCTGCTAAAACCGTAACGGTTACTAATGCCAGCACAATTGCAGGGCCAGACGGCCACAAGATTGCTCATGTTTATGTACATGACAAGTTTGGCAAACAAGTTTATGATCATATCGACACAGTAAATGGTAACAAGGTGATCAGCACAGCTACACTTGATGCTTCTAAGCCATTCAACATTACTGTTACAGCTGTAACCAATGGTGGTTGTACTGCCGATGGTAGTGCAACAAATATTAGTGCTGCAGGTGCTATTGGTGGTTGGGATAAAAAATTCAGTGAAGCAAGTGCCCAGGTTCCTTTGGATCCAGCACCAGTACCTAATCCAATTGATGTTGATAAAACCGAATTGCAGACTGAAATTAATGAAGTGGCTGCTTTGGATGAGGATACATATACTGCTCCAACATGGGCGGCACTTGTGACATCCCGTAATGCAGCTATTGCCATTATCAACGATCCGGATGCAAGTCAGGAAGATGTTGACGCTGCATTAGCTGATTTGGTTGCAAAACGTGGTGCTTTGGTTGCTGCTTAAGCTTTGCCAATACCGGTTCAAAACAATTCTTAATCTATTTAAATTTTTCAATAAAATGTTAGAATCATTTTCAATTCCCAGCCTCCAATTCCATGAAGCAATAATTGTCCCTGCTTTTCAGGATTTGGTCCCAACTGAGATGCCTTTTACCGGTACGCTGAATGAATTCACGTTGATGGATAATGTATCCTCTAAAAGAGATATTATCGACATCCGTAGAATGAAAAACATTTTGCAACGCCGGGATGCATCTTGTGATCTGAATTATAAAAAAGTCGCAAAAGCCAGCACACGTAGAATCACAGTTGATGAACTGTATGCTGCAACCCAACACTGTAAAAATGAGTTTTACAAAGACTGTCTGAAGGACTGGAGAAACCAAGATCCTTTGTTTGGTGGTAAAATTCTTCCTTGGTTCCAGCAGGCGGTTGGCCTTGACATGGCATCCAATGCTTATTTCGGGGATATTGAACGTCCTGATGTTCCAGGTGCTGAATGGTCAACCAACAAATACGATGGTATTTTCAAATGGTTAGCTGCTTATTATGCTGGTGGTGCAATCCCGGCAAACCAGGCCTTTGAAATTCCTAATGTGAATCTTAGAATGACACCACAGATTGCGGTTAATGTTCTGCAAAACCTGTATGACAATCAGCATCCGTTAATGCGTTCATTGCCACCATCTGAAAAGATGTTTACTGTTAACCAGGCTATCCTTGATGGTTACCGTAAATGGTTGAAGAATACCGGCCAGGCAGATACCATTATAGCCAACTATGCAAATGGTGTGAAGGTTTCCACTTTTGAAGACATTCCAATATTTGTTGAGCCAACATGGGAGCCTATCATGAATGAACTGTATGGCGGATTCAATAACAACGCGGCTATCCTTACCATTCGCGGAAACTTTGTTTTTGCAACAGACAAATCTTATGGTGAAATGGATGGTGATTTAGGTAACGGAAAGGACAGTACGGCATTGATGGTGTGGTATGAAAAGAAAGATCTTTCCTGGTACTTCCAAATGTTCATGAAAGCTGGTACGCAGGTTGCTTTACCGGAGTTTGTAACATTTGCCATGTCTGCTATGCCCGGTTAGTTTACAAAAACTAAACTAAATAACTTTTTTATAAACATCTTATAATTTTCTTTTTATGCTCTGTGCAAAATTAAGACCATATAACCGTGTTTGTTTATCCACTTCGGGAGGCATAGCACGTATTTGGATCTTCGATGGTGAAGATTTCGTTTTTACTCAAGCAGCGCCAGCAGCTGATGGAACTATAGCCCCGTATACCGCTATAGCATTAAATACTGGAGCTGTTGCAGCTGATGGCGCATTGATGTACCCTATTAAGTTTGAAAGAAAGACTGCTGAACTTTCTTTCACTCAATCCCGCAATGGATGTTCTGTTAAGTATGAACATAAATTGGAATTCCAGCTTACCGAGATTTCGCATCTTATAGCAAACTGGAATATGGCTATTGATGCCGCCGGTTGTTGCTGTGGAGTTGCAATGATCATTCAGTGCAATAGCGGAAAGATCCTGGTAGCTGGAGAGAAGTATGTGAATGCTGCAGTAATTCCTATTCCATTGGAAATGCAACAGAACGGTTCTACCGGTACCACTGGTAAGTTAATGGAAGATCCGAATATGCAGACCGCAATTCTGATTGGAGATTACAACCGGCCGTTGTTTGAATACACCGGTACAGCTCAATCAATCGTTGATCTGGAAACAGCTTAATAATTATTTCACTTCAAAATTTGGTGGCATTTACTTGTCACCAAATTTTTAAATTTTCTTCCAATGAAAATCGTTATCAAAAACAAGTACCTGAAAACTAAAGTAGCGTTTGGCGCTCGTGCCCTTCCTTTGGAACAACGTACCGAAAAGGAACTGGAACAACTTGCCTTAATGGCTCGTGAAAGTAACAGTCCACAGTTGATTGAATACTTTGAATCTCTTCCAACACTGGATGAATTGCAAAAATCAAAAACGGATCAGGCCATTGCCGCAATCCCTCCAGCTGCTACTACCGCAACTAAGCCAAATACCAGTACTGACAAAAACTAAGATTTAATCACCGCCAATCATTTCAATGCCTCCTCAAACCAAAAAGACAGCAATAGCAGGTAAATCAAAGGATATCAGGGTAGCCAATGAGGTGACACTTGATGCCAAGAATCCAATTCCTTTTGAATACACGGGCGCTTCTTTTAATATCGAGGACGGTAACCCTTACATTCCTTTTCTGTTTCCTAATGATAGCTTTTTTAGCACACTTCAGGAAGCAAGACTGCTAAGCCCTACCCAAAGCGCTTGTATTTCTACAAAGGCAGATTATTCAATTGGTAATGGTTTAACCATTAAAGGATTGGATAAGGATAAGTGGGAGCCTGGATTTAAGGCTTTCATGGAAAAGGCAAACCGAAAAAAGCACAGTTTCAATACTGTACTCAAAAAAGGGTTTGAAGCTTTTTTTAATGTTGGTAATGTTCCTGTTGAGATTGTAAAGGGGAGCGTTGGCAAACGCAAGTTCTTATATGTTTATGTACATAACTTTTTGGATTGCCGGCTATCAATTCCCAATAAAAATACTGGTGAGATTGATAGCATGGTTTATTCCAAGAGGTTCCGGAAGAAAGGCATTATAACTGATATGGAAGGTGTTAAGGTAATACCTTTTTATGATCGGGGATTAGGCAAGAATAAAAGCTGGATTCAAGATCCTAAGACAAAAGTTGAACGTACCGCTTTGTGGCTGAAAAATGAATATGTTGGTTATGATGATTACGGTTTACCGTCTAATGTAGCCAGCTTAGTGCACCAGGTAATAGAGTATCAAGGCGCCCGTTATAACATGGATAACCTTGAAAACAATATGGTTCTTGGTGGTGCTATCATTCTTGCCGGTAATGTAAGCCAAACACAGGCTGATAAACTTGGCCGTAAAATCATCAGTCAACATACAGGATCAGGCAAGCGTGGCCGTATTGCCGTATTCGCATCGGAGGCCGGCATTGAACAAAGCAAGTTCATGCCGTTTGATACCAGGAAAGAAGGTTCTTATAAAGAGCTTAGCGCTGAAGCCCGGGATGTAATTATCCTTTCGAACCAATGGGATGCTGTATTGGCCGGTTTGCAAAGTGAAAGTGCCCTGGGAAAAGGTGCTGGTTACTTAGAAGAAGTTTATGAGCAAAAGATGAATACTGTAATCAATCCAGTTCAAAATTTCTTCCTGGAAAACTTTATTGCTCCTATTGCTGAAATAGCAAAAGACTGGTTGGGTGAAGACTGGACCAAACAAATCTTTGAGATTGTTCCTAAACAGATCAGAAGTTCCGGAAACAAAGCATTGCTTTATTCTGCAGAAGGAATAAGAATTACACTTGAAGTTATTAAAGCAATAGCCGAAGGTTGGTATACTGTAGATGCAGCTGTTAAAATGTTGAGTAATCGTTTTGGTTGTTCTGAAGATCAGGCAAGGGATGAAATCGGAGTAGTCGGTAAGATTCCCTACAAAACCAAAAAAGGAAAAAAAGAAGAATTGTAACAAAGATCCTTTATGTACCAAAGAAACCTAATAGACCGTAATGTTCTCATAACACCTCAAGAGGTGATTAAAAAAACACCTGGTTCTCAAACACTGGATGTTGCAAAATACATGAATGCAATAGAAATTGCAGAGGAACGGTTTGTAAGGCCTGCTTTAGGTTCTGAATTTTATGATTATCTCATTGATGCAAAGAATGTCGTTGTTACTTCTGGAAACATTGTAGTACTTCAAGCAGTGATCAACGGGGCTTATGGTGTTGCGGAAACGACCCCTGATTCTTTATTGAAAGTTGGTGATGTTGTGAACGCTTATGAGTTCCTTTTAGAGGCTGATCAAAAGCTTTGGAAAACTTACCTTTGGAAGATTGTTGCCGAGTGCGTTCACTTTGTTGCAATCCCTGAAAACTATGCCCAGTTTACAAGTCAGGGCATAAACAAAAACAATCCAATAGCCTCAATTATTGAAAACAGTAGCAATGAATCAGTTGGCATTTCTTTAAGTGATGCCAAATGGTTAATGGATAAATGGTTAGAGGATAGAATCAATCCAATGATCAACGCAATGCATGTCTGGCTTTGTAAGTATAAGGATAATTACCCTCGTTATGATCGTGAGTGTGTTTGCGATAATGATGGCGATATTATTGGTAATAATGTGGGTGGATGGATAACAGATTTATACGATGATGACAATGAAAATAATGGAAGGAGGTGCAGATGCTAAAAGTGGTTTATAATATTTTGATAGGCTGGGGTAAGAAGCTTAAAATTATCGACACTACACCTGCAGAGCAAAAGCTAAGTGATTTACGGTTGAAAATATGTTCTGAATGTGAACTATCAAAAGAAAGTAAAACATTAAAATTTATAAATGGTGAGGCCGTGAATGAAAGTGGATTAAAGTGTACTGTATGCAAATGTCCATGTATTCAAAAGACCTTGGTTGTTGGTGAAAGCTGTCCTGTAAACAAATGGTAAATGTATTCTTTAGATTATACCCAATGTGGATGCCCGAGGAATACCGGCATAAATCTTTCAACAGGATCCAATCCATATACACCAATACCTAACCATGCGATAAACATAGTTTTAATAGAATTAGGAGGTACCATATACCTGGTGAACCTTTTCTTTTTAACCATCGACCTTTTTATTTCATGGCTTAACACTGAGTTTGTTGAAATACATGGGCTTGATGGATATTTTTTTATAAACCAGTACAACGATCTGCTTTATTCAAATCCGGAAGATTTTCCTACTGGCAGTTTAATAATAGCAGATTTATCAAATGTTGTGCTGACTATGGAATTGAGTAGTGCAAGTAGCGACTTAGTAGGATTTGAGGCAATCATGAGTGAGTTAACGGGGTATCCATTTATCCCAGAAAATGTATAAAGAATGCCTGTCGATGGACAAAAATTATCACAAACCAATCAGGTTACAACGGTTGATATACTGGATTTCCTGCCATTATTTCAACCGAACCTTTCAAATACAAGGATAAGATTTGTTGATCTGATCATCCAGATCAAGCAACTTATTGATGCTTACACAAAAGCTGAAACAGATCTATTATTGGATGCGAAAGCAAACGATAGTGATGTAGTTCACAAAACAGGGAATGAAACTATTTTTGATGAAAAAAGTTTTGATTCTTTCCCTTTACTTCCTACATCTGATCCAACTCAAGACTATCAGGCAGTACACAAAAAGTATGTTCATTTTCTTTATGATTTTCTGGCTAATCAATTCAATCAACTTAATGCTGCAGTAAATCAACGTTGGGTAATTCCTACCAATATTGACTGTGCTCTTAACCCTGCTTATCCTGCCTCTATTGCTGGTGAAACCTATCGTGTTACGAATCCTGGTAAGGTTGGTGGTGTGACTGATGGTGTAAAAGTACAAGAAGGTGATATTATCCTATGCCTTGTAACTAATCCCGGTGGAAATCAGCCAACCGTTGGCAATCAGTTTACCATCATAAACAGAAACATCGATGAGGCAACACCTACCGAATCCGGAACAATTAAAATAAGTACTCACGTTTCTGTTGTAGCTGGTTTAGCTACAGATGAAGCCGTAACTCCAGAAACACTTTTTTTTGCAATTGATAATCTGCTGGTTAGAAAAACAGCACTGAAAACCCATCGCTTTTATTTCGGTGTTAATACAGCACCTGCAGGTTATATTCAAGTACCAGCCTCTACCATACTCACACATGCTAGCCTTGTGGGGGTTACTATTTATGGAATGTGCTTCATGGATAATTCACCATTTGATTATATCCTGGATACACCCTTCAATACAGCTACCGGTACAATGAACTTGACCAGCTTTGGAAACATCTATGAAGGCTCAAAGCTGGTGTTTACATCCTTTAAATAATTGGGCTAAACTATAGCCCAAACACTTTCCTATACTATGTTTACCACATAGGTTTGGAATGACCTTTGTCAGATGCGAAAAGTCATTCTACTCCTGCTCTTATTATCTACTGCTCATTTTTCTTTTGCGCAGCCATCTACACCATCGCCTTACGGCAACCCTTTTACCTTAAACAGATTTGCCGGCAGTCTTAAAGTAGATACGGCTCTTATTATTCCGATCCGGGATACGGTCAGCTGGATGGGTATTTGGGGTAACCTGACTATTCAGCCTCAAACCGGAATGTTGCTTTATCGTAGCGATGGTTATTGGAAAAATGCAAGTCACGGATTGCCAGTCGATACCAATTTCATCCGGAATCAACATACTTATGAACAAATAGCAAGCTACCGGATTTCAGGTGAAGGCCAGGCTTCTGGCTTCCTTGCTAACGATGGTGTTACAGGCCACGGTGATGCAATTCTTTCTTCAGGAAATGCATCATCATCAGGTGTGATGATCATACGACAACCCAATGGTGATGATGCTGGATTTATAGGTAGTCAAATTGGCAAATTCTTTTATAATTCAAATTCGGGGCCACATGAGTTTGCTATTGCTGGTATCGTAAAAGCAAGGTTCGACACGGCCGGTATTGAGGTGACAGGTAGGGTAAAGCAAAGCAGTATTACCAGTTCAATGCTTAAGGCTGATGCTGATGGTTTAATTGTTGCTGCAATACCTACAGTTGATTTTGTTACTCCTGGTCAATTAAGCGATAGCTTAATAGCAAGTCAATATACTGGTGACAATATTATTACTGTCAATAATACCACGAACCAAATTACCCATAAATCCCAATCGAACATTACTGACCAGAGTATTTATACAAAGGTTCAGGTTGATAGCTTCGGTCATATAATCTATGGGATGAATCTTATTGCTGGAGATATACCTAATATCTTTCAAAGCCAGGTTTACGGCTTGACTGATACTATTGCTGATCATCGCGCTGACATAACAAACCTATACAATACAAAAGCAGATGATAATACTGTTTTGCATATCACAGGAAATGAAACTGTATTAACCGGTATAAAAGTGTTCAACCAATCACCTTGGGTGCCTACTCCTACGGTTTACACACAAGCCGCAAATAAAGGCTACGTTGATTCTTTGCAAATTATTAAACATACGAATAATGATGCTGTAGTATCAAGTGTGTCCGTGAGCAGCTATAAGGCCGAAATGAAACTTTCTGATCCTTCGGCACCTGGTAATGACACTAAAATATCTGTTGCCGATAATGGGATATTAATTACTGATGGTTTCCAGAACAAAGGCGCATTTTACGATATTGATTATAGCGCAAACTATACCGATAGATCATTGGTAGATAAGGAATATGTTGACAATCAAATTACCGGAGTTGACACTACTTTTATTCCGTTATCTCAAAAAGGTGCTCCCAACGGTGTGGCTCCGCTTGATGCCGGTGGCAAAGTTGACTTTGCGTACTTGCCCGCTACCCTTATGATTTACAAAGGTGTGTGGTCGGCTGCTACCAATCTGCCTTTATTGGCTGATGGGGTAGGCACTACAGGATGGGTTTACAAATCCAATAGCTATGGCATTGTAAATTTTGGATCTCATACAGATACTATTTATTCAGGCGATTGGGTAATATACAATGGCACCATTTGGCAGCGTACAAATAACAGTGACTTGGTGACTTCTGTTAATGGTCAGCAAGGGATTGTATCGCTCACTACTGATCATATTCCGGAAGGACTGGCAAACTTATATTTCACCAATGCCAGGGCTAGAAGTGCAGTGTCCGCATCAGGTGATCTTTCCTATAATGCAACAACTGGAGTATTCAGTTATACGACTCCTGCAGGGTTGCCACCTACCGGTGCAGCAAGCGGTGATCTTTCAGGAACTTATCCCGGACCTTCAGTTGTAAATGATAGCCATAATCATACAATCGCAACTTTGGATGGAATACAGGACAGCTTGAATGCCCGTATTCCTATTACTTCATATAATCAATTAAACCAAACTTTTGCTAATACAGATCTTACGGCCACAAGCAACAGGGATCATGATTTTCTTAATTACAACTTAAACATTTTTTCAAGCAACTGGACAATTGAAGGGGCAACCGAAGGTTTGCATCTTGCCAGTAATACTCCAAATGGTTTGATTCTTAATGGATCAAATATCTCAGGTCAGCCAGCGTATCTAAAAACAGATAGTATATCTGGATCAGGTAAGATTTTTCAATTTCCTAACACGTCCGGAACATTGGCGTTGAGAAGCGATATTCCTTCATTGGCCGGATACTGGCAGTACTCCGATACTATAAGCACATTAGCAACACGGTATTGGGTAAACAGCACATTTATTCCGTTATCATCCTATAACACACTAAACGAAAATTTTGCAAATACAAACCTTACAGCAACCGGCAATAGAACTCATTCTTTCGGCTCAAACAGTATGTCATTAAATGGCACCAATTGGGGAATTGATGCGAGTTCGGCTATTTTAGGATTAACCAGTACTGGTGGGTTGGGCTTAGGCATAAAAGCGTCTGCGACTACATCCGGTACTGCATTGCTGAAAACAGATAGTATCCCTTCCGGAACAAGGTCATTCCAATTCGGTCCCACAAGTGGAAGGTTGGCTATTACAGCTGATATTCCTACTTCAGCAAATTATATCGTGAACGGGACTTCGCTACAGCCGTCTTCTAATTTTTATATTTCAGGAAGTGGGAGGATGAATAACATGGGCGTTGGGGTTGCTCCTTCAACATCTTCGTCATTGATTGTTGGTAAAACTATTACTGGCGCCGCAAGTTCTTTTGGCGTAAGACAGGATGGTGAAGTACAAAGCAGCGTATCAAACGGATATGGATTTTACAACCTCACTACTGTGGCTCCAGGTTTCGCTTTAGGCGATTATAACCATTATGTCGCAAGTCAGGGTACGATTGGTGCAGGCTCAACTATCTCAAGGCAATTAGGGTTTCGAGCAGCAAGCAACCTCATTGGTGCAAATACTACTTATGGATTTTATGGAGAGATTCCGGCAGGAACCAACCGGTGGAATGTTTATATGTCTGGTACCGCACCTAATTATTATGCAGGCAATGTTGGTATCGGTGTTACTGCGCCTGCAACTGCATTACATCTATCTGCAAGCAGTGTATTAAGGCTTGCCGGAGTTACAAGTACCTTATTGAAAACAAACTCTTCAGGCGATGTTGGTGCAGCTGTTGCAGGTACAGACTATGTTGCTTCAGAGCTTGATCCTATATACATTGCAGATACATCAAAAATAATGATGTACCGATGGGGCCTGACTACTGGTAACGATTTGAATACTATTACCATTACTGGATACTATAGTGCCAACAATACCATATCTGCCACATTAGTAAATGCTCCTCAATTGGGATCTCCAATGATATTAGAGGTTTGGAGAAATACTTCTTCTGGAATTTATATAATGCAGAGGGCTACCTACAATGGTGCTATTAGTTATAGAAGGTTTAGTATTGATGGTGGAGCGAACTGGGGCGGCTGGACAGTATTCGGGTCAGTATCAAATTTCAGTGCAGGTGATCTTTCTCCTTTGTTTACTACTACAGAGGCAACTACAACAACTACGCCAGCCTTATCATTTTCGCTATCCAATGCGGGGGCAAATACGTTTTTTGGGAATAACACCGGATCAACGACTGCACCATCGTACACAACAATGCAAGCGCTTACCAAAACAGATGATGCTAATGTTACTCTTACTTTAGGTGGTACACCCGCAACCTCATTATTAAAAGCTGTTTCAATGACGTTGGGCTGGACTGGTCAGCTTAGTGTTGCACGAGGTGGTACAGGAGCCGCTACATTGACCGGATATTTAAAAGGTAACGGAACACGTGCCTTTACCGCAAGTGCTACGATACCATATTCTGATATTTCCGGTACGCCGTCCTTATCAGGATATGAACTTTTGAGTAATAAAGCAACGTCCCTAGCTTCACCTGATAATACAAAATATCCTACTACCCAAGCCGTAGCAACTGCTATTGCCGGGTTCCTTACTTCAGAAACTGATCCAATTGCCAATGCGAAAACGGTAACACTTACAGCTGGTAACGGAATAACAGTTACAGGTTCTGCCCAGACAATTGGCGTGAATCCTGCATTCACTATCACAAACAGTGATCCAAATCAAACACATACAGGAGATGCTACGGGCGCTACAGTCCTAACCATTGCCAACAATGCAGTAACAAATGCGAAAGCTGCAGATGTGGCCACTCAAACATTTAAGGGAAGGACTACTGCTGGTACCGGTGATCCGGAAGACCTAACTATTGCCCAGGCAAAAACCATGCTTGGCCTTACTGGAACAAATACTGGTGATCAAGCTCTTGGAAGATCCGGAACGTCAATAACATTAACTGGCGGCAGTTCTGTTTTAGATAGCAGTAAAACCTATACTGGCGTCAACGGTATAGTAAGTGGTGGCACATACCCAAATCTTACACTTACTCCCACCTATGGAACAACAGCGAATACATTTGCACAAGGCAATGATTCCCGCTTCCATAATCCAGTTACAATAGGTACTGCTAATGGTTTGTCGTTATCTACCCAGGTACTTTCCTTGACTGCAGCTAGCGGATCAACAACAGGGGCTCTAACATCTACGGATTGGACAACCTTCAATGGCAAGCAACCACAGCTTAATGGAACAGGTTTTGTAAAGGCTGCCGGTACCACAATTTCATACGATGCCAATAACTATTTAAAAACTGCTGCATCACCTTATGCAAACCTAAGTTTTGCTGATGATGGATTATACTTCCATGGCGGTAGTGAACCGGACAATCCGATGCCTGGTTATCCTGGCATGTCCCTAAACAAATTTGCTGGTGGGCAATATTCAGTTCAATTGTATGTAGCTTCTAATTATTCATCTGGTAGCGGTGGCTATCAAGATGGGCTGTTTATGAGAAGTAACAATGCTGGTGGCCTTGGGTCAGGCTGGCCCACTCCTTGGGTTCAGTTGGCATCAAGAGATTGGGTAAGCAACAACTATGCTTTAAGTTCATCTATTCCTACGGTTAACAATGGTACGCTAACATTAAATACATCTGGTATTCTTACTGGATCAGCAAGCTTTACAGCCAACCAATCAGGTGGTAGTACATTCACTGTCACATCACCTGGTTATGGAACTACAGCCGGTACAATAGCTGAAGGGAACGATAGCCGTTTTCACAATCCAGTTACAATCGGCACAGCAAATGGTCTTTCATTATCAACACAAGCATTATCCCTCGCTTTAGCCAACGGTTCGACAAACGGTGCATTGTCATCTACTGACTGGACTACATTCAACAATAAAGCGCCAGGAAGTGGTAGTGCCAATTACATTCAGAATCAAGATGCTTCTTATCAGAACGCCAATTTCAAAATAACAGGTGATGGCGAAATCGACGGCAATTTTACGGCGTATAACGGAATTACTTCTGTTGAAATATTGGGCGTAGGGGTAAGCAATCCAACGGAAGCGATAGAGGTTCAAGGAAACGCTAAAATTAGTGGGAATATTCAGCAGGCGGTTACAACAGGGATGCTGAAGGCGGTTGGTGGTGTAATTACCCAGGCTGTAGCTGGTACAGATTATGTTGATCCTGGAACACTAAACATGTCAGGTGCTTATACTCCAACACTAACCAATGCTGGTGCCGGTACAGTTACACCAGAAGGCTTCACATACATAAGGAACGGAGATGTTATTAATGTTTCTGGAAGAATATTATGTTCTGGACTAACTACCGGTGGGCAGATAATCTTAATAACACTTCCTGTGCCTTCGGCTATGTCTAATTCCTATGATGTCACTGGTGTAGCAACGGGTACCGGTCTTAGTACTGCAGGCAACTTTGTAAGTGCTGATGCTTCTGTAGATAAGGCACTATTTAACTTTTTTACCTCTGGCACAACAGCCACGGCGTATGTTCAATTCCAGTATTTAAAACAATAATTTTTAACCATTAAATCAAACAATAAAAATGAAACAGATTCTCACTCCTTTAGTGGAAACGATCATTCGTCTTGCAAGCAAAAGTCCAAAATATTTCCGCCTATTGCAATTAGTTATAGCAATAGCTACTGCCCTGTGCGGCGTTCTCACTTATATCCATGATAAGGCGTTGCTTGCTTTGCCAGACTGGACTTTAGTGTTTACCGGTGCCGATAGTATTATAGCTGGAATAATAGCACTTTTTGTTGCCATGCTACCAGCTAAAAGCACCGATGCGGTGAAAGCTAAAGTTGATGCAACATTGAATAAGTAATCCAGTAAACCAATCGCCATAACAAAATGCAACCCGATGAACATACAAAATTGGAAGTGGTGGGCAAGCCTTTCACCCGCAAAACAAACCAGGCTGGCACTTGCATTTATAGCGTTCATTTCAGGGTCAGCATACTTCACCGGGAGTAAAGCGACAACCGCAAACCTTCGTAGTGAAGTGAAGGAAAAGGCTCAAACGATCAAGGATAAGGATTTGGAATTGAAAGTTGCCAATACACAGTTGAATGAATGTAAAGATCAAAAAACAGCTATTGTCCGCGAATACACCGAAAGGGATAAAGAGGAAGACCGTAAGGAAATAGAAGAGCTAAAAGCAGACGGGAAACGAAAGGACAGTATTACAGCAAAACTTAACCAGGCATTGTACGATGCCGAAAAAGCAAAAAGAAATGCAAAAAAATAATGTACCAAATGACGGGAAGCGCAAGGCGTTTTTTGGAAGCGTTGGCCTTGTAGGCTTCATTGTTTTTGTATTCAGCTCCAGGTTAATACCTGCACCTGATACACTTGCACAGGTAACACCTATCACTGTTCAGTCATTACCGCTGGCTGATGAAGCTGCTGATGCTGAAAAACAATCTCTGAAAGAAGAAAATAGGATCAAAGATTCTATAAATCTTTCTATTGCTAAAAAAGTAAGCCGTGTAGCCGGTGAAGTAAAAGCCATCACTGCAGCAAAGAAAAAGAACAGGCCTGCTATCCCCCTCACCAATACTGAAATTATTTATTTCCGGCAAGATGGTGAAATCGTATTATCAAAACCAATTGTCAGGGAAGGTCCTTTTCTGATTGTCGATCTCAATAATGTGAATGGTGATATAGCAAGGCTGGAGGCTGTTTCAGATACTGCAAATGTGGTGACTGAACAAAAGGTATTACCACCTAAGACCAAAGAGCGTGAGCGAACCGGTTTAAGCAAGTTGATTTACAAGATTACTCATCCATTCAAAAATAACAAACAATAAACCTGGTCACTGGTCAGTGTGACATTATAATTATGAGTATAATCGGAAAATTTCTGAAAAATCTATGGTCTATGTTAAGCGGATTGTGGAATGACATGGAAGATGAATTACAAGAAGCTGTTGCACTTGGCGTGCACGCGATTGAAGGAGTAAAAAAATTCCTTGATGATCCAGCCATCAATTCAATAACAGCTTTAATTCCTGGTACATGGGATGATGCTGCGGTTGCCTGGTTGCGTAAGATCCTGCCGGAACTGCTGAAAGAGGCTGATATGGTAAATGAAGTGATTGAAGATGTGGATACGGCGCTTGCTGCAGCTGCTACTAAGTTTGGCGCTTATAGTGAACGCAAACAGAAATTAGCACTTCATGATCTTTCTGTCTTAATAGGTATTGAAAGAAGCAAAGAAACTGCTGAGATTGAAATGACGGTTGGCCAGGCTATTGCAATGAATGAATACTACTATCGGAACGAGCTTAATAAATCCGCAGCTTAAACCGATGTAATTTATTTTCAACCTGGACAGCTCAATTTTGAGCTGTCCTATTTTTAAAAACAAATGGCCACAACAACAGAGTACATCATAATACTTGTGGGTTTCCTATCTTACGGAAATACTCGTATTGATCGCATACGAATTAATAAAGGCTATTTTACCCTTTTCGATGCTAATGGCACTGAACTATACACAACCAGGAGAATTGGTGGTACTGGCGCGATCGTGTCCGGGTTTATACCATACCTTTCTTACGGTGCTATACTTAGATATCTTGTTGATGAAAACAAACTATTTTCCATTAATGATCAACATGGGCCGGTAGAAATTGAGTGCAAAATGGAATCATGATAATCCTACCTTACTGAATTTAAAAGGAGGCCGTTGTACAACGGCCTCCTTTTAAATCTGGTTTAATCGTCTTTCAACTTTAGCCTTTTCATGTTCAATTGTTGCTGACAACAGAGCACGCCATCTTTTTTTGCTTTCAAGATCAAATAGAGGTTCGTAATCGCAAACAAAATGTTCTAACGCTGTACGCTTTGTATTGCCAATTTTGTTAGCAGTCAGTTGCATGGGAATCTTTGTTCTTTTCATATTGCTTTATTATGAAGCAAAGGAACAAATGATGACCTAACTATTCTATACCTAGGTAGGTATGTTTTTCAGTTATAAAGATCCTTATTAGCGGGACTCGTCCACCTATGTTGAATCTTGAATGGATATCTACCATTTTCACGAACCTCAAATTTATTAAGCCATGACTTAATAAGTGGCAGTTGATTTTCATTAGTCACATACAGGCCTCTTTTCAGATCAGTAAAATCTTTCCATTCCCGGAATGTGGTTATTTTTAGGAAATGATCCTTATACCAGAAGTCAAATGTATATTCTCCAAACCAGGTATTTGTTCTACCAAATTCTATTTCAGTGCAACCTTCTTCTTCCAGAAGTTCAAAAATCTGTAGCTCCAATGTCTTTATACCACCTACTATTGTCCCCATGTAAATATGATCCTGAAATCTATCCTGTAAAGAATTTATCCAATGTGATGGAACGTGATTAGTCTTGATAGGTTTAAGTTCACTATCAAACACTATTTCCATGAATGAGCCTTTACCAATACAATACAAGTCTTCATTATCTTGGGTGATTTCAAACCTGAATATCTGCTCCACGCTTGAATGCTCCATCCGGATATCTTTTATAATAAGCTGGTTTTCCATTATTATTCTGTTGGAGTAGTGATTAATTGATTCCTTATAGCCTGTTCAAGTTGTAATAATCTTTTTAGAGGTGGATTGAATGGGTGCTTTGGATTGAACGTTTCAGCAGCATTCAATTCGAGTTTAATAAATTGCGGAATATCCTTTACATGCATACAGCCCTCATGCCATTCTTTGATTAAGATCGGGGTTGTGTCAAAATATTCTTTTAGCCTGGCCACTTCTTTTATTACTTCCGGATGCTGAGGTAAATCTTTTTGCATCATGCAAAAGTAGTGACCAGAATCAAGCCTTGTTAATAGTTAAGAAATAAGTTATAGTGTTTACATATTGGTTACTTTTGTAAAAAAAAGAACATGCAAAAGAAAACCCTGTATAAAGAGCACGAGATCTTGCTTACAGTTACACTAAATTCCGGATCGAAGATAGTCGGAGAAGCCAATGTATTAACACATACACTTGATTGTAGAGTAGATAATGAACCTTTATTCTCTAAAACCGATCTTACTGATACCGAACTGATTGCGGAAATTGCTGCAGGAACTACACAAGCTGAACGGCGTATTGATCTTATTGGCTCCCCGGAGGATAGTCCCATCGTTGTACAGTTACTTCAGATGGGATTCACTTTTGAAGCAGTGTAAAAAAGAAATTGCGGCTCGATGGCCGCAATTTCTTTTTATGCAAATTCATTTCTGACAGATTTTATATGTTCATCCTTTCGGATCTTGTTCTTGGTATCATATACTGTCATTACCATTTGTGGCGTAGTATGGCTGTTTAGTTTCGCAGCGTCTTTTTGTGCCTGGATAATTGCCTCCGAGACATTATCAACTACTTCGCTGGTATTTAAATGTTTTAAACCGTAAAAATCAACATCAATACCTAATCCGGTTTTCGGACTCTTAACATGAACCCGCCAGCGTTTACTTATCTGCTTTGGATTAATCGGTATGGCCCCGGGCTTTAAACCTTCAGAGAACAAATAGTCCTCATTTTTGCAATTAGCCATGATTTCCGCCCAATAAATCATGGCTATATCCTTTATCGGCTTCATAACCTCAACCGTTTCCCTGCCTTTTTTTATAGTCACTTTATACTCCTGGAGCTTCAGTTTGACATCCTTTCCTTTAATCCGGAATAATTCAGTTGTCCTGGCTCCGGAGTGGAAGAATATCTGCATGTACCTCCAGAATGCATAATAATTATCATGAAGGTGGGTGCTTATTTTTTTTCGTTCCTCAATTGTGAGGGTTCGCTTTAATTTCCTGATTGTTTTTTCCTTCTTAATTGAAAGACAATAATTTGAATCAATAGCTTCCAGTTCCACCAGCTCGGCAAACAACATGCCCATGTGACCCCGATAGTGGTTAAACTGGTTTGCGCTCCAATAGTCTTTCACACGGCCACAATTTTCGATTGTTAACCGGACGTGTTTCTTTCGGATATATTTTATTGGTAAGTCAATGTAGCGAAGTTGCCTGGCTGATTTCTCCATGTAAGCCAGCATATAACCAATATTGTCTTTTGTGTTTTTCTCACATTTAAGACGTTGGTGTGCTTTTTTTAGGGCTTCGATAAAAGGAGTATCCGGATCAATTTCGTATTGCTTTACTTCTTCATCAACCGTATCAGTTCGAGTATGAGGATTATAACCCAGCTCAACCAGTTTGTGAAGAAGGTTCTTGAGGTAAAGTTTAATGATGTCCCTACGTTCGGATAAGGTTTTGTACCGGTTAATGCCGGCTTTAACCTGACAGAATTTCCCCCGAGGGTACTGCTCCGCATACAAAGGGTCGTGAAAATAGTACTGAATGTACCAGGTTTGATTGATGTCCGCGCCTCTTTCTTGCCAATTAGCAGGAAAAATAGCCGGTTCGCTGCAGCTGCAGCCGTTGGGTAATTGTAACATACACTGACGTTTTTACTGACGTTTAGAGATATGCTACAGACTGATAGAGGTGTTAAAATAGTCTGGAATGCGCTGCTACACAACATTCCAGACTTTGTGCTCCCACTCGGGCTTGAACCAAGGACCCCCTGATTATGAGTCAGGTGCTCTAACCAACTGAGCTATAGGAGCAATCACCATTGTGATCCCTTTTAAAGGTCGGCAAAGGTAAAAGGAATTTTTCAAAATAAAAACACTTTGCTCATTTATAATTCAATTCATCGAAATATTTTTATTTCCTTTTTGTCTTACCTTTGCAGCCAATTTTAATCCTCTAAATAAGTATTATTCCTTCGTTATGGCGCATAACAAAATTGTAGAATTACTGGGTGCTGATGCAGAGTCATTACTTACTCACCAATGTAAAACTATTGATGCATCTTCTTTGCATGCACCTTCCCCTAATCATATAGATGAAGTATGGGCAGGTTCTAACCGTAATATCCAAACACTTCGCAGCATTCAAACGCTTCTTGGACATGGCCGCCTTGCCAATTCAGGATATGTTTCTATTCTTCCTGTAGACCAGGGTATCGAACATAGTGCAGGTGCTTCTTTTGCTCCAAACCCAATTTACTTTGATCCTGAAAACATCGTGAAACTGGCTATAGAAGGTGGTTGTAATGCTGTTGCATCTACTTATGGTGTACTGGGTTCTGTTGCCCGTAAATATGCGCACAAAATTCCGTTCATTGTTAAAATCAACCATAACGAATTCATTTCATACCCTAACCGCTTTGATCAGATCATGTTCGGCTCTATAAGAGATGCATGGAACATGGGCGCTACTGCTGTAGGTGCTACTATTTATTTTGGCTCCGAAGAAAGTCATCATCAAATTATCGAAACTGCAAAAGCTTTTGAATATGCGCACGAATTAGGCATGGCTACCGTACTTTGGTGCTATATCCGCAACAATGCATTCAAAAAAGATGGTGTGGATTATCATACCTCTGCCGATCTTACTGCACAGGCTAACCATTTGGGCGTAACCATTCAGGCTGACATCATCAAACAAAAATTACCTACTAATAATGGTGGTTATAATGCTATCAACTTTGGTAAAACACATAAAGATGTTTATGGTAAATTGACAACCGATCATCCTATTGATCTTGCCCGTTACCAGGTAGCCAATTGCTACATGGGCCGTTCAGGTCTTATCAACTCCGGTGGTGAATCTAAAGGCGCTTCTGATCTTTCTGAAGCAGTAACTACAGCTGTAATCAATAAGCGTGCCGGAGGTATGGGATTGATCAGTGGTCGTAAAGCATTCCAGAAACCTATGAACGAAGGTATCAACTTGCTGAACTCTATTCAGGATGTTTACCTGGATAAGGAAATTACTTTAGCTTAATTCAATTAGATAAAATAACAACAATGCCGCACGATACATCGTGCGGCATTGTTGTTATTAATCTTTATAGGTTTTTAAAACCTATAAAGATTGTCCTAAGAATTCATCATACCTTTTAATTGCTCATTCCTATTCCGAAGATCTACACCTCCTTCCAGCATTGATTTCAGGTTGGCAAAATAAAAGGTCCAACCAAGCTGGCAACCTATATGAAAATGGTGTTTCCCGGCTTCATCAACAGGAATTTCATCTTGCACTATTTCCATAAGGTTTTCGCTGGAAACTTCTGTAATGGTTACCGTACAATTGCCGGCCTTACCAAAGGTGAATTTTATTTTATCCACGCCATTGGCTTCCAGAATTGTTCCTGTTTCTGCTGTATCGTCTCCGTATCCATGCCAGAGCCATTTATAGCGGTCACCTTTTTCTATTTTTTCAAACCTTCCCCTTAAATTACCTGTAGGGTTCGTAAATTCTGCAAGACGAAGGAACCACAATTCCAGCATTTCCTGGCTGGCCCAGGCCTCATAAATAGATTCTTTGGACGCATCTATATTAATGCGCACTTTGAATCTTGACCAATCGTATTCTGCTGACATGCTTTATAGGTTTGGGTTGAAAAAAATATATTACCTGGGTACTTCTATTTTAGCTGTAATTTCCTTGAGTACATCATCAGGCGTAGCGCCTTCCATTTCTCTTTCCGGAGTAAGCGCTATGCGATGACGCAATACCGCAGGGGTAATATATTGGATATCTTCCGGAGTTACAAAATCTCTGCCACGCAGCACTGCTATTGCTTTTGAAGCATCCAGCAATGCAAGCGATGCACGAGGAGAAGCTCCAAGATATAAAGACCTGTCGGTACGGGTAGATACTGTGAGCTTGGCAATAAACTCAATTAATTTAGGTTCAATATGCACCTTCTGTACCAACTTTCTGCAGTTATAAAGCTGCTCTTTACTGATCACCGGTTTTAGTTGATCGAGTAAAATTTTCCCTTTCTGTTCGTGATGCTCATTCAATATTTTAGTTTCTTCATCTAGGGTAGGGTAGTTCACATTTATTTTGAATAGGAACCTGTCCAGTTGCGCTTCCGGCAACCGATAAGTGCCTTCATGCTCAACCGGGTTTTGTGTAGCCAGCACAATGAACGGAGGGTCCATTTTATAAGTATTACCATCTACTGTAACCTGGCGCTCTTCCATAACTTCAAACAATGCAGATTGTGTTTTGGCAGGCGCTCTATTGATCTCATCTATCAATACAATATTGCTGAATACCGGGCCTTGTTTAAAATTAAATTCACCTTCCTGCGGATTAAATACTGTAGTACCCACCACATCCGATGGCATAAGATCAGGCGTAAACTGTATTCTGCTAAAATCTGCATCTATAAGCCTTGCAAGGGTTTTAGCCATCAGGGTCTTGGCAACGCCGGGCACACCTTCTATCAATACATGGCCATCTGCAAGCAAAGCAGCCAATAGCAGTTCTATAGTTTCATGTTGTCCTACTATAATACTTGCTGCAGCTTCTTTAATGCGATCCGTAATATCCTGCATAGGCTGTATGTCTATTCTTAATTCCGGTACTTCCTGGCCGGCAATTTGTTGCTCATTATTTTCATTTTCCATTGTAAAAATCCTGTATTTGGGTATATAAAGAATATAGGAAGGCTTCGTCGATTTTAGCGCCGCTTTGCACTTCCTTTATGTTGTACACTAAACTATCTGTTTTTGAAATTTCATTTCCTGATTTTGCAGCAAGCATACGTACAAATTCGGGATCAAGATTGCTGGTGTTGAGATAATAATTGCTCCTCACAAATTCCAGGAAATGCTGCACCATCTTCTCTGCAAGATTAGTATGGTTCTTTTTGTTGAAATACAATCTGCCAATGGTTTCTGTAAAAGCTACAGATGAATTTTCAACAGGTTTAATGATGGGTATGATCTTTTGTTTGCGCTTCATCTCAAACAGCAGGAAGATGCCCAAAGTAAATATAGTTAACAATAAAGCGATTCGCGTTGCTATGTTATTCCATAATACACTAAAGTCCGAGTTGCTTACTTCGCGGGAATTAAAAGAGATAAAGTATATGTTGCTGACTGGTTCTGTAATATAACTGAACAGATTGCTGAGGTAAGTTTTGTTATCATTTTGCAACAGGAAATAATTGGTAAACGCCACAGGTGCAGCATGCAATATCAACTTTCCTGATCCGACGGAGTAAACAATACAACCGGGATATTTAGTATCATTCATGCCCAGAACGAAGAAGGGTATATCCGGCAATTCTTGTTTCTGGAAAAAGCCAGTCAGGCTTTCCTCTTTTATTTTTGCTGTAAATGGTTGAAATTCTTCATTTTTATTCCTGATGAAAATCTGTTGCTTTTTCATTTCATAAGCATAAGAGCCATTGGTTCTTTTAATACCCAGGCGGCTTGTTAATGCCTCATCAAATAAAGTTGAAGATATCATAACCTGGTGGCCTTCTTCGACAAAGGAAAATAGGGAATCTATTTCTCCATCATTGAAATGAACATTCTCACCTATCATCATGATCAGAGATTTACCGCTGTTTTTTCTTAAGGTATATCCAAGATTATTGATCCGGTAAGAAACATCAAGTTTTTCTTTTTTTGCGTGGGGGAAAAGCAATGGTAAGCTTTCGTAAGCAAGGTATAAGCTGAATGGATTCTTATTTAATTTCTCGTAATTATGTGTCCAATTAGTAGCTTTTTTTGTTTTGCTTTTACAACTACAACCAGGAAATAGCGTAGCCAGAACTGCGATAAAAGGTAAAAAATATTTAAGGCGCATAAACATAAATAGCTAATCGGTTTATCCTTTTTGATCCAGTTCTTTTTTAATGGTAGTCACTTTGTGGTAATAATCTTCAAAACGCTCTTCTTCAATCTGGAATCCGCCGTACCAGGCATATTCATAGTCGCGGGTCAATTGCATAAAAGGTTTATGGAGTTGTGTGCCTGCCAGTTCAAATACATACTGATAATTGGTTTTGGCGACCTGGAAACTGATCATGTTTTTTTCCTGCAAAAGGCTTAACAAATACCGGTATCCATGTCTTACTGCAAGCCTGTAGTTGCCGGCTTTTGCCGCTTCCTGAATTACTTTTTCCCAATCTTCAGGAACATATTCATCAGACATTTCATCCACCGCTCCTGAGTTTATTTTTTTGTCTTTTTTAGAGAAGAAAACGTTACCGTTAAGCTGTACAATTCTAACTACAATAACCAAAACAATAAGGACTACGATTAAGATGATGATGATATTGCCTAGCGTAGATGCGAAGAATGAAAAAATATTCATGAACATTTTTGTCCACCAGCCTATATCTTCATTTTTGACCACTTCTGGTTTGGGATCTTCGTATTGGAAATCCTCGTGACGGGTAAGCTGTAGCCATTTGTCGTCAGCTATTTTTCTTTCTGTTCTTTTGGGTGGTGTTATAATATCAGGAAATGGAGATTGGCTCTGTTCTTCGTCCGTATATTGTTCATCGGTATATTCCTCATCATTAGTTTCTTCATCACTATATTGTTCCTGTCCCGATTCATCAGATGTAGGCGCTTCCTCCGTAGCTCCGGAAGGTTGCTGGTCGTTTTGTACTTGTGTTTTGGGACTGTATTGCCAGGCTTCCACTTTGAAGCTGTGCGTAAGGGCACAAAACGACAATAATATGATAAATAAGATTTTCAGGTGCCGATGCATAAGAAGGTTAAAGGTAAAGAACCCGAGGATGCTATCAAAAAAATGATTCCCAATATTTCAGTTGTTATAGCTCTTCTGATTTGCCCATGGCAGCCAGCTTCATCTTTTTTGCCGTATCCTTGCCTACATATTTTTCAATACCATATTCCAGCAAATAAATAAGAGGTGTAAGCAGGATAGCCATAACAAACTTGTAGGAATAATTGACCATGCAGATAGCCAGAACCCTTTGCCAACTCCAGTCGCTACCTATTTTAAAGGCAATAAATAATACTACAAAGCTATCCACCAGCTGGGAAACCATCGTCGATCCTGTAGCCCTGAGCCATACATGCTTTTCTCCGGTATGCTTTTTGATTTTATGAAAAACAAGAACATCAATAACCTGGCTTAAAAGAAAGGCTACAATACTTGCAAATATGATCCACATGCCTTGTCCGAATACGGCTGAAAAACCTTTTTGCATATCAGGAACACCTTCTGCCGCTTTGCTGCCTACCCAGAAATCCTGATCGGCAGGCACTTTCATGGCAAAGTAAAACATGAAGAAGGCGTAAGCTATCAATATAACAGCAGTATAGGAAATACGCTTAACAGCCCTGGGACCAAAATATTCATTCACAATATCGGTGAGAATAAATTCCAATGGCCAAAGCAACACGCCACAAGTCAGGGTATAAGACAAACCTGATTCACCAAATAAAGTGAAATGCGAAATATTCATACCCAGGAACCTTTCCAATGAAAATAATTTGCCCCCGATGCACTCTGCAATAAGAGCATTGGCTACAAAAAAAGCACTAAGTGCCAGGAAAAGTTTTACGGGTTTATCAGAGAGTATTTTATGGATCATACGATAAATATAAGGTGGCCAAAAATACGGCTACTTTCCAGAAAATCTTATACATTTGCGCTCCGGTAGAAATTGATAGTTAGGGAGAAACATTAGTGAAAAAAAAGTTTAAATTTTTTCCACGAGTTGTTTGTAAATTCAAAATACATCCCTACCTTTGCAATCCCAAAGCAAACGGTACAACAATATCGAATGATTTCTAAGGGATTAGTTCTTTGTAAAAACAAATAAAAAAGGCCACTTTAGCTCAGCTGGTAGAGCAACTGATTTGTAATCAGTAGGTCGCTGGTTCGATCCCGGCAAGTGGCTCCTTTTGATAGTGTTGAATGATGAATTTTGAATGATGGATTAAATTATTTTTTTTCAGCCATCTTAGAATTCAAAACCCAAAATTCAGCATTGATAAAACGGGTAGATGGCCGAGTGGTTAAAGGCGGCAGACTGTAAATCTGCTCACGTAAGTGTACGTAGGTTCGAACCCTACTCTGCCCACTTTTATTAAGTTAAGTGTGGAAAAATGTGCAAATGAGTAATTAAATGAGTTTGCACATTTTTTGTTTCACTTACCAGCGGAAGTAGCTCAATTGGTAGAGCGATAGCCTTCCAAGCTATAGGTTGCGAGTTCGAGACTCGTCTTCCGCTCAAAAAAGAGTTGTTGAATTGATAAATGGTTGTAATTGTTATTTCGGATTAAAACAATTTAGCAAAGTCTACCATTTACCAATTCAAATTGCTGTTGTAGCTCAGCGGTAGAGCACTTCCTTGGTAAGGAAGAGGTCGGCAGTTCAATCCTGCTCAACAGCTCGTAGAAGTAATAGGTTTTTTAAGCAGAGTAAATTTTACAATTAATAATTAAACAAAAATTCTTTTAAAAAGAAATAACAATGGCAAAAGAGACCTTTAAGAGGGAGAAACCTCACGTAAACATTGGTACCATTGGTCACGTCGATCATGGTAAAACCACATTGACTGCAGCTATTAGTACGGTATTAGCGTCTAAAGGTTTGGCTGAGAAGAAAGATTATGATGCAATCGATAACGCTCCTGAAGAAAGAGAGCGTGGTATCACTATTAACACTGCACACGTTGAATATCAAACATTAAACCGTCACTATGCACACGTTGACTGTCCAGGTCACGCGGATTATGTTAAAAACATGATCACCGGTGCTGCACAGATGGATGGTGCTATACTTGTAGTAGCTGCTACTGATGGTCCAATGCCACAAACTAAAGAGCACATCTTGCTTGCACGTCAGGTAGGTGTTCCTCGTATGGTTGTTTTCATGAACAAAGTTGACTTGGTTGACGATCCTGAAATTCTTGAACTGGTTGAGCTTGAAGTTCGTGAACTATTGAGCAAAAACGGTTTTGACGGTGATAATACTCCAATTATTCAAGGTTCTGCTCTTGCAGGTTTGAACGCTGAACCAGCTGGTATCAAAGCGATCGAAGATCTGATGGATGCAGTTGATGAATATATTCCATTACCTCCACGTCCGGTTGATCAACCATTCTTGATGTCTGTAGAAGATGTATTCACTATCACTGGTCGTGGTACTGTTGCTACAGGTCGTATCGAACGCGGTGTGATCAATGTAGGTGACAACGTTGAAATCGTTGGTTTCAATGAATCTCCTCTTACTTCTACTTGTACTGGTGTTGAGATGTTCAAAAAACTTCTTGATCGCGGTGAAGCAGGTGATAACGCAGGTTTGTTGCTTCGTGGTATCGATAAGAAAGATATCCGTCGTGGTATGGTTATCTGTGCTCCTAAATCAATTACTCCACACACTGACTTCAAAGGTGAAGTTTATGTACTGGGTAAAGATGAAGGTGGCCGTCACACTCCATTCTTCAACAAATACCGTCCTCAGTTCTACTTCCGTACTACGGATGTAACTGGTGAGTGTATGTTGCCAGAAGGTGTTGAAATGGTAATGCCTGGTGATAACGTAAATCTGACTGTTAAATTGATCGCTCCAATCGCGATGGATAAAGGTCTGAAATTCGCTATCCGTGAAGGTGGCCGTACCGTAGGTGCTGGTCAGGTTACTGAAATCCTGAAATAAGATTACCCCTGGTAATTTTGAATATTGAAAAGTCCCGGATCTTTCCGGGACTTTTTATGTTATAACATTGATTGAATTACAATTTTTATTTTTGCAGCATGGAACAGATGACCACCCAGCTTATATCAGCGCAATCGCTTACCGATGATAAGGGCTTGAAGAAAAGCCTTGTTTATTTATTTTCGCTCCAGGTTTCCAATGAAGGTATTATCCGCATTATTACGACAGATGACATTGAAGTGTATTACGGAAATATTCATGACTTTTTAATTTCCTGGGCCAGGATAACCAGCTTGGGCTGGGCCAATGATAAAGAAACGTTCCAGAAAATGTTGGAAGAGTTGAAAGGTGGGATGTAGGCTGGCGATCTGCTGGCGATGAAAATGCATCTTATTATCAACTCATAGCGTGTTTATTGCCTTTCCGATATCATTGTACTTGAGGCTAACTTCAACTTCTATTTATTACTTTTGAATATTGTATTAGTCTAGATAATGAACCTTTAAAAAGAACATTTATGAATAGTAAAAGAATGCTCTGCGGAATACTATTGGTACTTGGCATTATTATCCTGCCATTTTCACAAAAATGCTATGCTCAGACAAAAGTTAAGCAAGGTATAGCTGGTGAGGTAATTTGGAAAGAAGGTAATCATATGCCTGGTATTGGTACCAGCCCGGGAATTACTAAAAAGGTATCCAGGGAAATAGTGGTATACCCAATTATAAACCAAAAAGATGTGCAGCAAGCAGATGCCCCTTTTTTTAGTAAAATAAAAGCGAAGAAAGTTGCCACATTAAAATCAGGGAAAAACGGGAAATATTACATTCGTCTGCCGAAGGGAAGATATTCTGTTTTTGTTCTGGAAAAAGGCAAGCTATATGCCAATCAGTATGATGGCGAGGGCAATATTAATCCTGTTGAAATAGAGAAGAATAAGTTGACTACTTTAGATCTTATTCTCGACTATAAAGCAGCTTATTAACCATATCATTTCTTTTCCCAAAATAACAGGAACACCCAGGTATTGGGGTGTTCCTGTTATTTTATTTAATGTTACTACTCTACAAATTTCTTCAATGAAGTACCAATAAGGGCAGTCCAGCCTTCGATGAAATTTTCTTTGGCAAAAGCAGGAATTGCAGGGAAGGTTTCCAGGCCTTCATGTGTCAGTCTTACTTTTGTTTTGCCCTCTTCTTCAAACAACTCGAAGGTGACAAATGAATTTCCTTCATAACCGTTGTAAGCCCAGCTATACTTTAGTTTTTTGTCAGGAATAACCTCCATTACTTTGCATAGATGCTCGTATTCATGCCCTTCTTTACCGATACCGATAAAAGAGAATTCAAAGCCTACCTCGGGCTTGAATGCAGAGAGGTCGAAGTACCATTCTTTCATCTGATCTTTGTCTGTAATAGCACGCCAAACCCTTGATATTGGCGCGTTGTAGGTTCTTTCAATTACAAAAGGTTCGTGTTTCATTTTCTTTTATTTTTAGAAGTTAAAGAATTTTTGGTTGATGGTTTTACCTGTTCCTCTTTTTCTAGAAATGCTCCAAGTGCGTCCAGTTTTTGCGTCCAGAAAGCCTGAAATTGTTGTGTCCAGTCTACTACTTGTTTTAACTGTTTCAAGTCTGCATGGCAATATCTTTCCCTGCCCTGCTGATGAATAACAATAAGTCCGCATTCTGTAAGGATCTTGATATGCTTGGATATAGCAGGCCGGCTAATGTCAAACTTTTCAGCAACGGCGTTGAGGTTCAGTGTTTGGTTGGCCACCATATTTATGATGGCTCTTCGGGTAGGGTCGGCTATTGCCTGAAATACATCTCTTCTCACGATTTTTGAATTAATTGTGTAACTGTTCGGTTACAAATTTAAGTGTAATCATTTGGTTACACAATTTTTTTTGAAATTTTTATAATTGTTGACAAACTTCACCTGTGCACATTGTGAAATGAATTGATCAACAGCTTGCGATTTGTTGCTTTAAAATCCTCTTCAAATCACTATCTTCGCAGCCTACTTTAATTGGCTGATTGGCTAATTAGCTGATGTGATAATAAAACAATCATTCTCACATTATCGAATCATCAAATTATCAAATTAATACAATGTATCGTACTCACAATTGCGGTGAACTCCGCAGTGAACATATTAATTCCGTTGTTACCCTCGCAGGCTGGGTGCAAACCGTACGCAAGCTTGGCAGCAGCATTACTTTTGTGGACCTACGCGACCGCTATGGCATTACTCAATTGTTATTCAATGAAGCATTGACCACACAGCTCGGCGAGCAGCCTTTGGGCCGTGAATTTGTACTGCAGATTGTGGGTAAAGTGATTGAGCGCGCAAGTAAGAATGCCAAGATGCCAACCGGCGATATTGAGATTGAAGTAACTACTTATACCATACTGAATAAATCAGCTGTTCCACCTTTTACCATTGAAGAAGAAACTGATGGTGGAGAAGAACTGCGTATGAAATACCGTTACCTGGATCTACGTCGTCCAACGCTGCAACGCAATCTGGAACTACGTTACAGGGTCAACCGCTCTGTTCGTAATTATATGGATGCCCAAGGTTTTTATGATATTGAAACACCTTTTTTGATCAAATCCACGCCTGAAGGTGCACGCGATTTTATCGTGCCTTCACGTATGAACGAAGGACAATTTTATGCCTTACCCCAAAGCCCGCAAACCTTCAAACAATTGTTGATGGTAAGCGGTTATGATCGTTATTACCAGATTGTAAAATGCTTCCGTGATGAGGATTTGCGTGCAGACCGACAACCGGAATTTACACAGATAGATTGTGAAATGGCCTTTGTAGAGCAGGAAGATATTATCAACATGTTTGAAGGATTGACAAAGCATGTATTCCAGGATGTAAAAGGAATAAGCTTTAAAGAAGCTTTCCCCAGAATGACCTGGGCAGAGGCAATGAAGCGTTATGGCAATGATAAACCAGACATTCGTTTCGGGATGGAATTGACCGAATTGAAAGCGCCCAAAGGTTCATTGGAAGAACATGACGAAGCGGTGGATATGGTTGGTGGTGCTGATTTTAAAGTGATGGATGATGCAGAATATGTGGTAACCATAGCAGCTAAAGGTTGCAGTGAATATACCCGCAAGCAGATAGATGAACTTACAGAATGGGTAAAGCGCCCGCAAATTGGAATGACCGGACTGATGTATGTGAAGTACAATACAGACGGTTCTTTGAAAAGTTCGGTAGACAAATTTTATAATGAAGCTAAGCTGATAGAATGGGCGCAAAAGATAGAAGCTAAACCAGGTGACTTAATCTTCATACTTGCTGGTGCCAAAGAACGGACCCGTAAGGCCATGAGTGAACTGCGCCTGGAAATGGGTAACCGTCTTGGCTTTCGCAACCGTGAAGAGTATAAGCCTTTATGGGTTGTAGATTTCCCTTTGTTGGAATTTGCAGAAAACAATGATGATGGTGGTGGTGCAGGCCGTTGGGTAGCCCGTCATCATCCGTTTACATCTCCTAAGCCCGATCAGATTGAATGGATGCAGGATGTTACAAGATATCCATACATTAAGGCCAATGCTTATGATCTTGTCTTGAACGGGACAGAGATTGGTGGTGGATCTATCCGTATTTATCAACGCGACCTGCAATTGAAGATGTTTGAGGCTTTGGGTATTAACGAACACGAAGCGCAAGAAAAATTTGGCTTCCTGTTGGGGGCATTTGAATATGGTGCTCCTCCACATGGTGGACTGGCACTAGGTTTCGACCGTCTTTGTGCTTTGCTTGGTGGCGATGAAACGATCCGTGATTATATTGCATTCCCTAAGAATAATGCAGGACGTGATGTAATGCTCGATGCACCATCTTCAGTAAATCCACTGCAATTAGATGAGTTGAATCTTAAGGTTACTTTGTAAATTTAATAACAAACAAAAAATCCTGCTGGCTTATTACTGGCAGGATTTTTTGTTGTACAACTGTATTTGACAATGGTTTACTTCAATCCTGTTCTTTCCTTGTAAGCATTTAAAGCAACCAATAATAAGTCTTCAATTGCAGGGTTGTGTATGTCAGCTTCTGTTTTTATAGTTACATACCTTGAAATCTTTCCTGAACCTTTTAATATACCTGAAGGATCAGGTAAAGTGCTTCCTTTATTGAATCCTAGCTTCAATCCATCTTTGGAAGGAATGATAACACAGATCAGGTCTGCATATTTTTGACCGTAAGCATAAGCGATCATTTTTGCAGGCATGTCTAATTGTTCTGTTATGCCAGGAAGGTTTTTTAAAACTATGTCACGAAGTATCAGAGCATGATTAAGTACTTCTTCTTTATAGCCAGCAAGGAATTGAAGGATATCTTTGGATGCTTTCATAGTTTAATATTTAGAAGTACTGTTTAAAATCCTTCTTTTCATAAGAGTACAATACGCAATCTCTAAGTCTGCCATCATTCGCTAATAAAGGATGTTCAAATGTTCTTTCAAATTTCATCCCGGCTTTCTCCATAACCGCTATTGATTTTGCATTGACTTGAGGAGCAATTGAAACAATACGTTCCATGTCGAGTTGCTGAAACCCATGTTGCAGGCATCTTTTAGCTGCCTCTGTTGCAAAACCTTTATTCCATGCCTGTGTTCCGAAGCGCCAACCGATATCTACGCAGGGTGTAAAATCTGATTCAAAATCTTTTTTTGATAAACCAGTAAATCCTATCAACTGGTGCGTATCCAGCCGGTCAACAGCATAATAGCAAAAGCCATTTGATGTAAGCTGGTCCTGCATTCTGGATATAAATTTTTCCGTTTCTTCCCATGATTGAGTAGCTGGGAAATGCTCCATTACCGCCGGATCTTTATTAATGGTAGCCATAGGTTCAACATCTTCAACTGTCCAGTTTCTGAATCCTAGTCTTGTAGAAGTAAAGAGATATGTCTTGGAAGAAGGCATGTTAGATTAGCATGTATTTCAGGTTAACAAAAGTAAATAAATTGCCCTGCAAAACGATTAGTAATGCAGGGCAAGGAACTAAAAGGATATAGCTAATCGTCTGAACCTACTTTAACACTCACGCTACCTGGCCCTTTGGTTTCTTTTATATCAGTATTTACCTTAGGAGGTTTACTGCCAAATTTCCAGGTATTATTGTCAGGAGTACGGTCTATTAGTTTATTGTAAGGATCAATGCCGGCACTCACCGGTTTTTCGTTTACTATAAACTCAAAGGCCTTTTCCGGTTGATCCATCTTAATTTTTTGTAGCAACAATTCTTTATCATTGGTATGTTTATCCTTTGCATTTTGCGCCGCAAAAATGCCAATATCTATATAATCTGCTACAGGTACTTTACTGCTTTTGCCTTTTTCATCCGACCGGAATTTAGCGCTGCCAACAGTAAGTTTTACTTTATAGCGGTTATCAGCCATCTTTTCATAGCTTAGGTCTTTTACATAATTTTCATAGATAGTGATGGTCTCAAACATATCTTTGATGATGTATTTAAGACTATCGGGCGTTGCTGCGCGCAGGTAGTTTACAAATTCAATAGCATTGGTATACGGAGGTTCCTGGAACTTTACTTTATTGAGATAAGCTCTTACGGCGCTATTCAATACGTCTTCTCCCAGATAATCGCGAAGCGAATACATAATCACGCTGCCTTTCCTGTAGTGAATATAACCCTGGTTTTCGCAAAGCATTAATGGTACTTCTTTTTTTGTTTCAGTAGACCTACCTTTAAGATAATCGTCCATCTCATATTTCAGGAATTTTTTCATAGCCTGACGGCCATATTCTTTTTCCATCACCATAAGTGCAGCGTATTGGCTCATTGTTTCCGACATCAATACGCTACCTTGCACATTACCTCCCATTACCTGGTGGGCCCACCATTGATGTGCTACTTCATGTGCAGTAATATAAAAAGGTACATCTATTTTTTCTTTATTCGCATCATCCACTTTGGCAATGAAACCTATTGACTCGGAGTAAGGAATGGTATTAGGGAACGATTGTGCAAAGGAAGCATAACGGGGGAATTCCAATATCCTAACTTGGCGATGTTGATAGGGGCCAAAATTTTTGGTATAATAATCCAATGATTTTTTAATGGCTTTTATCATCCTGTCCAGATTATATTCGTGGCCTTTGTTGTAAAATATCTCAATGTTTACATCATGCCATTTGTCCTTCTTTACCTGGTAATCCGCGCTTAGGTAAGCATAGAAGTTAAGTATAGGGCTATCCATTTTGTATTGAAAATAACGACGGCCATCTTTCTTCCATTCCTTTTGCAGGTAACCGGGAGCTACTGCTATCTGATCTTCGCTGGTACTTACTATGGTCTCAAACCTGATCCAGTCCGCATCGTTGGATATATAATTATTCATGCGTGCCGCGGAATCATCTATGGCCGCCATGCGAGGCTTTTCTTTCAGTCCATATTTCTTTCGGGCAGCGTTGGAACCCAGCTCGGAGTTAGGGTTATAACCGATGGAAGGGAATACCGAACTATTAAAGAATGTACCATTATAAACTACTTCTGTTTCTGTACTATTGTTTTCGAAACCTACAGGTTTATAGGTAATTTCGAAGTTGAATTTCAGTGAATCGCCAGGTTGAACAGGGTGATTAAGTTTAAACATTTTTACCCCAAACTTTTTATTGTCTGCGATCAAAGTAGCCGGCACATCAGGTTCCATTTTTTGATAATGATAATTACTTTCTTCACCACCCATATAATTAATGAACAGCGTATCTACCGGTATGGCGTGCTTGTTTTTGAGGTAATAACTGCCTTTAATATTCAGACTTCTTTCTTTTGGGAAAATGTCTACATCTATGTTGGAGGCTACAATACGTAATTGCGGAGTCTTTTCATACTTTTTATACTTCTTTTCAAAAGCAACTGAAAGTTCCTCCTGTTCTTTAGGGGTTACAAATTTATGCAGCACTTTAGTGTTATAGTAAATGTAGCCGCCTGCGCTGACAGCGGTAAGCATGCACAACGCCAAAGCCAATTTATGTTTACGACTAAAAGAAGTTTTAGATAATTGGAACCTTGATTTTAACCCGGTCTCTTTGCCTCTTGCAAATACCATAAGAGCAAATAAACATAATACCAAGACAATGCTCAGCCAATAAACCTTGAACAACATCCAGGTACTTGCAGTATGTCCATAGCCATTCATATCTGAATAGGGCATAGCAGGCCCGGATGAATTGAAGATATATAAATTGTTATTCCATTCCAGCAGGTTAAAAATAATAGTAATGAACATTATGGGCAGCAGAGAAA
>JBAZWL010000033.1:15698-54292 GCA_041660405.1 Taibaiella sp. | reverse complement strand
CTGGCAGCTGTAACAGAAGATCTGGAAGGAAATTTTAAAGGTATTGGCGTTGAATTTTACATATTGAAAGATACCTTGATGATTACCTCTGTATTAAAGAACGGGCCATCGGCAGATGCAGGTATATTGCCAGGTGATAAAGTGATAAAAGTAAATGACAGCACTATTGCCGGTATGGGCATAAGCAGCGAAAGCATTATAAGCAAGCTTAGAGGATTGGAAGGAACCAGTGTAAAACTTGGCTTGTTGCGCCCTTCAGAAAACAGGATGCTGGAGATAAATGTAAACCGTGGCGTAATTCCGATATTCAGCGTTGATGCGGCTTATATGATTGATGCACAGACGGGATATATCCGGATCAATCGTTTTAGTGCTACAACCTACCGTGAGTTTATGAAGGCGCTGAATACCTTGCTGTCACAGGGTATGAAGCAAATGATACTTGACCTGCGACAAAATCCGGGAGGCTATCTGGATGCCGCAACTGCAATAGCTGATGAACTTATCGGAGGTGAAAAATTGTTGGTGTATACAAAAGGCCGGGCTTCAGAAAAGGAAGAATACATGTCGGGCCAGAAGGGAAAATTTGAACAGGGGAAACTTGCCGTAATGGTAGATGAAGGCTCCGCTTCGGCCAGCGAAATTCTCGCCGGCGCCATCCAGGATTGGGATCGTGGTGTAATTATCGGTCGGCGCACTTATGGAAAAGGGCTTGTCCAAGAGCAGTTTGAGCTTGGCGATGGTTCTGCATTAAGGCTTACTATAGCCCGTTATTTTACCCCTTCCGGCAGAAGCATTCAAAGACCTTACAACAAAGGCAAATTGGCTTATGAAGAAGAATTTGAAGAACGATATAAGAATGGGTCTCTTACTACCGCAGATACCTTTACTTCGCTGGATACCATGCGCTACTTTACCGAACAAAAACATCGTATAGTATATGGCGGTGGCGGTATAAAGCCGGATATTGTTACGCCTTACGAAATCAATCCATCTGCAGGAGAACTTTATGAACTGCTTTCGGCGGCAGCTTTGAGTAATACGATCTATGAATATTTCTCAAAGAATAGTAAAGAGATGAGCATTTATAAAACGTTCAGGCAGTTTGATTCCGAATTCACCGTTACGCCGCAATTAATGGCAGATCTTAAATCCGGTTACCTCCCCGAATATAGCCATCAGGTTGCCAAAGTATGGAGTGATGCCAGGGCAATGCAGGTGCTACGCAACAGGATCAAAGCTTTGCTGGCACGCATGTTATTCCGTTCAGCAGGCTACTACCAGGAAATTAATAAAGATGATAACGTAATACTTCGGACTTTAAACATTTTGAAAAGCAGGGAGTATTCAGCCATTGTGGGCGGGTAGTGCCGTTAGCCATTCTACCTGGCCTTCCTTAATCTGTGCGCAGAAATTTTGTGCTCCATTGGTCAGCAACCAGAAAGGGCATTGCAGGGAGTTATGATAGCGAAGTAATTGTTGCAGCGTTGCATCCTTTATCTGGGTTTCCGGTTCTTTGCATTCTACAAGCATCCAGGGTTTATGATCATAGTCGTATACAACGATGTCATAACGCTTTTTCAGGTTATTGATCTTAATCTCTTTTTCTACCGAAATTAACCCTTTGGGGTATTGCATCTCTTCGCATAAATACAACAGAATGTGCTGCCGTACCCATTCTTCAGGTGTAAGTACTACATATTTCTTTCGTATAAAATCAAAAATATAGCGAACATTTTCCTGCTGCCTGAATCTAAAATTATGTTGCGGGAAAACAAGTGAGAACATGGTTTTAATTCAAAAATAAAAATTCAAAAGTAAAAACGGATTGGCCCGATAGATTTGGTTGTTTTGTTTCAGGCCAGTTCTTTCATTCGTAGCATGTATTTTCCCAGTATATCAAACTCAAGGTTAATATTGTCGCCCGCCTGAAGGTACCGGAAATTAGTATGCTCTAAAGTATAAGGAATGATAGTAACAGAAAAAGTATTGCGGCCTGCTTCAAAGGCCGTCAGGCTTACACCATTGATACAAATGGAACCTTTTTCAATAATAAGTGCAGCAAATTTTTCTGGAAATTCAAAGCGGAACAAATGGCTGCCATCTACTTCTTTGCGGTCAATACATTTCCCTGCAGTATCTACATGTCCCTGGACAATATGGCCATCCAGCCGATCTCCCAGCTTCATCGCTCTTTCCAGGTTAAGCACACGGCCTACTTTCCAGTCAGCAAGATTGGTTTTCTGCATGGTCTCTGCTACTGCCGTTACAGTATGGCTTTGATCATCGCAAGCCACTACAGTGAGGCACACGCCATCATGCGCTACCGACTGATCAATTTTAAGTTCATGGCTGATGCCGCTATTAATAGTAAAGTGTACGTTGCTGCCTTCTTTAGCTATTGCCAGAACTTCGCCCTGTGCTTCAATAATTCCTGTAAACATAAATGTACTTTAGTAGGAAAGAGGAATCTTCTAAATGGTTTTGATTTGCAAAAATAAGCCCTTATAAGATATGGAATCCTATAAGGGCTTAAAAGTATATTACCTGATGAACTTATCGTGTTTATTTAGTCATTTCCGGGCTCATCCTTACTACTCTGGCTGAGCTGCTTATCCATTCGTGCAGTACATTGGCAGTTTCAGAGATGTAAACATCTTTTTTAAGTGCTTTCAACCAATCAGCATTTTTAGCTTTAGAAGTAGTATCAATATTTACTTTAGCCATATCGCTTCTAAGGTTCGTCACATTTATCGGACTGGATATTTTATCCAGTTCTTCCAGCTTTTTAGATAAAGCTTCAGATTCTTTTTGCTTGGCAACAAATTTCGCTTCATTCAGTGGAACAATATTATTATCCTGTTGCAATTTAAGGCGCTCTCCGGTTTGTTTAATGATCTTAAACGTTTCATTAGCCTCAACCCTTTTCTGGCTTCCTGTTTTCAGGCTTGCAATTGCCGGTGGACTATCCCACAATTTATAATCTGCAGCATTGATCTTATCCCAGGGTAGTGCTGCCTTATCTCTGCGTTCTCCGATGTTGTCCAGTTGCTCATAAGCATCGGGTAAAATAATATCCGGGGCTACACCTTTAAGTTGAGTAGAGCCGCCATCTACACGATAGAATTTCTGAATGGTCAGTTTCAGGGAACCAATACCATCATACTGGGCTTCGCCACCTTTTGCTTTATTGAATGCAGCTATAATCTGGTCACGCATAGAAGAGTTTACAAACTGATCCAGGGATACTAATTTTTGCACAGTGCCTTTACCAAAGGTATTGGTACCTATAATTACAGCGCGGCCATAATCCTGCATAGCAGCTGCCATGATTTCAGAAGCAGATGCGCTACCATTATTGACCATGATAGCCAAAGGCCCTGTATACAAAGGTGCAGTATTCTGGCTTTTCAAGGTAACAGATTGGTTTCCGCTGGCACGTACCTGTACTACCGGGCCTTTACCAATAAAGATACCGGCCATATCCACAACATCACTCAGGGAACCACCGCCATTGTTTCTAAGATCAAGCACGATGCCATCTACCTGTTCTGCCTTTAGTTTAATTACTTCATTAGCTACATCTTTGCCGCTACTATGGCCGCTTCCGTTGCCGTTGAAATCAGCATAGAATTCGGGAAGGTAGATGTAACCTATTTTTTTACCTTTATTTTCAATGATGGCAGATTTGGCAAAAGTATCTTCCATATCCACTTTACCTCTTATGATAGGAACAACTTCAGTGGTGCCATCAGCATGTTTTACAGTAAGGCGTACCTCGGTATCTTTTGGTCCTCTGATGAGTTTTACTACATCGTCTGTTTCCATTCCTTCTACATCAACCGGGGCCTGGTCACCTTGTGCAACTTTTACTATTACATCTTCCGCTTTCAGATGCCCTTGCTTCCACGATGGGCTACCGGTAATAATAGCAGCAACTTTTATTTTACCATCTTCTGTTTGCTGCAGCGATGCACCAATACCAATAAAGCTTCCGGACATCATTTCATCAAAACGCTTCTTGTCTTCAGGTGGCAGGAAATCAGTATGCGGATCTTCTGAACCCGTAATGCTATTCATAAACAAAGCAAAACGATCATTATCATTCAACTTTTTCAATCTCTTGAAATACCTGTCCTGCACTTTAGTAATAGATTCGCGTGCCTCTTTTTCCAATGCGGCAAAATCCTTCGCTTTGTAGTTTGCTGAATCTTTAACTTTCTTTTGGTCTGCTTCTTTCAGGTCTTCGTATTTGGCCAGTACCCTGTATTTAAGGTAACGCTCCCAACGGGTTCTCAATGCGGGTTCGTCTTTGGCAAAAGATATTTTTTTACTATCCAGCTCTATCTCTTCATTACCATCAAAACTGAATGGTTGTTGCAAAATTTCTTTATAATATTTTTCAGCGCCATTCACTCTTTCTATAAAAGTATTGTTTACTGTATTGAAAAATTCGAGTGAATTATCCTTGATTTCATCATCAATCTTATTGCGGTAAGTAGTTAAAGCATCAACATCAGACTGGAGGAAGAATTTCTTTTCATAATCCAGGTTTTCCAATGTCTTGTCAAATACCGATTGAGAGAATGCATCATCAATAGGGCGTGGTGCAAAGTGTCCTTGTTCCAGCACGGCCATTACCGTATTTAAAATAGTTTTATTTTCAGTCTCATTACCTTCTTCGCCTGTACCACCCATATACCGGAAGGAAAAAAATACAGCCAGCGCTGTAAGGATAACGGCAGGTATCAGAATCTTGTTTCTCATGAATCGCAACATATCTGTATTAAATAATTGATTTTTAATTAAACGTCAATAGCAAATGTAAAGTATTTTTGAGTTAAGAAAAGGTGAAGCTGCAAAATACCCCGAATAGGGGTATAGTCCATTGCTATAAGGGTTTGAGGCCTGTTAGCTTAGGTTTTAAGAAGGCGTTAATTTTATATAAACACTGTTTTAAAGTACCCTTAAACCAAAACAAAAATACCCGGACATAGTTGCAGCCGGGTATTGGTTTAGTATTTTTTCTCAGAACGTTTTATTCTTCTTCAGATTCTGTTTCATTATTCATGAACATTTCCTTCAACACCTGCTCTTTCTCAGTAGGGATATCTTTTTGCAGCAGGAAACGTAAATAATGTATCCTGTTACTGCCTGCAATATCCAGGCCTTCATAATGCGTTTTAATGGATAGTTCGGGAGATACTGTTCCTTTGGCGTAAATATTATCATCGTCCGCAAGCAACTCCAGATCGTAAAGGTCAATTACCGCTTTGGTAAAATGATACAAGTCAGGACTGTCGGTTTTAAGATTGATCGTACCGCCGGTTTTTATGATTTGCTGGTACAGGCGTAAATATTTAGGGAAGGTCAACCGCTTTTTCATGCGTGAACCACGAAGTTGAGGATCGGGAAAGGTGATCCATATTTCACCCACTTCGCCAGGCTCAAAATAGTCTGTAATCTTATCAATATGCGATCTTAAAAAAGCTACATTGGTCAAACCTTCATCAAGAGCAGTTTTAGCACCGCGCCATATTCTGTTCCCTTTTATATCAATGCCTATAAAATTACGTTCGGGATAAAGCCTGCCCAGGCCTACAGAATATTCCCCTTTGCCGCAGGCCAATTCCAGTGTTATCGGATGTTCATTTTTGAAAAAATCTTTCCATTTGCCCTTCATGTCAGAAGGGTATTCCAGTACGTTTTCAAATTGTTTTATAGCCTCAAAGCGGATCAGTTTCTTTTGTCCCATGTAATTTTAAGTAGAATTGTGCGCGAAATTAAAACAAAATCAATAGACAGAAGTGATATGATATTGACTAAGCTTTATTTTCAGATGGGTGTGTCGCAAAATGTTTTGAGACAGATAAATTACTGATATTTTCCACAACCTGATGATGTTGAGCCTGCAAAAGTTATCATTACCGTTTGCGGATCTTTTTTACCACTTTCGCCCTGGCAGGGTATATCAGCAATTACCACTTTCAGGAGTGCTTCCTTTGTTCCGCCCTTTACTATTCCTTCAAAAGTGTGGTCGGCAGTCGGTTTCAGGTTGCCAGTCATTTTTTCAGTTATGGTAGTAAATGTTACAGGATACGTTCCATCCTGGGCTATATATAAGTTTAATGTCCACATGGGTTCAAATCCGGAAGCGGTAAGGTAAAGAACATTATTTTCAGTAGCAATGGCCGGTACTGTTTCCTTTTTAGGGCTGGTTGTATCTGATTTTGTAATTTCTTTTGATGGAGGATGGTTTTCAGATACGGATTTACAAGCGGCTATTGAGCATGTAGCAAGCAAAATGAGCAAAAGTTTCATGTTATTAAAATTTGAGTAAGATAAATTAGTAAAGACTACTTCAAAAATCGCTCCGAAAATTAAAGCTCTTCAATTTAAAGATTGAAAACAGGAAAAATATTCTAAAAAAAGATTACGACCTTTGCAGCCTTTTAATGTGAAAAATTAGCAAATTAAGAAATGTGAAAATGAGTCTAAAAGCTCAAAACATTTGCTAATTGGTACATTTTCAAATTTGCACATTTAATCATGAAGTATATTAATGAAATAAACCGTCGTAAGACGTTTGCGATCATATCTCACCCGGATGCCGGAAAAACCACGCTTACAGAAAAGTTCCTGTTGTTTGGTGGTGCTATACAGGTTGCGGGTGCTGTAAAAAGTAATAAAATCAAGAAAGGCGCTACTTCCGATTTTATGGAAATAGAACGCCAGAGAGGTATATCTGTAGCTACTTCGGTAATGACCTTTGAATATAAAAACATCCTGATCAATCTGCTGGATACACCGGGTCACAAGGATTTTGCTGAAGATACTTACCGTACATTGACTGCTGTGGATAGCGTTATTCTTGTAATTGACAGCGTGAATGGGGTAGAGGAACAGACCAAAAGGCTTATGGAAGTATGTCGTATGCGCGATACACCGGTTATTGTTTTTATCAATAAAATGGACCGCGATGGTAAGTTTCCTTTTGACTTGTTAGACGAAATTGAAAAAGAATTAAACATCTCCCTGCACCCGCTTACCTGGCCTATCAATATGGGTAAAGAGTTTAAGGGCGTGTATAATTTGTATGATAAAAGTCTTAATCTTTTTACTTCCGGACAAAAATCAACAGCCGAAAACAGCGTGCCGATAAACGATCTTGCCGATCAGTTGTTAGATGATAAAGTAGGAGCGCGTGATGCAAAACAATTAAGGGAAGATGTGGAACTGATTGAAGGCGTTTATGGTGATTTAACCCCGCAAGATTATCTTGAAGGAATTGTAGCGCCTGTGTTCTTTGGTTCGGCAGTAAATAATTTTGGGGTAAAGGAAATGCTGGATACATTTATCCGCATAGCACCTACACCTGAGCCAAGACAAACGAATAAAGAAGAGATAAAGCCTACTGATGATAAATTCAGCGGGTTTATTTTTAAAATACATGCGAATCTTGATCCGAGGCACAGGGACAGGATCGCCTTTTTGAGGGTATGTTCCGGAAGATTTGAGCGTAATAAAGGTTATCATCATGTCCGGTTGAATAAAGATGTTCGTTTTAATGCACCATACAGTTTTATGGCGCGCCAAAAGGAAGTAATTGACGATGCTTATCCTGGTGATGTTGTAGGTCTTTTTGATACCGGCAACTTTAAGATTGGCGATACGATTACAGAAGGGGAAGATTTCTTCTTTACCGGTATGCCTAGTTTCTCTCCGGAGATATTTAAAGAGGTGATCAACAAAGATCCAATGAAGACTAAGCAGTTGGAAAAGGGCCTGCGCCAGTTGACAGACGAAGGGGTAGCGCAATTATTTACCCAACATGGCGGTAATCGTAAGATTATTGGTTGCGTTGGAGATCTTCAGTTTGAAGTGATACAATACCGGTTGTTGCAGGAATACGGTGCGTCCGTGAATTTTGTGCCCTTAGCTTTTTATAAAGCTTGCTGGATAACAGGTGATAAGAAAAAAGTCGAAGATTTTGTGCGCTTTAAGCAAGCTAATGTGATGGAAGATAAAGATGGTAACCTGGTGTATCTTGCGCAAAGTGAATGGTTCCTGAATACAGAAAGGCAGAATAATCCTGATATAGCGTTTCACTTTACCAGTGAATTTTAATACTTCGGAAGAACCCTTTAAGGGTTAAACTGGTGGTTTAATATTGCGAATTTCAAGTACGAATTTCAAATAAATGAATTTTTCAGAAGCTGTATTAAAAGGAGTACTCCTGGGTCTGTTTATGGCCATTTCGGTAGGGCCTACGCTCTTTGCCGTTATCCGTTATAGTATGCACCATAGTTATAAAGCTGGTATTGCTTTTATTTTGGGTGTATCGGCAAGCGATATTATTTATGTTACGCTCGCCAATATTGCTACCAACTGGCTTGAATTTCTGGAAGATCATCAACGCACTGTTGGGTATATTGGATCAGGGTTATTTATTATTATGGGCTTGGTAAGTTTATTTAAAAAGTATAAACCAAAACGGCCCAAACAAGGTAAAGCATTGGATATCAGTGCTGGTGCTTACCTTAAAATATGGGGAACAGGCTTTTTAATGAATGCCCTTAACCCTGCGGTGATCCTGCTTTGGGTTGGCGCTGCTATTTCAGTAGCGGGTAGTACTTTACCTCCGCGTATTGTTTTTTTTGGCGTATGCCTGGGCATTGTACTCGGGTTTGATATGCTCAAAGTCTTTCTGGCAGATAAGATCCGTCGTAAATTGACCTTGCGTCGTATTATGTACCTCAACCGTATTTCTGCCATTTGTATTCTCGCTTTCGGCTTCATTCTCTTAGCTAAAGTCTATTTCAATATAGAATTAAGCCATTAAAGTCTAACAGATTCCCGTTTTGACATGTCTTCTTTATATTATTGGGAAATACTCCCGTAACTTTGCGTTTTTATAATTGAAAATTGAGAATGGAAGTTTGAAATCCAGGATTAAGTTTTCGTAAACTTTAATTTATTTCATGCTGAACACAATTGAAGAAGCATTAGAAGACATCAGGCAAGGCAAGCTAGTTATCGTAGTAGATGATGAAGACCGCGAAAATGAAGGTGATTTTGTAACCGCTGCACGCAATGTTACACCAGAGATTATCAACTTTATGTCCAAATACGGGCGTGGCTTGATTTGTGCTCCTATTACCGAAGAACGTGCAGCCGCATTGAACCTCAACCTGATGGTGGAGAATAATACGGTATTGCATCAGACACCATTTACGGTATCGGTAGATCTTATTGGTAATGGTTGTACTACAGGTATTTCTGCACAAGACAGGGCAAAAACCGTGCAGGCACTTATTGATCCTAATACAAAACCAGAAGATCTGGGCCGCCCGGGACATATATTTCCGCTAAGGGCCAAGCCAGGAGGCGTATTACGCCGTATTGGCCATACCGAAGCTACGGTAGATATTGCCCGTCTGGCTGGTATGGAACCTGCAGGTGTACTGGTCGAGATCATGAACGATGATGGGACGATGGCCCGCCTGCCAGAGCTTAAAGAAATAGCAAAACAATTTGATCTGAAGATTATTACTATAAAGGATCTCATTACTTACAGACTGGATAAAGAAAGCCTTATTGAAGAAGAAGTAAGGGTGCAAATGCCTACAAAACATGGTATGTTTGAACTAGTGGCCTTTCGTCAGAAAAATACCGGGGAACAACATATTGCTTTGATTAAAGGAACCTGGGCAGAAGGCGAACCGGTATTGACCCGTGTACATAGCTCCTGCTTCACCGGCGATATTCTTCATTCGCTTCGTTGCGACTGTGGCGAACAACTACAAGCCGCCATGGAAATGGTTGAACATGAAGGCAAAGGCTGTGTATTATACATGAACCAGGAAGGGCGTGGCATTGGTTTGATCAATAAACTGAAGGCCTACAAACTTCAGGAAGAAGGTCAGGATACTGTAGAAGCTAACCTTGCACTTGGATTTAAAATGGATGAACGCGACTATGGTGTAGGCGCACAGATTCTTCGTCATTTAGGAATTACTAAATTGCGCCTGATGAGCAATAATCCTAAAAAACGTGCTGGCCTTTTAGGCTATGGCATTGAAATAGTTGAAACTGTTCCTATTGAGATTGTTCCCAATATTCATAATGAATTTTATCTCAAAACAAAGAGAGATAAATTAGGGCATGAGATATTGAAATAGAATTTTTCATATCATTAAAACAAGAACAGAATTGTAAATAGCATTTCTGTTCTTGTTTTTTGTTTAAACCGAACAAATTACTCCTTTATGTACACTTCTCCTTCAATGATATCACTATAAGCGGTATTTCCTTGAAGCGTTTTAACCAGGATATAACTGCTCAACTGCGGTAATTTCAGTTCGGGGTCTGTTATAGAAACGTATGCCGGCAATATTCCCTCTTTGCCTTGCGGAGTAGCGAAACCTAATAAATCCCCTTTTAACAATAGCCAACCCAGCACCGTATTTTTTTCATCTTTTCTATATAAGGGCTTGATATCATCATATTGCAGAGGTGTTCGTACCCTCAATGCTCTTTCTAGTTTTCTATTAATTGGCTCATATGTAGCCAGTCCTTTTTTACCGGTAGCCAGTGTACTTAACTGGATAATGAAATGATATGCATCAGGATACAATAGCGTGTCTATTTTGCAATGAAACAACCTGACCGTATCGTTAAAAATGACATTGTCACCATCGCGCCTGGAGAGGATATAATGGCTGGTATCATTCTGTTTGCTCAATAAGGAGTAGGCGTATTTTCTAATATTTTCCTTGGCCTCCATAGGTTTGCCCGGATCAATTGAGCTGATACCGGAGTATTGAGGGGCTTCTGTTTCCCGGCCTTGAGTATCGAGGTATATAGCCTTGTTGTGCTCATGCACCAAAAAGAATATCTTCTCTTTTTCGTCTACTTCGTATCGGGAAATGGAATCGTATGTTGGTTGTATTAATATCTTACCAGTTTGCCTGCCGGCTACTCCTGTTTTTTTATTTATCCCAATCGTAATAAAATCATCACCCAGGAATTCTATTTTATCGTAAATGCAGGGCAATATTAATTTGCCTGCAATATTAATTACACCTAATTTTTTATCTTTTACAATAGCAACAGCCGTTTGTTCCTCATGGTTATGAAAAAATGCGATGTGCTCATAAGTAGGCTGCAATATTATATGCTTACTGTTGTCAATAATACCCCATTTATTATTTTGATCTGCAAAAGGATAGACTGCAGATTGTGCAGATAAAAGAAATATGTTGGAAATGAGCAGCAGGATGGTGAAAATATAGCGCATAATTTTAGGTTACCAGGCTGGAAATCAATACAGATATTGCGAACAAATGTATTTGAATTTTTAACTTTAAATCAAATCGTTACGTTAAAATTTTATCTAAGCGTATCCCGTTAGTTGGTCTTCCTAATATTTCCAAATTTGTCAAAAATTAGGACATTTTGGGAATTCTTACTCTGGCTACGTTCATTTTTTACCAAAAATTACAACCATCCACCAAAAATCAATAATTTGCAGCCCGATCAATGAAACTTCTTTTTACTGCAAATCGTTTTCCTTATCCGCCCTATCGTGGCGACAAATTAAAGATTTTTCATCTGACCAAAAGGCTGTCCCGGAAACATGAACTACATCTTGTGACCTTTCTGCAGGATAAAACTGATCTTCAATATCTACCCGAATTACAAAAGATATTTAAAGAAATTCATGTTATTCCATTAAGTAAGCCACATTCTTATTTGAATAGTTTATTGGCTTTCTTTCACAAAGAACCATTCCAGGTAAGGTACTTTCATTCCTCAAAAATGGAAAGGAAATTGCAGGAGCTACATGCACAACATCATTATGATGCAGTGCATGTACAACACCTACGCATGGCTCAATATTGGTCTGAAACTAAAGATGTTCCCCGCATTTTGGACTTGCCCGATGCTTATTCTTTATATTGGAAAAGAAGAATAGAAACCAGCGAAGGGTTATTGAAAATTTTTGCCCGGATAGAGCAAAAGAGGGTATTTGATTACGAACGCATTTTGCAGGAATACAATCTCTCACTGGTATGTTCCCGGGAAGACCAATCGTATCTGCAACAAGAACGGCATATTAATAATGTGCATCTTCTGCCTAATGGAGTAGATCTTAGCACCTTCACTTCTGACCAGCATAATTACAGCCTTGATAGGACTATACTCTTCACCGGTAATATGGATTATGCCCCTAATGTAGATGCAGTAATTTATTTTGTAACAGAAATATTTCCATTAATTAAGCAACAGGTGCCCGATGCAGTATTTATAATTGCTGGTCAAAGGCCTGTGAAAAAAGTACTGGAGCTGGCGTCAGGAGATATAAAAGTCACCGGCTTTGTAAAGGATCTTTCTACTATGTATGCTTCGGCTTCTATAGTAGTGGCACCGTTACGTTTTGGTGCCGGTACACAAAATAAAGTATTGGAAGCCATGGCTATGGGAGTGCCTGTGGTAAGCCGGAATATTGGTTTTAGTGGCTTGAACATTACATCCGGCGAGGGTGTAATATTAGCTATGGAAACTGAAGTATTTGCAGAACAATGTATTGCATTATTACAATCCGATGCTCTGCGGCAAAGGGTGGGGGAAGCGGGTAAAGAAGTGATCCGTACCCAATTTGACTGGGATGTGATCGCACAAAAGCTGGAAGATTATTTTTTACAAATTGTAAAACCGTAGGGACGCATTGCATGTGTCCAATTCTAAACAAAATTGAAAGACAACTTACTGATTTGTTTATAGCCTCAAACTTTCCTAAAGTTTTAAACTTTAGGAAAGTTCAACTTAAGGCTTGAGGCAAAAATATAAATCAGGATTCCGTTTCTTATTTTCTGATAAAATACCTTATCAACCTGTTAACCGGCACTATTATAAACATATCAACATATCAGCTTAACTTTGCTGTCCTATGCAAAATACATTCGATAAAACATTGCCCATAGCCATCGGCAGCGATCACGCCGGATTTCATTATAAAGAGCAACTTAAAGCCTGGCTTAGCCAGCAAGGTTGGAAAGTTGATGATAAAGGCACATATTCAACAGACTCAACCGATTATCCTGACTATGCACACCCTGTAGCTACTATGGTTGAAGATGGCCAGGCAGCAGCAGGCATCCTTATTTGCGGAAGCGGAAACGGAGTATGTATGACAGCCAATAAACACAAAGGTATTCGTGCAGCATTGTGCTGGAATGAGGAACTGGCAATACTTTCCCGTCAGCACAACAATGCCAATGTTCTTTGCATTCCTGAGCGGTTTATCGAATACACCACAGCACAGAACATGACTGAATTGTTTCTGTCTACAGCGTTTGAAGGTGGCCGCCATGAGCGCAGGGTCGAAAAAATTTAGGGTCCGTGATGATCTATTTTATCTTAATCTCTAAATTCCGGACACTCCTTGAGTATTCTTGATAAATTTTTAGCAAAACGCAACGGTGGAAGCCCTGTTGCAGAAATGGCCTTTACAGATCATATTGAAGCGCTGAGGTGGCATCTGGTACGGGCCTTGGCTGCTATTATCATTTGCGCAATTGTAGTCTTTTTCAATATTGAATGGATATTTACCCATATTATATTGGGGCCTGCCAATAAAGATTTTATATCTTATAAACTACTTTGCGAATTTGGCCATCTTATCCACGTAGATGCACTTTGCATGGATTCATTGACCATTAAATTTCAGAATACAGAGCTATCCGGCCAGTTCATGATGAGCTTTTCAGCATCCTTTATGCTAGGCTTTATTATAGCTTTCCCGTACGTTTTCTGGGAGTTCTGGAAATTTGTAAAACCCGCATTAAAAGAAGTAGAACTTAAATATGCCCGCGGTATTGTCTTCTGGTCTTCTACGCTGTTCTTTCTGGGTGTTGCTTTCGCTTACTTTTTAATTGCACCGTTTACCATTAACTTTTTTGCCGGTTATCAGTTAAGCCCGCAATTCGATAATATCATTACCATAGCCAATTATTACGATACTATAGGCGATCTGGTATTTGGAATGGGTATTGTATTTGAATTACCTATTCTAGTGTATTTCCTCTCCAGGATAGGCATACTTACGCCAAAGCTGATGCGAGACCAAAGGCGTTTTGCCATAGTTATCATTATGGTGCTGGCGGCAATTATTACTCCTCCCGATTGGTTTAGTATTTTTCTGGTAGCTATACCATTGGTTATCCTTTACGAAACCGGAATTGTGGTTAGTGCTAAAATACTGAAGGAGAAAAAGGAGAAGGAAAAATTGGATTGGTAAAACATTTTATGAATAAATCGTAAAGACGCGCAATTGCGCGTCTTTTTTATGACCCTTATAAGTTACATCTCGTAGGGACGCATTGCATGCGTCCACGACTTAGGACGCATGCAATGCGTCCCTACGAGTGTCTTCATTTGTTAATTTTCTGCCGGGGCAAAAAAAGGAATTCATAATCCATTGCGCATTATTTACCTTTGGCACACTTTTAGTTGAAGTATAAATCTTTATGAAGAAAAAAATTGCCCTCGTAGCCGGAGGTTATTCCGGCGAATACGTAATATCCCTTGGCACAGCCAGCACCATCGAAAAAAATCTCGATCATTCCGTTTATGATGTTTACAAAATTATCATTGACCGTAAGGAATGGTTTCATGAAACTCCTTCAGGGCAAAAAATAATTGTGGATAAAAACGATTTTTCCTTAACTATTGAGGGACAAAAAATTGTATTTGACGCGGCGTTTATAGCAGTGCATGGCTCACCTGGTGAGGATGGCCGTTTACAAGGCTATTTCGATATGATCAACCTGCCCTATACTACTTGTAACTCTATAGTATCGGCACTTACATTCAATAAAAGTTTTTGCAATAAAGTACTGAAAGACTATCATGTAGTGCATATAGCCAACTCAGTAGTTTTATATAAGAATGTACCTTATTCGTTGGGTGCTATTATGGAAAGCCTTAAGTTGCCTGTATTTGTAAAGCCTAATGAAAGCGGCTCAAGCCTTGGAGTAAGCAAAGTTACCAGTCCGGAGCAACTTATGGGCGCTATAGATAAAGCTTTCGCCGAAGACAATCAGGTACTTATTGAAGAATTTATCGAAGGCCGGGAACTTACTATTGGTGTATATGCTATCAAGGGAAAGATCCATACTTTACCGCCTACGGAAATTGTAAGTAAAAATGATTTCTTCGATTACGAAGCTAAATATACGCCTGGTGTAACCAACGAAATTACGCCTGCACCCATTGCAGCTGATGTTTTAAGCCAGCTCAACCGTAAAGCAGAAAATATTTATCTTCATCTCAATTGCAGGGGAATTGTGCGCATGGATTTTATTCTCAATAAAAAGAATAATGAGCTGTTTTTCCTCGAGGTAAATACTATGCCCGGTCAAAGTGAAAACAGCATTGTGCCGCAACAAGTAAGAGCTGCTGGAATGGATTTAAAAACATTTTACGGTAACTTACTTAATGAAATATTAGAAGCCTAAGCCTTTATCCTTTTGGGTTAATATATTATCAAGTTCCGGAAATAAGTATTCAAAAACATGTCGAAACCTTTTTATAAAACACTTGGAGGCACCATCGTAATCATTGCATTGATTTGTGTCGTGCTTTATTGGCTGTTTTTTGCTTCCCTGGGTTGGATTACCGGTCATGGTAAAGAAGTAAAAGTGCCGGCCATTACAGGCAAAACACTTAAAGAATCCATCCAATTGCTGGAAAGTGCCGGATTTGATGTTGAAATTGACTCTACTTACAGTCCGGAAAAAAAGCCGCTATTAGTGCTGGGTCAGCAACCTGAAGGTGGAACTACAGTGAAAGAAGGACGAACGATATTTTTGACAGTTAATAAACAGAGCCCGCCTGCTACACCAATGCCTAACCTGGTAAATATGTCGTTCAGAAGTGCAGAAATGTTGTTGAAAAGCAGCAAACTCATTTTGGGCGATACGGTTATGAAGCCCGATATGGCACAAGGCGCTGTGTTAAGCCAGCTGGTGAATGGAAAAGAAATTGCTCCAGGAACAATGATTCCCCAAGGCAGTAAAATATCACTGGTAATAGGAGATGGTCTTGGTAATAAAGAGATCAATGTACCTGATCTCACTGGCATGACCTATCCGGAGGCTATGGCTATATTAAGCGGTAGTAATCTTAATTATTCGGCAGTTTTCGACGGGACAATCAGTGATAGTTCTACAGCGGTTATCTACGTGCAGGTTCCGGAGCCTTACAATGAATTTAATGAGCCGAACAAAATTATTGAAGGTGATAATGTAGATATCAGAATAAAGCAAAGCATGGAAGGGAATGAGCAACAATAAGGGTAGAAAATCTCACATTTTTCCTATTTCAGCAGTTAAGTATTTTTTGCAAAAGAGTAGAAGCAATATTTCTTTATGCAAAATTTAACAAAGCCACAGCACTGAATATGGTGCTAAAATTTGAACTTTAACACTTAGATAACCATATTCGTTATCATTTTGATTGAAATAACAATTCGTTTACTATAAATTTTGTTAAAATTTACAATTTTTCGATTTTCGTGTCAAAATTTGTTCGATAAGTAATTCTTTCTTAATTTTGCTCTCCCTTAAACGGGAAACGTACGTGCAAAAATTCTTTTGGTCCAGATTTTTTTAAATTTATTGCTAAGCCTGTCTTAAAAAGCGAACACTTTTTGAGGTGGGATTATTTTGTTTTTTACAAATAATTGGTGTAAAATACTATGTCTAACGTAACAAAACGCACACAAACAGGTCGTGTGAATTTCGCTAAAATTCACGATGTAGCGGACACCCCTGATTTGTTGGCCATTCAGCTTCAGTCTTTCCAGGATTTCTTCCAGCTCGAAACCACGCCCGATAAGCGTGATGTAGAGGGACTGTTCCGCGTGTTTAAGGAAAACTTTCCGATAACAGATACGCGTAACATTTTCGTCCTCGAATTCCTCGACTATTTTATTGACCCGCCACGCTACACTATTGAAGAGTGTATGGAGCGTGGTCTCACTTATTCTGTACCGCTGAAAGCCAAACTGCGTCTGAGCTGTAATGATGAGGAGCACGTTGACTTCGAAACCATCGTTCAGGATGTGTTCCTGGGAAATATCCCATACATGACCCCTCGTGGTACTTTCGTGATCAATGGTGCAGAACGTGTGGTTGTGTCTCAGTTGCACCGTTCACCTGGTGTATTCTTCGGACAAAGTACTCACCCGAATGGTACTAAAATTTACTCTGCCCGTGTAATTCCTTTTAAAGGAGCATGGATGGAGTTTGCTACGGATATTAATAACGTAATGTATGCTTACATCGACCGTAAGAAGAAATTCCCGGTTACTACATTATTACGTTCTATCGGTTTCGAAAATGATAAAGACATCCTGAACCTGTTCGGAATGGCTGATGAAGTTAAAGCAGACCGCAAGTCTCTTGAAGCTAACATCGGTCGCCGCCTGGCAGAGCGTGTACTACGCAGCTGGACAGAAGATTTCGTAGATGAAGATACCGGTGAAGTTGTTTCTATCGAGCGTAACGAAGTTATTCTTGAGCGTGACAGCGTATTGAGCGAAGAACACCTGGATACCATTATTGAAATGGGAGCCGATTCTATCTATATCCAAAAAGAAGAATTGAGCGGTGATTATTCTATCATCTACAATACCTTAAATAAAGATACTTCCAACTCAGAACTGGAAGCTGTTCAACACATCTATCGCCAGCTACGTGGTAGCGATGCGCCGGATGATGAAACTGCACGTGGTATCATTGAAAAATTATTCTTCTCTGATAAACGTTATGATCTGGGTGAGGTAGGTCGTTACAAGATCAACCGTAAACTGGAACTGGATCTGAATAACGATAAAAAAGTACTTTCCAAAGAAGATATCATTGCTATCATCAAATACCTGGTGCGCCTGTCAAACGGTAAAGCAGAAATTGATGATATTGATCACCTGAGCAATCGTCGTGTACGTACTGTGGGTGAGCAATTATATGCACAATTCGGTGTGGGGCTTAGCCGTATGGCACGTACCATCCGTGAGCGTATGAACGTAAGGGATAATGAGGTGTTCACACCAATTGACCTGATCAACGCCCGTACATTGAGCTCTGTTATCAACTCTTTCTTTGGTACATCACAACTGTCCCAGTTCCTGGATCAGACCAACCCGTTGTCAGAAATTACGCACAAACGTCGTATTTCCGCCCTCGGACCAGGTGGTTTGAGCCGTGAGCGTGCCGGTTTTGAGGTACGTGATGTTCACTACTCCCACTATGGCCGTCTGTGTACTATTGAAACACCGGAAGGACCAAACATTGGTTTGATATCTACACTTTGTGTGCATGCCAAAATCAATGACATGGGCTTCATCGAAACACCTTACCGCAAGGTAAAAGATGGTAAAGTTGATCTGAAACATGAATTTTACCTGAGTGCAGAAGAAGAAGATGATAAAAAGATTGCACAGGCGAACGTTCCTATGGATGAAAAGGGCGTTTTCCTTGAAGATAAAATTAAATCACGTGAAACCGGTGACTTCCCTATTCTTGATCCGGGTGAAGTTGAGTTCATGGATGTGGCGCCCAACCAGATTGTTGGTCTGTCTGCTTCCCTGATCCCGTTCCTGGAGCATGATGATGCCAACCGTGCCCTGATGGGTTCGAACATGCAACGTCAGGCAGTTCCATTGGTACGTCCTCAGGCACCAATTGTAGGTACCGGTCTGGAAGGTAAAGCAGCTCGCGATGCCCGTATCCAGATTCACGCAGAAGGTAAAGGTGTAGTTGAATATGTGGATGCTAACGAAATTCATGTTCGTTATGATCGCAGCGAAAAACAACGCCTGGTTTCTTTCGAAGATGATTTGAAAGTATACCGTTTAACTAAATACAAAAAGACCAACCAAAGTACCAGCATCAATCTGAGTCCTGCGGTAAGAAAAGGTCAGAAAGTATCAGAAGGTGATTTCCTTACACAAGGTTATGCTACACAAAACGGTGAACTGGCTCTTGGCCGTAACCTGAAAGTAGCGTTCATGCCTTGGAAAGGTTACAACTTCGAGGATGCGATCGTGATCAATGAAAAAGTGGTACGTGAAGATTTATTTACCTCTGTACACATTGATGAATACGAACTGGAAGTACGTGATACTAAACTAGGTGAAGAAGAACTGACTGCTGATATCCCGAATATTTCTGAAGAAGCAACTAAAGATTTGGATGAACATGGTATTATCCGTATCGGTGCTCACGTTAAAGAAGGTGATATCCTGATCGGTAAGATTACTCCAAAAGGTGAAAGCGATCCTACTCCGGAAGAAAAACTGTTACGTGCAATCTTCGGTGATAAAGCCGGTGATGCTAAAGATGCTTCTTTGAAAGCTTCTCCATCAGTAGAAGGTGTAATTATCGACAAGCAGTTGTTCCAACGTGCTAAGAAAGATAAGAATGCTAAAGTGAAAGAGAAAGGTGAGCTGGAAAAAATTGAGAAAATACACGTTCAAAACGTAGACGAGATCAAAAAACTATTGCTGGATAAACTTGCTGTATTGCTTGCTGATAAATCATCTGCAGGTGTTACCAACACTTATGGTGAGCCGGTAATCAGTAAAGGTGGTAAGTTCTCCGCTAAAGTATTGAACTCTGTAGATTTCCAGAGTGTGAATCCATTAGGCTGGACTGGTGAAGAAGAAACAGATGGTTTGGTAAATCAATTGTTGCATAACTACAGCATCAAATACAACGAAGAACTTGGCCGTTACAAACGTGAGAAGTTCAACTTGTCTATTGGTGATGAATTGCCAACAGGTGTATTGAAACTGGCTAAAGTTTACCTGGCTGTTAAGCGTAAGCTGAAAGTAGGGGATAAGATGGCAGGTCGTCACGGTAACAAGGGTATCGTTGCCAAGATCGTTCGTGCGGAAGATATGCCATTCCTGGAAGATGGAACTCCGGTTGATATCGTACTGAACCCACTTGGGGTACCTTCGAGGATGAACCTTGGTCAGATTTATGAAACCATTCTTGGATGGGCCGGAGAAAGGTTAGGATTGCGCTTTGCTACTCCGATCTTCGATGGTGCTTCCGGAGCTGAGATCAAACATTATATTGAAGAAGCAGGTTTACCAAGTTTCGGTCACACATATCTGTATGATGGTGAAACAGGTGTTCGTTTCGATCAGAAAGCTACGGTGGGTATCATTTATATGATCAAACTACACCACATGGTTGATGATAAGATGCACGCCCGTTCTATCGGACCATACTCTCTTATTACGCAACAACCATTGGGTGGTAAAGCCCAGTTCGGTGGTCAGCGTTTTGGTGAGATGGAGGTTTGGGCTCTTGAGGCTTACGGTGCATCTAACATCCTGCAGGAATTACTGACTATTAAGTCAGATGATATTGTAGGACGTGCCAAAGCATACGAATCCATTGTGAAAGGTGATAATATTCCTAAAGCCGGTATTCCAGAATCATTCAATGTATTGGTTCATGAATTACGTGGTTTAGGTTTGGAATTAACTTTCGATACAGACCCGAATAAATCAAGGCCATAAGAGCTTCCATAAAAATTATTTTCTCGCAGCGTCGCCGCGACGCTGCGAGAAAAATAAAAAAAATGGAGCTAACAAATGTGCTGAAAGAATTGATTTTTTGAAACAGAAAGAGAAGAAAGTAAAAGCTTCAAATGCTGTCCTGATAAAAATATTTTTAAAATCTTTTTAAAATTTCCTTGCTAAATGGCAATTAAAAAAGACAACCGTCCCAGATCCGGTTTCGATAAAATAACGATAAGTCTGGCTTCTCCTGATGGTATCCTTGACCGCTCATACGGCGAGGTGTTGAAGCCTGAAACCATTAACTATCGTACTTACAAACCAGAGCGTGATGGTCTTTTCTGTGAGAAGATATTCGGACCTGTAAAGGATTACGAATGTTATTGCGGAAAATACAAACGTATCCGTTACAAAGGAATCGTATGTGACCGTTGTGGTGTAGAAGTTACGGAGAAAAAGGTACGTCGTGAACGTATGGGCCACCTTAAACTGGTAGTGCCTGTAGTACATATCTGGTATTTCAAAAGTTTGCCGAATAAGATCGGTTACCTGTTGGGTTCCAGCTCTAAAAAATTAGAAAGCATTGTTTATTACGAACGTTATGTGATTGTTCAGGCTGGTGAAGCTGAAGAGCTGGTACGCCAGAAGTTGAACATGAAAGATAGCGAGGATACTTACATGGCTTTACTTTCCGAAGATGAATTCCTGGATATCCAGGATGCGCTTCCTAAAGAAAACCAATATCTTCCTGATGATGATCCGAATAAGTTCATCGCGAAAATGGGTGCTGAAGCAGTTCAGGACTTGTTGAGCCGACTGAACCTGGATCAGATGTCTTATGATCTGCGTAACTCTGCTGCAAACGAAACTTCACAGCAACGTAAACAAGAAGCATTAAAGCGTCTTGGTGTTGTTGAGGCTTTCCGTGATGCAAATACACGTATAGAAAATAAACCGGAATGGATGGTGATGCAATACATCCCTGTTATTCCACCGGAATTACGTCCATTGGTTCCATTGGATGGTGGCCGTTTTGCGTCTTCCGACCTTAACGATCTTTACCGTCGTGTAATCATCCGTAACAACCGTCTGAAAAGATTATTAGAGATCAAAGCGCCAGAAGTAATCTTACGTAATGAAAAACGTATGTTGCAGGAAGCGGTAGATTCTCTGTTTGATAACTCCCGTAAATCCAATGCTGTAAAAGCGGAAGGTGGCCGTGCTTTGAAATCTCTTTCTGATGTATTGAAAGGTAAACAAGGTCGTTTCCGTCAAAACCTTTTGGGTAAACGTGTGGATTACTCTGGTCGTTCTGTAATCGTGGTAGGACCTGAAATGGCCCTTCATGAGTGCGGTATACCAAAAGATATGGCTGCTGAATTGTTCAAACCATTCATCATCCGTAAACTGATTGAAAGAGGTATTGTAAAAACAGTGAAAAGCGCTAAGAAATTAGTAGAACGCAAAGAAGCTGTTGTTTGGGATATCCTTGAGAATGTACTGAAAGGACACCCTGTAATGCTTAACCGTGCTCCAACGTTGCACAGGTTATCTATCCAGGCCTTCCAGCCAAAAATGATTGAAGGTAAAGCGATTCAGTTGCACCCATTGGTATGTTCTGCATTCAATGCGGATTTCGATGGTGATCAGATGGCGGTACACGTACCGTTGAGCAATGCTGCGATCATGGAAGCTCAATTGTTGATGCTTGCTTCTCACAACATTCTTAACCCCCAGAATGGTACACCTATTACCCTTCCTTCACAGGATATGGTGCTTGGTCTGTATTATTTGACAAAAGGTAAGAAAACAATAGGTGATGAGATCATCAAAGGTGAAGGTAAATCCTTCTACTCTGCTGAAGAAGTTATCATCGCCCATAATGAAGGTAAGGTTGACCTTCATGCATGGATTAAAGTAAGAGCATGGGTTCGTGGTAAAGACGGACAACTGGAATACAAACTGATCGAAACTACAGTAGGTCGTGTATTGTTCAACCAGTTTGTACCGAAAGACAATGGTTTCGTAAATGCGCTTCTGACTAAGAAATCATTACGTGAGATCATTGGTGCGATCTTGAAAAATACAAACATTCCACAAACGGTTAAATTCCTGGATGATACCAAAACACTTGGTTTCCGTACAGCATTCCGTGGTGGTCTGTCCTTCAACATCAATGATCTTACCATTCCTGAAGTGAAAGAGAAACTGGTAGCAGGTGCTCAGGAAGAAGTTGATGAAGTATGGGAAAACTACAACATGGGTCTGATCACAAATAACGAACGTTATAACCAGATCATCGATATCTGGTCCCGTGTAGATACCCGTGTAACAGAAACGCTGATCCATGAGATGGCAAATGATAAACAAGGGTTCAACTCTGTTTACATGATGCTTGATTCCGGTGCGCGTGGTAGTAAACAACAGGTTAAACAGCTTGCCGGTTTAAGAGGTCTGATGGCTAAACCACGTCGTAGTGGTTCATCAGGTTCTGAGATCATTGAAAATCCAATCCTGGCTAACTTTAAAGATGGTCTAAGTGTATTGGAGTACTTTATCTCTACCCACGGTGCGCGTAAAGGTCTTGCGGATACGGCATTGAAAACAGCGGATGCGGGTTACCTTACCCGTCGTCTGGTGGATGTGGCGCAAGATGTGGTTATTAACGAAGAAGATTGCGGAACATTACGTGGATTGGCAACATCAGCGTTGAAAGATAACGAAGAGATCGTAGAACCATTGTTCGATCGTATTCTTGGCCGTACTTCATTGCATGATATTTACCATCCGTATACTGAAGAATTACTGGTAACAGCCGGTGTTGAAATAGATGAAGATATTGCAAACGCTATTGAAGATGCAGGTATCGAAACTGTTGAGATCCGTTCTGTACTAACCTGTGAATCTAAACGCGGATGTTGTGCCAAGTGTTATGGTAAAAACCTTGCAACCGGTTACATGGCGCAGAAAGGTGATGCCGTTGGTATCATTGCTGCCCAGTCCATTGGTGAGCCTGGTACACAGTTGACACTACGTACATTCCACGTTGGTGGTACGGCGAACTCTTCAGCTATTGAATCTCAATTGCTGGCTAAGTTTGACGGTACGGTTCAGTTCGATGGTTTGCGTACTACTAAACATCTGAATGATGAAGGTGAAGAAGTGAACGTGGTTATCGGTCGTACTGGTGAGATGCGTATCATGGATGTTGAAAATGATCGTTTGCTGATCACCAACAATATTCCTTACGGTTCTTCATTGAAAGTAAGAAACGGACAGAAAGTAAAGAAAGGCGAACCGATCTGTTCATGGGATCCGTTCAATGCGGTTATCATTTCTGAAATTGAAGGTACTATCGCGTTTGACAGTGTTCTTGAAGGTATTACTTACCGTGAAGAAGCTGATGAGCAAACTGGTCACCGCGAGAAAGTGGTTATTGAAACAAAAGATAAAACCAAAATACCTTCTATCCTTGTTGAAGGAAAAGAAAGTAAAACATACAACTTACCGGTTGGTTCACACATTGGTGTAAGCCCTGGTGATAAGGTTCGCCCTGGTCAGGTACTTGTGAAAATACCACGTGTAATGGGGCGTTCACGAGATATCACGGGAGGTCTTCCACGTGTAACTGAATTGTTCGAAGCCCGTAACCCATCCAATCCTTCAGTAGTTGCTGAAATTGATGGTGTGGTAAGCTTTGGTAATATCAAACGTGGTAACCGTGAGATCCTGGTTGAAGCTAAAGAAGGTATGGTTAAGAAATATCTTGTTCCGCTTTCACGCCAGATCACTGTTCAGGATGGTGACTTTATCAAGGCTGGTAACCAGCTTTCTGATGGTTCCACTACGCCTAGCGATATCCTTGCTATTAAAGGACCTCATGCTGTACAGGAATACCTGGTAAATGAGATCCAGGAAGTATACCGTTTACAAGGTGTGAAGATCAATGATAAACACGTTGAAGTTATTGTTCGTCAGATGATGCGTAAAGTAAGAATTATCGACCAGGGTGATACCCGCTTCCTTGAGGATGATACGGTTGATAAGAACGACTTTATGACTGAAAATGACTGGATCTATGATAAGAAAGTAGTGATTGAAGCCGGTGATTCAGAAAAACTGCACCCTGGTCAGATTGTTACCCTGCGTGAGATCCGTGAAGAGAACAGTGCTTTACGTCGTAGCGATAAGAAGGTAGTGGAACACCGTGATGCTGAACCTGCAACATCTTCACCGTTGTTGTTAGGTATCACTAAAGCATCGTTGGGAACTCAAAGCTGGATATCTGCAGCTTCCTTCCAGGAAACAACCAAAGTATTGTCAACCGCCGCAATTACCGGCAAGTCTGATAATCTCCTTGGTCTGAAGGAAAATGTAATTACCGGTGGATTGATCCCTGCAGGTACGGGTATCCGTGATTACAATGAAATGATCGTTGGTTCCAAAGAAGAATACGAATTGTTGATTGCCAGCAAAGATGTTCTGGAATTTGACGAAGAAGAATAATTGCTTTAGGGCAAAATTTAAAAATGGCTGCATTCGGAAGGATGCAGCCATTTTGCATTAGGAAAAGACAACAGCATAAATAAAGCAAAAAAATAATGCGAAGACTATCTTATTTTATTGCTTTATTTAATATTTTAGTGCTCTTAAAAAATGTGATTTTGTAACAAACTCTTTTTTTAACCATTAAACTTTTACTTATGATCATTGCAGTCATTCTTTACATTGCTATTCTGGTATTCTTTATCGGTGCCATGTGGAAAATTTACACCAAAGCCGGAGAAGAAGGCTGGGCTTGCCTTATACCTTTCTACAGCTTCTATGTTTTGTGCAAGTTCTGTGGTGTTAAAAATTGGTGGCTTATATTTATCCCATTCGCTAATATTTACATTGCCATCGTTGCCATATTTGCGCTGGCTAAATCTTTTGGAAAGGACGTAGGCTTTGGCGTTGGCTTGCTTTTGTTAGGATTCATTTTCTATCCGATTTTAGGTTATGGTGACTCCCGTTATGTTGGTCCTAATGGTATTCCTACTCCTAAGGATGATGATTTACTTAATACGCTTGGAGTGCAAGCATAGGCGTAGTAAAATATTTGACTTAAAGAATAACCCGGAAATATTATCCGGGTTATTCTTTTTTATGGGCACTAAGAAATACCCCTATTTTTAAGCATATTTGCAACCTTAATCTAACCACGAAAATAGTATGAACCCGGAGTGTGTAAATCGTAATTTTAATTCTGATACAGGCTTGCACCTTACATTGCTTTTGCATGCTTTCAGCATTGCAATCTTTATATTAATCTGCTACTTTCTGCCTCTCTCTTTTGAATTAAAAACGATTAAGAACCTGATGATAAGCCAGGCTACGGTTAGTGGCGTGGATATAGGCCTAAGGGTGTCGGCAATGTATCAATTTATTTTTGGTGGAATAGTATTAGCCGCAGTATTCTATTTTTTATTCCGGTATCTGCAGGTAAAGACTTCCTTTAATTTTTTTCATCATCAGGAGCTGATTCTTTTCTCTGCAACTATAATTTGTTTATCATTTTTGCAAGTCATAGGCCTCCAAACAATCACTGTCCTGAAGTTATTATTTGCTCTCTTCTGGCTTCGATTAGGCATGCTCCTTCCCTTTCGTTTCTTAATTGCGATGGTCGGCTCTTTAAAGGGAAAAACACCATTTGCACTTTGTCTCTCTTTTGCATTTCTTTTACTGTTCAGTACATTGTTTTTAATAGGGTATCATGGCTGGGTAAGAGAAGGCGTGGTATGGGTTTATCTGTTTCTTACTTTAGTGTGTTTCCTGGTTTATCGTATTTTATATCGTTATGGTTTAAGAACATCAAGGCAGTTTATGTTGGCTTTCTTACCGCTTACAAGTGTTCCGTTACTGGCTTTCTTTTTCCAGGAGTTGATGTTTTTTGTCAGGCATGCTTATGGATATATCATTAACTATAAACTATATTTTGTAGCAGCCGTTTGGGGATTATACCTGTTGATGTGGTTTTTAAGAAAAAGGAAAATCGCCGTTGGTTATGCAACAAAAAAATTGATCAGTAGATGGCTGGCACCTTCTTTACTGTTTGCATTTGTGTTGCTGGCGTTTTACCAGCCTTTGCTACAGCAGCAAACAGAGATGTTTGAATCTGCTAATCCGGCCAATTCGGTTATGAATGTATTCCGTTTTGGTGAAATACCTATCCTGGACTTTACAAGTGCGCACATGCTAAGCGAGCAATGGTATGGCTACCTGTATGCTTTAATTTTTGGATGGAAAGGGCAACCGGACTTTGTGGTATATGAGTTGTTCAATACCTTAATTTTCTATTGGATTCTATATGCATTGCTGAACCGGCTTTTTCACCGTCCGCTTCTATCCATATTTTTCATTGTTTCCTTTCCCTTTATCAGAGAAGTATTTTATCCGCATATATTCATAGCGGTTCTCCCATTGTTCTTATCTAAACAACTATTCGAACGCTCATCGCCAAGTGATTTTTTAAAAACCTTCCTGTTATTGCTGGCTTTGATCTTATGGAAAATAGATACCGGTGCAGCTGCTGTATTTGCATGCCTCTTTTACTTCCCTCTTTTATGGTTAGTATCGGGAAAAAGATTTCCCTTATATAATTTCTTCAAAGGGCTATTACTCTTTGCTGTGATTTGTTTGATAGGATTAGGCTGCGCGATATTATTGCGTTCGCCCGAATTGGTATTGACTAACTTAAAAATGACATTACACCTTTTTGCTGCAAGCCAGGCACATGGCTATTTTCAGTTAATGAATAATCCTACTCAGCAGTTTTATGTATATCATGTTTTGTTCCCTTTTACTGCAGTCATACTGTGTATTTATATTGTAATCCTGTTAAGGAAGCATTACAGGCATGCTTTGTTGAAGGAAGGGTTTTTGTTGTTGTCTTCTTTATTTTTATTTCTTTTATTTCTGGGTAATCTGCAAAGAGGTCTGGTAAGGCATGGATTTGCAGAGCAGGGTGAGATAATTTTAAGTAGTACTTTCTTTGCAGCTCTGGCATTGTTGATCGTTCATTGGTGCAAGGTTGGAAATGCTGTAAACAGGATCGTTATTTTTTATGTTTCTTCTTTTTTCTTATTGATAGTCCTGAAGTTTTTTCCATATCGGTCTGATGGACTCTCACTGGAAAATGCCCTGGTGAATAATGCTTTTAAAACAGATTACCCTAATCTGGATTGGAAGCATTACATGGGGAGAACCTTTGTTGATACTGCTTTTATACGTGAAAATTATGGCGATCTTAAATCATTTCTTGACCGGCAATTATCATCAGAACAAACGTTCCTTGACTTTTCCAATACGCCAACGCTCTATTATTTTTGTGAGAGAAAGGTTGTTGGGTACTTTAACCAGAACATGCAAAATACGGTGGATGATTATCTGCAATTACAAATGCTTAAAGAAGTCGGAATCAACAAAGTTCCGGTTGTAGTTTTTGCCAACTATCCACGTAATTTCTTTGATGCTACAGATGATGTCCCGAATGTATTGCGATATTACCTTGTGGCAGAACATATTTTTGATCATTACCGGCCTTATGGTGTTATAGGTAATAAAAGCATTTGGGTTTCAAAGTCCTTCCACCCGCTTCCCAAAGCCGATCTTACAGATACTATTATTACGCAGGTAGATGCTACTCCCTTTAGCTTATTACCCGAGTACATCGGTTTGTTTTATAATGATGCAATGGATAAAGCCGGAAATGGGAATGATCTGAAGAGCGTATTAGTAAAAACCAGTAAGGACTTTGTTCTTCGGAATGACAGCTTGTTTCTTCCATTGGATCATAATGTTCTTGCATTGAAGCATTGTTATTTATCTGTTGAGTTTGAAAGACGTCCGCAATATTTCGAACCTTTTCAAATGGAAGTACAGTTTGCAGATATTACTAAGAACACAGTTGGCATCTTTACTTTTACCCGAAGGGATAGAGCTTCGTCCACGTACATGTTCCGCTTAAGCAATCATTATTTCTGGCATCGCTACAACACACTTCAACTAAGTATTCCTCGTGTAGGTGAAATAGAGAAGATTTCGATTTTAAGAGATATGCGTTTTGAAGATTAGACCACAGACTGATTCAAATCTTCATATGCACTTTTATTTCAAACGATGATTTCATAACTTGTGCCCATAATAATAACAAGATATTTTGCTATCTTGTTATGAGCATAATGATTCCTGAATCATATGCTCATACAGCCATTAAACCAACCAATGAAATATATAAGCCTGCTCCTCATTCTTTTATTTCCACTGCTATTACATGCGCAGGAGGCTTCTGACCGGAAAGTTGTTCGCGTTACCAAGGACAGCCTGAAGCGACGCATTTACCTTGGAGACCCCTGGAAGTTTAAGGCCGGCGACAACATTGCCTGGGCAAGTCCGGAGCTTAACGATTCATCATGGATTGAAACTAAAACCTATATCGACATTGAGAAAGGTGAAGATAAAAAATTAGGTTTTAAAGGGCAGGGCTGGTTTAGAAAACATTTTCTTTCAGATTCGGCCCTGGTTGAAATTCCAATAGCGCTTGGAATGCAACTGGACGGCGCTACGGATATATATGTGGATGGAAAGTTGGTAAAACAGTATGGTTCTTTCCGGAAGAATGGTGATGCTTACTATGAAGACCCCAAATATGAGGTGGCCGTATTATTGCTGAAACCCGGTGAACATGTATTGGCTGTACGCTACGAAAACTTTAATGCCTGGAATCGGCTGGCAAAGTATAATGAGTCAGAAACAGGCTTTCGTATGTGGTTTACTAACACCACCGTTGGTGTTGAATCAATACGAGGCACATTATTTACGGTCTCACTGATAACACTTATATCAGGTTCCATATTTCTGACCTTGTTCATTGTACATCTTATATTGTTTCTTTTTTACCGTGCTACGGTATCCAATCTTATTTTCAGTTTGTTCAACTTCGGTTTTGCTTCCTTCTTCTACTTAATGTATATAGGTTTTGTTGGGCAGAGTATTGCATTTCAGGATACGAGTACATTGCTTGTAAACATTGCCTTGAGTGTATCGTGCTTTTCGCTCAGTGCCTTGGTTAATAATCTTTTCAACAAAAAGAAATTAAGGTTCAGGATAATAACGATGCTTTGCATTGCGGTCGTGGTTGTTACCTTTATTAACTATACCCTGGCAGCCAATATGCTTGCGGGCGTCGGAATAATCTGTGCTTTGGAAGCTGCGATATTGGTTTGCAGGGCCATGTACCGAAAGGTAAGAGGCGCAAAGATCCTGGGTATCGGTATCCTATTTTTCGTTTTGTTTTTTGCTTCGATCATCATAGCATCGCTTGTATTGAATGGAATTCACTTAGAGGGTGGACCAATAGCGTTGTTACTGATAATACTGGCCGTTATGGCTATTTTCAGCATCCCCTTCTCTATGTCGGCCTACCTGGCCTGGAGCTTTGCATCCGTCAGTAAAAATCTTAAGGCACAATTGCACCAGGTAGAAATTCTTTCGCAAAAGACGATAGAGCAGGAACAGGAAAAACAACAGTTGCTGGAAAGCAGGAAAGAGGAGCTGGAGAAAGAAGTTGCAGTACGTACAACAGAAGTGATGCGGCAAAAAGCCAAGATTGAACAACAGCATGAAGATCTGAAAGCAGAAAAGAAAAAATCTGATGATCTTTTGTTGAATATCCTCCCGGCCGAAGTAGCGGAAGAGTTGAAAGAAACCGGTACGACTAAGGCCCAGCATTTCGATCACGTAACGGTATTGTTTACAGACTTTGTAAATTTTACACAAATTTCAGAACAGTTATCCCCTGAGCAGCTGGTGCAGGAATTGCATGAATGTTTCAGGGCTTTTGATGATATCATGGAACGCAATGGCCTGGAAAAGATAAAGACGATTGGTGACGCTTATCTTGCTGTAAGCGGTATGCCTGTGGCCAATGAAAGGCATGCGTATAATGCAGTAAAAGCAGGCCTGGAGATCGTGGAATTTATCAGGAACAGAAGTTTAAATAAACATTCTTTTGAAGTAAGGGTTGGTATTAATTCCGGTGAGTTGGTTGCCGGTATAGTCGGTGTTAAAAAGTTTGCTTACGATATATGGGGCGATACCGTGAACATGGCTTCCCGTATGGAAAGTAACAGTGAAGCGGGTAGGGTGAATATTTCTGAAAATACGCATGAATTGGTATTAAACGATTTTACATTTACTTACAGAGGTAAGGTCAATGCCAAGAACAAAGGTGAGGTAGATATGTATTTCGTGGATGATGTCATTGGACATAACGATTAATTATTTAATGATCTTAATAAAGCTTTTATGCAATACGAAAAAGCGAAAACATTTATACTGGAAAAACTACGGGATGAATTACCACAACACCTTTCCTACCATAGCGTAGGCCATGTAAAGGATGTATGCCGTGCTACAGAAGAGATAGCGGGCTTGGAAGGCGTTTCCGGCGAAGACCTTACCCTGCTGATGACGGCAGCTTTGTTTCATGATTCCGGTTTCCTGTTTGGCGCTGCCGAACATGAAAAAAAATCCTGCGATCTGGCAAAACAATATCTTCCGGGTTTTGAATATACAGATGAGCAGATCGAAAAAATTTGCGGTATGATCATGGCTACACGTATTCCACAAACACCACATAACCTGCTGGAACAAATACTGGCAGATGCTGATCTGGATTACCTGGGTCGTGATGATTTTTTTACCATTGGAAACAGGTTGTACGATGAGCTGGCTATGTATGATATTGTAAACAACAAAGATGACTGGAATAGGCTACAAGTAAGATTTCTGGAAAGTCATCATTACTTTACCGATACAGCAATCAAATTAAGGAAAGCGAAAAAGGAAGAACATTTACAGCTCATTAAATCTCAAATAGGACATGGATAAGACACATCAACCTTCATCGTCATCTCCTGTAATAGATAGTATCTACCTGGTACTAGGGGTACTATCAGCAAGCTTTGGATTGAAGAGTTTCCTGGTGCCCAATCATTTTCTTGATGGAGGCTTGACCGGTACTTCGCTGTTGTTGCACGAAGTGTTTGATTGGCCACTCGGCATTGTTCTTATTCTGATTAATATTCCGTTCATCATTATGGGAGCGTACCAGGTAGGCAAGCATTTCGCTATCCGTACATCGCTTGCTGTATTGGGTATCGCACTTTGTTTACAGTTCCTGCACTTCCCTGAAATGACTCACGATAAATTGCTGGTTGCTATATTCGGTGGCTTCTTCCTGGGTCTTGGTATAGGCTTGTCCATGCGTGGTGGCGGGGCAATAGATGGTATAGAAGTGCTGGCATTATTTACGCTGAAGAGAAGCAGTTTTAGCATTACAGAGATCATTTTGGGTATGAATATTATCATCTTCCTGATAGCCGGTATTTATATGCGCTTCGAAGTGGCGCTATATGCTATGCTTACTTATTATGTAGCCAGCCAAACCACCAAATATGTGATAGAAGGTATAGAAGCTTATACTGGTGTTACCATTATCTCTGCAGAGAGTGAAGAAATCAAAAAGGCGCTGGTATTGGTTATGAACAGAGGTATTACGGTTTATAAAGGTGAGCGTGGCTTTATGAAAAACAGTTTTGAAGAGAGTGCAGATGTTGATATTGTTTTCACGGTAATAACCCGGCTGGAAGTACGTAAGCTTAAAAATATCGTTAGTGCCATCGATCCTAAAGCCTTCGTATTTACGCATACTATAAGGGAAGCATCAGGCGGTATACTGAAAAAAATAGTGAAGCATTAAAAAAATAGTGAAATAGAATTTTAAAGTGAAAACAACATCCTTGTCATCCAGAGGTCTGCACAATAGCCGAAGGGTGACAAGGGGCCCTTTTCCTAACCCGTAATTCTAATCCTTTTTACTTTCTCTTATCTTCTTATACAATTGAATAGCCAACATCAGCAACACTATAAATAATATAAGTCCTACCAATCCCCATATCCAGCTCACTGCTTTCTTTACCACAGCCAACATTACAATAGCTACCAGAAAAATGGTGGCCACCTCATTCCATATCCGTAACTGTTTGGAACTGTATTTGAAAATACCGCGCTGCTGTTGTATAAATATTTTGTGCAAAGAATAGAAATAAACATAAAGCAGAATGACAAAAAGCAATTTGACATGAAGCCAGGTTGCATCCGCAAATAAGTCCCAGTACGGGCTGTAGAACAATACCAGCGGACCAAATATTAAGGTAAGTATTGCCGAAGGAAAGGTTATACCATACCACAACCTTTTACTCATCAGAGCGTATTGCTTTACTAAAATGCTTTTCTCCGGGTCAGCCTTGTCGTTAGCTTCGGTAGCATATATAAACAGCCTTACGATATAAAACATACCACTAAACCAGGTAACTATAAAGATGATATGCAGCGCTTTTAAATAAAGCATTTCAAATATTATTTGTGAGGGATTAAAACATTACATCAATTCATTACTCCACTGTACTACGGTATCTACCCATTGTTCATCATCATTGAGGCAAGGGATATAAACAAGTTCCTTACCACCATGTTCGATAAAATCTTTCCGGCCTTCCATCTGAATTTCTTCAAGTGTTTCGAGACAATCATTGATAAATGCAGGGCATACGACTAGTAATTTTTGTACACCTTCTCCTGGTAATTCGTCCAAACGACTTTGTGTATATGGCTTGATCCATTCAGGCCCTGCTTGCTTCAGTCGCGACTGGAATGCAGTTTCATATTTGCCTTCAGGAATATTCAGAAGCGATACTACTGCTTGTGTAGTCGCAATACATTGCTTCTGATAATTGATAGAGGGCATTTTATAACCTTCATCTCCTTTTGATGTTTTTATTTTAAGATCATCTTTAACCATATGCCGCTCCGGCAAGCCATGATAGCTAAACAGTATTTTATCATAAGACTCGTTTAAAAATGGTTTGATTTTACTAGCCAGCGCATTTAAATATTCAGGGCGATCATAAAACGGGCTGATAAACTTTAACTGGAAAGTATATTTATATTTCTTATGAATTTGCTTCGCATATTCCACGCCAGTTTCATAACTAGACATCGTAAAATGAGGATACAATGGAAATACAACAACTTCTTTTACGCCTGGTTGCTCTTTTATTAATTGATCGAAAGCTACACGTGGACTGGGATTACCATAACGCATAGCAACTTTAACCGGATAAGGAACCTTTTGCTGCACTGCTTGGGCCAGTTTATGCGTAAGTACGACCAATGGAGAACCTTCTTTGGTCCATACCTTACGATAAGCTTCCGCAGATTTTGAAGCGCGGAACGGAGTGATAATAGCACGTACCAATATAAACCTGAAGAAGGCAGGAAAATCCAATACCCGGCTATCCATCAGAAACTCATTCAGGTAACGTCTTACAGCTTTCTCCTTCGGTGCATCAGGCGAACCAAGATTCATTAATAATAATGCCTTTTGGGTGGTATCGGACATCTGGTTTTATATTTTGACTGCAAAGGTAAGCCGATACGTCATTTTATCCTGTTCTTTAATGGTTGTGTGCAGTTGCAATCCAAGGATATTGCAATTCTATGACAAAACTCGCATGGTGGTTCGGCTTTTGAGAGGTACTTTTGCAGGGAATTTATTACAGGGCTGGCATGTATACAGAAGAAAAGAAGTTACTTACAGATTTTTGGGCAATTGGAATAAGCTATCATAAGTCTGACACTGCTTTGAGAGGTAATTATGCTATTGATGAAAGTCAATATTTTTCTATCCTGGAAACAGCACCACTAAGGGGCGTACACGAGTTATTTGTTTTGTCTACCTGTAACCGCACAGAAATCTATGGTTTTGCTAAATGCCCTGATGATCTGATCAAATTGCTTTGCAATAATACTGTAGGCTCAGAACAGGATTTTTACCGGAACGCCTATATCAAAAATGGCAACGAAGCTATTCATCATATCTACAATATAGCTGCAGGCTTAGATTCACAGATACTTGGAGACTATGAAATTGTAGGGCAAATGAAGCAAGCCATACAGGTAGCCAAAAACCACAACAAGATAGGTTGGTTTATGGATCGTCTTTTTAAATCCGCACTACAATCTTCAAGAGAAATAAGAAGTAAGACGGAACTAAGTACGGGTACAGTTTCTGTGGCATTTGCAGCGGTAAAATTTATTACGAACCATTTAAGGGAAAAGAATGATGCGCGCATCGCAGTGATCGGCGCGGGTTCCATAGGTCGTACTACCTGTTTGAATTTATTGCAGCATTATACTCCGCATCAGATATATATTGCTAACCGTACTGAAGAAACTGCAATCCAATTGGCCGATGACCTTGGTTTGCAAATATTGCCTTATCATAAAGTGAGGGAAAGCCTTGCTCAATTTGATGTAGTAGTAGTAGCCACAAATGCCAGAAATTATATTTTAGGTAAAAATGATTTTTCACCTGATGCAAAAACAATTTTAGTAGATCTGGCTGTGCCGCAAAATATTGATCCTGCAGTACTATTTAATAAAAATATTACACTGGCCAATGTAGATGACCTGTCAAAAGTAAATGACGAAACACTACGAAAGAGAAGTGCGGAGATACCTAAGGTAAACGCCATTATAGGTTATCATTTTCATGATTTTACGGAATGGTATTCCATGCGGCAAAATGTGCCCATCATTAAGTCTGTAAAAGAAAAATTACATAAGCTGAATGTGTTGTTGTTCGATACGGATAAAGATAATTGCGACGTTCAGAAAGCTTTAAATAGTATGGCCTTGCAATTAAAAGAGGACGAAGACTTTAAGCCAGGCTGTTGCTATATCGAAACCATGCATAAATATATTTCCGAATCAGTTTCCAGAAACTGATTCTTGTTTTTTTTATTCCAATGAAACCACAACTTATCAGAATTGGTACCCGCGATAGTCGCTTAGCCATTTGGCAGGCACAGCAAGTACAACACATGCTTTCGGCTCATCAAATAGATTCGGAACTTGTTCCGGTAAAAAGTGATCGCGATCTGGATCTGGTAACGCCGCTGTATGCCGTGGGTGTAGAAGGTGTTTTTACTAAAACATTGGATTCTTATTTATTAAGCAACAGAATAGATATCGCAGTTCATTCCATGAAGGATGTGCCTGTTCAATTGCCACAAGGTGTTGTACAGGCGGCTGTTTTAGAGCGAGGTTCCACCGGAGATGTATTGTTGGCAAAGGACGATAGTTACCCGCAATGGAACACAGAGCAAGAGATTGAACATACAATAGCAACAGGATCTATAAGGCGTAAAGCGCAATGGTGGCATCGTTTTCCGCAACATAAGATAGAAGATATTCGTGGCAATCTTCAGACGCGTATGAAGAAGCTGGAAGAGCATACGCATTGGAGTGGGGCCATTTTTGCAGCAGCTGGTTTGCAACGTTTGGGAATAGAACATAAACATACTATTGACCTGGATTGGATGTTGCCTGCTCCGGCGCAAGGTGCCATTATGGTTGCTTGCAGGGAAAATGATACAGTAGTAAAGCAACAATGTGAAGTTTTGAATCACGAAGCGACCGCTATTTGTGTAAAAGCAGAGCGGGACTTTTTAGCAGCACTTATGGGAGGTTGTTCTACACCGATAAGTGCACTGGCTACGCTCAAAAACGAAACGATGCATTTTGAAGGAAACATACTTTCGCCCGATGGCAAACAGAAATTTGAAGTAAAGATGCAATTTGGAAAAGACGCATTTGAACATGCAGGCAAATGTGCAGCAACACATATTCTGGAACAAGGAGCAGAAGAAGTTTTAGCATTAATCAGGAAAATAAAACCTCAATAGAGGAGTGATCCGCAAAAACGATAACCATATATACATTACTAAGCACACGCATTATGCAGCCGGAAAGCCGGATGGTTGCTTCTTCCAATAATATAAAAATGGAGGAGCAACCTTTTATTCGTGTGGACTTATTGCACAACGCAGTATTGATGCAAAGGATTGCTCATATTGGCCTGGATAAAAGAACTGTGATATTTACCAGTAAAAATAGCGTTGCTTCTGTTGTGAATATGCTACAGGATAAACAACCGAAATGGGATGTCTACAGTCTGGAAGGTGCAACAATGCAGGCCATTCAGCAATATTTTACCCAAGTAACTATTAAGCAAATTGCCCGGACTGCCATAGACCTGGTAAACATTATTGATGTAAATGCTGCAAATGATCCGGTTGTGTTTTTTTGTGGTGATAAAAGGATGGATACTATCCCCGAAGTAATAAAAAGCAAAGGGGTTGATCTGGAGGAGGTCATTGTATATCAGACCTTACATACGCCATCTGTTATTTTGAAAAAGTACGATGGTATTTTATTTTTCAGTAAGAGTGCAGTGGAAAGTTTTGCATCAGCTAATAAATTACCTGTCGATACAACTTTGTTTGCTATTGGAGGTACTACGGCAAAGGCTTTAAGAGATTATGCGGGAGATACTTTGTCTATTATACAAAGCCCTGATCCCAGCGAGAGAACACTAATGAAAACTATAATAGATTTTTATAACGATGAAGAATGATTTGCTGTTAAAAGCTTTGAAGGGCGAATCTGTAAGCCGCCCGCCCGTCTGGATGATGCGCCAGGCTGGCCGTTACTTACCAGAGTATATTAAGATCAGGGAAAAATATGGCTTCTTTGAAAGATGCCAGACACCTGAACTTGCCTGTGAGATCACCTTACAGCCTGTAGATATTATTGGTGTAGATGCGGCAATTCTATTTTCAGATATCCTGGTTGTACCGCAAGCTATGGGCCTTGAAGTACAACTGATAGAAAGTGTAGGCCCACTATTACCCGATCCTATCAAAACTGCGAAGGATCTGGAACGTATTAAGGTGCCTGATGTTGATGATCGGTTGCATTATGTATTTGATGCCATTAAGCTAATCAAACAGGAGTTGAACGATCGTGTTCCCTTAATTGGCTTTGCTGGTGCTCCATGGACTTTGTTATGTTATATGGTACAAGGCAAGGGCAGCAAGACTTTTGATGGTGCCAAGGCATTTTGCTATACACAACCAGAGACTGCACACAAGTTGTTGCAAATGATTACCGATACAACTATAGCCTATCTTAAAAAACAAATTCAGGCAGGCGCTGATGTGGTACAGGTTTTCGACAGTTGGGGTGGCTTATTAAGTCCCCAGGATTTTGAAATATTTTCATTGCAATATATCAGGCAGATAGTAGCTGCAGTTAAGGATGATGCCCCGGTAATTGTTTTTGCAAAAGGTGCCTGGCATTCATTAGCTGAAATGGCTGCTACAGGTGCTCACGGCCTGGGTATCGATTGGTGTATCAAGCCCGATATGGCAAGATCATTTGCAGGGCCTGATGTTACATTACAAGGTAACTTTGATCCGGCGAAATTATTATCACCTATACCTGTAATTGAAAAGGAAGTAAAACAAATGATTAACGCTTTTGGTAAAGACCGGTACATTGCTAATCTCGGCCATGGCATATTGCCCAATGTACCGGTAGATCATGCCAGGGCCTTTGTGAATGCTGTAAAGTCATTTTAAATGGAAACTTTAAAGAACAGATGGATCGCGTTCATTCACCAATTGCAAAATGATATCTGCAAGGGCTTGGAGGCTTCGGATGGGAAGGCTGTATTTGTGGAAGATCAGTGGGACCGGGCAGAAGGTGGAGGCGGTAAAACCAGGATTATATCCAATGGCAATGTGTTTGAAAAGGGTGGTGTCAATACCTCGGTTGTTTTTGGAAATGTTTCTGCAAAAATGAAACAGCAATTAGGCATGGACGGCCACGAATGGTTCGCTTGCGGATTGAGTTTGGTATTGCATCCGGGAAATCCTTTTGTGCCAACAGTTCACGCTAATTGGAGATACTTTGAGTTATATAATGAACAGGGTGAAATTATTGATCAATGGTTTGGCGGTGGGACTGATTTAACGCCATATTATTTGTT
>JBAZWL010000033.1:0-15688 GCA_041660405.1 Taibaiella sp. | reverse complement strand
GTTTGATGAAGATGCCATACATTTTCATCAAACATTAAAAGATACTATAACACCCTTTGATAAAGATCTGTATGATATCTATAAAGAACGATGTGACCATTACTTTGTCAATGCGCATAGGAATGGAGAGACAAGAGGTATAGGCGGTGTTTTTTACGATCACTTAAAGCCACACCCGGAGCGGGATGCAGAATGGATATTCCGTTTTCAGCAAGCAAATGGCAATAGCTTTTTAGATGCATATTTACCGATAGTAGAGCGAAGGAAAAATATAGAATGGGATGAAACCCACAAGTATTGGCAGGAAATACGAAGAGGAAGATATGTGGAGTTTAACCTGATTCATGACAGGGGCACTTTATTTGGCTTGAAAACTAATGGCAGAACTGAAAGTATATTGATGAGTCTGCCACCTACTGTTCGTTTTGATTACAATTACGAGCCAGAAGCCGGAACTGAAGAAGCCCGCCTATTATCGGTTTGCAGGCATCCGAAAGATTGGGTATAGCCTATTATTACTACAGATTTATTTTTCGTTATCACCATTTAAGGAATGATAAAATAAAATTCAGATCATGTTTTTACAAAAGAGGAACAGCACACCAGCTTTAAGAAGCCTTGTAGCAGAAACAACTTTAACTCCAAATGATTTTATAGCTCCTTTATTTATTGACGAAGGAAAAGATATTGCACACGAAATACCTTCCATGTCGGGTTACTATAGATACTCTCTGGATTTAACTATTAAGGAGGTGAAAACCTTATGGGCATTGGGTATTAAAAGTGTTTTGTTATTTATTAAATGCAAAGATGAATGGAAAGATAATACCGGAAAGGAAAGCTGGAATAAGGATGGACTAATGCAGAGAAGCATTAAAGCCATTAAAGATGCAGTCCCAGAAATGGTAGTGATGACTGATGTTGCCTTAGACCCTTATTCGGAATTTGGTCATGACGGAATTGTAAAGGAAGGAAAGATTGTAAATGATGAAACTGTGGAAGCCTTGACCCGCATGAGCTTAAGCCATGCCGAAGCCGGAGCAGATTTTGTAGCCCCAAGCGATATGATGGATGGTAGAATTGGCGCGATTCGTAAGGTACTGGAAGAAAATAATTTCAGAGAAACAGGCATTATGAGTTACAGTGCCAAGTACGCTTCCTGCTTCTATGGCCCCTTTCGCGATGCATTGGATAGCGCACCTGGGTTTGGTGATAAGAAGACCTACCAGATGAATTATACTAATCGTTTGGAGGCGGTAAAAGAAACCTTACAGGATATTGAAGAAGGCGCAGACATTGTAATGGTAAAACCTGCTATGGCTTACTTGGACATTATCAGAGAGATCAGAAATGTAGTGCATGTACCAGTAAGCGCTTATCATGTAAGCGGTGAATATGCTATGATTAAAGCGGCGGCGCAAAATGGTTGGATAGATGAAGATAAAGCGATCCTTGAAAGTCTTACTTCTATTAAGAGAGCAGGTGCAGATCTTATTGCAACTTATTTTGCAAAAGATGCGGCTAAGCTGTTAAACAGTTAAGTCCGTTGGGGTGCTGGTGAAAACACCAGCAACGGCATGAATTCCTGATCACCGGTTTTCAAATTTCAAGTTTCAAATTTCTAACATAAATGTATCAAAGTAGTAAAAGTCTTTTTGAGCGGGCAAAACAATCTATTCCAGGCGGTGTAAATTCTCCCGTTCGTGCTTTTAAAAGTGTGGGCGGGACACCCATCTTTATCAAAAGCGCGAAGGGTGCTTATTTGTATGATGAAGATGATAATCAATACATCGATTATATCAACTCCTGGGGACCCATGATACTAGGGCATGCATATGAACCAGTGGTTAAGGCTATCCAGGAAAAAGTTATATCAGGAACATCTTTTGGAGCACCTACAGAATTGGAGATAGAAATGGCAGAAATGGTAAAATCCATGGCACCCAATATTGATCTGGTACGAATGGTAAATAGTGGTACGGAAGCTTGTATGAGCGCTGTACGCCTTGCTCGCGGTTATACAGGCCGTAATAAGATTATCAAGTTTGAAGGTTGTTACCATGGTCATGCAGACTGCTTCCTGGTAAAGGCTGGAAGTGGTGTGGCTACGTTGGATATACAAAATGTACCTGGAGTTACCGCTGCTGTTGCAAATGATACGCTTACTTGCGCCTATAATAATCTGGATGCTGCAAAGCAATTGGTGGCAGCCAATAAAGATCAGGTGGCAGCTATCATCATTGAACCCGTTGCGGGTAATATGGGATGTATCCCGCCAGTAGCAGGCTTCCTGGAAGGCTTAAGGAATTTGTGTACTCAAGAAGGTATTGTTTTAATATTCGATGAGGTAATGACCGGATTCCGGTTGGCAAAGGGTGGGGCACAGGAATGTTTAGGCATTGATGCCGATCTTGTTTGTTACGGCAAAGTAATAGGAGCAGGTTTGCCTGTAGGCGCTTTTGGTGGTAAGCGGGAAATCATGGAGCACATTGCTCCATTGGGTAATGTATACCAGGCGGGTACTTTAAGTGGTAATCCATTGGCTATGGTAGCAGGGTTAACTATGCTAAAGGAACTTGCGGGGAATGAAAATATTTATGCTGAACTGGAAGAAAAAGCCACATACCTGAAAGCAGGATTGGATAATGCTTTGAAGGCTTCAGGATTGCCTTATGTGATTAACCATTTTGGTACTATGTTAAGTATTCATTTCAGTAGTCATCCTGTTCAGAATTTTGAGGATGCATCCAACGCCCGGAATGAACTCTTCAATGAATTTTTTCATGCTATGTTGAAAAGAGGTATCTATTTACCACCATCTGCATTTGAGACCTGGTTCCTGAGCAATGCATTAAGCTATGATGATCTGGATAAAACCATTGAAGCGGCAAAGTCTGCATTAACCGAAATTAAATAATATTTACTACTAAATAAAAAAACGTCCCGACATAACCGGGACGTTTTTTTATTTAATCTAGATGATAAATTTCCATGATGTCTTTGAGTATCTTCTCAAAATTAATTTTAAGATCAATGAGTTTTCCGCTTTTGATATCAAATACCCATCCATGCACTATCAGTCCTCTTTGTTTATATGCTTCCTGTATGGCTGCGGTTTTCAGCAAGTTTACACATTGCTCTTGTACATTTAATTCAACTAGCCGGTCATAGCGTTGTTCCAGATCTTCTATTGCATTCAACTCATCTCTGTGCAGGCGATATACATCACGAATATTACGTAGCCATGGGTTTAATATGCCGAGGTCAGCAGATTGCATAGCAGCCTTTACTCCACCACATTGATAATGTCCGCAAACCACCACATGATTTACTTTTAAATGCCTCACGGCATAGTTGATGACAGACATCACACTTAGATCTACATTATTAACCAGGTTGGCAATATTTCGGTGTACAAAAGCCTCGCCTGGACGCAATCCCATAATATCTTCGGCAGTTACCCTGCTATCTGAACAGCCTATGTAAAGCAATTCCGGAGATTGCCCTTTGGCCAGGTTTTCAAAATAATTTTTATCAGACTTCAGTTTATCAGCAATCCATTGCTCATTGTTTTTAAATACATCCTGAATATTCATAAAATGAAATTATTTTAATTGGGTTGAATGTAATAATCAGTTTCAAAGATAAAGAGATCACATTAAGTTCGCTTATGGATTGAAAATTTAATTAAATGCATTAACTAATCTTTTTTGCAAAAGATAATTTTCAATGGCGATGGTTACTGATTCTTTTAATAATTTCCACTCGTTTGCGCCGGGCTATTTCTATTTCCAACCCGTTTTAATACCAGAAAGCCACCATCCCTGTTCGGGATCTTGTCTATACCTGCAATGTTTACCAGGTAACTTTTATGGGGCCTTAAAAAAGCTTGCTCCTGTAAGTCTTCTTCAAGCTCACCAACCCCAATGGTGGCACAACTGAATTGGATGGTGGTCAATCAGTTTCCCTGCTTCCTGGTTTTAGTTCAAACTGAAGTGGTGGTCGAGCAATAGTAGCATTGATTGATGGTTGCGGCGGAGCCTATAGACCAGGAGACGCTACTGGCCTTAATTCTCCGGGCGAAAATTTCTTTGAAAGAAGCAATCCGGTTGTAATTGCCCCTAATCCAAGTACAGGCATTTTTAATATAACCTCAAATCGTGAAGGAGAGGTTGCCCTGGAAGTATTGGATATGTTTGGACGAAGCGTACGCAAATTTACGTTGAAAGATAAGGCGAGTTATCAACTGGATCTTTCCGGCCATACAAAAGGTATATACTTGCTAAGGATGAATAGCGAAGGGAAAATGCAAACCCAAAAAATGGTACTTCAATAGAGTTTGATACGTATCATTTTTAAGCTAAGTAAAAAGAGAGCGACTTGTCGCTCTCTTTTTACTTAGCTTAACCTTACTCTACATACAGTTCATACTTAAAAGTGGAAATGTCAATTGTTTTCCCTTCTGTATAATCAATGTAAGTCATATCTGGGAAGGTAGCTCCTGCATCAAGGTCGAGTATACGATCAGAACTATTATAGGTAGCACCATCAGTTGTTTTTACGGTAAACTTTATATAATAACTGTTGCCCCCATTTGCGTCAGAACTATAATTCTTGTTAGAAAGGTTTTTTACGTCATAGTGTACTCTAAGCCAAGTAGGGTCTATCTCTTTATTGGTAATAGTTATAGAAAAATCAGAAGGTTGAAATACAAGGTTATCTGGGCTTGGATCAGGGGCAGTACTACTTTTTCCGCAAGATGATAGTAGAATTCCCACCATCAAAAAAGTACAGAGACTCATGGTGAGTTTTAAAAAGTTGCGTTTCATCATTTTTAATTTAAGAATTAAGCAAGGGTGTATATTATGCAAAGCGAATTATTAAAAATTGTAAGTAGCTTGTGCGCTAAGAAATGCACCACTCGATGTGGCTTCTTTTTTCATTACGCCATCTACCCAAACTTGTACTTTAAGCGTTGAGGATGCATTGGCACCTGTAGCATTAACTGCGGCCGAAGCTACCACCGTTCCCGCAGGAACAGTAATTTCCGGGCTTGTCCAGGTAGTGCCACTAAGGCTGGAAGCAGTTGTAGTGCTGGCATCATATCCGTATACCGCTATACTAATGTTGGAGCCTGCGGAGGCCTCGGCCTTAAATATCACTTTGTGAGCAGTGGGGGAAGGAGTGGGAGTGTTGTTATCATCTTTTCCGCAAGATGCCAATAAAATCACGGCTGCAAAAAAAGTTACAATTTTCAGCGTGTGCTTTTTGAATGTGTTCATTGATTTTGTTTTCATTGTTTTTGTTTTAAATAAAGAATCGTGCAAAATTTTCGTAAACAGATGCAAAGCTAAGCTGGGCTTCTATTGTCCACAATCCCTGAAAACAAGCGATTTTTTCTACCTACTTACCAGTATTTTCTAAAAGGAAACCTGTTTTTCACAAATAGTTATTTATTTTGTTTGCATGACCCGGATTATTTGTTTTATAGTGTTCTTATTAAGCATGGCTATACCTTGCAGGGCACAGCTGCCGCTTGACCAGCAGAAATATGCCGATAGCCTGAATCGAATATTGCAATATGCTACATCCGACAGTATAAAAGCAAGGACGAATTTTCATTTGATCTCTTTCTGGCTGTCTAAGGATCCTGTTAAGGCAAAGCAATACCTCGAAGAAGGTAGAAGATTAAGTAAAAAATATCCTTTCCTGGAAGCCATTTCCTTTGCACAGGAAGGCTATTTCTATTATGCTACAGATCCGGAGAAAAGTGAAGCGGCATATAGGAAAGCAGACAGTATGCTTAGCAAGTTTACTACAAAGGAAGCCTATATTGCCCGGTCTAATCTATGGGCCAATTGTGCTTCTATTCAACAACGCAAAGATGATGACAAGGCATTTATCAATATGATTTTAAACAAAGCCATACCATTGGCAAAGCAGGCCGGTGATAGTGCCATGATGGGATCGCAATATGTGGCAGTAGGTGTTGCGTTTATGAACATAGAGCAATACGATAAAGCAGAGATTTATTTGAATAATGCCATTCGGATTTTAAAGAATGCCCATACACAACCTTCCCGTTTGGTAGCGGCTTACAACCGGGCCGGAGAAAATTATATTCTATTAAAAAAATATCCGGATGCTAAACAGGTATTGGATAGCATTAAAGCAATACTGGCACCTTACCCCAAATCGGAATTATATACAGGCTATTACCTTGTAGAAGGCATGTACTACCATCAATTGAAGGAATACGAAAATGCATTAACCAGTTTTGATAAAGGCATTGCTGCTGCTGACGGCCCCAATAAAGTATATAGAATTCAGGAGATCCGGTTTTATGAAATAAAGACTCTGATTGCATTAAATAAATTTGAAAAAGCTAAACAGGTATTATTAACACTTTCGGCCGATGAAGAATTAATGTCGCAGGATGATAGCAGGTTGGAAATATATTCTGGTTGGGCAGAAACCTATGCTGGCCTGGGCCAGATGAATGCTGCCTACAATTGGCAAAAACGCTATAGCCAACTAAGCGATAGCCTGCACAATAGCCAATTGAGCAATGACGTAAATGAGTTGGAAATAAAGTACCAGAATGCCGAAAAGCAAAAAGAAATTGTAACCCTGAAAGCTAAAAATGACCAGGCAATTTTGTCTGCAAAAAATAACCGTTTGTTGAGTTGGTTATTGGCATCTGCAAGTTTATTTTTATTAATAGTTTCGGCTTTTGCTTTAATGTATTACCGCAACAACAAAAGACTATGGGTACAAAGAGAATTAAATCACCAACAGCAATTAAAAGAAATAGAACAGCAACAGCAAATACAATATGGACAAGCATTGCTACAAGGCGAAGAGCAGGAACGCCGCCGCTTAGCCCGCGACTTACATGATGGACTTGGAGGTATGTTGGCCGGTGTAAAAATTAACCTTTCAGGATTAGAAACAAATATCACTTCTATGGGATTAGACAATGATCTGCAAAAAGTAATAGGCCAGCTCGATAACTCTGTAACTGAACTGCGCCGCATTGCCCACAACATGATGCCTGTTGCACTCATCAAATTTGGTCTGCAAACGGCACTCAAAGACCTGTGCGAGTCCATGATAAGCGAAACCACACACATCGATTTTCAGCCATTTGATATCGGGGAAAACATTCCCGAACAAACGCAGATTACCATTTACCGCATTGTGCAGGAGTTGCTTACTAATGCCATCCGACATGGCCAGGCCAGCAATATTGTGTTGCAATGCAGCCAAAACAAAAACACTTTTTTCATCACACATGAAGATGATGGAAAAGGATTTGACAAAAAAATATTAGATACCGAAAAAGGAATGGGGTTAAATAATATAAAAAGCAGAGTATCTTTCCTGAAGGGGAAAATGGAAATAGAATCGGAAGCAAGTAAGGGAACCATTATAAACATAGAACTACATGTGGGATAGCAAAGCAACACTCGCCATTGTGGACGACCACACTATCGTATTGGAAGGTCTGCAAAAACTATTGGCCAATATGCCGCATATCGAAATTGCAGGCAGCTTTACTACGGGAGCAGAATTTATTTCCTTCTTAAAAACGAACAAGGTAAATATTGTACTGCTGGATATATCATTGCCCGATGCCAATGGCATTGATTTGTGTAAAGAAATTAAGAAACTGTCGCCTAATACCTGTGTGCTTGCATTAAGCAACCATAGCGAACGCAGCATGATTATGCAAATGCTACAAAATGGAGCAACAGGCTATTTATTAAAAAATATTTCTGCCAAGGAATTAGCCAGCTGCATTGATGAAGCGTTGAACGGACAGATTACTTTTAGCAAAGCGGTAAAAGAAATTATGGCCCGCCCGTCTTTGAGCGAATTAAAAGGTATTCCACAATTAACCAAAAGGGAGAAAGAAATACTATACCTGATAGCTGAAGGAAAAACAACAGCTACTATGGCCGAAGAGCTTTTCCTAAGTCCACTTACCATAGAAACGCACCGTAAAAACCTGATGCAAAAGTTTGAAGTAAAAAATGTGGCCGCTTTAATTAAGGTGGCGGTGGAACAGCGGTTGGTGTAGTGTGTAAAACAGATTGAAGAGATTTTACCAGCAAAGAGGGGCGGTTTATCGTTCCTCTTTTTATAATATCTCAAGAAAGGTATCACAGTTTTGGTTTAGGTGGTTAGCGTTTTAATTAAAGCAATTAACTGATATTTGCCAGATTAACTACCTTTATACCACACAGGCCAATGCCTGAAAAGTAAGAACAGGTTTCAAAACAGCGTATTCCGAACCGTTTACATCGATTTTGTGTAATCATCCTGAAATAATTAAATACTTATGGCTCATAAAAAGAAGAAAAAACAAGAGTATATACCTAAAAAACAAAAAGCAAAATCACCATTATCCGGCAAAAATGCCGTGGGCATACTGGATGTATCCCGTGGCGGCTTAGGATTTGTAAAAGTAGAAGGCTGGGAACAGGATGTACTGGTAAGGCCGGAAAATATGCAATCCGCTTTTGATGGTGACCAGGTTAAAGTAACTATAGACCATGTAAGTTCCAAAGGAAGGCCAGAAGGAACCATTAAAGAAGTACTGAAACGCACGCAGACAGAATTTAGCGGCAGACTTGAAGTGAGTGAAAAATTTGCATTCCTTATTCCCGATAAGGAGAATATGCGTGTTGATATTTTTATTCCTTTGCATGCTTTAAAAGGCGGGAAACAAGGGGAGCATGCTATCGCAAAAGTTGTGGATTGGAATGGCAAATCGAAGAACCCTGTAGGAGAAGTGATTGAGCTGTTAACCAACCAGCGCACCAATGAGATAGCCATGAAGAGTATCCTGGTGGAGAATGGTTTCCCATTACATTTTTCTGATGATGCACTGGAAGAAGCAGCTCGTATTCCTGATATCCTGGATAGTGAGGAAATCAAACGCAGAAAGGATTGCAGAAATGTACTTACGCTTACCATTGATCCGGTAGATGCTAAAGATTTTGACGATGCTATTTCTATTCGTCCGTTGAAGGATGGCTATTATGAAGTAGGCGTGCACATTGCCGATGTAAGCTATTATGTAGAAGAAGGTACAGAATTAGATAAGGAAGCTTTTGAAAGGGCTACTTCCGTCTATTTGCCTGATAGAGTTTTGCCCATGCTGCCCGAGCATATCTCTAATGTACTTTGTTCCCTGAGGCCCAATGAAGATAAGTTTACCTTCTCGGCCATTTTCCAGATCAACAAAGATGGTAAAGTAAAACAATATTGGATAGGCCGTACTGTAATTCATTCCAACAGAAGATTTACCTACGAAGAAGCACAGCAAATTATAGAAACAGGTAAGGGTGACTATGCTGAAGAAATTTTATTGCTGCATGGTATTTCCCAAAAATTACGTGCAGAAAGATTTAAAAAAGGTGCGATCAATTTCTCTTCACAGGAAGTAAGATTTAAACTGGATGAAGAAGGAACGCCAATTGGTATAGAGATCAAAGAAAGCAAAGAAGCTAATCAGCTGATCGAAGAGCTTATGCTTTTGGCGAACAGAACTGTGGCAGGTTACGTTGAGAAAAGAAGGGTGAATCATGCTGATATACCATTCCCTTACCGGGTACATGATGCGCCCAATGTAGATAAACTTGCTGTGTTTGCAGCATTCGCCTCCCGTTATGGGCATAAGTTCAACCTTAATAATCCTGATAAAATAGCGGAATCTTTTAACCAGATGCTGGCAGATGTTCAGGGAAAACCGGAACAGCATGTACTGGAACAACTAGGCATCCGTACTATGGCAAAGGCCATATATACCACAGATAATATAGGACACTATGGTCTGGGCTTCGATAGTTATTGCCACTTTACTTCTCCTATTCGTCGCTATCCCGATGTAATGGTGCACCGTATTGTGCAGCAATGTATCGACGATAAAGTGAAGATCGATAAAAAAATGGAGGTCAAAAGCCGTCATTGCAGCGACCAGGAACGTAAAGCAATGGAAGCGGAAAGAGCAGCCAACAAATACAAGCAGGTAGAATACATGCAGAAATTTGTAGGTGAGATCTTCGATGCTGTTGTCAGTGGGGTATCCTCGTTTGGATTCTGGGCCGAAACGGTTGAACATAAATGCGAAGGGCTGGTAAGTATAGCGGATCTGGCTAAAGTGGATGAGTTTACTTTCCTTGAAAGTGACTATGCTTTGGTTGGTATGCATACCGGAAAAAGGTTCAGGATAGGCGATAAGGTAAAAATACAAGTGGTAGCTACCAGCCTGGAAAAGAGGCAGATCGATTTTGGCTACGCTCCGGACGAAGAAAAAGCCGCCCCCAAAAAGGCAAAACAGGGTAAAACTGGGGGAGCCCAGGCACCGAAAAAAGGCGCACCGAAAAAAAAGAAAAAGGAAAATGATGGTGAGTAAGGGTTTGGAGCCAATTTGGCTGTCTTAAAGGAGGAAGTATAATTTTACTTCAAAAATTAAGAGAAAAGAAAAATAATTATTACATTTACTCCCATTCTGATAAACATTAATTTGAAAATGAAAAAAGCAATACTTGCCTTGGCTATCTGTGCCACAATCGTTTCCTGCCAGAAAAAAGAAGATACGGATCCCATAGATGTATCTAAGACAACGTATCTTATGGATGGTGGCTGGAAGTTGAAATTTAGCACCTGGAGGCCCGACATTAATGACTCTACATCGTTTCCGATAGATGTTTATGAACCTATGGCTGGCTGTGAAAAGGATAATTTTTATAAATTCAATACTACCAACAGGGTAAGCCTTTATGAAGGCGGATCCAAATGTGTACAGACAAGTCCTGATAGTATCGTTTATGGGTACAGACTTACCCAGGACGACAAACATCTGGAAATATATACCGATCCGGATGCGGTTGATCACAGCACCGTATTGGCCGGTAGTGTACTCTATCCAAGAATCGATAGTTTTTCTGTTACCTATACGGCTCCTCACCCCACAGATTCTACAAAGACTTCACAATATGTGAAAGCTTATGTAAAGCAGAATTAAGAAATAATACTTGTAAATAAATAATGAATAAAGGAATTCCGGAAGGAGTTCCTTTATTTGTTTAAGAGCCTTACCATGCACATCAACGTACTAGTTTTAAAGGCTTAACGTAGTGCAATTTATGTTTCATATATAATATTTACGGTTGAGTATACGATACTAGCAGCTGTATGTATCTTACTTACAGCTGGGTGCATTATACTTATAGCTTGGTGCATTATACTTATAGCTTGGTGCATTATATTTACGGCTGGATGTATTATATTTACGGCTGGATGTATTATACTTACAGCTGGGTATATTATACTTACAGCTGGGTATATTATACTTACAGCTGGGTATATTATACTTACAGCTTGCTGTATTATACTTACGGCTGGGTGTATTATACTTACAGCTAGATGCATTATACTTACAGCTGGATACATTATACTTACGGCTGTGTTTATTATACTTACAGCTGGATATGTTATATTTACGGCTGTAAGTATTAGCCATGCGGATATATGTATAAATTTTACGACTTAGAATTAAAATTTTTTTTGGTTAAAAAGAATAGTAAACTACCTTTTTTTCGCTTGCCAGTAAAAAATGGAATGATATTTGATCATCATAGGATATTATCCTGGTCATTTAAATATTGGTTTATGCTTATACTGAATCTGAAACCCATTTTTACCGCGAGGGGAATTGATAAACCTTATGCTTTTTTAACAAAGAACGGGTTTACGCACAATACCGCTAAGAGCCTTGTGGCCGGCAAAAGTCCAACTATCAATATCCGCTACATGGAGCGCCTTTGTGAATTGCTATGGTGCGAACCTAACGATCTGTTTCTGTGGCAACCTGCCGAGAATACCAGGATTCCCGATGGACATCCGCTACTTCCTCTATTGCGGACGCAGGAAACAGTACTTAATATTAAACATATGCTGGCAAGAGTGCCTTTAAAAAAGCTAAACGGTCTATCGGAAGTGTTGATTAAAGAAATTGAAGGGGAAAAGGAGTAGAATGCAAAATAATGGTTCCCTTACATTTTTGAACAGAAGTGTTTCAATCATTATAATATGCCAGCAGCCAAAGACATACACGACCCGGAAAGCATAACTGCCTATATCCAAAAACTGGAGCCGGGTTTTGCATCCATAATAGAAGCAGTAAGGCAGGTTATTTTAAATACAGATGCCACAATAGGAGAGCAAATCAAGTGGAACTCGCCAAGCTTCTTTTACACCGGCCAAATGAAACCTTTTGATCCTAAGACTTATAAGCGTGATATCGTGGTGATGAACCTGCGTAAAGGAGAAATATTATTGGTATTTCCCACGGGCGCTACCATTACAGATACTACAGGCCTGCTGGAAGGTAACTATACCGATGGCCGGAGAATGGCTAAATTTATAACTATGGATGATGTGCAGCAGAAAGGTAAAGACCTGCAAACGGTAATAAGAGCCTGGCTTGAATTGGTGGAAAAATGATCTTAAATTTTTGGGTGAATACAAATTAAAAAGAGCAACCGGGTCCATCGGTTGCTCTTTGGTTTATTGGTTGTTGTAGGCCATAGTAATCACTAATTATTGTCATTCTGGAAGAGTTCTTCCGCTTTCCGCTTAGCCAGTTTTTTGCCGTAAGCTATCCTGGTAATCACCACAAACAATACCGGAACAATAAAGATAGCCAGTAACGTAGCAGCAAGCATACCGCCAAGTACCGTCCAGCCTATGGTTTGCCTGGATATAGCACCTGCACCGGAAGAAAATACCAGTGGCATAATACCCAGGATAAAGGCCATGGATGTCATGATGATCGGGCGTAGACGCAGTTTCACGGCTTCCAGTGTAGCCGGTACCACGGCCAATCCATGATCGACACGCTCTTTCGCAAATTCAACAATAAGGATGGCATTCTTTGCCGCTAGACCAATAAGCGTAATCAAACCAATTTGAGCATATACGTTATTGGTAAGTTTGGGTAAAAAGAACAAAGTAAGGATAGCACCAAAAGCACCGATAGGTACAGCGAGCAATACAGAGAAAGGTATAGACCAGCTCTCATAAAGTGCCGCAAGAAATAGGAATACAAACACGATAGACAAAGAGAAGATCAATATGGTACTATTACCTCCTTTAATCTCTTCACGGGTCATACCGGCAAATTCATAACCGTAACCTTCAGGCAGCTTGGCACCCAGCTCTTTCAATACTTCAATGGCCTGACCACTACTATAACCCGGCGCAGCATTACCATTGATCTCCGCATTGCGGAAGATATTGAAGTGTGATAATACCGGTGCATTTTCAATAACTCTTGCATGTGTAACGGAACTTAACGGCACCATTGTTCCCGAACTATTTTTCACATAATACTTTGCCAGGTCTTTAATATCACCCCGGAAAGCAACATCAGCTTGTGCTACAACGCGGAAGTTACGGCCATACGAAGTAAAGTCATTGATATAAGAGCTACCCAGGAATGTCTGTAAAGTCTGATAGATATCAGCGATATTAACGCCTAACTTTTTAGCTAGCTCACGATCTACATCTACCTGGTAAGCCGGTGTTTTTGCTGTAAAGAAAGAAAAGACACCCTTTAACTCCGGACGCTTATTGGCCTCCATTACAAAATTATTCACTACAGTTTCAAACTGCTTCACATCATCTGTACTCGAGCGTTGTTGCAACTCAAAAGTGAAACCGCCCGTCTGACCAAGACCTGGTATTGCCGGCGGAGAGATCACCAGAATTCTTGCTTCTTTTATAGCGGCAAATTTCTTATTGAGCGTTTCTATAATACCCTGCAGCTTTAAAGCATCCTCCTCACGCTCATCCCAGGGATCAAGAGAAGTAAATACCGTACCGGCGTTGGGTTTCATGGAAAAGTTGATTACGTTTAATCCACCAAGACCAGCAAAGTGTCTTACCCCTTTTGTTTCTTTAAGGATAGACATAATAGTATCCAGTACAGCAATACTACGTGTGGTAGATGATGCATCCGGCAACTCATAGGTTACAAACAAACGGCCTTCATCTTCATTAGGAATAAAGCCTGTAGGCTTGGCTTTAAAGAGAAATACCGTACCCACAATAATGCATAGCAACACGATCAAAGCATAACGTGAGGCCTTGATGGTTTTGCGTACGCCAAGTGTATATTTCAAACTGATCTTACGGAACCATTCATTAAAGTTGTAGAAGAATTTATTAAGCCCTTTGCTTTCTTTGCGTACTTCACTTGGCTTAAGCAATAAGGAACATAAAGCCGGTGTGAGGGTTAATGCCACAAAGGCCGAGATCAATACCGATACAGCAATAGTGATAGCAAATTGCTGATACAATCTTCCTACCAGGCCAGGTATAAAACCAACGGGTACAAACACTGCTGCAAGAATCAATGCGATAGCAATTACCGGAGCACTGATATCCTTCATAGCCTTGCGTGTGGCTTCTTTAGCTGTTATGCGTTCATGATCTATATAATGTTGCACAGCTTCTACCACTACAATAGCATCATCCACCACAATACCAATAGCCAGTACAAAACCAAACATGGTAAGCGTATTGATCGTAAAGCCCAATGGTATAAAAAAGATGAATGTGCCGAGGATAGAAACTGGTATGGCCAGGATCGGAATAAGCGTAGCTCTCCAGCTTTGCAGGAAGAGGAACACGACCAAAGTTACCAGCAGCAAAGCTTCAACCAGTGTATGCACTACTTCTGAAATGGATACCTGAACTACAGATACAGATTCGAAAGGAACCACATAGTCCATGTCTTTAGGAAAGGCTTTTTTGAGCTCTTCCATCTTTTCGGTTATGCCTTTTGCTGTTTCCAATGCATTGCTTCCCGGTGCCTGGTATACCAATAGATAAGAAGCTCTTTTGCCATCAACAAAGGAGTTACTCGCATAGGAGAACTTGCCCAATTGTACGCGGGCTATATCTTTCAGGTAAACAATATTGCCTTTTGCAGGGTCGCTCCGAACAATAATATTTTCAAATTGTTTAGCGGTATTCAGACGGCTATTGGTAAACACCGTGTATTCGAAAGTCTGCGAAGTTTGTTGGGGTGGGGCACCTACCGAACCTGCAGCCATCTGCAGGTTTTGTTCCTGCAATGCCGCGGTAACCTCAGATGTACTCATGCCCATCTGCGCCATCTTCACCGGATCAAGCCATATACGCATGCTGAAATCATCGGCACGGGTAAAAATATCGCCCACACCTTTAACCCGCAACAAGGCATCTTTAATAAAGATATTGGTGTAGTTGTCGGTAAATGTTACATCATGTGTACCCTTAGGTGAATACATAGCCACAAGCATCAGGATGCTTGGATTGCGTTTACGTGTAGTAAGACCAAGTCGTTTTACCTGCTCCGGAAGCATAGGTTCCGCAATACTTACACGGTTTTGTACATCAAGTGTGGCCACATTAATGTCAGTACCCAGTTCAAAATTTACCGTGATAGCACTACGACCATCGCTGGTACTGGTGCTTGACATATACGTCATACCAGGCGTACCATTGATCTGCGTTTCAATCGGCGTGGTCATGGTTTGCTCCACCGTTTGTGCATCAGCACCGGTAAAAGATCCTGATACCTGCACTGTTGGCGGGGTGATCTCAGGATACTGTCCTATTGGCAGATTAA
>JBAZWL010000032.1:0-56351 GCA_041660405.1 Taibaiella sp. | reverse complement strand
GACATACTGTAATCTTTCTGGCTGCGCCTAACGTACTGGTTTACTTTATCTTGTTCCATGTCGATGTTTTTGTGTATCGATATTTCAGGACGAGACACAAATATGAATTAAAAAGCCTGCTACATTGTAGCAGGCTTTTTTGGTTTTATTGGATAAATGGTATCTATTATCTTTTGTCCATGATGTAAATAACTTTGTCTTTGCGACCGAAATAATAACCAAAAGACACCTGAAGTGTGGGCACATGGAACAGGCGTTTGATAGCATCTGTATTCCCTTTATTGTTATCCCATAGTATTTGCGTCATGCGGGCGTCCAACGAAACTTTGCGGGAGAGATCATAATTCAATCCCCATACGTAACCCAGTCCGAAGCGGGAAGAGAAATCTTTTTGTTCATCTATAACAAAGTTAGAATTCAGGAACGGATTCTCGTTTTGGGCGCGGGTTTGCTGTACAGGCACGGTGTTCAATGTGTTTTCTTTAGACCATTTTATAGGGAAGGCATAGGCCATATTCAAGCCCCCGAAAACAGATACGCGGCCAAGATTATAATTAAGTGTTATCGGCATTTCCAGTGCACCAAAATTATTAATCTTATAAGAAGATGTAGTTGTTTTTTGAGTGCCGGAGAATAACCATTCAATACCAGAAACCTGTTGGCTGTTTATATTTTCAAAAGTCACAGATTGATCATCCAAAGAATAGTTGCTGAAGTAATGATTCACATACTTTAGCTCTGCTGAAAGCGTAAGGCGCTCGCTTAGTTGATATAGCCCTGCAATACCCAGCTGCAAACCAAATGCCCCGGGATTACCAAACGATGTATTACCGCCAACTATCAGTGCCGCATAGAAATTACGCGAGCCATCAAAATAATTTGCAATGCCTTGTGATGTATTTTGAACCAACTGGTTAAACTTGCCCGGATCTACACGGCGACTGGCTACTTTGTAATTTGCCAAAGGCACCAGGCTTACCATTTCATTCGATACAATTTTTTCTTTCAGATTGGCTACCGGGATTAAAGTACGGGTACGGGTATCGGCCACGAGGATCTTGCGCAATGCTACCATTTCCAGGGCATTAAGCGGAAGATAGCTTATTCTTTCTACGCGGGTAATAGCAACCGTATCCAATACCGTTTTTACAGTATTACGACCATTGGCTTTACCAGCCACGGTACGGGATATTATATCTATACGTTTAAAAGTATCTCTTTCCTCTTTATAGAAAGAGCCATCTGCAGTTTGAACAATCTTTTTGTTGTTCAGTGTAGCAGCAATTTTTTTCGGGTTATTGTTACCACTGTTAAAAGTGTTTTCAGGATCTACCGTATTTGAACTGCTTACTGTTGAAGCTGTATTGTTTGCAATAGCAGGTTGATTGTTAGTTGAAGGGGTGCCTGAAGCTGGCGTCGGTTTGATTTCTTCAATTACCCTCTGTTCTTCCATTTTTTTAGAAGAAGCAATATTGCCGGCAGGCGATGTCTTTTGGATATCAGTTCTGGTTGCATTGCCGGCTACAGTGTTATTGCTTTGCTTAGTAGCCGCTGTAAGATTATTTTTATTGTTATCAGGAATATTGTTAGCCGATGTATGTCTTCCAACGTTATTTATATTATTCTTCTTTTCTGTACCAGATGATACATTGCCGGCTTCAGGGGTAGAGACACCATGCACCGCGTCTGCATTATTTCCAGAATTGAGATGACTGGCTTTATCGTAGCCGGTGGTTTTACCGGCAATTACAGATGTGGATGGGTTCAGGGTAGCGTTATCTTTGCTATCCTGGTTCATTTTATAGTAAGTAAAGCCACCACCCGCCAGCAGCAAAGCTACCAGAGGAATGATGTACCGACGAAACGATTTGCCGGCTGATACAGGTGCACCTGCAGGCATTTCTTTGTCCAGAAGATCTTTCATACGCATCCATGCTCCTGATGGTTCCGGTTCTTCACCGTTGCGTAAATCTTTAAACACATCGTCAATATGGATGAAATCTTTGTGGGTATCCATACCGTAATTTATTTTTTTAAATGTAAATTCAATCTTTCAACTTTCTCTTTCAGCATGCGACGGGCTTCCGACACGTGCCATTTGGATGTTCCTTCACTAATTCCCAGGGTTTTCGCTATCTGTTTATGAGGTAAATCATCCAATACAAACATATTAAATACCGTTCGCGTGGCTTCTGGCAATTGATGCACCAGGGTCATTAAATCATTATAATAAAGCCTTCCGGCATGATCTTTATGGATCAACTCATCTTTTTCAACCAGTATAATGTTTTCTTTATACTTCGTATTTGAAGATGCATAATCTGCAACTGCATGAAATACAATTCGTCTTAGCCAACCTTCAAACGATCCTTTAAAGGAATAAGTATCAATTTTCTGGAAAGCACGTAAAAAACCATTATTTAATATTTCTTCAGCCTGCACCTGTTCGGGGAAATATCTCCGGACCATACTCATCATACGGGGGTAAAAAAGATGATATAGCTTACCCTGAGCGCCCCTTTCATTACGGGAACACCCATATATAAGCTCCTGGAGTTCATCAGTTTTAACCGATACGTTATTATATGCCAATGCTACGGACAATATTTTTACAGGTTTTTTATTCGTCCTTGCCTTACTAGACAGGGATTTATGTCATTTGGTTGGGCAAAATGAGTAGGCAGTTTGCAATTGGCAGTTGGCAATTTACCAAACTGATCACTGCAAATTGCGTACCGCCAATTGCCAACTCATTTCAAAATCTCATCAATGGTCTTTTGCGCCAAAGGATGGTAGTTTGGCCTGGCAGTTTTATAAATTTCCATAGCCATAGTTGTGCCCTCCGGAGTCGATTTCATGGCTTTATACAAAGGCTCAAGAAATTTTTGTCTTCCGGTTACGTACAAAAATTGTTTCATAGCCGGGTATGCAGGCTCATATTGAGAGCGGATTGACTGTAAAAACCACAGATCAGCTATTTCGCTATTGCCTGTTTGGGTAAAGTGGAATGTTTTATCCAGATCGGCCATTTTTTCCTTGCTTAAGTCTTTGGGTAAATGACGCAGGAAATGCATCCATTCAAAAGTACTCCAACCTTTGGTTTCCAACTTAGCAGCGCTTTCACCATTGATGAATGCAGTGCTTTGGGCCTCCGCCTTTTTAAATCGAACCTGGTCAGCACGTGGACAATCGGCAGGAATTCCGGGTGCATATACCCAGGCATCAATATCTATTTTCTTTTTCCAAAGGGCATTTTGCTTCAGCAGGTTATTGTACAGGTAAATAATAAATTGCTCTGTATTGATGGTTTTAAAAGCGTGGCTGTCAAAATAACCCCTCAGGAATTTATCCATATTTTCCCGGCCTACCGTTTTTTCGATCAGGTAAAGGAATGCAGCACCTTTTTCGTAAGCAATATCGGTAAGGCCTACATCAGGGTCCCTGCCTTTAAGGTCCAGTTTAAGCCAGGTATCCTTACTTTTTGTGCCAAGCTCTTCTACCGAGGCTTTCATATCCTGGTAGCCCAGTTCCCAAAGCATATCTACATAATCTTTATCGTAAGTAGCCTCAGTTATCCGTCTTTCAAAATAAACGGTAAATCCTTCATTAAGCCAGAAGTCGTTCCAGGTAGCGTTTGTCACCAGGTTTCCGCTCCAGTTATGCGCCAGTTCATGCGCTATCAGGTTCACTAAAGATTTATCTCCGGCTAAGATGGTTGGTGTACAGAAAGTAAGTCTTGGATTTTCCATACCACCAATCGGAAATCCAGAGGGCAATACCAGCACATCATAACGCCCCCAGCGGTAAGGTCCGTAAAGTCCTTCTGCGGTATGTACCATAGTACCCATATCTTCCAGTTCTTTCCTGGCTTTGGCAAGAATGGCAGGCTCAGCATAAACACCGGTGCGTTCATCTACCGGGGCAAATGCAATATCTCCTACGGCCAGGGCCATAAGATAAGCGGGTACAGGTTTGTCCATTTTAAAAGTATAGATACCATCTTCTGATTTTTGTTGTGGATTTTCAGCACTCATCAGGGCCAGTAAGCCTTTGGGGACTTTTACTGTGGCGTCATAAGTATAGCGGATACCCGGGCCATCCTGACAAGGAATCCAACTGCGGGCATATATCGATTCGCTTTGCGTATAAAGAAATGGTTTTTTCTTACCGAATGTCTGTGCCGGATCGAGCCACTGCAGCGCAATAGGATGTGCGCCCGTTTGATAATAAATAGTTAATGCCTTACTGGTCGCCTTGATCGGAACACGCAAAGCCGTTCCAAGAATATTATCTGTTTTACCCAATGTAAATGCTGCCTTACTTCCATCATCCAGTATTACACTATCAACGGTAAGATCCTGCGAGTCAAAAACGATGCTGTTGCCTTTTTTAAGATTGTCGAAAGTCCAATGAGCACTGCCTTTTATTTTTTTATCTTCAAAAGATACCGCAATATCCAAATGAAGATGGCTGACTTTTACACTATCAGCGTTAGATAGTGTGTGCCAGTCCCTTTCATCATTAGAGACTGATGTATGTTCTTCTTTACCGGACGATGAATCTTTATCGGATTGGCATGCCTGGCAAAAAAGTACGAATACCAATGGCAGAATGGCTTTAACTGTGTTCATGAAAAAAATATATGCGTTCCTGCAAATATAGATTTATGACAACAGTTTTCTTTCTATTTTTTGATAGACTAATTTTTTACTTCAACGGATGTTAATGATGGATTTATTTCTGATTTTATCATAATAAAAGGTATTACGAATAAATTATCACTCATCTAAAATGGTTTTATATGTAGTTAAATTGTAAATTAGCAATTCTAAAATCCTTTATCCATATAATAAGCTCTTCATTATGATTGAAAAATTTACCCTCATTAAACAGGCACAATTTTCTATTCTCAGGAAAAATATACTAAGCCTCATTGTCCTGCTTTTCTTATGTGGCCACGTTTCGGGACAAGTCACTATCTCTACTGCCAGTACATTTGTCAATACAGAAACGAAAAGTACAGTAACCTTCAATTTCCAGAATACCAATGCTTATCCGGTTGTGATAACGGATGTAGCCGGCATTGTAAGCTCGTACGGAGATATTTCGACTCAACTATGGTACAAAACCTCCGGCATTAATGGTGCACCCGGCGATATTTCAACAACGAACGGCTGGGTACAGGCAAGCACAGGAACATTTCCCGGAATTCAAAATCTAACCTCAAGCACAACACAACCTTTTTTAAGCGGATTAAGCCTGGTAATTCCAGCCAATACTACTTATGGTATTGCTGTAGTTGCTACCGGAAGTGCCGGAGGTGCTTTACGAATAGGCACAGCAACAGGAACTTTTTCTTTGAACGGAGGAGGTTGCAATATCATCACAGGAAATAATATCGGATATGCGGCAGTGGATGCTCCACCTGCAGCTCCAACATTGACACCTAGAGGATGGCTAGGCAAAATCACGTTTATACCAGGAAGCAATTGTACCGGTACGCCTAATGTTCCGGCAATATCAGGGCCGGCAAATATTTGCCCGGGGGCGTTGTTCAATCTTACATCATCCGGCTATTCTTTAGGCCCCGGAATAAGCTATCAATGGCAGTTCTTTAATACAACCAGCAGCACCTGGGTAGATATTGCCGGCGCGAATGCGGTATCGTACACGGCATCAGCGGGTATTGCAACGTCAACACAATATCGCCTTAAAACCAGTTGTTCTTTTACTACTACACAAAGCCTTTCCAATGTACTGACTGTAGGCATTGGCTCAGGATTGGCAGGCGTTTATACCATCAATAATAATTTGCCCAGTACTGCCACTAACTTTACTTCTTTTACCGCGGCGGCGGCGGCAATGTCATGTGGTATTACCGGACCTGTTACGCTTAATGTTGACCCCGCTTCAGGGCCATATACGGAAATGGTGACCTTTGGAAATATTTCCGGGACAAGCCCTGTAAACACAATCAGGCTAAATGGGAACGGAGTTATACTTCAATATAACAGTCCATCAAATAATGTTTCTATTTTAAAGCTTCAGGGAACAGATTATATGACCATTGATAGCCTTACAGTAAGAAGCTTGTCTGTTGCAAATGGTTATGGCATTTGCCTGGCTGATACCGCTACCCATGATTCAGTTATGCATTGTTTTGTAGACATGTCTTCATTAACTACTATAAATGCCGGTACTACCGGTGGTATCATTTTGTCCGACGATGCTTTTACCACTACTAATTATGGACTGTCGTCTAGTTGTTTTATAGGTTACAACCACATACTTGGTTCCAATGAAGCTGGAGGCCCTTATTTTGGTATTATGGATGGCTGGAATAATTTCAATAATTATAACAATAATGATACAGGCAATGTAATAGCATATAATGAGGTGGAGAATTTTACATATTTCGGCATAACTACAAGTAGCGGGAATCAAACAAAGATCTTGTACAATGATATCCACAGGACAAATAAAACATCGGGCACTAATTTTATTGGTATCAGCAATTGGGGAAATTATAATAATAATAATACCACAAATTATACTTCTGATGTGCAGATTGTTGGTAATAGGATTCATAATCCTTCCAACACTTCAACATTTGCTACATTTTATGGTATCCAATCTTACAACAACAACAATTTTAATAATAACAACGACGATCAACATGTACTGATAGCCAATAATGCCATTTATAATGTTAATCTTAACAGTATAAGCAATATTGATGCATATGGTATCATTTTCTGGGCAGGCGATGCTTTTAATACTACCGCCAATACCAATACTACCAAGATCTATCACAACACGATCGACTTTAGTCAGGCCATAGGGGGCACCGGAGAAATATTTGGTATTTATGGGTATGATTATTGGAGCAGCACGACTACTAATGATGATGATGTATTTATAAAAAATAATATAGTTACCATAACAAACGGAACTTCCGGTAATAAATATGGCTTCTATTTTTATGATGTCAACACTTCCAGTGTCGTGGATCTGGATGCACAACGCAATAACTACTACCTGAATTCCTCAATGCCGGGCACACAATACTATGCTGGTTATCTGAATACTAACTACCTTACTATGGCTGCCTTCCAGGCTGCAAATCCTACATTGGAAGTAGGGTCTTTAAGTGTAAATCCACAATACACGTCAGCTGCAACAGGCGACTTAACACCTTTAAATTATAGCCTTTATGGTAATGGGGTAAATGTTCAGGCCGATGTGCCAGCCGATATTTTAGGCAAATTAAGATCTACAACTCCCACACCCGGTGCTTTTGAGATTGCTACAGATGCCGGTGTAACTGCTTTGGTGTCACCATTAGGTACCTATTGCAGCAGCGTTAAGCTGGTAAAGGTTTCTATTGCCAATTCAGGTATCACCACCATTAATAATGTTCAGGTAAATTGGAAGCTCAATGGTGTATTGCAAACTCCGGTCAATTTTACCGGAACATTATTGCCCGGCAACAATACAGTGGTCACTTTAGGTAATGGTTTGTTTATGCCCAGTACACCAGTAGAAATTAAGGCCTGGACCAGCATGCCTAACGGACAGCCCGATGGTTTACCTTTCAATGATACGCTTGTAATTACCACCCAATCTTCTACCAGTGTGCCGGTAAACCTTGGCCCGGATGCTTTGATCTGTACCGGAAATACGCTAACCCTGGATGCCGGATATCCCGGCGCTGTTTATCTATGGGATAATAATGCTAATACGCAAACCCGTATAATATCCGCTGCAGGTACTTATTACGTAAGGCTTACAGCCCTTGATGGCTGTATTGGTGTAGATACGTTTATTCTAAGCCTTCGTCCTTTGCCAGTAGTTGATCTGGGACCGGATAGAGAGATATGCCTGGGCCAGACTACCACTTTTGATGCCGGACATCCCGGTGCAACTTACTTATGGGATGATGGTTCTACTATGCAAACCCGCACTGTAGATACTGCTGGTAGTTACGAAGCCCAGGTTACAGATATTTATGGCTGTATGGGGGTGGATAATGTAAATGTAGGCATGAAGGATATTCCTAAGGTAAGTGGTATCAACGCTACCCATGCAGATTCCGGAACCTATACTTTTTATCCCATCAATCCTCAATACGCTATTTCCTACCGTTGGAATTTTGGTGACGGATCGCCAGAGGTGGTAGGTTATTTTGTGCAACATACTTATACTACTGTTGGTATTTATACTGTTACCCTCTATCTTGAAGGAGAGTGTACAGGCTTGATTGTAGATAAGTCCAGAACGGTAGACGTATTTAGTGTGCATGGTGGCGGTAGCACAGGTATTGATGAAAGAGACCTTGATGGCAACTTCGCTTTATATCCTAATCCTGCAATCGATATCATTACTATTCAAAATAAGTCGGCAGAAAAAATGCAAAGGCTTATAGTCTACAATGCAATAGGACAAACGATCGTAACCCAGCAGGCAGATAACACAAAGACACACCAATTGAAACTAAGTGGCCTGGCTAATGGTATTTATACTTTAAGACTGGAAACCGATAAAGGTTATGTGATCCGTAAATTTGAAGTACTTAGGTAATTAATGAGATTAAAAAAAAGAGCGTTCTGATTGTTTTCAGAACGCTCTTTTTTTTGTGAAAAAGTTTAGCTGATAAAGGTAATTATAGCCTCCTTATTTTCAGCCGCCAAAGCGTAAACTTCCTGCACTGTTTCAAAATATTCGATCAGGTAATCCGCCGCATCTTCATGATCCCATACATTGGGATAAACACCAAGTTCCTTCATGGCAACAGCGTCAAATTTTTCCTTTAATGAAGCCGGGATTATTTCTTTGATCCGGTCATGAATATCTTTTACCTGTTGTGGCGTAAGATAATGTGCAGGCCCGGTTCCCAGGTTTTGTTCCTTGTCTATTAATTGTCCGCTAAAAATAATTCTGGATAAATATTGGCTGGTATCCGAAGAGTTGCTTCCTGTAAGCAGATAAATAATCCCGTCCCACGATTTATCAATATCGTAAAGGTTAGGATCATCGGCTTCTTTATTTATTCTTTCCGCCAATAACGAACTATCTTTTTGGTATGTTTCCAGTTCTGTTGCTGAAACCCTGATCAGGGTACAGATCATGCCCATTTTTGTAATCTTTTATAATGTACTGCAAATATAAACACATGTTTACATGTATCCTTTATATTTGTTATGCTAAAACCCCACGGCTATGAACGACAAGCAAACCGTAACACCCAAAATTTATTTTAAAACAGTAAAAATACTCTTCCTGGCTTTGGTAGCGGGACAGATTGTTTTTGCATGTGTCGTGCTTTTTCTGAATCAGACACAAAGAGAAAGGATTGCGTTCATTACTCCTGAATTACATCAGACCCTGCTATGGATTGCTCCGGCTTTTGCCGTGGCGGGCATTGCCCTTGGCTGGGTTGTATTCAATACAAGATTGAAGGCTTTGCGGCTTAAGGATAATATGGCTGAAAAACTAACCGGTTACCAGTCTGCAATGATTATCAGGTTTGCTTTTATGGAAGGCCCATCACTTCTGGCACTGGCTCTTTTTTACATTACCGGCGACTATATTTTCCTGTATGTTGCCGTTTTTGTTATTCTTGCATTTTTATTTAGCCGGCCATCAAAACCGGCCATCATCCTGCACCTGCAATTGCACGATGATGAAAGATTACTACTGGAAGATCCGGATGCTTTTTTATATGAACGATAGGGATTTTGGGCATTCGCAATAATGCGAAATATATTTATAGCCATACTCACTATAGCTATCGGGTTGCAGGGCATAATATAAAATTTATAGCCGTTTATTAAAGGTACCTTCAACAGATACTAAATTGAGTAACAATGCAAAATACATTCTCAAGATCTTTCAAAATAGACGGAGCTGAAGACAAGAAATTTTATTTTAAACCCGACAAATCTACTGGCGCTTCTGCCTATACAGTTCATATCAATGGAAGTGTTGAAATGAAAAAGTTTAAGATGAAAAAAGAGCAGGACAATACCTGGAAAATTGAAAAGCAAGACCAGAAATTGCCTGATTGGCTTTATACACTCGAGTCAGCATTTAATACTGAAATAGAACAATCTGTTTCACTTCGTAAGCCGGCATCCCTGAAAAGATAATCCACCATACTTTTATTAAAAAAGCCCGACAACGATACAGTAAAGTGTTATTGTCGGGCTTTTACTTATAAATACGTTATAACTCACGACTGCTACGTTATAACTCGCAACCGCTACGCTATAATTCACGACTGCTACGTTATACTTAGCTACTGCTAAGTTAGAACTTGCAACCGCTACGTTATAATTCACGATTGCTACGTTATACTTAGTGACTGCTACATTAGAACTTGCAACCGCTACGTTATAATTCACGATTGCTACGCTATACTTAGTGACTGCTATATTAGAACTCGCAACCGCTACGTTATAATTCACGATTGCTACGCTATACTTAGTGGCTGCTATGTTATACCTAGCTACTGCTACGTTAGAACTCACGATAGATACGTTACCTTATCGTCCCGGTATTTCATAAGCCAAATACTCTTTTGAATATTTGAGATAGTAAATAACTACCTGATCACCTGCATTAAAATGGCAGTAAGGATTCGGGGTGAAGGTCTTAATGGCATCGCAATCGAGCCAGTAAATATTAATACCGGCAGGTGTTTCAAACACTTTTGTAATAGTTACCACCTCTTTTATGATGAAGCCAAATTCAGAATCTTTTAAAAAATGAAGGTTTTGCTTTGAAAGTTTGCCATAGAAAACCATGATGACAAAACCAATTGGGATCATCAGCAATAGGATAAAGTAATTAAAGCCATCTTTCCCGAAAAAAGCACCGCCCATTATGAAAAGGATTACGATCACGAATATTACAATGGCGATTGTGCTTCTCCTTAAAGGTTTCAGATATTGATTCCGTAATTGCAGCCTGTAATCTTCCTCCATTGGTATTTCTTCCTGATATCTCATAATAAATTAAAGATACATTTTTGGTCATTAAATCATTTACGAAAACGCTCTTTTGCAACATATATCTCTGCGTCTCTGCGCCTTTGCGAGCAACAAAAATACCTATAAAAAATGCCGCTATCTTTCGACAGCGGCATTCTTATTATTCTCGTTGAAAAGAAGACTAACCTTCCTTATTATCTTCAGGTTTTCTTTCTGGTCTTGGGCGACGATCACCACCATCCCTACGCTCAGGACGTGGTCCACGGTCACCTCTTTCCGGTCTGTCTTCACGTTCAGGTTGTTCTACATATCCTTCTGGTTTTTCCATCAACACCTTACGGCTCAGGCGGAATTTACCGGTTTTCGGATCAAGTCCTACCAATTTAATTTTGATAGCATCACCTTCGTTCAATACACCATCAAGACTATCAAGGCGTTTCCAGCTTACTTCAGAAATATGCAGTAAACCTTGTTTGCCCGGCATGAACTCTACAAATGCACCATAAGGCATAACCGATTTAACGGTAGCATCGTATGTTTCACCAATTTCCGGAACAGCAACAATACCTTTAATCCAGTTCATGGCTTTGCGTAAGCTATCGCCATTGCTGGAGAATACTTTTACTACGCCGGTTTCACCTACTTCTTCAATATTAATTTCAGTACCAGTTTCACGTTGAATTTCCTGTATGATTTTACCACCTGGTCCGATTACCGCTCCGATAAACTCACGGTCAATGATCAGTTGTTCAATACGAGGAGTTTGTGGTTTCAGTTCTTCGCGGTGAGCAGGCATACATTCGTACATCGCATCCAGGATATGAAGACGACCACGTTTAGCCTGTTCCATAGCGCTGCGCATTACATCCATGCTCAGGCCATCTACTTTAATATCCATCTGGATACCGCAGATACCATCACGGGTACCGGTTACTTTAAAGTCCATATCACCCAGGTGATCTTCATCACCAAGGATGTCGGTCAATACAGCCCATTTACCATCGGCAGCACGGCTGATAAGGCCCATAGCCACACCACTTACATGTTTAGGATATAAGACACCTGCATCCATCAATGCCAGAGAACCGGCACAAACAGTAGCCATAGAAGAAGAACCATTAGACTCCAGGATATCAGATACAACACGTACTGTATATGGATAATCTTTAGGCATCATCATTTCCAGGGAGCGCTTAGCCAGGTTACCATGTCCTACCTCACGGCGGCTTGGTCCACGTTGTGGCTTAACTTCTCCTGTAGAATATGGCGGGAAATTATAGTGTAAATAGAATTTTTTATAGTCAGAAGTGCCGGCAGTTTCTATCAGCATTTCATCATCTTTGGTACCTAAAGTAGCGGTAGTCAAAGATTGGGTTTCGCCTCGGGTAAATAAAGCAGAACCGTGTGGGGAAGGAAGGATATCTGTTTCCATAACCAACGGACGAACTTCGTCCAGTTTACGGCCATCCAAACGGCGGCCTTCATCCAGGATCATGTTACGTACGGTGTAATATTGTAAGTCGTCAAAAAGACGTTTAGCCAGGCCAAAATCACTGTCAGAAGTTGTTTCAGCATCAAAAGACGCCATCAATTCTTCTTTCAACGCTTTGTAAAGGCTGCCTCTTTCATGCTTGGCAGTACCGCCGCGTGAAATTTCAAGCATTCTTTCTTTTACAAAAGTTTCTACTTTATCAGCGACTTCTTCATTTTCGTAAGCAGGCGCAATTTCTCTTTTTGCAGGCGAACCTACTTTAACACGCAATTCTTCCTGTGCTTTAACCTGAACACGGATCGCTTCATGTGCTATTTCAATTGCTTTGATCATATCTTCTTCCTGGCACTCTTTCGCTTCACCTTCTACCATCATAATGTTCTTTTCGGTAGCGGCAATGATGAAATCCATATCGGATTGCGTCATTTGCGTAGTGGTAGGATTGATGATGTATTCACCGTTAAGACGGCTTACACGTACTTCAGAAATGATTTCCTGGATAGGAACATCCGAAACGGCAAGGGCAGCAGAAGCAGCAAGGCAAGCCAATGCATCAGGCTGTACTTCCGGATCGAAAGATATAAGGTTAACGATAACCTGAACTTCGCAGAAATAGTTCTCAGGGAACAAAGGGCGAAGCGCACGGTCAATCAGGCGGGAAATTAAAATTTCGTGGTCGCTGATACGGCCTTCACGTTTGAAGAAAGAGCCTGGAATACGGCCCGCAGAAGCGAATTTTTCCTGGTAATCAACGGTCAGGGGGAAAAAGGCCTGTCCTGGTTTGGGTTCATGTGTTGCTACTACTGTTGCCAGTATAATAGCGTTACCAAGGCGTACGGTTACGGCACCGTCGGCCTGGCGGGCAAGTTTGCCCGTTTCGATTGTAACTTCACGTCCATCATTCAGTTTGAATGATACGGAAATTGGATTCAGCGTCATATTTGCTTGTTTATGTGTCATCCCGGAGCTTTGTTTCAGCTAATGTTGTCCTTTTGTCCGGGTAAAAAGGACGGGTATATGTTTATTGTTCTATTGTTAATATTGTTGTGCCTTTATTTTGGAAGGGCCTAAAATAGGAACTAGTTTTTATTATTCTTGTAATCTTCCGGTTTAATAATAATGGTACTTAATGGTGTTCCATTCTTATAATAGTAGGCATAAGCTATGGTGATTTTATTCTTTTGATAAAAGCCCATGTCCTTGCTATTGGCATATTGAATTAATTCCGGCTTCATGGTCTCATAGAAAACTTTAGGACTCATCTCTTCTTTGGTTAACATCATCATAGTGTAACTGAACCTGATTGACTTGCCACTGGTAGATGCACTATCTACCCTTATATCATTTTCGATCTTCTTGTCTACCTTATTGTTTATTGCCGCAGCTTCTTGTTTAAGGCGGGTTTCAATAAAACTATTCATTGCTGACTGACAACCAGGGAATAAGGTAAAGCTGATAGCAACAATGAATAACCATATGGTCAGGTAAAATATTTTCATAAGAACATTTTCTAGCTACCTCAATTAGTTGATCCAAAATGGTGGCTTGTAATTATTGTCTGTTTCTATCCTTTATGATCAGGAACAACAGAAAACCATTCAGCAGCAATAAAACACCCATCACAATGGCTATTACCGTTTCATGTTTTACAATAGAATAGGTAAACATTGCAGCAACTAACAACACAACAAGTATTCTTCGGGTTAACTTATTCATATTTGTAAGTTCTTTTATTGCGCTTAATTCGGGTAATAAAATCTGTAACGAAACCTAAATTCCCATAAACACAAAAAACTATTCCCAACAAATTGGTTGGGAATAGTGCTTATGGAAAAACCATAGTATAATTATTTACGTAGACCTAATTTCGCAATCAGCTCACGGTAACCTTGAAGGTTAGTGCGGCTCAGGTAAGTTAACAAACGTTTACGTTGTCCTACCATTTTGATCAGACCCAGATTAGAAGAATGGTCTTTTTTATTACCGCTCTTAATATGTGCTGAAATGTGTAGAATACGCTCAGTTAACAAAGCTACCTGTGCTTCAACAGAACCTGTATTTTTTTCAGATCCGCCGTAAGTTTTGAAAATATTTGCTTTTTTAGCGTCGATGGTTGCGTTAGCCATTTTATTTTAATTGTATTTTTTATTGTACCTCACAAATTCGGAGCGCAAAGGTAAGGTTTTTCCTTATAATTCAAAATTTAAAATTTTGCTTCGCAAGAGAATAGTTTAAAACTCAAAAACAAAACCATTTTATCCTTTTGATAATGCATTTAGCACATCGTACTTGGTAATGATGTGGTAATCGCCGGTTTCATCTTTAGCCAGGATTGCTCCGTTGTCCTTGGTAATGTAGCCCGTAAGCCTTTCAATAGGGGTTTCCATAGCTACTACAGGTATGGCTGTTTCCTGAACTGTTTCTACCTGCTGTTCCTTAAGGTTGATATCCTGCATCAGTTTTTTGAACAGACCATTCTGGGAAACGGAACCTGTAATTTCATTACCCTTTTTCACCGGAATCTGCTCAATATCATACTGTTGCATCAATTCCATTGCTTTTTGCACGGTTTCAGCAGCATCTACAGTTACCAATCTACGGCGACCCAGGCCACCAATAAGATCCTGCACCGTGTTTACATCCAGGAATCCGCGATCAAGCATCCACTCGTCATTATATACTTTACCTACGTAGCGACTGCCATGGTCGTGGAAGATCACCACCACAAGGTCATCTTTCTTTAATTTGCTTTTCAGTTGTTTCAGACCAGAAAGGGCAGAACCTGCAGAATATCCTACAAAAATCCCTTCCTCTTTAGCTATACGGCGAGCCATTACAGCACCATCTTTATCGGTTACTTTTTCAAAGTAGTCGATACAATCTTTATCATAGTTCTCCGGTACAAAGTCCTCGCCAATACCTTCGGTAATATAAGGATGTACTTCCTTTATGTCAATCTCGCCGGTATTGAACCATTTGGTAAGCAGCGAGCCATAGCTGTCAATAGCCCAAACCTGTATGTTCGGATTTTTTTCTTTAAGGTATTTACCCGTTCCGGTAATGGTACCGCCTGTTCCGGTGGCTACTACCAGGTGTGTAACTTTTCCTTCAGTTTGTTCCCAGATTTCAGGGCCCGTTTGCTCGTAGTGTGCAAGACGGTTGGCGAGGTTATCGTATTGATTTACATACCAACTATTAGGTACTTCTGTTGCCAGTCTTTTAGATACTGAATAGTAAGATTTAGGATCTTCCGGCTCTACATTGGTCGGACAAATAATTACTTCTGCGCCAAATGCTTTTAAGATATCTGCTTTCTCTTTCGATTGTTTGTCGGTAGTGGTAAATATACAACGGTAACCTTTTTGTATAGCCGCCAAAGCCAATCCCATACCGGTATTGCCCGATGTGCCTTCGATAATAGTGCCGCCTGGTTTGATCTTACCTTCCTGCTCTGCAACTTCCAGCATTTTTAAAGCCATACGGTCTTTAATAGAGTTGCCGGGATTGAAAAATTCTACTTTGGCATATACAGGGCAAGGCAGGTCTGCAACAGTCTTATGTAGTTTTACCAAAGGAGTATTTCCAATAGTTTGCAGGATATTATCGTAAACTTTTTTGTCGGCAGTCATGATTTAAGAATATAATGAGGCGCAAAATTAATAAATATAATGGAATGAATTTTTTACATCTTTCCTTGTTCTTATGAGACTTGTGCACTAAGTGCCTACAAGGAACAGCATATTAATTGAATATCATTCAGTAATTTGCAGCCTTATTGCCGGAAATTATTTTCCGTCACCTAATATTCCAATACATAATATGGAAAAACCAATTATCGGTATCACTACCGGCGACCTGAATGGGGTAGGGCTTGAACTGATCATCAAAATATTTTCGGATAACAGAATGCTGGAGTTATGCACTCCCGTAATTTTCGCATCCAATAAAGCGATCAATTACTATCGTCGGATTGTAACAGAATACCAGTTGAATTTTGCCAGCACCAAAACCTTTGAAGGGTTGAATACCAAGCAGGTAAATGTATTTAACTGTTGGGAGGAAGAAGTAGCTATTACCCCAGGCGAGCTAACAGACGAAGGTGGCAAATATGCGGTACGTTCTTTGCTGGTGGCAGCTCAATGTCTGAAAGACGGGCAGATTGATGCTATTGTAACAGCGCCTATTCATAAAAAAAATACACAAACTCCCGATTTTAATTATACCGGGCACACTCCTTTTTTCAAAGAAAAATTTGAAGCTAAAGATGTGGTGATGTTGCTGTATAATGGAGGTTTCAGAGTAGGCCTGGTTACAGAACATATTCCGGTTGCAGAGGTTGCCAAAACGATTACAACCGAGCTGATCATTCAGAAAACACAGATACTGAAAGATGCGCTGATAAAGGATTTTGGTATCAGCAAACCTAAGATCGCTATATTGGGACTTAACCCTCATGCCGGTGATAATGGCCTTATTGGCAAAGAAGAAATTGACGTGGTTAAGCCGGCGATTGATAGCTTGCAAAATGCGGGTGTATTGGCTTTTGGCCCGTTCAGTGCTGATGGTTTCTTTGCGCATCAGCATTATAACCAGTTTGATGCAGTAATGGCTATGTACCACGATCAGGGACTTATTCCATTCAAATCGCTGAATAATGGGGAAGGGGTTAATTATACCTGTGGGTTATCAGTAGTACGTACTTCTCCCGATCATGGTGTGGCATTTGATATTGCCGGTAAAAATATTGCTTCACCCGATTCCATGAGAGAGGCTGTATACCAGGCTATCGATATTCTAAAGCAAAGAGCGGAATACGCAGAATACACATCAAACCCTTTACAGCGGCAGCGGCTAGCGAAAGAAAGGTAATTAGCCAATTTGAAAATGTGAAAATGTAAAAATTTATAAATGAGCCAAACTAATAAAATAAATTAACGGTTTGGATCATTTTCACATTGTCAAATTTTTAAATTTTCACATTAAGTACATGGATATTAATAACGCAACATACATCATCAGTAGTGCAAAGGTGGAGCAATGCCCGCCGCCTGATAAAGCGGAATATGCCTTCATCGGGCGTTCCAACGTGGGGAAGTCTTCGCTGATTAATATGGTGACAAATAACAGTAAGCTTGCAAAAGTTTCTAAAACACCTGGTAAAACAACATTGATCAATCACTTTTTGATCAATGGCGAACGTAATTCAGATACGCCTTGGTACCTCGTGGATTTGCCGGGATATGGCTTTGCAAAAAGGTCGCAATCGCAGAGAGGGCAATGGCAAAAAATGATTGCTGATTATTTTCAAAAGCGCACAAATCTGCAAACCGTTTTTGTCCTGATAGATAGTCGTATTTCGCCACAAAAAATTGACCTCGAATTTTTGGCACAGTTAGGACAGTGGGGGATTCCATTCAATATTATATTTACCAAAGCAGATAAAAATACACAGGCTGAAACCGCCAAAAATGTAAAGAATTTTATCCATCGTCTGAAAGAAGAATGGGAGTACATTCCCAGAACTTTTGTAACCTCTACCGTAAAATTTACCGGCAGAAAAGATCTGTTGAACTACATCGACGAACTCAATCAGGGATTTGATCCAAAGGAACCGATAAAGGAAATTGAGATTTAACTATAAAATAAAAAAGACGAGGGCTGAACATTGTTCAGCCCTCGTCTTTTTATAACAAATTATCTTTTTATTCCCACTCAATAGTAGCCGGTGGTTTGCTACTGATATCATACACTACACGGTTAATGCCACGTACATGGTTAATGATGTCATTAGAAACTTTCGCCAGGAACTCGTAAGGTAAATGAGCCCAATCGGCAGTCATACCATCTACAGAGGTAACAGCACGTAAGGCAACGGTAAATTCATAAGTACGTTCATCACCCATAACACCTACACTTTGTACGGGAAGCAGGATGGCTCCGGCTTGCCACACACGATCATATTCGCCGGTGTCACGCAGTAGTTGTGTGTATATAGCATCTGCTTCCTGCAGCATGGCTACTTTTTCAGGGGAGATAGCACCTAGTATTCTGATAGCGAGACCTGGTCCGGGGAAAGGATGGCGTTTCAGGAAGATATCATCCAGTTGCAATTCTTTCCCCGCACGACGTACTTCATCTTTAAACAAAAAGCGTAAAGGCTCTACCAGCTCCATTTTCATTACTTCGGGCAAGCCTCCTACATTGTGGTGCGACTTGATGGTAACCGATGGGCCGTTTACAGAAACAGATTCAATAACATCGGGATAAATAGTACCCTGCCCCAGGAATTTTACATCAGTTAGCAGAACAGCTTCTTCATGGAAAATATCAATGAATAAGCGTCCAATGATTTTACGTTTCTTTTCCGGATCGCTTACATTAGCAAGCTCATCATAAAAACGTTGCTTGGCATCTATGCCCTTAACATTAAGGCCAAGATGTTTGTAGCCTTCCATTACCTGCTCGAATTCATTTTTGCGCAGCAACCCATTATCTACAAAAATGCAGAATAAACGATCGCCAATAGCTTTGTGAATAAGGGTAGCAGCAACGGTAGAATCTACACCGCCACTTAAAGCCATCACCACTTTCTCAGAACCTACTTTGGCTTTAATAGCCGCTATAGTTTCCTCTACAAATGCTGCCGGGGTAAAGCTTTGATCGCAACCACAGACATCAACCACAAAATTCTTAAGAATCTGACGACCTTCTGTACTATGGGTAACTTCCGGATGGAATTGGATACCATATACCGGATGCGGATAATTATTGGCTTTATATGCTGCAACAGGGATACTGGCTGTGGTAGCCAATAGCGTAAAGTTTTCAGGAAGATCTTTTACAGAATCACTGTGACTCATCCACACCTGGGTTTCTTCCGAAACAGTATTGAACAAAATTTCTTTTTCAACAAAATGCAAATGTGCGCGACCATATTCCCTGCTGTTGGATTTGGCTACAAGACCGCCATTTTGCTCAGCAATCAATTGTGCACCATAACATACACCAAGTACGGGAACACTTTTGGCCAATACAGCTATATCAGGCTTGGGTGCATTCAGGTCATTTACGGAAAACGGGCTGCCGGAAAGAATAATACCTTTTACATCGGGAGTGATGTTAACCGGTTTCAGGCAAGGTATAATCTCGCAATAGATATTCAGTTCGCGTACGCCACGCGCAATAAGCTGTGTGTATTGTGAACCAAAATCGAGGATAAGAATTTTTTCTGTCATTGTGCTATTGGTAATGATATGAATTGTGAAAGACCGGAGGAGCTACACAATTATTTAAGCTTCAGCAGTAGGGCCGCCAAATGTGAACGGAAGACCTGCTGACTCCTGATCTTTAATTACGCCGTTTTGTGTTTCGTAACGTTTTACGTTGTCTATTAATGCACGCATCAGTTTTTTTGCATGCTGCGGTGTCATCACCACACGCGATTTAACTTTTGCTTTTGGAACACCAGGCATTACATTCACGAAGTCAATAACAAATTCGGCAAATGAATGGGTAATAATAGCCAGATTCGCATAAGTACCATCTGCCATTTCCTCTGTAAGTTCAATGTTGATCTGCTGTTGATCCTGATTTTGATTTTCCATTATGATTGAATGTTTTATTGTTTTTTTTGAAGAGGTGCAAAGGTAATTTAATATTATGTAGAAATGAAAAGCCGTCTACCAGGCATACAATTTTAATTTTTCGCTATTGCCCTTCACTTTTTATTTAATAATCTGTCTATCCAGTCAAACTGTTATAATTTTGAGGCAATAATCCATGTTTCCTACATATCAATGTAGCTTTTTACACTTATTAAGGTATAGAACTTAACTTTAAAGCCTCCACAAAACAGTAATTGAAAAATATTACATTTAACCATTATTGATAAATTCTGATCGATGAAATCAAAATTACTCCTGGCGTCATTGCTATTTTTAACTGCGTTTAACTCAAAGGCATACATTCCTTTAACAATAACTTCGGGCTTTAATGCTGATGTTATCGCCAATGGAGTTGGTACCGCGTCTGCCACAACAACTGACGATGTGGATGGCGCAAACTATTGTTATGTATCCAACGGTTGGCAACAGTTAGCCACTTCAACACCAATTACAACCGGATTGCCGGCTACAGGTCTTATTAATAGTGCGGTAACGACGGGCCTGACTTATCAGCTAGGTAGCTATTCGGCTAATAATGACCTTCGTCTTCCTACCAACACTTCCGGTACGCTTGCTTTTCAAGCTCCGTACAGTGCCGCCCAGAATCTTTATATTCTTGCGGTAACAGGTAGTGGCAGCAGTGTAATGACGGTACAAATTAACTTTACAGATGCTACCAATCAAATAAATACAGGCATTGCAGTGAGTGACTGGTATGGCGGTACTTCAGTAGCACTTACAGGCTTTCAACGTTTAAACACGACGAATAACGTGCTGGACAATGGCTTTAATGGCCCGAATCTTTATCAATATACTGTTCCCATTCTGGTAGCTAACCAGACCAAACAGATATCCAGCGTTCAGATTACAAGGACATCTGCAATAGGTACAGATGCTACTTTAAATATATTTGCAATAAGCATACAGGAATCCGCAGTAAGTTGCGCAGCGCCCACTACACCCACTGCTACAGGTATTACTACTACCACCGCTTCCCTTAACTGGACACAGGCTGGTACACCTCTTCAATGGCAGATTAAATACGGAGCACCTGGATTTAGTCCTGCTACTGCCGGTACTTCTATCTTTACTGCTACAAAACCTTATACGCTTAATCCGCCACTTACAATAGCTACATCATACGATTATTATGTTAGGGCTGTTTGTGCTGCTGGTGATACCAGCGCATGGTCGGTAGTTACTAACTTTACTACTGCCTGTAATGCACCATCTATTGTTACTAAGAAAGACAGTTTTAATTGCGGACCAGGTGTCGTTAACCTGGAAGCTACTACCACAGCGGGCGGGAGCATTAAATGGTATGCTGCCTTAACCGGTGGAGCCGCATTGGCAACAGGTAATACCTATACGACACCTTCAATAGCAGCAACTACAACTTATTATATTGCAGCAGCCCAGGGAACATGTGAAAGCAGTCCGAGACAAGCCGTAGTCGCATCTATAAGAACTATACCTACCGTTAACATTGGTAATGACACTACCATTTGCCCGGGCATTTCTTATACTATGGACGCCACTACTACAGGGGCAACTTATTCCTGGAGCACCGGTGCAACCACACCAACCCTTACGGTAAATGCTGCAGGTACTTATTCTGCATCGGTTACTGTAAATAAATGTACTGGATCAGATTCCCGTATCATTACGCCGGGTGTAGTTCCTGTAAATAATTTAGCTGCCATTACCAATCTTTGCTCTGGCGATGTTGCAACACTGAATGCAGGCAATACCGGCAGTACTTTCCTTTGGACTCCGGGAGCTGCCACCACGCAGACTATAAATGTTAGTGCAGGTGGTAATCATTCTGTTGTTGTAAAAAGTGTGGATGGATGTAATATTACCAGCACAACAAATGTTATCATTCGTCCTTTACCGGTAGCCGCTCTGGGCAATGATACCAGCATTTGCGAAGGCAGCCAGATTACTTTAAATGCAGGCAATGCCGGGTATAGTTATTTGTGGAATACAGGAGCTACTACACAAACCATAAATGTTACCGATTCCGGAACATATACGGTTACAGTTACTACGCCTTACAATTGTGTAAATACAGAAGATAAACATATTGCATTCCTGCCTTCACCCAGAACGGAAGGGTTTAATTTTATCCCTTTATTCTATGAAGAACTGGGCAAAGTGAAATTCTCTCCTTTAAATCCGACAGACGTAAGTACCTATGAGTGGGATTTCGGAGATGGAAGTACACACTCCACTCAGATGAATCCGGTACACGTTTACACAGGTTCCGGTCAATATATTGTAACGCTTAAGGTATTTAATGGCTGTAGTGATTATAGCATCAGTCTGCCTATCAATGTTAATCTGACTACAGGCATTGTTACTTTAAGCAAAGATCAGGCTGAAGTGATGATCTATCCGAATCCTGCAAGCTCTGTGATCATTATTGATAACAAGAGTGCAGAGGTGAACATGGAGAATGTGATGGTGTTTAATACCCTTGGCGCTATGGTATATCAGCATAAAGCCGATAGTGGTAAGCAACACCAGCTTAAAGTTGATCAGTTTGCATCTGGTATTTATTCTGTTAGAATTCTTACCGACAAAGGATTTATCATCAGGAAATTTGAAGTCATTAGATAAGTTTGATAAAGTGTGATATTTAGAAAGCCGCAGATTTATTCTGCGGTTTTTTTTGTGCAAAAAAACTATCAATAGTCAAGAATTCATAAATAAATAATAATGAACTTAATAGCGATGGAATAGTTTTAGGAAATGAGTAACTTTAATATGAAAAATAGATGAGCCTATGAAAGATAAAGTTGAGATAGTAGAAAATTGGTTGCCCAGGTATACGGGCCTCGAACTAAAAGATTTTGGAAAATATATCCTGTTGTGCAATTTCTATCGTTATGTGGAGCTGTTTTCGCAAATGCACAATGTACCAATTGTAGGTTTGGATAAGCCCATGCCTTGTGCTACAGCCGATGGAATAACCATAATTAATTTTGGAATGGGAAGCCCGGGTGCAGCCACCATTATGGATCTTTTATCCGCGATCAAACCAGAGGCTGCATTGTTTTTGGGAAAATGCGGCGGATTGAAAAAGAAAAATAAAGTAGGCGATCTGATCCTACCCATCGCGGCCATACGGGGCGAGGGTACCAGCAATGATTACTTTCCGCCTGAAGTACCTGCCCTGCCTGCTTTTGCGCTGCAAAAAGCAATCTCCACAACAATACGCGATTATGCAAAAGACTATTGGACAGGGACCTGCTACACAACCAACAGAAGGGTTTGGGAGCACGACGAAGAGTTCAAACTATACCTGAAACGCTTACGTGCAATGGCTATTGATATGGAAACTGCAACCATCTTCACCACAGGCTTTGCCAATAAAATACCGACCGGAGCCTTACTATTGGTGTCTGATCAACCCATGATTCCCGAGGGGGTCAAGACTACAAAAGGTGATGCTAAAGTCACTAAGAATTTTGCAGAGTTGCATTTAAAGATAGGAATAGATTCGCTGAAACAGTTGATCAATAACGGTCTTACGGTTAAACATCTTCAATTTTAATAACCTGTTCTTATAGGTAGACATGGCTGGCTTCAGCTTGGGTGAGGCCATTTTCTTTTGCTATGGAAAATAAAGTATCCACAGCCTTTCTGCCTTCTATTCCTAATGAAATGGAGTAATCATTTACGTAGAGATTAATGTGTTTTCTCATGACCTCTTCTTCCATTTCCTGTGCATTATCTTTTACAAAAGCTGATAGCTCCGGATAGCTGTTCCAGCTTAGTTCCAGGCTTTTCCTGATCAGTGCTTCCACTTTCAGCGCTGTTTCTTTAGGAATGTCCCTGCGAATGCAAATGCCGCCCAAAGGAATGGCTGATCCACTGGTTTTTTCCCACCAATCACCCATATCCATAAGCTTTTCAAGCCCTCTTTGTTTATAAGTAAAACGGCTTTCATGAATTACCAGTCCACAATCAAATTCCCCGCTTAATACCCTGCCTTCAATCTCACTGAACAGTACTTCTGTTTTATTTTTAGCATCAGGGTAGGCGAGCGAGAAAAGCAGGTTGGCCGTAGTGTGAATGCCGGGTATTGCTATTCTGGCTTTGTTCAAGAAATCTTCCAGATTATCTATGTTTGCGGCCGTAGATTCCGTACAAATTACCAATGGTCCAACGCCCCTTCCGAGTGCGCTGCCGCTATCCAGTAACGCGTATTTGTCTGATACTTTCAGCAAAGTATTATAACTTAGTTTGGTAATATCCAGTTTTCCTTCAAAAGCCCACTGATTAAGCGTTTCCACATCTTCCATTACATAGTTAAAGGATAGTTGTTCTGTATCCATACCTTCATTTATCATAGCATCGAAAATAAAAGTATCATTCGGGCAAGGACTGAATCCTAAAGTCAATGTAGCCCCGGAAGCAGGCTCGTTTAGTGGTATATTCATATATATCTGAAGAGAAAGAAAAGCAAAGTTACTACATTCTCCATAGCTAAAATGAATGACCGATTTACCTGCAGAATAGCGTCAATAACCTTTAAATTTTGCTCAAATAAGCCTACATTTGCTTAGGCAAAACGGATAATTTTGCATAGCGAAAGTGAGTTGTTTTGTTCGATAAAAATGAATTTATGAAAATCATTATTGCTATTGATGGCTACTCTTCCTGCGGGAAAAGTACGCTGGCCAAGGAACTTGCAGAGCAAATGCATTATGCATATATTGATACCGGTGCTATGTACCGGGCTATTACCCTTTATTTTTTAAGGGAGAATGTTTCTATCAAACATCCTGAAGAAATTGCATCGGCTTTAAAAAATATCAATCTTCATTTTGAGGCCCATCCGGAAACAAAACACTCGGAAATGTTTCTTAATGATGAAAATGTTTCCCGGTATATCCGCGATATGATTGTAGCTGAAAAAGTAAGTGAGATTGCAGCCATTAAAGAAGTGAGAACCTTTGCGGTGGAACAACAACAGAAGATGGGCAAACACAAGGGATTGGTTATGGATGGAAGGGATATTGGTACAGTAGTATTTCCCGACGCAGAACTTAAAATATTTATGACTGCTGATCCTGAAATAAGAGTGAAACGTCGCTTTCAGGAAATGTATGCGGTTAATCCCGACATTACCCTTGACGAAGTACGCCACAACCTTGAAATGAGAGATTACATTGATAGCAACCGTGAAGAGGGCCCATTGCGCCGTGCAGATGATGCCCGCTTGCTGGACAACAGCGACATGAGCCGGGAGGAGCAACTTAAACTGGCTCTGCAATGGGTAAATGAAGTGAAAGAATTAAAGCAAAGCTTAGCCTGACTGAAGTCAAATAATAAAAATGCCGGAGATCATCAATGATCCCCGGCATTTTTCATTTGATTAATGCTTATTAATCTACCCAGTCGCAGATAAATACATTGGTATCATGCGTACCACCGTTATTACGATTAGAACTAAAGATCAGTTTTTTGCCATCGGGCGAGAACATTGGGAACGCATCAAAGCCATTATCTCTTGAAATCTTCTCCAGGTTTTGTCCATCAAGATCAATTTTGTATATGTTGAACGGGAAGCCACGCTTATATTCGTGATTGGAAGAGAAAATAATATGCTTCCCATCAGGAGTGAAGTTGGGAGCCCAATTGGCCTGGCCAAGATTGGTAATTTGTTTTGCATTGCTACCATCAGCATTGGCTACAAATACTTCCATATTGGTAGGCATCACCATACCTTGCTTCAATAAATCTCTATATTCTTTTATTTCATCTTCTGTTTTGGGACGTGAGGCACGCCATACTATCTTACTGCCATCAGGGCTAAACCATGCACCACCATCGTAGCCAAGATCAGTGGTAATTTGCCTCACATCAGTACCGTCAATATTCATTACATAAAGGTCAAGGTCACCATTACGCATAGAGGTGAAAATGATCTTATCTTTTTTAGGAGAAACCACACCTTCGCCGTCATAGCCTGGTTCGTTGGTAAGTTGTTGGGTTATATTACCATTCAAGTCGGCTACAAAAATATCATAGCTGTCATAAATAGGCCAAATGTATTTTTTTATAACGGTACGGTCAGGAACCGGTGGACAATCTGCACTTCCCAAATGTGTAGATGCATACAATACATGTTTCCCGTCGGGCATTACATAAGCACATGTAGTACGGCCTTTACCAGTACTTACAAGCATATAGTTGAATTTTTCTTTTGCAGATTTAGGCAATACACCATAGAAAATCTGATCGCAGGGAACACCATCTTTTGGTGCTGCACGCTGGAAAGAGATAGCCTTGCCATCCAGGCTGAAATAGGCTTCAGCATTATCGCCACCAAAGGTAAGCTGACGGATATTTTTAAAATGCTTTTCTCCTTCAAAAGTAAGAGAATCTGCTTTCACACTGTTTTCCTGTGCATACATATTGCTTCCGCAGGTCAAAATGCACAACGCCAATACTGTATTAAATTTCATGCAAAAAATTTTTGCAAAGGTACTATTTCATAAGGGTTTCAAGTGTATGAGAAGTGTAAAAAAGAAATAGCGACAATTAAATTGTCGCTATCTGCTAAAGTTTATGTCTGTTACAACTAAAATATATATTTCCCTTCCTGATTATACATTACCGGGAGAATGCTGTGGTTCTTTTCAAAATAATCATAACCTGCTTTAAGGTTGATCCAGAAACGTTGACGGTTCATATCATCACCATATTCCCTGCCCAGGAAATTTAGCCCGGTTTTATTAAAACGTACCGGATAAACATGTACCGGAATATTATTCTGGCCATTGAATTTCGCACTCAGACAAAGCGTGTAGATTTCCTGTATACCTGCATCCTGCATGGGCATACAGCCCACTGTAACACATCCGCCATGAATGTAAATATCACCACCGGGAGTAGCTTTATTGCCGAGGATAAGATCGGAATAATTGGGATAATTCAACATGAGCGAAAGATAGAAATCGCTCTTGGGATTGAAGTCGGATATAAAGTAAAAACCTTCAGGAACCTGCCGATCGCCTTCCCAGCGCTTTGGCCCCAGTGAACCCGAAAGTGCACATATCTTGTATAATTTGAAGAGACTGTAAGTGTCTACACCAGGATTTTTTACCCAAACCTCAAATTCGTTATGGGCCTTGAAAGCCCTTATATACATATCCTTGGGAGGATAGGCCAGGTTCTTTTTTTCAAATTCTTTCTTTAGGATCTCATTATACTGTGTATAGGCTTTGGCCACACGGGGGGCGCTTAACTGGTAGCTTTTAAAGGAATTCATATCGCCCTGGGCGAAAAGTAAGCTGGAAGATAAAACGGCCAAAACAAAAACAACTGCACGGAAGCCTGCTTTTTTAAGGGAAATATTCATTATTAAATGGAAGTCTATTGATTTTAGATGAATAGTAAAGATAAGTTTAAATGAAAATTAATAGGCCTAATAGTGGCTATTTTAACAAGTGGTTTGAATTTTATTTATAATTAATTGACTTTTAAAGCCCAACCGGATTTTTTTAATAAAGTAATCTGACTTTAATGGTTTCTTTTACTGCTTTCAAAAGCCCTACAGCTTCTTGTGATAGTTTCTTATCGACATCCAGCACTACATAACCGATAAGGTCATTGGTCTTAAGATATTGCCCTACAATGTTTACACCATGTTGTGAAAGTTGCGTGTTTATCGCACTCAATACCCCGGGTACGTTATTGTGAATATGCAAAATGCGATGTGTTCCGTCTATTGGCGGTAGGCTGATTGGCGGAACAGTATGCGATCCGTAGGACACTCCTTTTTCCAGATAATTGAATAGTTTAAGGCTTACATCATCACCAATATTTTCCTGAGCCTCCTCAGTAGATCCGCCAATATGTGGTGTAAGCATAACGTTTTGTAAACCTTGAAGTGGTGTATTGAACGCATCTCCATTTTTCTCCGGTTCCACAGGGAAAACATCGGCCGCGGCACCGCTTATATGGCCACTTTTTAACGCTTCTGCCAATGCATCAAGTGCTACCACTTCACCCCTGGAACAATTGATCAGGATCGCTCCTTTTTTGAACTGCTGCAAATTGCCGGCATAAATCATGTTTTGCGTTTGGGGCGTGCCGGGCACATGCAAGGTTACTATATCACTTTGAGCCAACAACTCATGCATACTTTTACAGGGCTTGGCATTGCCCAAAGGCAATTTAGTTTCCTGATCATAATACAACACTTTCATGCCCATCGCTTCGCTGATAATACTTACCTGCGAACCAATATTTCCATAACCAATAATGCCGATTGTCTTGTTGCGTAATTCGTAACTACCTTTTGCTTCTTTAAGCCAGATGCCTTTATGGGCTGCAATATTCTTATCTGTAATACGGCGCATCAACATGATGGACAAACCGATCACCAGTTCTGCAACACTCCTGGTATTGCTATAGGGTGCATTAAATACAGATACACCATGCAATGTTGCCGCCTTCAGATCTACCTGGTTGACACCAATGCAAAAACAGCCGATTGCCTGAAGTTTAGTAGCTGCCTTAAGTACTTTTTCAGTGATCAACGTTTTAGAGCGGATACCCAGAATGTGTACGTTCTTAATGGATTTTATCAGTTCTTCTTCGTTCAGGGCACCCGAAATCTTTTCAATATTATTATAGCCTTGATCTTTGAAAAATTGTACAGCTTTATCACTCACGTTTTCGAGCAGGAGTATATTGATCTTATCCTTGGGATAACTGGTAGCGTCCATCTTATTAAAAATATAAGTTGCGAAATTACTGGTATAACTGCTCAAATGCAACATCTTATTGTGCTATCAGGAATGCTTATCCTAAAAAGTCAGGAGATTTTTATTCCACCAAAGAAGATTATTTTTGCATCCGATGAAAATCCATTTCTATAAATACCACGGTGCAGGCAATGATTTCATCCTGATGGACAACCGTGACCGGCAAATAGCATTGAGTACAGAACAGATTGCATTCCTGTGTCACAGACGTTTTGGAATTGGTGCCGATGGATTGATGCTTTTGCAAACGATTGATAGCGCCGATTTCGAAATGGTGTACTTCAACGCTGATGGCAATGAAAGTACGATGTGTGGCAATGGAGGACGATGTATAGCCGCATTTGCGCACAAGCTTGGCATTACAGGTGATACTATGGAATTTATGGCTATTGATGGTATGCATAAGGCCATGATGTTACCCGGCGATACAGTAGCCTTGCACATGCAGGATGTAAACGCTATTGAATTTAAAGAAGACCATGCTATACTGGATACCGGCTCACCACATTTTATCCAATGGGTAGATGATGGAGTAGCAATAGATGTTTTTGCGAGAGGCCGTGAGATACGTAACAGGGGTGAATTTCAGCCGAAAGGTATTAATGTGAATTTCGTGAACAGAACAAAAGATGGTATCCATATCAGAACGTATGAACGTGGTGTAGAAGATGAAACACTGGCCTGTGGAACTGGTGTAACTGCCGCTGCAATAGCTTCAGCAGGTAAACAAATAGGGAACTTTACAATTCCTGTAAAAGCAATGGGCGGAATGCTTTCCGTCTCTTTTGATAAGAAAAGTGAGACTACCGCAGAACATATAGTATTAACCGGTGGCGCCACTTTCGTATTCGAAGGAGATGTGGAAATCTAATTTAAAATCAAAAGTAAAAATTCAAAAATAATTACTCCTCAAAATTGAACATTGAGCAATGAATATTGAAAGAGTCAATACCCAACGATTCAATACTTACCACTTACAACTGAACACTTACAACTTAATAAATAATGAACTACTGGCTTGTAAAATCCGAACCTTTTAAATACAGTTGGGAACAATTTTTGAAAGATGGCAAAACCGTTTGGGACGGCGTTCGCAACTATGCTGCACGTATTAACCTGAAGGAAATGAAGAAGGGTGATAAAGCCCTTTTTTACCATAGCAACGAAGGCCTTTGTATCGTAGGTATTGCAGAGATATTGAAAGAAGCCTATCCCGATCCTACGATTGATGATGATCGTTGGGTAGCGGTAGATCTCAAGCCGGTAAAGAGTTTGAAGAAGCCTGTAACCCTGGCCGATATGAAACAAGTGCCTGAACTCGAAAATATGGACCTTATCCGCCTGGGCCGGTTGTCGGTAGGCAGAGTTACCGATAAGGAATATAAAATTGTAATGAAGATGGCCGGTGAAAAGGCCTGACCGCATTCAAAAAAATCAATACAGCATTACAGCGTGGCAAAACCAAAGCCGCGCTTTTTTAATGCCGCAATCAATTCGGGAAGGATGTCTGCAGTAATGGCGCAACGGTCGTGCAGAAGGATGATATCGCCTGTTTTTACTTTAGTCAATATCTTATTGAGCAATTGTTGTTTGTCTTTGGCAACGGTATCCATGCTACGTAAACTCCAGCCAATGCTTTTAAGATTACTATTACGCAAAGCCTTTCCCAGGTTAGGATTGGTGACACCATAGGGTGGGCGAAACAAGGTAATGGGTGCTCCCGTTACAGTTTCAATCGTTTGGTTTGTAAGCTCTATTTCCTCCTGCATCTTTGCTGCACTTTGCCAGTCGAAATTAAATCCATGATTAAAACTGTGATTGCCTATGCTGTGACCTTCAGCCTGCATGCGTTTAAGCAGAATTTCTCTGTTAGCGATGTTTTTCCCTATAACGAAAAATGTAGCTTTTACGTTTTCTCTTTTCAAAATATCCAATGCCGCTTCCGTATATTCTGCCGGGCCATCATCAAAGGTTAAAGCCACTTCTTTGCCACGGTTAATCACAGAGAATTTCTCCCGATCAAATTTTACATTCAATAAAGGAATCTTATTTACGGAGCGGAAATAAAAGTTCCATTGAATGTAAATGCTTCCTAAAACAAGAATGGTAATAAAGGCCAAAACACAAGCCAGCAGCCACCATGCGGAGTAGCCATTAAAATATACTCCTGCTGCTACATGGAGCACCAGGAGTATAAAGAATAGGAGTGTATATTGAAACTTAGAATTCAGAAATTATATTTTATGGTTTAATTACCATTCCAGTCCTGGATAAGCGCGTTGCATATATTGCATCTCTGCCAGGATATAACCGAGGTGTTCTGAATGATTGCCATCTTTACCACCATGTTGCATCCATGCATCTGCAGGAGGTGCATCCAATGTTGCTTCAGATAATATTTCATTTACCTGGGCCAGCCATTTAGTACGGAGGTCAGCAAGATCAGCGCCTGTTCCAGTTGCAAGCATTGCCGTGTCTGCATCAGAAGGTATAAAGAGTTCACCGCTGAAAGCCCAACGCTCATTAATAGCTTCCTGCATTTTTGCTTTGCTCTCTTCTGTTCCATCGCCCAGACGTATAACCCACTCACTACTCCAGCGACGGTGGTATAATGCTTCTTTAAGCGACTTTTCAGCTACAGCTGCAATAGTAGCATCGTTACTGTTTTGCAGACTGGTATACAGTAACACAGAATAATTATCGTAGAAGAAAGAACGGGCTATAGTATAAGCCCAGTCGCCATTTGGTTGTTCTACCAACAATACATTTTTAAAATCCCATGCATCACGCAGGTACGCAAGCGTGTCCTCTGTTACTGGTTGTGTATGATTCAAAAAGGCGGGAGAAGCAAAGAAATCTGTTCTGTCTTTTTCACTTAATTGATTATAAGTATCGGCAGCATATTGATACAGACTTCTTGCCTGGCCCAGGTGGTCAAGTGCTGTATTGGTAATGGCTATATCCTGCTCCAGCACTGGTCCGTGGCCAGTCCATTCACTGATACGATGACCTAATATCAACGCATTATCAGCAAGCTGCAACAGGTATTTTAATTTATTGATCGACATTGTAGAGTGGTCAGTTGTAAGTGGTTAGTTGTAAGTCGTCGGAAGACAGTAGCCAGTAATAAGTTATAAGTTTTGACTTTTGAATTTTGACTTTTTCATTTCAAATTCCCAAATCTACATATGTTTCAACTCAATAGGCAAGTCGTAAAAAGTAGGGTGGCGGTATACTTTATCATTTGCCGGATCGTACAATTCCTGTGCGTCATCTGGATTGGACGCGTGAATGTATTTACTTTCTACAGCCCAGATACTTACCCCTTCCATACGGCGGGTATATACATCGCGTGCATTTTCAATAGCCATTTGTGCATCTACAGCATGAAGGCTGCCTACATGTTTGTGGTCAAGTCCGGTTTTGCTGCGGATGAAAATTTCCCATAAAGGCCATTCGTTATTCATAATATCGTTATTGAGTTTTCCTGAAAATAATGTTCAAAGATAAAAAATATAGACTAAACGTAGAGACGTGCAATTGCACGTCTTTTACAGTGCCTGAGACGCGCAATTGCGCGTCTCTACAAGCCGGCCGCTATTGCTTTTTCTTTTAGTTCGCTTTTGATCCTGGCTTGCCAGAGATTTTGTTTTTCTTTAAATATACCATGGCTGGTTTCTTCATCGTATTGAGCCTGCATCAGTTCCATTTCTTTGCTGTATTGCTTTTGCAAAAAAGCTATCTCTTCTTTAAAGTTGGCTATTGTAAAGGTGCGATTTTTAATAGCGGCAGCCAATTCGTATGCTTTTATAGCCGTAATGTCAAAATGTAATTGTTCGTGTTGAAGTACATAATCTGTTTTACCTCCTGGTTTCATCCATGATTTTTGTATTTCAAAGTAAGGCACCAGTTCAACATTTGCCGTATTTCCAGCGTAATCACCCTTCATTTCATATTGCATCATGAAGCCGCTGGAAGTAGCTGCCAGTGCTTTACTCAAAGCGTCCGGCGCTCCTTTGAAATTCGTAATACTAAGTTGCCTTTCTGCATTGTACACAATTTCGTCCTCGTTTGTACCAGCATTTTTTACAGTAACAGTTACTTTCAACTGATCTCTTTTGGATTCATCGAACGTTTGTTTGTTGTCGGGCCACCAGGCATCAAATTCCTTAAGTACCTGCTCAATGCTTTGGCTTACCAATTTGCCGATGTAAGGACTTACATCCGTACTATTTTGGATATAGGAAGAGCCATTATATTCAATGATTTTTTTACCATTTTTGAAAAAACCATAACGGCTATTCAGGGTAGCTTTTTCGCTAAATACTTGCGCACTTTCCTTTACGTTCAGATCAAGAATATGTAATTCGAAAGAGTCCATTACCGGAGATTGCCATAGGTTTTCGGTGATAAAATCAGAGATGGCTACTCTTGCTCCACGTTGAAGATTTACAAATGCGGTCTTGTTGGTAATGCCTGCACGCATAGTGCCAATATTGCTCGTGTCTTTACGATCATCTACTACAGCAGTTATGTTGTAGCTGTGTACGGTAAGGCGCTCAACGGTGGCTTTAAGTTTTACGGTTTTAGTAGTCTGTGCCAGAAGGGTTGGTGAAATACATATCAGCAGCAACAACAATTTTATTTTCATGGTCAACGGCTTCTTTTTATTGAAAAAAGCTTTTGGAAAGCGGATTACTTTTCCAAAAGCTTTTACTATTTATTTATAATTAAGATTAATCATCCAGTTTCAAAACCGCCAGGAAAGCTTCCTGTGGAACTTCTACATTTCCTATCTGGCGCATACGTTTTTTACCTTCTTTCTGTTTTTCCAGTAGTTTACGTTTACGGGAAATATCACCGCCATAACATTTTGCAGTTACATCTTTACGTTGTGCAGAAATGGTTTCACGCGCTACAATCTTGGCTCCCAGTGCGGCTTGTATGGCAATTACGAACTGTTGTGTAGGTAAAAGCTCTTTTAATTTAGCACACAACTTACGACCAAAATCCTGTGCACGGCTGCGGTGTATCAATGCGCTCAAAGCATCCACTTTGTCACCATTCAGGAGAATATCCATTTTGGTAATATCACTTTCGCGGTAATCGAGTGGTTGATAATCAAAGGAAGCATAGCCACGGGTACTTGATTTCAATTTATCATAAAAGTCAAATACAATTTCCGCCAAAGGCATTTCAAAAATCAATTCTACACGGGTAGGCGTAAGATAATTTTGATTGATAAGGATACCACGCTTGTTTAAACACAGCGACATGATATTGCCAATATAATCAGGCAGAGAAATGATCTGCGCACGGATATAAGGTTCTTCTACACGATCCAGACGGCTTGGGTCTGGCATTTGCGAAGGATTATTTACTATGATCTTGGTATCTTTTTCGCGGGTGGTGTACGCATAAAAACTTACGTTCGGTACCGTTGTTATTACCGTCTGGTTGAACTCACGTTCCAGCCTTTCCTGGATGATCTCCATGTGTAACATACCCAGAAATCCGCAACGAAAACCAAAGCCTAACGCCTGCGATGTTTCTGGCTCAAAGGAAAGCGAAGCATCATTCAGTTGCAGTTTTTCCATGCAATCACGAAGCTCTTCAAAATCATCAGTACTTACCGGGAAGATACCGGCGAATACCATCGGTTTCACATCTTCAAAACCCTTTACAATTTCCTGCGTAGGATTATTAACCAGGGTAAGCGTATCACCTACTTTAACTTCTTTAGCGTTTTTGATACCGGTAATGATATAACCCACATCACCTGCCTTCACTTCCTGTTTGGGAGTGAGTGTAAGCTTTAGAATACCTACTTCATCAGCACCATATTCTTTACCTGTATGTACAAATTTTACTTTATCTCCCTTCTTGATCTTACCATTGATAACCCTGTAGTACACGATGATACCACGGAAAGAGTTAAAAACAGAATCGAATATCAAAGCCTGTAACGGCTCATCTTCATTGCCTTTTGGCGCAGGAATACGATCAATAATAGCTTCGAGAATATCGTCAATCCCAATACCACTTTTACCGCTGGCCAGGATAATATCTTCGGGCTTGCAACCGATAAGGTCCACGATCTGATCCGTAACTTCAGGGATCATAGCACCTTCCATGTCAATTTTGTTGATTACCGGAATGATTTCCAGGTCATTTTCAATAGCCAGGTAAAGATTGGAAATGGTTTGTGCTTGTATGCCCTGAGAAGCATCTACCAAAAGCAAAGCTCCTTCGCAAGCTGCGAGTGCACGGCTTACTTCATAAGAGAAATCTACGTGGCCGGGAGTATCAATCAGGTTCAGTACATATTGTTCTCCTTTATGTTCGTGGTTGATTTGTATGGCGTGGCTTTTGATGGTAATGCCCTTTTCACGCTCCAGGTCCATATCATCGAGTACCTGGGCCTGCATATCACGTGCAGAGATCGTTTTGGTATGTTCCAAAAGACGATCGGCCAGGGTACTTTTACCATGATCAATGTGGGCAATAATGCAAAAATTACGGATATTCTTCATGTTTCTTAAATAGTGCGCGAAATTACTGAATTTTTGGCGGTTTAGCAGTAAAAAGGTCGGCGATTCTTCAAGAACCGCCGACCTTTTGTTATTATCCTTTTATCTTATTCCACGTTTCAAATAAGCTTTCTTGCGAAGGCCTGTCAGCGGGCATTTCAGCTAACGGCTCACAAACCTGCCAATGCTCATACATATCTTTGGGCAAACTTTGATAGAGTTGTGTTCCCTTCGTTTTCCAGGCAATCATTTCATCGCTCACCTGTTTTACCACTTTTGCAGGATTGCCTACTACAATGGAGCGAGGCGGAATAATAGTATTGGCCGGTACAAAAGATAATGCCCCAATAACAGATTCATCACCCACTTCTACATCATCCATGATCACAGCATTCATACCCACCAATACATTGCGGCCAATATGCGCGCCATGTATGATAGCACCATGGCCTATATGAGCTGATTCCTCCAGTTTTACCGTTACGCCCGGAAACATGTGTATAGTACAATTTTCCTGCACATTGCAACCATCGGCGATTTCAATACCACCCCAGTCGCCACGTAAAGCGCAGCCAGGGCCTATGTACACATCTTTCCCAATAATGACATTGCCTGTTACCGTAGCCAATGGATGTATAAATGACGATGGATGAATTACAGGTATAAAACCTTTAAAAGAATAAACCATTTTTTGATTGTTTGGTAAGTGTAAGAAGTCTGAATGAAACTTTGTTACAATTTCAACAGCTTTAATGGCCTGGTAAAGCCAGACTCGGTATAAAGCTTAATGAAGTATATACCAGGTGATAAGCTTTGTATATCAACATCTTTATTGTCGGCAGTTTTACCGCTTAATATCAACTTACCCTGTATATCAACGATATTGTATTGGGCAGTTTTCTTGTTGATTTCAGCGAGATGAACTGTTACTTTATCTGTAGCAGGATTTGGATGAATGCTCCATTTAACTTCAGGAAGATTTTGATCATGAATGCCTAACTGAAATCCGCTGCCAACTATTGGTCTCAATAGCAATGCGCCGTCAAGCAATGATGGTTCCCAGTTGTTCAGTACTTTAAAATAACGGTGGTTTCCACCTGTTCTGTTTGCATCCAATGCTATTTGCAGTGAATCGCTGGTACCGCCTGCAGGCTGTACAATGCTGATGAAGAACGTGCCGGCATTCATGGCAACAGGCTGTTGGAAAGCATAAACAGAGAATTTATTGATGGTATCTTCAATGTTGGGATAAAGAAAATCTTCCTGGTAGAGCAGAACATCCGAACCACCATTTACCGCTATATCACGATATACTCGAATAGCGAATTCTTTTTGATCAGAAGGAGGTAAAGTACGTGCAAATCTTATGGCAATTCCTTTTACTGTATCAGGCGCATATAAGGCATATTCCACAGCAGTAGCGCCGGGAGCATTGGGCTGCAGATTTAAAAAATATGCTTGCTCAGCAGTACCATCATCATAGGCAAAGTAGTGATCAAAAACCTGGTTGTAGATTATAGTATCATTGGTTTTCGATTCGTTGGGGTAATTGCTGTTGCAGTAAAACTTGTTTTCATAAACTACCTTATCGTTTATGTTTGCAGGATTAAAAGAGCCTGCATTGTACATCGGGAATAACACATTGTTTTCCGTGTAAGGAGAGAGAGCCGTATTTATAGTGCCCGAACCAAGATTAGTTCCAACGGTTAATACTTTTGCGGTATAGCCAGCCGGAATATTTGGACTGGCCGGACCATTATTTCTTAAATAAGCACTAAGATTAGCAGCTAAGAAAGAGCCCGGGTTAGTTTTGAAATGACGGAAAGGCATAGCCGTAAAATCATTCAGGATAGATTCAGGATCCTTGGTGAAAGCTATATCTCTTACGAGAGAATCGGATTGGCTACGGCCTGCATCCAGCCTGATATAGTCCAGGTTCCAATGGGAATCGCTAATGCCTTTTGTGGCTTTATTGATCCAGCGCATCTGGAAGTTATTGTTGAAATAATCGGTATCCGAAACCCTTACCATCACTTGTGTGAAAGGCGCCTGCGCAGTATCTCCTTGCAGCGACCATACTTTTGTCCATTCGCCATTTGATTTAAGCAAATACAACATTAGCGAATCCGCAGGTTTAGGTGAAAATCCATATCCCTTACGCTGGTAAAAAAAACTTAGGTATACAGAATCAGAAGGTTGGTTAGTGCTAAGATCTATGGCTTGTGAAGTAAGACTATCCGCATATATTAATGTGTAGGAAGCTATGGTATCATAATAAACATCTCCCTTCTCATTCAATGCATCAAAGGTAGCAACACCACGGCTTATTGGGTTTCGGCCCATGGTGTTGTTGATGTAAACATAACGATCGGCCCAGCGCTCACTATTCGGATAAGGATCATTATCTGTAAAATCTTCAAAGAAAGGAAGGCTAAGTACTGTCGGTTTCTGCGAAGTCTGTCCTTTTATTTTCGATCTGGTATTTACGATTACATTTTCCTGTAAGGGAAGTATATATTCCTGCGCATGTGCTGGAAAAGAAATACCAGCAAATAACAGGAAAAGTAATTTTCTGAAAAAAGTCATTGTAAAATATTATCGTCTAAAAATATTAACTCCGGCGCAAAATGAAAAGCAAATATAACATATCCGTTACTAACACATTACCCCGGCCAATCTTCTCTTACCCATCCGCCAAATCACCTTACCTTTGCAGCATGCATTACCTTTCAGTAGAAAATCTTACCAAATCCTACGCGGACAAACCTCTTTTTGAAAACCTCACATTTCACGTCAGCGAAGGCGATAAAATTGCCCTTGTTGCCCTTAATGGTACCGGAAAATCGACCTTACTTAAAATTCTTTGCGGCATAGAAATACCGGATGAAGGTAAAGTTTGGATCCACAAAGATGTAAAAGTGGTACTTCTGGATCAGAATCCGGCTATAAATGATAAACGTAATATCCTTGAAAATATTTTTGATCACGACCATCCGGTTTTAAATGCCATTAAACGCTATGAGCTTTTAACAGAAAGCGATACTGAACCTGATGCTGTGGCTTTAGCCGAAGTGATGCAGGAAATGGACGAACTGAATGCGTGGCACTTCGATTCCAAGGTTAAGGAAATATTGGGCAAACTGAATATTCACCATCTCGATCAGGAAGTGGGTACCCTTTCCGGCGGACAGAAAAAACGTATTGCGCTGGCGAAAGTATTGATCGATATGGATTTTGAGCACCGGCACACTTTGCTCATCATGGATGAACCGACCAACCACCTTGATGTACAAATGATCGAATGGCTGGAACACTATTTGGGACAGGAAAATGTGACCCTCATACTCGTAACCCACGATCGTTATTTTCTCGACAATATCTGTAATGAGATTATTGAGATCGAGAACCAGCAGTTGTACATTACTAAAGGTAATTACGAAAAATACATGGAGCAAAAGGCCGCCCGCCTCGAAAACGAGCAGGCCAATGTAGATAAAGCCCGCAACCGTTATCGTAAAGAGCTGGAATGGATGCGTAAACAACCAAAGGCCAGAACTACCAAATCCAAATCAAGGCAAGATGCTTTTTACGACTGGAAGGAGCGTGCAGCCAAAAAAGTAAAACAGGCAGAGATGGAACTGCAGGTGAAAATGACGCGTCTCGGTGGTAAGATACTGGAGTTGAAAAAGGTGTATAAATCCTTTGGAGAGAAAAGAATTTTAAAAGGTTTTGATTACACCTTTAAACGTGGCGAAAGAGTGGGGGTAGTGGGTAAAAATGGCGCCGGTAAATCTACTTTCATCAATATGTTGCTTGGTAAAGAGCCTTCAGATAGCGGCAAGATCAATGTTGGTGATACCATCGTTTTCGGCGATTATTCGCAGGAAGGGTTAGTGTTTAAAGATGACGTTCGTGTTATTGAATATGTGAAAAACATTGCAGAATTCTTTCCTCTGGCAGATGGTACCAAAGTAAGTGCAGCCATCTTCTTGCAACGTTTCTTATTCACACCTGAAAAGCAATACACTTATATTTCTAAATTGAGTGGTGGAGAGAAAAAACGGTTACAGCTATTGTCCATCCTATTCCGCAACCCCAACTTCCTTGTATTGGATGAACCTACGAATGACCTCGATCTGCCTACGCTCGATATTCTGGAGGAGTTTCTGCTCGATTTTCAAGGCTGCCTAATCATTGTATCCCACGATCGTTATTTTATGGATAAACTTGTAGATCACCTTTTCGTATTTGAAGGCAACGGTGAAGTGCGAGATTTTCCGGGAAATTATTCTCAATACAGGGAAATATCAAAAGAGGAGGAAAAATACAAGGCAGAACTGGATAAAGAAGAGGAAGAACAGAAAACTGTAAGTATTACACAAAATAATAACACAACAATAAAGGTAGAAAGCCGTAAATTGTCCTTTAAAGAGAAACGGGAACTGGAAATAATTGAGCAGGAAATGCCTAAGCTGGAAGAAGAAAAGCGAAAACTGGAAGCGGATATGAGTACCGGTACTTTAAGTTTTGAAGCTTTGCAGCAACACGGCGCACGTATTGCAGAGATCGTTCAGCTATTGGAAGAAAAGGAAATGCGCTGGCTGGAGTTGAGTGAGCAATAAGAACATTTGTATGCTCAAAAATAATAGCCTTGCTGACACACCGTTGCAGCATTCCGAACATTAATTTATTGATTTCTATAGATTTTGGTACAGAATTTGTTATCCTTTTAAACACATACTTTCACTCAAAAAAATCAAAAAATTATGATCGATCAATTAATGCAAATGATACAGCAAAGCGGCCAGCAGACTGTAGTTGAAAATAGCGAAGTGCCTAATGAAAATAACGACGCTATACTCAACGAAGCACAGCAGTCTATCACGAGCGGCTTGCAAGGCCTGGCTTCCACAGGAGAATTAAATACCCTGATGGAATCGACAAACGATCCGCAACAAGTAGCCGCACATCCTGCTGTTCAGAACATTTCCAACAATTTCATGGGTAGCATCATGGATAAATTCGGCATTAGCAAAGGCACAGCTGCAACTATTGCTGCATCCATTATTCCTATGGTCATTGGTAAAATGATGAACAAAGGCGGAGCGCAACAACAAGGCGGTGGCGGATTTGATCTTGGTGGTTTACTATCGTCTTTAACTGGCGGCAATGCTGCACCACAGGCTCAAGCCCCAGGCCAACCACAGCAACAATCTGGTGGCGGCATTATGGATACCTTAAGCAACCTGGGTGCTAAAATCGGACTGGACAAAGATGGCGATGGTGATGTAGATATGAGCGATATTTCCAAAATGATTAAATAATACAATTAACCTGAAAACAAGATGTCCTTTCCTGATTATCAGGGAAGGACATCCTTTTAGTATATCAACTATTCACAAAAGAAGAACGCCATTCCTTCAGGAATGGCGTTCTTTATAGCTAATTGTGTTGTGCAGAATAATTATTCTCCAACTACTTCAAATTCCAGTTCAACAACGTTTTCTTTACCGAAATCGATCTGAGCTTTGTAAGTACCGGCCTCTTTCACATCATCAACGATGCTGATACGGCGACGGTCAATTTCATATCCTTTTTGCTCACGGATAGCGCGTGCAAGTTGAATAGCAGTAACAGAACCGAAGATTTTACCGCTTGTACCAATCTTAGCTCCTAATTTAACAGGAGAAGATTTCAATACTTCAGCAACCTTAGCTATTTCAGCCATCAGTTTTTCTTCGCGTTTTGCCAATACTTTACGGCGCTCTTCTAATACTTTTTTGTTGGAAGAACTTGCCTCGATAGCATATTTCTGAGGGATCAGATAGTTACGGGCATATCCGGGACGCACTTCAACCAATTCATGGGCTGCGCCTAAGTTATCTACGTCTTTTATTAATATAACGTCCATTGTTTATTTTACTTTAAAAGGTCAGTAACATAAGGCAGGATAGCCATCTGGCGCGCCTTCTTTACAGCATGTCCAAGCTTGCGCTGGTATTTAAGAGAAGTACCTGTAATACGACGTGGTAACATTTTACCTTGTTCGTTCAGGAATTTCTTAAGGAACTCAGCATCTTTATAATCAATGTATTTGATGCCCAGTTTCTTAAAACGACAGTATTTCTTCTGACGCTTTTCCACTCTGGTGGTGGTAAGGTATTTTATATCGTTAGCTCTTGCCATTGTCGAAAAAAATTAAATTAGATTTAGGAAACAGTTTCTTCAATTTTAGCTTCAGTTTTAGCAGGCGCATTGCGTTTGCGTTCGTTGTAAGCCGCTGCGTATTTGTCCAGATGAGTGATCATGTGGCGCATTACAGATTCGTCACGGTTCAACTGGATTTCCAGTTTAGCGTTCAGGTCTGTAGGAGCTTTAAACTCCAATACGAGGTAAAGACCTGTAGTTTTTTTCTGAATTGGGTAAGCTAAGGATTTCAATCCCCATGCGTTCTCGTGAACGATTTCGCCACCGTTTTCCTTAATAAAGGAAACGAACTTTTTGTGAGCTGCTTTGAATTCATCATCTGCCAAAACAGGTGTGAAAATCAACATCATCTCGTAGTTCTGGTTGTTGTTTGTTGCCATTACAAAAATGATTTAAAAAATGATTCCGGTTAAATGCTCCAACTTGCAACACATGGTCACCTTTTCGAAAATAAAAAAAGTGGTCGGAGCGATTTTCGGACGGCAAAGGTAAGAAGGGGGAATAAATAAACCAAATTTAAAATTTGATCAGGAGAAACGAGGATCAGGGCTTATTTATGATGTGAATGAAAATATTCAATAATCAATGTTCAATAACCAATGCTCAATATTGTAAATGTCTTATTTTCAATGAATATCGATTATTGAATATTTCCTGCATTCTATTGATAAAGAACTTTAAACTACAAGCTTCACTTCGGCTACAGCCGGAAAAAGGTAAACATAGCCGGTTCCCACTTCCTGGCAGCGAAAACGGGTACGAAGCTTTTCAATTTTCTGAAATACACGGCCGTCGTGGGTTTCAAAGTGCTCATTTAATGGAATTTCCTCAACCAGGCGCATGTGCTTTTTCCTGCGGTCATGCTTTTTGAGCGCCTTGTACAGATCAGGGTCACTGCAGGTAGAAGCGGTAATTTTGCCCTGGTAATTGATCAAAGCCTCTTCTACATTTTCGGGAAAAATGCCTCTGCCCATGTATTTTCCCAGCAATTCAGCAAAAATAGTCCTCCATTCGGCGCCATGAGGCTGTATGGACCGGCGAAACTTAATATAAGCCAGCATATGTGCCAGTTCATGCAAAAGTGTAATCAGAAAACTATAGGGATTGAGTGACCCATTGACACTGATACGGTGAGCAGGGCATTCTTTTGTAGGCGACCTGTAATCGCCCAGAACAGTCACCCTGTCGTGCGAAATACTTAAATGAATATCGTAATCCCTGAAGAAGGGAGCCACCTTTCTGAATGTACCTTCCGGTAAAAACTGCTCCAATACGTGGAAAGGAGCCTCCTGCTTGCCCATACTGATCTAGTCCTTTTTTCTGGCCATTTTTGACAGGGGTACGGCTTCTATTGCGGAATAGACGACATACATCCCTAAAAATAAAAACAATGTTGGCTTATCTACCTTGCGATCGTTCACGAATATATAAATCATCAGTATAGCGATACAGATAAAAAACTTTAGTAATGTCCCCGTCATTTTAGAGCGTACAAATGCATTGGCATCCCCGCTCCTTATCCCTCTTTTAATAATATTGAAAGAAAGCAGCGAAACCAGAGCCAGGCTTACGTTTCCGATTAAAAGTGAAGGCATATCGTAAGCAGGGCTTTGCGTGTACAAATAATATATAAGGCCTGATAAAATAAGGCATACCATAATTATTGTAAGGACAAATTTGTGCTGCATACTATTGTAGTATTGGGGTTTCAGTTTCAAAGATAATCAAGATAAGGGAATCGGATTTGTTATCTTTATTATTTCATGATCAAAGTTTCCTTTTTGGATTCAATTAGTGGTAACAAAAATCAGTGCCACTTATTTTTTTGTTCAGATTAAAAAAAATTTTACCTTTGCGCCCTTATTTAACGCATGATTAGTAACCATGCACCTAAAAGATAGAAAATGAAAAAAGGCATTCATCCTGAAAATTACAGACTTGTTGTATTTAAAGACATGTCTAACGAAGAAATATTCATCACTCGTTCTACTGCAGCAAGCAGAGAAACGATTACTGTAGATGGCGTTGAATACCCTCTGCTTAAAGTCGAAATTTCCAATACTTCACATCCTTTCTATACTGGTAAATCAATGTTTATCGATACAGCAGGTCGTATTGAAAAATTCAAGAAACGTTACGCGAAAAAAGACTAATTCTTTTTCTTACATACAAAAACGGCAGCACTACATCAGTGCTGCCGTTTTCGTTTATATCTTTCTCATATTTCTCTCCTGTTATCCATGGCTATACCATTACTGATTACAAAAGTGCTCAATTTTTATAATCCAATCTTGCAGTGGCGCGCGGTGTCGCTGCAGGTGTTGTAAACGTATCTGAATCGACCGGAGCGCTATCATTACTTCTACATCATCACGCTGCAAGGCAAGCCCAGCTTCACTTTTAGAACGCAAGTAAAGCCTAATTTTTGTTCATAGAAATCGATGGTTTCTTTCCATTGCGTGTTCTTATCGTTGGGCGGATACTTGTGAGTTTCAATGTGAGATATTGTTTGAATTAGCGTTTCGCTTTTTTGTATTTAATTTCCACCTGTACCACTCCATCATTGACCATGCCCAGCTTCTTTGCAGCTTTTTTGCTTAAATCGATAATACGGCCTTCTACAAACGGGCCTCTGTCATTGATCCTGACGGTAACTGTTTTCCCGTTTTTGAGGTTTTTTACCTTTACTTTAGTACCAAAGGGCAATGTTTTGTGCGCTGCGGTTCTTTTTCTTTGCTTGAACACCTCTCCATTGGATGTTTTTCTGCCTTGAAAAAAATCAGCGTAAAATGATGCTTTACCTTTTTCCGATATTTTGGGACTACAGGATTGTAACAAAAACAATACGGCAAAGCACAACATGCCAACAAGACCATAAACGCCCTTTACGGGTTTAATTTTATATAAACAGACTGCCTTTTTCATTACAATTGTAATTTGTTACGCTATGATTCTGAAAATTATACAAATACTAAGTGTGAAGTGATTTTTTGCCCGAAAAAAGTTATCCACGCCGGATAAAAGCATTGCTAATTTTTTTATAATTAAATACTATCTTTGCCCACTTATAAAAAAAATTCACTAAGATTCTAACTGATTACCTATGCAGCTTAAAGGAATGGTAAAGTTCTTTACCGCGGCCCTGATCCTATTTTCGTTATGGCGCCTTTCGTTTACTTTCATTGCACACAATGTAGATGTCAAGAATAAGGCTAGGGCCGAAAAAATGGTTTCTACTAGTTCGCCTGAAACTAAGGGTTCTGACCGCGATTACCTTGTTGAAAAAGCAATACAACACATAAACGACAGTTTGCGTGATGAAACCGTTTATAACTTCATTGGGGCGAAATACACCTACAAAGAAGTTAAGGAAAAAGAACTTCAACTGGGTCTTGACCTGCAAGGTGGTATGAGTGTTACATTGGAAGTAGGTCTTGATGGCCTGGTTACTTCAATGAGTAACAGTCCTAAAGACCCTAACTTATTGCGTGCTATAGCCGAAGCTGATAAGATGAAAGCCAACAGTAACGCTGACTTCGTAAATCTTTTTGGCGAAGCTTATCAGAAAGTAGTTCCTGGTGGCAGATTGGCTCCTTTGTTTGTAAAAGCTAATCAACCTGCTATTACACAAACCAGCACCAACGAACAGGTACTGGCTGCTATACGTACTGAAGCTAAAGAAGCTGTTAAACGTACTTACAACGTATTGACCAAACGTATTGACAAGTTCGGCGTAACACAACCTACTATCAATCTTGACGAAAATAAAGGCATCATTATTGTAGAACTGGCCGGTGTAAAAGATCCTGAATCTGTACGTAAAGTGTTGCAGGCTACTGCAAAACTGCAATTCTGGGAAGTGGCCACTATCAATGAAGTAGGTCAGCAACTGGTTAAAGCAAATGATGTACTGAAAAATTATCTTAAAGGCGATAAAGCAGAAGTAAAAGATACTGCTGCTACTGTAGCCTCCAATGATACTGCTAAAAAGAGCGATACTGCCAAAGCTGTTGCCGCAACTGCTGCAACAGATACTGGAAGCCTTATCAGCCTTTTGGGTAAAGAAGATACTTCAACAGGAGCAAGCAAAACTGCCGCTATTGGTGATAAAAGAGATGCAGACCTTTTCTCTATCATGCAACCTGCTATTGATCAGCAAGGCCGTGCGCTTGGTGCTTCTTACATTGGTATAGTTGCCCGTAAAGATGCTGAAAAGCTTAAAGAATATTTTGCTCTTGACATTGTAAAAAATCAGTTCCCTTCCAATATTAAATTCCTTTTGGGTGACCTTCCTGGTAAAAAAGCAGGTAAGGAACCTCCGTTTGCAGTATATGCAATCAGAACAACTGATAATGGAAGTGATAATGCAAAACTGGAAGGTGATCACGTAAAGACTGCCAAATTTGACTATCAGAACGGAAGGGCGGAAATCAGCCTGGAAATGGACCAACAAGGAACTGTTCTCTGGGCTCAGCTTACCGGTGCTAATGTAGGTAAACCTATCGCAATCACATTGGATGATTATGTATATTCCGCTCCTAATGTAAATGAGAAAATTTCAGGTGGCCGTTCTTCTATCACAGGTGACTTTACTGCCGCTGAAGGAACTGACCTTGCTAATATCTTACAAACAGGTAAACTGGATGCGCCAGCTAAAATAGTTCAGGAACAAGTAGTAGGACCTACTTTGGGACAAGAATCTATTGATGGTGGTATTACCTCTTTCGGAGTTGCCTTCCTGGTAATCTTCATATTGATGATTGTTTATTACAGTACCGGTGGTATTGTTGCCAATATTGCTTTGATCCTGAACATGCTGTTTACCTTTGGTATCCTGGCTAATATGGGTGCTACACTTACTATGGCCGGTATTGCGGGTATCGTACTCGGTATTGGTATGGCGGTAGATACCAACGTGTTGATATTTGAACGTATTAAAGAAGAACTTGCTCTTGGAGATACTTACGCCGATGCTGTAGCTAAAGGATACAAACGCTCTTATGCTCCTGTATTGGATGGTCACATCACCAGTTTTATTACTGCTGTAATCCTGTTCATTTTCGGTTTAGGACCTATACGTGGTTTTGCTACTACACAAATGTTGGCTATCGCACTTTCCCTGTTTACCGGTATTTTGGTTTCCCGCCTGATCACCGATTCTTACATGAAACGTGGCCGTCACTTTAATTATTTTACCAAGCTTTCCAAAGCTATCTTCCAAAAAGCACATTTCAAATTCATACAGAAACGTAAGATTGCTTATGTGTTCTCTTCTATTTTGATCTTAGCAGGTATCGCTTCTTTCTTCAACGGATTTAATTACGGTGTGGAGTTTGATGGTGGACGTAGCTATACGATCAAATTTGACCAGGTACAGAAAGAAGGTCAGGTACGTGAGAAACTGCACAAATACCTGGGTAAATATCCTGTGGTTAAAAAGATTGGTGTAAGTGATCAATTGAATATTACTACTGATTACCTGATTACTGACCCAAGCAGAGATGCAGAACAAAAGGTAATTGCTAAAATACACGAAGGCCTGCAGAAAGAAAACATGATCGGCGCAAATGTTGATGTGGCTACCTTCAGCAACAAGTATATTCAAAGTGGACAAACGGTATTGCCTACTATCTCTAAAGATCTGAAACAAGGTGCTGTATACGCAACTTTGGTAGCGATACTAGCCATCTTTATCTACATCTTTATCCGTTTCCGCAAATGGCAGTATTCATTAGGTACTATCGTGGCTATCATCCATGACGTTGCGGTTACCTTGGCTGTATTCTCTTTCTTTAAAGACATTGTGCCGTTCTCTTTGGAAATTGATCAGCACTTTATCGCGGCTTTACTTACCGTTATCGGTTTCTCGATGAATGATACCGTTATCGTATTTGACCGTATTCGTGAATACTTCCGCAAAACGCCTAATGGCAATAAAGTAGATGTAGTAAACCGTGCGATCAATGATACTTTGAGCCGTACTATTATGACATCGCTTACCGTATTCCTTACTGCAATCATCCTGTTCATCTTTGGTGGCGAGGTATTGCGTGGATTTGCCTTCGCTATGTCGATAGGTGTATTGGCCGGTACTTATTCTTCTATCTTTGTGGCTGCTCCTATCCTGGTAGATATGGATAAGGGTGATTCTTTAAGAGTTGAAGAAGACAAAGAAGAAAGAATTAAACAATTGAAAGAACAAGCTTAATTGATTTTTTATAAGATGAAAAGCCTCCCGAAAGCTTCGGGAGGCTTTTTTGTTTTTGGAAGATGCACAATTGTGAGTGCTGCCAGATCAGCAGTCGTACCAAACTTTTCTAAAGTTTTAAACTTTAGAAAAGTTATAATTGCTGGTAGTGGTTGGGATATAGCGGACGGCTGTTTGGGGATTTCAGGAGGTTTTTGGAAATTTCAGGGAGCTGTTTGAAGATTTCAGGTATCTGTTCGAAGATTTCAGAAGATTATTTGAAAATTTCAGGATGTAGTTTGAAGATTTCAAGAAGCTATTCGGAAATTTCAGGAGGTTATTTGGAGATTTCAATGATCTGTTCGAAGATTTCAGAAGGCTATTTGGAAATTTCAGAAGCCTATTCGAATATTTCCGGAGATTATTCGCTGATTGCAAGGAATCATTTGGTAATTATTCTATACAATTCTATAAGGGTTAAAAAACTTATAGGGTTAAAAAAAGCCGAAATAATATATTATTTCGGCTTTTTAGTATTTACACATTCAAATTAGTTCGGTTGATCTTTAAACTGAATGGCGGTCAATTGCTTGTACTGTGGAGATTGTGCCCCGAACACGCTTTTTGCATAGGCTTTAATAAGTCGAGCGGTATTTACAAGACCAGTTTCAGGGTGGTACAAAGCTTCATTTCTACGAATGCGGACAGTAGTTAAGGGAGCCTGAACCTGGGAAACGGCCTTGTATGTACTGCTTAATGTTTCGTGTTTTTCTTCTAATCCTGCTATGGATAGGTCTGCTTCGTTAGGATTGTACTTTGGTTCGGCTCTTAGGAACGATATCATTGCTGCAAAATTGCTGGCGCGGCTGGCATAGCTAAGTTGCGATACGGATATGCTGTTATCTTCTTTCAGGCTACCTTCTGTGAGAGGTTTTAATTTTTCGCTTCTTTCTCCTTTTATTTTCCGGGTAATGGTTTGTAGGGTTTCCTGCGATTTGGCCGATGCTCCTGATGCTTTAAATGCGTTAATTACCCTGGTGGTAAGCTTGCCAAGACCTTCATATGCAAGCTGTTGATGGTCGATAGCTACGCTGAATGCGGTATGTTTCTCTTTAAATTCTTTATCCAGGGCCAGGATTTCATTGTTTTGACTGTTGAGTGGTGCGAAGAACAGGGCCTCGTTGGAGGGTTGATAAGTGGGGCCGAAGGAATGAACAATATCGATAACGAGAGTGAAGTTGGAAATGTTTTTCGCTTGTGTACTTTCTGATTTTGAAGACATGGAGAATAGTATTTAAAATGTGAATAATATTTATATAGGCAATATCTGTGCCAGAAATGTATCTTGATGTAAATTGCCACACCTATTAATCTTAATCGTTCATGAAAAAAATAACATTACTCCTGCTTCTCTTAGCTTTTACCACTGGTATAACCCATGCTTGCTTAAATGCAATTAGTACAGCTTTTAAAGATGGAAACATCTTTTATATGGATTATCCGGGAAAAGTGCCTTACGGACACATTTTCTTCTCTGAAGAAGAACTTAAGGATGATGTTACACGGTTGGATAGCATTTATCAGAAAACAAAAGACCTTGATTATTTATCGGACAAAGGCCTTGTACTCATTGTGTTGGGACAATACGACGAGGCTATTAATTTGTACCTGGAGATAGAGGAATTGGAGCCAAACAGGTATTCGACAGCATCGAATATAGGAACGGCTTACGAACTTGCGGGTCAAAATGAATATGCTTTGCATTGGATAAAACGATCTGTGGAAATAGATCCGAAATCACACATGAGCTCTGAATGGCTGCATGTTAAGATTCTGGAAGCCAAAATAGGTGGTGCGAAATTTTACAATACGCCCTTTTTGCTTAATACAGATTTTGGAGTAAACCACTTGCCCACAACGGAGATGACTCATGAGGATCTGGAAAAACTCCTGGATGCATTATATTACCAGTTAAATGAAAGAGTTTCGTTTGTAAAGCCTAAAGAAGAAATTGTTGCCCAGTTGTTGTTTGACCTGGGTAATGTAGCCTTCCTGACGGGGGATTACCATGAAGCAGGATGGGATTATGGTAGGGCAAAGGAATATGGATTGGAAGGACCGTTAATTGAAGAGAGGATAGCGCAAAGCAATAAATTGGCACAGTTGGAATTTGAGCGTCAAAAAGCGGCGGGCACTGTAAAGCCACGTTGAATTATGATATGGATTGGTGTTGGTATGCTGCTATCGACAATAGTAGCTGTGATAGTAACTTTCAAGCGTCCGAAGAATAAAAAAAGGTAGGACATACACTTGGGTTACAGTAATGTCTGCATCTTAATCAAGGCAATTCAATCCTCTGCTTCTTCAAAAAATCCATAAGGCTGAGTACGGAATGTGTATTCGTTTTTCGGAAGATATTTTTGCGGTGTGTTTCTACGGTGCGTTCACTGATGAAGAGCTGATCCGCAATTTGTTTGTTGGTAAGATTAAGGGTCATGCATTTAATAATTTCCAGCTCGCGGGCTGTGAGATTCATCAGTTGGTTTTCTTCTTTGATTTTATGAAAAGAGTTTAATTCCTGAAGCACATCCAGGGCGAAATAATCTTTGCCGGTAGCAATGGATTCAATCGCTTGCATCAGTTCATGTTTACCGATAGTTTTCAATAAGTATCCATTTATTTGCGCATGTTCAATCATTTTATCAATGATAGATCCTTCATTATTCATGGAAAGTGCCAGGATTTTGATTTCCGGATACAATGTTCTTACACGCACTGATAATTCATAGCCATCCATCTCCGGCATCATAATATCTACCATCAGGATATCAACTGTTTTTTCCTGAAGGATCTCGAGAATCTCTTTAGCTGAAGTCGCTTCTGCTATTACCTGGAACCGGCTGTTATGACTTAGCAAAAGCCGGAGTCCATCAATTACAATCTGATGATCGTCTACTATAGCAATGCGTATCATGTTTTTTTGATTTTGGTAGGTATGTGTATCGCTATCAGGGTTCCATGTCCGGGGCGGGAATCTATGTCGATAGTTCCCTTAAGGTAGCGCGTCCTCGTGCTGATATTTTTCATGCCTATTCCTTTGTCTGTTGGCAAAGTCCCTAAATCAAAACCTTTGCCGTTATCCTCAATGGCCAGGTTCAACCCATCATCATCCTTAACGAGAGAAATGTCCAGCTTTGTGGCACCGGAATGTTTCAATGTATTGTTCACGCATTCCTGTATTATCCGGTAGATCATAATTTCCACATTAGCATCCATGTTCCCGTTAATCCCGGAGGTATTCAATGCTATCTGTAATTGAGTGTTTCTTATTTTTTCAATAAAATCTTTAACAGCATTTCCCAATCCTGATTGCATTAAAGCATTAGGCATAATGTTATGAGAAACATTACGTACTTCAAGACAGCTTTCATCAAGCAGTTTCACACTTTTTTCAAATACCAGTTTCTCCTGGTCTGATAGAAAAGTTATGTTATCCGAAATTCCGTTAAGATTAAAGCGTGCAGCGGTTAACATTTGTCCAAGACCATCATGAAGATCAGAAGCAATGCGTTTGCGTTCATTTTCTTCGGCAACTACTATTGATTTCGCAGCTACATCCTGTTGCTCTAAAATCACTTTTTGAAGCCGGACTTCCTGCTTATGCCGCCTGTTTCGTATGATAACAATTGCCAGTAAAATAGTAAGTACAGAAAGCGTAATGGAGCCAATTAAAAAATAGTTTTTGCGGGAAAGCTCAAACTGTTGGGCTTGTATCGTTTTCTCTTTTTGGGAGGTCTCATACTTTACCTGCATATCGGCCAGCGATTGTGCAGAGGCTTTGTGATAAATAGAATCCTGCAGGGATTGTAATTTGAACAGTGCATCTGCGCTGCCTTTGAAATCTTTTTTATCATAAAGGTTGCGAGATAATACCTGGTATAATAAAGGAAGTTTTGATTCTATTTTATTTTGAACAGCATAGTCAATCGCTTTATTAATCATCGACATGGCTTCATTGTCCTTGCCTGTTTTTGCCAGCAGGTAAGACAGCTGGGCCATATCTGATACAATAAAGAAGGGGTCTCCTATTTGTTTTCTTATCTCAGCAGACTCTTTGATACAAATAAGGGCCTTATCAAAGTCTTTGCGATCTATATAATAATCTGCCAGGATATTGAGCCCGTTTGCCTGTACCGGAAGATTCTCATATTCCCTGGCCATGGCAATTCCTTTTTCCACATAGTGTTTAGCCGAATCCAATTGGCCTAAGGCTCCGCAACAGGACGCCATGTTGGTATATAAGATGCTGGTTTGAAGACTATCGAGCCTCGATCGTGTTAAGTGAATGCCTTTGTGAAACCATTTCTTTGCAGTCTGAAATTGCCCCATTTCCATTTGTACCCAACCTTGACCATTCAGGCCTCTGATAAGGTTGATTGTATCTCCCGATTTTTCTACATCGCCAATTACTTGGTAAAACATATCAACGGCTAGTTTATGCTTATTTTGTTTCAGATAGGTGGCGGCTTTGAGCAGTTTAAATCTACTGCGGATAATAGCATATTTTTTATCATTCTCAGTAATGGAGGCTAATACAGGGTCTGCTATCAGCAATACAGAATCAAGGTTGCTTTTGCGATGATAACCCAGGGCTTTGAAGTAAGCGGCCCTTGCTCTTAATTCTTTATTATTTGTTTGTTGGGAAAGATCAAAGGCAGTAGCTGCATAACGATTCAATGTGTCGTAAGAATAACTTCTGTTCTCCTCACAGAATTCAAGTATAGCAGCAAGTTTTTGGGATGGTGAGTTACTGGTGTTAATGACAGCCTTTAAACTATCCGCTTTTTTATGGGCAAATACCTGGAGTGAAATGATTAAAAGTAGTAGTATCAGGCGTATTGAGTTCATAGTAGTGATACAAAATACAAATTTTTGTGAATAGACTCAATAACTGAATTCTGTAAGCTTTTAGGGTATTAAGGACATACGCTGTAGATATAAAAATAAAAAAACGGGCAGCTGAAAAGCTGCCCGTTTCCTGTTTGTTGAGTATACTATTTTTTAATTACTTTCTGTGTATGAACAATATTACCGTTGTTCACTACCTGGATAAAGTACATATTAGGAGAAAGGCTTCCCAGGCTGATTGTCGCTAAGTTATTTTCTGCTTTTTGTTCAAGTACTACCTTGCCTGTAATATCTGCTACACGAATAATATCACCTTGAGTTACACCGGAAATATTAATTGTTTCGGTAGTCGGATTAGGATAGACCTTAACGGTTACACCAGCATTTGAATTTACAGATATGTAAGTGGAATAAGTAACTTTACCATCACGATCAGTTTGTTTCAAGCGATAATATTCAACTCCTGCCTTTGGGGCATTATCAGCAAAGGAATAGCTAAGTTTTTCGCTGCTGTTGCCATTTTTCGCTTTACTAAGCTGAGATCCTATAGCATGCCAGCTTTTCAAATCTTCACTTCTTTCAATACTGAAACCTTTATTGTTTTGCTCTGTAGCGGTAATCCAGTTCAATTCATTTGTTGTTCCGTTGTTTCTACCGGTAAAGCTCATCAATTTAACCGGGAAAGGAATATTAGTAATGGCAGATGCCAGATCTCCACGTAAATTGCTGGGGGTACCCGCAGTAGTTATATTACTGGTAGTCATTCCGGTTAATGCGCCTGTTGTAAGGTCAACCTGTGCATAGTCACCTGTGGTGAACAGTGCGTAAAGATTTCCGGTATTATCAAATTGCAAACCGGCAGCTTCCTGGCCCGGAGTAGTATTTACTGTAGTACCTACAGGGGTAACTGTTGATATTCCGTTTACTGGAGGGTTCATTACAACAGGGCGACCTACTGTACTTCCACCACTTGGGTATGAAATGTAACCATATACACTTGTAGTGGTTGGATGGATTGCAATATCCTGTAATCCACCATCTGCATTATAAACATTTGGAAAGCTTGCATTAACCTGTGTAAGGAACGCATTCATTGCTGCTGTCACATCCGGATGTGAAAAATCAAGTTCATAATAACCTGTAACGCCAGAAATCGAACCTCCTGGATTTGCACCTAAAGAAGCCAGGCCATCTTTCCAGCAAAAGAACATTCTGAGATCGTCGGCAGTTAAATCTGGTGGTAAGCTTGCAGCCATGCGAGTCATAATACGTTGCAAAACACCTGGCTTAAGTGCATAGGTAGTGTAGTAATAGGTACCGTTGGTAGAAACCGTACCGGCAGAAAAGTTCACAAATTCAGTAGATCCTGAACCTGCACCACCGCTTAACGGCATCTTTCCAAGATCAACGGTAACGCCGTCTGAACCTATTCTGTAAAGGCTTACATCAAATGCAGTTGAGATATCGTTACTGTTACCGGTAAAGGCTGCGCCATATACCATATTATCCAGAGGATTGATCCCAATACCATTAATGTTGCTTGAAGTAGTAACATTGGCTCCCGGAGTAAAGACTGAACTGCTTGCTGCAGTACTGGTATAAATCTGGTAGTTAATAGCAGCGCTATTCATACCTGGTTTTGCTATAGCTACATTTGTTCCTGTAGGAAAAGGCGTTTGAGCGGACGCTGTAAGCGCTGCACCCATAGCGACTAGTAATAGTAAGTTGTTGCGTTTCATATTTTATGGCTTTTGAAGATATCTTGCAAAAACCATGCCACGAATTAAAACCTTAATATATAATCATATACATTATGTGTAAATTACTATTTCTCATGTTAATGAAACGTGTTATCAAAAATACGAGAATTTATCAGTAAAATTTGATTTGTATAGAAACGGCGAGTAACATATTATAGCATAGGCAGTAGTAATAAAAAATGCATCCCAGGAAGGATGCATTTTACATTTTTTTTGATCTTTATTTAAAGCGTACCGAGGCCGATTTCCTGATGTTGTACAGGAATTTCTACATCTTTAAAACCTTTTCGTTGAAGCCTTTGACTAAATTTTTGCTGCACTTCATATTCACCATGCACCAGGAATAATTTTTTAACTGCTAAGGCATCCTGGCAGGCAAGCCATTGGCTCATATCATCATAGTCGCCATGGGCACTCAGACTTTCTATCACAACCACATCGGCCAATACTTTGAATTCCTGTCCGTAAATACTTACTTCTTTAGCACCGGCCCTCAATCTGCCACCTAGCGATTGGGGCTCACAATAACCCACAATCAATATGGTATTGTTTGGGTTTTCTATATTATTGGCAATGTGGTGTTTAACTCTTCCTGCTTCTGCCATACCCGAAGCTGATATGATAACACAAGGTTCTTTTTTGAAATTGAGCGATTTGGAAACTTCCACATCTTCGATCATAGTAAGCCCACGGAACATAAATGGGTCTTCATCGCGTTTCAATACATCCTGAACTTTACTATTAAACAGCTCGGGGAATTTTTTAACCACTTCTGTAGTTGTTACAGACATAGGGCTATCCACATAATAACTAAGCCTGGGCAGTCTACCTTCCAGTTCAAGTTGGTTCAAAGCGTATAACAATTCCTGTGTTCTGCCTACGCTGAAGGCAGGGATAATCAATTTTCCTTTTTTATGTAAACAGGTATCTTCAATCTGCGTTAACAAATGTTCTGCGGGTGGCTTGGTATGCGGGTGCAGCTTATCGCCATAGGTAGATTCCATAATGATATAGTCGGCCTGTGGAAAGGTTTCCGGCGATTTTAGAATGTCATCGCCATAACGACCTATATCTCCGCTAAAGGTTAGCCGCACCGTTTTCCCATTCTCTTTAAGTTTCAAGTGCACGCAGGCGCTACCAATGATATGTCCGGCATCTGTATACATAAGTTCCACCTGGTCATCTATTTTGATCCATTCCCTGAATTCTACTATTTCAAATAATGGAAAAACACGGATAGCATCTTCGGTGGTATATAAAGGCTCCTCATCGGGTTTCCCTTGTTGCCCTTTTATTTTATTGGCAAATTTCAGATCCATTTCCTGGATATGGGCACTGTCGCGAAGCAGTACCTCGGCAAGTGCAGCAGTGGCTTTGGTGCAGTAGATCTTACCTTTATATCCTTCTTTTACTAGTTTGGGTAAAAGCCCTATGTGGTCGATATGGGCATGGGAAATGACAACAATGTCAATTTCTGAGGCTTCAAAGCCAAATTCCTGGTTAAGTTTAGCCGTTTCCTTGCCCATTCCCTGGAACATTCCACAGTCTAACAACAGTTTTTTGCCGGGATTAATATGAACAATGTGTTTGGACCCGGTTACTGTACGTGCGGCTCCATGAAAGGATATCTTCATCTGTTACCTGTTTTGTTGGCTAAAGTAAGGAATAAAAGATACCATAGCCTTTATCAAACTGATAATTAAGGCATTTTAACACTTAGAGCCTGTGTGACCCACCTCTATATTAACCGCCGTTGCCTTTTATACCAATTCTAAATATAAAATAGTTCAATTAATCTCGCAGCGCCGCCGCGCCGCTGCGAGATT
>JBAZWL010000031.1:0-56377 GCA_041660405.1 Taibaiella sp. | reverse complement strand
GAAACAGCAAGGTATATTTTATCTACAGGGATAGCTGTGATGCCACTTACACCTGCAGTAGTATTGTTTAAAGTAGTAGCATTACCTGCCAAAGCAACATTGATTTTATAAGCACCGTTGGACACTACATCCAAAGTACTGAACTCATTACCTGCCACACCGGTAGCACCTGCTGCATCCGTAAATTTCTGGGTGTTGTTCAGGTTAATATTAACAGTTGAACCTGCAGAAACGGTGATAGATTTTACATTGGCCACGACTACATTAAGGGTAGCATTTGCAGAAGAAGAGTTGGTAGTTTGTGCAGTAGCAGCAACAGAACCCAAAGCGATGATAGCAGCAGCGAAAACGATCTTTTTCATTTTTGTTTTAATATTTAATATTTTGATTTAAAATTGTTTGGTTATTATTTGATTGATATTGTATCGTTGTTTGATGATGCAAAGATGCGACTGAAAATGAGGGTGTACTAATCAAATTGTCATGAAAAAAGGTGGAAAACAGGAAAGTTTATCATCACAAAATGTATGTACACGTTTTACTGATAATTGCAGCAAAGTGGAAGGAAATTTTGGGCTAAAACTTTAACTCCGGAGTCAAATAATTTCCCAAAAACAAAAGAGAGAACCAGCAACCCGACAGTAGAATGTATGGAGCTTATTAGTAAACTTATTTATGAAGGTAAAAGGGACAGGAGGATTATAACAAAAAAGGACCTGCCGTAGCAAGTCCTTTTCCATTTAGAGAAATATTAAATTATTGTTTTACAAACTTAAATACAATTTGCTCTCCCCTGGAGCTTAGCTTGATTAAGTAAACACCATTTACCAGTTCATTTACACCAACAGTTGTTTTTCCTGAATTATCTTTTTTCACAGATACACTTTTAATAATTCTTCCGGTCAGATCGGTAATCACTAAATTATCGATAGGCAAAGAAGGATTGTAATTAATGTTTAACAAGGTGCTCGCAGGGTTAGGAAAAACACGGACAGCTTTTGCAAATTCAGGTTGATCTATTCCTGTAAGCGTTACAGTATGACAGTTGGATGTGTCGGAGCAATTTCCAATGGTTACAATAACTTTATAAGAGCCCGACGTTGTAGCAGTAAACGTTTTATTTGTTGCACCTGCAATTGCTGTATTCGTACTGCAGTTTAGCCATTGGTAAACGGCTCCGTTAACTGTTGCAGTCAAAACATTATTGCTTCGTGTAACGGATGTATCCATATTAATAACGGACAACGTTAAGATAGCTGTCGAATCACAATTATTAGGCGTAGTAAAGAGCTCTGTATAAGTACCTGCAGCAGATAAACTTTGCGTACCAAAATTGTAAGTACTACCCTGACAAATTGTAACTGCTACGGAAGCTATATTATCCTTACATTGATTGTACTTAGCCATATAGCAAGACTGACCTTGGCCCTCTTGTGTGAAATTTCCATTGGGAGTAAGAATATCAAAGTCCATAGTGTCCAGATAATTACCACACATATAAATATCTTCACCATGCAGTCTCATGTCATTAGGTATTTTATCGTATTTTAACGCTTTATAAGAGATTAAATTAGCAGCAGTATCATATATAGCTAAAATTGTTCCAAATGTATCTAACGTATTGTTGCCCAGATCAAGATCACCAGGCCCCGGTATGTCTACCGCAAGGACTAACCTGTTATTAGCTGCGATTTCAAAAGGAACGTAACCACTTGACATATTGTTGGCCATTTTCTTTGCCCATGTAAAATCTCCAGTTGCATTGAACTTCGAAAGGAAACCATTGCCCATTGTAGAAGATGAAGTAAGGTTCGAAACTCCTACACCTGGGTTAAAATCTACAGTATTTTTAAAAACGCCCGTTATATATATATTATCTGAATTGTCCAGCCTGATTTCCTTGGGGTACTCTACACTTGCAACAGATCCTGCAAAGTAAGAGCTTACCGGTATTTCATTAAGCCATGCCAACAAATTATCACTGCCTATTTTTAAATAATAAATACTGTTGATACTACCGGTAACTGTAGGGTCTTCCGAATATCTTCCTGTTATAAAAGTGTTTCCGGCATCATCACAAGTCAGACCCGTTACAGCATTACCATTTTGGCTGGAGCCGTTGAAAAATAACCAAACTAGAGCCCCTGTATTATCATATTTAACAAAGAACTCAGAGCCCGTACCCGCATCGAACGCAATACCAAATGAGGAATTTAAATCAAAATCAGCTATACCTGCAAAAGAGCCTGCTATCATTATGTTTCCGGCATTGTCAACTGCAACTGTATTAGGCCTGGGATGCATGCCAAATGTATAGTCAGTAAATATAGCTCCATAATCAGCAGTTGCGTTTTCAGCAGTTTCCAATTGTTTCACCCAAGTAAATGCTCCAGTGGTTGTAAATTTTGCAATAAACATATCAGCCCCATAAGCAGTAAGTTGTGACACACCGGTTGAAGATGGATCAAAATCTAATGTAGTTACAAGGCTCTGATTCCCAAAATAACCGAATAAAAGAACATTGCCTGTTGGATCTATTTTTACATGGCTTATTAAAATACCTTCGTCCATATATTTGGCCCACAAAAGATTACCGTCAACATCATATTTAGCGAAAAACGCTCTGCCATCCGGCATTAAATTTGTACCACTTCCCGGATCTGCATCTACAGAGGAAAGTCCCCAGGACGAGTTATAATTTACCTGACCGGCAATGTATTTATTTCCATTTGCATCAATTGCTACGCGATTAGCGTTGCCACCATCGCCCTGGCCATCAAATATTTTTGCCCATTTGTATTGTTGCGAATGGACAGAAACAAGCGCTAGCAAGCATGCTAACGAGGTAATTAGGATTTTTTTCATGGATTTTTATATTTTTATTAACTATTAAAAACGCAAATATAGTTTATTCATAATACTACCTCCAAATAATTACTTATTATTTCCATGAATTATCTAAATAATAATAGCCCATACAGATTTGATGTTCAAAATCTGCATGGGCTATTATAACACAAGTAAATGATTGAAGAGCTACTACTGACTGATCACCAGTTTTGCGGTGTACAGCTTCCTTGAATGAATACGAATAATGTAAGTTCCTGGCGGAAGATCCTGATGCAGGAGTGAAAACCGGTTATTATTGATGTTCTTCGATTGATAGATCATTTGTCCGCTTATGTCCACCACATCAATCTGGTCAATCGGATACGGAGATTCAATGATGCTTCTTGAATTGCTTTGGGCCGGATTAGGATAAACGTTTACTGTATTCTGGCCGCTTTCGCCCTGGTGTATGGCCACAATCTCTGAATGGTCTTCTTTGCCATCAACTGTAATTAACTTCAATCGATAATAATTCATTCCCGATGCTATTTCTTCGTTTATATACTGATACAATCCATCAGGTGAAGATTTAGAATCTGTAGTATAAATATCTTTGAAATTTTTACTGTCGTTGCTGTACTGAAGTATATATTTTTCTCCGGATACCTCAGAAGCCATTTTCCAGCTCAGTAAATGGCTCATCCCCTCTACCTTTCCCGAAAAGTCAAGTAAATGTAATGGCAAAGGACTATTGATCATCTGAAAATAAACCCTGTTCGATACTTCGTTATAAGAGTCATTCGTAAACAGAACAAGGAAATAATTTCCTGCTTGTTGCGGCATGGCCGAATCAGGCAATGTTTTAGTTCCGCTAGGCATTCCGTCGATATAAGTATAGCTTAGTAACGGATTCACATTAGGATCATCGCCTGAATGATAAACACCAAGCCAGTCTTTAGGATTGCCTGGACCATCTACCCAGGTTGCGGAAATATATTCACCCAGGTTATAAGTGGTTTGGTTGGTTGATAATGTTGTAATAGTATCACCAACAGAAAAATAAACACGTGGTCCGGCTTCGAAGTATTGATCCCTTAAAAAGTAGGTTGCAAAATAGTAGCCTTTTGGCAGGTTTGTAACATTGTACGTTCCTGCAGCGGCACTGATATAGCTCCATTTGATAGATGCTGGTCCGCCGGGTGTCATGCCTATTTTATAGACACCTATCCAGTCATTGGCAAGTGCAGGGCAACTGCTATACGATATCGGTACAGTTTGACCTACATTATAATTTGTGGACGATGTGCTAAGCACTGGTGATGGTCCGTAATAGAACGGAACACGATCGGCAATCTCATTATATGCATTGTCGAAGTAAGCAACAAAATATTCATTGGAGGCACTCAATGTAAAACTTTTAGTACCATTGGCACCATTGGTGTATTGCCAGGTCTGAGAAGGCGTAGCAGAACCGGGTGTCTGTCCTTTTTTATAAATACCTATCCACGCATTGGGGTTCGGAGAACCATTACTGAAAGTAACATGAATAGTGTCTCCCGGCAGGTACCGGTTAGTATCCATTTCGATCAATGGATCAATTATTATACTGTTATACACCTTGAATGAATCTGTTGCCGACCATGCAGACCATGTCAGGTTCTGATCACGTTGCCTCACTCGTACATAATGCCAACCATTGGCAATACTTCCGGAAGGCAAAGTGAACTCATTAATGTTGAGATTAAGATTCTGATCTGCTGTAGTATCGGGCGTGCTACCTGCCACAACGCCGAACAGATCCTGGTAATGACGATAGCTTGATTTTTCTGTTACCTGGAAATTCCGATCCAGCGCAACCTGAAATTCTGTTGAATTGAGCATTTGTCCGGATACGGATTGGAAAGGAGATGCTGTGATTAAAACAGGTAATTGAAGGGAGTCGGTGAAAACATTAGTTATATCAGGTGTTGCAGGCGATGCTATATTTAGCTGCCTGTGGAAAGAATCGATCACCATGTTGTTACGTGTGCCATATATACTTCCTATGGAATAGGTGGTGACATCAATCCTGTCATTGACCATATCAAGATCAACTAATTGATATGCCCATTGAGAAATTGTTTTTTGAACGTCATCAAAATTCTGTTCAGTAGCCATGCCCCAATATTGATCCCAGGCAGTACCACCGGAGATAATATTATAGACCGGTGCATCTTTCATCTGACCACGGGCATACAAATGATGGTGGGCGCCGACATGCATAAATAACTTAGGTGATTGCATTGCATAAGGAACAACGGTATTCCGTATCCAACCGGAAATATCGCCAACGTATTGTTCTGCCTGATAAGGCCGATGGCCAATAGTTATAATCCATTTTACAGAAGGATCAGCTGTGGCAGTATCAATTACTTTTTTAATCCAGTTTAATTGATTGTTGTTGGTATTCTCCGTATTGGTATAGGCTATTACCAGGTTACCGGCCTGAAAAGCATAGTAGTCCTCTGTTCCGGAGTATATTCCTTTATAGTTGATACTGTCGAGTAAAAAATGATTGTAATAAGCTTGCATCTGCAAGGTGCCATAGGTTTCATGATTACCTACGGCTGTATAGATAGGTAATACTCCTGAAAGATAGCGTGACTTTTTTAAATGTACATGCTCGTAGTGGTCAAGCGTACCTACATCTACCTGGTCGCCCAGGTTAAGAATAAAAGAAACAGAATCATTGAAATTAGGGCCATATAATTCCTCCATTTTTCTTTTTGCGGCTATCATTAAGGAATCGTAGCGGGGCTGTGCTTTTATCTGGTTATCTCCCAGAATCAGGAAACGCATTCTACCAGCTGCATTAGGCAAAGTACCTGGTGTAGGCAAAGTATGAAAGGAAAGTACATTGCTTGAATCATTACCACTGATAACCCTGTAATAATATTTGGTAGATGGATTCAGAGCTGTAAGACGGACTGTGTGGTAAAAGTAATTGTTATTATATCCAACATCACTTAAGACTTGCGTGCTGCCTGTTATAGAACTGCCCAGCGTGGAAGGTGAAAGGCCATACCTAACCATTGGCGTTGCTGCTGCGCTGGTTTTCCAGTTAACGGCTATGGAACCGGATGTGAGTGCTTGCAAATATGGGTCAATAGATTGAGCGTAACCCATACAACTGATTAGCAATGATAGAATTAGTAAACGAAGTTTCATACCTTTTTTGCGGCAAAAGTATTTCGACAATGTTTCCAAATTCTTTACGGAAGGTTATGATACTGTTTCCTAATTGTTACTTCTTGTTATAAGAATATATTTACATATCCAAAGGTGTGTAATTATGTATGGGAAATCCAGAATGGATCACGACAATATATTCTATTGATTGCTTCTTTATTCTAAAATAAAAAACCGCCCTTAGGGCGGTAAGATGATACTTTATCGTTCGATATCATTTTTAGAATTTTGGCATCAGATAAACTCGCCTAGAGAAAAGTATATCCAGCAGAAAACAAACAGCTCCTTATCCTTAACTTCATGAATTGACAATCTCTTTTAGCCATTGCGGAGTTGAGGATTCATCTCTTGGAAAAGTTTTTAGATCATCGATAAATTTTTCCTTATCGGGAGTGTATTTAAATTCGGGCTTATTATCATAGTCAAATTGAGTGGAAAATTTGCCCGAGTTATCAATGGTAAAATATGCAGTATACCAAGCTCCTTTATTGGGAGAAAGTTTGTAAAATTCTTCGCGCAAAGATTTTATTTTCATTACAATATCATTTCCATTCTCTTCCGGATCAAATGAAATTATTTTACCCTTTTCTTCGTAAAAGGCCTTTACAGCAATCATTTTATTTAAAGCATGTACATTTATAGAAAAATTTTCCCAATTGTCCGATGTTATATTATCTGAAGCACCTTGAATGATCTCCTTAATTAATTCATTTGTTTTTTCCATTTCCAATTTATTTAGTTAAAAATAGTGAACTTTTCTGTAACGCCATCAATAGTCTCCGTTATTTTAAAGCTAGAAGGTCTCGTTGTATTGTCTGTATAAATTGGTTCGATTTTTACCTTAACCGGTTTGCCGTCCTTTAATTGTTCTGCCCAATTTTTTTCCATTTGCCCCCATTCGCCTTGATGATAATTATTAACTCCTTTGTCCATTGGTACTAAGTTCTCTTTTCCACCTGCTCCTCCGAATTGGTCTCCAATCAAGTGACCTCCTTGATCATCAACCAACCTACCATCATTCTTACCTACTGTACGTTGAGCGTATGGATTACGGCCACCTTTCGTTAAGGACAAATCACCCTCTACTTGCGAAATTCTTCCGTGTCCATCTGTTTTATAGTTATAACCATTCGCGTCATATTCTAAATTAGGCTTAAGCCTTTTTACTTTTGTACCATCAGCCAGAGTAACTGTTTCAAACTCGGCTTTTTTAGCAGCCTGCTCTGCTAAATCATCTGCTGTATTTTCCAGTATATTATCTCCTGTTTTTACAATAGGTATCCCGCCATCATCCGCATGTTCCATCATTTCCTCCACCGCTTCCCTACCCGTCTTTTTAGCGCCGGCTTCTGCAGCCTCTTCAGCGACTTCTCTTCCGGCCCTTTCTGCTCCTTCTTCCACCGCTTCTCTCACTGCTCTTTCTGCGCCTTCTTCTAACACTTCTTTACCCGCAACTTTTGCGCCACTTAGTGCCAGAGAACTACCTCCCGAATAAGCAGCAGCAACTGCATCCGGAATAAATTCTCCGACAGCATTACTCAAGCCCCGTGGATTTTCTGCTACCCAATTGGCTCCATCCTGGGCAGCCTGTGTCCAATTGCTTCCGTCACTTGCCCAGTTCCAGGCACCGCTTGCTGCATTGCTCCAATTATCGCCCTCACTGGCCCAGTCCCATCCTTTCTTTGCCATACCACCCAATGCCTCTGCTGTGCCTACAGGATCTTGTGCTACCTGGTACACGGTTTCACCTAGTCCCACCACACCATTTACAGCTCCTTCTACCAGACCAAGACTAAAATCCTCCATCCAATCTGTAACACCGGCTACAGGCTTCATCCAGTCCGGCAAATGTTCATCGCGAAGGTTCCTTAGTTTTCCCTTTTGCTCTGCCATCCAATCAAACCCATCCTTAATATACTCTGTAGGCATTTTCATCCCTCCCCATAATGCTACAGCGTTAGCTGATGCGCGGGTAAAATGAATGGATATTTTGCCTCCAAGCATACATTGACAAGTAGAATCTTCCAGTAATAACCTGCCATTGATCATTACATCACTTTTATATCCGGTCCAGAGCAAGGGCATGGGTGTACACATACCTTTTACCATACAAAAGCCCATAGGCTTTATATTTATAAAAGGAATAAGGTCTAGTTCAGATGCCAGTGGTACGTTGTACACATTGGTCAGGTTATGAAAAGTGACCTTATAAGTAGAGGGGCAGGTACCTTTGTCACAGGCTAAGAATACGCCGTCCGGTACATATTTTTTTCCCATGATGAAAGATTTTTAATCATTACTTTTTCTTCTCTATACAAAAATCCCGGTATCCTGATCAAATACATTTGCAGGCATTGTTTAGGCCAGCCTAACCAATCAATGGCATACTTCTCATTATATTTCAATTCTACTTGCGTCTTTACATCGCTCCTACCCCTGATCGTTTTCACAAAATCTGTAACGAGATGTTGCTCAAAAACAACACGATCAATTTCTCCGGTTACTTCTACAATTTTGCAGTCTTCCTGTTTTTCCTTCAGCACATATTCATTAGTCAGCAAGGGAATAGATTTTACGCCTACGAAGTTTTCAATTTCCCTGTAGCCTGGGCTTTCAGGGTCAGCTGTTTCTTTTATTTCTTTATCCAGAAGCGGTGGGAAGATATTGACAAAAGGTGGTGTGTATCTTAATACATCAGCCAGTTTGTAACCATCGTCCATCACTGTTTCCATCAAGTTCATCATCTTCAGCATACTTTCTTCAGACCGGTGTTCCTTTTCCAGTATAGGTCTTAGCCTGTTCCACTCTTTCTTCACCTGATCTATATTAAGAATACAGCCAATCATACCATCACCCCTCGTTTCAATCACCAGGTTTTTCCGAAGCGAGCACAAATCGTTTACCCATTTATATAAACCGGTTTGATTGCTTTGCGTATACTCCAGCATATCAAACCTGAAATGCTGTACGCCATCTTTATCCCTGATCAATTCCAATTCTATCTTGGCCTGTGAAATATTTTGAGTTTCAATTCCTCTCAAACCAGAATTTTCTTCCCGCAACATTTGATACCGCTTAATAGGACCAGGGCTCTTCTTCTTGTAATAAAACACTTCCATCTTTACCCTTGGTTAAGTTGTATGGGCTTGCCCGCAATACTGGTAGAAGCCGTAGAGGTAAAGGTGCTGGTAGCTGTTGCAATGATCGATATATCTTTTGATTGGATATCGACTTTACCAGCTGCCGCCTTCAACTCTATATTCATAGCAGGCGCAGTTGCAATGATATTTTTGGCAATTGCCTTAATGTTGATGTCTTCCGTTTGTGCTGTTGCGGTAATAGTCTTTTTTGCAGTAATATCAAATGTACCTTCTCCGCCTCCTTTAGGGCCAGGCAGTGCATTCAGGCTGATACTGTTACCTGCATTTACAATAAAATCTTTTGTGTTGATGGTTACGGAATTGGGTGCCTGAATGGTAATTGTGCCATCTCCGTTTAACGTTACAATATTACCACTGGGATCTTCAAGCTTTGCACTGCCTTTACTATCGTCAAGGGTAAGATTAGATCCGCTTCGTGTAGTAAGACTTTTCGTTTTGTTAGTATCACCTCCACCGGCACCTATTTTCCCATGGAAAACACTTCCGGTTACAAATGGCCTGTCCGGGTTACCGGATTCAAAATCCACATACACCTGGTCACCTACTTCCGGAACGGTTACCAATCCCCTGTTGGTGGCCACTTTATCACCTGCACCTCCGGCATCCGGTGTAAGTACACGGATGAAATCTGTTTCAGAAATACCTTCCTGTTTCCAGCCCATAAATTTCACTCTCACACGTCCCCTGGAATCTTTGTTATCGATAACCTGTGCTAACATTGGGTAGGTTACAGGCTTATTATATGGAATAGAAGGAGAGACTTCTGCAGCCGCCGGAATGGCTTCAAAACGGTTGTAGTACTTTCCTGTAATATCCCAGTGGTGCTCTATTTTAGTAATGCAGATAGGTGCGTGGTTGGCAGTTTGCCCCATTCTTTTCAAGTCTACATTTGCATTGATCCCTACCCTTAAGTCGTGCACCGTTGTTTCGCCGGTTACGTAATACATTCCGGCTGCACTTTGAGCACTCTTGCTTTTACCGATAGCTTCTAAAGTCGATTGCTTGGCCGGTAAAAAAGATTGGTTGCTTACAGACGGTGTAGTGCCGAATAATTCTTTAGATTTATTAAAGGCAATTTTATTGTAAGTCCCTGCATTGCCGCTATATTCATTGGCATTGGCATTGATAGGCCGATGTCCTTCTGCTTCATAGTCAAAGAGTCCTTGTTGTATAGGCCTTGCTCTAAGGCTCATATTGATATTGGAACAGTTATGCCCATACACTATTTTTGTTCCATTCAATGCTTCCGGCTTGCCGAATACTAATTCCTTTCCATTAAAGTAAAGCCACTGGCCCGTTTCAGAGCTTAAGCGCTTTAAAAAGTTCCAGACACTTTCATTGTAACGGCAAACGAAAGGAATGGTTTCTGTAATAGTAGGATCAACTTTCAATGAAGCTTTTACCTGGGATAAGGACTGGCTTACGCAGTCTTTGACTATAGTACTTAAATTCTTTTTGTAAAAAGTTTCAAAATGTGGTGCACCATCCAGAAGCCAGGTGGGCGAATATCCTATCACATTCATCACTCCTTCATTTAGTGCATCCTGTTCAAAACGGACATCTGCTATCACAAATAAGTTCTGAAATTTTTCAGAGGAAATGCCATTGGCATCATATAGTTCTACCTCTGCTACCTGGCCCAGCAATTTCTCGGCACCATCCATGATCATAGTTCCGGAGGCTTGTATCTGATCATGAAAGAAGCGTAGCCTTAATTCGTTATGTCCTCCTATTTCCTGGTTGATCTGTATAGATAACACTTCATTGATTGCACTGCCATTTATGGAAACACTAGCTGTGATGCGGGTTGATAATATCCCGGCTGCTGTTGCCGCAATACTTTGAGCTGCAGAGGGTATACTGTTCGCCATAGCAGCTTCTGTAGCCGCTGATGTACTTAATTGATCAAAGGGCACGTTTCCATTGAAGCCGCCTATATTGGGTAGTGATATATTTCCATTTGTAAGGCCTTTTACTGCATGCACAGCGCTGGCCGCTTGTTGTGCCTTGTTGGCTATTTTAGATACATTTTCAGGAAGAGCGTCCTTCGCTTTATTTTCCAGCATATCTGCGGTAGTGTCCTTTAGTGTATCTTCTATATTCCCTGATGGGACCGGTATTTGTTCTGGAACGAAGGACATAATCAAAAGTTTTGTAGGGTATATAAAAACAAAAATCAGCTAACCAATCGATAGGTTTTTTTTTAAAAAAAAAGTAAGAAAGGATTGTCACTGACAACCCTTTCTTATCTTGTTTTATATACAGTAAACCATGGCAAATTAATATTAGTAGATAACTATATTTTTCTGCTCCGGGTTTGTTAGCACATAAAAGTAGTAATCCGAATTATTGTCAATTACGGCAAGCTTGTTTTAGCTTATGCTGACTTATAATCGAATGTTAACTCACCGGATCCAATTTTAGTAGTCTTGGCTGAAATCACGATAGTAATTGTGTAAGGGATAGCGTCAACAGAATCATACTTAGAAGAGTAATACGTAAGAGAACATTCGTTGAACTCTTTTTCTACCAGCTTACCTTCTCCATTAGTTTTGTTGAGGGTAAGTTTTGCGTTAAACTGTTTACGTGAGTTGGCGTACTTTTCGAAAAGAGTTGCGGTCTCTTCGGTACCTTCAATCACAAAACGTGCGTCAGCTTTAGTTGCATAAGCTGTTACGCGGTTCCATTGATCCACAGGTTTCATGGATTCAAACATTGCCTGGAATACATTGTATTCCTTTCCGTCTAATGTAAGACGAGCGAGAGTACTAGCAGATGATGCCATAGTAGTTAAGCTTTAAGGGGTTAAAAATGATTAAGTTTATGCTAAAGTAGATACTGAATGTTAGCACTACAATAATATCGAGTTAATGTTTTATTAAATGTGTTTTTATTCACATACTAATCTGTCTATCAATAGATTAAAGAACATATTGTTTTAAATAATTGGAATGAAGTTTCATTGCCGAAAAAGAAGATTTGATGAAGAATATATGTTTTAAATTTGACTGCCCTTAATACACAATACTTATCCTGTATCATTATTATGAATCCAAGCATCGCTATCAATAATCAGTTTACCAAAGAGGCTATTAAACTCCGCATGTTGCAGCATGCTGCCAATCTCTGGGGTGTAAAAAATCCAAACTCATTAGACCCTTTTGTGCGTTTGCTCATAGAGGCTTTCAGCACGGAAATATATAGAGCGGCCAACGAAACGCAGAATATAGAGGGGAGGATATTGGACAAAATAGCGCACATGCTCACGCCCAATTTATTGACGGCTTCCAAGCCTGCGCACGCTATCATGCAGGCTGTTCCGCTACATGCCCACTATTCAATTCATCCACATACCAAATTTAGTTTTCAGAAAAGACTGATGCAAAACACATCGGGGAGTATCCGGAATGAAGAAATTCAGATTAACTTCTCCCCTACTTCCAGCAGTAATCTTGTTAGAGGGAAGGTTGCGTTTATTGCCAACAGCTACCAGATATTTTCGATGGATAATACAGGCTTTAAGCAGCCTCTTTTAAGAACTGCTGAAGCGCTCCCATGGGCAACTTGCTGGTTAGGACTTCAATTAGATAAAGAGGTACATCACTTACATAAAGTGCCTCTTTATTTTGATTTCCCTTCTTATGAAACGAATGCCTGGATCTATCAATTGCTATCGCTTTCCAAATTATTTTATAAGGACCAGGAAATTGCCGTTACGCCCGGCAGGGCACCTTTAGAAGCAGATGAAAATAACATAGGCAAGGATATTTTCCGCGACCATGATCTGATGGAAAAACTCCATGAAGAGATTGAACAATACTATAACGACAAGTTTATTACTATAGATAACTGTGAACTGGATCGCAATGAGAAAGGCTATCCGGATGAAATAAAACGATATTTTACAGAAGCACAACTGAACGGGAAAATCCCTTCAGACCTGGTGTGGATCAAAATAAAATTTCCTCCGAATTACAATTACGAAATGTTGAGTAATTGTCATGTTTCACTTAATTCATTTCCTGTTTCCAACAGAAGTTTGCTTACCAGCATTTATAGCTATAAAGGATTAAATAATATTCTTCCATTACGCACAGAAACGTACGAACGCTTTCTGGCCGTGCGCCGTGTAGCAGATGCCGGCGGCAGGGAATACAATGAGATACCGTATAGCCTGTCCTTAAAGGAACGGGCAGGGTTCTATTCTATCCGTCATGGAGGGGTCGAGCGTTTTGACCAGCGCAGCGCCCACGATCTGATCACTTATCTTTTGGAGCTTACCAGAGATGAGGTGGCTGCATTTTCCTCTATGGATCAAACCTTCATCAGAACCTCATTGGAAGGCCTTACCAAACAACTAAAACAAATTCAAAATAAAACGGCTCAACTCGACAAGCACGTAAAACAATCACCCAGTTATTTAGTGATTGAGCCTATAGATGCAGAAGAAAACATTCAGATTGATTATTGGGTAACGCAAGGTATCGAAGCCAATAATATCAGGCCCGGAACTGGGTTTATTTGCCAAAACAATCCGGATATCGAACCACAGGATGCTGTCCTTTTAAGCGAATCATTCGGAGGCCGGGAACCGTTGCAAGCCGGTGAGCGACTGGATATGTACCGGTATGCACTCGGCAGTAGAAACAGACTAATAACCCAGGAAGATATCCGAAATTTCTGCAAATCAGAATTAGGGAAAAAGTTAAAAGAAGTAAAGTTTTCCAAAGGCCTTGAATTGTCGCCACATCCCAAGCAAGGCTATATACGCATATTAGAGGTACATCTTGTTGCTGCCAATATTCACGAACTAAATCGTGAAGAATGGGATCATATTGCTAATATGCTTCTTATAAAAATAAGAAACCTTAGTCCCGATGGGGTGAATTATAAAGTGGTGGTTGATGAAGAGCCAACCCTATAATGGTTTAAAACACTTATAGGACCTCATAGAAACTTTCCAAAAGTTCTAACCTTTTGGAAAGTTTCTATTATCATTTCTTTGCTTCTTAGTCCAGAATGCTCCAGCCTTTTTTGTCCTTGTGACGGGTAAGTACTTCTTCTTTCACTACAATGTTCTCGCGTTTCACACCAATGTATTCCAGCGTATTGAGACGTTGCAGAATGACGATAAGATTGTTCAGCATTTCATGAATACCAACGAAATATTCACCATTGTTATGATGATTGTAATTGATATCTATTACTTGTGAAAGTTTATCCGTAAATAAAACAGGTGTGATATCACTCCATTCAAAAAAGTAGTTCAGCAATTCTTCTTTTTCACTTTCCGGAAGCACACGCACATAAGTCAGCACCTGGTTTGACAATTGCGCCATAGCATCAATCAAGACAATAGGTGATTGTTGCGGAATCTGATTGCGTATATTGAAATAGTGATTAGCACAATAGTTTAAAACCACGGTACACAAGCTTCTTACATTTTGCGCAACAGGTGATTTCTGATTTTTGGAATTTACTTTCTGAACAATGAGCTGCGCTAAATTTTGAATATCGGCTAGTTGTTCAATAATGTTTTTATAGTGTTGTTTCAACTTTTCATGGCTTACGATAGATACTGCAGGCGGAATAAAACGATCATCTTTTGAAATATCATTTCCGTTCTTTTTAATTCTGCCAATAACCAGATGATAGGCGCCGAGTTGATTAAAATTGAGACTATTTTCAGCAATCACCTGTATCTCATATTTCGGTTTGGTATAGGGTTGACGAATAGGAATTTCTTCCGGGTCAGGGTTCCCCTGGAAAACTCTTTCATGCAAATTCACTACAAGCACTACACTGAAATATTCTACAGTTTCCGACTTCAGGCCTTCTTCTCCCTCCTGGAGTTGAGAGAGTTTGATCGCGCTTTCCAAAGGCTCTCCTGCTATGTGTATCCGTACACCTCCGGGAGTTATAGCATGATAGTCGCTGATAGAAATATTGAGTTGTTGTGTGTTAGACCTTGTAACAGTATAATCACTCATCAATGCGCCACTACCGGCCAGAGGAGGCAATATGCCAAAAGTGTGATTGTTCATTAATAAAGATGCAGTATCCCGTATCTGATCTAAGAAAAAATGTTCGGTGTTGATAAAATGCTCTTTATTGATCTTCATGCCATCAGTCCAGTTGACAGCCAGATATTTTTGAGGAATGATCATAGTCTTTCTTATTTATTTTTATCAATTACTTTATGAAAGGTTTCTTCAAAATGCCCGATCACTCTTTTGGAAGTGATTTTTATGTTTTCCTTAATCTTATTTTCAGTGATGGTAAGTTCCGGGTCCAATAATCTTCTTCGGTGGAAGAAAGATTTTTTGCAATAAAAAACCCAGCTATGCATATCTCCATCTGTGCGAATATACTCTATGGTTGAAGCAGGGAATTTGTAATTATAATCATCAATAAACTTTCTGAACCAATCGCCCAAAGTGATGTCAGACGGGGCTTTCGCTTTCACCCTCAAGCGTTCTTCCGCATCTGGTTTCTTGCTAAACTCTACATCCAGAACCAACAACCGGTCAAAGTCCAATCCGTCGAAATTAATCTCTTCCGTATTGCGGGGATATTCCCATACTTTATAAATTTCAAATGGAATGTTGATGAATGCAAGATAGGTCCAATAAAAAATGGTGGGAATGAAAAAGATCAAAATGCAGGTAGCGCCTATGTATCCTAATGTGTCTTTGTGTAAGAGATTATAAATCACAGAAAACAAATACCCGCCCAATATGACAATGACCAGCATTACAAAAACATGTAACAATACTTTGTACTTTTCAACGTCTTTGCCAATGTAATGTTCGTAAGCTTGCACAAAAATGATTCCCATCACCAGGTAAAACCCTTGGGAGATAAGGTACAGCCAAGGGGCAAAAGTAGAATCTATAAAACCTAATAAGCCTAGTACGGCAAGGATTAAACTGCTTAATAATACAAAAAAGATGAGTTTACGGTTGCTAAGTAATCTGTTCTTCTTGCTTAATACCATCATGACCCAGCCGCCAATTATAGCTATGATAGGCATGATCAGGTATTGTAAAAATATAGTCTTCATTTGTTTCGGATCAAATAGTAAAAGTGTAGCCCAGTCTTGTTGTCGCCATATCGCCGGATAGTGTGGTAGCTTTACCACAGGGTATCTCAATCTTTTTCTGAATAAAAATATTTGCGGGGGCCATGTATTCCAGTAAGGTATCAATCAAATCTTCAAAGCCCGATTGGGGAAGCACGTGTATAGCTTCATCATCAGGAACAGGACCAATATGTATCATCCAGGTAGGAAAGCCATCGTCTTGCCTGCCGGAAAAAGTAGAAGACAATCCTAATATCGAGCTACCCGTTGTGAAACTTATATGCTCTTTTTCTATGGTAATAGCGGTAAACGTTTCTTTAATCACAACCGGAAACCCGGAAAGGAAACTCAAACATTTTTCTATCCAATCTTTTTTACCCCTCACCTCGTTCAATATGGGTAAAATGTAAATAAAGCTCAATGCAGTTTTTCGCGGCAATTTTTTAATTACAGGCCAGCCTTGTTCAAACAGGTGATACAGGTTATCATAAGTCCCTTTCTGTTCATACATCAGTTCAAGCATCAGCGCCTGCATTTCCAGGTAAGGTGCTTCCTGTTCGAAGGGCTTAAAAAAAGTACGCGCTTCGTTTTCCTTCTTACGTTGCAGCTTTATTTCTTCTACTATTTCCTGCGATGATTTGCCCAACCCACCCAGTGTAGGCGGATGAAAAATATTTTCCGGAATGGCTTCGTAAATACTTTGACGAAAGCTTTGCAATACGGTGTATCTATCAAGGCTCACTTCACTAATATCTTCGTAAGTATGGTGAATATCTTTAGTATGCGTGCGTTGAAGGCCACCTAATCTTTCGATAATTATTTTATTGAAATCCTGCTCGTGCGCCAGCAATTGTGCAGCAATCACTTCCGCCCTGTAATCAGATTCTATTTTCTGCAGGATGTTCATAGGTTTGGTAATGTTTTAAAGGCTTGCAAATTTAATGTTCTATCAGTAAATTTATTCGTATTTCAAATTCGTTTACGTGTTATTAAAAATAGTAGTTTCTTTGTAAAAATGACGAATAAGGTTGTAATAGTAAACGCGTTTGAGCCCATTGATTTTTTTATCGCTCAATTATCAAAAGAATATGAAAATGCCCTGAAAGAAAGGAACATTATCCCTGAAATATTATTTGTGAATACAATGAATTTCTCTTTCACTCCATTTCCTGAACAATATTCTTTTGATACGTTGGAATATGACTTGCAAAAAACGGTAAAGGCTATTAAAAATGCTTCCACTGTTGCTTTTTTTACCTCCACAAGAAAGGACAAGCCAATGCCTATTTTCGGACAGCTGGTCTCCCGCTTATTTCACCTTAAATCGGGTATGATCAACAGTGACATTTGGGGAAATGTAAGCGCATACAGCAAAGTTTTACGAATCATAACCGTACTGGACGATCCGGAAATATGGGCGGCATTTCACAATGGCAAAAACATATCTGTAGTACCTATGCCTAAAATATCTTTTGGTCTGTTTGGTTTTGGTCAGGTTTACAGCCGCACCTTTGGCTATTTGAAAGAAAGCGATGTGCTCAATAATTATGCCAGAAAATCGCTGAAAGCAATGCGGGATATGGCTGAAAAGGATTGACGCTTTTTATCCGAAATGCTATCCAGATTACAGACCTGTAACAACATAAAAACCGGAATTCAATATCCGGTTTTTATGTGTAAAAGATATTTATCGTTTTAGCTTTGTTCATATTCTGAATTCCACTCATTGCCATCATCTCCTTTGTGTCCGTCCAATTTTATTACAAAGCTCTTTGCAGGGAAATAAGGTGTAAGATGGATATCCAGCCAGATACGATCTTTGTCTTTTTCATCCTGTTCAAAACGTACGATTTTAAATTTCTCGATCAATCTGCTCGGTCCCTTGATGCTATCTAAGTAGTCAATAATCTGTCCACGCAGATCAGCTTCTGTTTTTGAATTCCAGTTTTCAAATGCCCTGCGATTCAGGAAGTCGAATAATACTTTGGTTACATAGTCGAATACGCGAACTACCGAATAAGTCTGCAAACCAATATTGTCGCCATTAAATAATGTTTTAGCAGAAAAGGCCATTACCTTTCCGTACTCGCTTACCATCGGCACCAGGCCAATTTTTTCCAGGTGCGAAATTTCGGACTTCTTCAGTTTAAAACGTACAGCATCCACTTCATTGATACTACCGTGTTTTTTACCAGCTGTAACCTGGCTCATCAAAGTATAATGCATCTTCCCGGCAAGCGAACTTGATGGTGGCAAAAACACATCTTCGTCTTCGCCAATTTCCTCTTCCTTACCACGACCAACAATATAGTTGCAAGTCATAATCACATTACTTCTGTGCAGTTCACCGCCGGTAAGGTTAGCCCTTTCAAACATTTCAACCACATCATCCGGTTTGTCCAGATTGATGAAGTCAGTAACCAGCATCACTTTATTTTCATTCGCTATTTTCGCCCATTTCTCTATCACTTTATTGGCGCCCAAATATCCTGGAATTACCAGCAAAGAATAGTTATCGCGCAGATCAAGGCGATCATAGTTTTGCTTCAATTCTGTAGCAACATAATCTATAAAATAAGTATTGTCCAGATCTTTTACCTGGTCCAATGAAGCATTGAGCACCACTACATTCTTAACCTTGTCGGATTCAGTATTGTTATAGAATTGTGCGACGGTCCTATAAGCAGTTTCCAAAGCTCTTGTAGCTTCCAGCGTATGCTTCAGGTTTTCTTTCATGGACTGTTCTGCAGCTTCAGAAGATGTCTTGCATTGTTCAGCCATCTGGCTTATATCTGAACCGCCGGAAAGTATATCAATCCAGAGGTTCAGCGTTTGCTGCAGATCTTCTCTTTCTTTCTTTTTGTCACTATCGTTCAGGAAAATTTCTTTTCGAGCTTTGCGTTCAGGGTTTACGTTGGCAATACCATCTACAGAACTTTCCAAAAAGGTGAAGCCGCCCGCTTTGGCAAGTTTTGCTAACGATTCTTTTAATCCTGCGCCTGCTTGTTTCGTTTGTACTGCCGTTTCTGCGCTTTGCGTAGCTGTATTTAATTTAGTAGTAGACATCGAATTCAGTTTTTTTGATAAAGAAATTATTTTTTCGCTTCTAATTCTGCAGCTACATTTTTCAACACATCTATCAAAGCCCCTTTGGTTTCCGGATCTGCTAACATGGTTTGCAGCACTTTGTTTGATTTAAGTTGCTTCATGATTTTGCCATACTGCTCCTGCTGAATCTTCATCTTATTTAAAAATTCACTTTGGCGAATAATTCCTTTGGGCGTGAAGTCATCCAGCTTACCAAATTTCATCGTTTCATTTACCGAAACGCCTTCCATATTCGTCATGGTCACGCCCACTGTGGGTTTAAAATGTCGGAATACTTCATCGATAGTGGTTAACCCGCCTATAGCTTCCGGTTGAATAGGTTCTTCACTCGTCAACTGGGAAACGAGCATGGTTTTGTTATGCTGTATTTCGTTGATCGCTTCGTTGGCATCCACCTTAATTTCATTGCCGCCAACCTGATAATTTAAAGCCATATGATCTGTTTTTTGTGATGGTCGAATATTTATATTGTTGTGTTTATTTCCTGATTTCTTCCCAATTAAAGTAAATAATTTGTTTTTGAGAGAACGCCAAATTTGCATTTTTGTTTTTATCCTTCCTGATATAAAATTAACAACGAAAGTCAAAAGTATATTTTAAAAACCCCTTATAATAATAAATAAAGTTAAATTATTCTATCTTTTCCAGATCAGTTCGCCATTTTCGTTATGTCGTACTTCCATTTTATCACCAGGATTGATTTCCCCGGCCACTATCATTTTCGAAATGGGCCTTCTTATCCGTTGCCGGATGGTTCCGGTTATTTGCCGCGCACCATATTTGGGGTCAAAACTGCTTAATGCAAGCATTTTCTGTGTTTCCGGGGCAATGGTCAATTCAATGTTTTTCTTTTTCAGCACTTCAAGTAAACTCTTCATCTGAATAGAAAAAATCTGCACAGCCATGTCTTCCGTTATCGGGCCGAAAGGAATGATCTCCGTAATACGCCCTAAAAACTCGGGACGGAATTTGCCGGTCATCTGTTCCATTAATTCATTGGAAGCAGGAATTTTTTCCTTGCGGAACTGCTCAACGATAAAATCGCTGCCAACATTTGATGTGAATAGAATTAGTGCATTGCTGAAATCTCCTTCTTTACCCAATTTATCGTGAATATGTCCTTCATCCATTATCTGAAGAAATACATCAAATACAGACTGGTGTGCTTTTTCAATTTCATCAAAAAGCACAACGGAATAAGGTTGCTGTCTGATTTTGTTGACCAGCATACCACCTTCTTCGTAGCCTACATAACCAGGAGGTGCACCGTATAATAAAGCAGCAGAATGTTCCTCCTTAAATTCCGACATATCAAAACGGATCATCGCTTTTTCGTCGTTGAATAACAGCTCTGCTATGGATTTTGCTAATTCTGTTTTGCCGGTACCTGTTGGGCCCAACAAAAAGAAAGAGCCAATAGGTTGTCCCGCTTTGTTAATCCCACTACGGCTTTCGATGATCGCTTCACTGATAGATTTCAATGCATGCTCCTGCCCTACCATTCTTCTTTTTAGATAGGACTCCATGTTCACCAGTTTCTCTTTTTCCTGGGTCTGGATTTTTCCTATAGGGATTTTAGTTTTGGAAGCCACAACAGCAGCCACATCCAGTGGCGTTACAACTTCTCTTTTCACGCCTGCAATTTTCTGAAGATGCTGAAGCATATTCTCCAGATATGCTATCATTTCAATAGATGTGGAAATTTTGGCGACTTCCGTTTCGTCAGTCAATGCGCCCAATAAAACGGGACTGATTTTATTTTCCAATGTGCGATGAAACCAAAACAATTCTAAAAGCTTATCAGCTTCATCCAGTTCCGTATTCTCTTTAAGCAGCGCCAGTGCTGCAATTGATTTATCAATTTCCTTTCCTGAAGTTTCATCAGCAAGCTTTATCGCAGCTAATGTTTGATCCAGTAAATCAATAGCTGCATCAGGGAGCCGCTTGTCCTTGATATATCTTTTTGCCAGACGAACACATTCCGGAATAGCTTCTTTTTCTACCTTCAAACCGTGGTGTGCCTCGTAGCGTGTAGTCAAAAGTGCTACCATTTTTTCCGCCGATTTTACATCAGGCTCTGTAACCTGCAGCAATTCAAATCTACGGTTGAAAGCCTGTTCGGGTTCTATTATTTTACGGTATTCATCCATTGTAGTGGCGCCAATTACAGTAATCTCACCACGCGCCAATTCCGGCTTGAGCAAATTGCCTACGCCACTACCCATCGGGCCTTTGGCGTCAAGCATCACATGCATTTCGTCAATAAATAAAATGGCTTTATCGAACTGCTTGAGTTCTGCAATAATCTTTTTAACCCTATCTTCTACTTCACCTTTATAGGAAGCTCCAGCCATCAAGGCACCCAGATCCAATTCAAATAAAATAGCCGAAAGCAGATGTTCGGGTACTTCTTCGTTTATAATAGATTGAGCAAAGCCGTCAATCAGGGCGGTCTTACCCACGCCCGGTTCACCGGCGATAATCACGTTGGGTTTGCTTCTCCGTCCGAGAATTTCTATCATTTGTCTTGTTTCCAGTTCTCGTCCGATTATTGGATCAAGTTTATCCTGGCGCGCCTGCTGCGTTTTATCAACACAATACTGGGCTATAACGCCCATAGCTGCTGGCTTATACCCTTCCCCATTGCTATGCAACGGATCAACCACAGATGCATTTTGGCTATTGGGTGTGAAGTTGAACAAGTGCATAAAGTCAGCTTCGCGCAAAGGGAAGGACTTCAACTGTCCGATGGAAAATGCAATGCCCGGTTTAACAATTGCTGCCAATAAACATAGCGCAGTAATTTCATCGTAGCCGAACTTCAACCGTATGTCATCGGCAATTTCCATTATAGTTCCAATCGTATCGTCCGGACTGGCAACATCTGGCAGGACACCTGTTTTAGGATACTCTTCAATTCTGATCTCTGCCCAATCGCGCATATAAGCAACATCCTTTCCTGCAGCTTCCAGAAAACTTTCGAGTCCCGATTCACGATGCAGTAAGGCACGCAACAAATGTGCTGATCCAAATTGTTCGTTATAATTTTCGCGGGCAAAGGCTTTAGCTATATGAAAAATAGCTTTGGTGGATTCATTCAGGTAAATAGTATCTGCCGGCATCTGGTTAGGTTATTATGCTCTTATTTAGGAAAGAAGCAATAGAAATATGAAGCAATATATCATTTACCTCTATGATAAAAACTTAAAATAAACCTAAAATTTTATGTTGTGTTATCAGTAAATTAACATTTACTCCATGACGAATTTTCACCGTGTTAAGATTTTGTTTTAAAGAAGGTTATATCAAATACATTACTTGTTACTTAATAGTGCATCTGTATATTTACCCTGTAATAATTTAATTCATAGATTTTCGCAGATTTTCTATTAGCAGGAAATAACCATATAAAGTTTATTACCTAAGGCCAAAATAACTTAATACAATTCTATATTTGCCAACCAAGCCAAACCATCACAATGCAAGCATTGAACAGAAAAGAAGTTTTATCCAAATCGCTCAATTTTTGGGTGCAATTTGGCATATTGGTCTTTAGCGTACTCCTTGTTGTTTATTTCTTTGTCTGGTCTTCTGTACAGGAAAATAGAAAATATATCACCAAGCTTCAGGAGTATAAGCAAATTGAAAACACACAAATTCTTCTCGGCTACAAAATAGATTCTCTTTACTGGTATGTAGGCAAACTGGCTTCCCATCAAACTTCTGATGAAAAGTTTTTGGTCAGTTATATCAGGGACCAGAAACAATCTATCCTGGATATTTGTTTCAAAGACAGCACGACCTATTTTGACGGATACAAAAAAATTGCAGGAAAGTTAGATGCTCAATTGGGAATCAGGGATACCATTATTACGGTGGAAAAGCAAAATGATGATTTGAAAAGTGATTACAATAATTGTCTATCCCGAAACAACCAAATGAGAAGAGCTCTCGGCGCTCGCTAAAAAATATCTTTATACTGATGCAAGGCAATACTAATCTTACCACAAAAGAAAGAAGGGAGTATTTTGGATACTTACTCCTTCTGTTTGTATTTATATCAGTGGGTTTGGAATGCTTACTATTTTATGGGGTAAGCAATCCATTCAAAACCATATCTGATGCCGATCGGGCAGTCTTGAAGGAAGGGAAATTATTTGAAGAAAAACAAAAGAAGTCTTTGGTTCTTTACGATACTATTTTCTCAAAAGTAAATACCTATAGAGGTACTCCGAGCAACGTGTTGGAAGCCGACATTAAGACCGATATAAAATTATTGAACAGCTATTATAATGCCAGGAATCCGGATGCCGACCCAAGAAGCATTTGTTTTCAGCAAATGGCTACCTTTTTGGAAATGTACCTGGGAGACGCTATGAATCTACATAAAAGTGTTGCCAATAATCAGCTATTTCAAAAACAACTTAACGATTGCATGATGGGGCTTGGCAAAGTGGAAGAGCAAATACGGGCGGCAAACCCCACAGGACACTAAATACTTTTAAGTGTAAAAATGACTATTGTGTTATGATGCTGAACAGGAATACATTGAGCATATCAGGAGGCATATTGGTGGTGACTTTTTTGGCGCTGTTTATTGTATTTGGATTAAGAGCCGTGATGCCCCATGATAGTATACTGCATGCTAAAGTTTCACCCAGAATTATTCAACAATCTGATAGCTTACATTTTTATGATTCTACAGAATTTGCAAAATCATATAAATGGCTTTTTGGTGATGGCACTTTTGCTACTACCCAAAGCGGTTATCATCGATATAAAGCACCAGGAAATTACGTGGTGTCCCTGACCGTGAATAATCAGTTCAAGGATTCTTTTTTTGTAAGAGTTCAGGGTGCCGGCTATACCTATAATGCACAAGATTCAGTATTTAAAATTGTAGGTCCGCCGGCAGCATTACAAGGTGAAAATATAATGTTCAGAGTGGACGGTTATGGTTCTGATGAATTTGTGTGGGACTTTGGTGATAAAAGCAATCAAATAACGACGACGCTTAGTGTAGTACAGCATACTTATAAAAAGCCCGGAGTATACCAGGTAAGCCTGTTCTCGAAGAATAATACCGAACCTTATAAGCATTCGATCATTATTTCTTCAAAATATGATCTTGTGGATACAGCAGGTATTTTCCCTGCCGCCACCGGTGGAAATATGGCTGCTGAAAACGACTTCAAACTTCATTTGCAGAAAATAATAGATGGTGGCAATTTCGATCAGCATTATAATTATTTATTGAGAAAATACATGTGCAATAATGCACGTATCACATTGAAGATTAATGATCAGAAGACCTTTGAATTCTATACCTACTGCCAGAACCTGCGATTTAATTCCAACCTCATCATACAATCAGTGCAATTAACGTTTGCCGATAAAAACAGATGCGTGGTTATGGCGAATATCGTTCAGGGAAACAGATAGTAATGGTAAATTAAATACAGGTATCTGGTATTACAAACCCTATAGTTATGACTCCAAATAAAATCATACTCTTTTTCTTATTCATCATTCCATTCTGTGCCAGCGCACAGTTCGGATTGGGAAAGAAGCGAACAGAAAGAACAAATATCCTGAATAGCCCTACCGTTGGCGATTACACATTGCATGATCCGGAATACAGATCCGCTGTCAAACTGATGGATGGTTATCCTGATGAAAAAAGTGCATGGATTGTATATTCAGATAGGGATAACAACACTACCTTTCAAAATCCCGGCAATGAAAAACAGACATTGGCATCCTTAAATTTTATGCAGGCCTGTTTTGTAATAGGCGAAAAAGACGACTATGTAGAGCTGGCAGAATATGTACCCAGAGTGAATATGAGCAAAGGAAAAAAGACGTTGGAAAACGCCAAGTACCTGGGATGGGTAAACAAAAATACACTACTCTTATGGAACAGGGCGCTTAAAGATAAAGGCACCAATTATTATTTAAAAACCATTACAGCATTTGGCACACAAAGGATCTTCGATATACTCCAACACCATGTTACCGGCGATTCTATCATCACCTTTGCCAATCCGTTTTTAAACAAGCCGCTTTCCAAATGCGGAATGGAAAATATCTTTTACATCTATAAAGAATCCGTATTGGGAAATGAGTATCTCGTTGGTCCCGACCCTAATTTTTTACCTGAAAATTCTGCCCAATCCGGCATTGGTTGGGTATCCAAGGACCTGATAAGAGTATGGGGAACCAAAGGTTTTGTTTCTTTGAATCCTGATCTGAAAGCTACACTTCCGTTTTATCAGAATTACCCTTCAATAAAAAATAACATAGCAGACCAGGAGCCAATAACTATTGTCCACTCACCTTATACTACACCAAAATCTGATCTGGAAAAGCTCTACCCTATTATAAAATACAGTACAACAAAAGATGGTGATGTAGCGATCAACAGTAGCCTTTTAGAAGATGTTTTGGATAAAGACAAAAACAGGGTTTATAATATTTCGGGAGATTTAATTTCTAATGAAGACATTGAAACTTTCAGTGCGAAAAGCTCAAAGTTAAATATCGTTTTAGTGGTCTCGGCAGGGCGAAAGAATGGGCAGTATATCAACAACTTGCAAGGCGTTTTGGAAACAGATGCCTGGCGGGAAGCAGCAAGAAATAATTTTAAAGAAGTGAATATAGGAGCTGTTGTCTATAAAGATTACGGACCTAATTGTGATAATGCGATAACGCCTCTAACCAATGACTACAGGGCAATAGATGAATTTTTACAGGAACAAAGGAAAGTAGAAAACGACGGCTGTGATGATAATATCTATTACCAGGGCATGTATGGTGGTATTATTAAAGCAACTAAAATGCTGCAGGCTCATAATAATGAATCTAATATCATTTTAGTATACGGTTCGGGAAGTGATGAAACAAGTCGTAAAGGAGAAGCGATCAGAAGTATTCAAAGTGTAAAGGCAAGATTGTTTTTCTTTCAAACACATAACATACCCAACGAACCTGCTTACATCAATTTTGTAGGTGATGCCAAAGAGTTGATCAGCAAAAGTGCAGAGAATATTACCGAACTAAAAAAGAAGATTATAGTTCCCAATACTTATCCTAATATTTTGAATAGCGTGTCTTTTGTCAATGATTCTACCGGCCGTATCCAACAATTGGATTATCCGCGAAAAGCTATCACACAAGGCTTTTTGTTATTCCCGCATGATAGTGAAAATATGCCTGCTAAATATCTGGCGGATTACCTGGATTCCTTAATCACCACTATTGCAATAGATAACAGGACTATTGAGAGCGGGTTGCATAGTGCCATGGCTCAAAGCAGTTCGGGCAATACAAAAATTAAAAAGGAGTATGCCTATAGATTCCCCAAGTATCTTAATGAGAAAATACCTTTGGATTTTTTAAAATCCAATACCCTTCGTAATCAGAATTTTTTAATTCCTGCATGGATGTTATTAAGAAGTAATGACGCTCATAATCTCCAAACAGGTTTAACAGCAGGAGTACTGCTAAGCGAAAAAGAATATACTGACTTTGCAAATCAATTAGCATTGTTGGGTGGTAATGGGTATTACGATTCAAAAGAACTTATCGTAAAGCAGGTGTCCAATGCAATAGAAAAAGCTCAATCCCTGCAAAACACAAAACTAGATAAGTCTGCAAAAGAGCTGACTTTTTCTGAAGCTCTGGGTTTTGTTTCGGGATACTTTCCTGTAGATCCGGCATGGAGAAGTATCACACTTTCCGAATATCAATCTTCGGGAAAAATCAGTATTGATATCGGAAGAGTATTTTTGGATGAATGCAGGAGTAGAGCAGTGTGGCTGCATGATCACAACAATAATGCAAACCTTCAGATAAGAAACAATGGCAGAACATATTATATCATAGACGAAACACATTTACCTGTTAATACTGTTATTAATAGCCGCTCTTCGGAAAAGAATACCACTGTCTCTACACCAACAGTTCCCGATAAAACAAAGGAAAAAAATACAGATAAAGATCGTATTGGGAATATAGGTTCGGTTATAAACGATTATAATAATAACCCTGCTCAAACAAAACTGCCAGATCATACCACCCCACAGAAAAGTGCGGCGGATATTGCGAAGGCTAAAACTGTTGATAAAAAAGATGCCGGCATTCCATCAAGGCAAGATACTCCAACTACGACCAAAGCAGGTAATAAACAAGAGAGTGGTAATATCAATAAGGTCAATGAAGATCTAAATACAGCACCATCCCCAGCTGGAGCTAATACCGCTAAGAAAGAGAACAAAGGGAAAGACGATGATAATAAAACAGATACAGTCAATTACAGAAAAAGAATAGCAGCCCAGGAATTACAGAAAGACAAAAGTGAACAACCGGGAAGAAACAACGCTGACCTGGAGCACGATTTAAAACAATTGGAGAAAAATAATGCAGCATCCACTACTACAAGCACTTCAGACAAGCCGATTTCTACCCCCAAAGTAAGTAAAAAAGCACCACCCAAAAGAAATGCCGATTTTGAAAAAGACTTGATGGAATTACAAGGTAGTACCAATAAGAATGCGGCCCATACCGAACCTAAGCAAGCAACAACATCAAAGGTTAGTATTAAAAAAGACAATGCCAATACCAATTCCATGCAGGAAGACTTAGATAAAATTCCTGTCCGGAAAGCTGATGGTAAGAGCAAAAAAGAAAGCACGACGGCAGCCGATACCGTGAATTATAGAAACCAGATTTCCAAACAAAAAACAACAGAAAAATAAAGAGAAAGTACTCTTTAAACCATACGATTAATTCAATAATAATTATTGTCTTAATTTTATCTTACAAATGAAAGCCTGTATTCTTTTTATATCACTCCTTCTTGGTTGTGCTTCTTTGCAAGCGCAGGAATTGATTGCATACAATGCTTCATTAAATACTAAGGCTACAGACACGAATACAGACCCTGAAAGAACTGGTGACGAAAGAGCTGACTACATAAAAAAATTCGCTGAAAGATATAAGAAAAACTTTGCCTCTTTCAATTCTACTAAGCTAAGCCTGATGAGGTATTTTGAGTTACAGCTGATTCGTAATGGCTTACCCAAAGATCTGAAAAGCCTGGCCTATATGGAATCCAGCCTGGACTTAGAGGCGACATCCAGTGCAGGAGCCCGTGGCCCATGGCAGTTAATGCCAGGTACTGCAAAAGATCTGGGCCTAACGATAGATGAAACAATAGACGAAAGAACTGATGTGATAAAAAGTACAAGCGCAGCCATCAACTATTTAAAATCACTTTATCGCACCTACAATGATTGGCAACTTGCTATTGCAGCTTATAATGCAGGCGGAGGAAACGTAAATAATGCCATTGTCCGTTCGGGCGGTTCAAGGGATATTCTTGTACTGGAATCCTATTTGCCAACTGAAACAAAAGATTACGTCAGAAGATTTGTAGCTGCAACCATTGCCTGGAACGGAACGGATATGAATGGTATAAAGCCCTATATGCTTGAGCCTGTAAAACCAACATCAGCAGAAAACCAGGAAGCAAAGGAATCAGGTAAAGAGCATAAACTATATGCAAAGGGTCTTGCTTCCTGTGATATCAATGCGGGCTATCGCTTGGATGTAATTGCAGATCTGCTGACTATTCCGGTCAATAAACTGCAGCAATTGAATAAGACCTTTGAAAAAGATATGGATAAGAAAGGTTCAACTAAGTTGATTTTGCCTAAAGGCAACATGACTGACTTTAAGTTGCTGAAAGGAAAAATACTTGCTGAAAGTTTACAACGCAGTGCTAAAGAATTTGAGATATAGCTATGTACTATAAATTGCCATTTGATTTCGGGAAAATTATTCTGGGTAAAGATGCTGAACTAAGTTCCAGCATAGCGGAAAATATAGCACAACACATAGAGCTTCTGATCACCACAAAATTTGGTGAAAACAGGTACGATGGTAATTACGGCAATGAAATATGGGACCTGGAATTTGAAAATTCATTATCCGATACACAATGGGAAGAACATTTCAGATTATCTGTTATCAGGACCGTAGCACAATATGAGCCCAGGTTGACCAACCCGGATGCTAGCATTCATTCTGAATTGGTTGAAAAAGTTTGGCCTATTAAAGAATACACAGAAATAAAGAAACGTGTAGTGATTGTATTGAAAGGTATACTAACTGATACCGGTGAAAAATTTTCCTTTAAGACTGAATTATACCTCAGTCCCATGTCCGTAGATTGATATTTACTTGTTGTAGTTTCAATGGAAATTCAAAGGCCGGAATGCGAATGCATTCCGGCCTTTGAATTTCAACTATTGCTTGGGAAGTATCTTCCTTTACTTGTTTAATCTTTTGCGTTTGGTTTCCATGTAAGCCTTGGCAAATAGTACACCCGGATTTTTATCTGGTTGTATAAAATTGCTGAAAGCTTCTTTTTCCAAAGGATCTGCATCAGCATAATAGCTACTTAGATCTTTCCAGGTGTCATTCCAATTAAGATTTCGGCCATAATTTAATTGCTTATTTACTTCAGCGCATACCTTCAGAGATACTGCAGGCTTTGCAGTTTGCCTGTTTGCAAGGATATGCATATCAACATTTTTATTAAGCGCTCTCATTAAATTATCGTCACCAAAAGTAGTACCTGCCATGATAATTTTCACTCCGGGATTCGCGGTGTTTAAGGTGTTGGATAAATAACCTATAGCACCAAAATGAAAAGCAATTACCGGGTTAATATTATTTTGCTGCAGGTATGCTTTCAATATATTGACAGCAGAAACACTTTGCGAATCAGTAGTTGCTTTATTGGCATAAATAGTAATTTTCTTATCGCTATTGGAAGTGATCTTTGTCCAGCTGGTATTTTCTGTTAGCTTCCAGGCACTATTGCTTTTCATATCACTTATAAAAGCATTGTAGTCGCTTTTCCCGTTTTTATCGGCATAGAAATATACTTGTTCAACAATTTCATTTGTGCTGTTTAAAAACTGATCATATGGTATTTGCGAAACAGGATTCATGCCAAGGCTTTCTTCAATCGACTTGTTACTGTTCTCATCATGATTAAACAAAATTTGCATGATACCATAAGTCAATATTCCTTTAGCCGTAAATTCATTTTTTGCTGCTTTTACTCTATCATAATGCACGTAAAAATCGCTTCTTATCTGATCAGAAATATCTTCATCATTTATATACGGAAATGTATTGGCAACTTCAACAGCCTCTGACAGATCATTAATATCTCCTAACTCCAACCGATCCGTAAATTCTTTAAACAAAATATTCTTTTCAGATTCAGTCATCGTTTTCAGAAAGCCGGCCAGTGTGTTATTTTCTGCGCATAACCTGATGAAAGTGCGGAAATGATAATTATTCATTTGAAGCAGCAATTCCTTACCGGACTTCCTATTCAATGCTTTTATCATCAAAGCGTATAGCCCGTTGGTAAAAGAGCTGGAATAAAGCACATCCTTTCCGCCAATGATCATTACATAATAATCGATATCCCGCATATTTTGAATGGGCGCAAAACGAGTATCATCATGCTTTGACTCATCGTTTATTTTATTGGCATAAGTTATCGTTCGGTTTTTAATTTCATTTTCAATATAGTCCCTGCATATCTGTTCGTTGCCGATGAGTAAATCAACCAATTCCTGGTAATATTTATTGTCGTTCGTTATATAACCATTTACTTCAGAAATGGTCTTCGTGCCCCTATGAATAGGCCCTAAGAACGGGAGCAACTTTTCAGGTTTTTTTGATTCGTCTGCTATGCGGACAATGGTTTGCACAAAAGGATCGGCATTCCTTTTTATAACACTACTTAAGCCAGATTTTGCATAACTCAAAATAGTTCCTGGCATCGCTTTAGCAATATCGGCAACTACTGTGTCAGCATAAGGCTGATCCTTGATTTCGGGAAGTTTTTCTATAATTACAGCAGGATAAGTTTTAGCCAGATTTTTGTACAAATATGATTTGGCTTCAGCGACATCAAATACTTCAACTACATTACTTTCCAGTAACTGAATGTTTTGAAGCGTCAACAGAGATCTGTTTTGCTGAACATATTGAAGTACATTTTTCCGGTATTGAGCTATTATCAAACCTCTTAAATTATTAAGGTCATCTGTAAAATAATTAGCCGCTACTGTATCCCATTGCATGGCCTGCGTGGAGCGTAATTTATCCTGCAAAATCTTATGATACTTTACTTTTTCGTTATGATCGATATTGAGATTTTCTACCAGGATAATAATCCTGGGGGCATCAGCCATAAATGCCCGGGTAAACAATTTGGAGGTAACATCATCTCTGTATTTTACAATACCATCCTTCTCACCATCCAGGGTATCAAGTTGATCCAGAGTTTTTTCAATCTTGTCGGTGAATAACCTTCTGCCTATAGGTACTGGTGCAACCATGGTGTCCAGATCCCAAAGCTCCACCTGTTTTTCTGTCCCTGACTTCTTATTTTTTTTTTGTGCTAAGACATTTCCGGAATTGAAGGTTGCAATTAATGACGTTAAGGATAGTATTAGTAATGCCTGGTATTTGGTTTTCATGAAATGGTCAGTTAAAGATTGTATAATCAAGGGTTGAAAATACCAACAAATTAGTCAGCTCTTCCAAAATTGTCGCAAAATTAGAATAATTTATTTCTACCAAGCAACATATTAAGTTAAAGCATTGCAGTTCTTTTTGTAGAAGAAAAGGCCTCGCTAATTTGTTAAAATTAGTATTGCTCCTATCCATAGATCAAATCTAACAACTTACCGTTGATATTACGACCAGAGCATTATCGAAATGTATCTTCAATTCCGGTAATTGTATCTTTGTTGAACTTTATCTTACTTAAAACCTTATCAATTATTACGATACAATACTGAATATTCACCGTCTTATATTTTCTATAAATTGCCGACATGAAAAGAGTAAAGAAAACAGAATCAGACCTGCATGCTCCTACCAAGGCTATACTGGAGCAGGAAAGAAAGGTCTTATTGGATCTGGGAAATGATATTACCGGGGTCAGGGAGAAAAATGACCTGCTTGCCCTTTTTAAAAAGCGGATCAAAGGGTTATATTACTTTACGCACACGATTGTTACCTTAATTGATCACAAAGACGAAACTTATACTCCCTTTCTCTTAGATAATGATGGATCTCCTATCCGATCGCATAAAAGGTACCAGGAAATGGTGGATGCCCGTTTTTCGCTGAATGATCCTATTTTTATTCAGACAGTATTACAATCAGAAGAACCTACCTCTTTTTTGCTGGAAGATGTCATGGATAAGCCTCAAAGCCCACCTTTTCTCCGTGTTAATTATGAAAAAGGCGTCCGGGAAATTCTGATGACCAAGCTGATGAAGGAAGGAAAACCAATGGGCTTTATCCATATTTACACTGATAAACCAGAAGGCTTTAGCAATGAATTTCGAAATATTATGAAAGGTATTGCGCCACAGTTATCCAGTGCTGTATCTAACATTATCAAAAATGAAGAGCTGCTGAATAAGGAAAAAGAAAAATCATTTTTGCTTGATTTTAGCAGTGCTATTGCAGCCGTAAGAACAAAAGAGGAACTTACCCATGCAGTTCGTACTGCAGTCCGGGCATTAGACCAGAAAAGCGGCTTTGTTATTCGCAGGATCAATAAAGATAACACTACTTTGACCGCCTATGTTTTCGATCTGGGGAAAAGGAGTCATGATCAGAAGTTGGTGAACACGCTGCGGGAAGCCAGGTATCCTATCAATGATGGATTGCAGAACCGTGTACTGAATAGTTCCATCCCTTTATTGTTTAATGTAGACCGGGAAATACAACGTGGTATTACTTCGTCTTATTTGCAGGGCTGGAAGGCGATGGGTTTCCAAAACTTTGTAGGTGTCCGGTTGCGTAATGGAGAAACAAATCATGGTATTTTATTTCTCGACATTGACGAGATCAAGATAGAATTGTTACAAGGTATTTGTGCACAAATATCTATTGCTATGGCCAATCTTATGGCCAATGAGCAAGTCAATAAAAAACAGGAAGAGCAAGCTTTCCTGCTGGATTTTAGTAATGATATTACCAAGGTAAGAACAAAGGAAGATCTTCAGACTGCTATCTTCCAGGTGTTGGATAAAACGATGAATACGCAATTGGCCATGATCCGGATAATAGAAGATGATGGGATCCATTTACCGGCATTTATGTATGACAAAAGGTTATTCGAAAAAGCCAAAATCGATCATAGCCAAATGGTATCCAACCGCATTACTATAGAAGAACCTTATACTGCACAGGTGTTGGCCAGTAAAGAAGGCGTGATCTTTAATGTTGAAGAAGAATTAAAAAATGGTAATGCATACGCTAAGTTGTGGGCAACAACAGGGCTGAGAAATATGTACGGTTTGCCCATGCGTGTAAGCGACAAAAATATAGGAACGATCTGGATACTGGCAAACCGGCTGAGCCAATTAATGTTGAAGGGTATATGCGCACAGATATCTATAGCCATTGCTAATATATTGGCCAATGAAAAACTATTGGCTTATAAAAAACAACTGGAAGTAGAAAATGATTACCTGAAAGAACAGATCAAAACCATTTACAACTTTTCTGAAATCATTGGTAGCGGTGAGCAGATGCAAGAAGTATATCGCCTAATAGGATTGGTAGCAGAGTCCAACACTACCGTTTTGGTATTGGGCGAAACCGGTACGGGTAAAGAACTTATCGCCAGGGCTATTCATAGTGCGTCGCCAAGGAAAGACAAACTGATGGTAAAGGTTAATTGCGCTGCCCTGCCTGCCAATCTTATCGAAAGTGAATTGTTCGGTCATGAAAAAGGTTCTTTTACGGGCGCCATTGACCGGCGTATAGGCAAATTTGAACTGGCCGATAAGAGTACTTTATTCCTCGACGAAATTGGCGAACTGCCACTCGAAGCCCAGTCAAAGTTATTGCGTGTAATACAGGAACGTGAGCTGGAACGATTGGGCGGTAAGCATACCATAAAGATCGATGTCCGGTTGGTTGCAGCTACCAATCGCAACCTGGAAGAAGAAGTAAAAGCCGGCCGTTTCCGTTCCGATCTATATTTCCGTTTGAATGTATTTCCTATTGAGCTTCCTCCATTACGTGACCGTCTGGATGATATCGAAGCACTTACTCATTTTTTTGTACGGAAGTACAGTCGTAATACAGGTCGTAATATCAGGAAAGTAGCACCAAGAGTAATACAGCAATTGCGCAGCTACACCTGGCCGGGTAATGTAAGAGAACTGGAACATTTAATTGAACGCAGCATATTACTGGCAACCGACAGTACGTTGAGTGATATTTATATACCCCATCATGCAGATGCATCAAAGCAGGAGCAGGAGCAGGAGCAGGCCTATCTGCTAAGCCGTTCACTGGAAGATGTAGAACGTGGTTATATTATTGAAACCCTAAAACGCTGTGCCGGCAAGATCTCCGGCACTGGCAGTGCTGCTGAAGTATTAAAAGTCCCCGGCAATACTTTGCATTCCAAAATGAAAAAACTTGGCATCACAAAGGCCGATTACTTTGCATGACGCAGGATTTGAAATTAGAAATTCGAAAATTAAGAATCGAATTCCATTTTTGATTTCCCACTTAATATTTATCGCTGACCACTGACCACTGACCACTATATTCAGTGAAACTAGTCGTGCTTCCACTATATATAGTGAAAAATAAAAAGATCGAAATTGCTTATACGGTTGACTACAAATGATTTGCATTTTATGGCATGGTTTTGGCATATAGAAAAGCATAACCAACAATAAAATTCAAATTATGAAAATCGTAGTAATCGGAGGTTCAGGCCTCATCGGAACAAAAGTAGTTAACCAACTTCGCCAGGCCGGGCACCAGGTAATCGCAGCCTCTCCGGCAACAGGCATTAATACCATTACAGGCGAAGGACTGGCCGAAGCTTTAACTGGTACAGATGTTGTTATTGACCTCGCTAATTCGCCTTCGTTTGAGGACAAAGCAGTCTTAGAATTTTTCCAGAAATCAGGCAACAATTTATTGGCAGCAGAAATCAATGCAGGTGTAAAACATCATATAGCACTTTCTATTGTAGGTGTTGACATTATGCAGAACATTGGCTACATGCGCGCCAAGAGAGTTCAGGAAGACCTCATACAGCAATCAGGAGTGCCTTACACCATTATCCGGAGTACTCAATTTTTAGAATTCCTTGCGGGCATCGTCAACGAGGCTACTGATGGAAATGAAGTACATCTTTCAGATGTAAAATTTCAACCTATCGCAGCAGATGATGTAGCAAAATTTGTATCCAAATATGCGCTGGCAACCCCTATCAATGGCAAAGTAGAAATAGCCGGACCGGAGCGTTTTGAGATGTATAATATCGTTGAGCAGTACCTGCAGTATACAAACGACCCACGTAAAGTAATACCAAACGGCAAACCTACATATTTCGGCGGAGAAGTTACACATACTGCACTGGTACCGGCCGGACAGGCAGAGTTAGGAGCCATCAACTTTGAAAATTGGTGGAGCAAGCAAGCAGCAAAAGCCTAATGGCAAAGCGATCTGCTGCCTGTTGAAACGAAGATGACGGGTGACAGTTTGCCGAGGCGGTTGTAACGGGAATGCACTTTCCACCTGTTCGTGCACCAGGATATCCCAACGCCGGCGTATTATCCTTACGAAAACCGGTCAACAACACGGCATCCAGCAGGCAGCAGATCAAAAACGCTATCATCTCTTTTATGATCAGTAATACCCTACCCCGATATACAGAACGAAGCAGGATATCTATTGATAGAAAACAATTTATTCACTCATTAAAGCAAACGTCATGAAGCTTTTCTTTTTAAATCTACCTGCAAAAAAGCATAAGGGTGAGCCTGATGAACATATGTTGATCACAATCCATGAGCCACTGCATGATACCAGTGAAGGCAGCGAATTTCTGAACGACGCCATCCGTATGGTAGAACAGCCATTAATGTATAATGAAGAAAACCTGGCAGCCGAACGCGAGTAAGAGCGTACATACTGCCCGGAGTATTTTTAACCAGGAAAATTAAACCGTTATGAAAAACTATGAATCGCTGGCCGACGCTTTGAATGATCTTAAAGAAAGAGGCTACTGGGCTGATTTTGGAACAGACACAGTTTGCCTTTATTGCGGTGAGCTTGACATCCGGCTTAACCCTGAGGAATTTCAGGTAGATGAAGCTTACCGGTTTGAAGGAGATGCTAATGCAGATGATATCTCGATATTATATGCCATCACTTCGGCTACCGGAATGAAAGGTACTTTGGTAGATACAACCGGGACTTATTCGGAACGCTTAAATTTCAAAATGGATCAGAAGTTACCTGGCCATCATTCAGCGCTCCATCAATTCAGCTAACACTATAACATCAAAAAAACAAATTATGAAAATCGTAGTCATTGGCGGTAGCGGGCTTATAGGATCCAGGCTCGTAAACAGGCTTCGCCAGCTTGAACATACAGTAATATCGGCTTTCCCCGAATCAGGGATTAATACACTTACAAACGAAGGTTTGCAAGAAGCATTAAGAGGCACAGATGTAGTTGTTGATGTTTCCAATGCGCCTTCATTTGAAGATATGGCAGCGATGGATTTCTTTCAAACCTCTACACGCAACCAGTTTGCAGCAGACATCTATGGCGATGTGAAACATCATATAGTATTATCAGTTGTAGGTGCCGACCGTCTTCGGGACAGCGGATATATGCGTGCAAAAGTTGCGCAGGAAGAGCTCATCAAAGCATCAGGAGTGCCTTATACTATTCTGCGTTCTACACAGTTTTTTGAATTGGCCAACAGAATTATAGAAGCCGGTACAATCGGTGAAGAAGTTCATATTTCACCGGCGGCATTTCAACCTATAGCATCAGACGAAGTGGTATCTGCATTAACAGACATTGTACTCGGAGCACCTATGAATGCAACTGTAGAAGTGGCAGGTCCGGTGTGTATGCCTATGTATGAATTCATTCGCTATTACCTCAATGAAACGGAGGATTCACGCCAACTGGTGGAAGATAAACAGGCACTTTATTTCGGAGCAGAACTGAATGATGAATCACTGGTTCCGGACAATGATGCCCGTCTTGGAAAGATGCAATATGAACAATGGTTCCTTGCCAAATTAGTAGAATATTAATCCGAACAATCTAATTACCCACACTCAATTTTATTAATCAAAAACTCAATTTTTATGTCTGTTATCAAACAAGTTACCGCAATCATATTTCTGGTAACACTATTCTTGCTGCCACAGCACTCAAGCGCTCAATCTGATCCTAAAGGTGTAAAGAACATTGTATTTGTTCATGGCGCTTTTGCTGATGGTTCCAGTTGGGCAAAGGTTATTCCTTTGCTGCAAGCTAAAGGCTATAATATTGTAGCTGTACAAAACCCGCTTACTTCATTTGCTGACGATGTAGCAGCCACCAAACGTGCTATTGCTTTAATGAATGGCCCTGTATTATTAGTAGGACATTCTTATGGTGGAATGGTAATTTCCGAAGCAGGAAAAGATCCGAAGGTGGTTGGCTTACTCTATGTTGCTGCATTGATTCCGGAAGATGGACAAAACGTTAACGATGTTAATGCTGCTATGCCTCCAACAGCTGTAGGACCAGAGCTTCAGCTTAGTAAAGAAGGTTTTTTATCCTTATCATGGAAAGGGATCAACGAGTTTTTCGCGCAGGATGTATCACCTGAAGAACAGAAAATAATATTTGCTACACAAACGCCATGGGCTGCTTCAGCTACGCAAGAAAAAGTGTATAGCCCTGCCTGGAAAACCAAACCGTCATGGGTTATCGTTGCAGCGAAAGATGGAATGATCAATCCTGATCTACAACGATTCAAGGCCAAACTGATTAAGGCGACTACGCTGGAACTTGCATCTAGTCATATTCCCATGGTATCACAACCGAAGCTGGTTGCAAATTTTATTACCGAAGCCAGTCAAAAATTATAAATAAACTCCGATCATTAAGTATGGAGCCATTGTTGAAGTACGCATGGCTGTTCTTGCAGCATAATGCATTGATTATGGAAATGCCTTTGATCCAGACAAGGCATTTCCTATATCTGCACTTTTGTAGCTTTCATTTCTACCATTTACTACGCTCAGATTTTAGATGCAGGTATCGGCGGCCAGATGCCTGAAGCATCAATAACTTTTGAATTTCGACATATACCACTACAGGTTGTCAAATAACTACCATAAGTAGCGCAATTACAACTATAAGTTGCTTCGCTTTTTCGGTTCCGGAAATGCATCCGATTATCTTTGCAGTGTCGAAAAAATAAAACAAAAAAGACAGTATCTATGGAAACTAAAATGATTGGCAATAAAATTGCCGAAGCGCGAAAAAAAATAAATATGTCTCAGGCGCAACTTGCTCAAACTGTATTTGTAAGCCCGCAAGCAGTTGGAAAATGGGAGCGCGGAGAATCAATGCCTGACATCATTACTTTAAATCATCTGACGGAAATTTTGGGTGTTGACCTTAACTATTTTGCAGAAAGTGTTCCATCTGTGACCACTGAGAGGCAACCTGTTGAGTCTTTGGTTAAACGATCTGATGAATTACCATCCGCAAAGCAGGAGAAAAAGCTTAGCTGGGATATGTCACAAGGAAACTGGGTGGACGCAGACTTTTCCGGGTTGAAAAATCTGCATGAAAAATTCAGTTCTTCCAACATGCAACGCTGCAAGTTTATTGGTTCAGATTTATCGGGGCTTATTCTAAAAAGTAATAATATTGACAGCTGCGACTTTTCCGGTTCTAATATCAGCAACAGCCACATTCAGCGTTCTAACCTCGCCAACAATCAATTTAAGGATTGTTCACTGGAAGAAACTGAATTTTCAGGAAGCTTTATCTCTGGCTGTGATCTCACCAACGCCGATTTTACCGGAATGGTAATTAAATCCGGTGGCTTCGAGAAAAATACAATTGTCAATGCTGTGTGGAACCGCACCTCTTTTGTGGATACACATGTTATCGATATTGTTTTCGATGGTACAGTAGAGGACTGTTCTTTTGAAAATTGCTCCTTTAAACGAGTGACATTTCAGCATGCAACCCTTCTCAATACTTTCTTTAAAAATAACAGCTTGAAACGAATCCAATTTATAGACTGCCAGGCAGATCGGATGACCTACGAATTCCTAAAAAGCGGGAAAGCGGACTTGAATGGTATCACATTACTAACATCATAAAGGGATGTTATGCCAAAACCGGCATGTGCAGCAGTCGATCACGGGACAGCAAGCTTACGACTATTCACATCTGTGGAAGGATATGAAAAGCTGATCCATACAGACAAGTAATTTGAGCCGTGGAAGAAACGGGGTAAGGGGGATAACACTCATCTTTGTATCGTTAAAATCATAAAACAATAACGATGACAACGATAGAAAAAATAAACCTCGGCAAGAATGGTCCACTCGTTTCTAAACTGGGATTAGGCTGTATGCGCATGTCGCCGGTATGGGGAGGTCCCGCGAACGATGAAAGTGAAAGTATAGCTACCATTCAAGAGGCGTTGGACAATGGCATCAACTTTCTGAATACCGGAGACTTTTACGCTAGTGGCCATAACGAACTACTTGTAGGTAAAGCCATAAAAGGCAGACGGGACAACGCTTTCATTAGTGTAAAGTTTGGTGCGATCTTTTACGGCAATCAATGGCTTGGATTGGACTTGCGTCCTATTGCCATCAAAAATTTCATCAATTATTCTTTAGTACGTTTGGGCATTGATACCATCGATCTTTACCAGCCGTGCAGACTGGACGATAGTGTCCCAACAGAAGACGTGATTGGAACAGTCGCCGATCTGATCAAAGAAGGAAAGGTACGTTACCTGGGTGTGTCCGAAATAACTGCCGATCAACTGCGCAAGGCGAATAGCATACATTCGGTAACAGCATTGGAAATCGGCTATTCATTGGCTGATCGTCAGATAGAAAGTGACTTGCTTCCTGCGGCAAAAGAATTGGGTATTGGAGTAGTGGCATTTGCCAATACGGCCGAGGGTCTGCTCACAGGTCAAATGAAAGCACCTCTCGGAGCCAGGGACTACCAAAATCACTTCTCCCGTTTTCAAGGAGAAAATCTGGTTAAGAACCTGGAAAAGGTCGAAATTTTGAAACAGATGGCAACGAAAAAAGGATACACCCCTACGCAACTGGCCATAGCCTGGGTGAATGCACAGGGTGATCACATTATGCCATTAGTAAGCATGAACAGAAGAACGCGGCTATCGGAAAACATGCAGGCCATGGAGATCAAATTCACTCCTGATGAGATGAATGCACTTAACATACATTTTTCACCAGGTGCGATACTTGGAGGTACGTATTTTCAGCGATAACCTGGGAAAACATAAGCCACAATTTTTAATACCTTTATGCCGTGACGAATCCTACTGAAATACTCCCTGGAGTGATCTTTTATGCTTACCTCTCGACGGAACGAAAGGAGAAAGTAGGCTTTTTCGAACACAGCGCATTGGTATTGCAGGTTTCCGGACAGTTTACTTTGGAAACGGCCAGCCAAAAAGTTTCTATGAGGCGCGGTGAGATGTTGCTGATTGGCAAAAATCAACTGGGACAGATAACCAAAACGCCTTTGCCCAATGAGGATTATGAAACGATTGTCATTTCCCTGCAGGAAGATTTGCTTAGAAAGATCGCTTTAGAAGAGCGAATACAGATGGAGCAGAAATACACAGGGCCACCCAATATTCTCATTCCCCGAAATGATTTTTTGCAAGGCTACTTTCAATCCATCGTACCGTATGTCCGCAACCCGGATGAAAAAACAACAGCTGCAATGGGCATTTTAAAAGTGAAGGAAGGCGTGCAGTTGCTACTGCATGCCATGCCTGCGCTCAGCAGATTTCTGTTCGACTTTTCGGAGCCATACAAGATCGATCTGGAGCGGTTCATGCTCAGCAATTTTCATTTCAATGTACCGGTTGAAAAGTTTGCGCAACTCACGGGAAGAAGCCTTGCCGGTTTTAAACGGGATTTTCAGAAAATATTTGGGATGGCACCCAGACAGTGGTTACTGGAACGTCGATTGATCGAAGCACGCCATCTTATAGAAAAAAAGAGCAAGAAGCCTTCTGCGTTCTACCTGGATCTGGGATTTGAAAGTCTCTCTCACTTCTCGCATTCTTTCAAGAAAAAATTTGGCAAGGCTCCTACCGAATGGGTGGTTTAGAGCATCAGGAAAGGTGTAACTATACTCACCTATTTCAATTACAAAAATAATCAATCAGCGGATCGGTTACCTGGAGGAGAAGTTGCCCAACAGACAATTCCTCCGCATACATCGGGCTTACATCATTGCGACAGATAAGATCAAATCATTTAGTACTTCTGTAATTGAAGTGGGCGATCTGGAGCTTCCCATAGGCCGCCAGTATAAAACAGAGGTAATGAAAGCCCTTGGAATTCAGGAGTGAAGTCAGTATAACATGCTCCAATAATTGTATCCTCCAACTCTTTGCATCATGTATATGAGTATCATTTGAGAAAATCAGATATTTTATATCACCACCAAGATGATGTGAAATGCAAAACATATCTAAAAATGAATGTAGAACAGAATGCTTGTTGCATATTTGTGCTCTTATTAGCATTCATAACGTAAACTCTTTCAAATGAGAAAAACAATTTTTACCTGTTTCGCCCTGGCCGCGTTCATAGGAACAGCCAATGCCCAGTTTAAGCTCAACAATAAATCTATTGGTGCCGCAGAAAAAGGAGTAAAGGCTGCCACCTTCAGTGATGCCGATGCCGCTAAACTGGCTAAAGAATCCATAGACTGGATGGATGCACACAATCCTGTTGCCGACGAAAAAGACCCGTATACGATACGGTTGAATAAAATTTTCGCCAATCATAAAAACGAAGATGGCCTGAAGCTTAATTATAAAGTTTATAAGGTTACAGACATAAATGCTTTTGCCTGTGCTGATGGCAGTATCCGCGTTTTCTCTTCCCTGATGGATATGATGACGGATGAAGAAATATTGGCCATCATTGGTCATGAAATAGGTCATGTAAAAAATCATGATACCCGCGATGCGATGCGTGCTGCTTATAAACGCGCTGCTGTTTCAGATGCTGCAGCTTCCCAATCGGGCGTTGCCAATGCGCTTACAGAAAGTCAGCTGGGAGAAATTGCCAATGCTATGCTGGAATCAAAGTACAGCCGTAAGCAAGAAACCGAAGCTGACAACTATGGCTATGATTTCATGAAAAAACATAAATACAATGTAATGGCTATGGCCAGCGCCTTTAAAAAACTGCAATCATTGGGTAGCGGTGCAAAGCAAGACAACATGCAAAAGATGCTGAGCTCGCATCCTGATAGTGGTGAACGTGCTAAATCAGTAGAAGAAAAAGCAAAAAAGGACGGGCTGTATAAATAAGTATTGCTGCATCCATAAAAATGTAAAAAGCGGTTGACCTTATAGGCCAACCGCTTTTTATGAGCCTGGTATTAGTTCATCAAACAATTGAATTATGCTGAATTGATTTCGCTATTACTGCTTTACAAACTTTAAGGCATGCATCTTTTCTCCATCATAATACCGGGCATAATAAATACCTGAAGCAATGTCACTCATATCAACCGGGTATTGGGATACGCTCTGCCCTACTGGTATTTTCAGTGTCCTTATTATTTTTCCGGTAAGGTCTGTAATGGTAAGCTCAATAGCTTTTTGATGTGTAGATCTTATGTAGATATCAGCTGTAGAACGGGTAACCGGGTTGGGTACTATTTTAAGTTCTGTATCAAATAAACCATCTCGTTGTAGCAAAACAATATTGGAATAAGTCGTATTTCCGTTATCCTCCATAAGCAAACGATAATAATTATTCCCTTCGGTAAATTGTTCGTCTTTGTAAACAAAAGGAGCTTCACAATCTTGTACGTTTGCTGTGATAGCGGTTATTGTTTTGAAGTTCAAACCATCTTCACTTCTTTCCAGGTCAAAGCGCACATTATTGTTGCAGGTAGCCTGCCAGTTAAGCTCATTATAATTTTTCTGTTTCTTACCGGTAAAGCTTAAAATGTGTACCGGCAAAGGTGTGTTGATACCGGCTGCGAAATAAAATGACCCCAGAACACTTGTTTCTGCTGTATAAACATAATCGATAGACCAGTTACTTTGCGTGGTATATAGTTGTGTCAGCGATGCTGCAAGGCTTGCTGCACAAAAATCACTGTTCCTGTATATCACCAAATCTGAAGGAATAGAAACACCAGAGCCTTGTGTAGCCTCGATACTTTCAAACTCTGACTGTTGGATATAGAGCCGTATGCTTACTGGTGTCACCGGCTGGTTAGTTGCAGTAATCGTGATATTTCTGTCTAAATAGAAAGTACCATTGGCATCCATCCGCATATTGCCTCCGTTTATAAAATAGCGGACTGTGGTATTACCCATAATATTACCATTTGCATTTATTTCGGCTACAGCACGACCCTGATTATCGGTAAAGGCTATCCACTCATTTGCATTGGCTGCACTAATATTTATAGTTTGGCTATTGGTACAAGAGCCAGCGTTTCCGGGCGCTACAGGAGCAGGTATGGAAGTAAGTTCTGAACGGCGGGCAAGCCTCCCATTTATACCTTCAAAAAATGTTTTAGCTGTATAAACATTTACTGCAGGATTATACTCAAACAGCGCACCACTCCAAGGTTCCGTGCCACCTATCGAGGCCAGACCATACAACTTATTGTTCAGTACGGTCATTCCCCCAATTACATATTTCCCACCTGTCTGGGTTAAGGTAACTTTAGGAGTTAAAGCATCATTGGCAGGATTGAACTCATAGATCACACCGTCTGCTGAATATAAGCTACCGGTTACACCATAAAGTTTATTATTGTATACAACCAGGTTTCCTTCAGGCTCTAATCCTGTAGTTTGCATATCAAAATGTGCTTTCACCAGAAAGGAATTAGGTACTGGGTTGTATTCAAATAATACACCATCGCCATTATTTCCACCAGAACGGGTAACACCATACAATTTACCATTATAGGCAGTAAGACCGGCATAAGGATCAGTTCCCATGGATGCGCTAAAAATAACCTTTTGCGCATAAGCATGGGTGACAGGATTGTACTCGTAAATATTACCCATATCGTTTGTACTACCAAAGGCTGTGCCATATAATTTACCGCCGGATTCTACAAGCCTTCCAAAGGGACGATAACCGGTTGACTCCAGAAAATCATGCCTTTTGGTATAAATATTTGTAGCAGGGTCATATTCATACAAAGCACCTGATCCGTTGATGCCACCATAAGCGGTAACACCATAAAACTTACCGTTGTATAATATAAACCCACCCTGATCGCCCCATTGACCATTAAGCTCTGTCATCTGAACTTTGATGGTAAATGTTTGGGTACGAGGATCATATTCATAGATTCCGCCGTATCCATTATTACCACCTTTGGATGCTGTTCCGTAAATTTTATTGTTGTAGTAAAGCAGCTTACCACTTGGATTGTATAAGTCTGTGCCACCAAGGTCTACCTTTTTTACAAAGGCATTATTAAGCGGATTATATTCAAACAGACTACCTTCATTATAAGCAGCCCCGTATAATGTAAAACCATACATTTTATTATTATAAAGCATTAATCGCCCGGCTCCATACTTACCCGTAGTATTATTGAAGAAAACTTTATTCTGGTACTGGTCGGTTGCCGGATCGTAGGTGAAAATCATGCCATCATAAATAGTATCACTAAAATAAGAAGCACTGTAAAGCTTGTTATTATAAGCAAGTAGATCACAACGTCTTTGAGCAGTGAGCGCAGTAAAATCAAACTTACTAACCAGAACATTAGTAGCAGGATTAAACTCGTAGATACCACCTGCATCCAGTGCTCCGCCTTCGTTGGTTACACCATATAACTTGTTATTCAACAATGTCAATGTACCGTATGGGTGATGCAGATTGATAGAATCAAAATCGGCATGCTTTACAATTGCATTAGTAACAGTATTGTAAGAATAAATGCCATCACCTATTCCATAGAATCTATTACTATAAACGGTAAGATTTCCACGTATACCAGTTGTTGTAGGAGTGATGTGTGCTTTCACCACGAACACATCTGTTGCGGGGTCATATTCATACAATACGCCCTCATCCTGGTTTCCGCCCTTTCGGGTGGTTCCGTAAAGTTTATTATTGTAAACCAAGAGCTCACCCATAGGGTTGCCACCAACTACCGTGTCAAAATCATATACATGAGTCAGTGCATTGTTTGCAGGATTAAATTCGTAGATGAAACCACCATTATGCTGGCCTCCGTAATAAGAGACACTATATAGTTTATTGTTGAACGAGGTTAATGCAGTTTCCGTGTACGACACATCAAGGGTTAGCAAATCGGCCTTTTGAGTGTAAGTATTAGTAACCGGATCATATTCTGTAATAATAGCATCTTCGGAAAGACCACCTTTTTCCATTAGTGAATAAAACTTGCCATTACATAAAACGGGTACATTAAAAAGATTAGGCTTACCAGGGTTTTCCATGGCAAAGGATTTTTTTACAGCCTGGCTGGTTCCATCATACTTTGTGGAAAACAGCACTCCGCGATCGTCGGTACCACCATAAGTTGTGGTTCCCCACAATTGATAAATACCTTGTGTATAACCCCGGAGGGAACATAAGCAAACGATCAGTAACAAGGTGATTCGGGAAAGGGGTAAAGTTTTCATCATTGGTTTGTTTTTGAATTCTTACACAATGTACATCCGGCTCGAGCATAGAAAAATGGCTACTTAACGGATTGGGGGTTTGAGTTAATGGATTATGCCTGACATCTGTCGATATAGGAATCGAATTGGCCGACAAAGCTTTCATTATTGAGCTTTGGGTACAAAATTCTATAAGAGCAAACCAGAGATAGAAAATAAAACAGGGCCCACCAAGAAGATGGGCCCTGTTTTTTCAGGTAGTAGCTTGATATGCAAAAGCGAGGCCAGAAACTTTCCGACAATGATGACTATTGAAACAGCTACAGATGCTTCACAAGTTTTACAACCTGCCCATCTCTGAAATACAGCAAGTATAAACCAGGCTTCAATTCCTCCATATTCACGATGAGTTCACGTCCATGAATAGTTGCTCTTTTCAATACGCTACCGCTTGCGTCCGTCAGAACGATTTCTGTATTGAATAAAGTTTCAGGTATATTATTGATCTGCGTGGAAGAAGACATTGGATTGGGCGCAAACGTCATCTCACGGATTGATTGACGGAATACAGATATCACAGCTGAATATAAATTGTTGCCATGATCTTCTGGAACAACTAACCTATAAAAGGTACGATTTTCGAATGGGTTTTCGTCCAGGAAACTATATTGGTTTTGTGGATTTGCAGAGACTGTACCAGCATGTTCAAAAATCACACCATCTTTACTGCGTTCAATTTCAAAGTTAGTATAAGATGTGGTCCCGCTCCAGGTCAGCAGATTGCCTGCGGGTACGCTCTTTCCCTCAAACCTGCTGATCGCTATTGGCAAAGGTACACTGCCGAATATCCTGAAATTGTCAACGCCCCATTCTTCATTAGTCCCTTCGCTATAAACAAGTAACTGAAGATCTAGTAGCGATCCGGTACCCGTTATATTCTTTGTAAATTCTGAAAAGGCATTGGTCAATTGTGCACTATCACCGCATCCGTTATTATTCGTATCCTCATAGAGATATTTATCCGTGCCATTGGTTGCGCTGCCTCTATTGTAAAAACGAATGAGATTAGTATAACTTCCCCCATCAATACGGTACTGTAGAATAATGTAGTCTGTGTTGGTAGTAGCTACTCCACTAAGACAGGCATTCATGTTGTCCCATGGCTGGCTGGTACTGTTGGCGGCAAATAATCCTTTAAAGCTCAGGTTGGTTTTCCCACTAATATCAATGCCTGTCCAGGTTATAGAGAGCTCATTAAGGGTGTCATTAGCACCAGTTCCGGCAGCAGCCCATCCGGTTCCCGCTACATTGTGATCTTCACCTGCCCAATAATTGCTCCCCTGCAAACCTGTAAAGGGGACAACCTGGGAAATATTTGAACCGGTGGCCAGGACGAAATAACTCGTATAAGGAGTTCCTATACCACCGCTCACTTCGGGGGTACGTGCTCCGCCTATGCCAGTGGGTGAGCCGGTTTCGAAGTTATCTGTCCAGAATGCTGTTTGCGCCTGAAGACGGGAAATTGTGATGCAAAGAGCAAATAAAAATGTAAAGGTTTTTTTCATAATTCTTACAAAATAATAGTTTGAAAATTGGGAGTCGGTTAATGAATTCGTTATAAAGGCATGGTTCTTCAATTGGTTAAAGCGCATATATTGCATGTTGCGTTGTAAATTAACATTTTTTTCAGGATTTCATAGTTAGGTGCAGAAGGAAAAGAGCATTGTTATGATGCGCCTTACTTAAATGCTACAAAAAATAGGGCACACTTAAAAGTGTGCCCCTTCTGAGATATAGTTTGGATATTAAAGCTTAAACATTTACAAAGTAACCCTTCAATGTTTTAACTTTTTGTTCGCGATGGAAAGAGCATTTTGTACGCTTAGCATCCGTTCATTAAAAAATCCCTGCAGCCATTTTGCTGCAAGGATTTTTCAATGAATGGATTGTCACCTAAAATTCTGCTTATCTATAGCTCATACACGCATTAATCGCGTTCATATTAGCCTTCGTTATATCAGCAATGTACCGGCGGCCTTGTTGGCCACTGTTCATGGATATATGGGCAAGCTTACTGTGCAGGTCATTGTATATTGAATTGATAACATCAGTATTGTACGCATTGGACTGAATATTGGTATTGGAACCATCTGTAAATTGTACAATCACTTGTGCGAAACTGATAACCGGTATATGGCCTTCAGCAGGAATAGCAAAGCCCATCAGTAAAATAATATGATCATCTTTAGAATTATCATCAGCTTCATAATCAATCTTGCAAGAAACGAACATACCCAGTTTTGCAGTAACAGAAGATTCCTGGTACCAGGTGCGGTAACGGTTGTTTTGATAAGTAAATTCAACTACCTGGTTGAATGTGCTGGTTTTGCCAGCTGCACTTTGCATCCAGTTATTTGCCGAACCATTACCACTCAATGCATCGCGCAATGCAGCAGGAAAACCACTGTTGCTGAAAGCCATCTCGTAATTATTTCTCGGGTCATTGGCATCTGTGTAAGCCTGGTAATTATAAGGTTTGGCAACCGTTGTGCAAATGCGGTTCAGTGTATGGCAGATCACCGGCAGGAAATAAAACTGTCCGCCATTGTCTGTAGCCTCGTAAACAGCGTTCGCAATTTTATTGAATACGTTGCAAACAAAATCAAAGACCTTAACAAACGCATCGGCTACTTTCTTGCCGACGCCAAACGATACCAGCGATGATGCTGTACCAAAGTACCAGGCGACCACGTCAACACTTTTAATAACGGTTTGCGGCACCTGGAATGCACCGTCCGACGACCATTGAAAGAGTTGAATAGATACCAGCCTGCCATCATTATCGAAATACGCATCGTATTCCGCTTTGTCGTTGTGTGCGCCGGTGTTCTCATGCTGTTGATAAACATGATACATTGTCCAACCATCAGTTGGCAGCACGGTTGAATCACCCATTAAGTAGACAGAAAGCAGTTGTGTAGTCGATTGATATTGGAACTCGGGTTCGTCAATTTTGTAAGTTGAATCCCCCACCACATACTCTATATCATCATCCGTTACTTTGCTGGTAGGATAAGGATAAAGACTATATAATGTTGTAAAGTCGACATAAGGCCTTGAATATTTGGTTGGCCAAAAACCAGGTTCGGCCGGATATATAAGGAAGGAGTCAATTTCGTTTTCCCAGTTACCTTCTTTTTTACCATTAATATCCGTGCGTAACCAGTCGCTTAATTTTTTTTCTGCTGTGTTCGGGTTAATCTTCTTAAAATTTCCCTTTGTCTTGTCGTGGTCAAAAATGATCATCCATGCGTTAGGCCCTGTTTTAAGAGAACTGATAGAAGTGGTCCCTGACATTTGAATACCGTTCGATGCATACCCAACATTGACCGCCATGGTGCCATTGAATGGCGCTGCAAATGTGCGATTGGCACCCATGAAATCATCGTTCTCTGCAACACTAGCCTGACCATCATGTAGTACAAAAAGCTGCGATTTACCGGGTTGTGTATAATCTGAGCCTGTATCCCAGAAAGCAGGTTTCTGCTTGTACAAGATAAAGCTCTGTATGTGGTTTTTCCAATCCCCCATTTCCTTGCCCGAATTATCATGTCTGTGTGTGTCACTCAAACTACGGATGTATTTACCTGGAGGAATTTTCTTACAGTTTCCGGTGTAACCCGTATGATCGAAGATTATTACCCACGTACCTGCTGAGGTCTCCAACGAATTATCATTGGCATTGAGGTTGTCTTGTCCCTGTGCCCCTGTATAGGAATCAGAGTAACCACCCCTGTCGTCGTTGTTCCATGCCTGGAAATCTCTTCCTGCTGTCATTTTTTTTGGTTTAAAAGTTTTGAGTTTGGTTAAATACTACTTTATGAAAATGATTCCTGATTGGAATTTCATTCAATGTAATTAGCTATTCTACTATTATCGAATGCAGTGTTTCAGCTTCTTGTTTAATCAAGTAAATGCCGCTCGCCAATAAACTAATGTCAATCACCTGCAAGCCTTCTGAAACTCTTGCATGCAGTACTTGCTGCCCAATTTGATTAAAGATCCTTACCGTGCCGGATTTTGTTGCTTCGATATGAAGCTTGCCATCACGAACAGGATTAGGAAAAATAGAAATGATTGAAGCGGCTGCATTCTTATGGCTTACAGTTTGAATACGGCTATAATCGATCTTTCCGTCAAGGTCAACCATTTTGAGCCGGTAAAAAGCCTGACCTTCAGGTTGTGGGAGGGCAATGCTATAGTAGCTACCGCTACCTGTAACAAGAATTTTGCCGACACTATGGTAGTTGGTTCCATCCATCGATTTTTCAACGCTGTAATAATCCAGGCCTGACTCCGTACCACTTTGCCAGTTCAAAACGGCATTGGGAGCACGATATGTAGCATTGAACGAATGTAGGGTTACAGGTAAGGCCGTGCTACATCCTGCATCGTAGATATCACCACTTATAGTCCAGCCTTGGGTGCTGGTGAGTGCTGTATGCGCGGCTAATGCAGTACTGTCATACACCATGCCTATAGCACCTAATGAAATGCCATTGGGTGTATTGGTATTGGCTTCCCACCCATTAAGCATAAGCGAGTAGTTCATGCAATCCATACCACAATTTTCAAACATCCATGACATGGAGTTTATGGCAGAAAGATTCCAGGTACTAAGATCCTGGTTAAATGCGGAAGCGTGGTAAAACATACCATTCATATTAGTAACCGAACTCACATTCCAATTTCCGATGGGTTGATTAAAGACACTGGATTCAAACATTGAGGTCATATTGGTTACAGATGAGGTAACCCAATTATTGAGGGGCTGGTTAAATGCAACCGCACCTTTAAACATTCCATCCATACTGGTAACGGAACTTACATCCCAGCCACCTATAGGTTGGTCAAATGAGTTAGTCAGACTAAACATTTCGGTCATGTTGGTAACAGATGAGGTAAGCCATCCGCTAATGGGCTGATTAAAAGCCATCGCCTGGCGGAACATACTTGACATACTGGTAACGGAGCTTACATTCCAATTATTAATGGCTTGATTAAAAGCCGTCGTCTGACGGAACATATCGGTCATATTCGTCACGGATGAAGTAATCCACCCGCCAATAGGCTGATTAAAGTTCGCCGCCAGATAGAACATACCCGCCATACTGGTAACGGAGCTTACATTCCAATTATTAATGGCTTGATTAAAAGCCGTTGCCTGACGGAACATATCGGTCATATTTGTCACGGACGAAGTAGTCCATGACCCTATAGGCTGATTAAAATTGCTTGCAGATCTGAACATACTGGCCATATTGGTCACAGAGCCAGTATTCCAGCTGCTAATGTTGCCATTAAAGCTGGTAGCATTTTCAAACATATTGAACATACTGGCCACATTACCGGTGTTCCAGTTGTTTAAGGATTGATTAAATAAAATTGCCCCCCAGAACATACCAGACATATCGGTAATGGTTCCGGTTTGCCAGGTATTAAAAGCGCTATTCCCTACAAGGTTGTTACAGAACGTGAACATTTGTGACAAAGTTGTTGCCTGGCTTAGGTTTGGAGCATCTACGGCTGTCACATTCAGGTTGATGCATGAGCGGAAAGCCTGAAAAAAGCCAGACCAGGTGGTACTGCCCCATTGTGCCACTTCTAGCAACTTTAGCTTATCATCAGCTTGCTTAAACGTTGTAAACGTACCAGATGTGGTGGGATCTACCCGCACTCTATAAGTAGCTGCAGTGGGAAATGTAATGAGTTGATAATTGCCAGGGGTAATTGCACCTGCTACCAGCGTACCGTTGTTGGCTATTTCATTACCCACCTCCTCCCAAATAATGGTATAACCTGTACCGGAACCAAAGAACCTGATTTCGTTGGTACCAGATTGTCCGGAGTTGTTGGATTGCCACAACGTAATAAATTCATCTGCAGGTCCTGCGAAGACAATCGCAGCATACAGTAATAATCCTGATAGTAAAGCGGAAAATTTAAATTGCATATATCTTAGGTTTTTGTCAAAAAGTAGGCAATGAGTTAGTGTAAAATCGGGATCTATACCAGAATAAGAATCGCTCTGTTTTACAGTTACGCTTTTTAGAAAAGGGGCCGGCTTGGATTTGTTGCATTATGGAATCTGGACCTGTACCGGCAATACCCCAAAGTAATTATATTAGTATCGAGGAGACAAATTCAGGGCGTGACCATGCCGTTGCATTACCGTTACAAAAACGTTGCGCCTATTAATAAAATGATATTCAATAAATTGAATGTTATTTAATTAATTAATAATTTAAAATTTCTCACGACGTAGATATAAAATTATATTTTCATTTAAATTAATTAGTTGTAACATTGTGATACATTGACCTATACATTCTATGGATATTCTCAAGTAAAAAAGATTATACGTGAACGAGAACATTTGACCATTCATTAGTTTTCCAGAGCCTAGTAATATCAATCTGAGTTAAGCGATTATTTTTATTTTTGCCAGCGTACATTCGTTTGCCAGCACTATCGTTGTTCACAATAATTATTAAGAGCATATTACTACGCTCTGATTATTTGTATGCCATTATATAAAACCAAACAAAATTTCCATAAAAGTCAGCTTGTCATCAATAAGCTTTACCAGATATTCAGGGGATTACTCATCATAATCTGCCTGCCTCATTCCATAAATGCAAAACCAACTTATGATTCTCTGTTCCATCAATCTTATGCAGTCCGCTCTGTTTATTTTGATCAGGCAATTGCATCTGATTGGGTAAAATTAACGCCAGTGGCCTATTTGCAGAAACTGGACGTTCTACAACAACGGGCAAAAAAAGAACAGGATTATGGTGCAGAGCTTGAAGTAATTATAGGTAGATTTCAATTTAGGGATTATGCCAACCTTATAGCCCTGGATGAAAAAATAGCAAGACTGGAAAAGCTGCTTAAAACACTGGACCTGGAGCGATATCCGGAATACAGAGCCGTTATCATGGATTACCTGGCGCAGAATTATTATGGCAAAAAGCGTAATTATACCTTAGCCTTCGAACATTTTATTAATGCTTATAATATTGCTACACAATTTACTCAGAAAGACTTTCCGGATAAAAAACAGCTATTGGTTGGCTTAGGCAATCGCTATTATACTATTGGCGATTATGAAAAAGCTAAACGGATTTTGTTGGAAGCAGACAGCCTTAATCATCCCTGGGACAAGTTTGTAACCTACAATGAAGAGAATACATTAGGCCTCATTTACCGTTCATTCGGTTATTATGATACTGCAATTAATTATTTCGAACAATCAAAAAAACATGCACTGGCCGATGGAAACAAGATATGGGCGGCTATAGCATCAGGAAATATCGGTATCTCCTATTACCAGCAACAGGATTATGACAAGGCAATTCCTTTACTGGAAGAGGATATAAAAAGTAGTTTCAGCACCAACAAGGCCATGGATAATGGTATCAATTCTCTTTTGATTCTTGCCGATATTCATTTGCATAAAAATGATCTTACAAGCGTTGCCGCAGATATCCGGCTGGCGCAGCAATACCTGGATAGCTGCAGAGATAAGATTAAGCCGCTGGGAATGCTATATCCCGTTATGGCACAATATTATTTTAAAAAGGGAGATTATAAAACAGCTTATAGCTACCAGGATTCTGCCGCAATATATAAAGACGTCCTTTACGAAAGGGATAATATTTATAAGCTGGCAAAGGTGGAACATAAGAAAGACCTTGAAAAGGTGGATACGGAAATAAAAAGGCTAAGCGCTGAGAAAAAGTTACTTTCTTTTACCAGAAACGGGTTGCTTATCGGTATTGTGTTATTATTTATTATAACCGGACTTATCATTAACCGGCAACGATTAAAACACCATTTAAAGCAAGTAGCTATGCTGGCAAAAAAAGTGCAGGCCGAACATGACCTGAAAGCAGCTACACGGGGACTGGAAAATTTCACCAGGCACTTACAGGAAAAAAACCTGCTGATCGAACAATCAGGACAGGAAATAGAAAGATTAAGGATAGCACTGGATGATACAGAACAGGAAACTAATGAAGTCCTGCAACAAATATATAGCACAACGATTCTTACCGATGAAGAATGGACCAGATTCAAGTTACTTTTTGAACAGGTACATAAAGGATATCTGCAACGCCTGAAAAACAAAATGCCTGAGCTTACGCCTGCTGATACGAGGTTCATCGTATTGAGTAAATTGAATCTGTCCAATAAGGAAATGGCGGGTATTCTGGGTGTGCAGGCTGACACTATCCGCAGTTATAAACACAGATTGAGACGCCGTTTTGATCTTCCCGAAGATGCAAGTATTAAAGAATTTGTAGATTCTATTTGATCATTTGGGGACAATAACTATCCGTACGTAATATTTTTGAAGTAATCAGTTTAAAAACTGCAACGGTTTCCGATTCTAAACTCAATTATAGCAATTTATTGGTTTCCGGATTATTTCTTTAGTTTAAACCAATGAATATTCCGCTAGCTTCTTTTCTGTTCAGATAATTGCGTTGGCGGAAAGCCAAACATTTTCTTAAATGCAAAGGAGAAGTGAGATAAATCTTCAAACCCAACTTCAAGATATACGTCGGAAGCATGCATGTCCTTTTTATCCATTAAAAAATAAGCTTCCCTCAACCGCTTTTGTACCAGCCACCTGCCCGGTGTATCTGGTTATGCCACCGGTGCTCAGCATATCTATTACTTCACTCTTTTTGTTTAAGGAACGAATAGTAGTCTTCACACTATAGCCTTTTCGCAGAAGTTGCAAAATGCAATGGGAAGCTACAAAGCCGATACCGCCAGCCACCAGCACGCAAGTATTATCAGTTGTATTTGCCATATCCAAGGTATTTTTATGGCACAAAATTCCTTGAAAAAGCTACTGGCTGCTTTGTTGTAAAGTCCTATTTTGGTTTGTTGAAAAGGCTGTCCACCTGACAATTAGGGGAAATATTGGAACACCTAAAGCTGACATATTGCATACAGTATTGTGCCGATGCCATTTCTAAAAGCGCAATTCATAAATTTTCCCGGTTTCCGTCCCAAAGTCCCAATCCTGAACCGGAATATATTTTATATAGGCATTGGGATCGGAGCCATTTATAATCGGCTTCTGAATATCTATCACTTTATAGAACGGATTTGTGTTTGCCCCATTGGCTTTTTTAATTACAAAATCGGATTTAGGGATCAGATCACTTTTAAGCCTAATCCTGCAATTTCCCCCTATGGAAACATGCACAATGATCTTGTCCAAACGACTATTGCTCCAAAAAATATCAATCGTATATCCGCCCCTTGCTTTTAAACCGGTTATACTCCCTTCTTTCCACTCAATAGGAAGAGCTGGAAGCGGCTGAATGGCTCCATCCTGGCATTGCAGGAGCATCTCGGCTATTCCTGCGGTGCATCCGAAATTGCCATCAATTTGAAATGGCGGATGAGCATCGAACAGATTGGGATAGGTTCCACCACCACCTTCTTTACTTGAAGTTACTTTAGCGGCAATGGGAGATAATTGGTCCTTGATCAGTTTATAAGCATGGTCCCCGTCATGCATCCTGGCCCAGAAGTTTACTTTCCACCCCATACTCCAACCTGTGGAAACATCGCCCCGACTGATCAATGTATTATAAGCAGCATTTAATAGCTCGGGGCTGGATTGTCGTGAAATCTGGTTGGAGGGATATAATCCAAAGAGATGGGAGATATGTCTGTGCCGGTCCTCTTTCCTGTCCCAATCAAATAACCACTCCTGCAGTTGACCATATTGACCTATTTGCATAGGTGGCATTTGACTGCGCTTTTGTGATACTGTATCTGAAAAAGCAATGTCTAAGCCTAATACTTTTGCAGCTTCTACATAATTATAAAAAAGCTCCGATACAATTTGATTATCCATTGTAGTGCCATAGATTATTGCGATTTTGTTTCCGTTAGCATCGGTCATATAACTGTTCTCCGGACTCATAGATGGAGTAACCACCTGCCAATGGTGATCAGGTTCCGTTTGCAAAGCGTCTACATAAAACATAGCAGCTCCTTTCAGTACGGGATAGTATTCCTTTAAAAATGTGGTATCTCCGGTGTATAAATAGTGGTCCCAGATATGCCTGCAC
>JBAZWL010000030.1:0-57000 GCA_041660405.1 Taibaiella sp. | reverse complement strand
CTCTTCCGATCTTAAGATTGGGGATGGACGGAAAAATATATGCACCAACATACCCACCGGATGAAGTCAATGGTAATTATCAATCTTACCTTTGCCGTATCAATAACCCAAACCTGGCTGGTGCTGCCAGCAACTTTGTGCGGGAAGCAGTACCCATAGCCCCTATACCTTTAACCAACACCACTGACAATGCATTAGGCAATGGTATTGGCAACAATGCTTTTGTAATTCCGCTACAGGCAGACAGCACCTACAATCGCTATGAAGTTTTGCTCTGTTCCAACCAGGAAAGCCTTATACTGGAAGCTCCGCCAAGCTTTTTTTGGTATGAATGGGATGATGGTAGTACAGACACACTACGGACAATTACACAACCAGGCACTTACTGGGTTCGCAATAATGATTACTGCCATTACCGGGTAGATACTTTTATTGTCAAAGGAGTAGATGTAGATTTTACATTGGGTAATGATACCACTATTTGTAATCAGGATGCATACACTTTAAAAGCCACTAAAAATGGCGTGCAATACTTGTGGCAAGACAATAGCAAAGACAGTGTATACACTGCTACACAATCAGGTGCCTATTGGGTGCAGATCAGTAAAGATGGCTGCGTGAACAGTGATACTATTCAGCTTTCTATTACAGATATACGGCAAGAGCTGGGGCCTGATACCGCTCTTTGTAAAGAGACGCCAATACACTTTATAGTAGGGGCTGCACTGCTTCCAGGTTCATCAGCACAATGGAATACAGGCGACATTACACCAACACTTACCATACAGGATACCGGTACTTACTGGGTTACCGTATCTGACCCTCCTTGCGTAGCTACTGATACTATTCGCATTACTACCGAATGGTGCGATTGCAGGATCATGATGCCAAATGCTTTTTCTCCCAATAGTGATGGACTGAATGATTACTTCCTTCCTATACTGCAAAGTGCTGAATGTCTTGATCCCGGCACTTATACGCTGGATATCTATAATCGGTGGGGGCAACGGATATACCAGGGACGGGCTAACGATAAAGGCTGGGACGGAACTTATAGCGGCACGCCGGCAGATGTAGGAACGTATGCTTATCACATTACTTATACATTAGGCAGGAGAGGCACAAAGCATATACAAAAAGGAGAGGTAATCCTTGTACGTTAAGTAAGTAATTTTTTCACCATCCATTAATGCTTTTAGCTCAATCCACAATATGAAAACAGGTATTATCATTCTTTTACTTTCTTTTATAGCCAATACTGTTCCTGCTCAAAAGTATATAACCGTAAATGGGAAACCGGCCATAGTAATTGTCACTTCTGTAGAAGGGCATCATACTGTAAGAAGCAGTATGGATACAGCGTGGGTAAATATGAAAACACGAACATTGTATTGCAGAGTAGCTTTGAAAGATCTCAACTTTGGCTTGTTGCCCATGTTCGCCAGCAAAAGAACTGTAGTCGACCGTTTCCTTACTTCTTATATGGAAATTGACAGGTATCCCTTTATTACTTATGAAGCCTCTTTCCCCTCTGTACAAAAGAAAGCGCTTAGTAATGGCGACACCATTATGACCAAAGGTATACTCACTGCCCATGGTGTATCAAAAGAAGTACAAATACCAGTTGTACTTACAAAGAGCGATAAGGAATTGATTCTTGTTAGCCTGTTTAAGGTTAAGCCTGTTGATGATTATAAAGTAAGGGCTACTTCAGGGATAAGATACAGGTTTCTCAATAATATAAAAGTACAGGTGAATGCTGTATTGACTGAATACTAACGATGAATAACGATCCTATTCCTTCCCTGATTAATACCACGAAAATGTTCAGAGCCGTAGTTGTGCTTTTATGTTTATTACTTATTGGTAAAACTTCCGTCTATGCCCAGCAGGAAAATGTATGGGTATTCGGTCGACAGGCCGGGCTTGACTTTAATAGCGTAAACCCTATACCTATCCAATCGGCTATAACCGGTTTCGGAGAAGGTAGTGCTTCCGTATGTGATGATAACGGAGCCCTTCTGTTTTATACAGATGGAGATACTTTGTGGACGCGCAATCATATACCCATGCCCAATGGCTTAAATATAACAGGTCTGGGCTCCGACTCCGGATACAGCGCTACTTCCAGTACCAGCCAGGGAGCGCTTATTGTTCCTATGCCCGATAGCAGTAATAAGTATTATCTCTTCTCCCTGACCGCATGGGAACAAGGAGCTAACCTGGGAAGGCTGTATTATAGTGTTGTCAATATGGACTTGAATGGTGGGTTTGGTGATGTTGAGCCTAACCGACGGGGCATTCTTGTAGACTCAAATCTTTCGGAACACATGACCGGCGTGGTAGGTGATGCATGTAATGTCTGGGTTATTGTTGTACCGCGATTTAATTCAGGCCAGGGAAACCAATTTAAATCATTTGAGATTACCTCATCAGGACTTAACACGATTCCTGTTGTATCCACATTATCAGGTCTATTTACTGGTTACCTGGTATTTGGAAGAATGAATGTATCGCCCAACCGTAAAAGGCTGGCCATAGCCAGGAGCAATGCTTTCGTAAATATCGGAAGCCTGGAGTTATATGATTTTAATGCTACTACAGGTCAGTTATCAAATACTATGACACTTGATCCGGGCTACGGTGCTTGTTATGGTGTCTGCTTTTCACCCGATAATTCAAGGTTGTATGTAAATGCAAGTGCCAACAACATTAGCCAGTACGATCTAAGTAGTAACAACACAACAACGATCATCAACTCTAAAACATTAATATGCAGTGCATCTTTCACAGATATAAAACGTGCGCCTAACGGAAAACTATATTTTGTTGCCAATGAAACAACGGGAAATTTAGGTGCTATTAATTTGCCCAACCTTACCGCCATAGCTTGTCAACCCAATCTAAATGCAGTACAATTATTAGCCGGCACAGTGGTGCATGGTGGGTTACCCAATGTAGTACCTATATTTAAACGGGACAGCCTGTTTAAAGTGGAAATCGTTACTGCCGGCTGCTTTGCTGCAAGCGTAACTTTGTTGGGGGATAACAATGGCTGGAATCATACATGGGATGATGGAAGTACAGGCATACAAAGATCTGTAACGGCTCCAGGAAATTATTGGGTCCAATATTATACAGCTCCTTGCATTTTTCATACCGATACTTTCAAAGTTGCATTTCCGGGAGGCTCCGTTCCTGTATTGCAAATAACAGGTAGTTGCGAAGGGATGAACAATGGTATGGCCCGGGTAATAACGCCAACATGGGATACAGTCAGTTATACTTATAATTGGCGTAATGCAATAGGCCTGTCCTTATCTACAACAGATACTTTACAACAAGTGCCTTCCGGTAATTATACTTTGCAAATCAGCATTAGTAATGGCTGTGATACTACCCTATCTTTCTTTTTACCGGAAGAGCAACATATGGTAAGTTATACTGTGGATACCTTATCATGCCAGGGAGAAACCTTGCAATTTCAAAATACTTCAGATAATTATTTTTTCGATTTTAAATGGTATTTTGATGATGGCAATACGTCACAAGTGATTAGTCCTGACCATCAGTACTTGCTTCCCGGAGCCTACCAGGCAATGCTTATAGGCGCCGGTAGCAATTGCATTGATACGGCAATTCAAAGTATTATAATTGATGCTCCTGTTTCTGATCTCCATTTTATGAAGGATAAGGAGAACATTTGCACTGGTCAATCCGTCACGTTTACACCACAAACAGATAGCACCACAACACATCTTTCCTGGAGCTTTGGCGATGGCGCTGCATTTCCTTCCGGCAACGAAACCGTTAACCATGCTTATGACAGCACCGGAATAATGTTAGTAAACCTTACAGCACGCTTCCGTGCCTGTCCTGATATATCTTTTCAGGATAGTATTCATGTTTATCCATTACCTCTGGTTAACCTTGGTCCGGATACTTTTTTATGTCTTAATGGTGCACCGATATTCCTTGCTAATGTAATTGAAGTATCTGGTGGAAGTCGTTATCTGTGGAATACAGGAGATACGACACAACGGCTGGAAGTAAGACATCCAGGGCAATACAGCCTTACCATTACGTCGATGCATGATTGTGCAACAACAGAAACTATTGAGGTAAAGAAGGATTGCTATATTGATATCCCCAATGCTTTTACACCCAATGGCGATGATATAAATGATTATTTCTTTCCCAGGCAGTTGCTTTCCCGAAGTATAACCAAATTCAACATGCAGATATTTAACCGCTGGGGCCAATTAATTTTTGAAACGAAACAAACAAATGGCAGAGGTTGGGATGGTCGTTTTAATCAAACATCACAACCTCAAGGTGTGTACGTGTATTTAATCGATGTTGAAATAGATGGATTACATGTAGAACAGTACAGAGGAAATGTAACTTTGATCCGGTAAGGATTCATGATTATTCCTGTCCTTTACAACAATCGTCCAATTTAGCAATCGATTCCGAAGTAGCTTTTTTATCATCAGCATCATAGCCATTGTTCGTTATGGTTTCCCTGATTTTATCTGTTGAGATCTTACCCGTGTTATAAACAACAATGATCTCCATTTTTTTATCATCTACATCAACCCGTTTAACTCCTTTCTGGCTGTAAAGGGCTTTTTCGATCCGGCTACCACAACTGCCACACATTTTACAATGATCGCAGGCTATCCGTGTTTTTATCTTTACGGTTTGAATTTTATTCTGCGCCATAGATGCAGTATACATTCCAAGAATGGCCCATAAAGTCAACAGTACTTTTCTTATGTTCATAAATATTTGATTAAGTGTTCCGGCAATCAAAATTATGACATTACAGCGGAAAAGTAACATTTATAAAGAAGCCCGAAATTTTGAATTTCGGGCTTCCCTTTTTGCTTAAAAAAGGCTTATCGCTTTACAAATTTCACCTGCCAAAAAAGCTCTTGCGGGCTATTAATCCGTAAATTATAAATGCCAGCGGCCAACCGTCCCGCATCTATATTTACTTTTGCCACACCCGGGGAAATTTTAATGGAACGAGCAATCATTAACCTACCTTGAAGGTCAAATATCTGAAGCGCTGCTTCATGGTTATTCTTTGAAGTAACACCAATTTGCAAAGTGTTCTCTATTGGATTTTGCAATAAATTAAAAGCCAGGCTTTCCTCGCTGCAATTTACTTTTAATACAGGCGAATAAGCTACGGCGCCATCCAGGCCCAGACTTTCAAGCCGGTAAAAAGGTGCTGGCGATTTAGCGTCCGTGAATGTGTATAAATAATCTGGCTGCGGTATTACTCCTATACGATCTGCTGCCATCTCCCATACTGCACCATCATTGCTTTTCATCACGCTGAAAAAAGATGTGGATTGAGGACTGGTAGTACGCCATTGCAACCTGGCCTTATTATGATCGCAGCTTGCTACCATATCATTGAGTAGCAAGGGTAAAGGATTATTGAGCGGCGAAAGTGTTAGTAATGACAAGCTTTGTATACCATTGATGTTTACAAAATTTTGAGTTGTATTACGACTTACAGCGCCAATATCTGTCCATAATACCCCGCCGTCTGTGGAATGGTAAAAATCGAAAGCGTTTTCATCCAAACCATTTAGTTCGGCATCCCTGTAATACATTCGCAAAAAAGCATTCAGCCCGGTATTGTTTGCAGGCTGCACATAATAACTGCGTGCGATGCTGCTTCCTCCTCCAGGATTCGTAAAGGTATTGTGGCTGCGCCTGATTATAGTACTTCCCCAATTAGCACCGGAAGTTATAATCAATCCCAGGTTACCCGGATTTTCTGCCAGTGGTGCATCAAGGGTATTCTGTATCTGCACGCTGCCGCCTGCGGCTCCTACAATACGGCTCGTTTCGCTTTCGTTCAATAGTAAAGCAGTATCTGCTAGTAAAATGCTGCTACCATTTAGGTCCAACAGCCCGGTGCTGAAAGTTACATCGCCAGCGACGTTTACATTTTTCAACAATAACAGGCTTTGTCCGGCTGATTTATTTACCAGGATTTGTCGTACACTTAAAGCACCAGAGCCTTTAATCTCGCTACTCCCATTTCCGGTTGCTTTCAGAATAAGGTTATTGCTTTGCACTATTGCATTATTCTCAAAATGTGTGGCGCCCGCGCATACCACATCTAAAGTTCCACCTACAAGCTTAAATGTAGTTCCGGGCATTATCTTAATGCCTTGTGCATCGGCTATGCTATAGCACAGCAAAATGCAGGGCAGTATAAAAAAAGAAAGTCTGTTCATGGCTATACGTTTTTATAGAGTAAAAAGAGAAACACTATGACGGCGGTTATTTACCGGCCACAGTATTTTGTTTTGTCTCCAGTATAGCGCCCATTTTACCCGGCAGATCTTTGGTGGCCTCATTTTGTTCCAGAAGGTCGATCAATACAGCCCATTGTTCTTTCAATTTATCTGCTGCTGCCAGTTGTTCTGTAAGTTTTTTATTGCTGTCTTTTAGTGTATTGATTTCTGCACTTTGCTCGGCAGTCCGTTGTTCCAAAGCCTTTACCATAATCATCAATACGCCTTCAAGATTGGCTTGATTGATGGTTGTATCGTTGCCGATGGTACCATACTTATCCTGTCCAAAAGCTGCATAGAAATCCTGTGCCATAGGACCGTAATGACGAAGTTCTGCTTTACGTTGGTTTTTGTAATTCCAGGAACCCAGACGCATGTCCCTTAATTTAAGTAGCATGGCTGCTCCGTCAGCAGCCTGGAAACGTTCTTTCTTTGTAGAATCTGAAATAATGTTCCATGAATTATCGTTTGCTGAAAGAGATACTCCAATGTTCATATCATCATTGGTAAAGAGACGATAGCCTCCGGCATAACGGGCAGTAAGCTGATTGGCCGCTGATGATGTAGTATAAGAAGAAAGCGTAGCACTTAAGCTGGAAGCATCGGACAGCACCAACGCACCTTCGTGAATAGCGCGGCCACGATAACCTATAGCCACAGAATAATCTTCCCGGGCTAACATGCGATAGCCAAGTGCTACACAACCTTGTCCCATAGCAGAATCTGTATAGCCTATCGTGTTAGAACAGAAGCCTCCGGATACATTACTGGCTCCTACGGAGAAACCAGCTGTTCCGAACACCCTGTTGGCCGAACCAAAGCCTACACCTACTGTGCTGGTAACGGTTATCTGGTCTCCCATAGCAAAACTGCCATAGCCACTGGCAATTACCTGGTTACCAAATGCAAATGTATAATCATCTACATTAAGGGAATCCCATTCCGTACTGGTAGCATTACCTCCACGAAAAGCACCCCTCGCAGGATACCACATCATACGCATACCTGCCCCTGTCATGGGTAAAGGACCGGTCAGATATTTGCCCCGGGCAAGAAAACTACCGTCGTTGCCAAGCACAAAATTATTTTTGGCTACAGTGTCTGCCGGAATATTGGAGACGGCTTTACTCCTTATCGTTACGGCACCTTTGTTATTCATGCTAATACCAACAGATGTATCGGCATTATTGGCAATACGATTATTATTCAGCTGAATGTCCTCTGTGGCAATATGATTACCCAGGTGGTCGGCAACGGGTTTCCAGCTACCATCATAAAAATAGAACCCGGTTACACCATTTGTCTGGTAAATAATAAGTCCCTGAGCGGGGCTGGCAATGGCATTTCGTTGTGCGAGTGTCATACGGGGTAAGAGCAATCCTTTCGTAGTACTTTTTACATCTAATACGGAGCTGAGATCGGGATCTGTGCCATCATTGTTTACGGCAATACCCTGGGCATTTGCTTTGGTGAAACACCATAGCAACATCATAAGAATAGTAATTCTTTTCATTGGGAAAACAGTTTAATTGGGTTTTTAAAAGGGATTAGGTTTCGTGTCTAAAATTATATAAACTTTTCATCAATAAGTAAAAAGTTCTAATATTATGATTTTATTAGCAGTTTTTAATGCTGTTGATCATTTGATAATAAAGAAGAAATATAATAATTAAAACAATTAGATTTTGGTTGCCTATTTTTCTTATTGCATTGATTAAGAGAGTGTGACGGTCTATTAGTGAAGTGATAGATAAAAGAATGGAGTATTAAACCCATAAAGGATGATAGAGGTGCTTGCATTTTTCTGCAAACAAAAAAGGGATATACAATGTATATCCCTTTTTCAAGATTGTTATCCGGAATTAAATCCGGTTATTCATAGTTTAATCACTCAATGTTGTCTGATATACCATTCAGCAAAAGCTAATTCATCAAAAGGCTCCGGCTGGATAAATAATTTTTGCCTGGAAACTTCATGTAATAAAGCTTCCATTTTTTTCCTTATCTCGGCATATTGAGGATCGTAGGCAAGGTTAGTAAGGCAAAGTATTTAAAACATATCCGTAATACTCCATATGTTGAATATGAAAAGACAGGTGACTATGTTTCCGTCAATCTTAAAATCAATTCAACAATTTATCATTGACCTTCACATTCTTCAATGTAAAATCCCAGATAATCTGTTTATTAAAGGAAGCATCAGTAGTAATGATGCTCAGATTTTCGAAGTGGAATTTAGATAAGCGGTCATGCTCACCGGGATCAACATCAAAAAATACATCGCACTTCAGGTTTATATTCTTCAGGGTAATATGCTCTGAATAAGATAACGGTATATCCTTTCGGCCTTTTAAATCAAAAAACTGTTTCCAGGGTTTAACGTAAATCAAGCTGTAGGCGTTACCATCAATATTTTCAACGGTAATAAACTCATATTTTTGCGGCGTGTCCGGCCTCATCTTCAGCCATAATACTCTTTTGGCGTTGGAAATATGACAGCGACGCATCAGCACGTTTTTATTGTGTATCGCTTCACTGCCGCAAGTAAGCGCCGAATGGGAAAAACCAAATTCACAGTCCTCAATAATGATGTTGAAATTACCACCGTTTCCGGCTACGGTATCGGCCCAGGGACCTTTCCCACCTTTTAAAGCTATCGCATCGTCATTGACAGATAGATAACAACCTTTGATCAATACGTTCGAGCATACATCAAGGTCAATACCATCTGTGCTGGGTGCCTTTTGAATTTCATGCGGAGAGGTAATACGAAGGTTAAGTATTTTCAGGTTACGGCATTGGTAATAATGGCTCGTCCAAAAGCCTGAATTCCTTAGTACTACGTCTTGTACCTGTACATCTTTACAATTCCATACAAAAAGTAATCTTGGCCTGGAGACTTCCAGATTGGTGCATTTAGGATTCTCTTTTCTTCTTTGCCAGAAAGCTTCCCAGTATTTGGCACCATTACCATCAATAATTCCTTTCCCCGAAATCGTAAATCCATTCACACCATAAGCATTCACAAGGGCCGCGAAATAATCAAGGTTCTGCCCCTCCATTCTGGAAGGTATTTTTGGATAGTTTGCAATATCATCAGATCCTTTTAAAACAGCACCTTCAGTCAGATATAAGTGGGTTTTGGGTTTAAAGAAAAGAGCGCCACTCATAAAGGTACCTTTTGGTATAACAATCACACCACCACCTTGTTCACTGGCCTTATCAATGACTTTTTGAATAACATCAGTTTGCAACAACATGCTATCGGAAACAGCACCGAAATCGGTAATAACAAAAGACCTGCCCAATGCTTCCGGTTTAACCTTTGCAGTATCGGAAAACCAGGCTGGTATAACTGTCCCATCCGGGAATAAGTCTTGTTGTTTTTTTTGCGCATAGGCACATGAACAAAAGCCTACGATACATATGATCCAAAAGAATGCCTTTTTCATTTTAATTAGCTTGTTGATTGTGTTTATTGGAATATATTGATGCTGGTCCTATCCTTTCCAATGTATTGTCTATTCGCTGCCTGGAACTACTATTTTCAATTGTAATGATATGGGTTTTGAGCTGGCTGGCCTATAGCTTCAAGTTAAATATTTACGCAATCGTTTGCGACAAATTACCGGATCTGGCTTCATAAGTTCACGCCGGATAGCTTTGACTTATAAGACTATTGCCTTACTATTTGTATGATTCAGTATTTTTGCCCGATGAAAGATTGGATAGATGTAACATCAGAAGCAGAATTTTACAACATCGTAGAAAATTCTGCACATAAACCGCAGATAATTTTTAAAGACAGCATTACTTGTGGTATTAGCGCACATGCAAAAGAGAGGCTGAAGAACGGTTATGCGCTGATAGAAGGAAAGGCCGATTTTAATTATCTGAATTTATTAGCTTTCCGCCCTATTTCAAATCTTGTTGCCCAAACACTTAATGTAACGCATCAGTCGCCGCAAATAATTGTATTGAAAGATAAGAAGATAGTCTACACCTCTTCACATCATGCAATCAGCCCTGAAAGCATAGCTGAATATTTGTAATTTTTATAGAATCAGAAAAACATAGTAGATATAACCTCATGGTTAAGCCCATGAGAAATAACTTATTTTTTACGAACTAATCTGCATCAATTTTTCTTTCGATACTATTCTTGTAGTAGCTTTGGCACCCAAATGAGAATAGTTATCTTTTTCCTGTGCCTGTGTTCCCTTATGTTAAAGGGTAATACCAGTATGTTTGCAGGTTTTCAAAATGCAGGTAACTATCCTCAACATCAGCAACACAGCAAGCACCATCGTCATTCCAACTCTGCCAATACCAGTCGCGACAATTCATATTTTGCCGACTCTAATATAGAAGCAGAAGAATACCTGATTGACGAGGATGACCAGGATGAAGATGCCGATAATATTGCTGCAGCGAAATACAGGTTAATGGCCAGGAGCCATGCCACGCATGCATATCCCGCCTACCCTGCTATTTTAAATTACCTCTGCAAAAGCTACAAAGCTACCCCGTCTGTATGCCTTCCTGCATCTGACAAAAACATCTTACAAGGCGTTTTAAGAATTTAGACTTTATATACATCAGCTAACCGAGGTGTGTTCATGCATACCTGTGGGCTTGTATATTTTTACATTACTCCCTCCTCTTGCATGACAGCACAGCCTTTCCCTTGCGGCTGATGTCTTTTTCACATTCACCGGAGTTCCGCAATCCGGCACATCATCGTTAAATACTTTCATTAAATATCATGAAGAGAACTGTCATGTTCGCAGGCTTGTTTGCGTTGCTCAGTCATACAAGCTGCAAATCAAAAAAAGAAGAAAAAGAAGAAGCCGGTAAGTATACCGTTACCAGTCCTTTAAAAATGGACACTTCATTTACCAAAGAATATGTTTCGCAGATACGATCTGTACAGAACATTGAGCTTCGGGCACAGGAAAAAGGTTTCCTTCAGAACATCTATGTAGATGAAGGCCAGCATGTAAAAGCCGGACAGGTCTTGTTTAAGATCATGCCCAAAATGTATGAAGCCGAACTGCTCAAAGCACAGGCCGAAGCCAAAGCTGCTGAAATAGAACTGCAAAATACAAAGACCCTTGCCGATAAAAACATCGTATCCCGCAATGAACAGGCGCTGGCCCAGACCAAGCTGGATCAGGCAAGAGCTGAAATATCACTGGCAAAACTCCATTTGTCCTTTACCGACATTAAAGCTCCTTTTGATGGCACTATCGACCGTATTCCCAAAAAACTGGGTAGCCTTATAGATGAAGGTGAACTGCTTACCAGCCTGTCCGACAACAGCCAGATGTTTGCTTACTTCAATGTATCCGAACCCGAATACCTGGCTTACCAGATGAATATAAAAGACCGTGCAGATAATAAAGTAAGCCTCCTGCTGGCCAATGGCGACATCTTCCAGTACAAAGGAGAAGTGGAAGTGATTGAAAGTGAATTCAACAATGAAACCGGAAATATTGCCTTCAGGGCCCGTTTCCCCAATGCCGACAAGCTATTGCGCAACGGAGAAACCGGCAAAGTATTAATGACCGTTCCGCAAAAGAACGCCCTCATTATTCCGCAGAAAGCCACTTACGAAATACAGGACAAAAAGTATGTTTTTGTCGTAGATAAAAATGGCGTGGTAAGCTCCAGGAATATCACCATCAAAGGGGAAATGCCAGACCTGTATGTGGTAGACAGCGGCCTTTCAGAAGGCGATAAAATAGTACTTGAAGGGGTACAGAAAGTGAAAGACGATGATAAGATCAAGTATGAATATCAGAAGCCTGAAGATGTTCTCACCCACCTGCGTTTAAAAGCAGAATAGTAATTCAATCTTAATAGCATAAATACATGTTCAATAAGTTCATACAGAGGCCTGTCCTCTCCATAGTTATATCGCTTATTATAGTATTTCTGGGAGCTTTGGCCATTACCAACTTGCCGGTAACCCAGTTCCCTTCCATCTCACCACCTAAAGTAAATGTTACGGCCGACTATCCGGGAGCCAATGGCGAACTGATGATCAAGTCCGTGATCATTCCCCTGGAAAGAGCCCTGAACGGCGTACCGGGCATGAAGTACATGACATCCGATGCCGGTAACGATGGTGAAGCATCTATACAAGTTGTATTTAACCTGGGTACCGACCCCAACCAGGCAGCGTTAAACGTTCAGAACCGTGTGGCATCGGTGGTAAACAAACTGCCGCCACTGGTAGTGCGCGAAGGGGTAAAGATTACCCGCGAGGAATCCAACATGTTAATGTACGTAAACCTGTACAGTAAAGATCCTAAAGCCGACCAGAAATTCCTGTTCAACTATGCAGATATTAACCTGCTGTCCGAACTGAAAAGGGTGAATGGTGTGGGTTATGCAGATATCTTAGGTAACCGTGAATATGCCATGCGTATCTGGCTGAAACCAGATCGTATGCTGGCTTACAAGATATCGGCAGATGAAGTGATGGAAGCCCTCAGCTCTCAAAGCCTTGAGGCATCGCCCGGTAAAACCGGTGAAAGCTCTGGTAAAAGATCGCAGGCATTCGAGTACGTATTGAAATACTCCGGAAGGTTTACCACGAAAGAGCAATATCAGAATGTAGTAGTAAGAGCCAATCCAGATGGAGAGCTGCTGCGCCTGAAAGATGTTGCAGACGTGGAGTTCGGCAGTTCGATGTATGATATCTATTCCAACCTCAATGGTCGTCCGTCGGCAGCTATTGTACTCAAACAATCGTACGGAAGTAATGCAAGCCAGGTAATTGCCGATGTAAAAACCAAGCTGGAAGAAATCAAGAAAGGTTTCCCTAAAGGAATGGATTATGAGATCAGTTATGACGTTTCTTCCTTCCTCGACGCCTCTATTGAAAAAGTAATTCATACCCTCGTAGAAGCCTTTATACTCGTGGCTTTGGTGGTATTCCTATTCCTGGGCGACTGGCGTTCTACCCTTATTCCGGCCATGGCTGTACCGGTATCGCTCATTGGTACCTTTATGTTCATGCAGTTCTTTGGCATTACCCTTAACCTCATCACGTTGTTTGCCCTGGTACTGGCTATCGGTGTAGTGGTTGATGATGCCATTGTGGTCATTGAAGCCGTGCATGCCAAAATGGAAGAAGAACATCTCAGTCCGCGAAAGGCCACCAAAAAGGCTATGCGTGAAATTTCAGGCGCGATTATAGCCATTACCTTCCTGATGGCTGCGGTATTTATTCCGGTTGCCTTTATGCCCGGCCCTGTAGGTTTGTTCTACAGACAGTTTTCCATTACTATGGCCACGGCTATTATTCTGTCGGGTGTAGTGGCACTTACGCTTACACCGGCCCTATGCGCCATTATCCTGAAAAACAATCATGGCAAGATAAGGAAGAAAACACCGGTTAACCGTTTCATTGATGGGTTCAATAATATATTCAACCGCTCTGCGCGTAAGTATGAAGGTATACTGGGCCGTATTGTAAACAGGAAATTTATAACCTTCGGCTTGCTGATCGCATTTAGCTTAGGCACCTTCCTGATGAACAAAGTTGTTCCTTCAGGTTTCATTCCCAATGAAGACCAAGGTATGTTCTATGCCATTATCCAGACGCCGCCCGGTTCATCACTGGAGAGGACTAATGAGATCGCTGAACGCTTACAGAAAATTGCAGAACATGTGGAAGGTGTTCAATCGGTTTCCGCATTGGCCGGTTACGAAATCCTTACAGAAGGTACCGGTTCCAACTCGGGTACCTGTCTGATCAACCTCAAAAACTGGAGCGACCGTAAGCACTCTGTTGAAGAGATCATTCATGAACTGGAAGAGAAATCAAAAGATATAGCAGGCGCCAATATTGAGTTTTTCCAACCACCGGCCGTGCCCGGTTATGGTGCTGCCGGAGGCTTTGAGCTACGTCTGCTTGATAAGGCCGGTACAGGCAATTATAAAAAGATGGAAGAAGTGAATAATGAATTTGTAAGGGCATTAAGCAAACGTCCGGAGCTATCCTCTGTGTTTAGTTTTTACAGTGCCAGCTTCCCGCAGTATATGCTGAAGGTAGATAACGACCTGGCGCAGCAAAAAGGCGTATCTATCGATAATGCAATGAATACCCTATCCACATTGATTGGTAGCAACTACGAAATCAGCTTTATCCAGTTTGGTCGCCAGTATAAAGTTATCGTACAGGCATCGCCACAGTACAGGGCATTGCCGGAAGATATCCTGAAGCTGTATGTAAAAAACAACAAGGATGAAATGGTACCCTACTCTGCTTTCATGAGTATGGAAAAAGTATATGGTCTATCAGAGATCACACGGCACAACATGTACAACTCTGCCGAGATCAGTGGTTCGGCTGCAGCCGGGCATAGTAGTGGTGAAGCCATTAAAGTGATTAATGAAGTAGCAGAAAAAACATTACCCAGAGGCTTTGGTATAGGCTGGGCAGGCATTTCAGCCGATGAAGTAGCACAAGGTAATTCGGCAGTGTACATCTTCCTGGTATGCCTGGGCTTTGTGTACCTTATCCTGGCAGCGCAGTATGAAAGCTTTATTCTGCCACTGGCGGTAATCCTGTCTTTGCCTGCGGGTATTTTCGGAGCCTTCTTCCTGTTGAAGTTATTTGGCCTCGAGAATAATATTTATGCCCAGGTAGCCATGGTAATGCTTATAGGTTTATTGGGTAAAAATGCAGTATTGATTATTGAGTTTGCCGTACAGCGTCATGAAAAAGGTTTGTCCGTTTATCAAGCAGCCCTTGAAGGGGCGAAAGCCAGGTTCAGGCCTATTCTCATGACCTCCTTTGCCTTTATTGCCGGGTTGATTCCGCTGGTGTTTGCTACCGGTCCGGGCAGGCTGGGCAACCGTACTATTGGTACTGCAGCAGCAGGAGGTATGCTGATCGGTACCATATTTGGTGTGCTTATTGTACCCGGATTGTATTACATATTCGGAAGCATTGCAGCCAAGCACAAACTCATAAAGAACGAAGACGAAAACCCTTTAACCTCCTCTAAATTTTGATGACTATGTATAAACAAAGGAGATATCGATACCTTGCCCCCATCGGCATTTGCCTTGCTCTTGCAAGTTGCAAAATTCCGACAAGCATACAGCGGACTGAAAACAAATCTGTTCCGGAATCCTACAGTAATAATAAGCAGGATACAGCCAGTATTGCCGACCTTCAATGGCATGATTTTTTTAAGGATAAATACCTGACAAACCTGATAGACACTGCATTAGCAAACAACCAAGAGTTGATGATCACTATGCAGGAAATTGAAATTGCACGAAACGACATTCGTTCAAAAAAAGGAGCCATACTGCCAATCGTTCGTTGGGGTGCTGGTGGCGGCATTGAAAAAGCAGGCAGATATACCAGCCAGGGCGCAGGCGATGCTTCTACGGAAATTACACCGGGAAAAGAAGTCCCTGAATGGTTACCGGATTATAATTTCGGCGTACAGGCAGAATGGGAGGTAGATATCTGGAAAAAGTTACGCAACGCCAAGAAGGCTGCAGTTACCCAGTATCTATCAACAGTTGAAGGTAAGAATTTCGTACTGACAAATCTTATTGCCGAGGTAGCCAATTCGTATTACGAACTGGTGGCACTGGATAATCAACTGGTCATTGTACAACAAAATATAGAACTGCAAAAAAATGCACTTGAGATTATAAAGGTCCAGAAAGAGGCTGCCAGAGCAACGGAGCTGGCTGTTCAGAAATTCCAGGCCGAAGTGTTGCATTCGCAAAGCCTGGAGTTTGATATCCGGCAACAGATAAAGGAAACGGAGAACAGGATCAACCTCCTGTTAGGTCGGTACCCGCAAGAAATAGCCAGGGATAAAAGCAGCTTTTTGAATTTACTTCCTATGCTGGTCAATTCCGGTATTCCATCGCAATTGCTAAGCAATCGTCCGGATGTTAAACAGGCTGAACTGGAATTGGCAGCTACGAAACTGGATGTAAAAGTAGCCCGTGCCGAATTTTATCCATCCTTCAATATTTCAGCGGCAGTAGGCTTTCAGGCATTTAACCCATCTTACCTGGTTAAGTTCCCGGAATCATTGATTACAACCCTGGTGGGAGATCTCGCCGGACCATTAATTAACCGAAACGCGATCAAAGCAGAGTATTATAATGCTAACGCCAGGCAGGTACAGGCTATATATAATTATGAGCGCACTATTTTAAATGCATACCTGGAGGTTTCCAATCAACTTTCCAAAATAGATAACCTGGAGAAGAGTTACGACCTGAGATCAAAACAGGTAGATGCCCTCACCCTGTCAACAGATATTGCCAACGATCTGTTCAAGTCTGCCAGAGCCGACTACCTGGAAGTGTTGATGACACAGCGCGATGCGTTGGAGTCTAAACTCGAATTGATAGAAACGAAAAAGGAACAGTTAAATGCAGTGGTCAATATTTACAGGAACCTTGGAGGTGGTTGGAAGTAAAACAATCTTAAATCTATATCAATAGAACTTCAAAAGAATACGATCCAACTGTCATACGCTCATTCGAACTCACAAACATTTCCTAAAACAAAGCATATTATAATAACCTCCTATCTCAGGAGGTTATTATAATTTATTCGTAGTTAAACTTTTAGCAAAAATCAGAGCTAATAAAAGCCAGGCAGAGCTTATATAAGGGTTGAAGTACGATTGGGCTTTTCAAAAAAATAGAATAGATTTGTTAATCACTGGTTATCGCATTTCTTATTGTTTCCTCTTAAAAAAACAGAGCCTATTCAACAACTTTATTCACTAACATAAACTTACATTCCTTGTCTGTAAGGTTCTTTCCCCGACAATGATTTTCTTTCCCGAACAAAATATAAGGTAACATAAGAACTGCTGGAACCAGTAATACCAAACAGTAGCAAAACTTCTTATTGTTAACCGTAAATTTTGTTTTATGAAAAAACAGTATGTATCTCTCCTGATACTGGGCATCACCATATGTCTTACCACGGGAGCCCTGGCACAAAATACTTCAGGCAACCGTCGTATTGATCAACAGATCTCTGAAGCCAAATCGCAGGGACTATTCAAACAAACTTATACTCCTTTTGAAGCCGAAGAAGGTGTGGCCCGCCGCGTACCGGAACAAGTAGTGAGCGATGCCACTTATCTGCGAATGCAGCCAGACCAAACGCTTCGTATCTTCCACGAACACCCGGGCGCATTAACCCTAAGTATTCCGATGGCTTCTGCTCAACCACTAGAACTCGAGCTGGTACAGCAATCCCCATTTGATAAAGATTTCTTTGTCAGCACAAGCGCAAGTGATGGTAAACCTGTAGCCTACACACCTGGTGTGTATTACAGGGGTACTATAAAAGGTATGCCAGGTTCTACAGTAGCTATCAGCATTTTTGAAGATGAAATTATCGGCGTTGCAGCTACACCCGATAAGGGCAACCTGGTACTGGGCAAGCTTCAAACCGAAGGCAATGAAACCAGTTACATATTGTATTCCGACAAAAACCTTCAGGCCCCGCCCATGACGGGTTGTGGAACGGTAGAACCTCTGGGCTATACTGAAAAAATGAGGGAGTATATGGGAACTGCAAATAAAACTACGGCGGATAAATGCGTACGGGTTTATCTCGAATGCGATTATGCTTTGAACCAAAACAAAGGTGGTGTGACCGGTGCTACTAATTTCATTACAGCGGTGTTCAACAACCTGGCTGTATTATATGCCAATGAATCGATCACAACGATCATTTCACAGGTATTTGTATGGACTACTCAGGACAGCTATCCTACTACCAGCAGTAGCAATGCATTAAATAGCTTCCGGACTACCAGACCAACTTTTAATGGGGACATTGCCCATCTCGCAGCATTAGGTGGGGCAAACGTGGGTGGTATTGCCTGGGTTGATATCTTGTGCAATTCTTCTTATCGTTATGCTTACAGCAATATCTATAGCAGCTACAGTACAGTACCTACCTACTCCTGGTCGGTATATGTAATGACACATGAGATGGGCCACAACCTGGGCTCTCCACATACACAAAGCTGCAGCTGGTCTGGTGGTGCACTGGATAACTGTTATACCACCGAAGGAGGCTGTGCTGCAGGCCCTGCACCGGTTAATGGTGGTACGATCATGAGCTATTGCCACCTGACCAGTTATGGTATCAATTTCAATAATGGTTTCGGCACCCAGCCAGGCAACCTTATTCGTAACAGGGTAAACGCGGCTTCCTGTCTTACCGCTTGTACCAGCGGTCCCGGATGTACTGCCAATAGCGCTACCCTTACTATTATCCTGGATAACTATCCTGAAGAAACCAGCTGGAATATCAAAAACAGTTCCAACACTATTGTAGCTTCGGGCGGCACCTATGGCAGTTCCCCTGATGGTTCGACCATAACTGCCAACCTCTGCCTACCTGCAGGATGCTATACACTAACCATGCTTGACTCTTATGGTGATGGTATTTGTTGCTCTTATGGCAATGGATCTTATTCGCTGAAGAATAATGCTACTAATGTAATCCTTGCCAGCGGCGGACAGTATGGAACCCAGGATGTAAAAACATTCTGCTTCACCGGCGGTACTCCTCCTCCACAAGGTGGTACACCGGATATGAGCAGCCTGGGAGAAGATTTCAAAGTATTCCCTAATCCGGCCAGTGATATCTTACACATCCGCTGGAGCAGCGAACTGGCCGGAACAGCAACATTATTGCTGACCGATCTTGCAGGAAGGAAGATTGCAACTTACAGTGTAAGTGACAACCAAGGCAAAAACAGCTTTGACCTTCCGCTGAAACACCTGCCTTCCGGAATGTACCTGCTGAAACTTGATACCGGCGGTAAACAATTCCAACAAAAAGTGATGGTACAACAACGGTAATTTGTTTACTAGCGTTTATTAAAATGATGAATGCCTTTGCAACACTGCAAAGGCATTCATTTTTGGAAAGACAATGTGGTTAAAATAATTACCTAGTCATGCGTATTAGAAATACGAGCCAATCATTATTGATTTTTTATTGCTTTACCACGCGAATAGTCCGGCCTTCTATTAAAGCAAAATATATACCTGTAGGCAAGCTGGAAACATCTAATACTTGATTCCCTTTTTCAAAAGTAAGCACCTGGGACAATACCTTGACTCCTCCAATATTTACAAGTGTAACTGCTCCTGTACTTTGTAAGTCGGTGACATCAATAATTAATTTGTCCTTAAAAGGATTTGGATAAAGCAGGATACCTACTGATGAAAAATTTGCAGTAGCTATGGTTGAATAGGTATAGGTACCGTCTTTATCTTCCATTCGTAAACGGTAATAATTATGTCCCACTAAGGGAACCCGATCGGTATAAGTATATTGTCGACCCGAAGCAGTTGAATTGCCTGTAGCCTTTACTGAACCTATGGGTTCAAAAGTTTTCCCATCTGCACTTCGTTCAATTTTGAATACTTCCGTATTTTTTTCTGTTGTCGTTTCCCAGGCCAATATTGCTGCGCTGCCTTGCTTATGTACTTCAAAACTCGTTAATGAAAGAGGCAAAGGTGTATTCGTGGCTGTAATCGTAAGGCTCCAGGATGCAATTGAGCCTACATTTGAAAGTCCGATAATACCATTCTCATACAAGCTCCATGTGCCATTGGGGTTATAGGTATTGAAAGAATCAAGTCTGGCTGTCGTACTCGCCGGGAGGGCTTGTGCATTTGCGATATAGGGATGATATGTGCCTGGGATAAAGTCCTCGGCATAAGGTTCTGGTGGCTGATTGGGAGAATCCTGATCGAATATCAGATCTCCAACGAAATTGTAAAAAGCGGCTCCGCTTTTTGAAAAAAGACAAACAATCTGTCCGGTAGGGCTTTGTACGTATACCTGGTTACATACTATCTGGGGAATATTAATACCCGTTAAAGTAACAACTACTTTTGTAGTATAATTATTCAGCCCTGATACAACAAGTGTACTTGGAAATGGATTGCCCGGACCAAAAGAATAAGTAGTAATGGGATTGTTATTGGTAAACGTGGTCTGCGCTAAAGCTTGCCCGCTACCCAGAAGGGTACAGCAAACCATCAAGTTTGTAAAAGTCGGTTTTATCATTGGATATTATTGGTTTTGAGCATCGAAGTAAAGCAATATAAAAAAGCCCTGCCAGACAATCCTTGTCAACAAAATGTTAACCCCACTGCCCGTAGTATTCAAACTCGCTGCTGTCCTGACGTCTGCGACTCAGGACAGCAGCGATCCTTATAGAATACGACAGATAGCGGGAGCCTTAGAAAACAGTCGAGTAGGCAAGGGCATTTCAGCCCAAGCCGCTCACAGAACCGTGCTTGACAGTCTCCCATCACACGGCTCTTGTTATTCAATCATGTTATTATTCTTTTGCGCCAGTGATAAAACATTTCAGGATTTGCCTGTTGAATGGCTCTGTATTTATTATACAACCCTGCTTTCCCTGCAACCCTGTGTTTGTTCTTTATCCAACTACGGATTAAAGTGTTTAAATAATAGAACATCTGTTGTGTTTCATTATTACTGTACAAACTGTAGTAATTCATCCATCCTCTTATCTTGGGATTCAGTCGCTCTGCAAACCATTCCAGTGTCATATTGCTCCATTGGGTAACCAGTACCCGCCTCATCTCTTGTTTTATATGAGTTTTAGCCGCATTACAGATGCCTCCCATAAACACCACAAACCGCTCTCCAATGTTACGTTGGCTTTTAATGGTTCTTGGTTGAAAACTATAACTCAAAAAGGTAAAGCTATTATTATCTTGCTTTTCATTGCGATGATAATTCTTACAATACACAACTTTTGTTTTCTCCGGATGCAATTCTAAACCATAGTCTGACATCCTTGATTTCAACTTTCCCAACAGATCCTCTGCTGCTGCTTTGCTATTGCAATGAATAACAATATCATCTGCATATCTCTCAAATGGATTTTGCGGATTTATTGCCTCCATCCACTTATCAAAGCCATGATGCAAATAAATATTAGCCAGCAAGGGACTAATAACACCTCCTTGCGGCGTGCCTCTTGTCCTAACTGTTATGCTTCCATCTTCTTGCTCTACTCCTGTCTTCAACCAACGTTCTACATATAACAATACCTCCTTTTGCAAAGTAAAGGCAAGCATGCAGCGAAGGCCATTGTGCGGTAGGGTACTTGTGTGGCTTGTCATACCATCGATGTTGGCTTGCCCAAAAATAAAAAAGTCCAAGTACACAGCCGCACAATGGCTATACTACATACTTGAACTAGTGTTTATTTTTAGATTGTTATATACTTGCGCGAATGGGGGTATCCACTACTATCCTTCTCGCATCAGCTATCGGTTACGTGAAATTAAATAGCCGCTTTTTTTAAAAGAACGGCTGTTGTTTTATTTGGTCTGCTACGCAGGACGTAATTGTTTGTCCTGAGTCACAGACATAAGGACAGCCGCGATACTTATACAACACTACAGATAGCAGGGGGATTTAGTTATTTTATACCCAAAACCTGCCTCTAAATAACCTGGAAGGGCGGTTACCCCGTCTGCAAATAGGTCGCACCCCGTCCGGTAAGTAATCGCACCTACTGGTACTACGGGGTATCATGCTATAGTTTACGGGGTATTAACCCGTTGGGAAGTAGCCCTGCACCCGTTCAGCAGAAGGTCAGCATCCGTGTGGAAGTAGGTCAGAGGGGGTGCTGGTACGGGGTATTGCCCGTTCATGGAATAGGACTGACCTTCTGCCGCACGGGGTATCACCTATTCCCTAACGGGGTAAGACCAGTTTTTTAGCAGCCTTCAATAGCAGGTTGATCCAATACACATTCATTATCAGATAGTTGTAATAAAAACGATAGCCGCTCTTTTCAAAAGAACGGCTGTCGTTTATTTGGTCTGCTGCGCAGGGCGTTGTTGTTTGTCCTTAGTCACAGACGTAAGGACAGCCGCGAGCATTAGTGAACTCTACGCATAGCGGGGGCTATTCCAAATCGGTCAAACTGGACTGGATTGTGTCGCTGCTGTGTACACTTACCTATTTCTTTAATAAAGATAATTATTCTTAAGAGTCACTATCCAATCGGTTACGTAAAAATAAACGGCCAAACTCTATACAAAAGTTTGGCCGTTTATTTTTATTTAGTCTGCTTCACAGGTCGTTGTTGTTTGTCCTGAGTCACAGACATCAGGACAGCAGCGATCTTTTATAGAACACTATGAAGAACGGGAGACTTAGTGAACTCTACGGATAGCTAGAATTAGTAGAGAACCAGCCGTGTAACGAGAAGACCTACTTCAATTTTAGCAACCATTCTAAGATTATAATGACCGATAAAATTGCCTATTGGGTAATACATAAACTAACAGGTATTTATTGTGTGCCGGATAACGTGGCCCAAAAAAAAGATATCATTATTGAATTATTAATGAATATTATTTTACTTTTATAATAGCGAATCCGCTTCTTTTATACCATGAAAATTTTACTTTTTGTATTTAGCTTCATCTTGTTTAATGAATGTGTAGCCCAGAAGGAAAGTAATGTCTGGTATTTTGGTGGTAATGCTGGCCTTGATTTTAATGGCCCTGTACCCGTTACGCTGATTGACGGTGCTTTATCTACTTATGAAGGCTGTGCAAGCATAGCCGATCCGGTAACCGGATCAATATTATTATATACCGATGGCGTCACGGTATGGGACCGTAATCATAATCCTATGCCTGGCTGTATAAACACACCTTTAAATGGACACCCTTCCAGCAGTCAGAGTGGTGTGATCGTTCCCAAACCCGGCAGTCCGAATATCTATTATATTTTTACCACACCGGCACAAGCTGGTGCAAAAACAGACTTCCAGAGTACTGCGATGTGTTACAGTATTGTTGACCTGAATCTCAATGGAGGGAATGGAGATGTTATCGCGATCAACACGGAAATAATGGCCCCCTCAACCGAAAAGATTGCAGTTGTAGGAAATTGTATGAAATCGGCTTATTGGATCGTCGGTCATAAATGGAACTGTGACAGTTTTTATGCTTTCCGTTTAACAGCATCTGGCCTTTCTGAACCTATAAAAAGTAAAATCGGTATTGTTCATGAAGCATCGGGATCTTCAGAGAAAAATGGCGAGGCTATTGGTTATATGAAATTTTCACCAAATGGCCGTAAATTAGGTGTGGTTACTTTTGTCGCTTCCAATACGGTCCAGATATTTAATTTCAATTTTAATACGGGTGTTGTAAGTAATCCTATTACGGATGTTATGGACAACGAACAGGAACCAAGATCAGGACCTTATGGTTGCTCATTTTCTCCTGACAATAGACGGTTTTATGTTTCTTACCTGGGAGACAACTATTCAACAATTTACCAGTATAATATGGAGTTGGCCACTCCTGCTGCCATCCTGGCCAGCAGGATGGTAGTAGGCTCCGGGTATGGTGCCCTGCAAAATGCCCCAGATGGTAAAATGTATATTGCATCATCTGGAAATCCCTTGCTTGCTGCCATTAATAACCCCAATGCATTGGGGTTAGCCTGTGATTATGTTGCAGAAGCTATATCTCTTGGAAGCGCTACTTCTCATATGGGGCTTCCCTGTATCGTAGAAAGCTTTTTGTCGGAACCAGGAACGCCCTTGTTTAATACACCTAAAAAAAATGTAGTTTGTGACGGCGATACGGTATTTGCGCCACAATTCCTGACCGACTCTTTTAGTATAACTCCCAATGCCGGGTTTTCTATAAGCCAGGATGGGGCGATGGTTGCATTTTTTCCGGAGACCACAACAGTATATACTGTTATCACCAAAGGAGTATGCGGTGGCCAGGATGACACCCTAAGCTTTACCATATATACTTCGAAAGGACCAAAAGCAGATTTTGTTTTTGATCCTGAGAACCCAGTCCTCAAGGATAGGGCTATCAATCTACTGAATAAAAGTTTACGTGCCAATGATTATACCTGGTACAATGGCAATCAGGAACTGGAATCTTTGGACAAAGATCATAATATCCTTATTGCCCATGAAGGGGAGATATGCTACACCCTTGTTGCTGCTGATACTTTTAAATGCACTGATACAGCCCAAAAATGTGTAGTAGTAAAAAGCGGCATAGATGAATCTGTGGTGGAAATCCCCAATTCATTCAGCCCTAATGGTGATGGCCTCAATGATGAATTCAAGTTTAGGGGATATAATATCCGGTTAAACAGTTTTTCTATATTCAATCGTTACGGCCAGCGTATATTCTTTACTACAGATAAATCTGTGGGCTGGGATGGCAAGTTTGATGGAGTCCCTTGCGATATAGGTACTTATTTTTATATGGTGAAATATGAAGATCAACACAACAATAAAGAATTATTAAAGGGGAACGTGTTGTTGATACGGTAGATAAGCTTCATTGTGAGTATGATAAGATGCTGGAAAATTGAAACTACTTGACTGTATTCGAACCACCCATTCTTACTGTAAATATGAGGTTTACATTTTTGGATTGGGCTCACATCTAAAACAGTTCCAAACATGCCAAGATAAGACGCAGCAAACAAATGCTGTTGCAGATTGCTTTGCAATCTTTACTCAAGTACCATCCAAAAAATATTTCTTGCACTTGAAACGATAGTGATACACAAATATTTTTGCACAGTACCAGGTAACATAAATAACCAAATACAGAGTTATGCTTTTTTATGATCTTGATAAAAATATTACTCAGAAGTTGCTGCAATTAATAGAACAATTCCCGAAAAATATAAAGAGGCTGATTGTATACAATATTGCACTGTGGATTGGTACTAATTTTGGATTTGGATGTTACTCTGTGGAATTGAGCAACTAATTCAGAAACTATCACCTGGCCAGACCCGATTTTATTGCCTTTTTGACTAGCATAGCCGTGTTATTTGCATCCAGTTTTAATAATATATTCAGCCTGTAAAACTCAACAGTCCGTATGCTGATAAATAATCTGTCCGCAATTTGCTTACTGGAAAGACCATCTGTTATCAACTGAAGAATTTCTTTTTCTCTTTCAGTCAATTTAGGGTGCAGGTAGGTTTCTCTTTTTATGGTATGAAGGTATTCTTTGTATCTTTCTTCCAATGTACTGTCTATAATGCTAAGTCCATTGTCTACATCTCTGATACAATCCATTAAATATTGAGGATGGGCAGATTTTAATATATACCCTTTCGCTCCAAGTTTGAGCATATTAAAAACATACAACAGGTTGTCGATATTGGTATAGGCAATAATTTTCAGATCAGGACAATGTTGCAGGATATCCGTTATCCATTCATCGCCACTTCTTCCAGGCATCTGAATATCCAATAAGAGTATATCAGGGATGATATTCTTAAAGCTGTCAAGCAAGTCTGTCCCATTATAATAGGTTCCGGAAAGGCTGATATTTTCGGTGGTGGCAAGTATATTTTCCAAGCCTTTTAATATCAGTGGGTGATCATCAAGGATAGCGACCTTTATACTCATAATAATTGATTGTTCTTGCTGTGCTTTAAATCTACTTCAAAGTAAATAGTAGTCCCTGCCAGAGGCTGTGTATGAATTTTAAATGTTCCTTTAAGTAAATTTAACTGCTCTTTTATCTGCTGAATACCTAAACCTTTTTGGGTGATATGAGATAGGTCAAATCCTTTTCCATTATCTGTTACAGTGGCAGAGAGTATATTGTTAGCCAATTTCAGGTTTATATTTATCTGGTCTGCTTCTGCATGTTTAATTGCATTGCTGATCAACTCCTGTAATATGCGATAAACGATGAGTGACAAAGCCGTGTTTAACACATCCAGATCTCCGGATTTTGAAATATTGATTTCAACCGGAGTGTTTTTAAATTGAAGTGTAAATTCCTTTATGGCATGGTACAGTCCTGATGCTACAATGCCCGCTGGTAAAAGATTGTGTGCCGTCTTGCGTACTTCGATTGCTGTTTGTTGAATCTGCGTTATTATTTCATTCAAACTATCAACCTCTGGAATATGCTTATTCTTCCATTGAAACGCAGTCAGGTTAAGGTTTACAGCCGTCAACTGGCTCCCTACCCCATTGTGTAATTCCACCCCGATTCGTTTGCGTTCTTTTTCTTCTCCTTGTATCATGGCCTTCAAAAAATTCACATTAGCCTTTTGCTCCGCTAAGTCTAGATCCCGCTTCAGCATTAAACGATTTTGCCGTGTATATTTATGATAAGTAAAGAAGAGAATAAGAAGTATAACAAAACTTACAACCGATGAAAGTATTAGCATATTCTTGCTATTAATCTTATTGGATTGACTTAGAATGATTAGTTTTTTATTTAGTAGTTCATTATCCTTTTCTGCTATCCTGAACTTGACTTCATATTCATTAATACTCTTTTGTATTTCCATATTCTGAAAGCTATCCTTTAACCGGATGTAATGGTCAAGGTGCTTGCTGGCAGTAGCATGGTTGCCAAGGGCCATATACGATTTTGCCAGGTAATAAACCGGCTCTATGTTAGTCTTTATGCCTATTTGGCTTGCCAGTAGGATACCTTTATTAAGATGGTCAATTGCTGTGTTATATAAACCTGTGTTATATAGCATTTTCCCATACTCTGCATGATAGTTCATTTGATACTCAGGATCTAACTTTGTAATGCTATCTTTTATTCCGGAAAACAGGTTGACAGCCTTATTTACTTGTCCTCTTTCATAGTAACTGGTCCCGGAATTAATGTAGCTGTATATCAATATATCTTCAAAATTGTATGCTGTACATATCTTCAAACACTCTTCAGATATTGAATCAAATTTTTTGTAGTCTTTAAGACTGCTATATACCGAGGCTTCATTGCATAGTAAAGCAGCCAGTACCCGATTCTGCTTTAGCGTCTTCGCTTTTGTTTTTAATATATCGAAATAGTATAACGACTCTTTATATCGACCTAGTTTTAATAATAAAACTATATAGTTATTATAGGCTGAACTTGAAACATTCTTGTCTTTCGACTTCATGGCCTTTTTTAAATACTTCAAAGCCAGGTTATAGTCACCCTTGCCTTCGTAAATAAGATATAAATTATTGATTGCATTAGTAGAGATATACTCATTCAGACCGGGAAGCAATTGGGAATACAAAATGTACTTTTCAGCTTTTTTATAATCGCCCTTAACAAAAAATGTCCCTCCGATTTCTGCACATGTAGCACCAATACCTTCTAAATAACCTATTTGAACACAGGTATTGTATATGCTGTATAATACTTTCAATGTACTATCGGGGCTGGCATTGCGGAGCGTATGAATACGGTTCAGGATACGGTTTAAGCTATCTGTTGTATTGCGTTTATTATAACCTTCAATGGATTTAAAATTTGCCGGTTCATTCCTGGCGTAACTATAGCTACCATTGATACACAATAGTACCAACAGGAAAGATAAAAAGTAATTATTCATCAAATTAATAACAGTTTTGATTAAGTAACCTCCACGTAATTACCATAGACTATCAAAATATCCATGAAAGATAGGCGGAATGACATATTTATATATAGACAATAAAACTACCCGTATTTATACGGTAATGCCATGGATATTATCATGTCACTTTTGCCTCTAAATACCAGGTAAAATGATATCTCAATCAATAGCTTCCAATACACTTTTCTGCAATCACTTACTGAAAGCTCCGGCAACCATTTTCGGTATTACTGAAGAAATACACATGAAGTACATTGCTGAAGCTGTGGATTATATGAATAAAAATTACAATAAGGATATTTCCCTGAACGAAATAACGAAGCAAGCTTATTTAAGTAAGTTTCATTTCAGCAGAATATTCAAAAGGCATACCTCATACTCACCTTATCAATACCTTATTACGGTAAGGCTTAACCATTCCAGGCAACTTTTATCAGGCAGTAATTATTCGGTTAAAGAAGTAGCCGATTTGTGTGGTTTTAAAAGGTTGGATTATTTCTCTGCTATGTTTAAAAAGAAATTTAAGTACAGCCCTTCTATGTACAGGGAGAATTATTCAGCAGCTGTTTAAGCAATATATTGCAGGTACTTCTTTTGGTTAAATACAGGTTGATTTGTGGATTATTGCTCATCTTATTAGCACACCCAACAGACCATTCAGGCATTGTGTCTTAAAGCATGTCCGGACGATTAATTGAATAACTAACTTAAATTTAAAAGAATGAAAAGAACAGGTATTACCTTACTTATGATTATTGGAGCTGCATTCGCCTCTCATGCACAGACTGCCTTACCATACACAAATGGTTTTGATTCCGATAGTGATAATGCAGATTGGAATTTGCATCGAAAAGGTTTAACAATGATAAATGGTTCTGAAAGCCATACATGGGTTCCTTATGCATCAACTGGGGCAACTACGCCACCTAATTTTTTATTTCATGATTACCCCGTAGATTATGGCGGCACTCAAATGACTGATGATTGGCTGGTTAGTAAAAGTATCAACTTTACACAAGGTGCCAAGCTATCACTTAAAGCCTGGGTTTATGCTATTGACAATCTGATGGCCGGTGATTCTATAGAGATATATCTGCTGAAATCCAACCAGGATCCATCTTTAGCTACTAAAATAAAAGTAGCCTCATTGCGGGCATTAACAGTCAATACCGGTAGTTACAATTCCCCAACATGGAAAGACACAGCTAATATTATAATTCCGCCCACAACGGGAACAGCCTATTTAGCAATTCGCTATACCTGCATATTCAATTGGTTTACCGTTGCTATTGACGATTTAAAACTAGTGGCAAATCCTACCAACAGTATTGATGATGCAGATGTTGCAAAAACGCAAATTCAACTTTATCCTAATCCTGCAACATCGGTAATCAACTGGAATTTATCTCCTTTAAGTTCACAAAGATTATCAAAACAGGAAGGCACAATCATTAATCTGCAAGGAGCGGAGTTAAAACGCTTTCCCATAAAAGACAAAGCACTTCATATAGATTTTCTTTCACCTGGAATGTACTATATGAAAATCGAAAATGCTATGGTGCCTTTTACAAAATTATAAGGGAATATTGTTGATGCAGATACTTATTGCATCATTAGAAAGAGTCTATTGGATATACAATGATTTAAAAATAGCGGTTGAAATAGCCGCTATTTTTTTGTAATTACGTCCTGGTTGAATTCCAAAGTTGTGCGTTATATTGACCAATATTAAGCCTTCAAAGCTTACTACTAAACAGATCAGTAGCAAGCTACAACTGCCTATGAAAAAGGGACTTCCTTAAACAGGATAGTCCCTTTTACTTGTAATTGTAATTGAAAAATTCAGATTATGCAGAATGGTTCAAAATTATTGTACTTTTTATTACTCTATCACAAGCCTTTCAGCAATTACAGATCCATCATCTGTTTGCAATTTTGTAATATAGACACCCTTGTTCAGATGGAATAAAGCTAATGGAACGTTGCTTGCTCCGCGAGCTATAGTCTGTGTATGAACTTTTCTACCAGTGATATCGTATATGTGTAAAGTTATCGCTCCCGAAGCAGGTTTTGTCATTTGTAATGTAAATGCTCCCTTACCAGGATTGGGGTATAGGCTATAAAAATTGTCCGGCAGCACAGGAACTATTCCTGTGTTAGTGGCAGAGGTATCGGATAACGCCCATAATTCCTCGCCATGAGCATTGTCGAAAAAAGCTCTAAAGTACAACGTATCGTGATACGCTATGAGGTGACTACTGAATAACGGATCCTCAAGGTGAGCCGTAGGAGGCTGGATCATCATAGTACCGGCAGCAGTACCGTCGGATACAGCCAGGCGTTCATCAAATATGGATAATGTTATGATGAAGTACAGTTTATCCTTATGCACCAGGAAACCGCTGGGATTAGAAGGTACCATGCCCGGATTCAGATCCTTTACCATAGCCGTAGCTGCAACCGTGCCATCGGTCACCCACAATTCTGTACCTGTTGCCGCCCCGCCCCTGGCCGAGAAATAAAGCTTATCCTTATACACAACAAAATTCTGTGGCTCACTATTGTCCATACCCGGGTTGATGTCTTTGAACAATTGAGTACCAGCCGAAGTACCATCGCTCACCCATAGTTCGTAGCCTTGTGCAGAACTTGCCCCGGCACTAAAGTATAATTTACTCTTATACTCGAAATAATGTCCAGGACCGGAATTGGCCGGACCGGAGTCTATATCTTTTAGCATTTGTGTACCTGCTACAGTACCATCGGATACCCATAGCTCATTACCATTAACGCCATTATCTGCATTAAAATAAAGCTTGCCTTTGAAAGCCATAAAAGCGCCCGGGTTTGAATGCTCTGTACCGGGGTTAATATCTTTCAGCATTTGAGTGCCTGCTGCGGTACCGTTCGAAACCCATAGCTCAACTCCATGGCTGGGATCATAAGCCTGGAATACAAGGCTTTCATTGAACGCTTTTAGATATATAGGATACGAACCTTCAGTACCGGGGTTAATATCTTTTACCATTGTTGTTCCTGCCGTTGTGCCATCACTTACCCAAAGTTCCTGGCCATGCACACCATCGTCCGCCAGAAAATATACTTTGTTCTGAAATACAATGAGGTGCTTCCAGTCTTGTATTGCTATCAGGTCGGTACCGCAACCATTCGCGCCGGGGTTTATATCTTTAACCAATTGCGTGCCGGTTGCCGTGCCATCAGTAGTCCATAGTTCTAATCCAGTAGCATCAGTAAATGCCAGGAAAAATAGTTTGCCATTACAGGGTGTGAAATCTTTGGGTACAGAAAATTCAGAGATACCGGTATTCAGATCCTTGAGCATTTGCGTACCCGCTGCGGTGCCGTTACTGGTATACAACTCCATATTAAACCCTGAAGTACGGGCGCTCATAAATATTTTATCCTGGTAAACGAAGTAACCGGAAGGGCTTGCGTTGCCATTGTTGGGAAAAATGTCTACACATCGGAAAACGTACTGTGCCTGTGCTGCCAATGCAGCTAAAAAAACAATCATTATCGTGGCTAAAAGTTTCATATCGCTATCTTTTACTGGTAAGACGTAACGGGAGGAACTGCCGTTGGCTAAAGAACTTGAGGTATCTTGCTATTTTAACAATGCCTACATTTTCTTCCGAAAAGATGCGCCTTGCATTTGGTGATCATTTCATAAAGAAAACCTCTTGCCCGGCTTACCAGAACTTACATACATTCGTGTTTACAGACCATTAAATAACCCTTTAAGGTAATGATGCAAAAAATTGAGGAGGCCATTGTTATCAATGCTTCTCCATACACAGTATGGGATACACTTACAAATACTGCACTAATGAAACAGTGGATGGGCGAGCCGGAAATGCAACTGGAGATTACTACAGATTGGAAAGTCGGAAACCCAATCGTCATTAAGGGATTTCACCATATAAAATTTGAAAACAAAGGCACCGTTCTTTACTTTGAACCCAACAAGTCTCTTAAGTACGATTATTTAAGTTCAATATCCAGGTTACCAGACCGACCTGAAAATTATACGATCATTGAGCTTGCACTTAGCCCATTGGAAAATCAAACGGCTTTGACACTGACCCTCAGCAATTTTCCAACAGAATCCATATTTAAACATATTGGTTTTTACTGGAGAACAACAATTCACCTCATGAAAAATTTCGCAGAAAGGTCACGAAATAAAACTACTTAAAATTCTTTTTTTCCTTTCAAATTTCCTTCCATCAAACATTGCTATTTATTGACAGCAATGTAATGGAAGTATGGAGAAATTATAATTACAAAAGCCCTGTAAACAGGATAAGGAGAATAGCTATGAATAATCTTATGAAATTGAAAACTTTTAAAGCAATAAAATAGCCTTCTGTAAAGAACATTATGATTATGTTATCGATACAATTGTGCCTAACTTTGATCCACCCATTTAACCTTTAATAAAACCAAAATTGTTATTGCATGGCAATACCCAAAATCATTTTTCAAACCTTTCGGAGTAAAAAATTACCTTTCATTACCCGGCAGTTTATCAAATTAATGAAGCTTCGTAATCCTGCTTATAGATACGAATTTTACGATGATGAACGGATAGAGATGTTTATGCTTAAGGAATTTGATGACAATGTTTATCAGGCTTATAAAAGAATTGATGTCGGTGCTGTGAAAGCTGATTTTTTCCGGTATGCCATTTTGTATAAATATGGGGGAATTTACCTGGACATAGATGGTTATACCATCAGCAATCTTGATAAGCTAATCAGGGAGGACGATCATTGCATTATTACCCACGAACGTAATCCGGGACTATATGCACAATATGCTTTGGTTTTTTCTGCAGGGCATCCTTTTTTAAAACGTACCCTTGAAAAAGTAGTCGACAATATAAATCATAATCGTTTTCCGCATGATGGTCATATGATGACTGGTCCAACAGTGTTTACTGAAGCAATTAATGAGTGTATTGCAGAAAATGCAACTGATAAATACAGGATACTAGGCGTTGATTACGAAGGCTTTCTTCGTTCCAGGTATCCTTTCAGAAAAGCACTGTATAAAAAAGGAGAGCACTGGAGGGAAGCACAACAGTTAAGGCCGATATTGAAAAACTAAATTTCACAAGAATATCAAACACGCTCAGCAAGCGTAGTTTCCCGGTGCAATAAGCCCCATTCTATCATTTTATCAATTACCCCATTCAACTTTCTTCCGGATGGGGTCAATTCATATTCCACCAGAACCGGTGTAGTATCGTAGACAGTGCGCGTGATAATGCCGTTTATTTCCAACTCTTTGAGCTCTTTGGAAATCATTCTTGGTGTAATACTGGGAATAATGCGCCGGATATCCGAGAAACGTTTGGCCTCGAGAAACAGTGTGCTTACAATAGCCAGTTTCCATTTGCCACTCACTGCATTAAGGGCATCATTCAAGGCCAGTACATATTCCCTGGGACACGTAATGCCATTTAAATAGTTTTTTTTCATTGTTATAAACTCTTTCAGTATACAATTGTATACCAATATACAACTGTATACTGATATACTTTGTATATCAAATGTATGGTAAGTTTGTCGAACAAACAAAAATAAGACATGATTTTAGTAACAGGAGCCACAGGGCATTTAGGAGCCTCAACAGTAGAACATCTGCTAAAAAAAACAACGGCGGACAACATCATCGCATTTGCAAGGAGTGAAGAAAAGGCAAAAGCTTTGCGTGATAAAGGCGTGGAAGTACGCATAGGCGACTTTGACGATATAGCATCTCTTGACAAGGCGATGCAAGGCATAGAAAAAGTATTGCTGATCTCAACTGTGGATCACAACAGGCTACAACAACACAAAAACGTAGTAGATGCTGCGAAAAGAGCGGACGTGCACCACATCGCTTACACAGGGGTATCTATGAACGATTTGAGCACATCGGCCATTATAGGTTTGATGGAAGCCCACTTTCAAACCGAAGATTATATCAGGAAAAGCGGATTGTCATTTACGCTCTTGCGTAATACGCTTTATACTGACGTAATACCATTTTATGTTGGCGAGCAGGTTTTTGAAACCGGGATTTATTTCCCTGCCGGCACTGGCTCTGTCCCTTTTGCATTGCGCAATGAAATGGGTGAAGCCATTGCCAATGTATTGCTTCAGGACGGTCATGAAAACAAGACCTATTCCATTACCGGCAATACACTGTATTCATTCAGAGATATTGCCGAAGAATTATCAGCACTTTCAGGGAAAACAATAGCCTATACTGATGCAGATGCTGCGGGCTATACGGACAGACTAAAGCAATTTGATGTACCCGAATATTTAATCTATATGTTGGGCGGTTTTGCAGCAGACATTAAAAACAAACAATTTGAGATTGTAAGTAATGATTTAGAAAGCCTGCTTGGAAGGAACCCAGCTTCTCTTAAAGAAGGGCTGAAGCTTATTTATAATTTGTAAACCTTTCATCCCGAATTTCAAGGATACCTGGAAGATTGTTCCCTGATCTTCCAGGCTTGAATACATCAAATGGTTAGGCATTGCATACTCACTACTGGTTTAATGCCTGTTTTCATCAACCCTCAAAGAAAAAACGGTCTCCCACAAACGCAAAAAACCAGTACATAAAACGCTTCCCCAACGCTTCTATTTAAATGGAAAACGTACCTGCTTCCATTATTATTGTGCTTAAAAAATATAGTTAAGAAATGGTATTTTGATACATCATACCTTGTATTTTTGGCTTTGCACATCTCTAAAAAAGCAAGCAGCACGATACCGGAAGCAAGCTAAACGCAGTAAAAAAGCATACCGTACATAGCAAAAGAAGAGAAAGAGTATGTGTAGATTCTTCGCTAAATTTTTTACCAATAAAGGGAGGAAAACCATGAACACATATGTACGCTCTTTTCAGGAGATCGACAGAACAGAATTTATGCTTGCAGGAGGCAAAGGCGCTAACCTGGGCGAACTGTCCCGAATCAAGGGAATACAGGTGCCCGAAGGTTTTTGCGTTACTACTGAAGCCTATATAAAAATAACCGGAAATAATCAGGAGTTTAATTGGTTGCTGAACCAATTAGCGCATCTAAAGGCAGAAGAGCGTTCAACGATTAGTGAGATCAGCTCAAAGATCCGTGCAGCCATCGAGGGGATGCCTATTCCTAACGAAATAGCAGAGGAGATTTCGGGCTATCTCACCAGGTTTGGTGAAAAAGATGCCTATGCTGTGCGATCCAGCGCTACTGCTGAAGATCTTCCGACGGCCTCCTTTGCAGGCCAGCAGGATACGTATTTGAACATTATCGGAAAGGAGGCCATTCTCAAGCATATCAGCAAGTGTTGGGCATCGTTATTTACAGACAGGGCTGTAATCTATCGTTTGCAAAATGGCTTTGATCACCGTAAAGTTCACCTGGCCGTAGTTGTTCAGAAGATGATCTTTCCAGAAGCTGCAGGAATTTTATTTACTGCCGACCCCGTCACTGCTAACAGGAAAGTGTTATCCATTGATGCCAGCTTCGGATTGGGTGAGGCTATGGTTTCCGGGCTTGTAAATGCTGATAACTACAAAGTGCGTAACGGCGAGATTATCGACAAGAAAGTATCTGCTAAAAAACTAGCTATTTACGCATTAGAAGATGGCGGTACGAGAGAAGAGGAGCTTGCTCCTGAGATGCAGAACAGGCAAGCGTTGACGGATGAGCAGATTGTACATCTTGCGCACATAGGCAGAAAGATTGAAGAACATTTCGGCCAGCCCCAGGATATTGAATGGTGTTTGGCGGATGATACATTTTATATTGTACAGAGCCGGCCCATCACTACATTATATCCAATCCCGGAAGCAAACGATGAAGAGAATCATGTTTATATATCTGTTGGCCATCAACAAATGATGACTGATGCCATGAAACCATTGGGCTTGTCTTTTTTCCTGTTAACAACAAAAGCACTCATGCGTATTGCCGGTGGAAGGTTATTCGTTGATGTCGCACCAATGCTGGCTTCACCTGCAGGCAGAGAAACTATGGTAAATGTCCTGGGAAAATCCGATCCGATCATAAAGGGCGCCTTGACAACCATCTTAGAGCGTGAGGGTTTTATAAAATCATTACCCGATGATAAAAAAGAACCAGGTCCCGGCAAGAACAATAAAGCGGCATCGCCTCCGGATTATCAAACGCTAAAGGATTACAATCCAACTATCGTTTCTGATTTGATCAGAAGTAATCAAACATCGATAGAAGCGTTAAAACACAACATTCAAGCGAAATCAGGATCGGATCTGTTTGATTTTATTCTGGAAGATATTCAGCAATTAAAGAAAACAAATGCCGATTCACAGAGCTTTGGTGTGATTATGACTGGCATGAATGCTTTATCATGGATCAATGAAAAGATGAACGAATGGTTAGGCGAGAAAAATGCAGCAGATACGCTTGCTCAATCTGTACCATACAATATCACTTCGGAAATGGGCCTGAATCTATTGAATGTTGCAGATGTGATTCGCCCTTATCCCGAAGTAATCGAATATTTACAACAGACAAAAAATGATACCTTTTTGGATGAGTTGGTTCAATTTGATGGCGGACAGGAAACCCGGGACGCTATCCATGTTTATCTAACAAAATACGGAATGCGCTGTGCCGGTGAAATCGATATTACGAGAACCCGATGGAGTGAAAAACCGATTACGCTTGTCCCCATGATTCTTAATCATATCAAAAACTTTAAGCCTGATGCCGCCAATCGGAGATTTGTGCAAGGACGACAGGAATCTTTAAAAAAAGAAAAAGAGTTATTAGATCAATTAAAGCAATTGCCGGATGGTGAACAAAAAGCGAAAGAAACAAAACGGATGATCGACCTGGTCAGGAATTTTGTCGGTTATCGTGAGTATCCAAAATATGGCATCGTTAGTCGCTACTTCATGTATAAGCAGGCTTTACTGAAAGAGGCCGAGCAACTCGTACAAGCTAACGTTATTCATGAAAAAGAAGATATTTACTACCTCAATTTTGAAGAGCTTCGTGAAGTGGTAGGTACAAACAAACTGGATTACCAGATCATCAACAAACGAAAAGACGAATTCAAATCATATGAAAAACTAAACCCACCACGTGTGATGACGTCAGATGGTGAAATTATCTCAGGCAAGTATAACCACGAAAATCTCCCGGCCGGAGCTATTGCGGGTCTGGCTGTTTCATCTGGAGTTATGGAAGGAAGAGCACGGGTCATTTTAAACATGGAAGATGCTGATCTCGAAGATGGAGATATATTGGTCACCGCATTTACAGATCCTAGCTGGACACCATTGTTTGTATCTATAAAAGGCCTGGTCACCGAAGTTGGCGGGCTGATGACACATGGAGCAGTGATTGCACGTGAGTATGGCTTACCGGCAGTTGTAGGAGTTGAGCATGCCACTCAGCTGATAAAAGATGGGCAACGCATCAAGGTGAATGGAACGGATGGATATGTAGAAATACTTAATTGAGATGTCTTTCTGACATAATGAATCGGCTGCGAAAAAGCAAGTAAATTCTCAATAGAATATAGTGGCAAAATGATGATACAATTTCAGGGTAAACAAAATCTAAGCAATTATAAATAATAGTAGGTATTTTGCAAGCCCTATGATGTCCAAAAAGTGTAAGTATGCCTTAAAAGCGATGGTTCGTTTGGCCGCTAATTATAACCAGGGCTTTCTTCCTACTGCCATTATTGCCAGTGACGAGAACATACCAAAGAAATTCCTGGAACAGATATTGCTGGAACTGAAGCATGCCCACCTGGTCAATAGCCGCCAAGGCATTGGTGGTGGCTACTATCTGCTTAAGCCTCCAGGTGAGATTACTATGGCCGAGTTATACCGCATCTTCGATGGCCCCATTGCACTTGTACCTTGTGTCTCACTCAATTTCTACGAGCCCTGCCATGACTGCCTGGACGAAGCTACTTGCTACCTTAGGAAACAAATGGCAGAGATCAGAGAAAAGACAAGACTGATCATGATGGAAGCCACCTTACAATCCTTCTTGGACAATAAAAAGGCGATTAAAAAAAACAAGAAGTAATAGCATTTTTTATACCGGTTTTTTATAACCGGATGTGGTTATAGAAATTTTTTTTGTAAAATTCTATAAACTTGATCGTTTTAATAGATAATCATTTATCTTTGCCTCGGTTCTTTAACAAACTTATCCAGAAAGGCAGAGGGACATGGCCCTGCGAAGCCTTAGCAACCGACCGGTATATCCGGGAAAGGTGCTACTTCCAACCTCGTAAGAGGAAAGATGAGTCAGTAACATTTATAGTATATCCCGGTTATCTCGGGTTTAACTGTAGAATGATGCTATCAGCTCTTCAAAGGTTAAGTCAGAAATGAGACCGGTATTTTTTTACTATAAAACTCTACTAATTAGATGGAATTTAAAGAATTTATATTTACGACCCATTCAACACTATACGGAACTGCCCCTGCTTCCTCCTGCATGGGCAAGTGTTGTGCTACTCATACTTTGTGTTGCTGCTAATCGCAACATCTATCCCTTTTATTTCCTGTATTGTTTACCGTTGCAGCTTTTCCCTGCATATTAATGAATGAACAATGAGTCATCCTTTACTCAATGAATACGCCAGGCTACGCGATCTCGTTTTACAACAACCTGTCGACAAGATGTTGTCCGAGCTCTCCTCCCGTTTTCCAGGAGCCGTTACCTTTTCTACAAGCTTCAGCTACGAGGATCAGGTGATCACGAATCTTATTGATGGCCACTCTATCACCATTTTCACATTGGATACCGGAAGGTTGTTCAAGTCGAGCTACAGTACCTGGCAAGCAACCAATGAACGGTTTGGTTTAAAGATCAAAGCTTATTATCCCGATTGGCAAAGCCTCGAATCTTTTCTTAGCGAAAATGGCCCTGACAGCTTCTATCAGTCGATAGCGCAGAGGAAACAATGTTGCTTTCTCCGCAAAGTGGCTCCACTGAAAAGGGCTCTGCAGCATCAATCAGTTTGGATCGCAGGCCTAAGGGCGGAACATTCCTCCGACCGTAAAAAAATGGAACAATTGGAATGGGATAAAGACAACCGGATTATCAAGTACCATCCACTGTTGCATTGGACAGAAGAAGAAGTAAAGCAATATGTACACCGCCATCAATTGCCTTATAATATTCTCCACGATCAAGGCTATGCCAGCATCGGATGTGAGCCTTGTACCAGGCCTATCAAGCCCGGTGAAGATTTCAGGGCCGGACGGTGGTGGTGGGAACAAAGCGACAATAAAGAATGCGGACTACATCATCTTTCAACTCAATAAAACTCTAGTAATGTCAGTATATACATTAGATTATCTCGATCAACTGGAAAGCGAAGCGATCCACATCCTACGCGAAGTAGCAGGGCAGTTTGAACGGCCGGCACTTTTATTCAGCGGTGGCAAAGACAGCATCACGCTCGTACCCCTGGCGCACAAGGCTTTCCGGCCGGGACGCTTCCCTTTCCCGCTCGTACATATTGATACGGGCCACAATTTTCCCGAAGCACTATCGTTCAGAGATGCTCTGGTAGAGGATGTCGGAGAACAACTCATCGTACGAAAAGTAGAAGATACAATCCAAGCCAGGCAGCTTACCGATGCAGTGGGGAAATTTCCCAGCAGGAATGCGCTTCAGACTTTCACTTTACTTGATGCGATAGAAGAGTTCGGCTTCGATGCCTGTATTGGCGGCGCAAGAAGGGATGAAGAAAAAGCAAGAGCTAAGGAACGCATCTTTTCGGTTCGTAACGAGTTTGGTCAATGGGAGCCCAAATTGCAAAGACCTGAATTGTGGAATACCTATAACGGTAAGATACATAAAGGCTCGCACGTAAGAGCATTTCCTATTAGTAACTGGACCGAGCTGGATATCTGGAATTATATCAGGCGGGAAAATATTGTTTTGCCTTCCATCTATTTTGCTCACGACAGAGAGCTACTACATTTCGATAATCAATTGATTGCCATTTCTCCCTTCATTCATGTTGAAGAAAATGACACAGTAAGCCTGCAGAAAGTACGCTACCGCACGGTAGGAGATATGACCTGTACGGCAGCTGTATTATCGGCAGCGGTAACTATTGATGAGATCATTGAGGAAATTGTTCTCACCAATACCAGTGAAAGAGGACAGACAAGGATAGACGATAAAGTATCCGAGGCAGCAATGGAAGACCGCAAAAAAGCAGGCTATTTCTAAAACATCTTAATCATAAAGTATCATGGATATACTCAGATTTATTACCGCAGGAAGTGTTGACGATGGTAAGAGCACCCTTATCGGGCGCCTGCTCTACGACAGTAAGAATATACTGGCCGATCAACTTGAATCAATAGAGAAAGCCAGCAGGCAAAAGAATAATGGAGCACTCGATCTTGCGCTACTTACTGACGGACTCCGCGCTGAAAGAGAGCAAGGTATTACCATAGATGTAGCATATAAATACTTCACTACACCCAAAAGGAAATTCATCATTGCGGATGCCCCCGGACATGTACAATATACACGTAACATGATTACCGGAGCATCGAATGCATCGCTTATCATTATCCTGATCGATGCCCGTAAAGGCATTGTGGAGCAAACGCGTCGTCATTCTATTATTGCTTCGTTGCTGCATATACCTCATGTAGTAGTTGCGATCAACAAGTTGGACCTGGTCGATTACAGCGAAACCGTGTTTTACGATATCCGTAATCAATACAAAGAACTAGCGGGCAAATTATCACTGAAAGAAGTGACTTATATCCCACTAAGTGCACTCAACGGTGATAACGTTGTGGACACTTCTCCTAACTTTTCCTGGTATACCGGACCAACCTTACTACAGCATCTGGAGACCATTGAACCAGACAGCACTACGGATCTGGAGCATGCCAGATTCCCGGTGCAGTTGGTGATACGTCCACAGTCAGAAGCTTTTCATGATTACAGGGGTTATGCAGGGAAGATCATCAGCGGCATTTACAGAAAAGGAGATCCGGTTACCATATTGCCTTCCGGTTCAGAAACATCAATAGAACGAATCGAAATCAATGGACAGGAAACAGATATTGCATTTGCACAACAAAGTGTTACCCTTCATTTATCAGATGCTGTGGATGTGAGCAGAGGAGATCTTATAGTGAAACAGGATGAGCAACTCCGCTTCGACCAGGATATTGAAGTGTTGTTATGCTGGATGGACAGCAAACCCCTGAAGGAAGGGAGTCGCTATACGCTACAACATAATAGTAGCCTGCTTAAGGGCCTGATCAGGGAAATAACCTACAAGCTCGATGTCAACACGCTGGAACGTATAGAAGCCGGTGAAGTTGCACTGAACGAAGTAGCCCGGGTAAAGATCCGGACAGCAACGCCTTTTGCACACGACAGCTATGCAGCGCTCCCTGCCAATGGCGGCCTGATTTTCATCGATGAAACAAGTCATATTACCGTAGGTGCCGGATTGATCCAGTGATAGCAATTCATCACTCAAATTAAAATGTATTCCAATGAACGATCCCAATTTCATATCCTTGCTCTATGAGCGAAACTTCCGTAAAGCCTCGTATCTACCCGATAAGCAGTTATGCGCTGATTTTATTGAATCTATTTTCTCTTTCCTGTTTACACCACATAAAGCCAAACTGGGCACGCGGGATACCATACAAAAAGACTACGATAACCTGAACAGTACCTTTTCCAGCTTATTGTTTGATATTATTCATGATGAAGAAAAAGTGGAGCGGCATGCAGCGTTGTTCTTCGAAGCTTTGCCTTCTCTGTACCGGTTCCTTTTGCTGGATGCAGAAGCTATTGTTAAGTTTGATCCTGCAGCCCGTTCCATCGACGAGGTACTGATCGCTTATCCGGGATTTTTCGCTACAGCTGTCTATCGTATTTCACATCAACTGCAGCAACAAGGTATCCCCACTCTGCCCAGATTATTTTCCGAATATGCGCACAGCAAAACCGGGATCGATATTCATCCCGGCGCTACCATCGGTAATTCTTTTTTTGTAGATCACGGCACCGGTATCGTTATTGGCGAAACCACAGAGGTAGGCAACAATGTGAAGATCTACCAGGGTGTTACCATTGGCGCTTTGAATGTGGCCAAAGAGCAGGCAAGATTGAAAAGGCACCCCACAATAGAAGATAACGTAATTATTTATTCCGGTGCTACGATACTGGGAGGTAATACTGTAGTCGGACATGACAGTATCATCGGCGGCAACGTATGGCTTACACAAAGTGTGGAACCTTATGCTGTCGTTTACCAGAAAAGTGAGGTCATTGTCCGGGACACATCTCCTCTCCCGGAAGCATTAAATTTTGTTATCTGATACCATCTAAAATTATTTTATTTATGAAAGCACAAAACATTTTACAGACAATAGGCAATACACCTCACGTAAAGATCAATAAACTTTTTGGAGAAACACATAACGTTTGGATCAAGCTGGAGAAGAACAATCCCGGAGCCAGCATTAAGGATCGTATTGCCCTGGCTATGATCGAGGATGCAGAACAAAAAGGCATACTCCATCCTGACAGCATAATCATCGAACCTACTTCCGGCAATACAGGAATAGGATTGGCGCTTGTTGCGGCAGTCAAAGGCTACAGGCTCATCCTGGTAATGCCCGAATCCATGAGCGTTGAGCGAAGGAAAATCATGACTGCCTATGGTGCAGAATTTGAACTGACACCCAGAGAACAAGGCATGAAGGGTGCTATTGAAAAAGCAAAGGAGCTGGCGCAGTCTATAGCGCATTCCTGGATACCACAGCAATTTAATAATCCTGCTAATACGGCTATACACCGGAGTACAACTGCAAAGGAGATACTAGCCGATTTCCCTGATGGCATAGACTATCTTATCACAGGAGTAGGCACTGGTGGTCACATCACTGGTGTGGCGGAATTGCTGAAAGAACATTTTCCTGAGATCAGGGTTCTGGCTGTGGAGCCTGAATTATCAGCCATTCTCAGCGGTGGTGCTCCGGCGCCTCATCCTTTACAGGGCCTTGGTGCAGGCTTTGTACCGGATATCTTAAATACGCAAGTAATCGATGAAGTGATACAGGTAAACAAAGAAGAAGCATTCAGCTATGCACAACGGGCGGCCAGAGAAGAGGGTCTTTTTGTTGGCATATCTACCGGTGCTTCTCTTGCTGCTGTAGCTAAAAAATTACCAGGGATCAAAGCAGGATCTTCTATACTCACATTCAATTATGATACCGGAGAAAGATACCTCTCTGTGGAAAATCTTTACTAACAGACCAGAATAACATTCCCCAAAAGCAAGTGTATGAATACAGGCAAAGTGATATTGGCAGGTGCAGGCCCCGGCCATCCCGATCTGATAACCGTTATGGCCGCACGCTACCTTCAGCAGGCCGATGTCATTATCTGTGACAGACTAGTGAGTAATGAACTCCTGGAGCACTATGCATCAACGGATGCATTGATCATTCATTCAGGTAAAGAAGGTCATTCTTCTTGTTCTGCCGCACAGCATGATATCAACTCCTTGCTATTGGAACATTACGATCCCGGCAAGCTGTTAGTAAGACTGAAGGGTGGCGATACCGCTTTTTTTTCTAATATCCTGGATGAGTTAAAAACATTAACGGAGCATGGAATACCGTTTGAGATCGTGCCGGGCATTACGGCTGCTTCGGGAGCATCTTCCTTCGCCGGCATACCACTTACCGCAAGAGGCTATGCTGATTCAGTAAGATTTCTTACCAGCTGCAAACATGGCGGACAAGATTACTGGAAAGAGTTGGCAGCTACCAAAGATACACTGGTGTTTTATATGTCCGGCTCACAGTTGCCTCATCTATTAGATCAGCTTCATGCCCATGGACTATCAGAGGACAAGGAGATTGCTGTGATAGAACAGGCAACAACACCTTACCAGAGCGTTTCTGTTTTTAAAATAACAGAGATAGATACTATCCGGTTCCACTTCCGATCCCCTACCCTTATCGTTATCGGAAGAGTGGTAGCACTGCATCGACAGTTTGGCTGGAAAGAAAACACGGCTTTGGAAAAAGCTTACTTCCGGCCGGCAGAAGGCATTATCGTCGAGCAACCCTTACTCGCCTAAATTCATAAAGCTATGTTATCAACTATTACACAACATATCTGGAAAGAGCTTATCGCTACAGCAACAGAACAGGAGCTGATCTGGATAGATGGTTATTTATCCGGCTTATTGTCCGGGAAGGAAAGAAATAAAATTACTGCAGGGCAGTCTACTGCTATATCTAAGATCACTATAGCTTATGGCACCGAGACCGGTAATGCCAAAGCGCTCTCTGCAAAACTATCAGCTTTTGCCAAAACACAAGGCTTCCAATTACGGTTGGTCTCATTGGAACAGTACAAACCTACCGATCTGCAAAAAGAGTCGTTTCTCTTCGTTGTGGTGAGCACCCAAGGCGATGGAGAGCCTCCTGCTGCTGCCAGAAAATTCTATGATTTTCTTCATGTGCAACCTCCGGCCTTGTCACAATTAAACTATGCAGTCCTGGGACTGGGTGACAGTTCTTATCCTTTGTTCTGCAAAACAGGAGAGGACATTTATGTACAGCTCGAAAAAACAGGGGCCAAAGCTTTTGCACCGCTGCTGAAGTGCGATACTGATTATGAAGAAGTGGCGCAAACCTGGTTTGAGCAAGCTCTGCAAACGTTAAAGCAACAAGAGCATACGCAACCCATAGTAATAACACAAACCACGACAAAGCCATCTAAAAAGAAATATAAAGGACTCGTTTTAACTCATATCAACCTGAATGATACAGGGTCTTCGAAAGAAACTTATCATATCGAGTTACAGACAGATGCTCTTTATGAACCGGGAGATGCAATAGGCATCTATCCTGTAAATAATGAAGCCCTGGTTAAAAATATACTAGAGTTGAGTGGAATAGAAGCAAACACCCAATTAAGTTACAGACAGGAAATTTATACTGTGTACGCGTTGCTGAAAGACAAGCTGAATATTACCTGGCTGCAAGGCCGTGTAATTGAAAAATATGCTGCAATTGTACAACAGGAAATACCTGTAGCTGGCATTGGACTGTTGGAGTTGTTGAAGATATATGGCATCCATTCTTCTGAAACCTTCCTTGAAGTATTACAAGTACTGGAATCTAATGTGCCCAGGCTATACTCTGTTTCCTCCTCACCGGCAGCACATAACGACGAGTTGCATATCACAGTAAGCCGGAATAAATTCCTGCAACAGGAGGAGATTCGCTATGGGCTCTGTTCGAATTATCTGTCACAATTTATACCAGGCGAAGAAATTGAATTTTATGTGCATTCCAATAGAATGTTCCGTCTGCCGGAGCCAGACAAAGATATCATCATGATAGGCCCGGGAACGGGCATCGCTCCTTTTCGTGCTTACCTGGCCGATCGGGAAGCAACCGGAGCTACAGGTCGCAACTGGCTATTCTTTGGTGAGCAACATTTCGTCAGCGACTTCTTGTATCAGACCGAGATACAAAGCTGGCAGGAAACAGGTCTGCTGAACAAAGTCAATGTAGCCTTCTCACGCGACCAGGAGGAGAAAATATATGTACAGCATAAAATGTTGCAACATGGCGAAGATCTTTACAACTGGCTGGAAGAAGGAGCCTCGGTCTATATCTGTGGCAGCAAATATCCCATGAGCATTGATGTGGAAACTGCATTATTACAGATCATCCGCGAGCAGGGACAAAAAACGGAGGCTGAAGCGGAAGCTTACCTGGAGCAACTTAAATCCGGAGAGAGGTATCATACAGATGTTTATTAAATTTTACAATCATACTCCAATGGAGTGATCAATATTTGATATGTCAAACAAGAAAAATAAATTATCTCCTATAGAGGGGATCAAACAAAAAAGCAAGGGGCTTAGGGGAACCATGCAGGAAAGTCTTGAAGACGAACTTACCGGAAGCATAAGGGAAGATGATCAGTCGCTGATCAAATTTCATGGCATGTATCAGCAGGACGATCGCGACCGGCGAGAAGAGCGTGCTTTAAAGAAGCTGGATCGTCTGTATTCGTTTATGGTACGACTGCGGCTGCCTGGCGGATTCCTTTCCCCCGAGCAATGGGTCGCAACGAATGATATAGCCGGAGAACATGCAACCGGCGTGATCAAGATCACCTCCAGACAAACGATCCAGTTGCATGGCATTTTAAAAGCCAGGATAAAACCCACGTTGCAAGCTTTCAACAAAGTGATCCTCGATGCTATTGCCGCCTGTGGCGATGTGAACAGGAATGTGCTTTGCAGCAGTCACCCCAGGCAATCGGCCATCCATGAGGAGGTATTTCGTTATGCCGATAAGATCAGTGAACTATTGAAACCCAAAACCAGAGCTTATTACGAGATATGGTTGAATGAAGAAAAAATTGCAGAACGTTCAGAAGAAGACCCTTTGTACCAGAATCGGTACCTACCCCGGAAATTCAAGATCGCTATTGCTATTCCACCTAATAACGATGTGGATGTATTGGCTAATGACATTGGGCTCATCGCTATTATTGAAGATAACAAGTTACTGGGTTTTAATATTGCTGTAGGCGGTGGCTTATCCACTACACATGGCAACCCGGAAACTTATGCCCGCTTAGCAACTGTGATTGGGTTTACAGATACCGAAGAGAAAACCCTCAAAGCAGTATACGAGGTGCTGACCATTCAACGGGATTTCGGAGACAGAAGCAACCGAAAAAAAGCCAGGCTAAAGTATACGGTAGATGCTATGGGTATCAACCAGTTCAAAGAAGAGCTGGAACAGCGAACCGGCTTCGCACTTGAAGCCGCACGGCCTTATACATTTACCGAGAGGGCCGACTACTATGGATGGGAGCAGGATCATAATGGTCTCTGGCACTATACCCTTTTGGTAGAAAATGGTCGTGTACTTGACACACCAACACTTCCGATGAAATCGGCGCTGCTTGCGATTGCCAAAACAGGTAAAGCTACTTTTCGCTTTACCTGCAGCCAGAATCTAATGCTAAACGATATACAACAGAAGGATAAAGCAGAGATCGACACACTACTCCGGCAATATCAGCTCATACAACACACGGATAATTCTTCTGCCCTGCGAAAAAATGCTATGGCTTGTGTCGCAATGCCCACCTGCCCTCTGGCCCTGGCCGAAGCCCAACGTTATTTGCCGGAGTTGATCTCAAAAGTAGAACCTCTTCTGGAGAAATATGGCTTACAACAGGAAGATATCATTATGAGAATGACCGGTTGCCCGAACGGCTGTGCCAGGTCCTATCTGGCAGAAATAGGTTTTGTAGGTACAGGTCCCGGAAGATACAACCTGCACCTCGGCGGAGATCGGGAGGGGCTTAGGTTAAACAGTATCTATAAAGAAAATATCAGTGAGCATCAAATTCTCGAAGAGCTGGATTTGTTACTGGACAGATATCAGAAAGAAAAACAAGCTGCCGAAACTTTTGGGGACTATTGTTTTCGTAAAAACATTGCAATTATACCTTAAACAATCTAAACCTCTTTAATACAAAAATAATGCCTATTCATTTTAGCAAAGTTGTGATCATGATGCGCTGTCCTTGCTGACAAGACTAATAATGATACTAATATCGTAAATCCATTTTTCTATTATTGATGGCCTTTATTATTTCACTTTGATTTATGATCACAAATTCAAGAAAAAATGAGTCAGCCCCTACTTCAATCTGCAATACAAACTACTGACAGCGTTCGGGGCAACAGGTTGTTTCCTGTTTTCTTAAAGCTGGAAAATCTTCGCCTGTTATTGATAGGTGGTGGATATACTGCCCATGAGAAGCTTAATGCACTATTGCATAATGCACCATTGACGGAGATCACACTTATTGCTACTTATATATCTCCCGACATCAAAGCAACAGCAACGTCACTCCCCAATATACGCATGATTGAACGGCCCTATACAAACGCCGATCTGACAGGACAGGATCTGGTAATCATTGCTGTCAATGACCGGCATCTTAGCGCAGGAATCAGACAAGAATCCCGGGATGCAGGTCTGTTGGTTAATACAGCTGACCAACCGGAGCTGTGCGATTTTTACCTGGGGTCGGTCGTCACTAAAGGAGATCTTAAGATTGCTATTTCTACTAATGGCAAATCACCTACGCTGGCTAAAAGGCTAAAAGAAGTATTACAGGAAGCGATACCTGATGAATTCGACGATCTGCTACAGAATATGAATCGCCTGCGCGCAAGGCTGAAAGGTAATTTTGCAAAAAAAGTAACAGAGTTGAACAAGCTTACTCACACCCTTGTTCAGAGCAAGGGATCTAAACAAGAGCAGCATGCCCGGTATTGGCGCAAAACTGCTTATTGGTTTCTTTTTGCTTTCATCTTTCTTTTCCTGGGCAACTTTATCTCTGCTTATTTTACAATAAGCGACATAGGCCATGGGCTCCTATTCCTCAACGCGCAAATCAATCACCAATTTTATTGGATGCTATTAGCCGGATTTCTGGCGCAACTCGTGGATGGAGCTCTGGGTATGGGTTACGGAGTAACATGCACTTCAGCACTGTTATATATCGGCGTACCCTTACCTGCTATCAGCAGTAGTATACACACGGCCGAAATGTTTTCCAGCGGAGTCTCTGGCTTCAGTCATTACAAGTTCGGTAATGTGAACAAAAAGCTTTTCAGGCTGATCCTGATCCCTGGTATAGTGGGTGCTGTTTCAGGTGCTTACCTGTTATCACACTTCGGCGAACAGTATGCAAGATACATCAAGCCACTACTGGCCTTATATACTTTGTTGTTGGGCATGCGGATACTACTTAGTGCTTTTAAGAAGAAGCGGCGAAAAGGGAAGTTGAAGCATATAGGCTGGCTGGCTGGAGCCGGCGGATTCCTGGATTCCTTTGGTGGAGGCGGTTGGGGACCACTTGTTACCAGCACCCTTATATCCAAGGGAAAAACGCCACGGTATGTGATCGGCACTGTAAGTCTTACCGAATTCTTTGTTACCCTTGCCAGTGCACTTACTTTTTTCTCGGTCATTGGAATCAGGCACTGGCAGGTGATCGCCGGTCTGATAATAGGAGGAATGATAGGGGCACCAATAGCTGCCAGGCTCGCCGGGAAGCTTCCTATAAAAACAATGTTCATATCCATCGGGCTTATGATCATTCTCTGGAGCCTGAATATTCTTGTGAAAATATTATTATAAATTTAGTTTAAAATCCAGATAAAGGAGAGAGAGGAAACATACCAATCTGTTTTATCCTGCCTTGTATTAAAATTGCCGCAAATGACCCCTCAATTTGGCTCTATTACACCCCATTAAAAAGTAATAGTCTATGTACTTTTGTTCTCACCGAACCCGATAATAAAAATCGCTATCTTCAGCAATGTTGACCAGGAGACTCACCATTTGCAAAGTAATGATAACACAATGTTCGGAGAAAATAAACATGGAGCAGAGACCATTTTAAAACGGGCGATACCGAAAAGCCAAACGAGTAGGAAACTAAATGATAATTGATATGTCAAACAACAGCGTTTCGTTACACAGAGTAATTAAAGCAAATCCCGAAAAAGTATATCGTGCGTTTACTGAAGCTAATGCTATGTCGGCATGGTTACCCCCTTATGGGTTTTTATGTGAGGTACACCAAATGGAAGTGAAAGTAGGTGGTCATTTTAAAATGTCTTTTACCAATTTTTCAACTGGCAATGGTCATTCGTTCGGAGGAGAATATCTGGAAATTGACCCAAACAATTTTTTAAAGTATACAGATAAATTTGACGATCCTAATTTGCCGGGAGAAATGACTACTTCAGTTTGGCTCAAAAAGGTTTCCTGTGGCACTGAAATTAAAATTATTCAGGAAGGTATTCCTTCAATGATACCCGCTGAAATGTGTTATTTAGGCTGGCAGGAATCGTTAGAAAAACTTATTAAATTAGTAGAACCGGAGATTCCGGATGCTTAATTGTCGGGACTAATTCAAGAGTATAAAACATCAGGCCTCAAACTTTATTTGAGGCCTGATGTGATTCCATCAGGTCTTCCCGAAATTATACATTACCGATTTTTATTTTTATTTTCAAGGCTTCTGACATCTTTCACAACTAAAAAGCCATGACAAACAAAAAAATATTGGTGATTAACCTCATCTTTATAGTGGTTCTTCCTGTACTGGTATATTGTACCACTTTCATCAGCGTCGGCAGTTCTTCCTTCCAATCCTTGATCAACAGGATCTTGGTGGCGTACGGGATAATGTTGAGCTGCTCACTATTGTTTTCTGTTGTCAATGCTGTGTTCCATAAGAAAAACAAATCCAAAATCGCATTGACCCTTTTCGTTTTATGGACAATACTGTTTCTTGTTGTGCTTAGCGATTATATCATTAAGGTCTACAATTAAAAGGTCCGGATAGCGGTCTTCCCCTGCTCTTATTGCTTCACAAACTTCAGCGCCTCATTGCCCCGCACAATTATGTAGGTGGCAGTTTCATCAACCCCTTATGATAGTAAATTTAACTATCAGCGCAAGTTTTGGTCAGCTGTTAACCATTACGATGGTATCGTTTTTTTTAAATTTATCTGCCTTACTTTCTTTTATTCTATTTTAGGGGTCTTAGTCCCTGATTTTCTTGTTTGATTACTATGCGAATAAAGGTAAAAGTCTGTCTCCTGATTCTCTTCTGTTTCTTTTCCGGTGTAGCTGCTGCGCTTGGCAATACTGCAATCCGGGCATTGGAAGAAGCAAAGGAACAAAATCTTGTTGAGCAGAGTTTTCGCATTTTTCACACCGAGATTGAGTATGCTGATTCTGTAACAGCTTTTCGCATGTTTAACGAAATGACGCTGATAGGCAAGAAGCGGAATTCCTGCGTACTCAATACCTGTATTGTTTTTCTGAAAGGCAGGTATTTATTTAAAAAAGATTTTAATGGCCGGCTGAAAAATACTTCCTGCTTACCCTTTTTCGATGCAGTACTGAATGGTGAAAGGTGTTCGGATATGGTTTACATAGAGGCTATGTTTTTCAAGGGGTATGCTTTAATCCGTACGCCCAACTACCGCAAAGGTTTTGAATATATTATGAGGGCAAAGGAAATGGCGCAACAAACGGGCTTTTCAGCATTTCCAAACACCTTTGAGCTATATGCTTTGCTGGGCAATACGCTGTATTCTTTCTCTGATTATGAAAACGCACTTACCTATCTGCTGGAAGGTATGAAGTTTCACAATACAGTAGAGGCCAGAGCAGCTGTGGATGCCTACAACACCATTGCTTTGTGTTACCGGCAAATTAAAAATTATGACTCGGCCAGTTTTTATTTTCAACTTGCGTTCAATCTGGCCAACTCGGCGCAGGTGGCCGACTGGATAGGTATTGTAAGTGGTAACATTGGAGAGTTATTATTCAGGAAAGGGAAATACAACGAAGCATTAACCTATCTATACCGCGATATCCAGATAAGCACAGCTACACAGCAAATAGGAAGCACAGCCAGGGCTTATATTACCGTAGCAAGAATTTACATTATCCTGAACAAACTGGATTCCGCTGCACAGGTAATGAATGCTGCGGAACTTTTAGTCTTTACTACAAATGACAATAAAGTATTTGCCGACTATTATGCTAACTTGTACAACATCAATAAAACCCGGTTCAAGGACAGAGCGATTTTATGCAATGACTCCTCGTTATATTACCGCGATCTGGCAACAAAGGAAATAGATGTAATTGCAGCAGACAGGATCAAAAGCAAACTGGAAATTGAAAAGTTTACCGGCAATATCAAGCTATTGGAAAGTGAAAACCGCCGGAGTCGTATAGAGCGTACAGGGCTGATCATCATAGCAGTTCTGGTGTTATTGATAAGTCTGCAAATAATAAGAAGAATAAGATTGCAAAAACGACACGCAAAAAAAGAACTGGATAATGCACAATTATTGCTGAACACTTATGTGGAGAGCTTGAAGCAAAATAATAAACTATTAGAAGAAACCAAACAGGAACTGGAAGAACTAAGCCGCCAGGGAAAAGGAAATTATAACCCGAATAGGAATGAAGAAATTTTGCAACAGCTACAACAGGCAACCATACTGACAGAAGATCATTGGAGGGATTTTAAAAACCTGTTCGGGCAAATTCATACACAATTCTTTGCGCTGCTTGATCGACATTTTCCGGGATTAACCAATGCGGAAATACGTATGCTTGCTTTGTCCAGGATTGGTTTGTCTATTAATGAAAAGGCAAGTGCACTGGGCATTTCACCCGATTCCGTTCGGAAAACCAAACTCAGGCTGTATAAGAAATTGGGTATAACAGAGGAAGAAATCTTTAAAAGACTGAAATAAATACGAGCGGCAATTAATACCACCCGTATTTACGTTATTTATTTCTGGGGTAATTAAAAACGGCTACTACCGCATCAGTATCAGGTCTCCCTTCTTTTCATTGAGCTCTTCATTGCCGCAAGTGTATTGCATCCTGTACATATATACATCTTGGCTGGCAGGGTCTCCGTTCATATATCTTCCATCCCACCCTTTCTGAATGTTGTTATTGTTGTACACCATTTTGCCATAGCGATCAAATATTTTCAGCGTCAATACTTTTTGCCCGAAATCCAGTACAGGATTAAAGTAATCGTTCAACCCGTCACCATTGGGCGTGAACGCTGTAGGCACCAATGCCATACAACAAGGATGTACCAGGGCAAGAACGGAATCGGTAGCAGAACATCCGAACGGACTGTACACCTTAAGATAGACCTCGGTATTTTCCTTAAACGTTCCTTTTGCTTCCTGGTTATCTATTCCTGAAACCATCCTGAAAGCGCTCTCCGGCGACCAATTATAATAGGTACCCTCTACCTGTTTTTCGGCCAGGAAAGTTAACGTATCATAGCTGCATAGTAATTGACCATCATAAAGAATAGAAGCTACAGGTAATGGTCTTTCTGTAACAGTAATTCTGTCAGAAGTGTCTACACAGCCATCCTTTTGCGCTGCAACCCGGTAAAAGCCGGTATTGGTAGTCAGATAAAGATCACTCGTTTCTCCTGCTACCGAAGCACCGTCTTTCATCCACTGATAAGTATTACCCGTTGATGGATTAAGTAATTGTAGTTTCGCAGTATCTCCTATACAAATATCTACATTGTCCGATCCGAATATGCTAACGTCTGGTAATGGTTTTACAGTCAGGTTCAAAGTGTATAGGGAGCCGCATAGATCGTTAGGTCCATCTTTTACCAGTGTGTCGTAAGTGCCGGGCAGGCCAATATATCGTCCAAAGAAATCGTATACGCTCCCAAGGCAGACCGATTCATTAAGGGTAACTCTGGGAAATTCTATAATCTGGATAACACTTGTATCACTTACTGCTACACAATTGTAGTTGGCAGTAAGCCCTTGCGGTCCGGTTTTAAACCGCACAAGATAAGTACCCGGTACAAGTGCTGATGTATTAAAAACATAACTGGTGTTTGGACCGGCCGGTCCCTGATCAATCCAGGTGGCCCCATTGTCGCTGCTGTATTGCCATTGATATTCGGCTGGATTGTAAGGACTGGCAATTACACTGGCATCAAAATTAAGTGTTGTATTCTGGCAAACAGTGACATCAAGCTTTGGAAGAATATGTGATTCCGGCACACAAGGCTGTACTGTTATATCATCAATGGCCAGATCGTTACCATAGCCGGAACCTACAGAGTTATTTACCAATTGTAACGTGATCGAAGTACTGTTGCCATTATTGAAAATAACCGAATATTGATGCCATGCCTCATCTGCCGGTACATCTCCCGATTGCGAAGAACCAAGTTGTGCACTACTTGTCGCATCAATTGCCTTCAATGTCATATTGGGATACTGGTATGTAGGGTTGCTGCCGGGAAGAGTAGATACGTTAGTATTCAATATCCATACTGATAATTTCAATGTGGTGTTAGGGCAAAGATTGTCCATGGTATATTCAAAAAATACAGTTGCTGCTGTTGATGGTGCATTGATCAGGAACATCAATCCGTTTGCATCGCCGGTATGATCCGGAGTAGATACCCAATTGCCTTGTCCGCTGGCAGAAGGGACTTTGGCTATACCCGAATAATTGTCCACCAGCACTCCACCTGCGGGTCCTGCGGCGCCGACAAAAATAGTAGACGTGGAGGCTCCAGCGGCAAAGGCATTTAGCGGGCCATACCAGGCGTTGGTAGCATTACCTTGTCCAAATGTCTGGTTAACCAGGAACTGTCCCCACACTCCATTACAAATATTTTGTGCCACTGCAGGATAACAAAGGAGAATGGCCAAAGCGGCTGATAAGAATTTTCTTTTCATTTGAATAAAGGAATTAGAACTAAAATTTCAAAAGAGATTTGCATAACAACGTCGAAGACATGCCCTTTAAATTGAAAGTATAGGAGGGAGGGGCGTTTTCCAGAGAAATATGGAAGACAAAAGGCAAGACAAAAAATCAGGACAAAAGGGGGACAATTATTTCTGTAAAGATCAATTGGATATACTTACGCAATAGTAATAAATTATATCATTACAACATACATAAATAGGACTCGGATTTGCCTTTGGAGGATGATTCGGGTTACATAAATCTTTTTAAAATAATCCGTTTGCTCACCCGGTCAGATCAAAATGGCTTTCACCTGACTTAATCATATTGTCAATTTTAGGCTACGGACACCAGGTGAGACTACCCATATTTATGGGATTGTGGGAGGCTGCTTTGTATTATACCTTTAAGCCTAAAGCTTCCAATAAGGAAAAACCACAAAACACAAACTTATGTCTACAAAAAAAGCAGCTGACGGTACTACCGTCACTACCCGATCTACCTCCGAAGGAGGCCATGTTAAAAATGCAACGGGCTTTAAAGATATGCTCACCGTACTGACCACATTTGGCAACAAATACAACCCTGCCAATGAACTGATCCAACTTTGGGTGCTGGAGCGAAAAAATGAATCGGTTAATGTTGCTATGACTGCACATAAACTGGCTGATCAACAGGACAAGAATGCAGAAAATGAACGGAACCTGCTTTTCGCACCCATCAAAGCCTATAGTACCCGTGTATTCAATGCGCTTGCCAGCAGCACGGGGGTTTCTGATCTTACTCTTGCTGATGCACGGCTTATAGTCAATAAAATACAGGGCGGCAGATCGGCAAGAAGCAAGAAGGCCATTGCTACTGCTCTGGAGACAGGCGGGGAAGCGCCGCGTACCATATCTGTAAGCCAGCAAAGCTTTGATCAAAAGGTAAATCATTGGTCAAAGCTATGTGTACTAGTAGCCGAACAGCCTGGTTACAAGCCTAATGAGGAAGATCTAAAACTTAAAGCCATTACAGAATACGAACAAAAACTGATAGCTTCCAACAATAAAAAGGTACTTACTGGCACCAAACTTAAAGATGCCCGTAACACCCGAAATTTTGAGTTGTACGATGCCAAAACCGGTGTGATTAAGTGTGCTGAATTGGTTAAGAGCTATGTCCTCTCTCTTTTGCATGCCACTCACCCGGATTATAAAAAGATAAACATTATTCCCTTTCGTACCATTCGCGAACGTAAGTAGTGGACATATACGGAACGGGACACATGCAATGTGTCCCTACGTGTTGCGTACGCGAGAATGTACAGTGCGTACGCGAGAATGTACAGTGCGTACGCGAGAATGTACAGTGCGTACGCGAGAATGTACAGTGCGTACGCGAGAATGTACAGTGCGTATGCGAGAATGTACATTGCGTACGCGAGAATGTACAGTGCGTACGCGAGAATGTACAGTGCGTACGCGAGAATGTACAGTGCGTACGCGAGAATGTACAGTGCGTACGCGAGAATGTACAGTGCGTATGCGAGAATGTACAGTGCGTATGCGAGAATGTACAGTGCGTATGTGAGAATGTACAGTGCGTATGTGAGAATGTACAGTGCGTATGTGAGAATGTACAGTGCGTATGCGAGAATGTACAGTGCGTATGCGAGAATGTACAGTGCGTATGCGAGAATGTACGGTGCGTATGCGAGAATGTACAGTGCGTACGCGAAAATGTACCGTGCGTATGCGAAAACGGTGATTCCGCTGCCGTTGTTGGTGAAAACACCAACAACGGTGGAAACTTATTTATTTAAAAGCTCAGCCGTCATCCCAAGCTTATCATGAATTTCAATAAAAATTTTTTGAAATTTCTTAAACCTATCCTCACTTGAAATATTTGTTACAATTGCTATTGCGCTTCCGTAAAGTTTATTATGTCTAATCATTTGCCCAAGCAGTCTATCATATTCTGATTGAGACGGATCTCGTTTTACTTCTATAGGAAATTTATTGTTGATTAATAAATCTGGATTACTTTCTCCAACCTCTTCTTCAAGATTGAAAAATTTCTCTAAATAGTTTCTAAGTTCAATTTTATATCCTTCTTCTAAAACTCTCTTTCTATCAGGCTTCCAATTTTCAAGTCTTTCGACAATCTCGTCAAAGACTTTATTAGACTTTACTGTTTTTATCACATTATCAGTTCCTTTAAGAATTAAATTTACATCACTCCATTCAGGCTTGTTGCCATATTCTTTCAGAAAGGTTATAGGCATTGCACTCCATTTAATTCCATGTACTTTTGATATTCCGTCTGGCAAAGGTTTGAGCTTTGCATATACCCAATCACTTCTTACAGGTATCTTGTTATTAGCTCGTACCAATTGCCCATATTGGTCGAGAATATCAGTAATTGGGGTTCTTTCTAATTGAAGCTTATTAGGATTGTCTCCACATTCCTGTTGTAGTTTGGTATAAGCATTACTACCAAATGCTCCTTGAAATTTCATTTCGGGAGATTTACAGAACGCTAAAAACTCTTTGTATAACGGCTTTTTTCCGTTTTTCAATTCTTTTAATTTTTTATATTGCTCTATATAATAAATCTTATCTTCCATTATCTGCCAATATCTACAATAGATTTTTTGTCTTAAATAACTCAAGTTGCTAGTTAAGAGTGAATAAAGAGAGCATTGTAATAAAGGTTAGTTTTGAGTTGCAACACATTAAACGCCCCAACAATGCTCTCGGAGGATAAAATTATAGGAAT